>CAWHBZ010000040.1:0-396033 GCA_963827645.1 uncultured beta proteobacterium | reverse complement strand
ACGTATTCGGCCAGTTGTTGCGGGGTGCGCTGCGGCGGTGAGGTGGCTTGATCCATCGCAAAGTATTATCGACCGGACGGTCGGTAGATTATATGTAGGAGCAGTCCGCCCGCAAGAGTCACCCTTGGGCCCGCTCGGACACCCGACAATGCCGCGGCCGAGCCACCCGCCGCCCCGCATGCGCGCCACCGACCCCACCGAAAAGACCAGCAAGGTCGACGACGAACGAGTCGTCGCGGTCGAGCCGCTGCCGCCGCCGGAACAGCTGATCCGCTTTTTCCCGGTGGCCGGCGGGCCGATCGAAGGCTTCGTGGCGTCGAGCCGCGACCAGGTGCGCCGCATCGTGCACGGCATCGACGACCGGCTGCTGGTGGTGATCGGGCCGTGCTCGGTGCACGAGCCGAAGTCGGCGCTCGAGTACGCGCAGCACCTGCACGAGCAGCGCGCGCTGCTCGACGACGCGCTGGTGATCGTGATGCGCGTGTACTTCGAGAAGCCGCGCACCACGGTGGGCTGGAAGGGCCTGATCAACGACCCGCACCTCGACGGCAGCTTTCGCATCAACGAGGGGCTGCGCATCGCACGGTCGCTGCTGATCGACATCAACGCGATGGGTGTGCCGGCCGGCAGCGAGCTGCTCGACACCTCGAGCCCGCAGTACATGGCCGATCTGCTCTCCTGGGGCGCTATCGGCGCGCGCACCACCGAGAGCCAGGTGCATCGCGAGCTGGCCTCGGGCTTCTCGGCGGCGATCGGCTTCAAGAACAGCACCGAGGGCAACGTGCGGGTGGCGATCGACGCCGTCATCGCCGCCAGCCAGCCGCACAGCTTCCTCGGCGTGCACAAGAGCGGCCAGATCGCGATGGTGCACACCGCCGGCAACCCCGACGGCCACGTGATCCTGCGCGGCGGCGCACGGCCCAACTACGACGCCGCCAGCGTCGCCCAGGCCTGCGAAGCGCTCGAAGACGCCGGCCGCCAGCCGAGCGTGATGGTCGACTGCTCGCACGGCAACAGCGGCAAGAGCCACGACAAGCAGCCCGAGGTGGTGCGCGACGTCGCGCGCGCAGATCGCCTCGGGCAGCCGGCAGGTCTTCGGCGTGATGATCGAAAGCCACCTCGTGGCCGGCGCGCAGAGCTTCAAGCCCGGCACCACCGACCGCCGCACGCTGCGCTACGGCCAGAGCATCACCGACGCCTGCATCGGCTGGGACGAGTCGAAGGCGCTGCTCGGGGAGCTGGCCGGCGCGGTGCGCAAGCGGCGCGGCAAGCGCTGATCGTGCAGCGCCGGCCGCCTCACGCCGGCGACAGGATGTGGATCACGCGGCTGGCCAGGTGCTCGCGCGTTTTCGCCGCGTAGGCCGCCATGTGCGGCGCGGCGCCATGCGCCATCAGCGCGTCGATCGATTCCCACTTCTCGATGACGACGAAAGTGTCGGGGCCGTACGGTGTTTGGATCTTCGGCGCTCCCTCGGTGTCGACTGCAGCGCCATATTCGATGCAGCCGGCCTCGGCGCGCACGGCGGGCACGTTGGCGTTGAAGTGTTCGAGCACGGTGCTGCGTTGGCCGGGCTTGGCGGTGATGACGGCGACGACGTGGATCATGGAAGGCTCGCTTCGCAGGTTGGCGGTGCATCTACGATACCCGGTCCAATTGGAGCGAATCGACCGATGAGCCCGCACGACATCCTGCAGCACCTGGACCGCGCCACCCTCTGGCCTGCGCGCGACGCGGACCCAGCCTGGGCCGACGTGGCGGCGGCGTACCAAACGGCGCTGGCCGTGCGCGCCCTGCGTATCGCCCGTGGCGAGCGGCCGGTGGGCTACAAGATCGGCTTCACCAACCGCACGATCTGGCAACGCTATGGCGTGTTCGCGCCGATCTGGGGCAGCGTGTGGCACACCACGCTGCACACCTGCGACGGCCACGGGTCGTTGGCGGTGGGCGCGCTGTGCCAACCGCGGCTCGAACCCGAGATCGTGTTCGGCATCGCGGCCACACCGCCGGCCAAGCCCTCGCTGGCCCAGTTGTTCGAGTGCGTCGACTGGCTGGCGCCCGGCTTCGAGATCGTGCAGTCGCACCATGCGAACTGGAAGTTCAGCGCCGCCGAGGCCGTGGCCGACGGCTCGCTGCACGCTCGCTTGCTGGTGGGCCCGCGCACGCCAGTGCGCGAGCTCGCCGCCAGCGCGCTGGCGCTCGATGAACGACTGGCGGCCGCCACCGTGCGCGCTGCGCAAGAGCGATACGTTGATCGACCAGGGCCGCGGTGCCAACGTGCTCGACGGCCCGCTGCACGCGCTGCATCACTTCGTGCTCGAGATGCAGCAGTGCCCCGGCGCACCGAGCCTGCAAGCCGGCGACGTGGTGACCACCGGCACCTGGACCGATGCCTACCCGATCGAGCCCGGGCAGGTGTGGCAGGCGCAGTTCGACCCGCCGCTGCCCGGCCTGGAACTGCGCTGCGAACGCTAGCGGTATGTCCCGCACGCCGTTGATCCATCGGCGCCGGCTGCTGCACGGCCTGGGCGCGCTGGCCGCGCTGCCGCTGACGGCATGCGGCGGCGACCCGCCGCCGGCACCACCGCCCGCAGCCGCGCGCACCTGGCGCATGGGCTTTTCGGGCCTGCCGCCGCGCAACAACATGACCGACGCGATCCGCACCATCGACCTGTGGAGCTCGCGCGCCGACCTCGCGGCGATCCACGAAGAACTGCCGTGGACCGAGCTGCTCGCCGGCACCAGTGCCGAAACGATCCTGCAGCGCGACAAGGTGGGCCTGGTCAACTACTACCGCAGCAAGGGCCACCAGCTGATGTTCATGGCCGACCTCACCGACGGCCTCGACCGGGCGCAGGAGGCGCCGCAGCTGCGCGCACTCGGCCGCAGCATCGCCGAGCCGGCGGTGCAGCAGGCGTACCGCAGTTACGTGGTCGCCGCGGCAAGCCTGTTGCGGCCAGAGTTCCTCGGCCTGGCTGCGGAGACCAACTTGATCCGCGTGGCCGCACCGACGCTCTACCCCTCGGTGCGGCAAGCCGCCAACGCCGCGGCGGCCGATTTGCGCGCCGCTGCGTACGCCGGCACGCTGATGTTCAGCGTGCAGGTCGAAACCGCGTGGGGCCGGCTCGGCGGCAACGGCCCGTACGTCGGCATCGCCACCGACCGCGCGGACTTTGGATTCGCGCAGATGCTCGGGCTGTCGTCGTACCCGTACTTCGGCCATGCCACGCCGGAGGACATCCCGAGCGACTACTACACGCGGCTGCAGCAGGGCACTGTCGCGCTGCCGGTGATGGTGGTCGAAGGCGGCTGGGCCAGCGCCGGTGCGGCGCCGCTGTCGTCGTCGCCGGCGCTGCAGGCGCGCTACGTGACACGCCACGCCGCGCTGCTCGACGGCGTGGCCGCGCGCGGCCTGATCCAGCTGGTGTTCGCCGACATCGACCTGGCGGCGTTTCCGCCGCCGGTGCCGCCCAACCTGCCGCTGTTCGCCACGCTCGGCTTCGTCGACAGCAACTACATGCCCAAGCCGGCGCTGGCGCAGTGGGACGCGCTGTTCGCGCGGCCACGCTGAGGCCATAGGCACCGCGGCGGTCGGTTGGCGCGGTTCGCCGCGCGCACTACGATCGCCGCGATGACCACCAGCGCGCCCTTGTTGTCGGCCCGCCTGGCGCAGACGGCTCAACGCTGCTTCGTCGGCCGCGCAGCCGAACTGCAGCTGTTCGACGCGGCTCTGAGTGCCGCGTTGCCGCCGTTCGCGGTGCTCTGGTTCCACGGCCCGGGCGGTGTCGGCAAGAGTGCGTTGCTCGCGGCACTGCGTGACCGCGCGCTGGCGTCGGGGCGACGCGTGGTGAGTGTCGACGGCTCGTCGATCGAACGCGGCGCGAGCGGCTTTCTCGACGCGCTCGGCCTGGAGCGGCCTCGCGACAGCGACGACCCCGGTGTGCTGCTGATCGACGGCTGCGAGCACCTCGAGCGGCTGCAGCCGTGGCTGCGCGAGCAGTTTCTGCCGACCTTGCCGCAGCACTGGTTCGCGGTGTGCGCGGGCCGGCGGCCGCCCGACGAGCGCTGGTGCCACGACGCGCAGTGGTCTACGCTGCTGCAAGTCAGGCCACTGGCCGGCCTCGACGATGGCGACAGCCGGGCGCTGCTCGCCGCGCGGGGCGTGGCGCCCGATCGGTTGCCGCAGGCGTTGGCCTGGGGTCGTGGCCATCCGCTGGCGCTGAGCCTGCTGGCCGACGTGCTGCGCCAATCCGAGGCGCCGCTGCTCGCCACGGCGCCGGGCGGCTCGGTCGTGCAGACGCTGGTGCAGCGCCTGGCGCAGGACGTGCCCGATGCACGGCACCTCGATGCGCTGCGCGTGGCCGCCTTCGTGCGCGACACCAACCAGGAGGTGCTGACCGCCGCGCTGCCGTGCGACGACGCGCGGCCGCTGTTCGACTGGTTGCGCTCGCTCGGCTTCATGCAATCGAGCGAGCGCGGGCTGCGGCCGCACGAGCTGGTGCGCGAGGTGCTCGTGGCCGACACGATGTGGCGCGACCCGGCGCGCGCCGACGCGCTGCGCGGCGCGGCGTGCCGCCACTTCTACGATCGCATCGCGCACAGCAGCGGCCGCTCGCGTGTGCACCACCAGGCCGAGGTGCTGTACGTGCTGCGCCATCAGCCGCACAAGGAGAAGTTCTTCGACTGGTCGGCGCTCGACGTGCACCGCGTCGAGCCGGCGCGCGAAGAGGATCGCTCGCTGATCGGCGAGATGGTCGAGCGCCACGAAGGCACGCAGGCGCTGCGTTGGTTCGAGCACTGGTGGCAGCACCAGCGCGCCGGGTTCCAGCTGTTCTGGAACGCCGAGGGTGGCTGCGACGGCTTTGTGTTGATGCTGCGCGTGGGCGCCAGCGCGTCGGCACACGATCGCGCCGACCCGGCGGTGGCGGCGGCGCTGCGCTTCATCGAGCGGCACCGCGCACTACAAGGCAGCGACGAGCTGGTGCTGCTGCGGCAATGGATGCACACGCAGCACTACCAACGGGTGAGCGCGGCGATCAACCTGACTGCGATGCACGTGGTGACCCACCTCGTCACGCACCCCGAGGCGGCGTGGAGTGCCGTCTACATGGCCGACCCGGCGTTCTGGCAGCCGCACTTCGAGGGCGTGCACTTCGTGCGCGCTCCGCCGGCCGACTTCGAGCTCGACGGTCGCCGCTTCGGCGCCTTCGTGCACGACTGGCGTGCCGAGCCTGCGGCGGCGTGGATCGTCGGCGAGCGGCGACCGATGCCGTTTGCCACCGAGGCGACGATGGCTGCGGACGAGCGGCACGCAGACGTGCCGGCAACGTTCGTCGACGCAGTGCGGCAAGCGCTGCGCGACTTCCACGATGCCGAGGCGTTGCGCCGCGGCGCTCTGGCGCGGGCGTTGTCCTCGGATGGCGGGGCGCTCGACGCCCTCGCGCTGCGAGCGCGCTTGCGCGACGCGGTGGAGCAGCTCGGGGCGCACCCACGTGATCGCAAGTTCAGTGACGCGATCTGGCACACCTACCTCGAGCCGATGCACAAGCAGGAGCAAGTGGCGGCCGAACTCGGCGTGCCGTTCGCCACCTATCGCTACCGGCTGCAGCAAGGCATCGAGCGCATCGCGGCGGCGTTGAAGCCGCGCTGAGCCTCCCGCCAGCAATCTTTCATCAGCGATTCAGCAGCGTTTGCGCTGGAGCGCGGCGCGCGGCGCTCCTACGCTGGCTCCGACCTTTCACACGGAGCCACGCCATGCATCGGACTCATCGATTCCACCTGTCACGCCGCAGTTTTCTCGGCGCGCTCTACGGCCGCTGTCGCGTGGCCGCTGCTGGCGCACACGGCCCACGCTGACACGCCGCCGCTGCGCGTGATCGTGCCGTTCGCGGCCGGCAGCCCGGCCGACCTGGTGCTGCGCGCCGTCGGCCCGCGCTGGACGCAGCGCAGCGGCCAAGCGCTGCTGATCGACCATCGCCCCGGTGCGGCCGGCAGCCTCGGCGCCGACGCGGCGCGACGTGCCGAGCCCGACGGCCACACGCTGCTGCTGGCGCCGGCCGACGTGCTGGTCAACAACACCGCATCTTTCGTGCGTTGCCGTACGACCCGCAGCGCGACTTCAAGCCGCTGGCGTTGATCGGCCCGGTGCCGCTGGTGCTGGTGGTGCCGGCCACGCTGGGCGTGCGCACGCTGGCCGAGTTCCAGCGCTGGGCCGCCAGGCCGCGGCGCATCGGCTACGGCTCGTGGGGCGAAGGCAGCCACGCGCACCTGCTGGCCGAAGCGCTGCTGGTGCGGCAACTGCAGCTCGACGCGGTGCACGCGCCGTATCGCGGGCTGGCGCCGATGCTGCAAGACCTGATCGGCGGCCAGTTGAGTGCCGGCTTCGCGGTGCCGCCGGCGGCTGCGCCGCACGTGGCGGCGGGCGCCTGCAGGCGCTGGCGGTGTCGGGCGAGCGGCGCAGCAGCGTGTTTGCCGAGGTGCCGACGCTGCGCGAGCTCGGCTTTCCGCAGCCGGTGTTCCGGGTGCGCCAATGGGCAGCCTTCATGGCGCCGGCCGCCACGCCGGCGCCGGTGGCGGCGCGCCTGGAGCGCGAGCTGCTCGACACGCTCGACGACCCGGCAGTGCGCCAGGCGCTGCATCTGGCCGGCTTCGAGATCGAGCGCGCGTTGAGCGGCGCCGAGGCGGCGGCGACGCTGCGCGCCGACCTCGCCCTGATTCCGCCGCTGATCCGGGAACTCGGCGTCGCGCCGCAGTGACGGCGATGGCAACGCACACTTTCGGTACCGTGGCCGTCGTCGGCGGCAGCATCGCCGGCCTGCTGGCCGCGCGGGTGCTGGCCGATCACGCGCGCGAGGTGGTGCTGATCGAGCGCGACCGCATCGGCGAGCACCCGAGCGGGCCGCGCAAGGGCGTGCCGCAGGCGCATCACGCGCACGCCATGCTCGCCAGCGGGCAGCGCGCGATCGAATCGTTGTGCCCGGGCTGGACACGATCGCTGCTCGAGCGGGGCGCGTTGGTCGGCGCCGGCAGCTACTACACCGCGGGCGGCTATCTGCACGCACCGGCGCGCGACGGCAGCCTGTTCGCGAGCCGGCCGCTGATCGAGGCCCAGTTGCGGCGCCTCGTGCTGGCGCGACCGAACCTGCGCCTGCTCGACGGCTGGCAGGCCGACGCGCCGTGTCTTTGCAACGGGCGCGTCGTGGGCCTGCATGCGGCACCGCTGGACAGCGGCGGCAGCCGCGAGATCGCGGCCGAGCTGGTGGTCGACGCCAGCGGGCGCGGCTCGCGCAGCACCGCCTGGCTGGCGAGCAGCGGCTTCGCGGCGCCGTCGCTGGAACGGGTCGAGGTCGGCATGCGCTACGCGTCGCGCCTGGTTCGCCGAACCGCACGGCGACCTCGACGGCCGCTTGTTGTTCAGCGTCGCCCCGTCGGCGCGCCAGCCGCGCGCGTGCGCCGTGCTGGCGCACGAGGACGGCGGCTGGCTCGTCACGCTCGCCGGCTACTTCGGCGATCAACCGCCGGCCGACGACGCCGGTTTCATCGCCTTCGCGCGCAGCCTGCCGGCACCGGAAGTGGGCGAGCTGCTCGCGCGCGCCGAACCGATGACGCGATCCGCACCTTTGCCTTCGCCGCCAACCAGCGCGTGCGCCACGAGCGTGCGGCGCCACGGCCGCCCGGCTGGCTGGCGATCGGCGATGCGCTGGCCAGCTTCAGCCCGGTCTACGGCCAGGGCATGAGCGTGGCGGCGCTGCAGGCGCTGGCGCTGCGCGACTGCCTGACGCGCGCCGATCGCTCGACGCTGCAAGCGCGCTACTTCCGCGCCGCGGCGAAGGTGATCGACACGCCGTGGGCGATCACGGTGGGCAACGACCGCCAGCTCGCGCCCGGCGGCCCGCACGGCAGCTGGCTGCAGCGCGCGCGTCACCGCTGGGTGCAACGGGTGCTGCGCGCCGGCCACCACGATCGCCACGTCGCCAGCGCTTTCCTGGGCGTGGCGCGCCTGATTTCCGGCCCCGGCACGCTGCTGCGGCCCGATGTCGCGCTGCGCGTGTGGTGGGCGACCGGCAAAGCCTGAGACCGCGCTGCGTGCGGCGCGGCGACCGGACGCGACGCGCCGAGTGTGCCGTGCGGTCAGGCGTCGCCGCAGGATGAGCCCGCGGGTGCGCGCGAACAGGCGCGAGATGCCGAGCAGCGCATCGATGTTCGGTGTGGCCACGCCGACGCGCTGCGCGATCTCGCGCACCACGCCGACGATGGCGTCGAGCTCGAGCGTGCGGCCGGCCTCCACGTCTTGCAGCATCGAGGGCTTGAAGCTGCCGAGCTTGCGCGTGATCGCGTGGCGGTCTTCGGGCTGCTGATCGATCGCGCAGCCGATGGCCGCACCCACCTGCGCCGCCTCGCGCATGGCCGCCGAGACGAACGCCAGCACCAGCGGATCGTCGAGCACGCGGTCGGTGGGCGCGCCGGTGATCGCCGACACCGGGTTGATCGTCATGTTGCCCCACAACTTGTACCAGATGTCGCGCCGCACATCGGCCGACACGGTGACGTCGAAGCCGGCTGCGCGCAGCGTGTCGGCCAGCGCACGCACACGCGCCGATTCGCCGCCCGCCGGCTCGCCGACGATCAGGCCCTGGCCCATCTTGTGTTCGACCAGCCCGGGCTCCGAGGTCGACGTGCTGGCATGCACGACGCAGCCGATCACCTGCTCGAACGGGCAGCGCGGCGCTGACCACGCCGCCCGGGTCGACGCTGGCCAGCGGCCGGCCCTCGAGCGCGCCCACGCCGCGGCCGAACCACCACGGCACGCCGTTCATCGCCGGCAGCACCAGCGTGTGCGCGGCCAGCAGCGGCGCGATCGTCGGCGCCACCTCGGGCAGCGACTGGCCCTTGACGGCGAGCACCACAAGGTCTTGCGCGCCGAGTTGTGCCGCGTGCTGTTGCGCGTGCGCCGGCGCGCCGAGCAGCGTGCCCCCCTGGCGCAGGCGCCAGCCGTGCTCGCGCAGGGCCGCCAACGTCGCGCCGCGCGCCAGCGCGCTGACCTGGTGCGCGCCGCCGAGCGCCAGCCGCGTGCCGATGAAGCCGCCGATCGCACCGGCGCCGACCACACAGATCTTCATGCCCTCACCTTGTCCGCCCGGCACCCGCCGGGCCGCCAGTATTGCGCGGCCGTGATGGCGGGCTGGAAATCCCGGGTGCACGGCGCTTGAACCGCTGCGACGGACGGCGCAACGCAAAAGCATCATGCCTGCGGACATCGCCTCGCACGACCTGCTCGGCTACGCGGCCGCCGGCCTGGTGCTGATCACTTTTCTGGCGCAGTCGATGACCGCCCTGCGCGCGATCGCCATCGCCAGCAACGTGATGTTCATCGCCTACGCGCTGGTCGCCGGGCTGCCGCCGGTGTTGGTGCTGCACGCGCTGCTGCTGCCGCTGAATGCGTGGCGGCTGTGGCAGGCCTCGCGCGCCCAGCCGCGCGCACACGAACGCGTCGAGCCGACCCTGATGCTGCGCGCGCCGACGCTGGCGTCGTTCCACGCCGGCCCGACGCCGGTGGCCCCTTCGCGCCGCCGCCCGGTTGCGCTGGGCGACGCCTAGGCAGCTTGCTTGGTTTCGTCGAACGCCACGCTCGTGGTCTGCAGCGCGCTCGCCGGCACGCCGCCCTGCCACGGCAGCTCGACCGGGTAGGACTTCAACAAGCAGTCGTCGGGCAGCAGCGAGATCGGCGTGAAGTCGCGGTGCGCGATGTACTCCGGGCGCTTGAAGCGGCGGATGTGGTTGCTGACCGCGCACAGGCTCAGGTAGACGCTGACGCGGTGCCACGGCGACAGGTTGCTGCCCGAGGCGTGCACCAGGCAACTGTGGAACAGGATCATCGAGCCCGCCGGGCCGGTGGGGCTCACGATGCCCCCGTGCTTGCCGCCGGCGCGCTCGACCAGTTGCGCGACCAGTTCGTGGTCGAGGGTCCACAGCGGGTAGCTCGTCGTCGTGGTGTCGTGCCTGGCATTCGACCACGCCCTTCTTGTGGCTGCCCGGGATGAACATCAGCGGGCCGTTGAAGGGATTGACGTCGTCCAGGAAGATCGCGACGTTCATCGCGCGCTCGGTGGGCATGCCGTCGTCGTTGAGCCAGGTGCCGTAGTCCTGGTGCCACTGCCACACGTCGCCGTCGAACGCCGCCTTGCCGTTGATCTTGAACTGGTGCATGTAGACCGGCTCGTCGAACAGCTCCATCACCGGCACCACCATGCGCGGGTGTCGCGCCAGCGTGGCGAACGGCCGGCTGTACAGGTGCGCGGCAAAGTTGGTGCGCACCGCGTCCTTGCCCTTCTCGCGCACGTTGTAGACCTCGCGGCGCGCATACAGGGCCGGCACTTCGTCGGTCAGCACCTTCGTTTCCTGCGCCGTGAAGTGGCCCGGAAAAAACAGGTAGCCCTCGCGGTCGAACTGCTCGACCTGTTGCGCAGTCAGTCTCATCGTGTGTCTCCTGGCATTGCCGCCGTGTCTGCGTCGCGTGCCTGTGCCATGGCAGATTGTGACTCGCCCGGCGCGGCTGCGGGCCCCCGGCCATCACGCGTCGGATCCGCGCGGCGCAGCACCCACACGGCGTAGGCCGCGAACAGCGCTGCCGACGCGACGAACACGACCACCTGGCCGCCGAGCGGGAGCGCTGGAACCCACGCGAACAGCAGTGCGAACGGCGCCGCGCCGAGCAGCGTGGACGCGACGTTCTCGGCCAGCGTGGTGCTGCGGCTGAAGAGCCCCAGCGCGTACGACAGCACGTCGACCGGAAACGTCATGCGCAGCAGCACCAGCGAGGTCATGCGGTAGCGCGGATGGATCAGGCGGTCGATGTCGGCATGCCGCTGCACCGACGGGAAGCGCCGCAGGATCGTGTCGCGGGCATGACGGCCGAGCCAGAACGACAACGCCGCCCCCAGCGCCCAACCCGACAGCAGCAGCCCCGCTGTCCACCACGGCCCCCAGGCCAGCACCGCCAGCGGCAGCAGCGGCAGATTGGTCAACATCGGCAGCAGCACCGCCACCACCGAGGTGGCGACGAACACCACGAGGCCCAGCGGCGCATGCGCACCCAGTACCGCCTGGATCGGCACCGTGTAGGCGCGCACCAGCGCCACCGCGAGGACGAACAACACCAGCACGCCGAGGCCCGTGCGCACCGAGGGCCACCAGTCGGACCATGTCAGCGCGCGCCGCAACGGCGCGGGAGCGTGGGACATGGATGATTCTGGCGCCGCGCAGCGGTTACCGGTGCACGTCGACCCAGCCGCCGCGCGAGTGCGACGCCAGGCAGGCCTCGATGAACGCCATCGTGTGCACGCCGTCCTCGATGCGCGGATAAGGAGCCGGCTCGAAGTCGCTCTCGCCGAGTTCACGAGCGATGCGCTCCTGCGCGATCTCGGCATAGATGTTGGCAAACGCCTCGCGCAGGCCCTCGGGGTGGCCGCGCGGCGTGCGGCCGGCGGCGATGACCTCGGGCGGCAGATAGGCATCGCCGCGGCCGATGGTGCGCACCGGCTCGCCGTGCAGCGCCAGCTTCAGGTAGCTCGGCTCGCGGTGCGACCAGTCGATCAGGCCGCGCTCGCCGTAGACGCGCAGCCGGATGTCGTTTTCGCCGCCGGCGGCGGCCTGGGTGACGGTGAAGGTGCCGCGTGCACCGCCGTCGAACTCGAGCAGCGCCGACACGTGGTCGATCACCTGGCGCCCCGGCACCAGCGCGCCGGCGTCGGCCGCCACACGCGCCACACGTTGGCCGGTGACGAAGCTCGCCAGGTGCTGCGTGTGGCAGCCGATCGCACTCATCACCAGCGCCTGGCCGCTGCGCGCGGGATCGAGGATCCAGCGCAGGCGATCGGTCAGCGGCGCGCGCTCCACCGGCGTGGCCAGCGAGAACTGGATGTACTCCACCTGCACCAGGCGCAGCGCGCCGATGGCACCGCTGCCCACCAGGTGGCGCGCGTGGCGCGTCATCGGGTAGGCGCTGTAGGCATGCGCGATCGCGAACAGCCGCCGCTTGGCCTGCACGCGCTCGGCCAGGTCGCGTGCCTGCGCGAGGGTGTGCGTCACGGGCTTGTCGCAGATGACGTCCAGCCCCGCGTCGAGCGCCGCGGCGGCGTAGTCGTAGTGGGTGTCGTTGGGCGTCATGATGGCCACGGCGTCGATGCCGTCGGGCGCGCTGCCGCTCGGCGTGCAACATCTCGGCCACGGTGCCGTAGCTGCGTGCGGCATCGAGCCCGAAGCCCACCCCCGCGGCGCGCGACTTTGCGGGGTCGCTCGAAAACACACCGGCGCTGACCCGGAACCAGCCGTCCATCTCGGCGGCACCGCGATGCATCTGGCCGATCCACGACGCCGGGCCGCCGCCGACCACACCCAGGCGCAGCGCGCGACCGAAACGTTGGCGCAGATTCATCGAGCGGCTCCCATTACGGCCCCAGCGGGCCCTCGGCGGGTGATGCTACAGGGCCCCGCTGCACCGGGCTCGAGCCACAGCGGCACAATGGCGGCCCCTCACAAAGCACGCCGGGGCCAAGCGAATGGCGATCTACCGCTTCGAAACTCACACGCCGCAGGTCGCACCCGACGCCTACGTGGCCGAAACCGCGACCGTGCTCGGCCGCGTGTCACTGGGTCCGCGTGCCAGCGTGTGGTTCGGCGCCGTGGTGCGCGGCGACAACGACGACATCGTGATCGGCGAGGGCAGCAACGTGCAGGATGGGGCGGTGCTGCACGTCGACCCGGGGTTCCCGCTGAAGATCGGCGCGCGTGTATCGATCGGCCACCAGGCGATGCTGCACGGCTGCACCGTCGGCGACGGCACGCTGATCGGCATCCAGGCCATCGTGCTCAACGGCGCGGTGATCGGGCCCGAGTCGCTGGTGGGCGCCGGCGCGCTCGTCACCGAGGGCAAGCAGTTTCCGGCGCGTTCGGTGATCCTCGGCGCGCCGGCCAAGCTGGTGCGCGAGCTGACCGACAAGGATCTGCAGATGCTGCGGGGCGCGGCCAACAGCTACATCGAACGCAGCCCGCGTTACCTGGCGTCGCTGGTGCGCATCGACGACATCGTGCCCGACAAGCCGTGACTCACTGGGTGGACAGCGGCCGCTCGCCATCGAGCTTCAGCCGGGCGAGCAGCGCCCGGTAGCGAGGGTCGTCGCGCAGCGTGCGCAGGAAACGATCGATCTTGAGCGTTTCGCAGCCGCTCTGGCGCTCGGCGCAGCCCTTGTTCAACCACTCGAACGCCAGGTTCTTCTTGCCTCGCATCGCGTACAGCTGCCCGACGTAGTAGGCGTTGCTGGCGGGGAATTTCTTCAGTTCCGCCAGCGCGGCGTCGGATTCGCCGGGCTGCCCCAGCGTCCAGTGCGCGATCGACAGCGCCCACAGCCGGTAGCCGGCATGGCGCTCGGTCGCGATCTCGTGCAACGCCTGCTCGCCCTTGCCGAGCAGCGCCAGCGCCACGCCGATCAGGCCGCGGCTGCCGATGGCATGCGGGTTCATCCGCAACTCGCGTTGCAACAGCGCGAGCGATTCCTCGAGGCGATCGCCGTGCAGCAGATAAGACGCCAGGGTTCCGATGGCCGCCGCGTTCAACGGGTCGCGCACGACGATCTGCCGCTGGATCTTGATGGCCTCTTCGAGATTGCCGGTGACGCTGGCGAAGCTCGCCTCGCACTCCGGCAACAGCAGTGCATCTCTTGGGTCGATGGTGCGCATGCGATCGAGCTCGGCGCGCGCGTCGGCCCACTGAAAGTCGACCCGCACTGCATAGCGAAACCGCGCGGCATGCGCCGCCATCGAGTCGGGGTCGATGCGCAGCGCGGTCTCGATCGCCTGGCGCGCCCGCGCGTTGCCTTCGTTCTTCGGTATCCACGACAGGTAGGCCTGCCGCATATACAGCTGGGCGAGCTTCACCCAAGGCAGCGCATAGGCGGGATCGAGCGCCGCCGCTTTCTTGAACGACACTTCGGCGCGTTCGGCGTCGCGCTCGAACGGGCCGTTGCTATAGACGTCGCCCTGCAGCACGAGGTTGTAGGCCTCGATGTGGGGCGCCTTGAGCGTCCGCTGCGCCGGGCGACCCAGCAGCACGGCCTCGAGCGAGCGGGCGACGGCGACGGCGATCTCATCCTGGACCTTGAAGATGTCGGCCAGGTCGCGATCGTAGGTTTGCGACCACAGGTGGTCGCCGTCGGCCGCACGAACCAGCTGAGCGCTGATGCGCAACACCTCGCCGCTCTTGCGCACGCTGCCCTGCAGCACGTAGGCCACCCCGAGCTGGCTGGCGATCGAGCGGATGTCTTCGTTCTTGCCCTTGAACGCGAAGGCCGACGTGCGGGCGATCACCCGCAGGCTCGAGCTGTGCGCCAGGCGCTCGATCAACTGCTCGGACAAGCCGTCCGAAAAATGCTCTTGGTCGCGCTTCTCGCTCATGTCGGCAAAGGGCAGCACGGCGATCGACTTGTCTTGCACCGGCACGGCCGGCTTGGGCGACGCTGCGGCCACCTGCGGCGTCGGGCCGCGGGCGCTGGGCGGCCCGTAACGCAGCGCGACATAGCCCATGCCCACGAGCACGGCGGTGATGGCCGCCGCCTGGGACACGCCCGAGCGGTTTCGGATCAGGAACTTGCCCAATCGGTAGCGCAGCGAATCCGGCACCGCCTGCACCGGCTCGCCGGCCAGGGTTCGGCGCAGGTCGCGCGCGAGCGCCTGCGCGCTCGCGTAGCGATCCGCGGGCGCCGGCGCGAGCGCCTTGAGAGTGATCGCATCGAGGTCCCCTTTGACGAGACGCACGATGCGGGCCGTGCCGCCGCCGCGCGCATCGGCCGCATTCGCATCGACGCGCGCGCTGGGCGGCACCGCCGCGTGGGCGGGCTCGAGCGTCCGCTCGGCCGCCTCGTGGGGCAAGCGCCCCGCCAGCAGTTCATAGAGCATCACCCCCAGCGAGTAGACGTCGCTGGCGGCAGCGATGCTTTCGCCTTTGAGCTGCTCCGGGCTCGCGTAGCCGGGGGTGAGCGCGCGTCCATACACCCGGGTGAGGTCGGCTTGCGCGGTGCGCTCCATCAAGCGGGCGACGCCGAAGTCGAGCAGTTTCACCTGCCCGGCATCGGTGACCAGCACGTTGGCGGGCTTGATGTCGCGGTGCAGGACGCCCTTGTCATGCGCGTACTGCACGGCCTCTAGCACCTGCAGGAACAGCTCGATGCGCTCGCGCACGCCCAACCGGCGTTGGTTGGCCCACTGCAGCAGGCTGTTGCCTGCCACGTGCTCGAACGCGAGGTACGGCCTGCCGCCGGCACTCACCCCGGCGTCGTACAAGCGCGCAATGTGGGGGTGCTCGAGTGCGGCCACGATGTCGCGCTCGACCGCAAAACGTTCGGCCAGATCCGGGCGCCACAACAGATGCGACGGGGTCTTGAGCGCCACCTCGCGCTTGAACGCACCGTCGGCGCGCTGCGCCAGCCACACCTCGGCCATGCCGCCGGCGCCCAGCAGCCGCATCAGCCGATAGGGGCCCAGCAGCTCGCCTTCCTGCAGGCCGCTGGCGGCCCGCGCATCGCCGACGACAGCGAACTTGGGCAACGCGGCCATCGCGCCGTCGTCGCCTGCCTGGCCCGGCTGCGGCAACAGCGCACGCCGCAGCGCCGGCGCCAGATCGTGGTGCTCGCCGGCAAGCGACTGCAGCCACTGCTCGCGCGCTGCCGCATCGGCGTCGACGACCTCGTCGAGCAACCGACTCATTCGCGCCAGCTGCTCGGTCGACAGCCTCATGACGGATCCGGAGCTCAGGATCACGCGCAGCAGCATCTTGGCCTTCTCCCAGTCGCGCTGCACGGTGCGCTCGGTGACGTCCAGGGCCTCGGCGATCTCCTTGTCGCTGTAGCCGCCGAAGTAGCGCATCTCCACCATGCGGGCCGCGCGCGCGTCGGCCTGCTCCAGCTCCTGCAACGCCTCGTGCACGCGGACGATGCCCTCTTCGTCTTGCGGAAGGTCGCGCGCCAGATCGGTGGACAGCGTCACCTTCTGCAGGTCGCCGCCGCGCCGCTCGGCCGATCGCGCGCGCGCGGTGTCGACGATCACCGATCGCATCACCTGCGAAGCGTAGCCGAAGAACGCTCGCCGGTCCTCGAAGGTCAACTCGCCGCTGTGCACGAGGCGCATGTACGACTCGTGCACCAGCGCGGTGGTGTCTAACACGGTGTGACGGCCGGCGTCGTACAGGCGCGAATGGGCCAGGCGCCGCAGCTCTCGATAGGCTGCCACGAACAGCGCATCGCGAGCGGTCCGGTCGCCCTCGGTCAAACGCGACAGCAGCACGGTGAGGCGCTCGTTCATGCGCCGGTCAGGCCTTGCAGAGTCCTCATGCCGATGCACCGTACCAACTGGCCGCATTCTGCAACGCCGCATCGGCCATGTCAGTTTGAGCGTCGGCAATGCGTTCTTACCGGCAGGCGGCCTGACAGAAACCCCTGGGGCAGCCAGTCGACAAGGAGCCGGTCATGAAGCTGCTGCTGAAGTTCAATCTCGTGCTGATCATCGTGTTCGCGCTCGGCATCGCCGCCACCACTTATGTGTCGCGCGACCTGCTGCAACGCAACGCCCGCGACGAGATCTACGAGAACGCGAAACTGCTGATCGAGAGCGCGCTGGCGGTGCGCGCCTACACCAGCAAGCACATCGCGCCGCTGCTGGAGACCCAGATCAAGTACGAATTCCGGCCCGAGATGGTGTCGGCGTACTCGGCGATCGAATTGCTGAAGAGCCTGCGCGAAGCGAACCCGGACTACAAACAGTTCCTCTATCGCGAGGCGACGTTGAACCCCACCAACCCGGCCAACCGGGCGGTCGACTGGGAGAGCGACATCGTCAATTCGTTCCGCAACGGCGCGGTCAAGCCGCCGTTGTTCGGCGAACGCGACACGCCCAACGGACGCATGCTGTATGTCGCCAAGCCGTTGACCGCCAACCAGGCCTGCCTGCGCTGCCACGACACCGCCGATCTCGCGCCGCCGACGATGATCGCCAAGTACGGCTCCGCCGCCGGCTTCGGCTGGAAGGTGGGCGAGATCATCGGGGCGCAGATCATTCAGATCCCGGAGACGTTCGCGCTGGCGCGCGCCGAGGTGACGTTCCGCGTCTTCATGGGCTCGTTGCTGGGCGTGCTGCTCGCCGTCGCGGTGACGCTGAATCTGCTGCTGTGGTGGATGTTCATCCGTCCGATCACCAAGATCTCCGCGCTGGCCGATCAAATCAGCCTCGGCGCCATCAATGCACCCGATTTCGCCACCGGCAGTCGCGATGAAATCGGCATGCTGGCCAACGCGCTGTCGCGCATGCGGCGCAGCCTGGTGCAGGCGATGAGCATGCTCGAAGCGTGATCTGGCGGATACAGTGAGAGCAACCGCGGCCACAGGCCGGCGCATCGCCAGCGGCAGCTCGCCCTGGCAGCCACCCTCTTGCACTTCCAATCAACCACTCGCCACTGATGCTCGCACGTTTGCCGGCCGCCCTGCGCGGTGCCCTGACCGCGCTCGCGCTCGGGCTGAACACGCTGCTGGTCACCATCAGTCTGGTGCCGCCCGCGCTGCTGAAGCTGCTGGTGCCGGCGAGCACCGTGCGCCGTGCGGCCGACCGGGCGCTCAATGCGCTGGCCTCGGCCTGGGTGACGATCAACAACGCCTGGATCGGCGCCGTGAATCCGGCCGCGCGCTGGGACGTGCAGGGCGTCGATGGCCTGCACGCTCGCGGCTGGTACCTGGTGTCGAGCAACCACCAGAGCTGGGTCGACATCCTGGTGCTGCAGCGCGTCTTTCACGGCCGCATCCCGTTCCTGAAGTTCTTTCTGAAACGTGAGCTGATCTGGGTGCCGGTGATCGGCCTGGCTTGGTGGGCGCTCGACTTTCCGTTCATGCAGCGCGGCGGCGGCCACGGCGCGCGGCGCGGTGACCTGGAGGCGACGCGCAGGGCGTGCGAGAAGTTCAAGCGCATTCCCACCTCGGTCATCAACTTCGTCGAGGGCACCCGGTTCACGCCAGCCAAGCAGACGCAACAGGCGAGCCCCTATCGCCATCTGCTCAGGCCCAAGATCGGCGGCCTTGGCATCGCACTGGCAACGATGGGCGAGCAGTTCGAGGCCCTGCTCGACGTGACCATCGTCTATCCAACGGGCGCGCCGCGTTTCTGGGACCTGCTGTGCGGCCGCATCGACGCCGTGATCGTGCGCGTGCAGCGGCGCGAGATCGAGCCGGAGCTGCTGGGCAGCGATCTCCTGGGCGAAAAGGCCTCCCGCCAGCGCATCCAGGCCTGGGTCGAGCAGCAGTGGCAGGAGAAGGACGGCTTGATCGGCCAACTGCTGCGCGCCGCGCGCGGCCCGGCAGCAGGGTAACTGATGCGTCAGTCGACGAAGCGCGAGAACACCAGCGTGGCGTTGGTGCCACCAAAGCCGAAGCTGTTGGACATCACCGTGTTCAGCGGCTGATCGAGCCGTTGGCGCAGGATGGGCAGCTCCACGGCGGCCGGATCCAGGGTCTCGATGTGGGCCGAGGCCGCAGCGAAACCGCTCTGCAGCATGAGCAACGAGTAGATCGCTTCCTGCACGCCGGCCGCGCCCAGCGAGTGCCCGGACAACGATTTGGTGGAGCTGATGTGGGGCACGCGCGCGCCGAACACCTCGCGCACCGCGCCCAGTTCGGCCAGGTCGCCCACCGGCGTGGAGGTGCCGTGGGCGTTGATGTAGTCCACCGGCGTGCGCACGGTGGACAGGGCCTGCTGCATGCAGCGCACAGCGCCCTCGCCGGATGGCGCCACCATGTCGTGACCGTCCGAGGTGGCGCCGAAGCCCACCAGCTCGGCGAGGATGGGTGCGCCGCGCGCGCGCGCATGATCCAGCGCTTCCAGCACCAGCATGCCGCCGCCGCCGGCGATGACGAAGCCGTCGCGCGCCGCGTCGAAGGCGCGCGAGGCCTGCGCGGGCCGGTCGTTGTAGGCGGTGGACATGGCGCCCATCGCGTCGAACAGCAGCGACAACTCCCAGCTCTCCTCTTCGCCGCCGCCGGCGAAGACCACGTCCTGCTGGCCCCAGGCGATGAGTTGCGCGGCGTGCCCGATGCAGTGCGCGCTGGTCGCGCAGGCCGAGGTGATGGAGTAGTTGACACCCTTGATGCCGAAGGGCGTGGCCAGGCAGGCCGAAACCGTGCTGCCCATGGTGCGCGTGACCATGAAAGGGCCGACCCGCTTGATGCCCTTGCTGCGCAGGGTGTCGGCCGCCAGCACCTGGTTGGCACTGGAGGCGCCACCGGAGCCGGCGACCAGCCCGGTGCGCGGATGCGAAACCTGCGCCGGCGCCAGGCCGGACTGCTCGATGGCCTGCTGCATCGACAAATACGCGTAAGCCGCTGCGTCGCCCATGAAACGCAGGGTGCGGCGGTCCACCACCGCCTCCAGCGCCAGCTCGGGACGGCCGCTGACCTGGCAGCGCAGGCCGCGCTCGGCATAAACCGGGTTGAAGCGCAGGCCCGAACGCCCTTCGCGCAGGCTGTGCGTCACGTCCGCGATGTTGTTGCCAAGGCACGAGACGATGCCGTGACCGGTGACGACGACTCGACGCATCAAAAGTTCTCCGTGGACGTGAACAAACCTACCTTGAGGTCGGTGGCGACGTAGATTTCGCGGCCGTCGGCGAACAGATGGCCATCGGCAATGCCCAACACCAGCTTGCGCTCGATGACGCGCTTCATGTCGAGACGGTAGCTGACCTTTCCGACCGTCGGCAAGACCTGGCCGGAGAACTTGACCTCGCCCACGCCGAGCGCACGTCCGCGCCCCGGGTTGCCGCGCCAGCCCAGCCAGAAGCCCACCAGTTGCCACAGCGCATCCAGACCCAGGCAACCCGGCATCACCGGATCGCCCTCGAAGTGGCAGCCAAAGAACCACAGGTCGGGCCGGATATCGAACTCGGCCTCGAGCAAGCCCTTGCCATGGGCGCCGCCGGTGTCGTCGATGTGGACGATGCGGTCGATCATCAGCATGTTGGGCAGTGGCAGGCGGGCATTGCCCGGGCCGAAGAGCTCGCCGCGGCCGCAGGCCAGCAGTTCGTCGCGGCCATAAGCGTGATGCCCCAGATCGCGCTGGCTGGCGCGGGGCGCGGTTTGTGGAGTGGTATCTGCCGGCGTCTTGTGCATCTTGGCCCCGGGCTATCGGGTCGATCAATGGCGGAAAGGTTTCCAGCTTGCGGGTTTCTCGCTGGGCCGTGCCGTCGCGCCAGGCGGTCTTCAGCTCGAGCATCACCTGGCCAGTGCCCTACGTGCCCGGTTCAGCAGCCCGTGGAGCGCGCGCTCGGCCGAGGACAGCGGATCGAGATCGTCCCCAGGGAAATCGCGCCGATCCTACACCCGCTGTTTCGTTGAATGATTGGCTGCACGTCGCCGCGCGTCATCCCATCGCCAGGGCGTCCCGCCGTGCTGCAAGCGCACTCGCCTAACCGGCGGGTCTGTGGTGCACGTGAATTCCCTGCACTGCTGCGAACAAGGACCCCTTGCGCGATGCGTGCGGCTGTCCCCCTAGGTTGTCGATCCCTCAGATGTTCATGTGAGGCGCTGTGCGTTCGCGATGACTATCTTTGCATCCACCGATACCCCTCACCCCTGAACCTGCAACCAATGAAGGAGATGCGATGAAAGCGAAATCAACGATCGCCGCGCTGCTCGCCGCCGTGGCGGGATGGCTGCCCCTGCAAGCCGCACAGGCCGCGTGCGAGTTCAGCCGCACGCCGTGGGGCCTGCGCGTCAGCAACTGCAAGCTGAGCGACCTGACGGGGGGGCGCTATGACGGACAGATCACGCTCGACCCGGCCCAGGGCGGGCGCATCCTGCTGCCCAACCTGGTGGTGACGGATGTCGACACGACGATCGTCGGCACGAGCGCCAACCTTTCGGCGCAGCTCGCCAACATCGGCCGGCTCAACGCCGGCGCGTTCGACGTGCAGCTGATCGCAACGATCACCGACCCTCTGAACAACGGCTCCCCGGTCAGCCTGACGACGCTGCCGCCGGCCAGCGTGCCGGGCCTCGCGGTCGGCGCCGGTGCGACGGTGTTCCCCGGTGCGGTGAGCCTGCCGAACCGCAGCCAGGATTGGGACGTCTGCACCATCGCCGTCGTCGATCCGCCGCCGCTGGGCCGGCCGGCCTGGGGCGCCGTGGTCGAATCGACGGAGTCGGACAATCAGTGGCCGGCGCCGGCGCAGCAAGGCTGCTGCCGCGTCTACGGCAAGAACCCCGACGTGAGCGGACCACCGGCTTGTTTTTGAACGACGACATCCTGCTGCGCCAGGCGGAGAATACGAACATGACGGCGCAGCAGCTCTTTGGCATCGAGCTACCGATCGTGCAGGCACCGATGGCCGGCGTGCAGGGCAGCGCGTTGACCATCGCGGTGTCGAATGCGGGCGGTTTGGGTTCGCTGCCGTGCGCCATGTTGACGCCAGATGCGGTGCGGCAGGAACTGGCGAAGATCCGCGCCCAGACCAGCAGGCCTTTCAATGTCAACTTCTTCTGCCACACGCCTCCGGTGCCCAGCGCCGATGCCGATGCCCGCTGGCAGCTTGCGCTGGCGCCACACTACGCAGCGATGGCCGTGCAACCACCCGCCTCAGGCGGTGGCGTGGCGCGCGCGCCGTTCGATGAGGCGACGCTGCAACTGCTGGCCGAATTCAAGCCGCCGGTCGTCAGCTTTCACTACGGCGTGCCCGCAGCCGAACTGCTGCAGCGGCTGCGCAGCCTGGGTGCCAAGGTGATGTCGTCGGCTACCACCGTGGCTGAAGCCTGCTGGCTCGAACGACAGGGCGTGGATGCGATCATCGCGCAAGGGCTCGAAGCGGGCGGCCACCGCGGTCACTTCCTCACGATGGACCTGACCGAGCAACTCGGCACGTTTGCGTTGTTGCCGCAAGTGGTGCGCAACGTGCGCATACCGGTCATTGCCGCGGGCGGCATTGCCGACGCCAAGTGCGTTGCCGCGGCGCTGGCGCTAGGCGCTGCCGGTGTGCAGGTGGGTACCGCCTACTTGCTGTGTCCAGAGGCATCGACCAGCACCGTGCACCGTACCGCGCTCAAGAGCGAGGCTGCGCGCCACACGGCGCTCACCAACGTGTTTACAGGCCGGCCGGCGCGCAGCATCGTCAATCGTTTCGTGCGTGAAGTGGGCCCCATGTCCGATGCCGCGCCGGCGTTTCCATTGGCGGTGGACGCAGTGATGCCGCTGCGTGCAGCCGCCGAAGCCAAAGGCAGTGGTGACTATTCACCGCTGTGGGCAGGGCAGAACGTGAGCGGCTGCAGCGAGTTGCCCGCTGGCGAACTGACACGCGCGCTGGCGGCTGAAGTGCGCCGCTAGCCGGCGGCTGACCACCGGGTCCGCGGTGACGCCGGCGCCCCCGCGGCGCCGAGCCCCTATAAGCTGCGCTCCATGCAGACACGCGATGTCGGGGAATTGCTCTTGCTCAGCGTGTTGTGGGGCGCGGCCTATCTGTTCATGCGCGCGGCAGTGCCGGCGTTCGGACCGGCACCGCTGATCGCCTTGCGCATGGCCATCGCGGTGGCCGTGCTGTTGCCGTTGCTGATCTGGCGCGGCGGCTTGGGGCAGTTGGGCGCGCACCCGGTGGCGCTGGTGGTGCAGGCGGTGCCGTTCACGGCGCTGCCTTTCCTGTTGCTGGGCTTTGCGGCGCAGCACCTCACCGCCGGATTGTTGGCGGTTCTCAATGCCACGGCACCGCTGTTCGCTGCGCTGCTAGCCCACTTCGTCTTCCACGAGCGGCTCGGCCGCTGGCGCAGTGCCGGACTGGTGATCGGTTTCGGCGGCGTGGCCCTGCTCACCGCGGGCAGCGTGTCATTCAAATCCACGCACGGCCTGCTGGCGGTGGGCGCGGTGCTGCTGACGTCGGCCCTGTGGGCGGTGGGAGCCAATTTCACGCGCCGCCGGCTCGGCGGCATGGACAACCTGGCGCTGACTGTCGGCGGCTTTGCGGTGGCCGGCCTTGCGCTCGCCCCGCTGGCGACGGCCACCTGGCCGGCAACGCAGCCGCCGCTGCGGGCCTGGATCGAGGTGGCCTTTCTGGGGGTGGCCAGTTCGGGCCTTGGCTTCCTGCTGTACTACCGCCTACTGCGGCGCATCGGCACCGTGCGCGCGATGTCGGTGACCTTTCTCAATCCGGTGGTAGCGCTGGGCGCTGGGGCGCTGTACCTCGGTGAGGCGATCATTTGGCAGACCCTGGCCGGCGCCGCGGTGGTGCTGGCGGGCACGGCGCTGTCGCTGGGCCTGTGGCCGGTGCGGCCTGCGCCCGCGGCCATGGCGAGCCGCACCGATTACGCTGGACCCACGGTTTGAGTTGTGGTCAAAGCCAGCCACTGCCGCAGCAGGCCGAACACCTGCGCGCTCGCCAGCAAGTCGAGGTGGTTCGTCTCGTGCACCACCGCCTGGCGGTCAGCGGCAAAGGCCAGGCGCCGATCGGGCTCGTCGTGCCGGCCCAGCGCGCTGGCCACCGGGACCAGGCCATCACCCAGCAGTTGCGCCTTGAGTCCGCCCGCGGCCGGGCCCAGGCTCGCGGCGATCGCGTAGCAGCGCGTGGTTGCCGGCAAGCCAACCTGCAGGCTCTGCTGCGCGCCGGCGTCGCCGGCGGGGGCGCTGACGATGTTGCCCCACCGCAGGTCGTTGATGCCCGCGCTGCGCAGCTTGCCCAGACGCGCCAGCGGCGCCGCATACGGCGCGGCGCTGAGCAGCAGGTCCACGCCATGCCCCGCGCGCTCGAGCGGCGCGCCCTGGTGCGGCGTGCCCAGGCACACGAGGTCGTCGACGCGTGTCGGCCAGCGCAGGCCGCCGCGCTGGATCAGCGTGGCGTGGTGCAGCGCGCTGCGCGCCACCAGGCCGCCCATGCTGTGGCCCAGCATCACCAGGCGTTCGATCGGCACCGGCCAGGCGTCGAACAGCCGTTCCATCAGCTGCGCCAGGATGCGGCCGTTGGTCGAGACACTGAGGCCGCTGTTGTAGTGCAGGTAGATCGGCGTGTAGCCCAGCTCGCGCGCCAGCGCGTCGCCATGATCGTGGCCCGCACGCTGCCACTGCAGGTCGTTCATGCAAAGGCCGTGCAGCAGCAAGAGGGGTCGCGCCGTCGCATCGGGCAGGCGCGAACGCATCGCAAAGCGTTCGAGCGGCAACGCCCGGCCGGCCTGCCGAAACGCCATCGTGACGGCCAGCGGGTTGTCGGTGGCGGCCAGGTGGTCACCCAGCACACCGTTGAGCGCGGCGACGACCGCTTCGCGCTCCGCGTGGGGCGGCTGGCGCGGGTCGGATGTCGCCAACGCCGGGCCCAGCCAGCCGAGCAACGCCTCGGCGCTGCCGCCCACCACGCGCGTGACGCCGCGCACCGTCTCGTAGACCAGGCCCGTGAGGCCGCGCGTG
Source organism: uncultured beta proteobacterium (assembly GCA_963827645.1). GTDB lineage: Bacteria > Pseudomonadota > Gammaproteobacteria > Burkholderiales > Burkholderiaceae_C > JAEUPI01. The sequence goes on along the minus strand of CAWHBZ010000040.1, from coordinate 371,573 downwards.
CGCTCGTCGGGTGCCGGCGCGCCGGCGCCGGCCAGGTGAGGCAGGCTGGCGATGCGCGCGTGCATCGCCTCCACCAGGCCGGTCAGGCCGGCCACCGCGTCGGTGGTCAGGCGGGCGGCGCCGCGCAGATCGGCGGCTTGCAGGAGCGGTTGCGTCATGCGCGAGTGTGACACCGACGGGCCCGCCTGCCCCCCTCGACACCGGTGCCCGTGGCAGTGCGGATAAGCTTCGCGTTCGATCGGAGGCCGTATGCGTGAGGGTGTGGTGCGGCGCGTGTGGACCGCAGCGTGCGTGGCGCTGCTGCTGTTTGCGCAACCACTGTCGATGGCAGATGCCAGGCGCGGGCGCGTCGGCTTCACGGTGTACGTCGAGGTCGACGGCAGCTACACGACACCGATCTTGAAGTCGGTGCGGGTGCAGGAGATCGAGCCCGGTTCACCCGCCGAAGCGGGCGGTTTGAAGGTCGATGACCTGATCCTGAAGGCGCAGGGCAAGCCGCTGCCGGGGGCCAACGCGCGCACGGTGGCGGCGATGGTCCAGGTGCCGCCCGGCGAGAAGCTGAGGCTGGTGGTGCGCGGCGCCGATGGGATCGAGCGCCAGGTGACCATCGTGGCCGGCCCGCCGGTGCGCAGTCAGCGCTGAGTGGCGTGGGGACGATGCTGCGATGAAGGCCGGGAAGATCACGCTCGGATTGTTGGCCGCCGTTGCAGTGGCCGGGTTCGCCGGCTGGTTCAGCCTCGACAAGGAGACGCGCGGTCTGCTGGCGACGCTGCCGACCGACCGCGACGTGCTGTTCTGGAGTCAGGCGCAGCGTGACGCGGCGTTTCGTGCGCTCGATCGGCTGCCGGTGCTGGCCAAGGCGCGGGTCGTGCCGGCCGGCAGCACCCCGATGCCGCTGCCGCCGGGGCCGCCGTTGAAGCCGGCCCTGGACGTCGACGCCTACATGGCGGGCCAGCGCAGCGCGGCGCTGCTGGTGGTGCACGACGGCAAGCTGCGCCTGGAGCGTTATGGCCTGGGCTTCGAGGGCAGCGGGCGCTGGACCAGCTTCTCGGTGGCCAAGTCGATCACGTCGACCCTGGTGGGCGCCGCCATCCGCGACGGCCACATCAAGAGCATGGATGACAAGGTCAGCGACTACATCGCGCAGATGAAAGGCTCGGCCTACGACGACGTCAGCATCCGTCAGCTGCTGACCATGACCTCGGGGGTGCGCTGGAACGAGGACTACGCCGACCCGAAATCCGACGTCGCGCAGTTCAACAACCACCAGCCCGAAGAAGGCGTCGATGCGCTGGTGAGCTACCTGCGACGCCTGCCACGCGAGGTGCCGCCGGGAACGCGCTGGCACTACAGCACCGGCGAGACCAATCTGGTCGGCGTGCTGCTCAGCCAGGCCATCAAAAAGCCGCTGTCGACCTACCTGTCCGAAAAGATCTGGCTGCCGGCCGGCATGGAGCAGCAGGCCACCTGGATCTTGAGCCGCACCGGCAACGAGATCAGCGGCTGCTGCATCCAGGCCGCCACCCGGGACCTCGCCCGTTTCGGGCTCTTCATCCTGGGCGGGGCGCGCGTCGGCGGGCAAAGCATCGTGCCGCAAGGCTGGCTGGCCGACGCCACGACCGAGCGCACCGCCATCGGCACGCCTGGGCGCGGTTATGGCTACCAGTGGTGGACGTACAGCGACGGCACCTTCGCCGCCCGCGGCATCTTCGGCCAAGGCATCTTCATCGACCCGAAGCGCAAGATCGTGATTGCCTCCAACGCCAACTGGGGCGCGGGAGCGACCGACCGCGTCGCCACCGAAGCGCGCGAGGCGTTCTACCGCGCGGTGCAAAAGGCCATCGACGATGAAGCCCTACGGTGATGCCTTCAGCGCATTCACCCTCACCTGGTTGCCCATCCCTTCGGCCCGCTTCGAGTACTTCTGCACCTCGCTGCCGAAGGCGGCATCCTGCGGCTCGCCGGCGCGGCCGATCACCAGCGTGGCGTCACCGGGCTGCGGCGCGGGGTTGTAGATGTAGGGTCGACCGTCCGCCATCACGCCGACGCTGATGAAGTGGTTCGCCGCCGTCACTGGGCCATTGGGAACGCGGTCGACCAGGGCGATGTGCACGATCGCCGACTCGCCGGGCCCCAGCCGGCCGAACACACCTTGGATGCCGCTGCCATTCGAGTGCCTGTAGGCCACTGCCTGCCCGCTCATGCCGCCGGCCACGATGAGCCGCTGCAGCTCGGTGTCGTCGAGCCCGCCGTCGAACATGCCGTCGCGCCCCGCACCCGTGCGCGCCTCGAAGTTGAGCATGATGCCCGGGCCGCCGAGCAGCGGTTCGTCGACGACTTCGGCCGTGACCTTGCGTCCCATCGACGTGGAGATCAGCTGCGACATCTCGCGCAGTTGCGCCGGTGTGGGTGCCTTCGGGTTGCGCAGCAGCTCGTCCAGGCGCGCCGCCTTGTCCGGCGCCAGGTGCGGCACGGTTGCGAACTGACTGCGCCAGTCGCCCACCGACGCGCGTGTGCTGCCGGCGCGATACAGCAGGTCCTGCGCGAGCGACAGCTCGTTGAAGGTGGCGCCGCCGGAGCGCAGGTTGCCCGCGATGCCGTGCAGCACGCGACGCTCGACGTCCGTCAGCTGGCCGCGGCGGTTGTCGGCCACCTTGTCCAGCAACTGCGCCGCCGCGTCCTTGCCGCGCAGCAGCGCGCCGGCGAGCAGGCTCGACGGCCCGCAGCGCACCCAGGCATTGGGGCCGCTTTGGTCCACCGACACCTGCGTCAGCCTGCCGACAATGACCTCGGGCCGGGCCCAGTCGGCACGCGGTATCGGGCCGTTCGGTGTCAGCGGTGGCTGGCCGGCGTTCCTGCCGAACACCTCGGCGGGCTTCAGGCCGGCTGTGAAGCGGCTCCACTCCTGGAGCGCCTGGCGCATCAGCGGGTTGGCGGCGGTCGCGCTCGTCAACTCCTTGAGCAGCGCGTCAGCGGTCCGCGCGTCGGGGTGCCCCGCGAGGAAACGCAACAGTGCGCTCTTGTCGTCCTCCACCATGGATTGGAAGGACATGTGGTCGAGCAGCCTTTCGAGCGATGCGGCGAAAGTCGGGTCGCCGCGCGACGCCACCAGCGCGGCGACGGCTCGGGTCTGATCGGTGTGATGGCTGCGGAACGCGTTGGAATCGAGCAGCTTCACCACCGCGTCGGCGTGCACCGCGTCGATCGAGCCGATCAGCTTGCGGACCTCGGCCCGCTGCGTCTGCGTGGTGGCACGCCAGCAGTGCGGGTCGCTCTCGATCTTGAGCAGGTTCTGCGTCGCGGCGTCGGCAACGCCGGTGGCCGGCAGGCCGGCGCTCGCTTGGAACTCCTTGAGCGCCTGCACCGTCTGGCGGTCGAACTTGCCCTTCAAGTCGAGCCCGCTGGTGAGCCAGCCGGGGCGGCCTTGCAGGTCGTTCCACTGGCGCTCGCGCCACATGTTGAGCTTGCCCTGCAAGTCGGTGACGATCGGCCCGCTGTGCTTGCCGGGTTCGAGCACCGGGGGCTGCGAGCCGCCGATCTTGTCGGGCATGACGTTGCGCTGCACGAACGGGCCCGGCGCCATCACGACGAGGGTGCCCGTGAAGAGGGCGGGCGCACCGTTGTGCTGGGGGCCGATGAGCTGCTTCAGGTCGGGGTGCTGATCGGCCTGCGCGATGAGCGAGGTGAACGGATCGTGCGCCGGATGCAGGTCGGTCGGTGTGCCGACTTCGATCATCGGCTCGCTGGCCGGCTCTTGCGCCTGCCATGGATCGGTGGGGCCCGGATCAATGGGTCCGTTGAACGCCCCGCTGGGGCCGATGGGAGCGGTCCCATCACATCCTCCTCGTGTGACTGGCACGGGCGCAACGCCGCGCCTGCGTCCACTTACGAAGGTCGCCATCGCATGGACACGGGCATTGCCGACGGTCCCAGTTGGGGTCGTCCGCAATCCGGTGCATCGCCCGAAGGGCTTGCGGTCCAGCGCATGGCTCGCACCACGGCCAGCTTGCCGTTGTCGCTCAGCGGTAGCGGTTGAGCAGCGCCGAGGTGCTTGCCTGATTCATCGCGAGCCACTGCCGCGCGTCGGCAGGAGACTCGAAGCGGGGCCGACAGGTGCCTTCCCGCTTGTCGATCCACAGGCCGCCGGCCACCCAGGTGCCGTCTTCGAACAAGTCCCAACCCGTCTTGTGCAGCAGCGCGGGCGCGTGGGCGCCCATCGGGCACCGTGTCAGGCACTCGAACGAAGCCGGGCGAGCCACACAATGGTGCCCGGCGCCGTCGACCGGAACTTCCACCATCAGCGGCGCCGGGCGCAGCGGCATCACGCGCTCGGGCGCCCGCCGCTGCGGCTTGCCGATGAACTGACCCCAGCGCAGCCGCACCGCCTTGGCTTGCGGGCAGGCTGCTTCGGGACAGAGCAGCATCAACAGGATCACGCGTGACATGCGCGCACCATCGCAGAAGTAGTTGATGACGCGCTGGCCCTTGCGGTCGATGCGGTAGATCACCTCGATCTCGTGTCCGTTCAGCGCCTGCACCGCGCGCACCCGCGTTCCCACGCGGGCATCCAGCGGCATGCGACTGCGCACCCGCGCCTCCAACTCATCGATGGCCATGGCGATCTCCTGACGTTGCCAAAACGAAGATCGCACCCGCTTGCCGTGAGCCAGAGCGCCACGGCAGGCAGGGTGCGATCGAGATCGACAGCATCACAGCCCATGCTGCCGATCGTCAACGGTGGCTGTCGCCGCCGACCAACGACGGCGCTTGACAGTTACTGAAACCGGAGGACGCGGCGCGTTCAGCGTTCTTGCCGGTTCTCGACCCTGCGGCGCTAAAGTGCTGCCCTCACCAGGAGCCCCGTGCATGAAGAGCTACGCGATCGCCACCATCCCGGGCGACGGCATCGGCAAGGAGGTGGTCCCCGCCGGTGCCGAGGTGCTGCAAGCGCTGGCCGAAACCAGCGGACGCTTCCGCGTTCGATTTCAAGACTTCGGCTGGGGCGGCGACTGGTACCGCGAGCACGGCGAGATGATGCCGGCCGACGGCCTCGATGCCTTGCGCAGCAAGGACGCCATCCTGTTCGGCTCGGCCGGCGATCCCGAAGATCCCCGACCACGTCACGCTGTGGGGCCTGCGCCTGAAGATCTGCCAGGGCTTCGACCAGTACGCCAACGTGCGGCCGACGCGCATCCTGCCCGGCATCGACGCGCCGCTGAAGCGCTGCGCGCCGAAAGACCTCGACTGGGTGATCGTGCGCGAAAACACGGAGGGCGAATACGCCGGCGTCGGCGGCCGCGCGCACCAGGGCCACCCGATCGAGGTGGCCACCGATGTCTCGATCATGACGCGCAGCCGGCGTCGAACGCATCATCCGCTTCGCCTTCGAGCTCGCGCGCTCGCGGCCGCGCAAGCAGCTCACCGTGGTCACCAAGAGCAATGCGCAGCGCCACGCGATGGTGATGTGGGACGAAATCGCCGCGCAGGTGGCACACGACTTCGCCGACGTGCGTTGGGACAAGGAACTGGTCGACGCGATGACCGCGCGCATGGTCAACCGGCCGGCCAGCATCGACACCGTGGTGGCGACCAACCTGCACGCCGACATCCTGAGCGACCTGGCCGCCGCGCTGGCCGGCAGCCTGGGCATCGCGCCCACCGGCAACATCGACCCCGAGCGGCGCTACCCGAGCATGTTCGAGCCGATCCACGGCTCGGCGTTCGACATCATGGGCAAAGGCCTGGCCAACCCGGTCGGCACCTTCTGGTCCTGCGTGATGCTGCTCGAGCACCTGGGCGAAGCCGATGCCGCGCGCACGCTGATGGCGGCGATCGAGGCGGTCACCGCCGACCCCAAGCTGCACACCCGCGACCTCGGCGGCAACGCGACGACGAAGCAGGTGACCGCTGCCGTGATCGCCCGCATCCAGGCCAACCCTGTAGCGCGGGCGGCGGCTTGACCGCAGCATCGGGCCTTCGGATGAAAGGCTCTTCGATGAAACGCATGCTTCTTGCGCTGGGCGCGCTGGCTGCCACGCTGGCCGCGCACGCCCAACCCTGCCCCGACAAGAACGTCATGTACTGGCAGGCGTTCCCGCCGGGCGGCGAGTCGGACCTGTCGGCGCGCCACCAGCAGGTGGTGCTGAAGAAGAAGTGCGCGGCGATCGACACCATCATCCAGTACAAGGCCGGCGCCGGCGGCGCGCTGCTGTGGAGCAGCGCCAACACGCTGCCGGCCGACGGCGTCAACATCGTCGGCATCAACCTGCCGCACATGGTGCTGCAGCCGATGGAAGGCAACGTGCAGTACAAGACCGACGACGTGACGCCGGTGTTCTGGTTCCACTACACGCCCGACGCGCTGGTGGTGCCCGACCAGAGCCCGATCAAGAGCTTGGCCGACTTCGTCAAGGCCGCCAAGGACGCGCCGGGCAAGCTCAACCTCGGCGGCTCGGGGCTGAACTCGGCCAACCACGCGGCGCACGAGCGCATGAACGCCGCGTTCGACATCAAGACCACCTACGTGCCGTACAAGGGCACCGGCGACATGACGATGGCGGTGCTCGGCGGCCACGTCGACGGCGCATGACCTACACCGCGTTCGCGATCAACAACAAGGGCAAGGTGCGTGCGCTGGCGGTGGCGATGGACCAGCGCCACCCGCTGATGCCCGACGTGCCGACCTTCAAGGAACTCGGCGTCGACTGGGTCGACGGCGCCTTCCGCGGCATCGGCGTGCCCAAGGGCACGCCGCCCGAGGCGCGCAAGCGCTTGTCGGACCTGTGGGCGGCGATGAACGCCGACCCCGAGATGAAGGAGCTGGCCGCCAAGAGCGGCTTCGAGCTGGTCAACGTCGGCGTCGAGCAGATGGACGCGTTCATGAAGGACAAGGTGAAGGTCTACACCGACGTCGGCAAGCAGATGGGGCTGGGCACGAAATAGCGAAGCGCAGCCCTCGACGCCATCCCGAGGGATCCATGCACGACGGTTAGGGGCATCGTGTGGTTACGTCATGCCTGTCCTCGGGTGTTCACGATGCTGCCGGCGGCGGCGCCACCCAGGGCTCCTGCCACGGCGCCCAGCGTGCCACCTACCAGCACACCCACCGGGCCGGCCACCATGGTGCCGATGACGGCGCCCGCGGCCGCACCCGCCACGAAGCCGCCACCCATTAGCACAGACTTGGCCTCGCGCTCGGCTTCCTCGGGTTTCAGCAGAAACTGTGCCGCAGGCCTCGGGTCTTGCGACGGAACGCCATAGCCGGGATGGGCCTGCTCGGCAAGGTCTTCGTCGGCGGTGTTCGACGGTGGGGGGGCGGATGGTTTCATGTGCCTCTCCTTGGGAAGTCGACGATGAAACGAGCACGGGGCTCGCAAGCACTTGTAGCGCCCGTACCGCCCCGCTTGCGCCATCCAACGTGCCGGGAGGCTGTAGGACAACGTCCAGCGACGTGGCTTGAAATCAGCCGCGGATCTACTCACATGATGTCCGTGAGTGTTCTGGTCGCGCTCGGGGTTGTCATCGTCGTCGCAGTGATGGCTGGCGCAGCGCTGGCTGCCCCGACGCTGGCACGGGTGTGGCGCCGGCAGCGCATCGCTCGTCGACCGTTCCCGGCCGCTTGGCGTGACATCGTGCGCCGCCGCGTGCCGCTTGCGAGTGAACTGCACGCCGCGCAGCAGCTGCGCTTGAAGAAGCACATCCAGGTGCTGCTGGCAGATGTGCCGTTCATCGGCTGTGCGGGACTGGATGTGAACGACGAGATGCGCGTCACGATCGCCGCGCAGGCCGCGTTCTTGCTGCTGGGGCGCGGCGGTTCGTTTGGCAACTTGCGCGAGGTGCTCGTCTATCCGGGCCACTTCGTCGTGCCGCGCAGCGAGGTGGGCGCGAGCGGCGTCGTCCACGAGGCCCGCGACGTGCTAGCCGGCCAGAGTTGGCAGCGCGGCCAAGTCATCGTGGCCTGGGATGCGGTGCTCGACGGAGCCGTCGATCCGCACGACGGTGTCAATGTCGTGATGCACGAGTTTGCGCACCAACTCGATCAAGACACCGGTGCCGCCAATGGTGCGCCCTATGTGGGGCGCGGCGCGTTGCAGCAGGCCTGGGCGCGCGTGATGAACCAGGAGTTCGACGCGCTGCGTGGCCGCCTGGCGCGCGCCGAGCCAAGCCTCATCGAGCCTTACGCTGCCACCAGCCCGGCCGAGTTCTTTGCCGTCACGACCGAGCTCTTCTTCGAGAAGCCCGACGCGCTGGCCGCCGAGCGGCCCGAACTGTACGAGCAACTCAAGCGCTGCTACCGATTGGACCCGGCGTCCTGGTAACTGTCCAAGAAGGGAACGTCGCGCTCCTCCCAACACCATCCCACATCAATCAAGCCTCGCCCGCGCGATCGAAGCCACCCACACGATCATTCAACCGCGGGCGGATGTTCTGGTTGTGGTGGAAGATGTTGTCGGCGTCGTACGTGGTCTTCACGTCCACCAGGCGGTCGTAGACGGAGTCGCCGTACGCCTCGCGGACTCGCCCGGGGTCTTCGTCGCCACCGAGGAAGTTGACGTACACGCCTTCGCGGAAGCGGCCGAGGGCGGCGAAGAACCTCCTCGTCCAAGCGGTGTCCCGTTCGCCGAAGTCCTCGCCGGACCGCCACACAGCATCAAGGGTGATCGCGTGCGACGCCTGCCGGTTCCCGAACGCCGTCCAGCCCTCGGCCACTCGGCTCACCGCGCCCTTCAGATGGAACATCGCCACATACGACCGTGGCGATGAGCAGGCGAACGCGTGCTCGGCGATCACGTCGATCAGGTCGTCGCGGAGCTCGGGGAGGTGGGTGGACTTCCAGTAGTAGTTCCAACCGTGGACGACGGTTGAGTCGATCGCGCTCTGGAATCCCACGTACGGCGTGGGCCCGACCAGATCGAGGAGTGGAGTCCGGAATGCGCGAAGCGCGCGGAGCACCTGCTCACCGTCCTCGATCGGCCCGGCGTAGCAGGTACCGATCATCAACACCGGGCGCCAGTGCAGATCCTCGGGGATGCCCGGTAGCGGTGGCGCGGTGCCGAATCTCACGACCGTGCCGAGCTCGTCGGGAGCGTCGCGGACGAAGTCGCGGTAGAAGCGGAGGACCTGGCCAACGTCGCTCGCGTCCCAGACGATGGGCCCGGCTAGGACGGTGGGTCCGACGCAATGGAGGCGGAACTCGAACGAGGTGACCACACCGAAGTTGCCGCCGCCGCCTCGCAACGCCCAGAACAGGTCGGGGTGCTCGTCCTCGGACGCCCGCAGCAGCTCGCCGTCGGCCGTCACGACGTCGGCGGAGAGAAGGTTGTCGACCGTGAGACCGTGCTTGCGCATCAGCCAGCCGACGCCACCACCGAGGGCGAGCCCGGCGACTCCGGTGTGGCTCACGATTCCGCCGGTGGTGGCCAGACCGTGCGCCTGCGTCTCGTGGTCGACGTCGCCCCACAGCGCACCACCCTGCACCCAAGCACTGCGGCCGACGGCATCGACCCGCACGGCCCGCATCGCCGAAAGGTCAATGACGACCCCGTCGTCACAAACGGCGGTGCCCGCGACGTTGTGGCCTCCGCCACGTATGGCGACTTCCAGATCGTGCTTGCGGGCGAACCGCACGGCCGCGACCACGTCGGCAGTTCCGATGCATCGGGCGATCAGGCGCGGGCGCCGGTCGATGGCACCGTTCCACACTGCACGGGCGATGTCGTAGTCGGCATGCTCGGCACTGATCAGCCGGCCTCGGAACCCGTCCAACTCCACGACGGTTGGCACTTGGCTCCCGCGGCCGACGTCCGCTGTCGTCGTCGCTGTCGTCATCGTGACCTCCTGTCTCGACGACCACATCGAACCACCGCGGACCGCGGCAGTAAAGTAAAGAATCTGGACTTCACTACCGAAGGCGGTTGCGCAACACTGGCCTTGTGAGGACGTACGGTCAATACTGTCCCATCGCCCGTGGCGCCGAGATCTTCGCCGAGCGCTGGACCCCGGTGATCATCCGCAACCTGCACCTTGGCTGCGGAAGCTACTGCGCGATCCTGGAGGGCGCGCCTGGCCTCTCCCGCACCATGCTCTCACAGCGGCTCAAGCAGCTCGAACTCGTCGGCATCGTCGAATCGGCACCCAAGCCAGACGGGCGCGGGCACCACTACAAGCTCACCTCCGCGGGCCACGACCTCTTCGCGGTCTGCCAGTCGCTCGGCGAGTGGGGTGCGCGTTGGCTCGAGATCGCCCCCGAGCACCTCGACCCATTCGTGGCCTTATGGTCAATGTGCAATGCGCTGCGCAGAGACCAGCTCCCGGATCGACGCGTCGTCACCCGCTTCGACTTCACCGGCCGCCGGGGCCTTGAACGTTTTTGGCTTGTCATCGAGCTTGGAGATACCGAGATCTGCAAGACGTACCTCGGCCACGACGAGGACCTCTACATCACGGCGGAAGCCGAAGCATTTGTCAAATGGCACGCCGGCCAGCTCACCTGGGCGCAAGCCACTCGCGAGGGCCGCATCCAACTCAACGGCCCTTCATCACTCGTAAGAGCCTTCCCGACCTGGAACGCCCGCAGCATGTTTGCCCACATAAGCCCGGTCTTCCGAACCGCCAAGAGCCCTGCAGGCTGACCTCGAGTTTCGGCGGCCAGCGCCATTCGTGAGCTGCTCGCGCACAATCAATCGGCGAGGCAACGTCAGCTATCGATGAACTGGGCGCTTAGCTCCGAGGGCCGCACCTGGCCGATACTGTGAGTCCAAGCTACGCGGTGACCTGTCCTTCGAGATGGAGCCTCGCCCGGCCAGGGGCAGCTTTCAGCAACCCGGGGTATTCACAGTCCCGGCCAGGAGCGGGCGTCCGCACTGCAAGATGAACTACCGCTTCAGACTCGACTCGGACTACTCGGGTTCACGCTCGAATGACTGCGATCTGCCTGACCGGTCTCGAACGGCCGCGGCTCGAGTGACCGCACCGCTTCGTGATGTGGACGCTCGCCCGCGCAAGCCGGGTCACGCTGTTAGGAATGTCCGCTTGCGTGCCGACGAATCTGTTCCGCGGTCAGGCTGGTACAGCCGATGACAAGGCCAGCGGGCGTCTCCTGACTGGTCTCGTGGAGGTCTCGACAACCCCAGCTTCGCAAATCAGGAACGGATGAACAACGTAGCGGAACGTCACAGCCAGGCCACCCGCTGGTCGTGTTGCGCGCAGCCGGCGTCCTCGCGCCCGGGCGGCCGGTATGACGGCGGTGGCAGGATCTGCGCCGCTACGACCAGTAGATGAAGCTGATCCGAGAGAAGCTCCAGAGACAACTCGCGGGCGTGCGCTCCGCCTGGTTGAAGCGTCGCTGCGAACATTTCGGCACGAGGCATTCGGTTCAGGCTATGCGCCGGAGCGCGTGCGCAGCCGCCCAACACCATGCGACGGAGCGCTTGTCCAATCGGCGATACGCACAATGAAAAGGGTGGTCTGAAGCTTCCCATTCGCTCCGCTCGCCACTTCCTCAACTGAAACCGGCCGCGCTCATGAACCGTCCAGGCAAGATCGGAATTCTCGATTTCCGCTATCAAAACTTCCAAAAGCTTCGCCAACAAAACCTCGAACACGGTTTTTGGCAGCATCAACCTCGGGATTACATTCAATCACGCGCCGTTCAACTGCTTCTGGAAAGCCAAGGAGTGCCTCCGGAGGCCATTGTGAAGATCAATCGGGACTCGCCGCCCTCCTACTCTGGCGAACCGGTGCAGCTCATCATGAACGGCTGCTTCTACCTCCATCGTTTTCCCCTGCCTTCGCAGGTCGAACCGATTTTCATAGGATTCCAGACCGCCCGCGCCGAAGTGATCTCCCGGCACTTGCAATTTTTCAGGAAATACGCGCCGATCCGCTGTCGAGACAACGCCACCCAGGTGCTATTTCAGCAAGCCGGCATTGATGCCTACACAAGCGGATGCCTCTCGACAACCCTTCCGCGTCGCCGCCGCCAACCCAGCGCCGCTACCGTCTTCTTCGTCGCAGGTGAAGGAGCGGGGGAAATGCCGTCGCAACTTCTCAGCCATGTACCCTCTCGGATCATTGAGGGCTCCATCTCTGTGCATCAACGCGAAAGAGTGACGTCCTATCCTGTCTCCGACTACGACATTCGCCGGTCGAAGATAATGGCGGCCGACTTGATCGAACGCTACCGTGAGCAGGCTTCGTTGGTGGTCGCGCCTTTGCTACACGCCGCGAGTCCCTGCCTGGCCATGGGAATTCCGGTCATCCTGGCACGCAAGGATCTCCCCGACCGCTTCACGGCGATCAATCGCATCTTGCCCGTCCACACGCCGGAACTTTTTGCGTCGATCGATTGGAATCCTCAGCCGGTCGATCTCGACGCGCTCAATCGATGCCTGAGCTCGCTCCTTGTTCGGCTGCTCGCGCGTCGCCTCCCGGAAGCCGGTGGCTTCAGCTTCTAGAACAGTTTTACCGGAAGCCGCCCCTCCTGTTGGCCGGTGGCGACCAGACATTGGGGTCTATTCCAGCTGCCATGCCTGAGTCTCGGTCAGCCGCGTTGATTGAACAATATCGTACCCTGCAAAAGAGCCAAGTTTATGGCGCCAGCTCGGCAACGGCTTTTCCACAACATTCAGAATGTGATCCAAGGATTCCCCAACCTGCGGAGAATTCTGCATTACTGCTGCGCAAATTCGAGGCTAGTAGATTGGCTCGCCAAAGTAAACGGGGCGCAGGCCTGCCGCTTCGACCCAGCCATCCCCCAGTACGACAAGCGGCCCACCCACAAGGCAGATCTTGTCATTGTCACCAACGTATTGGAGCATCTTCCGGAAGCTGCTGTTGACGCCGTCCTGACCGAAATCCGTCTCCGCTCTGCCTCGAACGCTTCACACCCACAAGACCGCCAACAGTCCCTGGGACACACTGTCGCCCTGCCCATCAGCGAGAGCCCTCGCCGCCCAATCGCCGGCTGCCGTGGTGGGGGGAGACCTGCGTTCGGCTAAGTCACAACAGAGCCAGGATCGGCCGAGTTCAACAGCTGGTGCGAGCTTCAGACTTCGATACGCAAGCTCCATGCGCATCGAAAGTGGGGAATCCGCCAAGAACACGCAGACGCTCGCGACATCCGCTGCCAAGAATGCGTCGAATTTCGGCTCAGAGCCGATCGCGACTCGTGGGAAGTCGATGCGTAGGAGGAGACAAGGATCTATCGGCCACAACGATTCCGCCCTGTCGCTGCACCTGAAGCTCTTTGGCCGTGTTCCACATCACTCTGTCCTGCACAGTCATGTCTTTTCCCGATGCAAAATCAGGCGGATGTCGATGTGCGCATTGGCGTATCCGATCAATCGTCCCGAGCTCTGCAAATCTCACGATCTCTTTCTGTCTCCAGTTTGCTTTCGACATTCAGTTCTACTTCTGTGACTCCACAGAGCCGTCACTTGCTGCATCTGCGCTTCGCAGCACGATTCGAACACCACCGGCCTCGCTCACCTGGCAGTATCATGCTGGCCTAGGGCATCGATCTGTCATCGGAGCCGCGACGGTCGCCTGTGCCCGTCTCCTCGGGCCCGATCCGCCTCCGGTCAGCTGGGCTTCCTCCGTTTCGCTAGTAAGGCACAGCTACAACGACAAGGACTCCTACCGAAACCATGTTCCAAGCCATGCTGCACTCTCCCAGCGCCGCTCACACGTTTCGGTTTCATATCTATCTAGCACAGAGCCATCGCATCGCCTCCTTTGCTCCTGTCTCCAAAAATGATGATAACACACTGGACTCCCTAACTGGCCCTCCTTTCTAGCTACTGTGTTCGTCTCTCACCTCTCGTATTGGCATTCTCTGGCGTAAGCGCTGAAAACTAAGTTTCCGGTCTCTCGTACTGCGAGTTCGAGCGGCTCAGAAGCGGTCGCTGGCGGAGCACGAGCTCTCCCCACTACAGCTGCGACTCGCAGTAGCCCATCTCGAGCTATTCCAAGCCACTGTGCTCAACGCCGTGTCGAGCCAAACACTTGAAGGCTGAAAGGCATCGAGAAAGACGGCCGTCGGTTTCCCACAGTCAGCGACCGCCGCGCTTAGCTGTTCAGCCAGACCGTTGCCGGTGACGCATCGGTTGGAGCTGCCAATCCACCGCCTACGAGAAGCAGCCCGCTGGCCGGCTGCCTGTCACTCTCAGATTGAGGAGTGGGTCGCTCGCGCGAGACATGGTCGACGGCTTCCGCCAGAATCTGTGTTCAATGGTTGTCCTGCAGAGGCCCCGGTTGCGCGCGCAAGGCACGGCGCTGCTGTGATGCGCCTGCCGTCGTAGATGAGCTTCCTTTGGCCCCAGAACCTGTGGTTGATGCTGGCGCTGCCTTTGCTGCCGGCGCTGTACCTGTGGCTGCTGCGTCGACGGGGCAAACCCGCGCTGCGGGTGAGCAGCGTGAGCGTCGCTCGCCAGGCCTTGGGCCGCCAATGGCGGCGGCACATTCCTCCGGCGCTCTTCTGGTTGGCACTGTCCGTCTTGCTGTTGAGCCTCGCGCGCCCGACCGCGCGGGTGACGCTGCCATGGTCAACTTCCACGATCATGCTCGCGATCGATGTGTCGCTGAGCATGCGCGTGAAGGACGTCAAGCCGACGCGCATGGTGGCCGCGCAGGAAGCGGCAAGAACGTTCCTGCACGAATTGCCCCAGAACATCGAAGTGGGCATCGTCACCTTCGCCGGCAGCGCCCAGGTTGCCCAGCAGGCGACGATCGATCGCCCCTCCCTCATCGGCGCGATCGACGCCATCCAGATGCAGATGGGCACCGCCATTGGCAGCGCCATCGTGGTGTGCCTGGCGGAGCTGTTTCCAGATCACGGCATCGATCTGGGCGAGATGACCTTCGGCTCGCGGCACAAGACGCGCAGCTGGGATGACAAGGGAGAAGGCGCGACCGACGCCGATCACGCCGGTGGCGCCGGGCTCCTACGACTCCGCCGCGATCATCCTGTTGAGCGATGGCCGCCGAACCACCGGGGTCGACACGTTGGAGGCCGCGAAGATGGCCGCCGATCGGGGGATCCGGATCTACGTCGTGGGGCTGGGGACCATCGATGGCCATGTCGCTGCGGGCGAGGGCATGGCCATCTATCTGCAACTGGACGAACCGACGCTGCGCGAAGTGGCGCGGATGACCGGCGGCGAGTACCACCACGCCGGCACCGCCGAGGAGCTGCGCAGCGTCTACCAAAAGCTCGGCTCGCGACTGCAGATCCGGACGCGCGAAACCGAGCTGACTGGCCTGCTGGCAATGGTTGCGGCGATCCTGATCGTGGCAGGGTCGTCTCTGTCGGTGCTGTGGTTTGGGCGCGTTGCTTAGGCTGGCCACGCCGCGTCGAATCGGTCAAATGCGATGGCTTTCGTAGGTCGTCGGGTCGAACAACTCGTCCACCGACAGCTCGCGGCCCGACAGGCCCTGCGCGTGGTGATGCCGCGCGAACGCGCGCAGCGTCGCCTCGTTGCCGGCCACGCCGTACGACCAGAAGTCGTCACCCAGCGTGTCGCGTGCCGCCTTCAACTGCTCTTCGACGAACGGCAGCGTCACCTTGGTGGCCGAGGTGTCGGCCAAGGCTTCGAGCGCAGCGGCCTTGGCCTGCGTGAACGCCTTCAGCACCGCCACCGGCAGCCACGGGTGCTTGTCGGCCAGCGCGCGGCGCACGCCGACCACGTGCATGATCGGAAAGATGCCGGTGCGGCGGTACCAGTCGGTGGCCGCCGCGGTGGGGTCGTCGAACAGCCAGCGCACCTGCGGGTTGCGCGCCGCGGCACCGCCGGGCGGGCGCGGCGCGATGAAGCCGTTGATCTCGCCGGCGTCGAGCAGGTCGGAGATCGTGCGCCCCGCGGGCGCATCCTCCAGCGCGCACGTCGGCGGGCAGCGTGAGGCCGATCTTCTCCGGCCGGCCCGGTGTGTCGATGCCGCCACGCACCCAGGTGATGTCGCGCGGACGCACGCCGTGGTCGTCTTGCAGGATCGCGCGCGCCCACACGTTGGCGGTGAGCTGGTACTCGGGCACGCCGACGCGTTGGCCCTTCAAGTCTTGCGGCGTGCGGATGCGATCCTTGCGCACCCAGATCGACGTGTGGCGAAACGCGCGCGACAGGAACACCGGCACCGCCACGTAGGGGCACTCGCCGCGCGACGCTTGCACCAGGTAGCTCGACAGCGACAGCTCGCTGATGTCGAACGCCTGCTGCCGCATCGCGCGAAAGAACGTCTCCTCGGGCGACAGCGTCATGAACACCGGATTGACGCCGTCGATCGACACGCGGCCGTCGAGCAGCGCGCGCGTGCGGTCGTAGTCGCCCATCGCCACCGACAGGCGCAGCCTGCCCTTGATGGCTGTCATTCCGCGGTGATGTTGTGCTGGCGGATGAAGCTGCCCCAGTTCTGCTGCTCCTGGCGCAACGAGGCCGCGAACTGCTCGGGCGTGTCGAACACCGGCAGCAACGCCTGCTGCTCCAGCTTGGCGGCGGTGGCCGGGTTCTTCATCGCGCGCGCCACCTCCGCCGCCACCCGCTGCACCAGCGCCGGCGGCGCCTTGGCCGGCAGCAGCACCGAGAACGAGGTGAAGGCCGTGATGCCGGGCAGGCCGGCCTCGGCCAACGTCGGCACGTTGGGCAACAGCGGGGTCTTGTCGGTCACCGCCAGCGCCTGCAGCTTGCCGGCGTCGATGTGCTGGCGCACGCTGGCCAGGTCGGTGAGCATGAACTGCAGGCGCCCGGCCAGCAGGTCGGTGTAGGCGGCGCCGGCGCCCTTGTACGGCACATGGCCGAACTGCGCGCCGGCAGCGGCCTCGATCATGCGCATGCCGATGTACAGCGGGCTGGCGTTGCCGGCGCTGCCGTAGAACAGCTGGCCCGGCTCGCGCTTGCCGCGCTCGAGCAGTTCGGCCAGCGTCTTGACCTTGGCATCGGGGTGCACCACCACCACCATCGGCGCGATCACGCCGCGCGTCACCGGCGCGAAGTCGCGCTGCACGTCGTAGCCCGGGTTCTTCAGCAGCACCGGGTTGATGCCGAGCGACGAGTTCGACGCCACCAGCAACGTGTAGCCGTCGCCTTCGGCCTTGGCCACCGCGGTGGCGCCGATGGCGCCGCTGGCGCCCGGCTTGTTCTCGACCACGAAGCTCTGCTTGAGCGCTTCAGTCAACGCCTGCGCGAGGATGCGGCCGTAGACATCGGTGCCGCCGCCGGGCGACGACGGCACCACCAGCGTCACCGGGCGCGCCGGCCAGTCGCCCGCGGCCTGCGCACGGACCGCGCCCGACCCGCCACACGCCACCAGCACCAGCAGCACCGCACGCAGAATCTTCGACACCATTGCACCTCGCTCGATGGCACCCGCGGCGAGCGTAAGCGCGACTGCGACGGCGCGGCAAGTTCGGTTACCCTGAGCCCATGGTCAGCCCGCTCGGGCATCGACGCCAGCGCCGACCTGCTGCAGGAGCTGGTCGATGCCAACCACATCCTGCATCACCAGGGCATCGTCGACGCGTTCGGCCACGTCAGCGTGCGCCACGATCGTGACGCGGGCCGCTTCCTGATGGCGCGCAACATGGCGCCGGCGCGCGTGCAGGCGAGCGACATCCTCGAGTACGCGGTCGACAGCGGCGAGGCGCTGATGGCGGACCCGCCGCGCCTGTACCTCGAGCGCTACATCCACAGCGAGATCTACAAGGCGCGGCCCGACGTGATGGCGGTGGTGCACAACCACTCGCCGGCGGTGCTGCCGTTTTGCATCGCGCGCGGCGCGCGGCTCAAGCCGGTGTGCCACATGGCGGGCTTTCTCGGCGGCGCGGCACAGCACGACGGGCCGGCGCTGTTCGAGATTCGCGACCACGCCGGCGAGGCGAGTGACCTGCTGATCCGCAGCCGCGAGCTCGGCGCCGCGCTGGCGCGCACGCTCGGGCCCGCGCGCGTGGTGCTGATGCGCGGCCATGGCTGCACCGTGGTGGCCGAGTCGCTGCGCGTGGCGGTGTTTCGTGCCGTCTACACCGAGGTCAACGCGCGGCTGCTGTTGCAGGCACTGCCGCTGGGCGAAGTCGAGTTCCTGACGGCCGGCGAGGCCGACGCCACACGCGTCACCAACGAAGGCCAGGTGGCGCGGCCGTGGGACTTGTGGCGCGAGCAGGCCCGGCGGTCGCAACAGGACACCGATGCAAAATGACAAGGGAGGAGACCGCCATGCAAACACGACGACCCATCGTTTTTTTCGTCCGGCGGCGCATCGCCTGGCTGGCCGCGCTGGCGCTGCTCGCCGCCGCCCCGCCGGCCGCGGCGCAGGCTTGGCCGAACAAGCCGGTGAAGATCGTCGTCAACTTTCCGCCCGGCGGCGCTGCCGACGTGATCGCGCGCAGCGTCGCCGCGCCGCTGCAGGAGTCGCTCGGCCAGACCGTGGTGGTCGAAAACCGTGGTGGCTCGGGCGGCAACATCGGCGGCGACGCGGTGGCCAAGTCGCCGGCCGACGGCTACACGCTGTTGATGAGCTCCGGCGGCATGGTGTCGGTCAACCCGCACATCTACTCGAAGATGCCGTTCGATCCGGTGAAGGACCTGACGCCGGTGGCCGCCGCCGCGCGCGTGCTGGTGTTCCTGGTGGTCAAGCCCGACTATCCGGCCAAGACGGCGCAGGAGTTCATTGCCGACCTCAAGGCCAACCCGGGCAAGCGCAGCTTCGGCTCGCCCGGCAACGGCAGCTCGCCGCACCTGGCCGGCGAGATGATGAAGTCGCAGAGCGGCGTGTTCGCGGTGCACGTGCCGTACCGCGGCGCGGCGCCGGCGCTGACCGACCTGCTGGCCGGCAACCTCGACTTCCTGTTCGACCCCGGCATCGCGCTGCCGCACGTGAAAGCCGGCCGCTTGCGCATGCTGGCGGTGGGCAGCCCGAAGCGCTCGCCGTTGTTCCCCGACGTGCCCACGCTCGACGACGTGGGGCTGAAGGGCTTCGACGCCGACACCGTGTTCGGCTTCTACGCGCCGGCCGGCACGCCGCCCGACGTGATCAACAAGCTCAACGGCGAGATCAATCGCATTCTGGGCACGCCGGCACTGCGCGATCGCATCAATGCGCTCGGCGGCGAGCCGGCGCCGATGACACCGGCGCAGTTTGCGGCCAAGGCGGCCGAAGACAGCCGCCGCTTCGGCGCCATCATCAAAGAGCGCAAGATAGTCGGCGACTGAACGACAAGGGCGGGCAATGAAGACAATCGTGATCGGGGTGGTGGTGCTGGCTGCATTGATCACCGGCTACTTCGCCATCGTGCTGAACTGGAACTACTCGACCGGCGAGCGTGCCGGCTGGGTCCAGAAGTTCTCCAACAAGGGCTGGTTGTGCAAGACCTGGGAGGGCGAGGTGGCACTGGTGTCGCTGCCGGGCACCTCGGTCGAGAAGTTCCTTTTCACGGTGCGCGACGATGCGGTGGCCGAGCAGATCAACAAGGTGATGGGTCAGCGCGTGAGCCTGCACTACGAAGAGAAGATCGGCCTGCCCACCAGCTGCTTCGGCGAGACGCGCCACTTCGTCACCGGCGTCACCGCGATGGCCGAGGTGCCGCTGGGGCCCGGCGTCGTGGTGCCGATCCCACCGGCCTCGGCCGCCTCACCGGCCTCGGCCGCCTCGGCGCCCTGAGCCAACGACCGCGGCTCGCAGGCGGGGAGCCACTCAGGCCGTGACTTCGGCGCTGTCGGTCGACAGCGCGTCGCCGCAGTGCTGCGG
This sequence comes from uncultured beta proteobacterium, assembly GCA_963827645.1. Taxonomy (GTDB): domain Bacteria; phylum Pseudomonadota; class Gammaproteobacteria; order Burkholderiales; family Burkholderiaceae_C; genus JAEUPI01. The sequence continues at coordinate 351,842 of CAWHBZ010000040.1, read as the reverse complement.
CAGCACCATGCCGCGCGCGGCGTCGTCGATCGGCGGTGGCCATCACGCGCGGCGGCTGCGAGCGCACACCGCCGAAAATGGTGGCAAACGCCACGTCGGCGGCGTCGCGGCCGGTGCCCACGCGTACGAAGCCCATCGGAATGGCCGTGCCTGAAGGGTCGAAGATGTACCAGCGATCGCCGAGGTAGACCTCCACGTAGGCATGGAGATCCGGCGGGCCGAGTGCGGGGTCGGCGCCGTAGTCGGTGCCGGTGGCAAAACGCGCGGGGATGTTGATGGCGCGGCACAGCGCGATCATCAGGTGCGCGAAATCGCGACACACACCCTGGCGCTCGATCAACGTATCCACCGCAGAGGTGTTGGAGTCGGAGGTGTTCGACATGAATTTCACGTGCTGCTGCACCCATTGCTGGATCGCCTGCACGCGGCCATGGCCCTGCCACAAGCTGCCGAACTCGTGGATCGCCAGGCGGATCAGCCGGTCGGACTGGCAGTAGCGGCTCGGGTAGATGTAGCCCAGCACCTGCAACGGCAGCCGCTGCACCGGCACCTCGGCGATCTGCGATGGCGCCGCACGGTGGTGCGCGAGATCCACCGTGGCGGCGTACGACACGGTCAGTTCACCGGGCAAGGCACGCAGCCGCAAGTAACGGTTGCCAGTGGCAGGATCGGTTTGCATGCGCGGCTCGATGGGCTGACTCAAGCGCAGCCGCTCGGTGACCACGGTCTGGCAGCGGGTGTGCGCCGCGTGGATGTTGAACACGAAGTCGGCGCCGTGTTCGTCGATCTCGTAGTGCAGGTCGGTCTGCAACTCGATGCGGATCATGCCGTGCCCGTGACCGGCGTTGTTTTGCAAGCGGATTTCTTCATCGACGCAGTATGCGCGCCGCCCGCTGACGCCAGGGAAATACCCAAACGCGCAGCCCAGCCAACCCGTTCATCATCGATGGCAAGATCAGCAACCGCGAACGGCGATGGATAAGAACGCGTACTTCTGGCAGGTGATGGACGGCAAGCTGGCGCCGCCAGGCGCAGCGGCCACGCTGAACATTGCCTTCACGCACATCGACGCCGATGCCGGCACCATCGAGACCACGTTCGAAGCGGGCGCCGGCTTCACCAACCCGGCGGGCCATGTGCAGGGCGGCTTCCTGGCCGCGATGCTCGACGACACGATGGGTCCGGCGCTCGCGGCCACCCTGGCGGCAGGCGAGATTGCACCGACGTTGAACCTCAACGTCTCGTTCGAGCGGCCCGCCAAGGTCGGCACGTTGAGCGGCAAGGGGCGCGTGCTCAGGCGCGGCCGCGACGTCTGCTTCCTCGCCGGCGAGCTGTACCAAGACGGCCAGCGCGTCGCGTCGGCCACAGCCACCGCGCTGGTGCGCAAAATCCCCACTTGAGCCGTCTGCCCCATGAGCACTGCAGATCCCTTCCCGCTCGACGGCGGCTGCGACTGCCGCCAGGTGCGCTATCGCATGCGCACCAAGCCGCTGTTCGTGCACTGCTGCCACTGCCGCTGGTGCCAGCGCGAAAGCGGCAGCGCCTTCGCACTCAACGCGATGATCGAGATGCGACCGCATCGAGTCTGCTCGCGCAACCGCCCGAGCTGGTGGACACGCCGTCCGAGAGCGGGCAAGGCCAGCAGATCGCGCGCTGTCCGCGCTGCCGCGTCGCGGTGTGGAGCCACTACGCCGGCGCCGGCCCGGCGGTGGCCTTCGTTCGTGTCGGCACGCTCGATCAACCCGACCACCTGCCGCCGGACATCCACATCTTCACCGCGTCGAAGCAACCGTGGGTGGTGATCCCCGAGGGCCACAGCGCGGTGCCCGAGTACTACGACGCCAAGCAGCATTGGCCGGCCGAGAGCCTGGAGCGCAGGAAGGCGCTGCGCGCCAAGCTCGAAGCCCAGCGCGCAGGGCAGCGGACCTGAAGGATCGGCGATGTGGCATGACGACGACGAGCTGTTCGCGCTGATGCGCAGCAAGCTGTTCCCAGCGGTGGTGGGCGACATCCTCGACACGATGGGCTTCCTGCACCAGTTCCTCGCCCCGCAGATCCGGCCGCTCAAGCCCGACATGGTGGTGATCGGCCGCGCGATGCCGGTGCTCGAGGCCAACTGCTTCGCGGCCACCGAGCCCGAAGGCCGCAGCGAGCTGTCGCGCAAACCCTTCGGCCTGCTGTTCGAGGCCCTCGACGATCTGCGGCGCAACGAGGTCTACCTGGCCACCGGCTGCGCACCGCAGTTCGCGCTGTGGGGCGGCCTGATGACCACGCGCGCCACGCATCTCAAGGCCGCGGGCGCGGTGCTCGACGGCTACTCGCGCGACACCCCCGAGGTGCTCGAACTCGGGTTGCCGGTGTTCTCGTACGGCGGCTACGCGCAGGACCAGGGGCCGCGCGGCAAGGTGGTCGACTGGCGAGTCGGCGTCGAGTTGCACGGCGTGCGCGTGGCACCCGGCGACATCGTGTTCGGCGACCTCGACGGCGTGCTGGTGATTCCGCGTGCCGCCGAAGAAGAAGCGATCCGCCGCGCGCTGGAGAAGGCCAGCACCGAGAACCGCGTGCGCGACGCCATCCGAGGCGGCATGAGCACGGTGCAGGCGTTCAAGACCTTCGGCGTGATGTAGGTGAGATGACCGGCAACCCCCGCGCACCGCTGCCGCGCCCAGGAGGCACCCTGGTGTTCGTGTTCGGCACGCTGAAGCAGGGCTTTCCGAACTTCGCCGTCAACCAGGGCCGGCGCATCGGCAGCGCCTTTCGCACGCTCGACCGCCTGCCGCTGCTGTTGATGGGCGAGCGCCACGTGCCGTGGATGATCGATTCGCCGGGCCTGGGCGAACGTGTGGCCGGCGAACTGTACGAGGTCGACGCCGCCGCGCTGGCAGCGATGGACGAACTGGAAGGAATCGGCCTGCCCGATGGTTATCACCGCCGGGCGCTGCGCGTGCAGGCCGCAACGCCGGACGACGACACCGTCGTGCTCGCGCAGGTCTACATGAAGCACGCCGAGCAGGTGGTCGAGGCCGACGTGCAAGATCGGCCCGCTGGCCGAGTACACGCTGGCGCACGCCGGGCTGTATCGCCGCCGCGGCGGCGAGCAGGCCTATTGATCGGATCGACCGCTACAGCGTGACGCGGGTCAGCCACTCGGCGGCCAGCGCCGGCTTGGTCGCCCCTTCGATCTCGACGGTGACGTTGTAGACCAGCTGGCGCTGCACGTCGTCGATGCGCTCGACCTTGTGCAGCACGAAGTGCGCCCGCACGCGCGAGCCCACCGGCACTGGCGCCACGAAGCGCATGCGGTTGAAGCCGTAGTTGAGCGGAAAGCGCACGCCTTCGATCGTCGGGCACACCTGATAGGCCATGTTCGACAGCAGCGACAGCGTCAGGAAGCCGTGCGCGATGGTGCCCTTGGACGGCATCACTTGAGCCGCCCGCGCCGGGTCGACGTGGATGAAGTGCTGGTCGCCGGTCAGCTTGCCGAATGCATCGATCATCGGCTGGTCGATCGTCGTCCAGGCCGACACGCCGATCTCGCTGCCGACGCGCGCGGCGAGCGCCTCGAAGGTGGTGCTGTGGACGGGGCCTTGCATGCTCGTTCCTCGCGGTGAGTCGTCGCGCCAGCATAGGGTGGCAGGCGCATCGGCGCAACGCGGACGTCGACACCGCCGGGGCGCATGGGCTTGACACCCCGCGACGCGGCTCGCACAGTGGCCGCGACACACTCGCGGGAGTCGACATGAGCATCGAGACTGTGCGCGGCCGGGAGATGATCGTTCACTTCGACGGCGAGCGCTGCGTGCACACGCGCCACTGCGTGCTCGACCGGCCCGACGTGTTCGTGCCCAACGTGGCCGGCGAATGGATCCACCCCGATCGTGCGACGCCGGGCGAGCTGCTGGAGCTCGCGCACAACTGCCCGTCGGGCGCGATCCGCTGCACGCAGCGCAGACGGCACGGCGATCGAAGCGGCGCCGCTGGTGAACACCGTGCGCGTGCGCGAGAACGGGCCGCTCGCCTTTCGGGCTCCGCTCGCCATCGACGGGCAGGAGGTGGGATTTCGCGCCACGCTGTGCCGCTGCGGCGCGTCGACGCACAAGCCCTATTGCGACGGCAGCCACACCGCGGCCGGCTTCACGGCCAGCGGCGAACCGGCGGTCGTCGAGTCGGCGCCGCTCGCGCAACGCAACGGCGCGCTGAACGTCGAGCCGATCCGCGACGGCCCACTGCACGTGAGCGGCAACCTCGAGGTGATCTGCGGCACCGGCAAAACGGTGAACCGCGTCGACCGAATGCTGGCTGTGCCGATGCGGGGAGTCGGGGAAAAAGCCCTACTGCGACGGCACCCACAAGCGCATCGGTTTTCGCAGCGAGGCTTGAGGCGACAACACGCGCCTTTGCCGCCCGCGCGATCAGTGCCGCAGGGCCGGCTGCACCGCCGGAAATCCGAAGTCGCGGCCGATCACGGTTCGCGCATAGAAGTAGTTGCTGCGCGCCCGCTCGCTCAGCGCGTCGAGCTCGACATGGCCCGCGGCGTCGCACGGAAAGGCCAGCGCGCGGCCGCCGTCGAACAACGACTGGAACCGCAGCTCGAAGCCGGATTGTGTGGAGGCGTTGGCGTTCATGGCGGGTCTCCTGCGGGCTTTGCGATGTGGGGCCTTCAGTGCGATGCCTGCATTCGACCCGCGGCCTGTTGCGCCCGCGTTGCGAAACGGCGGCGGCCGGATTTCGCTTGCAACCGAAGGGCTTGGCAGTGGGACGCGGCGCGGGCGGTGATAGGGTGCAGCGCCAGGAGGACTCGCGCCATGCTGCTCAAGGGGTCGTGCCACTGCCGCGCGGTGCGCTTTTCGGTGCAATCGCATCAGCCGGTGCCGTTCATGCGCTGCTACTGCTCGATCTGCCGCAAGACCGCCGGCAGCGGCGGCTTCGCGATCAACCTGGGCGCCGACAACGCGACGCTCAAGGTGCAGGGCCGCGAACACCTGGGCGTGTACCGGGCGAAGCTGCGCAACGGCCGGCGCAGCCAGGGGCAGCGCCACTTCTGCAAGCAGTGCGGCAGCGCGCTCTGGCTGTGGGATCCGCGCTGGCCCGAGCTGGTGCACCCGCAGGCCGGCGCCATCGACACGCCGCTGCCGGCGCCGCCGAAGGTGGCGCACATCATGCTGGGCTCCAAGCCCGACTGGGTGGCGGTGCAGCGCAAGCGCGGCGACAGCGAGTTCGACGAGTACCCCGACTTCTCGCTCGCGTCATGGCACGAGCGGCACGGCCAGACCCGCTGAGCCGTCAGCGCGCCGCAGCGTGCCAGATCAACGCGCTTTAGCGCGCCGGCCCCGCGGGCGCGACGGCAGCCCCTTCGATGCCGTGGCGCTGGAGCGCCTGCGCCACGAAACCCGAAGCCTTCATCTCTTCGATGAACTGATTGAGGTACGCGGCGCCGGCATCGCGGCCTTGCGGCGTGGCCATCGCCTGCTGGATCACCATGAAGCGGCCGTCGAGCACGCGCAGACCCGGCAGCCGCTTGGCGTCGGCCTGCAGCTGCTGCTTGACGCCGGCGGCGACGTCGAGCTTCTGCGCGACGAACAGGTCGGTCACCGCGGGCGAGGTGGGCGCGTAGACGATCTGCGCCTGCTTCAGGTTGCGCGACAGGTACAGGTCGTAGGCGCTGCCCTTGCCCACCGCGATGCGCACGCCGGCGCGGTCGACCTGGTCGTTGCTGCGGATCGGCGAATCGGCAGCCACCAGGTACGCGCCTTCGATGATCACGTAGGGGTTCGCTCTGCAGCATGTCGCGCCCGCGCGCCGGGTCGATGGCCACGAAAGCGACGTCCCAGGCGCCGCTGGGCGCCGCGAACACCACCTGCGCCCGCCGACTCGTAGGTCACGAACTCGATCGCCACGTTCAGGCGCGACGCCAGTTCGCGCGACAGGTCGACCGAGACGCCGCTGACTTCGCCGCCGCGGCGCGACGCCAGGATCGGATTGCCGAAGTTGATCGCGGCACGCAGCGAGCCGCTCGGGGCCAGGGCCTCCTTGGCGGCGAGCGGCACGCCCTGCAGCATCGCGCAGCCGCTGAGCAGCGCAGCCAACGACACAACGAACCAGAGGCGACGCCGCATGCCAGCTCCAGGGTGACGCGATTGCACGCAAGTCTAGGCCAAGCGTGCCGGGCCAGGTTCGCCAAGGTGTCGGGCTTGTCCTACAGCGAGGGGGCCGTTGCGCCGATGGCAAGCGCTCTGCGCTCGCCGCACGATGAGGTTCGACTCACGGGCCCTCACGTGAGCCACTCTCGGGAGACTTCGATGAGCCCCTTTCGTCACGCAGCGCTGGTCGCCGGCCTGATCGCCTTCGGCGCCTGCACCACGGCGCAAACCACCTCGAGCAACACGGCATCGTTGACCGCGCGGCTGTCGGGCGCCAGCGAAGTGCCGCCGACGCCGACCAACGCCAAGGGCAACCTGCAGGCCACGCTCGACAAGCGCAACCGCGTGCTGACCTGGACGTTGCAGGTCAGCGGGTTGAGCGGCGCACCGACCGCAGCGCACTTTCACGGCCCGGCGGCGCCTGGCGAAAACGCAGGTGTCGCGGCACCGATCACGATCACCGGCCAGCCCACCGACAACGGCGTGGTCACGCTCACCGCCGCCCAGATGGACGACCTGCTGGCCGGCCGCTGGTATGTCAACGTGCACACCGCGGCTCACCCCGACGGCGAGATCCGCGGCCAGATGATGATCGGGCCGACGTCGCAGTAGCCCGAGAGGCTTCGCAGCCGCGGCGGCACGCGCGAGCAGCGCCTGCCCTTCATTCGGCCTTGGCGCCGGCCTCGACCCAGCGCTTGATCACCGCCCGTTCGTCGTCGGTGATCTGCGTGGCGTTGGACAGCGGCATCAGCTTCAGCACCACGGCCTGCTGATACACCGCCTGCGCGTGCTGGCGGATCAACGCATCGCTGTGCAGCGCCACGTTCTTCTGCTGCACCTGGGCGTTGTGGCACATCACGCAACGCTGCTCGACGATTGCCTGCACCGCAGCCAGCGTGGCCGGCTGCGCGCCGGCCGGCGGTGGCCGTCGAGGCCGCCGGCAGCAGCGCGGCCGCCACCGCGACCGCCAGCGCGACACCGGCCAGCCGCATAGCCCCAGGGCACCGGCTGCTGCTGCACCAGCGCCGTTGGCGCGCGACGAACGAGTGGCGCACCAGCGCGGCCGCCAGCATCAGCGCCACCAGCACCAGCCAGTTGTGTTTGGCCTGGTACAGCCAACCGTAGTGGTTGCTCAGCATCGACACCAGCACCGGCAGCGTGAAGTAGGTGTTGTGCAGGCTGCGCTGCTTGGCGCGCTGGCCGTGCACCGGATCCACCGCTTGACCCGGCGCGCATCTGCGCGATCACCTTGCGCTGGCCCGGAATGATCCAGAACAGCACGTTGGCGCTCATCGCGGTGGCCAGCATCGCGCCCACCAGCAGGAACGCCGCGCGACCGGCGAACAGGCGGCACGCCAGCCACGTGGCCGCGACGACGAAGACGAACAGCAGCACGCCGACGATCAGGTCGCCGCGCTCGCGCTGGCCGAACAGCCGGCAGATCGCGTCGTACACCAGCCAGCCCACGCCAAGAAAGCCAGCGACGCCATCACCGCGGCCGTCGCCGACCAGTCGAACACGTTCCTGTCGACCAGGAAGATCTGCGCGTTGAACAGGTACAGCACCGTGAACAGCGCGAAGCCGGTCAACCACGTGCTGTAGCTCTCCCAGATGAACCAGTGCAGATGCTCGGGCAGCGACTTCGGTGCCACCAGGTACTTCTGCGGGTTGTAGAAACCGCCGCCATGCACCGCCCACAACTCGCCGTCGACGCCGCGCTTCTTCAACTCAGGGTCGATCGGCGGCGTCAGGCTGAGATCGAGGAAGACGAAGTAGAACGATGCGCCGATCCACGCGATGCCGGTGATCACGTGCGCGAAACGCAGCAGCAGGTTGATCCAGTCGAGCAGATAGGCATCCATCTAGACCGTCATCCATGCGAACGGCAGCGCGGCGCGGCGGGCGGTACCCGGGTCGGGCTCATATGGGGCGGTCTACGCTTCGCTCCGGCTTCCGCTGCGATGCTCGCACCGGGGTCGCGCCGCGAAACTCGCTTCACTCACTTCGTTCGTTTCGCTCGAACAATCGCGGCAAGTCGGATGAACGAAGCACGCTGCGCGCGCCGACCCCGGAACTGCGCTTCTCGCCGCCCCACAAATCGCCCACCCGGGTACCGCCCGCCGCGCTGTATCGCTCGTGGTGTTTGTCGACAACCGGCACGGTGGTGCCGGCAAAGCTGGGGGTGGGTCTGCGCCGGCAGCGATTTATGCGGCGCCGAGGAGCGCAGGGCTCGTGGCCGCGCGCGCCAGCGCGCTTCGTGCTTCTGGCTCGGCGCGATTGTCCGAGCGCAACGAACGCAGTGAGTGAAGCGAGTTTCGCGACGGGCCATGAGGCTGAGCACCGCAGGGAACCGCTTCGCGAAGCGAAGGGCTGCCGCATCCGAGCGCCGGTGCACACGCGCCGGCGGCTTTGCCACGCTAGCCGCAGAGCGAGGGGCGAGACGCAATGGCTCACGGCTTGATGTCAGCCGCCTTGATCGCCGGCGCGAAGTCGTTGATTTGCTTGGCGACGAAATCGCTGAACTGCGCAGCGCTCGCCTTCGAGGGCGTGATGCCGAGCTCTTCGAAACGCTTGACGATCGCCGGGTCGGCCACGATGTCGGCCAGCGCCTTGGCGAGCTTGTCGGTCACTTCCTTCGGCAGGCCCGCGGGGCCGGAGACGCCGAAGTAGTTTTCGGCCACCAGTTGCGGCAGGCCGAGCTCGACCACGCTCGGCACGTCGGGCAGCAGCGGCGAGCGCTCGCGCGTGGTGACGGCCAGGCCCTTGATCTGGCCGGCTCTTGACCATCGGCACGAACGCCGTGATGACGTCGATGCCCAGCGGAATCTGCCCGGCGATCAGGTCGGTGGTCATCGGCGCGCCGCCGCGGTAGGGCACGTGCGTCATCTGGATCTTCATCGTCGCCTTGGCCATCTCGCCGACGATGTGGCCGATCGACCCCGGGCCACCCGAGCCGAAGTTGTAACCCGGCGTGGCCGCGGCCTTGGATAGATCCTTCAACGTCGCCGGGCCGCTCTTCGGATTGGCCATGATCAGCACCGGCGCCGACGCCGAGCATCGCGACGTGCGTGAACTGCTTGATCGGGTCGTACGGCAGCTTGGGCACCGTCCATGGGCCGATCGACAGCGGCGTCGAGTTCGACAGCATCAGCGTGTAGCCGTCGGGCGCCGAGCGCACGACCTCGGTGCCGCCGATGGTGCCGCCGGCACCGGGCTTGTTGTCGACGATCACCGGCTGGCCGAGTGACTTGGCCAACGGCTCGGAGATCGCGCGCGCGACGATGTCACTGGCGCCGCCGGCCGGCGAAGGTGACGACGATGCGCACCGGCTTTTCGGGCCAGTCGGCGTGGGCGTTGGCGGCTGCGACGAGCAGCGCGGCATGGCACAGCTGATGTTGGGGGCTCAAGCGGAACTCCTGGGTTCAGTGGAAGGGGCGCACCCGTGATTGCAAGATTCGTGCGGCGCTCACTGCGCCTTGTGGATCGTCACCGCGCGCCAGCCAGGGTTGCGACCATCCAGCCCACTGCAAGCTTCGGCGCTACATCGTGGCATCTGCCGGTGCCGGCGTCAGGTGGCGTAGCCCGGATCGAGCCGATCGAGCTTGCGCAGCAGGGCCGGCCACTCCATCAGGCCGTAGGGCCGGCGTGTGCCGCGTTGGTAGTTGCTCCAGGTGGCCTCGAGCACCGGCTGCGCGACGGGATTCAACGGCGATTGGCAGGCCATCGCGGCCAGCTGCGTGCGACACGCCAGTTCCAGGCGGTGCGCCCAGTTGAACGCCTCGCCGACCGTGCGGCCGACCACCAGCGCACCGTGGTTGCGCAGGATCAGGGCCTCGCCGCCGCCCAGGTCGGCCAGCAGCGACGCCTGCTCGGCCTCGTCGAGCACGACGCCCTGGTAATCGTGGTAGCCGATCTTCAGGAACCGCATCGCCGTCTGCGTGATCGGCAGCAGCCCGCAATGCAGCGCGCTGACGGCCATCGACGCCAAGGCGTGGGTGTGGATCACGCACGCGACCTCGGGCCGCGCGGCGTGGATGGCACTGTGGATCACGTAGCCGGCACGGTTGATGCCGTAGTCGAGTGCTCCGAAATCCGGCTTGGCGAGGACGTTGCCCTCGAGATCCACCTTGATCAGGCTCGAGGCGGAAATCTCCTCGTACATCAGGCCGTAGGCGTTGATCAGGAACGCCCCTTTCTGGCCCGGCACGTGCGACGAGATGTGATTGGCCATCATGTCGGACATGCCATAGAGATCGACCAGCCGGTAGCACGCCGCGAGGTCGACGCGGGCCTGCCACTCCCCCGGCGTGCAATGAGGTTTCATCGACGCGACCTGCATGGGCGCTTCTTGGCAGGCGGTCAGCTGCCGCGGTACGTGGAGTAGCTCCACGGGCTGACCAGCAGCGGCACGTGGTAGTGGCCGGCCGCATCGGCGATGCCGAAGTCGAGCTGCACTTCGTCGATGAAGGGCGGCTCGGGCAACGCCACGCCGCGCGCACGAAAGTACGGCGCCACCGCGAACACCAGCCGATAGCGACCGGCGGCCATCGCGGCAGCGTCGAGCAGCGGCCCGTCAGGATGGCGCCCATCGGCGTCGAGCGTGAACGCGGCCATCGGGTCGCCGCGGCGCCGTCGACGCGCAACAACCGCACCTGCATGCCGGCCGCGGGGATTCCGTGCATGGTGTCGAGCACGTGGGTGCTGAGGTGGCCCATTCGCAGGTCTTTCGTAGGGACGGTGTGCGCAGGTCGTACCGCGAGACAGCCGGTGAACTGCGCCGCAGCGCTTGCGGGCAGCGGCAAAGTGTATACACTTCTGCGTACAGGTCAACGGCCGCCCGCGCATGCCGACCACCCAACCCCCACGCGCTCGCCGATGGCCCGCAACCGGCCCGCACTGCGTGTGGTGCGCGGCGGGCGCCCGCCCCCGTGGCCCACGCAACGGCGATGATGCCACCAGCACGGCCACACAGCGCATCGTCGACTCGATCAGCGCGGCCATCGCCGAGCGGCGCCTGCATGCCGGGCACCAAGCTGGCCGAGCAGAAGCTGGCCGACATCTTCCGCGTCTCGCGCACGCTGGTGCGCCAGGCGCTGAACCAGCTGAGCCGCGACCGCCTGGTGCGCCTGCAGCCGGCGCGCGGCGCCACGGTGGCCGCGCCGAGCGTGGACGAGGCGCGGCAGGTGTTCGAGGCGCGCCAGCTGATCGAAGGCGCGATGATCAAGCAGCTCGCGCGCACGATCACGCCGGCGCAGATTGCCGAGCTGCGCATGCACCTGAACGCCGAGCGCGACGCCATCACGCGCACCGACATCCGGGCCGCACGCGGCTGCTTGCCGACTTCCACGTGGTGCTGGCGCGCATGATGGGCAACGAGGTGGTGGCGCAACTGCTGGGCGACCTGCTGTCCCGCTCGTCGCTGATCGCGCTGATGTACCAGTCGACGCACTCGGCCGAGGCGTCGTTCGACGAGCACGTGGCCATCGTCGATGCGCTGGAGCGCCACGACGCGCGCGACGCGGTGCGGCTGATGGACGCCACCTGCACAGCGTGGAGCGCAACCTGCGTCTCGACCCGCGACGGCCCGACCTCGCCGCTCGTGCTGACGAACCCCTGAGCGCCATGACCACCGCGCCCGAGACCGCCCCTACCCGCGCGACCTGCGCGGCTACGGCCGCGTCCGCCGCATGCGCGCTGGCCCGGCGGCGCGCGCATCGCCGTGCAGTTCGTGCTGAACTACGAGGAGGGCGGCGAGAACAACGTGCTGCACGGCGACGCCGGCTGCGAGACAGTTCCTGTCCGAGATGGTCGACCGCGCAGGCCTTCGAAGACCGCCACATGAGCATGGAGTCGATCTACGAGTACGGCTCGCGCGTCGGCGTGTGGCGCATCCTGCGCGAGTTCGAGCGCGCGGCCTGCCGCTCACCGTGTTCGGCGTGGCATGGCGCTGCAGCGCTACCCCGAGCTGACGCCGCCTTCATGGAGCTCGGCCACGAGATCGCCAACCACGGCTGGCGCTGGATCCACCACCAGCACATGCCCGAGGCCACCGAGCGCGAGCACATCGCGCATCGCCACCAGTGCATCGCGCGAGCTGACCGGCGGCGCAGCGGCCGCTCGGGCTGGTACACCGGCCGCGACAGCCCCAACACGCGCCGCCTGGTCGTCGACCACGGCGGCTTCGAGTACGACAGCGACTACTACGGCGACGACCTGCCGTTCTGGATGCGGGTCAGCAAGAGCGACGGCACGCAGGCGCCGCACCTGGTCGTGCCGTACACGCTCGACACCAACGACATGCGCTTCGTGCAGCCGCAGGGCTTCAACACCGGCGACCACTTCTTCCACTACCTGCGCGACAGCTTCGACGCGCTGTACGCCGAGGGCGACGAACGGCCGCCGAAGATGATGAGCATCGGCATGCACTGCCGCCTGCTCGGCAGGCCCGGGCCGCATCGGCGCGCTGCAGCGCTTCCTCGACCACGTCGCAGTGCACGACCGGGTCTGGGTCTGCCGCCGCATCGACATCGCGCGGCACTGGAAGCAGGTGCATCCGTTCGACCCGCCACCGCCTTCGTCTGGGAGCTGAAGATGACCCATGCTGACGCTGGAACAACTCAACGCCGCCACGCCGGCCGAATTCGCCGCGCTGCTGGACGGCACCTACGAACACTCGCCGTGGGTCGCCGAGCGCGGCCTGGCGCAGCGGCCCGTTCGCTCAGCCTGGCGCGCTGAAGCACGCGCTGGTCGCAGGCCGTGCGCGACGCCGGCCGCGACGCGCAGCTGGCGCTGATCCGCGCCCACCCCGAGCTGGCCGGCAAGGCGATGGTCAGCAAGACGCTGACCGCCGAGTCGACCAACGAACAGGGCAAGGCCGGCCTGACCGACTGCACGCCGGACGAGTTCGCGCGCATCCAGCAGCTGAACGCCGACTACAACGCCAAGTTCGGCTTCCCCTTCATCCTGGCGGTGCGCGGGCCGCGCGGCACGGGCCTGCCGCAAGGCGAGATCATCGCCACCTTCGCGCGCCGGCTGGACCACCACCCCGACTTCGAGTTCGCCGAGGCGCTGCGCAACATCCACCGCATCGCCGAGATCCGCCTGGACGACAAGTTCGGCGTCGAGCCCGACGCTGGGCAACCAGGTCTGGGACTGGGCCGAGCAGCTGGCCGCGCACAGCGACCCCGGCTACGCCGAGCAGCGGCGAGCTGACGGTGACCTACCTGACCGACGCGCACCGCGCCTGCGCGCGCGCAGCTCGCGGCACTGGATGCGCGAGACTGCGGCTTCGACGACGTGCACATCGACGCCGTCGGCAACGTCGTCGGCATCTACCACGGCAGCGACCGCGGCGCCAAGCGGCCTGCTGACCGGCAGCCACTACGACACCGTGCGCAACGGCGGCAAGTACGACGGCCGCCTGGGCATCCTCGTGCCGATGGCCTGCGTGCGCGAGCTGCAGCGCGCCGGCCGGCGCCTGCCGTTCGGCTTCGAGGTGGTCGGCTTCGCCGAAGAAGAAGGCCAGCGCTACAAGGCCACCTTCCTCGGCTCGGGCGCGCTGACCGGCCACTTCGATCCGGCCTGGCTCGACCAGAACGACGCCGACGGCGTCACGATGCGCGACGCGATGCGCACGCCGGCCTGCCGGCCCGGACGACATCGCCGCGCTGAAGCGCGACCCGTCGCGCTACCTCGGCTTCGTCGAGGTGCACATCGAGCAGGGCCCGGTGCTCAACGAGCTCGACCTGCCGCTGGGCATCGTCACGTCGATCAACGGCAGCGTGCGCTACTGTGGCGAGGTCATCGGCATGGCCAGCCACGCCGGCACCACGCCGATGGACCGCCGCCGCGACGCCGCCGCGGCGGTGGCCGAGCTGGCGCTGTTCGTCGAGCAGCGCGCCGCGCGCGAGCCGCACCTGGTCGGCACCGTCGGCATGCTGGAGGTGCCCAGCGGCTCGATCAACGTCATGCCCGGCCGCTGCAAGTTCAGCCTGGACCTGCGCGCCACCACCGACGCGGCGCGCGACGCCTGGCGCCGACGTGCTGGCCGAGCTGCAGCGCATCTGCGAGCGGCGCGGCGTGCGCTTCACGCTCGAGGAGACCATGCGCGCCGCCGCCGCGCCCAGCGCGCCCGGCCTGGCAGCAGCGCTGGGAGCGGCCGTGCGAGGCGCTGGGCCTGCCGCTGTACCGCATGCCCAGCGGCGCCGGCCACGACGCGATGAAGCTGCACGAGGTGATGCCGCAGGCCATGCTGTTCGTGCGCGGCGAGAACTCCGGCATCAGCCACAACCCGCTGGAATCCATCACCACCGACGACACCGAACTGGCGGTGCGCGCCTTCCAGCACCTGCTCGACCAACCTGGCGACGGAACTGCGATGACGCATGACCGACCTACGACACAGCTCGACGCCTGGATCGACGCGCACTTCGACGAGGAAGTGCGCTTCCTGCAGGAGCTGGTGCAGCGTGCCCACCGACACGCCGCCGGGCAACAACGCGCCGCACGCCGAGCGCACCGCCGAGCTGCTGCAAGGCTTCGGCTTCGAGGCCGAGAAGCACCCGGTGCCGGAGCGACGAGGTGCAGGCGCACGGCCTGCAGTCGATCACCAACCTGATCGTGCGCCGCCGCTACGGCGACCGGGCCGCACGTCGCGCTGAACGCGCACGGCGACGTGGTGCCGCCGGGCGAAGGCTGGACGCACGACCCCTACGGCGGCGAGGTCGTCGACGGCAAGCTCTACGGCCGCGCCGCGGCCGTCAGCAAGAGCGACTTCGCGACCTACACCTTCGCGCTGCGCGCGCTGGAGTCGCTGCGGCGCCGCTGCAGCGGCGGCGTCGAACTGCACTTCACCTACGACGAGGAATTCGGCGGCGAGCTCGGCCCGGGCTGGCTGCTGCAAGCAGGGCTGACGAAGCCCGACCTGCTGATCGCCGCCGGCTTCAGCTACCAGGTGGTCACCGCGCACAACGGCTGCCTGCAGCTCGAGGTGACGGTGCACGGCAAGATGGCGCACGCCGCCGTACCCGCACACCGGCGTCGATGCGCTGCAGGCCGCGGTCGCGCATCCTGAACGCGCTGTACGCGCAGAACGACGCTGCTCCAGCAGGCCACGTCGCAGGTCGCGGGCATCACGCACCCCTACCTGAACGTCGGCCGCATCGAAGGCGGCACCAACACCAACGTCGTGCCCGGCAAGGTGGTGCTCAAGCTCGACCGCCGCATGATCCCCGAGGAGAACCCGGTGCGAGGTCGAGGCCGACGCTGCGCCAGCGTGATCGCCGACGCCGCGGCGCAGCAGCCCGGCATCCGCGTCGAGATCAAGCGCCTGCTGCTGGCCCACGCGCTGCAGCCGCTGCCCGGCAACGCGCCGCTGGTCGATGCGCTGCAGCGGCACGGCCAGCGCCGTGTTCGGCGAGCCGATCCCGGCCATCGGGCACGCCGCTGTACACCGACGTGCGGCTGTACGGCGAGCGCGGCATCCCGGCGGTGATCTACGGCGCCGGGCCGCGCACCGTGCTGGAGTCGAACGCCAAGCGCGCCGACGAGCACCTCGTGCTCGAAGACCTGCGCCGCGCGACCAAGGTGGTGGCGCGCACGCTGTTCGACCTGCTGGCGTGAGGCGGCGCGGCGCCGTGCAACGCGCGGAGCGGCTAGTTAGCGCAGGTCAGTCGCAGCGCACCGTAGAAGGCTTCGCTGGTTTCGCCGGTGTTGTCGGTGTCGGTCATCAGTGCGAAGCCGAGCACCTGTTTGGGTTTTTCGCCGAACGCGCGCTCATAGTCGGCCGCCAGGTCGCGCCGATAGCTGCGCCAGACACCGACGCCGGCGCTGCCGCTCTCGGCGACGATCATCTTCACGCGGCCGGTGTGGGCGCTCGGCACGACCGTGTTCACCGGGTTCTTGTTGTCCCAGATGTACATGAGCATCGCGTACGGCATGTCGCGTCCCGACAGCGTCTTGGCCCGGCTCATGCGGCGTTGCTCGGCCTGCGGCAAGGTGGACTTATCGCCTGCCAAGCCGATGATCACGCGCGCGGGCGAATCCTCACGCTTGGGGTCTTCATTGGCCGCGCCAGCGATCACCGCCGGCACACGCCAGCGCCACTCCAGCATCGGCGTGGCCGCCATCCCCAGCCGCTCCAGGTGGACCCACGCCGACGCCGACCCGCGCGCGCTGGCGCGCAGCACCGCCTGGCCCTGATCAGAGACCACGCTGTAGACGGTATCGCGCTTGAGCTTGGACAGGGGCACGTGCGTCCAGCCGGCAACACCGGTCGCGTCGAAGGCCGGCAACTCTTGCGGGCGGCAATCGGCGGCACGTACGGCGCCCGACATCAACAGTGCGATGGCCAGAACGGCTACCGCGACGCTGAATGCAGATCGTTCGACGTTCGACATGGGGTCTTGCATGACTCCAATCCATCCTAGCATCCACGTTCGTGGGGCAAAGCGGGCGCTATCATCGCCAGCGCCACCAACGCGGCAGGAGGGCACAGCGTGACCGACGAGGCGAGCGACGACCGGCAGTTCCGCCAGGTGAGCGCGTTGCGCGATGGCACGCCGGTGACGATCCGAGCGATGCATCCCGATGATCGCCACCGGCTGGTCGCGGCCTTCAACAAGCTCGACCCCAGCACCATCTACACGCGCTTCTTCTCGTTTCGCAAGGAGATCCCGGCGGCGACGCTCGATCGCATCGCGCTATCGACTTCGACCACCTGGCCGGGCTGGTGGTGACCGTCGGCTCGGGCGAGAGCGAGACCGTGATCGGCGGCGCCAGCTACGTCGCCAGCACCGCCGACGACGGTGCGAAGGCGGCTGAGGTGGCATTCACGATCGAAGAGGACTACCAGCGCCAGGGCTTGGCTGGGCAATTGATGACGGTGCTGACCACACTCGGCGCGCCGCCACGGCATCGCCCGTTTCGAGGCCGACGTGCTGTCGGGCAACACCGGCATGCTGACCGTGTTCCAGCGCAGTGGTCTACCGGTGCGCCGGCGCAGCGAGGGCGGCGTCGTGCACGTCACGATGGACCTCGCTCAGCCAAGGGGCGACACGTGACGACGTCGAGCCAAAGCCCGGCTGCCGTGCCCGCCAGCGACACGTTGGCGCACGTGGACGGCCGCATCCTCGACCCGATCGATCGCATTTCGGAAGTGCTGTTCGGCCTGTTCATGGTGCTCACCTTCACCGGCACGCTGAGCGTGGCCACGGCAGGACGCGAGGACGTGCGCACGATGCTGATCGCCGCGATCGGCTGCAACACCGCGTGGGGCTTCGTCGACGGGGTGATGTACGTGTTGCGCAACCTGGTGTCGCGCGGGCGCAATGCCCGCCTTGCTGCGAGCCCTCCGCCAGGTGAAAGCCACCCCCCGAAGTGGCCCACCTTGCCATCGCCGATCACATCGGCCCCCGTGGCCGGCGGCCTCGACGCCGCGGCGCTCGAGCGACTGCGCCGCTGGCTGATCGAGCAGCCCGCGCAGGCGGCGCCCGCCACAGGCGTGACCGCACGCGACCTCAAGGGCGCCGTGCGTCGTGTTCCTCGGCGTTCGCGTCCACCTTTCCGGTGGTGCTGCCGTTCCCGTCCGCCACCGACCTCAAGCAGGCGATGCGCATCTCGGCCGTCGTTGCCATGGCGATGATGTTTTACTGTGGCGTGGTCTGGGGGCGTCACGCCGGCGTGCGGCCGTGGAAGCGCGGGGCTCGGGCTGCTGCTGCTGGGCCTTGTCGTCGAGGCCATCGTCATCGCGCTGGGCGGCTGAACGCCAGCGGCCCCGCATTCGGCGCGAGGCAGCGACAGCGCCCCGAGGTGCTTCGACGACGACACCCCACGACCCATCGAGCCGGTTTTGCCGCGCGTGGGCGCCACCTTCTCGACCTGCTGCGGCAGGCGGTGGCAGATCCATTCCGCCAGCATGAGCACCGTCGACTCGCGCGGGTAGTTGCGCCGCCACGCCAGGCCGATCGTGCGTGTCGGCAGCGGCTGCGCGAACGGACGGATCAGCACGGTGTCGGCGTGCAGCGAACCAGCTCCAGGCAGCGCCGCCAACTGAGGCAGCAAGGTGCAGCCCACGCCCGCTGCCACCATCTGGCGCAACGTCTCGATGCTGGTGGCCTTCAACTCCTCGCGCTGGTCGGAGCCCTGCTCGCCGCAGATCGCCAGCGCCTGGTCGCGCATGCAATGCCCTTCCTCGAGCAGCAGCACGTTCTCCTCGCGCCAGATCGTCCTGTGTCCAGCTGTTGTTGCGCCGCGAGCCGGTGGTCGGGGCGGCAGTGCAACCACGAACGACTCGCGGAACAAGTCCGAGCGTTTCGAAATCCTCGCCCCGCACGGGCAGCGCGAGCAGCAGCACGTCGAGACGGCCCTGGCGCAGGCGCTCGAGCAGGTGGCCGGTCAGATCTTCGCGCAGAAACAGGTGCAGATCGGGGAAAGCGCTTGCGGATCCTCGGGCAACAAGTGCGGCATCAGGTAGGGGCCCAGCGTCGGGATCACGCCCAGGCGCAACGGCCCGTTCATCGGGTCGAGGCCGCGGCGCGCCAGTTCTCTTGATCTGCGCCACCACCGACCAGCGCGATGCGCGCCTGCTCGATGATCTGCTCGCCGATCGGCGTGGCCTGCAAGTGATGCTTGTTGCGCTCGAACAGCGTGACGCCGAGGTATTCCTCCAGCTTCTTGAGCTGGGTGCTCAGGGTCGGTTGTCCAACGTGGCACGCCTCGGCGGCTCGCACGAAGTGCCCTTTGTCAGCCAGCGCCACCAGGTAGCGCAATTCCTGCAGCGTCATATCTCCTCCGTTATCGAGTGCACACCCGCGCTGGGTTGCGGGTGCACCGGCGGTCGTTGCCGCGGCTGCCATCACTCCATTCCTCCGTGCATATCAAACTCGTTCTTGATCGACGCTGTCAATGCGCGCAACCCGCGGAGTTGGCATCGGATTCCTAATAACCGATATCAACAGATTCAATTTGCCGCCCCGCGCGGACTGCACCTACAACTTCGGCCGCAACGTTGTGCGGAGGGTCTCGATGGCGCTGCTGCGCTGGCAAACAACCGGCATCCCGCGCTGGGCTTGGGTGGCGATCGTGTCGACGATCGTGCTGTCATCCATCGCCGCGGCAGCCAGTTGGCAGGCGTTGTGGCCGAAAGCGGCTGCGCCGCCGCACTTCGTCGAGGTGTCCGACGGCGTGTACATCCTGCCGCGGCCCGATGCCCTGGCCTCGTTCCGGCTGACCAAACACGACAACACGCCGTTCGACAACGCTTCGCTGACGGGCCGCTGGAGCTTCGTGATCTTCGGCTACACGTACTGCCCCGACTTCTGCCCTAGCACGCTGTCGGTGTTTACCCAGGTTCAGGGCCTGCTGGCACAGCAACCGGATGTGATGCGCGATCTGCAGTTCGTGATGGTGTCGGTCGACCCCGCGCGCGACACGCCAGCGCTGCTCGAAAGACTACGTGCCGCAGTTCCATCGCGAGTTCGTCGGCGTGACCGGTGACCCCGCGTGTGATCGCGCGCCTGGCCGACTCGGTGGGTGCGGTCTACAGCAAGGTGCCCGGCGCCGATGAGCGCAACTACCTGATCGACCACTCGACCGCGGTGCTGCTGATCAACCCGCAGGGCCAGTTGCAGGGCATCTTCGCCGCGCCGCACAGCGCCAAGACGATGGCCAGCGGCTTCCTGGCGATCCGCGAGCGGGCCCGCGCGCTGTAGCGCGAGCGCGGTCGCCGACGGCTAGCCCATTAGCGGTTGAGCAGCGTCGGGCCGGCGCGCTTCTCGGTGCGCATCAGCTCGGTCGACTCGAAGGCGTTGAGCACGAACAGCGCGATCACGGCGAAGACCGCGACCAGCAGCACCGGCAGCACGAAGCGCAGGAACCGGTTCATGCCGGCGGCGGCGCCTGCGGGCCACGCGAGGAGGATGAGGAGGGCGAAAGGCACCAGCACGAGCGCAAGGAAGACGAAATACAGCGCCCAGGGCACCCCAGGGACTGTTGGATATAGGTGGACGGCACCGCTTGACTGCTCTGCCCCCCGAGCAGCCGGGTCCGGATCTCCTGCTCGAGCAACGGCAGCTCCGGTCTGGCCGGGGAACACGCTCTTCCCCACGCGGCCCTTCGCGTCGACCAGGAGGTCCAGGGCTCGCCCTTGACGCCCCACTGCACCCAGACCGCGCTGTCCTTGTAGCCGTCGACGTGCACGAAGGCGAGTCGCTCGCCGTATTCCTCTTCGCCATCGCGACGCGCCCGAGCTGGTCGACGCACCTCGAGCAGTGCTGCGGCGTGCCGAACACCACCAGGAACGGCCGCCCCTGCTCCACCAGGTCGGCGATGCGCCAGCGGTAGAGCCGCACGCGCGTGTCCATCGTGGTGACGCTGCGCCAGTCTTCACCCGGGGCCAGCACGCGGTTCTGGCTGCGCGGCGCGGCATCGCCGACGTGGAGCTTGGGTGCAATGCCGTCGTGGCCGCAAGCGGTCAGAAGTGCAACCGTGAGCGACGCCACGACACATCGCGAGAACCACCTAACACGCAAACCAGTTGACATCGAATGCCACATCACTAGACTCCCAACACTGTTCACTGACACATACCACGAGGACATTGCATGATCGAGCTCGACACGGCCCACGCGGGTGGCACTGTTCATCTTCGGCATCGGGGTTGGTTCGCACTGGCGATCGTTCCCTGGGCTTGCATCGGCACCGGCCTGGTGAAGAAGGACAAGCAGTACCAGTCGTATTGAGCTCGGCGCCGCGCCGTCACGGCGCGGCACGCAGTCTTGCAGGTAGGCTACCAGCGCCTCCTGCTGCTGCGGGGAGCCCCGCGTACGACGGCATCGTCCCGATACGGCTTCACCCCACGCCGGGTCGCGGATCGATCAAGTAGTCGCGCAGCCATGGCGCGCTGCGCTGCGACCCACGGCATCGAGCGCCGGACCGTAGGTGGCGCCATTGCCGAACACCTGGTGGCAGCTGCCGCAGCCTTCGCGACTAGATCACTTCGCCTTGCCGCGACGCCGCACTCTCCGCGTAGGCAAACGTCACCGGCGGCGGCCTTGTAGATCAGCGCCCCGATCAGCACGGCAAACACCGCGATCAACGCCGAGCCGGCGACGCGAGCCATTCACCGGCTCGCAGCGTCACGCCGCGCCCCGCTGCCGTAACGATCATCGTCGCCCGCTTGAAGATCTGGTTCTTGATGTTCTCGTCGAACTGGCCGTGTGCGTACGCCCAGTGGATCATCAGCACGATCACCACCAGCATCACCAGCCCGGTGGCCGCCCATAGATAAGGAATCAAGGTGTCGCCGCCCATCACGTATCTCCTTCTACGAACGGCCGCCCGCGGTGGCAGTGGGGGGCTTGGGATAGTTCGGCGATGCCGGGCCGGCTTCAGCCCGAACAGGAACTCAGCCAGCAGATTGCGCTGCCCTCGGCCAGCAACCGGAAGTCGGGACCGAGATGCCCGTCGTGAGCGCTGCCCGGCACCAGCGACAGCGGGTTCTCGAAGTAACGCTGCAGCCAATCGCGCGTGCGCCGCGTGCCTTCGCCGTCGAGCACGGCGCCACCCCGATTTCGCCGACCCCCATCGCACGGTGACAGTTGTGGCAGCCCGACTCGCGATACAGCGGTGACCCTTCAGCCCGGCCTCGGTCCACTCGTAGTAGTCGCGCGGCTGCGGTGCCGCCACCGCGCGCGACTGCATGACCGCTTTGCCCACAGCAGCCAGCGCCACCAGCACGGCGAGGCCGAACATCACCTGCTCGCCGCGTTTGAGCTTCACGGCATCCGCCTAGAACACCACATGAAGCAGCAACTCTGACGCCGCGAACACGATCACGCCGCCGACGCCGACCAGACACATCACGACGATCCAGCGTTCGGTCGGCTTGAGCTTGCCCAGAGGCCCGACGACGTAACTCGACATCACGAGGTACACGCCGACCGCCATGACGATCAGCGCGAAGATCAGCGCCGAAATGCGGTCGGTGAGTTCCATGCGATGCCTCCGACTGGACTGCTGCGCGGCGATCAACCCGGCAGACTGTCGCGATCGTTCGGGTGCTCGCGCTCGCGCTTCTTCTGCCAGTTGATGATCCACACGATGCAGGCGATGCCGCTCAGCACCACGATGATCTGCAGCATGATCAAGTAGTAGCCCCAGTCCCACCACGGTTGCGCACCGGTGGCGCTGATGAACGTGGTGGTCACCGAGTCGTAGCGCTGCCCGAAGCCCGGCCACGGCATGGTCCACAGAAACGCCTCGAACACCGTGACGGCCACGATCAGCACCAGCCACCACGGGATCTTGCCGTTGCCCTCCTTGATGCCGTCGAAGTCTTCGTCGGAGAAGCGGCCGAAGGCGAGGCCTTTGTCTTCGAGCTCGTCTGGCGAGTTGGTGCCGGCTGCGTCGTTCATGTACGTGACTCCGGTGCTTGTGAGGTCGCATGCCGCGCCGCAGCGAGCAAAGCCGCCGGCGGGTATGCGCCGGCGCTCGAATGCGGCAGCCCTTCGCTGCGCGAAGGGTCCCCTGCGGTGCTCAGCCTCATGGCCCGTCGAGAAACTCGCTTCACTCACTTCGTTCGTTGCGCTCGGACAATCTCGACGAGTCAGAACACGAAGCGCGCTGCGCGCGCGGCCATGAGCTTGCGCTCCTCGGCGCCGCATATGTCGCTGCCGTCGCACACCCACCCACGGCTTTGCCGACGCCACCGAGGTTTTCGTCGTCGAACAGCCACGAGCGTTGCTGCGCGGGGGGCGGTACCCGGTGGGGGCGACTTGTGGGGCGGCGAGCAGCGCAGGGCTGGGGTCGGCGCGCGCACCGCGCGCGCTTCGTGTCTGACTCGCCGAGATTGTTTGAGCGCAGCGAACGCAGTGAGCGAGCGAGTTTCTCGCGCGCCCGAACCGAACAGCGCAGCGGAGTCGGCCGCAAGGCAGACCGCCACAGTAGGAGCCCCTGCCGGGTACCGCCCGCCGCGCCGCGCGGAGCATCGCACGAAAGCCCGGCTCACTTCAGGCTCTCCAGAAACGCCACCAGCGCATCCAGCTCGTCGTCGAGTCAAATGCTCGAACGCCGGCATGATCGAATCGGGCGTGACAGCGCGCGGGTTGCGGTGGTGCACGTAGTGCCAGGCTTTCACGCGGTTGCGGCTGGCGATGTGCAGCAGATCGGGCGCCTTACGGTCGGAGCCAAACAGGCTCGGATTCGCCCTGCACGTCGCCCGCCGTGGGCGTGCGCCGAAGTACTTCCAGTCCTGCGTCTGCTCGGGCAGCAGCGTGTGGCACCACGAGCATCCCTCGCGGATGAAGATGGTCTTGCCCTTGCCGGCCGGCGACAACGCGTTGTCGCCCTTCATCAGCGGATCGTGCACCGACCAGCCGGTGTGGCCCCAGATCTTCTGCGTGTGCTTGGCGTGTTCGCTCGGCGGGATCTGGCTCATGTAGGTCGAGCCCGCGACCACGGTGATGGCGATCGAGCTGAAGATCGTCACCACCACCAGCACCGCACCGACCACGTACTTGGGCATCACGTCGGTTTCTCCGTGAAGGTCAGGCGGCCGCCGGCACCAGCGCCGGCGTGGTGGCTGCGGGCTCGAGCTTCTTGCCGTAGCGAGCCGTCATCCACATGTTGTAGAGGAAGATCGGCTGCGCAAAGATGATCATGGCGCCGAAGATCACGCGGCCCACCATGTACGGATGCGTGGCCACCACCGACTGGATGTACGGGATCTCGTACACCTTGGCGGCACCTTGCACCAGCCCGGCCGCGGTGAGCACCGACCAGAAGCCGAGGAAGCCGATCGCCATCATCCAGAAGTGCAGGCGCGCGAGGTTCTCGCTGTAGAGCTGGCGCTTCAGCAGCTTGGGCAGCCCGTAGTAGATGGCGCCGATCTCGATGAAGCTCGAGAAGCCGAGCAGCGCCAGGTGGGCGTGCGCGACGATCCAGTGCGTGCCGTGGATGTACCAGTTGAGCGCGCGCGTCTGCTGGAACGCGCCCTGGATGTTGAGCGGGATCGCGAACAACACGCCGGTCAGTGCCCACTGCAGCGGGATGCTCTTGGTGAACATCCACCACTTGTCTTTCATCGTCATCAGCATGTTCACGACGAAGGCGAGCGCCGGGATCATGATCAGCACGCCCGACACCGAGGCGAACGACTTCAGCCACTCGGGGATCGGCGCGCCCATCAGGTGGTGCGCGCCTGGCGTGGAATAGAACGCCGCGATCGACCAGAAGTGCAGGTGGCCGATCTTGTGGCTGTACAGCGTGTTGCCGCTGACCTTGGGGATGATGTAGTAGGCGATCGCCGCCGACACCGGCGTGATCCACAGCCCCAGGATGTTGTGCGCGTGCCACCACGTCATGTAGGCCTCGGCCAGGCCGGTGACGGGAAAGAAGTCGGGGATCGCGCCGATGAAGTACGACAGCAGGATGAAAAGCAGTGACGCGCCGAAGAACCACAGCGTCACATACAGCCCTTCTGCCTTGCGCGTCAGCAGCGTCATCCAGATGTTCACCGCCAGCGGCAGGAAGATGAACACGATGACGTAGATGTCCACCGGCCAGATCAGATCCTGGTACTCGCGGCCAGTGGTCAGGCCGTTGATCAGCGTGAAGAACACCGCCACCATGCCGAGGTTCCAGGCCCAGCAGTTCCAGGTGCCGAGGCGCTCGCTCCACAACTTGGTCTTGCACAGCGCGGGCGCCATGTAGCACATGGCGCCGGCGAAGGCCATCGAGATCCAGCCGAAGATCACGAAGTGCACGTGCACCGGCCGGATGCGGCCGAAATGCAGCCACGGGATGTCGTTGGGCAGGATGTCGGGCCAGGCCAGCCGCATCGAGGTGCCCAACGCCATCAGCACGCCGATGTTGAGCATCACGATGGCCGAGAAGAAGAAGTGCTTGGCCGCCGTGCCTTCGGCGTAGTCGTTGTCCCTGAGCCATGCCACGATCATCTGGAGTTCCTCGCGTGCCTACTTGCCCTGCCGCACCATCACCGCGTTCATCCACCAGAAGCTGGCGGCCGACAGCACGCCGGTGCCCAGGCTGATCGCGAAGCCCCACCACAGCAGGCCGGTCCACTCGTCGTGCGCGCGCATGCCCAGCAGCGGCAGGAAACAGAGCTGGAACACCGTGCCCAGGCCCGACGCCGACGATGAAGCCGCTGTACAGGATGTTGATCAGGCGGTGCATGCGCGCCTCCTCGCAAAGACGGTGAGGAACACGTTGGCGATGAAGGTCCAGTAGCCGAACCCCATCAGCACCGCACCGGTGATGATCAGCACGTGGTGGATCGGCCCCACCGCCTCCAGCGCCTGCGGATACGTCATGCCGGCGTGAACCATGTGGCCCTCGATGGTGCCGAGGATCACCAGCGACGTGAAAAAGATGCCCACGCCGATGGTCGACAGCCAGAACGACGCCTCCGACAGCACGGCGCTGTATGGCGGCCGCTGCAGCACGCGCGGCAGCACGTAGTAGAAGAGGCCCATCATTCCCATCGTCACGCCGCCCACCAGGTTGATGTGCGCATGCGCCAGCGGGTCGATCAAGTGGCCGGCGGCGCCGGCACCGCGCAGCCACAGCGAGAAGCCGGGAAAGGTCTGCATCACGCCGAGCACGGTGCCGATGAACAGGTTGGTCACCGAGACCACCATGAACTTGAGCACCGGGGGATGCTTTCGGCACCGAGTTCGTCGCGACGCGCGGTGACGTCGCCACGAGCCGTCTGCGGGCGGCGCGGCAGTTCGGCAACGCTGCTCATACGCCCCGTCCCTCGGCGAGGTGCCGCAGATAGCCCACCAGCTGATGCCGCTGGCTCTCGGAGAGTTGGCGGCTCCAGCCGATCATCGGCGTGCCGGGCCGCGGCTCGCTGATGATCTGGAAAAGGTCGGCATCGCTGCGCCGCTGCGTGCGCGCGGCCGTCAGGTTGCTTGGGCGCGGCGTCACGCGGTAGGCCCACTCGCCGCGTCCGTCGCCACGCGCACCGTGGCAGTCCATGCACAGCTGCACGTAGTAGACCCGCCCCTGCTCGAGTGCCAGTGCGTCGGCACCGTCGCTGCAGCAGGCCCTGGTCCACCGGCAGCGCGGCATGCCCCGTCACCGGCTGGTCGCATCGTGTATGGTGTCGAACCAGGTGACGATGGCGGCCACCGCGGCGGCCGCGAACACGCCGCCGGCCACGGTGGCTGCGACGAATCCCGCGGTGCTCGGCATGCTGGATCTCGTCACTTGCTCGCCGCCGAAGCCGCCGCCTGCGCTGCACGGGTGCGCTGCACGTCGGCACGCGCGACCTCGAGGTTCCAGTCGTGACGCAGCGACATCACGTACCACACCAGCTGCCAGCGTTCGTCTTCCTTCAGGAAATCAGCGAACGACGGCATCGGCGTGCCGTCGAGGCCGGTGGTGAAGGTCTGGTACACGCCGCGTGGGTCGCTCGCGGCGACGAACATCGACGCGTCGCTGAAGTCGCGCGGCTTGATCGGCAGGCCGCTGTCGTCGGTGAGCTCGGCCGCCGACGGGCCGTCGCCCTTGCCGAGCGGGCCGTGGCACTTGGCGCACTGCATCTTGGCGTACATCTCTTTGCCGGCCACCAGCGCGGCGGCGTCGGGCAACGACGGCTGGCCCACCTCGACCGCTGGCTCCTGGAAGTCCTTCTCCTCCTGCCAGCGCTTGGACAACGACTTGACGTAGGCGATCACCGCCCAGCGGTCACGCTCGGGCAGAAACTTGAACGCCGGCATGTCCTGGTCGGCCACGAGGCCGCGCGAAATCGCCTTGAACAGATCGGTGTCGGTGGGCAACGAGCCGCTCGGCGTCGAGCGCACCTTGAACACCGCCGCGGTGAAGTCGCGCGGCTGGCGCGGCAGCTTGTGATCCTTGGCGTACTTCTCGCCCAGGGTCCACACGCCGCCGTTGCCGTCGCCCTTGACGCCATGGCAGCCGATGCACAGGCCGCGATACACCCACTGCCCATGCGCGAGCAAACGGGGGTCGACCGGCGGGCTGGCGCCGACCGGATCGATGTTGCCGGTGGCCGCCGAATGGTCGAAGAACGATGTCTTCGCCGGCGCGGCGCCGCCGCTCTTGGAGGGCACCGCCATCGTGACGCCGACCGCCAACGCGGCCGCGGCGACGACGGCGATCGCACCGATGAGCTTCAACACTCACAAACTCCTTGTTCAATCGCCGCGAGCGCGGTGCGTCGCTCGCTGCCGTCTCGACACCAGGCTGCCTGGTGGTGGGTGATGCCGAGCCGCCGGTTGCCCGGCGGCCCCGCTCACCCACCCTTCCCCTGGAGACAACCCGTTCAGTGACGCCCGGCGTCGAGCATCGAGCCTTTGTTCGACCAGTAGATGTAGGCCTCCAGTGCCTTCATCGCCGCGCCGTTGGGATCGATCTTCACGCCCTCGTTGGGCTTTTCGATGCACCAATTGATCATGTCGCGCAGCGTCGCGAACTCGCTCATCTGCTCCTGGAACTTCGGGAACTCGTGCGGGTGCACGTCGGAGCCGATCGGGTGGCACATCGCGCAAGCCATCCCGGTCTTCGACAGCGTGACCTTCATCTGCTTTTCCGCCGCCGGATCGCCGTGATAGAGCCGATCGCCCATCACCACCTGTTCCATGAAGGCATCCTGGAACGCCTTGAGCGTGGCCGCATCGTGGGGCTCCTTGTGCGCCGAGGCCGTGCCGCCGAACAACAACAGCGCCGCTCCGGCGGAGGAGACAGCCGCGGTCAGAAGCCCGTATCCCAGCTTCTTCATCGTCTTGTTCTTCATCGCTGCTCCTCCTCAGTAGTTCCAGTCACGATCGGCGATGCGCGGCTGCAGGACCTGGTTGCGGTTGTCCCCGGTCCCGGAGTCGACTTCGGCAACGGCGAACACCTGCTTGCGCCACATCTTGTATTGCTGGTCGACCTTGCCGCCGGCAAAGTTGACCAGGCCCCACCCGACGCCGTCGAACGGGTCGCCCGGATCGACGCGGATCATCGGCTTGGTCAGCTCCGGCACGCCGGTGGGCGGATAGGGCCACGGCCACGACGTGGCGAGCTGGCCGATGAAGCGCATGTTGCCGATCTCGTTGTACAGCGGCTGGTGCACGTGGCCGTGGATGTTGGTGACGTTCTTGAAGGGCTTCAGCACCTCTTGCGCCTCGCGCCAGTCGCGGGTCCAGAAGTTCCACAGGGGATAGACCTCGTAGACCGGCGTGTGCGTGAAGACGATGACCGGGGCGTCCTTGCTCCAATCGGACAGCGCGGTCTGCAGCCACTGCATCTGCTTCTTGCCGATGCCCGCCCACGGCCCGGCTTGCGAACCGTCGAGCGCCGACATGTGGTCCATGCGCTCCTTGGGCGTCATCTTCTTGGCCGTCCAGTAGTCGGGCGCGTTGCCCACCGTGTCGAGGCCGATGAAGCGCACGCCCTTGTGGTCGAACTTCCACGGTGCAGCACCGAAGGTCTTGTTCCACGTGGCGCCCATGTCGAGGTACCAGTCGTGCTCGCCGGGAATGAAGTACTTCTTGATCTTCACTTCCTTCAGCAGATCGGCACCGAGCGCGATCTCCACCGGATCGCCGAGCTGCGCGAGGTCACCGCCGAAGATCATGAAGTCCAGCTTGTCGCCCATGCCCGCGACTTCCTTGAACGCACGCGTCGCCTTGTCGACGAAGCGTGTGTTCAACGTCTTCGGGTACAGGTGGGTGTCGGACACCCACGCGAAGCTGAACGAGCTGCCCTGCGCGTGTGCCACGCTCATCGTGGTGAAGGTGTCGAAGAAATCCAGTGCGCCGCTGCCGGCCAGCGCTGCCCCGCCCATCAGCGACCGTCGAAGGTATGTGCGCCGGCTGATGCCGACCTTCGTGTCGCTCCCCGCATCGCGATCGCTCCCCAACGAGGCCTCGACGTTGGGGATTACCTGCGTCTCCTTCATTGTTCATCTCCTGGTTGGTTCGAGATCCGAACTGCCGGACTCCGTGGGTGCTCTGCTTGCGGTGCTTGACCTCCCGCAACGTGCCGCGGCGCGCTGCTACTTCAGTTCGATGGCCGCCATGTCGGCGGTCGCTTTCGCCTTGACCGTGACCGGCATTTCGACGGCGCCGGAGTTCTCCTGCCACACCACGAGGGTGTAGTCGCCGGGCGGAACGCTCGCCGATGCTGAAGCTGCCGTCGGCGCCGGTCTGCGCGTAGTACGGGTTGTCGACCACGACCACCCATGCCTCCATCCAGCCGTGGGCGTCGCAGTCGACGCGCACCACGCCCGGCCGGCGCAGCGGGCGCGTCACCTTGCCGCCCTGCAGCGGCAGCGCCAAGTTGAACGCCGTGTTCTTGCCGTAGTAGCCGTGGGTGTTGTGCAGCACCGGGTCGGAATTGATGACGTCGATGTTGCCGGGCGGCATCACTTGCACGTGCGGACTGAAGATGCAGCCCTTCTGGTCGAGTGCCACCGGCTTGGCCGCCGGCCAGGCCTTGCCTGACTTCACTTCCTTCAGGCTGACGACGGCATCCTTCACCTCGCCGTTGGCGCCCACGATGACCAGCGGATCCTTGCGCGGGCCGCCGCAGGTCTCGCGGTCCTTGGTGGGCAGCACCGTCTTCATGGGCACCGTGCCCTTGAAGACGATCTTGCCCTTGATCGTGCCACCGTCGGCGACGGCGGCCACCTGATACTGGGCAGCGGCGAAGGGTGCCATCGATGCGATGAACAACCCGATCGAAACGGTGCGTGCAGCGGAACTTCACGTTGTGCTTGCCTCCATGCGGATGTCTCCGGTCGCATGCACATCCGAGACGACGGTCTGCGGTGACTGCGGCGGGCGCGATACTTGCCCAAGTTGCAAGCGCGGACAAATTCATTGTCTCGATAGCGCTTATCGACACGTCGCCGTCATTCACGGCATCGATGACGCTCATCGAAAGCCGATCGCTGCGCGTGCAGCGGATGTGCCCTACGATCGCGCCGCGCTGCCGCGCTTGGCAATCGCTCGGCCACCGCGCGAGGAAGACCGTGCAATCGATTCGTCGCCACTATTTGGCGTGGCATGCAGCGCTGCTGTGTGTGTCGGCCATCGTCACGCTGCCAAGTGCTGCCCACGAGCCGAAGCTCGCCGGTGCACACGCACCCAGGCCTGCAGGTGCCCACGAGCCCAGGCCTGCGCCCTTGACCTTCGATCGTGCGTCCGACGGTTGGCCGGTGCCCGACTTCGCGCTCGTCGATCAGCACGGCGACGCGCTGACCCGGCATCGCTTGCTTGGCCAATGGACCTTCGTGCTGTTCGGCGACACCAGTTGCGCGGCTCCGTGTGCATCGGGCCTGCGTGCGCTCAGCGGGCTGCGCGAACGCATCGCCCGTGCCGAGGTGGTGCACTCGACGCAGGCGTTGTTCGTGTCGCTCGACCCGCGGCGCGACGACGCGGCACGCTTGAAGGCCTACCTCGCGCCCTTCGACCCCGAGTTGCTCGCGGTCACCGGCACGCCGCAAATGCTCGACGCGTTTGCCGACGAACTCGGCATGAAGCAGCGCTTCGAAAAGGCGGCCGGCTACGACGGCTCGCTGGTGCTGGTGGGACCGGAGGGCAACGTGCGTGCGGTCTACCTGCCGCCGTACGACGTGCGGCTGCTGACGGCCGACTACCTGCTGAAGCGGGCGCGCCGCCGCTAGAGCGCCGCTGGCCCCACAGTGCGGCCTACACTGCGTGATCCGTGCGGCCGCGGCCGCACCGGCTGCCACGCCCAGCTGCCCTGCGCCTCGATGACCGAAGAACAGACGATCCGCCACCTGCGCCGTGCCAATGCCGTGGCGCGTGCCGCGATGCATGCCGGCCATCACCCCTTTGGCGCGCTGCTCGTCGCACCCGATGGCGAGACGGTGCTGCTCGAGCAGCGCAACGTCGACAGCGTCAACCATGCCGAAGCGGTGCTGGCGCGCGAGGCCGCGCGGGTGCACCCGAGTGTGCTGCTGTGGCATTGCACGCTGGTGACCACGGTCGAGCCCTGCGCCATGTGCGCCGGCACGCTCTACTGGGCCCACATCGGGCGCCTCGTCTACGGCCTGAGCGAACGCGCATTGCTCACGCACACCGGTGCGCACCCGCAGAACCCGACGCTCGATCTGCCGTGCCGTGACGTGTTTCGGCGCGGGCAGAAAACGATCGCAGGTGATCGGCCCGGTGCCGGAGCTCGAGGACGAGATCGCCGCGCTGCATCGCGGCGTTCTGGAAGCAGGGTTGAGCTCGGCCGACACCGCCCGCGGCGGCGGCCTGGCACGCCAAGCTCGATCTGGCCGTGCGGCGCGACGACGCCGGCGCTGCATCGTGCATGCCAGCCACGTTGGGCCCGCTGCGCGTGCTGAAGACGCTGTATCCAGAGGGCGCCGTCCATCGCACACCAGGTGCTGGTGCATCCGCCGGGCGGCATCGTCGGCGGCGACCGGCTCGAGGTCACGCTCGATCTGCAGCCGCAGGCGCACGCGGTGATCACCACGCCCGGCGCGACGCGCTTCTACCGCAGCGCGGGCGCCGCCGGCACGCAGCACGTGCGCGCCGCGCTGGGCAACGGCGCACGCCTGGAATGGCTGCCGCTGGAGTCGATCGCGCACAGCGGCTGCATCGCACGAGAACCATGCATGGTTCCGAGCTCGCGGACGACGCGCGAGATGATCGGCTGGGATCTGCTCGCGCTCGGTTTGCCGGCCGCCGGCGAGACGTTCACGGCCGGACGGTTCGTGCAGCACCTGGAGCTGCCCGGCGTGTGGCTCGAACGCGGCGTGATCGACAGCGCCGACACGCTGCTGCTGCACTCGCCGCTCGGCCTGGCCGGTCGCAGCGCGCTGCTGACGCTGTGGTTCGCGTCCGGCCAACCGCTGGCGGACGTGCGCGGTCGACGCGCTGGTGGAGGCAGCGCGCGAGCAGCGCGCAGGCGCACGACGCGAGCGACGTCGCGGCCGGCGTCACCGCGCTGCAGCAGCGCGTGATCGTGCTGCGCGCGCTGGCCCATCGGATCGAACCCGCGATGGCGCTGGCGCAGGCGGTGCGGGCCGCCTGGCGCGGCACGGCCTGGCAACTCGAGCCCACCGCGCCGCGTGTGTGGCGCACCTGGCGCCCTGGGCCGCGCGGCTACAGGATCTCGATCTGCGCCTCGATCGGGAAGTGGTCGCTGGTGCCCTTCTTGGTCTTCTTGTCGAACGGGATCGGCCGCTGCTTGCCGCCGGTGGTCATCGAGGGCGCCTTGAAGATGCGCACGCTGTCGCGCTTGAAGCGTCAAACCCGAGCGGCCGAACAGCAGCCCGCGCGTGACCATGAACTGGTCGAGCAGGTTCATCGTGTTCGTGCCCTGGCTGAAACTCAGCGTGCCGGTGTCCGAGGCGCCAGCCAGCGGCCCCATGCAGTTGAACAGGTAGGCCTTCAGGTCGAGGTAGCGGCGGGCCACCGGCGTGTGCTGGCGCGCCGGCTGGTCGGCGGCGCTGGCTTTCTTCACCAGCTCTTCGATGTGGTCGACGTCCTTGCCGGCCAGCAGGTAGTCGACGATGCTGCGGCTGAACGGCTCGTCGTTGAAGTCGCCCATCAGGATGGCATTGGCGTCGAAGCGCGCGTTCAGCTCGGCCAGTGTCGCGGGCGTGTCGGGCTTGGCCAGGTACTCGCTGCGCGGCAACTTGACCAGCTGGTCGATCAGGCGCGCGCAGTTCTCGGCCACCGCGATGCGCAGCGGCTCGGTCTCGAACTGGCCAGCGCTGCGCGACGGCCAGTGGTTGACGAACACACGCAGCCGCACGCCGTTGGACTTGAGGATCAGCGGCACCTCGAACACGTCGCGCGTGGCGTGACGCAAGTGCATCAGGTGGCCGATCGGCTGCGCCTTCGAGTTCGAACAGCTCGCTCGAGTAGACGAGCGAGGTGTCGATGCCGCGGATGTCGGGGCTCTCGACGTGTGCGACCTTCAGGTGCGCGAAGCCGGTGCGCAGCGATCAGCTCTTCCAGCAGCTCCTTGGTCTCGACCTCGACGATGCCCAGCAAGTCGGGGCCCTGGCCGCCGTGCATCGCCTTGATCACGGTGGCCAGATTGGTCAGCTTCTTGTCCAGCGCCTCGGCGTCCCAGCCCTGCGCGGGCGTGAACTCCAGGTCGGCGGCGATATCCGACGCGGTGGTGTCGAACAGGTTCTGCAGATTCCAGCTCGCGACCTTGATGACAGCCATGCGCGCGCTCCGATGATCGAAGACGATGCCCGTTGTAGCACCGGGCCGCACGCCACGACGGCCGTGAGCCCCCTAGGTCGCCACCAAGAACTGGGGATGCGCGCGGCTCAACGCAGGATGCCGTAAGGCCCGCCTCTCTTCAGCGCCGCCTGGTACGCCGGCCGCGCATGGATGCGCGCCAGAAAGTCGGTCAGCTTGGGGTAGCTCTCGTCGAGGCCGCCGCGCACCGCGGCCACCTCGAGCGGAAAACTCATCTGCACGTCGGCCGCGCTGAACTCGTTGCCGGCGAACCAGGGCCGGCTCTGCAGCTCGGACTCCATGAACGCGAGCTGGCGATTGATGTTCGGCATCACGAAGGTGCCGAGCACGCGTGTCGGCGATGCGGCGCGTGATCGGCTTGACGAAGAACGGCCCCGACTTGCGGATGCGGCCGAGGATCAACGTCATCAGCAGCGGCGACATCGCCGAGCCTTCGGCGAAGTGCAGCCAGTAGGTGTAGCGCCGGTGCTCCGGCGTGCCGGCGCCCGGCCGCAGCCGACCGCCGGCCTTGTCGACCAGGTACTCGATGACGGCGCCGGTCTCGGCGACCGTGACGTCGCCATCGGTGATGACCGGCGACTTGCCCAGCGGATGCACCTGCAGCAACTCGGGCGGCGCGAGGTTGGTGCTGGCGTTGCGCTGGTAGGGCTTGATCTCGTAGGGCATGCCCAGTTCCTCGAGCAGCCACAGCACGCGTTGCGAGCGCGAGTTGTTCAGGTGGTGGACGGTGATCATGGTCGGTGTACGGCGCAATGCCGGGTTTGGATCCTCGACCCAGTGTCTTCGCGCCGGGCAGCACGTCGGACAGCGCGGCCCGCAATGTAACCGCTGCGCCGATGCATCGCGATGCGGCGGCGCCGGGACGCCTGCGGCGTCGTCCTACAAGCGCATTCGGCGTTGACCGACGCCAGCGCCGCAGCCCGAGCCTACGGCGCGATGCGCGGCCACTCTGCCTAGAGTCCATCGCATCCGATCGACTCACCACTCACGAAGGACTCATCATGAACAAGCGCCAATTGCTTGCGCTCGCCGTGATCCCTGCCATGCTCGCCGCCTGCGGCGGCAGCGACGACAACTTCGACGACCGCGCCGACATCGCCGACCCGAAGGTCAGGCTCGTGCACGCGGTGCCCGGCGGGCCCAACATCTCGCTGTTCCGCGACAACCAGGCGCAGGCCGCCGACGTGACCAACATGCCCTACAAGGGCGCCTCGAACTACTTCGACACCGACCGCGGCACGCACACCTGGGAGGTGCGCACCGCCACCAGCCCCGCGGTGTCGCTGGGCAGCCAGACCTTCGAGACGCGCACCGGCAACAAGTTCACGTTGATCGCCGTGCCCAACGCCGGCTCGGTGACCGAAGTCGCTGATGATCTCCGACCCCTACAACAAGAGCATCACGTCCGACGACGCGCGCGTGCGCGTGTTCAACGCCGCGTTCAACACGGCCAACTTCGACGTCTACATCACCGCGCCCACCACCAACATCGCCAGCGTCGGGCCGACGCTCGGTGGCGTCGCCTACAAGCAGGCGGTGCCGGCATCGGGTGCCGACTCGATCGACCTCGAAGGCGGCAACTACACGCTGCGGCTGACGGCCCCCGGGACCAAGACCGTGTTCTTCACCGCGCCGATCGCAGTGCCGGAGGACGCCGACTGGCTGCTGGTGCCGGTGCCGGCAAGCGTGACGCCGGGCGACGTGCGGGTGCTGGTGGTGCAGTCCGACATGGGCGCGCCGGCCACCGAGTTGACGAACCAGCCCTGAGCGCCATGAGCACGCCGCTGCCGCATCGGCAGCGGCGTGTCAGATCGACATGCGTTCGCGCACGCCGTCGGCGGCCATCGCGGTGCCGGCGCCGCGCGCGACGATCTCGCCGCGCTCCATCACCAGGTACTGGTCGGCCAGCTCGGCGGCGAAGTCGTAGTACTGCTCGACCAGCACGATGGCCATCGTCTTGCGGTCGGCCAGCATGCGGATGACGCGGCCGATGTCCTTGATGATGCTGGGCTGGATGCCTTCGGTGGGCTCGTCGAGCAGCAGCAGCTTGGGGCCGGCGGCCAGTGCGCGCGCGATCGCGAGTTGCTGCTGCTGGCCGCCCGACAGGTCGCCACCGCGCCGGTTGATCATCTGCTTGAGCACGGGAAACAGCTCGAACAGCTCCGCCGGCACACGCCGCGCCGTTGGCCAGCGACGCCAGCCCCATGCGCAGGTTCTCTTCGACCGTGAGGCGGGCGAAGATCTCGCGGCCCTGCGGCACGTAGCCGATGCCGCGGCGCACGCGCTCGTACGGCGTGGCGTGCGTGATGTCGGCGCCGTCGAGCAGCATGGTGCCGGTCTTCACCGGCACCACGCCCATCAGGCTCTTCAACAGCGTGGTCTTGCCCACGCCGTTGCGGCCCAGCACCACCGTGACCTCGCCGACGCGCGCCTCGAAGCCCACGTTGCGCAGGATGTGCGACGCCGCCGTAGTACTGGTTGATGACCGCAGCGAGCTTGAAGCATCGGTCAACGGCCCGAGGTACACCTCGACCACCTTGTCGTTGGCCTGCACGTCGGCGAGCTTGCCTTCGGCCAGCACGCTGCCCTCGTGCAGCACGGTCACCTTCTTGCGGCCTTGCGTCAGCAGCTCGACGAACTTCATGTCGTGCTCGACCACCACCAGCGAGTGTTTGCCCTCCAGCGACAGGAACAGCTCGGCCGTGCGCTCGGTCTCCTCGTCGGTCATGCCGGCCACCGGCTCGTCGAGCAGCAGCAGCTTGGGGTCTTGCATCAGCAGCATGCCGATCTCGAGCCACTGCTTCTGGCCGTGGCTCAGCATGCCGGCGGTGCGCTGCGCGTCGGCGCGCAGGTGGATCAGCGTGAGCACCTCGCCGATGCGGTCGAGCTGCGCGCCGCTCAGGCGCGACAGCAGCGACGCGCGCGCGCGGCGGTCGGCAGCCAGCGCGAGCTCGAGGTTCTCGAACACGCTGAGCTCTTCGTACACCGTGGGCTTCTGGAACTTGCGGCCGATGCCGATCTGCGCGATCTCGGGCTCGGCCAGGCGCAGCAGGTCGATCGTCGAGCCGAAGAACGCCTTGCCGGCATCGGGGCGCGTCTTGCCGGTGATGCAGTCCATCATCGTGGTCTTGCCGGCGCCGTTGGGGCCGATGATGCAGCGCAGCTCGCCGACGTTGACGGTGAGCGACAGCGCGTTGAGCGCCTTGAAGCCGTCGAAGCTGACGGTGATGTCTTCCAGGTACAGCGCCACGCCGTGCGCGAAGTCGGGCTCGCCCACCTTCAGCAGGCGGCCGAACGACGCCGCGCGGCCGCCCGATTCGGTGGCGCGCTCGGCCTGTTTCTTGGCGTAGGCCTCGCGGCGGCGCGCGCCCTCTTCCATGAGGTCGGGCGTCATGCGCGACCTCCTGTCGATCGGTCGGGCGTCATGCGCGCGCTCCTTGCGCTTGCGCAGCAGCCCGACGATGCCGTTGGGCAGGAACAGCGTCACCGCGATGAACATCGCACCCAGGAAGTACAGCCAGAACTCCGGGAACGCGGCGGTGAACCAGCTCTTGGCGCCGTTGACGAAGAAGGCGCCGATGATCGGCCCGATCAGGGTGGCGCGCCCGCCCACCGCGGTCCAGATGGCGATCTCGATCGAGGCCGCCGGGCTCATCTCGCTCGGGTTGATGATGCCCACCTGCGGCACGTACAGCGCGCCGGCGATCGCGCACATCACGGCCGACAGCGTCCAGATCGACGAGCTTGTAGGCCACCGGGTTGTAGCCGGTGAACATGACGCGGCTCTCGGCATCGCGGATGGCCTGCAGCACGCGGCCGTACTTGCTGTTCACGATGGCGCGCGCCATCAGGTAGAACAGCACCAGCACCACGCCGGTGATCGCGAACAGCGTCACCCGCATCTGCGGCGTGGTGACGGCGATGCCGAGGATGCGCTTGAAATCGGTGAAGCCGTTGTTGCCGCCGAAGCCGGTTTCGTTGCGGAAGAACAGCAGCATCGCGGCGAACGTCATCGCCTGCGTGATGATCGAGAAGTACACGCCCTTGATGCGCGAGCGGAACGCGAACCAGCCGAACACGAACGCCAGCAGCCCCGGCACCAGCACCACCATCAGCAACTGGAAGACGAAGCTGTCGCTGAAGGTCCAGTGCCAGGGGTACTCCTTCCAGTTGAGGAACACCATGAAGTCGGGCATGTCGGCCTTGTACTGGCCGTCGCGCCCGATCTGGCGCATCAGGTACATGCCCATCGCGTAGCCGCCGAGCGCGAAGAACAGGCCGTGGCCGAGCGACAGGATGCCGGTGTAGCCCCAGATCAGGTCCATCGCCAGCGCGCAGATCGCGTAGCACAGGATCTTGCCGGCCAGGCTCGACCGTGTAGT
This sequence comes from uncultured beta proteobacterium, assembly GCA_963827645.1. Lineage (GTDB taxonomy): Bacteria > Pseudomonadota > Gammaproteobacteria > Burkholderiales > Burkholderiaceae_C > JAEUPI01. The sequence continues at coordinate 314,096 of CAWHBZ010000040.1, read as the reverse complement.
CGCTGATGTGGAACACGCTGCCCTCGGGCACCACCAGGTTGAGCACCGGGATGCCCACGGTGATGACCAGCACCACCGCGATCACCGCGGCCCAGCCGGCGGTGCCCAGCAGCAGGCCGCGGCGCGGCTGCAGATCGCGCGAGCGGCGAAGCCGATCAGCCGCGACTCCATGCTTCCGCGCTCCGGCCTTTCAAGCGCGAACAGCCCCTGCGGCCGCTTCTGGATGAAGATGACGATGAACACCAGCACCATGATCTTGGCCAGCACCGCGCCGGCGAAGCCCTCGAGCACCTTGTTGAGCACGCCCAGCCCGAGGCCGGCGACCACCGCGCCGGTGAGCTGGCCGACGCCGCCCAGCACCACCACCATGAACGAGTCGACGATGTAGCTCTGGCCGAGGTCGGGCCCGACGTTGCCGACCTGGCTCAGCGCGCAGCCCGCCAGCCCGGCGATGCCGGCGCCGAGCGCGAACGCCGCCATGTCGACGCGCGCGGTGTTGACGCCCACGCAGGCCGCCATGCGGCGGTTCTGCGTCACGCCGCGCACGAACAGGCCGAGCCGCGTGCGCGCGATCAGCAGCGCCATGCCGGCCAGCACCAGCGCCGCGAAGATCAGGATCGCGATGCGGTTGTACGGCAGCGTCAGGTTCGGCAGCACCTGCACGCCGCCCGACAGCCACGACGGGTTCTCGACGCCGACGTTCTGCGCGCCGAAGATCGAGCGCACCGCCTGCATCAGCACCAGGCTGATGCCCCAGGTGGCCAGCAGCGTCTCCAGCGGCCGGCCGTAGAGCCAGCGGATCACCGTGCGCTCGAGCAGCACGCCCACCAGCGCGGCGGTGACGAACGACACCGGAATCGCCACCACCACGTAGGCATCGAACGCGCGCGGGCCAGTAGGCCCTGAACAGGTTCTGCACCACGTAGGTGGCGTAGGCGCCGATCATCATCAGCTCGCCGTGCGCCATGTTGATGACGCCCATCAGGCCGTAGGTGATGGCCAGGCCGAGCGCCACCAGCAGCAGGATGCTGCCCAGGCTGGCGCCGGTGAACAGCAGGCCGAGCCGCTCGCCCCAGGCCAGGCGCGACTGCACGGCGTCGAGCGAGCCCTGGATCGCCGCCTTGACCTGCGCGTCGCTCTCGGCCGCCAGGCGCTCGAGCAGCAGCGAGCGCGTGGCCGGCTCGTGGCTGGCAGCCAGCGCCTTGGCGGCGGCGATGCGCTTGTCCTTGTCGGTCGATGAGATCAGCACCGCCGACTTCAGCACGCCGAGCTGCGCCTTCAACGCGGCGTCGGTTTCCTGCGCTTCGGCCTTCTCGAGCAGCGCCAGCTTGCCTTCGTCGACCTGATCCCTCAGCTCGCCGATCGCCTTGGCGCGCAACGCGCGGTCGGGCGAGAACAGCGCCAGCGCGGCCAGCGCCGATTCCATCTCGCGGCGCATGCGGTTGTTGTTGACCACGTCCTCGGCACCGGCCGGCAGCGTGGCCGCGGCGCCGCTGCCGGCCTCGACCGCCTTGCCGTCGCGCACGACGTAGGCCTTGCCGCCGGCGACCTTCACTTCGTCGGCCAGCACCGCCTGCAGGAACGGCCCCAGCCCCGCGTCGGCCGCAGCCACCGCCTCGTTCAAGGCCGCGATGCGGTCGTCGCTGTCACCGGCGGCGATGCGCGCCGCCTGCTCGGGCGTCAGCGCCCACGCAGGCAGACGCGAGAAACGACAGGCAAAGGAAGACCAGACGAACGCAACACGCAGTCGCCTCAAGAGAGAGCATGAACAAGGGCGGCGTCAGGCCCGCCCGATCAAGCGGACGCCGTGGATCTGGCTCTGCCAGTCCACTGGCGTCGCCCCCTTGAGGGGAGGCGGCCGCCAGGCCGCTTCGGGGGTGGGTCTACTTCTTCTCCGGCTCGTCCTTCTTGCCCTTGTTCTCGGCGATGAACGGGCTCCACGGCTGCGCCTTCACCGGGCCGGGCGTCTTCCACACCACGTTGAACTGGCCATCGGCCTTGACCTCGCCGATGAACACGCTCTTGTGCAGGTGGTGGTTCTTCTCGTCCATCTTCGACGTGATGCCCGACGGTGCCGTGAAGGTCTGGCCGGCCATCGCGGCGATCACCTTGTCGGTGTCGGTGCTCTTGGCCTTCTCGACCGCGGCCTTCCACATGTAGATGCCGATGTAGGTGGCTTCCATCGGATCGTTGGTCAGCGCCTTGTCCTTGTGGCCGGCGATGCCCTTGGCCTTGGCGTAGGCAGTCCACTTCTTGATGAAGTCGTCGTTGGCCGGCGCCTTGATCGACTGGAAGTAGTTCCATGCGGCCAGGTGGCCCACCAGCGGCTTGGTGTCGACGCCGCGCAGCTCTTCTTCACCGACCGAGAACGCCACCACCGGCACGTCGGTGGCCTTCAGGCCCTGGTTGCCCAGTTCCTTGTAGAACGGCACGTTGGAGTCGCCGTTGATGGTGGACACCACCGCGGTCTTCTTGCCTTCGGAGGCGAACTTCTTGATCTTGGCGATGATGCTCTGGTAGTCGGAGTGCCCGAACGGCGTGTACTCCTCGATGATGTCGGCCTCGGCGACACCCTTGCTCTTGAGGAACGCGCGCAGGATCTTGTTGGTGGTGCGCGGATACACGTAGTCGGTGCCCAGCAGCACCCAGCGCTTGGCCGCGCCGCCGTCCTTGCTCATCAGGTATTCCACCGCCGGAATGGCCTGCTGGTTGGGCGCGGCGCCGGTGTAGAACACGTTCTTGCTGAGCTCTTCGCCTTCGTACTGCACCGGATAGAAGAGCAGGCAGTTCAGCTCTTCATACGACCGGCAGCACGCTCTTGCGCGACACGCTGGTCCAGCAGCCGAAGGTGACCACCACCTTGTCCTTGCTGATCAGCTGGCGCGCCTTCTCGGCGAACAACGGCCAGTTCGATGCCGGGTCGACCACCACCGGCTCGAGCTTCTTTCCCAACACGCCGCCCTTGGCGTTGATCTCTTCGATGGCCATCAACACGGTGTCTTTGAGCACCGTTTCTGAGATCGCCATCGTGCCCGACAACGAGTGCAGCACGCCGACCTTGATGGTTTCCTGCGCAAACACGGGCAACGACATCGCACCGGACAGTGCGACTGCGGCGCTCAACGACTTGAGCGCGAAACGACGATTCATTGTGGCTTCTCCTGGTTAGCCCCGAGGCAGGGCGTGTGTTCCTCGCGGGCTCTGGTCGCAAGGCCCGTGCCAGCCGCGGCGGTGTCGCCGACTCGGCCGCGATGTCGCGCAGCGACCGCGAGCCACGCGGGTTCGCACCCATGTCTCGGACGGTTCGGTCTCGGCCGAGTCCGCTGCGCGACAACCATGCACCGTGTTGGCGGCACCAGATTCGCCCTGTGCGCTCGAATCTGGTGCGCGATGCGCCACGTCGGGCTGCGAGCCCCGGCTTTAGTGCGGTGGCATGGTCATTGCACGCAGGCAGGCACAATCGCCGCCTCCGCCACCCACTGCGCGAACCGACCAGCCGATGGACTTGACCCCGCGTGAGAAGGACAAGCTGCTGATCTTCACGGCCGCGCTGCTGGCCGAGCGCCGCCGCGGCCGCGGGCTCAAGCTCAACCACCCCGAGGCAGTGGCGCTGATCACCGCCGCGATTCTGGAAGGTGCACGCGACGGCAAGACGGTGGCGCAGTTGATGAGCGAGGGCAAGACGGTGCTGCAGCGCGCCGACGTGATGGACGGCGTGGCCGAGTTGATCCCGGAGATCCAGGTCGAGGCCACGTTCCCCGATGGCACAAAACTGGTGACCGTGCACCAACCGATTCCCTGATCACTGATTGAGGAGACGCGCATGAAGACTCTGTTCGGGCTCGTCATGGCGCTGGCCGCGCCGCTGGCGCTGGCGCATGAGGGCCACGGCCTGGCGCCGCCGCACTGGCACGCCACCGACACGCTGGGCTTCGTCGTGCTCGGCGTGGTGGTCGCCGCCGCGCTGTGGGCCGTCGCGCAGGAAGATGAACGCGCCGCGAATCGATCGCCCGGCGAGTTGTTCACCGACGCAGGCGACCACGTGCTCAACGCCGGCCGGCGCAGCACCACCTTGGTGGTGGAGAACACCGGCGACCGGCCGATCCAGGTCGGCTCGCACTATCACTTCGCCGAAACCAACGGCGCGCTGAAGTTCGATCGCCAGGCGGCGCGCGGCAAACGCTTGAACATCGCGTCGGGCACCGCGGTGCGCTTCGAGCCGGGCCAGCAGCGCACGGTGGAACTGGTGGACTACTCCGGCGCGCGCGTGGTCTATGGCTTTCGTGGCCAGGTGCAAGGAAAGCTCTGATGGCGCAGATCTCGGCCGCCGCGCCTATGCGGAGATGTTCGGCCCCACGGTGGGCGACCGGGTGCGCCTGGCCGACACCGAGCTGGTGATCGAGGTCGAGCACGACCACACGCTGCGCGCCGGCGGCTATGGCGACGAAGTCAAGTTCGGCGGCGGCAAGACCATCCGCGACGGCATGGGCCAGGGCCAGGCGGTCAACGGGCCGGCGCCGCACGAAGCGGCCGACTGCGTGATCACCAATGCGCTGATCGTCGACCACTGGGGCATCGTCAAGGCCGACATCGGCATCAAGCGCTCGCGCATCTGCGGCATCGGCAAGGCCGGCAACCCCGACGTGATGAACGGCGTCGACATCGTGATCGGCCCGGGCACCGAGATCATCGCCGGCGAGGGCATGATCGTCACGGCCGGCGGCATCGACAGCCACATCCACTTCATCTGCCCGCAGCAGATCGACGAGGCGCTGGCCATCGGGCGTGACCACGATGCTCGGCGGCGGCACCGGGCCCGCCACCGGCACCTTCGCGACCACCTGCACGCCGGGGCCCGAACACATCCGCCTGATGCTGCAGGCCGCCGACGGCTTTGCGATGAACCTCGGCTTTCTCGGCAAGGGCAACGCCAGCCGGCCCGAGGCGCTGCGCCAGCAGATCGACGCCGGCGCGATCGGCCTGAAGCTGCACGAAGACTGGGGCACCACGCCGTCGGCGATCGACTGCTGCCTCACGGTGGCAGAGGCCACCGACACGCAGGTGTCGATCCACAGCGACACGCTCAACGAGAGCGGCTTCGTCGAAGACACCATCGCGGCCACCAAGGGCCGCGGGCTGTGCGCCTTCCACACCGAGGGCGCCGGCGGCGGCCATGCGCCCGACATCCTGCGCGTGGTGGGCGAAGCCAACTTCCTGCCGAGCTCGACCAACCCGACGATGCCCTACACCGTCAACACGGTCGACGAGCACCTCGACATGCTGATGGTGTGCCACCACCTCGATTCGGCGATCGCCGAGGACCTGGCGTTCGCCGAGAGCCGCATCCGCAAGGAGACCATCGCCGCCGAGGACGTGCTGCACGACCTGGGCGCGATCAGCATGATGAGCAGCGACAGCCAGGCGATGGGCCGCGTCGGCGAAGTCATCATCCGCACCTGGCAGACGGCGCACAAGATGAAGGTGCAGCGCGGCGCGCTGCAGGGAGACTCCGCGCGCAGCGACAACGCGCGCGTCAAGCGCTACATCGCCAAGTACACCATCAACCCGGCCATCGCCAACGGCATCGCGCACGAAGTGGGCTCGATCGAGGTCGGCAAGTGGGCCGACCTGGTGTTGTGGAAGCCGGCGTTCTTCGGCGTCAAGCCGAGCTTGATCCTCAAGGGCGGCTTCATCGCGGCCGCCGCGATGGGCGACCCCAACGCCAGCATCCCGACACCGCAACCGGTGCACATGCGGCCGATGTTCGGCTCGTTCGGCGGCGCGATCGGCCGCACGTCGTTGAGCTTCGTCAGCCAGGCATCTCTGCAGCAAGGCAGCACCGAAGGCTATGGCCTGCACAAGCAACTCGCCGCGGTGAAGAACGTGCGAGCGATCACCAAGCAGCAGATGGTGCACAACGCGTACGCACCGAAGATGGAAATCGACGCTCAGACCTACAGCGTGCGCGCGGATGGCCAGCTGCTCACCTGCGAGCCGGCCAAGGTGCTGCCGATGGCGCAGCGCTACTTCCTGTTCTGAGCCGTCCCTTCTTCAGAGCGTCCGCGCGGCGGCCGCGCGCCGCGCCCTGCGCTGCAGTGACTGCACGAGCAGGAACATCGCGGTCGAACACACGATCAAGATCGTCGCCACCGCGGTCAGGGCCGGGGTGATGCTGTCGCGCAGGCCGGAGAACATCTCGCGCGGCAGCGTGCGCTGATCGGGGCCGGCCACGAGCAGCGCGATCACCACGTCGTCGAACGACGCGGCGAACGCGAACAATGCGCCCGAGCCCATGGCCGGCACGATGGCCGGCAGCGTGACGCGGAAGAACGCGGTGGCCGGCGTCGCGCCGCACGCGGCCGCTGCGCGCGCCAGGTTGGGGTCGAGCATCTCGAGCGCGGTCAATACCGGCACCACGACGAAAGGCACCGCGATCACCGTGTGCGCGAGCACGAGGCCGGTGGTGGTGGCGGTGAGTGCCAGCGGCGCGAGAAAAAAGTACGCCGCCACCGCGATCAGGATGACCGGCACGATCATCGGCGCCAGGATCACGGCCTTGACCACCGTGGCCCACGCGCCGCGCTCGCGCGCCAGCCCGAGCGCGGCGAGCGTGCCGAGCACGACCGACAGCACGGTCGCGCACGCGCCCACGGTGAGCGATACGCCGAGCGCCTTGAGCCAGCGGCCACCGCCCAACACCTCGCCATACCAGCGCAGCGACCAGCCGGGCAACGGATAGGTGAGGAACGATCCGCTGGAGAACGACAACGGCACGATCGCCGCGATCGGCACCAGCAGGAAGGCCAGCACTGCGGCGCAGTAGAGCCAGTAGATCGCGCGCCAGCCGCCGTGCATCGCCGTCATCCCACCGCCAGCGTGCGCCCGCCGGACAGGCGGTGCGCCAGCGCGTACAGCGCCAGCGTGGTGAGCAGCATCAGCAAGCCCAGCGCGGCAGCGAGACCCCAGTTGCCAGTGTCGGTGGTGTAGGTGGCCACGAAGTACGACAGCATCTGGTCCGGGCCACCGCCCACCAGTGCCGGCGTGATGTAGTAGCCGAGCGCGAGGATGAAGACCATCAGCGAGCCTGCGGCGATGCCCGGCGCCGCGATCGGCAGGTAGACGCGGATGAACGCGGTCAGCGGCGGCGCGCCGAGGCTGCCCGCCGCGCGCAGGTAGTGGGGATCGATGCCCTTGAGCACGCTGTAGGTGGGCAGGATCATGAACGGCAGCAGCACGTGCGTCATCGCCACCAGCACGCCGACGCGGTTGTAGATCAACGTCAGCGGCTCGGCGATCACGCCCAGCTTGAGCAGCAATCCGTTGACCACGCCTTCGCGCTGCAGCACGACCACCCATGCTGCGGTGCGCACGAGCAGCGACGTCCAGAACGGCAGCAGCACCAGGATCATCAGCGCGTCGGCCACGCGCTCGCGCACCTGGGTCAGCAACAGCGCCACCGGAAAGCCCATCAGCAGGCACAGCAGCGTGACGGTCGCGCTGATGCCCACAGTGCGCAGCAGCACGTCGATGTAGATGCGCTGCACCGGCGGTGCGCGCGCGATCGCACCGTCGGGCGTGCGCACGAGATCGAGCGCCGCGAGCAGGTAGTACGACGACACCGGGCCGCGCGCCCGCTGGACGGCCGCGAAAAACGCGGGCGACGCCAGCGTCGGATCGATCGCGGCGAAGAATGCCGCATCGGCACGCGGCGCATCGGGGCCCGACGCCTCGCGCGCGGCACGCATCAGCGTGCTGCGCACGCCGTTGACCTCGTAGTTCAGCCGCCGCGCCGCGTCGGCCAGCGTGCCGGCGGCGCGCGCCTCGACGATGTCCTGCTGCAGCGCTGCGTAGGCCGCGTCGGGCACCGGCTGGGTCGGTTGCCACGCCTGCAGCGCCACCAGCGTGCGCGGCAGCGCGCGCGGTACCTCGGCCTCGCGCACCGCCAGCGACAGCAGCCACGCCAGCGGCGCGACGAAGAACACCAGCAGAAACGCTGCCAGTGGAACCAGCAGCGCCCGCTTGCCGCGCCCTTGCGCTGCTGTCAACACATCGACCGGCGGCCGTCGATCACTTCGTCCCGGACCACTGCGTCCAGCGCTCGGCCAGCTTGTCGCCGTTGTCGATCCAGAACTTCGGGTCTTCGGCGAACGCCTGCTTCAGGATATCGGGGTTGGTTGGCAGCTCGGCCATCAGGCTCTTGTCGACCAGCGGCGCCGCGGCGGCCGACGTGACGCCGTAGCGCACGTACTTCGGCAGCTTGGCCTGGTTGTCGGGCCGCCCCATGAACTCGATCAGCTTCTCGGCGTTGGCCTTGTTCGGCGTGCCCTTCATGATGACCCACGAGTCCATCGTGTACGGCGTGTCCTTCCACACCATCTTGAAGTTCTTCTTGTCCTTCTCATTGGCAGCGGTGATGCGGCCGTTGTAGGCGGTGGTGAACACCACGTCGCCGGCGGCGAGCATCTGCGGCGGCTGCGCGCCGCTCTTCCAGAACACCAGGTCGCTCTTGATCGAGTCGAGCTTCTTGAACGCGCGCTCGATGCCCTCGGGCGTGCGCAGCGTCTTGTAGACGTCCTTCGACGGCACGCCGTCGGCGATCAGCGCCACTTCGAGGTTCCACTTGGCGCCGTTGCGGATCGCGCGCTTGCCGGGGAACTTCTTCGTGTCGAAGAAGTCGGCCCAGCCGCTGGGCGCGGTCTTCACCTTGTCGCCGTCGTAGGCGAGCACCAGGTTGTAGATGATCGCGCCGACGCCGCAGGCGTGCACGGCACCGGGCAGGTAGCGCGACGCGCCACCGATCTTGCTGACGTCGAGCTTCTCGTACAGGCCCTCGTCGCAGCCGACCTCGAGTTCGTCGGCTTCCACCTGCACCACGTCCCATTTGTTGTTGCCGCCCTTGATCTTGGTGCGCAGCACGCCGAGGCCGCCGTCCCATGACTCGTCGAGCAGCTTGGTGCCGGCCGCGTTGAACGGCTTGAAGTACACCTCCTTCTGCCCGTCCTGGTACGCGCCGCCCCACGACACCACGGTGAGGTCGTGCGACTGCGCTGTCGCGCCGAGCGCGGCAGCCCCCAGCGCCGCTGCCGCAGCCGCTTGGGTGAGGATGGTGGTGATTCGATTCATCTTCTCGCTCCTGTCGTCGTTGAGATCAGCTCGCCTGCGAACCTAGAAGGCCCATGCGTCTTCGGCACGGAAGGCCAAGTCGACATCCTGCCCTGGCGCGAGCCCTGGCGGCAACGCCGAGGCGTTGACCTTGGCGAACCATTGCGTGGTCGCCGACGCTGCGCCTTTCAGCTGCACCACCAGACGCCAGTGGTCGCCCTGATGGATCGCATCGACCAGCGTCGCGCGCAGCCGGTTCTCCGTCTGCAAGGTGCGCGCGTCGGCTGCGATGCGCAGCGCCTCGGGGCGCACACACAGCGTGGCGGCGGCGCCCTGCCGTTGCCCGAATGCGGGGCCGCCGCGCGCGCGCAACGCCGAGCCGTCGGCCGCGCGCAGTTGCACCGCCGCACCGGCACTGCCCGACTCGACCGCGGCGTTGATCATGTTGTTGTCGCCGAGGAAGCCGGCGACAAATGGATTGGCCGGTGCGTCGTACAACTGCTTGGGGGTGGCCAGCTGTTCGACACGGCCCTGGTTGAACACCGCCACGCGGTCCGACAGCGTCATCGCTTCAGACTGGTCGTGCGTGACAAACACCATCGTCACGCCGAGCTCGCGGTGCAGCCGCCGGATCTCGAGCTGCATCTCCTCGCGCAGCTTCTTGTCGAGCGCCGACAGCGGCTCGTCCATCAGCACCAGCCGCGGCTCGAACACCAGCGCGCGCGCCAGCGCCACGCGCTGCTGCTGGCCTCCTGAGAGCTGCTGCGGCCGGCGCTGCGCATGATCCTGTAGGTGCACCTTCGCCAGCGCGGCGGCCGCGCGCGTGCGCGCCTCGTCAGCCGCCACCTTGCGCACCGACAATGGAAAGGCCACGTTCTGCGCCACCGTCATGTGCGGGAACAGCGAGTAGCTCTGGAACACCACGCCCATGTTGCGCCTGTGCGGCGGCAGCGCCTCGATCGGCTTGCCGTCGAGCCGGATGTGGCCACTCGTGGGCCGCTCGAAGCCGGCCAGCAGCATCAGCGTGGTGGTCTTGCCCGAGCCCGACGGCCCCAGCAGGGTGAGGAATTCGCCAGCCTCGATGTGCAGGTTCAAGTCGTCGACCGCCGGCAACGCAGTGTCGGGGTAAATCTTGCGTACGTGCTCGAACTCGATCAGCGCCATGCCGGCTCAACGCCGATGCACGGGGCATCGGCAGGCTTAACGAAGCGCGCTGATTATCGGGGGCCCGGACGCTCGCCGGATGATCACGCGCAAGCCAGCCTCAGGGTTTCGCCGGGGCAATGGATCCAAGGCCGCCCGAGGTGTGGCGGTTGGCGTGCAGGCGGCGTCGGCACTCGAGCGTGACACGCCCGCCCGGAAGCGCGAGACTCGACGCGCCGCCGCCGAGCGCCACTCCCGCCGGATGGACTGCCCCGGGGCTCGCCGCCAGGAGGTCGTCATGCGCCTGATCGCACGACTCGCTTGTTTCGTTGCCTCGCTGCTTGCCGTCGCCGCAGTGCACGCGAACTGCAAACCCCTGCTCGACGCCATCGACAAGCTGGTGCAGCAGTCGCGCTTCGCCGCCTACGAAGTCGACCTGCCCGAGCAAGCGCCCGCCGCCGAGCCCGACACGGTGATCATCGGCAAAGTCGGCTATGTGCGATCGGGCAAGGAGTGGGAGCGCGTGGACATGGGAACCGCCGACCACATGAACCAGCATTGGACCGATCTGCGCAAGGAAATCGCCGCCAGCCGCGTGACCTGCAGCGCCGCAGGCAGCGGCACCCATCGCGGTGCGCCGATCGCCAAGATGCGCTACGACACCAAGGGCTCGAAGCAGCTCGAGTCCGGCACGGTATGGATCGATCAACGCAGCGGATTGATCGTCTACGAGGGCACCTCCCGCGGCGGCATGTACCTGGTGTTTGGCGACGCCGTCAAGGAGCCGATGGTCCGCAAGTAGCTCGTCGCCGCTGCCCGCGCCGGCGTTACATCGCGCGCTTGGGCGCACTTTGCAGGAACTCGCGCAGCGCCTGCGTGTAATGGCGCGCCGAGCCGGTGGTGCCGTGGCCCGCGGTGTTCTCGCTGGCGGGAATCGAGGAACAGCTTGCCGTTCTTCACGCGCTTGAGTTCGCGCTCCATGATGCCGGTCTCGGGCGGGTTGCGTTCGTCGTCGGCGGCGTTGATCGCCAGCAGCGCCGCCTCGATGCGCTCCAGCCCCGGCGACGGGTTGTAGTCGCGCGACGAGTCCCACTGATACAGCACGTCGTTGGCGTCGCCGCGAAACGGCGCTGCCAGACGATCGTTGAGCAGCTTGTCGGCACGCTCGCGGGTCGGCGCATTCTTCTGATAGGCGAGGTCGCCGCCATTGGTGCCCACGCCATAGAAGATGCTGGCGAACTGCAGCCGACTTGGGCTGCGTGGTGTAGTTGCCGTCCTTCCAGTCGGGATCGTTGCGGATCGAGTCGATGATGAGGCGCCGCATCATCCAGTTGCGGCTGGCCATCTCGGTGGGCTGCGAGGCCATCGGCACCAGCGCGTCCATGAAGTTGGGAAACGTCACGCCCCAGATCCACGCGTGCATGCCGCCCATCGAGTTGCCCATCACCAGCCGCACGTGCTTGATGCCGAGCCCTTCGGTCAGCAGGCGGTGCTGCGCCGCCACCATGTCGTCGTAGTTGTAGCGCGGGAACTTGGCGCGTTGGCCGTCCGACGGCTTGGACGATTGTCCATGGCCGATGGCATCGGGAATGATGATGAAGTACTTGGTCGCGTCGAGCGGCTGGCCGGGGCCGAACAGTTCGCCGCCGAATGCCGGCGTCAGCATGCTCGCCGCGGAGCCGGTGGTGCCATGCAGCATCAGCACCGGCTCGCCGCTGGGTGCACCGACCGTGGTGTAGCTCAGCTTCAGTTCGGCCATCACCTCGCCGGTGTGGAACTTGAAGTCGCGTGCGACCCAGCTGGCCTGCTTGGGGGCAGGAAACTCCGCGGCCAGCACTTGCGGCGGCCAACCAGGCGCCGGCCAATGACACGAGAAGCCGTCGCGAGCGTGCGCAAGGTCAACATGGTGCTCTCCTGGATCGAAGTGCAGCGACGCTAGCGGAGTGTCGCGCCCAGCGTATGCGGGCTTGCACGCATACCACCCGGGGAATCAGCTTTGCATCGGTGTCACACTGGTGGCCCGACGTCAGTGAACGGTCTGCGCATGCTGAGCATCAACAAACTGGTCCCCCAGGGTCGTGGCCTCGCCAAGGTGCTGCTGCAACGCGCCGCCAGCGTCGAGCTGGATTGGGATGTGCGCTGCAAGAGCCGTTTCGACGCCACCGACTCCAGCGGCCGCACGGTCGGGGTGTTCCTGCCACGAGGGTCCGTGGTGCGCGGCGGCGACGTGCTGGTCGCAGAAGACGGCTCGCTGATCGTCGTGAAGGCCGCGCCGCAACCGGTGATGGTGGTGCGCCACTGCACCGAACACGGCTCGCCGTTCGACCTGCTGCGCGCCGCCTACCACCTGGGCAACCGCCACGTGCAGCTCGAACTGCAGCGCGATCGTCTGCTGCTCGAGCGCGACCACGTGCTGGCCGGCATGCTGCGCCAGATGCACTTGCTGGTCAGCGACGAACAGGCGCCGTTCGAACCGGAGGCCGGCGCCTATGCGGGGGGCGGTCATGCCGAAGCCGGCGCGCACGACCACGGCCATGACCACGATCACGGTCACGACCACGACCATGGGCACGACGACGGCCACGCGCACCACGGGCACGACCATTCCCACAAGCACTGAGGTGGCCGCGTCGGTGCTCGCCGCGGCTCGCACCGGCCGCGCTGCTCGAGTTGATGCGCTTGGCGTCGCCGGCCCTGCCGGTGGGTGGCTTCAGCTACAGCGAGGTGCTCGAGGCGGCGGTCGACAGCGGCCGAGTGTCGGACGCCGACACGGCGTGCCAGTGGCTGCTCGACCAACTGCACCTGAGCCTGTCGCGTTGCGACTTGCCGCTGCTGGTGCAGGCACACGACGCATGGTCGCGCAACGACCTGCCCCGCGTGCAGGTGCTCAACACCTGGGCCACCACCACCCGTGAGACCCGCGAGTTGCAGTTGCAGGCCCAGCAGATGGGCCGCTCGTTGTCGGAGTGGCTGCGCCAGCGCGCACCGGCCGATGCGCAGGTGGCCGCGGCAGCGGGGTTGGCACCGGCGCCGTCATGGCCGGTGGTGTTTGCGCTGGCGGCGGTGCGCTGCGGGGCACCAGTGCACGACAGCGCCCTCGCCTTCGCGCTGGGTTGGGCCGAAAACGCCGTGCAGGCGGCGATCAAGGCGATCCCGCTGGGCCAGAACGCGGGCCAGCGCGTGCTCGATGCGCTGGCCGCTGCGCTGCCGCCGGCGGTCGACGCCGCGTTGGCGTTGCCCGATGATCGGCGGCAAGCCTTCGCCCCGATGCTGGCGATCCTGTCGGCGCAACACGAAACGCAGTATTCGCGCCTGTTCCGCTCATGACGCCGGCGCCATCGTGACGGCACCACAACCCACTCCATCGCCCTTCGAGCCATGAACCAGCCCCTGCACACCATCGCCCATCGCAGCAAACGCTTGCCGCCACTGCGCGTGGGCGTCGGCGGCCCGGTGGGTTCGGGCAAGACCACGCTGGTGGAGATGCTGTGCAAGGCGATGCGCGAGCGCTGGGATCTGGTGGTGGTGACCAACGACATCTACACCAAGGAAGACCAGCGCCTGCTCACCGTGGCCGGCGCGCTGGCGCCCGAGCGCATCATGGGTGTGGAGACCGGCGGCTGCCCGCACACCGCGATCCGCGAAGACGCGTCGATCAACCTCGAGGCGGTGGATCGCATGCTGGAGAAGTTTCCCGACGCCGACATCGTGTTCATCGAGTCCGGCGGCGACAACCTCGCGGCCACCTTCAGCCCCGAGCTGAGCGACCTCACGATCTACGTGATCGACGTCGCCGCCGGCGAGAAGATCCCGCGCAAGGGCGGCCCCGGCATCACCAAGAGCGACCTCTTCGTCATCAACAAGGTCGACCTCGCGCCGCACGTCGGCGCCGATCTGTCGGTGATGGAGTCCGACACGCGCCGCATGCGGCCGAACAGGCCCTACGTGATGACCAACCTGCGCACGAAGCAGGGCCTGGCCGACGTGGTGTCGTTCATCGAGCGCCGCGGCCTGCTGGTGCAGCCGGCCTAGCCGCCGGCGAGCCCGCGCCGGACGCCCCCTGGCGGGCGATCAAAGACCCTGACGAGCCGGCGATTGCCAGCACAAATAAGAACGATTCTTGTTATGCTTCGCGGGTTTCCGGACTCGAAAGGTTGCACGATGAATCGCTTCTCGATGTTCTCGGCCGCCCTGGGCGCCTGCATGGCCGCGGCGATGACCCCGGCACACGCTCAGGACAACGTGGTGAACCTCTATTCGGCGCGCCACTACCAGACCGACGAGGCGCTGTACGCCAACTTCACCAAGCTCACCGGCATCAAGATCAACCGGCTCGACGGCCGCGAAGACGAGCTGGTCGAGCGCATCCGCAACGAAGGCAGCGCCGGCCCGGCCGACATCCTGATGACCGTCGACGCGTCGCGGCTGGAGGTGGCCGACAAGCTCGGCCTGTTCCAGCCGGTGAAGTCGGCGGTGCTCGAGCAGCGTGTGCCCGCCGGCCTGCGCACGCCGACCTGGTTTGCGTTCTCGACCCGTGCGCGCGTGATCGCCTACAACAAGGCCAACGTCAAGCGCGAGCTGGTGCAGAACTACGAAGACCTCGCCAAGCCGGCGCTGAAGGGCCAGGTGTGCGTGCGCTCCGGATCGCACCCGTACAACCTGTCGCTCGGCGCGGCGATGATCGCCCACGATGGCGAGGCCAAGACCGAAGAGTGGGCGCGCGGCCTGGTGGCCAACTTCGCGCGCGCACCCAAGGGCGGCGACACCGACCAGTTGCTCGCGGTGGCGGCCGGCGAATGCGGCGTCGCGATCTCCAACAGCTACTACCTGGTGCGCCTGATGCGCTCGACCAAGCCGAGCGACCAGGAGGCGATGAAGGCGCTGGGCGTCGTGTGGCCCAACCAGAGCACCTGGGGCACCCACATCAACGTGTCGGGCGCCGGCGTGCTGAAGAACGCGCCGCACAAGGACGCGGCGATCAAGTTCCTCGAGTACCTGGCCAGCGACGAGGCGCAGGGCTACTTCGCCAACGGCAACAACGAGTGGCCGGTGGTCAAGTCGGCGGTCGCCAAGAACAAGGAGCTGGAGTCGCTCGGCGACTTCAAGCCCGATGCGCTGCCGGTGGGCGACCTCGCCAAGAACGTGGCCGCCGCGCAGAAGGCGTTCGACCGCGCCGGCTGGAAGTAGCCGCCCTCACGCCGCGGCGCCGGGCGCCGCGCGCGCGATGCGCCGGCACAGCCACACCATCGGCGGCAGGCCGACAGCGACGATCGCCAGCGCCGGCGTCGCCGCTTCGGCCAGCCGCTCGTCGCTGGCCAGCGTGTAGGCGGTGGTGGCCAGCGTGTCGAAGTTGAACGGCCGCATCACCAGCGTGGCCGGCAACTCCTTCATCACGTCGATGAACACCAGCAGCGCCGCGGTGAGCACGCTGCCGCGCAGCAGCGGCAGGTGCACCCGCGCCAAGGTCTGCCCGGTGCCCAGCCCGAGGCTGCGCGACGCCTGGTCCATGCTCGGCGTGATGCGCGCCAGGCCCGCATCGACGCTTTGCAGCGCCGCGGTGAGGTAACGCACCAGACAGGCATACACCAGCGCCGCGATGCCACCGGTGAACAGCAGGCCGACCTCGACGCCGGCCCACGAACGCAGCAAGTCGGCCAGCAAGTGGTCCAGCCGCGTCACCGGGATCAGCACGCCGACCGCGATCACCGAACCCGGCAGTGCATAGCCGAAGCCGGCGAGGCGATGCGCCGTGCGCATCGCCAAGCTGTTCTGGGCGCGTGACGCGTAGGCGATCAGCAGTGCCACCAGCACCGAGGCGGCCGCGGTGAGCCCGGCCACCAGCACGCTGTTGCGCGCCAGCGTGGCGAAGCGCTGCAGCGGCAGGATCTCGGTCGACGAGGCCAGCAGCGCCAGCACCAATGCCGGCAGCACGAAGCCCAGCAGCAGCGGCAGCGCGCAGGCCACCACCGCCAGCGCTGCGCGCCAGCCCGACAGCGGCAGCCGCTGCACGGTGCGGCTGCGCAGCGACGCATCGGCATAACGCGAGCGGCCGCGGCTGGTTCGCTCCAGCGCCAGCACCAGCACCACGAAGGCGAGCAGCGCCAGCGACAGTTGCGCCGCGGCGACCCGATCGCCGAGCGAGAACCAGGCGCGGTAGATGCCGGTGGTGAAGGTCTGCACGCCGAAGTACGACACCGTGCCGTAGTCGGCCAGCGTCTCCATCAGCGCCAGCGCCACGCCGGCCGCGATGGCTGGCCGCGCCAACGGCAGCGACAGGCGCACGAAGCTGCGCCACGGCGTCAAGCCGAGCGAGCGGCCGACCTCGATCATGCCGCCGGCGCGCTCGAGGAACGCGGTGCGCGCGAGCAGATACACGTACGGAAAGAGCACCAGCGTGAACATCAGCGCCGCGCCGCCGAGGCTGCGCACGTCGGGAAACCAGTAGTCGGCACGCGACCAGCCGAATAGCTGGCGCAGGCCCGATCTGCACCGGCCCCACGTACTGCAGCAAGTCGGTGTAGGCGTAGGCGATCACGTAGGCGGGCATCGCCAGCGGCAGCACCAGCACCCACTCGAAGCTGCGCGCGGCCGGTGAACTCGTGGCGCGTGACCAGCCACGCCGCGCCGACGCCGACCGCGGCGACGCCGATGCCCACCGCGGCGCACAGCAGCAAGGTGCTGACGCACGTAGTCGGGCAGGACGGTCGTGGCGAGGTGCGACCACGTGCCGCCGCTGCCGCCGGCAAACACGCTCAACGCCACCGACAGCATCGGCGCGGCCACCATCGCCGCCACCAGCAGGGCGCCGACCACCAACCCGTTGACCGATGGCGCGCGCGCCGCGCCGTTGCATGCCGATGATTATCATGGCCGCCACGCGCCCACTGCGGGCGGCCCACGATGGACTTCACGGCCACACGACCCTCAGTGCCCGGCGCTGCCGAGATGACAAGTGCCGCCTGGCTGCAGCTCGACGACATCACGCTCGCCTACGGCAAGAAGGTGGTGGTCTCGGCGCTGAACCTGGCGCTGCCGCGCGGCGCGATCGGCTGCCTGCTCGGGCCTTCGGGTTGCGGCAAGACCACCGTGCTGCGCGCCATCGCCGGCTTCGAGCCGGTGGCCGCGGGCGCCGTGAGGCTCGACGGCGACACGCTGAGTCGCCGCGACCTGCACGTGGCGCCCGAGCACCGCCGCATCGGCATGGTGTTCCAGGACCAGGCGCTGTTCCCGCACCTGACGGTGGCCGACAACGTGGGATTCGGGCTGCGCGGCACGGCCGATGCAGCGACGCGCGTCGAGCGCATGCTCGACACGGTGGGCCTGTCGCATCTGGCGCTGCGTTATCCGCACGAGTTGTCGGGCGGGCAGCAACAGCGGGTGGCGCTGGCGCGCGCGCTGGCGCCGGCACCGCGCCTGCTGTTGCTGGACGAGCCGTTCTCCAGCCTCGACGTCGAGTTGCGCGAGCACCTGGGCGCCGAAGTGCGCACCCTGCTCAAGAGCGAGCGGCATCACCGCGCTGCTGGTCACGCACGACCAGCACGAGGCGTTCGCCATCGCCGACGAGATCGGCGTCATGCGCGAGGGCCGCATCCAGCAATGGGACAGCGCCTACAACCTGTACCACCAGCCGGCCAACCGCTTCGTCGCCGATTTCGTCGGCCAGGGCGTGTTCCTGCCCGGCGTCGTGATGCGACGGCCAGCATGTGCAGATGGAACTGGGCGTGGTGGAAAGCCAGTCGCCGGTGCACTGCACCGAGCACGGCGACGCCTGCCCGAGCGGCTGCGAGGTCGACGTGCTGCTGCGCCCCGACGACGTGGTGCACGACGACGCCAGCGCTGTCACCGCACACGTGCTGGCCAAGGCGTTTCGCGGCGCGGAGTTCCTGTACACGCTGGCGCTGCCCAGCGGCGCCGAGGTGCTGTCGCTGGTGCCGTCGCACCACAACCACGCCATCGGCGAGCGCATCGGCATCCGGCTGGAGCTCGACCACGTGGTGGCCTACAAGCGCGAGCGGGCTGGATCGGGGCGGTGACCCCTGACACGGAACGGTCGCGCCTTGGGGCGTAGCATGCGCGCTCTCGTACTCAGCAGTGAAGGAGTCGCGATGGGCCTGATCAGTTTCATCAAGGAAGCCGGCGAAAAGCTGTTCGGCAAAGGGGAGGCCAAGGCAGCGCAAGAGGCCGCCGAACGCGAAGCCAGTGCCGCCAACCTGGAGCGCCTGAACAGGACCGCCGGCGACGCGATCGCCACCTACATCGGCGCGATGGGCCTCAAGGTCGACGGCCTCGACGTCGGCTTCGACGGCACCACCGGCACTGTCACGGTGTCGGGCGTGGCGGCCGACCAGGCCACCAGGGAGAAGGTGGTGCTGTGCTGCGGCAACGTCGAGCGCGTGTCGCAGGTCAGCGACCTGATGACCGTGGCCACGCCGGCCGACGAATCGAAGTACTACACGGTGGTCAAGGGCGACACCCTGTCGAAGATCTCCAAGGAGTTCTACGGCAACCCCAACAAGTACCCGCAGATCTTCGAGGCCAACAAGCCGATGCTGACGCACCCGGACAAGATCTATCCGGGGCAGTTGCTGCGCATTCCGCCGGCCTGATCAACTCGCGGCAGCGTGCACCGCCAGGACCCGGCCCACGACCGGGTCGGCGCGCATGCGCTCGCGATGCGCCTGCAACTTGGGGAAACGCGCCGGGTCGACGCTGTCGACCTCCCACCACTGCGCCAGCGTGAAGAGGTAGATGTCGCTGATGCCGTAGCGTGCGCCCATGCACCCACGGGCCGGCGAAGTACTCGCGCTCGATCAGGTCGAAGCACTCGGCCACCGTCTGCGGCACCTTCTTCTTCATCGCCTCGATGGCGGCCGGGTCGTCGGCCCAGCGGTAGCCGCGCACGCGGTGCGCATGCGCGACGTGCACGGTCGAGCACAGGTAGCTGTTGAACGCGTTGATCGCGCGCCAGCTCGAACGGATCGTCCAGCGGCGCGAGATTCGCGCTCGGGGTGCGTCTGCGCGACGAACTGCAGGATCGCCGGCGTCTCGGTGAGGATGCCGCGCTCGGTGACCAGCGCCGGCACGCGGCCCTTTGGGTTGATCCGCAGGTACTCGGTCGAGCGCTGTTGCTGCTCCTTGAAATTCAGGCGCAGCGCGCGGTAGTCGGCGCCGGCGGTCTCCAGCGCGATGTGCGATGCCAGCGCGCAGGTGCCGGGGGCGTAGTACAGGGTGAGCATGCGAACCTACCTCCATCAGCGGATCGGCGCCAGCGAGCGCAGCGCACGCACCGCGCCCTCGCCGATCGACGCGCCGAAGCGCTTGGCCAGCCGCTCGGCCACGTTCTCCTTCGGCGTGTAGTCGATGACCTCCTCGGCCTTGACCACCTCGCGGGCGACGAAGTCGAGGTTGCCGAGCTGGTCGGCCAGGCCCTGGCTGCACCGCCTCCTCGCCGTTCCAGAACAGGCCGGAGAAGGTGTCGGGCGTCCTCCTTCAGGCGCTTGCCGCGGCCGTCCTTGACGACCTTGATGAACTGCTGGTGGATCTGGTCGATCATCGCCTGCGCATAGGCCTTGTGCTTCTCGTTCTGCGGCGAGAACGGGTCGAGCATGCCCTTGTTCTCGCCGGCGGTCAGCAGCCGGCGCTCGACGCCGAGCTTTTCCATCGTGCCGGCGAAGCCGAAGCCGTCCATCAGCACGCCGATCGAGCCGACGAGGCTGGCCTTGTCGACGTAGATCTCGTCGGCCGCCACGGCGATGTAGTAGGCGCCCGAGGCGCAGACCTCCTCGACCACCGCGTAGACCGGCTTCTTGTGCTTGGCCTTCAGGCGCTTGATCTCGTCGTTGACGATGCCGGCCTGCACCGGGCTGCCGCCCGGGCGAGTTGATGCGCAGCACCACGGCCTGCGCGCCGGCGTCCTCGAAGGCGCCCTTCAAGCGCGGCCACCAGCGCTTTCGGCGCTGGCTTCGCTGTCGGCGGCGATCTCGCCGCGCACCTCGACCAGCGCGGTGTGCGGACCGCTCGGCGCGCCGCCGTGGCCGCGCGCCGGCGAGCAGCGCCCACGCGATGACGACGAACAGCATCAGCCAGGCCAGGCGGAAGAAGATGCGCCAGCGGCGGTCGGCTGCGCCGCTCGCGCAGCAGCTCGTCGGGAAACGCGTCATGCCGCGTTCGAAGCTCGACGGCCGCGCGTGGCGGCAGCGGCGCGGGCGCCGGCGCTGCAGCCTCTGGCGGCAGCGGACGACGAAGGCAGATACGGTTCTTGCGGATTCATGGCGTGCTTTCAGGGGTCGCGCCATCGCCCGGCCCCGCGTCGTCGAAGACGACGGGCTGGATGTCGCGGGAAGGATACCAATACACCTGCCCGTCGCGCTCTTCGGTGCGTGATGCGGCATCAGGCGGCCGCGCCCGCACGGGCCGCCGACGCAGCTGGCCGTCTGCCGGCTCGTACGCGGCGCCGTGGATCGAGCAGAGGATCCAGCGCTTGTCCATGTCGAGGAACTCGCCGGGCTGCCAGTCCATCTCGGTCGGCACGTGCGCGCAGCGGTTCAGGTAGGCCACCACCTTGCCGTCGAAGCGCAGCGCGAAGGCCCGCGCCGGGGCGCGCCACAGCATCACGTCGAACACGACGGCCTGGCCGCGCTCGACCAGCTCGCCGCTCGGCGCACAGAGGCTTGCGCCTCGGTGCAGGGTTCAGCCATGGTGCGACAGCCAGTCGTGCAGCTCGCGCGTCGAGTGCGCCACGAACAGCGGCTCGAACTCGGCGAAGGCCTCGTGGTCGTGCGCGCCGTAGCTCACGGCCACGCACGGCGTGCCGGCGTTGACCGCCAGCTGCAGGTCGTGCGTGGTGTCGCCGATCATCAGCGTGCGCTCGGGTGTCGGTGCCGAACTCGCGCATCAGCTCCAGCAGCATGCGCGGGTCCGGCTTGCTCGCGGTTTCGTCGGCGGTGCGGGAGGCGTCGAACAGCGCCTTCAGTTGCGACCGTGCTCGAGCGCGTCGTCGAGCCCGCGGCGCGCCTTGCCGGTGGCCACCGCGAGCCACTGGTCGCCGCGCCTTCAGCGCCTGCAGCATCGCCAGCGCGCCGGGGAACAGCGCCAGCTCGTGCTGGCTGCCGAAGTAGTGGTGGCGGTAGCGCTCGCCGAGCTCGGGGTAGCGCTCGGGCGGCAGGCCGGGCGCGGCATGCGCCAGCGCATCGTGCAAGGCCCAGGCCGATCACGTAGGCGGCGTCTGCACGTCGCTGGGCACCGCCACGCCGACGTCGCGGCACGCGTGCTGGATGCAGCGCACGATCAGCGCCGTCGAGTCGAACAGCGTGCCGTCCCAGTCGAAGGCGATCAGGTCGAAGCGATGGGGTGATTCAGCGGTCATCGCGAGCTCAATGGGGCTCGCACAGCACGCCAAGCAGTCTGACGCATTCGGCCGGCAGCGGCGCCTCCAGCTCGATGCGCTCGCCGCTCGCCGGGTGGTCGAACGCCAGCCGCCGCGCGTGCAGGAACATGCGCGCGAAGCGACACCCGCCAGGCCCTCGCCGCGCGCGAGCTGCCGGTTGCAGCTCGAAGTCGCCGTACTTGGTCGTCGCCGACGATCGCGTGGCCCTCGTGCGCCAGGTGCACGCGGATCTGGTGGGTGCGGCCGGTCTTGATGGTCACGTCGAGCAGCGTGTAGGCCTCGCAGCGCCGCGCCACCTTGACCAGCGTGATCGAGCGGCGGCCGTCCTCGTCGTCGGCAGCCACCGCGCGCACGCGCCGCTCGCCGTCGGCGGCGGTCGACTTGTGCAGCGCCACGTCG
This sequence comes from uncultured beta proteobacterium, assembly GCA_963827645.1. Lineage (GTDB taxonomy): Bacteria > Pseudomonadota > Gammaproteobacteria > Burkholderiales > Burkholderiaceae_C > JAEUPI01. The sequence continues at coordinate 292,066 of CAWHBZ010000040.1, read as the reverse complement.
ATCACCTTCTTGGTCGCCGGCCAGGCGCCGATCACCAGCGCCGCGTAGGTCTTGCCGGTGTCGCGCGCGCGGAACTGGTCCTGCAGCGCGGTCAGCGCGCTGCGCTTCTTGGCCAGCAGCAGCACGCCCGAGGTCTCGCTTGTCCAGCCGGTGCACCAGTTCCAGAAAGCGCGCCTGCGGCCGCGCCCGGCGCAGCTGCTCGATGACGCCGAAGCTGACGCCGCTGCCGCCGTGCACCGCCACGCCGGCCGGCTTGTCGATGGCGAGCAGATGCTCGTCTTCGTAGCAGGATCGGAAACTCGCGCGGCCGGCGCCGGCGCCGCGGCCGGCGCGCTCGGCCAGCGCGCACCGGCGGCAGGCGCACCTCGTCGCCCAGCGCCAGCCGGGTGTCGGCGCTGGCCCGCCCGTGGTTGACCCGCACCTCGCCGGAGCGGATGACGCGGTAGACGTGGGTCTTCGGCACGCCCTTGAGCAGCCGCAGCAGGAAGTTGTCGAGCCGCTGCCCCGCGCTGCCCTCGTCGACATTGACACGTTGCACCGCCGCACGCTGCAACGGCGGTGGCGCGCCCGTCGCGGCGGGCGCGTCTATAATGCGGCGGACCACTGTCGTGCTGCAAGTGCTTGATTTGTTTTGAGTTTACTCGGCGCTTGCGAGGCAACGGCGGTGGCGGCGCACCGAAATTCGTGCGCCATGTTTAGGTGATGCAGCGCCGCCGCCCGAATGGAAGGGCCGTCTCCCACAGCGAGGCGGCTGCCAGACGATCGGCGGTGAAAGAACAACGTCGAACCAGCCCGCCCGTGAGTCGGGAAAGAAAAGGTCAAACGCAACAGACGCCGTTTCGCGGCGGCTGTTGCCTCGCTGCGAAGCGAACCGGTGTGTGCATGCCGCACCTCAAGCCACCTCGACCTCTGCTCGCGCGCTTGTCGCGCGGCGGGTCGTTTGCCGCGAGCGCGGGCCTCGGGCCGGCCTCGCGGGTTGAAGGCCGCCGCGAATCCACGCGCGGCCCACTGGCACTGCGCCGTGACAACCACCCCGCCCGCTTCGCCGCACGCCGCCCCACCGTGGTGACGGTCGCCCTCGCGGCGACCCCTGCGGCCTCAGGGCAGTTTTCTTCACTGGGCTTTTTCAGCGTTGCTCGTGCATCGACGGGTCCGCAGCCGCAAGGCCGCTGGATCGAAAAGTGGTGTGCACGCGCCCAGGCGGCTCGTGCACCCGATGAGGAGTGCACATGAAACGCATGCTGATCAACGCCACGCAGCCCGAAGAGCGCCGGCTGGCGATCGTCGACGGCCAGAAGCTGCTCGACTTCGAGACCGAGATCGAAGGGCGCGAGCAGCGCAAGGGCAACATCTACAAGGCCGTGGTGACGCGCGTCGAGCCGTCGCTCGAAGCCTGCTTCGTCGACTACGGCGAAGACCGCCACGGCTTCCTGCCGTTCAAGGAGATCTCGCGCCAGTTCTTCCGCGACGGCGTCGAGGTCAAGAACGCGACCATCAAGGACGCCATCCGCGAAGGCCAGGAGCTGCTGGTCCAGGTGGAAAAGGAAGAGCGCGGCAACAAGGGCGCGGCGCTGACCACCTTCGTCTCGCTGGCCGGCCGCTACCTGGTGCTGATGCCCAACAACCCGCGCGGCGGCGGCGTCAGCCGGCGCATCGAGGGCGAAGACCGCGAGGAGCTGAAGGAGAACCTCGACCAGCTCGACTACCCCAAGGGCATGAGCCTGATCGCGCGCACCGCCGGCATCGGCCGCTCGGCCGCCGAGCTGCAGTGGGACCTGAACTACATGCTCAAGCTGTGGACGGCGATCGACGGCGCGAGCAAGGCCGGCAAGGGCGCGTTCCTGATCTACCAGGAGAGCTCGCTGGTCATCCGCGCGATCCGCGACTACTTCACCGCCGACATCGGCGAGATCCTGATCGACACCGACGACATCTACGATCAGGCGCAGCAGTTCATGAACCACGTGATGCCGGAGTCGGCATCGCGTGTGAAGCGCTACCGCGACGACGCGGCGCTGTTCTGCCGCTTCCAGATCGAGCACCAGATCGAGACCGCGTTCTCGCGCACGGTCAACCTGCCGTCCGGCGGCGCGATCGTGATCGACCACACCGAGGCGCTGGTGTCGATCGACGTCAACTCGGCGCGCGCCACGCGCGGCGGCGACATCGAGGAGACCGCCACCCGCACCAACCTCGAAGCCGCCGACGAGATCGCGCGCCAGATGCGGCTGCGCGACCTGGGCGGCCTGATCGTGGTCGACTTCATCGACATGGAGGAGTCGCAAGAACCGCCGCGAGGTCGAGCAGCGGCTGCGCGACGCGATGCGCTACGACCGCGCCCGCGTGCAGTTCTCGTCGATCAGCAAGTTCGGCCTGCTCGAGCTGTCCCGCCAGCGCCTGCGCCCGGCGCTGTCGCGAAGGCAACCACATCACCTGCCCGCGCTGCAACGGCACCGGCCACATCCGCGACACCGAATCGAGCGCGCTGCAGATCCTGCGCATCATCCAGGAAGAGTCGATGAAGGACAACACCGCCGCCGTGCACGTGCAGGTGCCGGTGGAGGTGACCTCGTTCCTGCTCAACGAGAAGCGCACCGAGATCACCAAGATCGAGCTGAAGCAGCGCGTCACCGTGCTGCTGGTGCCCAACAAGCACATCGAGACGCCGAACTACAAGCTCGAGCGGCTGCGCCACGACGACCCGCGGCTGGAGAACCTGCAGGCCAGCTACACGATGATCGAGGAGCCCGACGACGAGGTCGGCGATCACGCGCCGCGAGAAGGCCAAGGCCAAGCAGGAGCCGGTGATCAAGGGCGTGCTGCCCGACCAGCCGGCGCCGGTGGCGGCCCCGCGCCCACCCGAGCCCGCGGTGCCCCCGGTGGCCAAGGCACCGATGCCGGCTCCCGCCGCCGCCGCCGGCGCGCAGCGCGCCGGAGCCGGCTCACAGCGGCTTCAAGGCGTGGCTGAAGAAGCTGTTCGGAGCGCGGCCAGAGCCTGAGGCCGTGGCGCCGGCTCCGCAGGGCCCGGTGGCCGAACCGGCGCGCAAGGATCGCGACGGCGGCGGCCAGCCCGGCCGCGACGGGCGACGTGGCGAGCGCGGAGAACGCGGCGGCCGTGGCGGGCGCGGCGGCCGCGGCGGCGAGCGCGACGGTCGTGGCGGCGGTCGCGGTGGCGAGCGTGAAGCCCGCGGTGGCGAGCGCGACGGCCGCAGCAGGCGAACGCGAGCCGCGCGGCGGCGAACGCGACGGCCGCGGTGAGCCGCGCAGCGACGACTCGCGGCGCCGCAACCGGGATGGCCGTGACGGCCGCGAAGGCCGTGGCGCGCGCGCGCCGAAGCAGAGCCAAACGATGCCACCGCTCGCCGCGCAACGCACCGAGGCGCGCGATGAGGCAGCAAGCGGCCCAGCGCCGCAGCCCGCGGCCGCCTCGCGAGCCGAGGCCGCTGCCAGAGGGCGCAGTGACCACGCCGCCGCCCGGCTTCGTCGACACGATTCCGGTCGGCGAAGCTGTGGCCGAGGCCGGCGACGGCGAGCGCGAGGGGCGCCGGCGCCGCCGCCGCGGCGGCCGCGGTGGTCGTCGCGACGATGCGGGCGCCGACACGGCGTTCGTGCCGAACGAAGGCCGCGAGGCGGCCGCCTGGCGGCGAAGCAGCCGAATCGATGCCACCGGCAACGACCGCAAGCGGCGCGCGAAGCCTCCGCCGGCGATGCCGCTGCAGCACCGAGCGTAGCTGGCCGCGGCACGAAGAGCGCAGCGCAGCGGCGGCACCGGACATCGTGATTCCGGCGGCGGTCGCTGTCGCCGCCTGCGGCGAGCGAGGCGCCGACGGCCGCGGCGACCGCGGCGACCGCGCTTCGAACCGCGCCGCCGGTGCCGCAATTCGAGCTGCCGACGCACGAGTTGGAGCAGCTCGCCGACGGCGCCGGCCTGCAGTGGGTGCAGTCCGATGCCGACAAGGTGCGCAGCGTGCAGCAGGCCATTGCCGCCGAGCCGCAGCCGGCGCACGTGCCGCGCGAGCGCAAGGCCGTGGTGCTGCCTGACGATGGGCCGTTGGTGCTGGTCGAGACGCGCAAGGACTTGTCGCAGCTGGGGCTGCCGTTCGAGCGGCAGAGCGCTGCGCAAGCGCAGCCGCCGCAGTAACGCAGCGCTTTCAGACCGCGCAGCCGGCCCCGCACGGGCCGGCTCGCGACCTCGCGCGCCTAGACCAGCCGGTCCAGCGCGTGCCGATAGGCGCTGGATCGTCATCAGTTCATCCCAGGCCAGCGGCGCGCTGGCGGGCAGCAGCAATTGCCGCCGCGACTCGCTGGCCTGGCTGGCTTGCCAACGGCCCTGCGCCTGCGCGCTGGCCAGGCCATCGAGCAGCTGGTCGACCGCGGCGCCGCCGTCGACCGACTGGTTGCACAACAGCACCATGTCGCAGCCGGCCTGCAGCGCCGCCACGGCGGCGTCGGTGTAACTCAGCTCGCGGCCGTCGAGCCGGCGCGCGCCGGCCATGCTGAGGTCGTCGCTGAAGACCGCGCCGTCGAAGCGCAGCTGCTCGCGCAGGATGCCTTGCAGCCAGCGGCTCGAAAAGCCGGCCGGCCGGGCATCGACCTTGGCATACACCACGTGCGCGGGCATCACGCTGGCCAGGCTGGTCGACAGCCAGGCGTAGGGTGCCGCATCGTCGGCCAGCAGCGCCTTGAGGCTGCGGCGGTCGATCGGCAGGTCGACATGGCTGTCGGCCGCCACGTGGCCGTGGCCCGGAAAGTGTTTGCCGCAGTTGGCCATGCCGGCGCGCAGCAGACCGTGCATCACGCTCTTCGCCAACAGCCCCACCACCCGCGGATCGCGGTGGAACGCGCGGTCGCCGATCACGGTGCTGCCGCCGTGGTCGAGGTCGAGCACCGGCGTGAAGCTGAGGTCGACGCCGCAGGCGCGCAGCTCGGCGCCCAGCACGTAGCCCACCGCGGTGGCGGCATCGGTGGCGCGCATCGCATCGCGCATCCACATCTCGCCCGAGCGCACGCATCGGCGGCAGCACCGTGAAGCCGTCGCTGCGAAACCGCTGCACGCGGCCGCCTTCGTGATCGACGCAGATCAGCAGGTCGGGCCGCAGCGCCTTGGCCTCGGCCGTCAGCTCGGTGAGTTGCCGGCGGTCCTGCCAGTTGCGCGCGAACAGGATCAGGCCGCCGGTCAGCGGATGCTGCAGGCGGCGCCGATCGTCGGCGTCGAGCGCGAGGCCGGCGACGTCGAGCACGACCGGTGCGTGTGGACTCATTGGACTACCCTCGCGCTACGCGCTGCGGGATGAGCGCTTCGGAGCGGCCGTGCGCGCTCATGTGCGGCACTCTCCACGACCACGAATGCGGTGGCGACATTGGCCTCGTCGCTGACGCTGACGAAGGCGCGCAGCCGGCGCTCCTCGAACCACGACGCCAGCGCGCCGTGCAGCCGGATCTCGGGCCTGCCGCCCGGCACGTTGATCACCTCGCAGGAGCGCCAGCTCATCGGCGCACGCATGCCCAGCCCGATGGCCTTGGAGAACGCCTCCTTGGCCGAGAAGCGGGTGGCGAGGTAGCTCAAGCCGCGGCGCGCCACGCGCGCGCGCCGCGCCTCGAACACGCGCATCTCGTCGGGGCCGAGCACGCGCTGCGCAAAACGGTCGCCGTGGCGCTCGAGCGCCGCCGCGATGCGGCGTGATGTCGCACACGTCGGTGCCGATGCCGACGATCATCGCGATCCAGTCGGTTGCGCCAGCTGGATGCAGCGCTGGTACTCGCGCACCGTCTGGGTCATGCCGAGCTCCAGCGCATCGGCCACCAGCGCATGGCCGATCGACACCTCGAGCACGCCGGGCACCGCGCGCAGGAATTCGGTGAGGTTGGCGCGGTTCAGGTCGTGCCCGGCGTTGACGCCCAGGCCCGCCGCCTGCGCGGCCCGTGCGGCGGCGGCGTAGCGCGCCAGCACAGCGGCCTGCTCGGGCGTGCCGTGGGCTCTGGCATAGGCCTCGGTGTACAGCTCGACGCGGTCGGCGCCGAGTTCGGCGGCGTGCGCCATCGCCTCGGGCAACGGGTCCATGAACAGGCTGACGCGCACGCCCAGCGCCCGCGCCTCGGCCACCAGCGGCCGCAGCCGCTGCACGTCGGCGGGCAGATCCCAGCCATGGTCGGAGGTGAACTGCTCGGCGCTGTCGGGCACCAGCGTGCATTGGTGCGGCTTCAGCTCGCGCACGAACTGCATCAGGTTGTGCGTCGGATTGCCCTCGATGTTGTACTCGACGTGCGGCCACTCGCGCAGCAGCGCCGCCAGCTCGTGCACGTCGCGCGTGCGGATGTGGCGCTCGTCAGGGCGCGGATGCACGGTGATGCCCTGCGCACCGGCCAGCACGGCGATGCGCGACAACGCCACCACGTTGGGCACGTCGAGATGGCGCGAGTTGCGCAGCAGCGCGATCTTGTTGACGTTGACCGACAGCGCGGTGCGCGCGTCGCGCGCCAGCGCTTCGGGAGCCATCAGCGGGTTCATGGTGACGGAGGTGTACCTTCGAGCAGGCGTTGCGTGTCGATGACCACCTGCCGGGTGCGCAACAGCGCGCCACCCAGATGATAGTGAAGCTGGCCGCGCAGCATCACCTTCAATGCCGGCAGCTCGCGCGCGCACACCGAATGCAGGGCCTGCAGCGCCGCGGTGCCAGGGGCCTGTGCGGCCCATTCGTCCAGTGCCCGGGCCAGCTCCAGGCAGGCTGTTCCGGCCAGCGAGGCTTCGCCTGGGGTCGCCGCCACCAGGCCCTGATCGGCGCGCAGCGCATAGCGGCCGGCCGCCGACACCGGCACCTGGGTCAGCGTGGTGCGGCTGAATTCAGGCAACACACCGGTCTCGCGCAGCAGCAGCAGCTCGAACGCGCGCAGGGCCGCCTCGCTGCGCAGCTCGTTGTCACCCAGGCCTTGCAGCGTCGCCGCGTAGCCATCGAACAGACGCGGGTGCGGATCGTCGCGCGCCAGCAGCCGCAGCAACAACTCGTTGAGATAGAAGCCCGAGAGCCAGCCCGACCCGCGCAAGGCAACGACGTCGCCGCCGCCCCACTCGGCGCTGCGCAACGTGCGCACCTCGGCGCCGCCTTCGCCCCTGGAGCGCGCAAACTGCACCAGTACCATCTGGAACGGCATCAGCACCGCGCGCAGCTGCGAGGTGGGCCGCTTGGCGCCCTTGGCCGCCGCGACCACGCGGCCGGCGTCGCGGCTGAACAGCTCGACGATCAGGCTCGATTCGCTCCAGTCGTAGCTGTGCAGCACGAAGGCGCTTTGCGCGAGAGCGGCGGCTCGCCGTGGGCTGCCGACGGTCGAAGTGCCAGCCGCTGCGCCCGACGCGAAGTTGAACTCACCCGGCCCGGAACTCATCCGATGCCGTAACTGCGCAAGTGGCGCTCGTCGTCGGCCCAGCCCGAGCGCACCTGCACCCACAGCGCCAGGTGCACGCGGGCATCGAGCAGGTGCTGCAACTCGTGGCGCGCCTCGGTGCCGATGCGCTTCAAGCGCTCGCCGCCCTGGCCGATGACGATGGCCTTGTGGGCGTCGCGCTCGACGACGATGGTCGCTGCGATGTGCACGTTGCGCGATGCCGCCGCCGGGCGTGGCCGGCGACTCGTCGGCGCATCGGAGTCCCACTCTTCGAAGCGGTCGAGCACCACTGTCGACGTATAGGGCAACTCGTCACCGGTCAGGCGAAACAGCTTCTCGCGCACGATCTCGGCGGCCAGGAAGCGCTCGTCGCGGTCGGTCAATGCGTCGGGGTCGTGCGCCCAGGGCCGCTCGGGCAGGTGCGGCTCGATGATGTCGAGCAGGCGCTCGACATCGGCGCTGCGCTCGGCCGACATCGGCACGTATTCAGCGAAGGCATGGTGTTGCGGCAGCGCCTGCAGCCAGGGCAACAAATCGGCGCGGCGATGCACGAGGTCGAGCTTGTTGGCCACCAGGATGGCCGGCACGCCCGCCGGCAGCAGCGCCACGATCTGCTGGTCGTCCCGGCCGAAACGGCCGGCCTCGGCCACCAGCAGCACCAGATCGACATCGGCCAGCGAGCTGCGCACGGCGCGGTTCAGGTTGCGGTTCAGCGCCTGCGCGTGGCGGGTCTGGAATCCCGGCGTGTCGACGAACACGAACTGCGCGGCGCCACGCGTGCGCACGCCGACGATGCGATGGCGCGTGGTCTGCGCCTTGCGCGACGTGATGCTGATCTTCTGGCCCACCAGCGCGTTGAGCAGAGTCGACTTGCCCACATTGGGCCTGCCGACGATCGCCACGGTGCCGCAGCGCGTGGTCGCGCCGGTGGTCATCGCTAGGACCGCAGCGGGCCACCGGGCTGGTCGCTGGCCTTCAGCGCATCGAGCAAACGGCGCGCGGCCTCCTGCTCGGCGGCGCGGCGCGAGCGCCCGCGGCCCGTCTGGGCCAGCGACAGCGCCGGGATGGCGCACTCGACCTCGAAGGTCTGCGCGTGCGCCTGGCCGGTGGTGCCGACGATGCGGTACGACGGCACCGCGATGCGGCGTGCCTGCAGCCACTCCTGCAGCTCGGTCTTGGCGTCCTTGGACCAGGTGTGCGCCTCGCCGGCGACGATCACGTCGCCGAACAGGCGCCGCACGAGTTCGAACGCGCAATCGAACCCGCCATCGAGGTAGGCAGCGCCGATCAGCGCCTCGAGCGCATCGGCCAGGATCGACGGGCGCTGGGCACCGCCACCGCGCGCCTCGCCTTCGGACAGCCGCATCACGTCGGGCAGCCCGAGCGTCAGCGCCGTGCGATGCAGGCTTTCTTCGCGCACCAGGTGCGCCCGCACGCGTGTGAGGTCGCCCTCGTCGGAACCGCCGAAGCGCTCGAACAGCAGGCCCGAGATCGCCAGGTTGAGCACCGCGTCACCCAGGAACTCCAGGCGCTCGTTGTGATCGGCGCCAAAGCTGCGATGCGTCAGGGCACGCGTCAGCAGCGCCTGTTCGCGAAAGGTATGCCCCAGGCGTTTTTGCAGCGCGTCGAGCCGCGGATCCATGCCTTCAGCGAGACCGGCCTTCGTACTTGATCAGCAGGTACACCGGAGCGATCAGCTCGATCTCCTTGTTGTAGGCGAAGCGGATCACGACGCGGTCGTTCTCCTTGGTGATGTCGAGATCCTTGCCCGAGATCGACGCGATGGAGTATTCGATGTCCTTCTGCTTGTCGAACAGCTGTCGGATCTCGCCCACCGTGCTGGGCTTGGACGCGGCGATCTTGTTGATCGCGGTCTGGATCGTGAAGTACTCGTTCAGCGTCGGGAACACGCGAATCCCCACGTAGAAGACGAAGCCGATGACGATGGCCCAGAACAGCAGCCCGATCAGGCTGACGCCACGCTGAGCGCGTGCGACGAACCGCCGCGATGAACCCATGCCAGACCCCTTTCCCGCCCCCGTCATTGAAACGAACCGATGCGCCGGAGATTACCGAAATTCATCCAAACGAAGAAGGCCTTGCCGACGATGTTCTCGTCGGGCACGAAGCCCCAGAACCGCGAATCCTGCGAATTGTCGCGGTTGTCGCCCATCATGAAATAGTGGCCCTCGGGAACCTTGCACACCACGCCCTCGGCTGAGTAGCGGCAGTTCTGCGCATGCGGAAACTGCCGCGAGTCGCCGCCGCCATAGTAGGCGGCACGCTGGGGGTCGACCAGCATGCGGTGTTCGATGGCACCCAGCGACTCCGAGAACTGCGGGAAGTAGCGCCGCGCATCGTCGTCGTAGTACTCGCCTTGCGCCTTGAGCTCGACCGGCTTGCCGTTGATCGAAAGCCGCTGGTTGAGGTAGGCGATCTCGTCGCCCGGCACGCCGACCACGCGCTTGATGTAGTCGACCCGTGGATCGACCGGGTAGCGGAACACCATGACGTCGCCCCGCTCGGGGTCGTGGTTGGCGATCAGCTTCCTGTTGATCACCGGCAGCCGCACGCCGTAGTGGAACTTGTTCACCAGGATCAGGTCGCCCACCGTCAGCGTGGGCACCATCGAGCCCGACGGAATCTTGAAGGGCTCGAACAGGAACGAGCGCAGCAGGAAGACGATCAGGATCACCGGGAACAGCCCGGCGGTCCAGTCGAGCCACCACGGCTGCGCCAGCAGCGCCTGCCTGGCCTCCTGCACATTGCCGTCGACCTGAGTGATGCCCTGGGCTGGCCAGCTCGGCGCGACGCTGCGTGTGCTGGGTTTCAACCGCAGCGGCAGCCGCCTCGCGCGCGGGCTTGAAATGAAATCGCTCGGCCAGCCAGTAGCCCAGCGTGACGACCGTCAGCACGAACAGCAGCAGCGAGAAGTTGCCGATCCACTGGTCGGCATACCAGCCGCCCAGGTAGACGGCCAGCGCGGCATACAGGATCGCTGTCAGTGCACTCATGGATTGGGAACGAGTCTCGTGAAGGTTGGGCGCCTGCGGCGCGCGTGTGGGTGCGGCGAGCCGCCGATCAGTCGTCGACCTGCAAGATGGCCAGGAAGGCTTCCTGCGGCACCTCGACAGTCCCGATCTGCTTCATGCGTTTCTTGCCCGCCTTTTGTTTTTCGAGCAGCTTCTTCTTGCGCGTGATGTCGCCGCCGTAGCATTTTGCCAGCACGTTCTTGCGCAGCGCCTTGACGTCTTCGCGCGCGATGATGTTGGCGCCGATCGACGGCCTGGATGGCCACGTCGTACATCTGGCGCGGAATGATCTTGCGCATCTTGGCCACCACCTCGCGAGCGCGGTAGATGCTCTGGCTGCGGTGCACGATCACCGACAGCGCGTCGATGCGGTCGCCGTTGATCAGCATGTCGACCTTCACCACGTCGGCGGCGCGGTACTCCTTGAAGGCGTAGTCCATCGACGCGTAGCCGCGCGACACCGACTTCAGCTTGTCGAAGAAGTCGAGCACGATCTCGGCCAGCGGCAGGTCGTAGGTCAGGTGCACCTGCCGGCCGTGGTAGGACATCTGCACCTGCACGCCGCGCTTGTGGTTGGCCAGCGTCATCACCGGGCCCACGCTGTCTTGCGGCATGTACAGGTGCACGGTGACGATCGGCTCGCGGATCTCGCGGACGCGGCCCTGGTCGGGCAGCTTCGACGGGTTCTCGACCTTGATCACTGCGCCGTCGCCGAGCTCGACCTCGTAGACCACCGACGGGGCGGTGGTGATCAGATCCTGGTCGAATTCGCGCTCCAGCCGCTCCTGCACGATCTCCATGTGCAGCAGGCCGAGGAAGCCGCAGCGGAATCCGAAGCCCAGCGCCTGGCTGACCTCGGGCTCGAAGCGCAGCGAGCTGTCGTTGAGCTTGAGCTTGTCCAGCGCATCGCGCAGCGACTCGTACTCGCTGGCCTCGATCGGGTACAGCCCGGCGAACACCTGCGGCTGGATCTCCTTGAACCCGGGCAGCGGCTCGCTGGCCGGCCCGGCGTTGTTGGGCAGCTTCTTTTCCAGCGTGACGGTGTCGCCGACCTTGGCGTGGTGCAGTTCCTTGATGCCGGCGATCACGAAGCCGACCTCGCCGGCGCGCAGCGCATCGCGCGGCTGCGACTTCGGCGTGAAGACGCCGAGCTGCTCGATGCCGTGGACAGGCGTCGGTGGCCATCAGCCGGATGCGCTCGCCTTTGGCGAACGAGCCGTCGACCACCCGCACCAGCATCACGACGCCGACGTAGTTGTCGAACCAGCTGTCGATGATCATCGCCCGCGGCGCGCCATCGGGGTGGCCGCGCGGCGCGGGCATGCGGTGGATCACCGCCTCGAGGATCTCGTCCAGCCCCATGCCGGTCTTGGCCGAGCAGGGAATCGCGCCGCTGGCATCGATGCCGATCACGTCTTCGATTTCGGCCGCGCGGTCTCGGGGTCGGCCTGCGGCAGATCCATCTTGTTGAGCACCGGCACCACCTCGACGCCGAGGTCGAGCGCGGTGTAGCAGTTGGCGACCGTCTGCGCCTCCACGCCCTGGCTGGCGTCGACCACCAGCAGCGCCCCTTCGCAGGCCGACAGCGAGCGGCTGACCTCGTAGCTGAAATCCACGTGGCCCGGGGTGTCGATCAGGTTGAGGTTGTAGACCTGCCCGTCGCGCGCGGTGTATCTGCAGCGCCGCCGTCTGCGCCTTGATCGTGATGCCGCGCTCGCGCTCGAGGTCCATCGAGTCGAGCACCTGCTCTTCCATCTCGCGATCGCTCAGGCCGCCGCAGCGCTGAATGATCCGATCGGCCAACGTGCTCTTGCCGTGGTCGATGTGGGCAATGATCGAGAAATTGCGGATGTGGTCCATGCGATCAGTCGGCGCTGTGCGCGACTGCCGGAGACACAACGGCGAAGCCGTTGCGGCGCAAGCTCACATCGCGCAGCGATGTGAAGGGCCGCAGGCGCCGTGCCGCAGCCAAAAAAAAGGCACGTCCAAGAGATGACGCGCCTTCCAACAAAACGTATGGCAACTGCTTGTTGGGCCTTCATTGTAGCCAAAAGCACCCCGCGGAGAGCCGCGCCATTGCTTGATTTTGGCTCGTTGCAGGGGGCCAACAAGGAGTTCAATCAACAGCTTATCCACAGCCTTGCCGGACGCCGTGAACGACACAGAATCGAGGAGCCTCGACGACGATGGGTCGGGCGGATTCTAGTCGCGGGCCCGAGCAAATGCGGCCTGGGCAGCGCGATAGCTAGAACTCACTCTCGCCGCACTTCGTCGCTCCGAGCCAGGCCTTCGAGGGCTGGCCGGAAGCGACGGCCATGACCGCTCCGCTTCCGCAATGCTGAAAGCGGCGCCAGTCTCCTACTGCGGGAGAGGGCTATCGGCTCGGCCGGATCACGAGGTAGCTGACGAACTCGCCGCGCTTGACCATCACGCTGACCGCGCGCGACTTCTCGGCGCTTGGCCGCAGTGGCGAGGAACTGCTTGACGTCGGCGACCTCGGTGTTGTCGATCGCCAGGATCACGTCGCCCTCGAGCAGCCCCGCGCGGGCCGCGGCGCCTTCGGCCGCTTCGACGCGAACGCCACCCTTGATCTTGAGCTCACGCTTTTGCGCCTCGGAAATTCCGACACGGTGAGGCCCAATGCGCTCTTGGCTTGCGGGCTCATGGCGCCGGGTTCGGCATGCGCCCTGCGCGTCGGACGATCGGCCTCGAACTCGGCCACCGTCACCTGCAGGTCGCGCGTCGCGCCGCGCCGGAACACCTGCAGCGACGAGCGGCTGCCCGGTTTGGTGGCACCGATGATGCGCGGCAGGTCGACCGACTTGTCGACCGCCTTGCCGTCGACCTTGACGATGATGTCGCCGGCCTCGATGCCCGCCTTTTCGGCCGGACCGCCGGACTCTCACCCCCTGCACCAGCGCACCCATCGGCTTGCCCAGACCGATCGACTCTGCGACCTCCTTGGTGACCGGTGCGATCGTCACGCCGATGCGCCCGCGGATCACACGGCCGCTGGTACGCAGCTGTTCGGCGACCCGCATCGCCTCATCGATCGGAATCGAGAACGAGATGCCCATGAAACCGCCGGAGCGGCTGTAGATCTGCGAGTTGATGCCGATCACCTCGCCTCGCATGTTGAGCAGCGGACCGCCGGAGTTGCCGGGGTTGATCGCGACGTCGGTCTGGATGAACGGCAGGTAGTCGCCGGTGTCGCGCTGCTTGGCGCTGACGATGCCGGCGGTCACCGTGTTGTCGAGGCCGAACGGCGAGCCGATCGCCATCACCCACTCGCCGACCTTGAGCTTGCTGACATCGCCGATGCGAACGGCGGGCAATCCGGTGGCCTCGATCTTCACGACGGCCACGTCGGTGCGCTTGTCGAAGCCGATGATGCGCGCCTTGAACTCACGCTTGTCGGTGAGCGTCACGAGCAGCTCGTCGGCGCCGTCGACGACGTGGGCGTTGGTCATCACGAAGCCGTCGTTGCTGAGGATGAAGCCGGAACCCACGCCTCGCTGCTGCGGCTCCTCGTCACCACCGCGAGGACCGCGGCGCGGGTCGGGCCGGCCTGGCATCGGAATGCCGAAGCGGCGGAAGAACTCCTCGACGTTGGGATCGACCTCGCCGCCCGCAGCGGCCCGGCTGCGCTCGAGCGTGCGGATGTTGACCACCGAGGGACTCCACTTCTCGGCCAGCTCGGTGAAGTCGGGCAGTTCGCGGCCTTGCGCCCGTGCAGGCGTGCCCGTCACCCACATGCCCAGCCCCAGGCATGCTGCCAGCGCGGCGGTGGCAGCGCGACGACGCAGATCGAGAACCGAAGAAACCGTGTGACGATGCATGCAAGACCTCATGTCTGACCATGGCAGCCCAGATGGGGGCCGAGCGAGAAAAAAACAGGGTGGGATGCGGCGCAGCGCGGGTCAACGACGCCGCTCCAACGTCGATGAAAACAACTGCACGGTTGCCATCGGCACGTCGCCCATCGCGGTGATCCACCAATCGCCCGCGCGCGTCATCACGGTGTGCGTGGCCCCCAGACTGGTGGCCACCGGCTTGTGGCGCCGGGCTTCGTACGGCTCGACGAACACCGACACATGGGTCAGGCCGTCGGAGAACACCGCCATCAGCACCTGCGTGCCGGCGCTGGCGGTGGGCTCTTCCAGCGCGCCGAGTTCCTTGCGCATGCAACCGACCAACTGGAAGCCCGGCACCGGATGCGCGACGCTCCAGCCCTCGGCATCGAGCGTGGTGCGGACCGCGGCAGGACGCACGATGCGATAGCCGTCGAGCTTGCGCTTCGAATCCCGCACGAGATCGGGACTCGGCTTGCCGCCGATCACCACGTCGGAAAACGATGCCGACTCGAGCAACTCTCCGCGCGGACCCAACACGTCGGCACGCAGCAGCAAGCCGCTCTCCTGCTCGGCCCACAACCGCTGCGCAAAGCGGTGCGAATCGCGCGGCTTGAACATCAGCACCTGCGCCTCGTGGCCCGCCACACGTTCGGTGCCGAGCAGGCGCAATTCATAGGTGTCTTCCGAACGCGCATCGGTTGGCGGCAGGCCGGGGAAGTCGGGCATCGCCAAACGTTGTTCGATCACCGCCACGCGTGCGCGCGGCCACACCGTCTGCGTGACGTCGTTGTGGCGCAGCACTTGTCGCGTCTCGCCGTCGAGCACATCGATGCGCTCGTAGCGCTGCTTGCCTTCGCAGTAATGCGCCACGCGCGAACTCGACACCACACCCGCCGCATTGGAGACCAGCGTGCCTTGGTAGTTGAGTGTGGCGGCGGCACGCTGCATGCGCGCCATCCACGACCGCAGGTCGCTAGGCCGCTCGCCGGCGGCCGGTGATGTCGCGCTCTGCGCATGGGCCGCCCAGGCGGCGGCCAGACTCGCGGCCCACAGCCAGGTGCGCAGCGACCGTCGCAGTGCGGTCACCGGTCCTCCAGCACGATCGTGTCGACGCTGCGCACCACGCCGCCTGGCATCTGCAGGGCAGCACCATTGGCGCTTTGGCGATGCGCCGCCAAGTAGCGATCGAGCCGGGCATCACGAATCAAGCGCCCGTTGACCGGTTGAGGCGACTGCTCCCACTTGCCCGGCGCCGACGCGACCACGGACCGCGCGACAGGGGCCACGACCATCTGCGCGCCATCGAACGGCGTGGAAACCGTGCGCAGCATCACCACCACGCCGGCCACCGCAGCCACACCCGCGGCAGCAGCCAGCGGCGCTGTCCACGCCCTCAGACGCCGCACCGCAGCAGGCTGCGCGGGCCGCAGCACCACCGGCTCGCGCGCCAGGCGGGCACGCAAGGCGGCCAGAAATGCGGCGTCGTGGGCCCCGTCGCGCGCCAGCTCGCGCGAACGCAGCACGTCACCGATCAATTGGTAGTGGCGCCACCGCTCACGCGCGGCGGCCTGCTCGGCCCACAACGCCAAGCACCTCTCCTGCGCGTCGGACGTGGCCTCGCCATCAGCCAGTGACGACAGCGCGGCCCATTCATCGTGGCGCTGTTCGTGCGGGCTCGGTAATGGATCGACAGGCATCTTCACTCCAGACAGGTGGCGCAAGGGCCGGTGCGGCGGCTCGGGTGTCCGCTCACCAGCGTTCGCCCTCGCGCGTCCCCAACAATGGCCGCAATCGTGATGCGATCGCTTCGCGGGCACGAAAGATCCGTGACCGCACCGTGCCGATCGGGCAATTCATCACGTCCGCGATCTCTTCATAACTCAGGCCTTCGATTTCCCGCAGGGTGATGGCCTGCCGGAGATCCTCCGACAGAGCATCGATCGCGGCGTTGACGGTGGCGGCAATCTCCTTGCTCGCCAGCAGCGCCTCCGGCGTCTCACCGTCGCTTAGTTCGTGGTCGGTGCGGTAAGTTTCGTCGTCCTCGCCGGGACGTGCCCGCGCCGAATCGGTGGCGACGGGGTCCCGCTTGAGTTCGACCAGAGCCTTCTTGGCCGTGTTCACGGCGATGCGATACAGCCATGTGTAGAACGCACTTTCGCCCCGGAACTGCGGCAGCGCCCGGTAGGCGCGGATGAAAGTTTCCTGAGCGACATCGTGCACCAGGTCCGCGTCGCGCACCATGCGCGAAATCAACCGCTCGATGCGCCGCTGGTACTTGACCACCAGCATCTCGAAAGCGCGCGAATCGCCGCGCTGCGCACGCTCCACCAGCGAGCGGTCGGCATCGTGCGGGTTCACGGGCGCACCCTCGGCGCTGTGCCTTCACCGGATCGAACCGACTCGCCGGGCGCAGCCGGTGCAAACAGGGCGGCGCGCAGGGCGTGCCAGGCCGGCCCCGCCGCGCTGCCGCGTACGGCCAGCCAGCTCGATGGGCCGCCGTCGGTGGGCTCGAAATAAAGCAGCGCCCAGCCGCCGACATCCAATTTGGCCTGCACGGCGCCGGCGCGCGGGGCCGATGGCGGCCGGGACAACGTCCACTGCCCCTGGCGCCAGGCGAGCGTGCCGGGTGAGCGCGGCGCGAGCAGCCAGCCGAGCCACAGACCCGGCAGCGCTGCGCCCACGACGACCGCGACCCACGCCACAGCGCCGCGGCCAGCAGGGCCAGCGGCCGCGTCGACATGCGACCACAGCCAGGCACCGACGACCGCGGCGCAAAGGCCGCCGATCGTTGCGAGCGCAGCCCGCTCGAGACGCCCAGGCGTCACGTCCAACTCAAACGCCGGCGCGAAGCGCATGGCCACGCGGCGCTCGTCGTCGCTCAGGCGCGACGCA
This sequence comes from uncultured beta proteobacterium, assembly GCA_963827645.1. Classification (GTDB taxonomy): domain Bacteria; phylum Pseudomonadota; class Gammaproteobacteria; order Burkholderiales; family Burkholderiaceae_C; genus JAEUPI01. Next base: position 274,908 of record CAWHBZ010000040.1, on the reverse strand, counting down.
ACACAAGGGTACCGTTGGTGCCGCCGAAACCGAAATTGTTCTTCGCCGCCGCGTCGATGCGCATCTCGCGCGCCTCGTTGGCGCAGTAGTCGAGATCGCATTCGGGATCCTGGGTTGAACAGATTGATCGTCGGCGGCGCCACCTGGTGATGCAATGCAAGCACGGTGAACACCGTCTCGATGCCGCCGGCGCCGCCCAACAGGTGCCCGGTCATCGACTTGGTGGAACTGACCACCATCTTCTTGGCATGCTCGCCGAAGGCGAGCTTGATCGCCTGCGTCTCGTTGACGTCGCCCAGCGGCGTGGAGGTGCCATGCGCGTTGAGGTATTGCACCTGCGTGGCGTCGAGCTTGGCATTGCGCAGGGCGGCGCGCATCGCGCGGCGCGGGCCGTCGGTGTTGGGTGCCGTGATGTGGCCGGCATCAGCGCTCATGCCGTAGCCGACCAGTTCGGCGTAGATCTTGGCGCCACGCGCCTTGGCATGCTCGTATTCCTCGAGCACCACGACCCCGGCGCCCTCGCCGAGCACGAAACCGTCGCGGTCCTTGTCCCAGGGGCGCGACGCGGTGGCCGGATCGTCGTTGCGGGTCGACAGCGCCCGCATCGCGGCGAAGCCGCCGACGCCCAGCGGCGACACCGCGGCCTCGGTGCCGCCAGCCACCATGACGTCGGCATCCCCGTATTCGATCAAGCGGCCGGCGTCGCCGATGCAGTGCAGGCCGGTGGTGCAGGCGGTCACCACCGCGAGATTGGGCCCCTTGAAGCCGAAGCGCATCGACACGTGACCGGCCACCATGTTGATGATCGTGCCCGGAATGAAGAACGGCGAGATGCGACGCGGCCCGCGTGCGATCAGCTCGTCGTGCGTGTCCTCGATCATCGGCAAGCCGCCGATGCCCGAGCCGACCACGCAGCCGATGCGCTCGGCGCGCTCTTCGCTCAACGCGTCGCCGGTGGGCAGACCGGAGTCCTGAACGGCCTGGACGGCGGCGGCCAGGCCGTAGTGAATGAAGGTGTCCATGTGCCGCGCCTCTTTGGCGGGCATGTAGTCATCGACCTTGAAATCAGTGACCTGCCCTGCAATGCGGCAGGCGAACGGCGTGGCGTCGAAGCGCGTGATCGTGCTGATGCCCGAGCGCCCCGCAGTCAGGTTGGACCAGGCTTGCTCGACCGTGTTGCCCACCGGGCTGACCAGCCCGAGGCCAGTGACGACGACGCGGCGGCGCGACATCCTGGAGTCTCGTTGCGCCTTTCAGGCCTTCTGGTGCTTGGAGGCGTAGTCGATCGCCAACTGCACCGTGGTGATCTTCTCGGCCTCTTCGTCGGGGATCTCGATGCCGAACTCGTCCTCGAGGGCCATCACCAGTTCCACGGTGTCGAGCGAATCGGCGCCCAGGTCGGCCACGAAGGCCTTCTCGTTGCTGACGTCGGACTCGGGCACGCCAAGCTGCTCGGCGATGATCTTCTTGACACGTGCTTCGATATCGCTCATGACTCCTCCAGGAGTTGCAACAAACAGCCGGTGATTCTACGGCCTCGCCCAACGGCGAGCCGACGGTCGGCCACCGGTGACCCGACCTGAAAGGCACTCGCGAGCCTACAGTGGCCTCGCTCGGTCCGGGCTCAGTCCATGAACATGCCGCCGTTCACGTGCAGTTGAGTGCCCGTGATGTAGCCGGCCCGCGAGGACGCCAGAAATGCCACCGCCGCAGCCACGTCTTGCGGCCCGCCCAGGCGACCCAACGGCACCTGCGTCAGCAAGGCCTGGCGCTGCGCATCGGTGAGGCCATCGGTCATGTCGGTGGCGATGAAGCCCGGCGCCACGCAGTTGACCGTGATGTTGCGGCTGCCCAGCTCGCGCGCCAGCGCGCGCGTGAGGCCGGCCACGCCGGCCTTGGCCGCGGCATAGTTGGCCTGGCCAGCGTTGCCGGCGGCACCGACCACCGACGTGATGTTGATGATGCGGCCGAAGCGCTGCTTCATCATCGGGCGCATCACCGCGCGGCACAGCCTGAACACGGCGTGCAGGTTGGTTTCCATCACTGCGGACCAGTCTTCGTCCTTCATGCGCATCGGCGAGCTGGTCGCGCGTGACGCCGGCATTGTTGACCAGCACATGCATGCCGCCGTCGTGCTTGACGATCGATTCGATCAGCGCGTCGCCAGCCGAGCGCATCGTTGACATTCAGCACCACGCCGCGGCTGCCTGCCGGCGCCGCCTGCGCGTCGAGCGCCTGCGTGACGGCGGCCGCACCCGCCTCGGTGGTGCCGGTGCCCACCACCCGAAAGCCCTGCGCGGCCAGCGCCAGCGCGATCGCCCGCCCGATGCCGCGCGAGGCACCGGTGACCAGCGCCACCTGGGCCGTGATGGCTCGACATGGGCTGCGCTCATGCCAGCAGTCCCATCGCATCGCGCAACGACGCCGGGTCGGACACGCTGGCCGTGACGGCCTCGCCGTCGATGCGCTTGACCATGCCGGTGAGCACCTTGCCGGGGCCGCATTCCAGCACATGCGTCAGCCCGCGCGCGCGCAGGGCCTGCACCACCTCGACCCAGCGCACCGGGCCGTAGGCCTGCCGCACCAGCGCGTCGCGGATCGACGCGGGTTCGCTCGGCGGCGGCAACGTCGATGTTGTTGACCACCGGAATGCGCGGCGTCGTGATGGCCACCGAGGCGAGCCGTTCGCGCAAGGCGTCGGCAGCCGGGCGCATCAACGCGCAATGGAATGGCGCCGACACCGCCAACGGCAGCGCGCGCTTGGCGCCCATGCCCTTGAGGATCTCGCAAGCCTTGTCGACCGCCGCCTTGGCACCGGAGATCACCGTTTGCCTGGGATCGTTGAAGTTCGCCGCCGACACCACCGCGCCGGTGTCAGCCGCCGCGCGCGCGCAGCCCTCCACCACGGCTGCGGGTTCCAGCCCGAGGATGGCCGCCATCGCGCCGGCGCCCACCGGCACCGCCTGCTGCATCGCCTGCGCGCGAAAGCGCACCAGCGGCAACGCATCGGACAGCGTCAGCGCGCCGGCGGCCACCAGCGCCGTGTACTCGCCCAGCGAGTGGCCGGCCAGCGCCGCGGCTCCGGCGCCGCCCTCGGCGCGCCAGGCGCGGTAGCAGGCGATGGCGGCGGCCAGCATCACCGGCTGCGTGTTGGTGGTCAGCTCGAGCGCCTGGGCAGGGCCTTCGTGGATCAGGCGGCCGACGTCTTCGCCCAGCGCCTGCGCGCTCTCGGCCAGCACGTCGCGCACGGCGGGGTGGTCGCCCCAGGCGTCGAGCATGCCGACGCTCTGCGCGCCCTGCCCCGGAAAGACGAATGCGAACGCCTTCATGCTCAAACGCGCTCTCTCAGAAATCGAGCAGCACGGCGCCCCAGGTGAAGCCGCCGCCCACGCCTTCGAGCAGCACGGTGTCGCCACGCTTGACGCGGCCGTCCTTGCAGGCCACGTCGAGCGCCAGCGGGATCGACGCCGCCGACGTGTTGCCGTGCGACTCGACGGTGGCCACCAGCTTCTCCGGCGCGCAGCTTCAGCTTGCGCGCCGTGCCTTGCATGATGCGGATGTTGGCCTGGTGCGGGATCAGCCAGTCGACGTCGTCGGCGCTGCGGCCCGCCGCGCGCAACGTGGCGCGCGCCGATGCCTCGAGCACATTGACGGCGAGCTTGAACACCGCCGGCCCGTCCATCTTCAGCAGCGGATCGCCGAGCACCTTGCCGCCGGCCACCGTGCCCGGCGTGCACAGGATGTCGCGGTACGAGCCGTCGGCGTGCAGGTCCGACGCCAGGATGCCGGGTCGATCGCTGGCCTCGAGCACCACCGCGCCGGCACCATCGCCGAACAGCACGCACGTGGTGCGGTCGTTGAAGTCGAGGATGCGCGAGAACACCTCGCTGCCGATCACCAGCGCGCGCGATGCCGCGCCGGTGCGGATCATCGAATCGGCCACCGTCAGCGCATAGACGAAGCCCGAGCACACGGCCTGCAGGTCGAACGCCGGGCAGCCGGCGACACCGAGCTTGTGCTGCAGGATGGTGGCGGTCGACGGGAACACCATGTCCGGCGTGCGACGTGGCGACGATGATGAGGTCGATCTCCTGCGCCTTGCGTCCGGCCGACTCCAGTGCATGGCGCGACGCCTCCAGCGCCAGGTCGCTCGCCGTCACGCCATCGGCGGCGAAATGGCGCGCGCGGATGCCGGTGCGCTCGACGATCCACTGATCGGAGGTTTCGATGCCGCGTGTGGCCAGTTCGGCGGCCAGCTCGGCGTTGGTCACGCGCCGCGGCGGCAGGTAGCTGCCCGTGCCGGTGATGCGCGAAAAGCGGTGCTGCGCGTCATTCGCAGGCGAGAGATTGCGGCTCTTCGGCAGCAGAAGGCATGGCCTGGAGCGTCTCGAGGATGCGGTCGTGCACGCGTTCGAGCAATCGATTGCGAGCCGCATCATACGCGCGCGCCAAGCGCCTGCTCGAAGGCGAAGGCGTCGGACGATCCATGGGCCTTGAACACCAACCCCTTCAACCCCAGCAGCGCGCCGCCGCTGTAGCGGCGGTGATCGACGCGCGCCTTGAAATGGTTGAGCACCGGCAGCGCCACCAGTGCGGCGAGCTTGGTCCACAGGTTGCGGCTGAACTCCTCGCGGATCATGCCGGCGAGCATCGCGGCCAGGCCCTCCGAGGTCTTGAGCATCACGTTGCCGACGAAGCCGTCGCACACCACGATGTCGGTGGTGCCCTTGAAGATGTCGTTGCCTTCCACGTTGCCGTGGAAGTTGAGGTGATCGTCGGCCGCTGCCGCACGCAGCAGTTCGCCGGCGCGCTTGATGATCTCGCTGCCCTTGATGGCTTCTTCGCCGATGTTGAGCAGGCCCGACGCTGGGGTTCTCGTTGCCGTGCAGCGCCGAGGCCAGCGCACTGCCCATCACCGCGAACTGCAGCAGATGCTCGGCCGTGCAATCGACGTTGGCGCCGAGGTCGAGCACCTGGGTGAAGCGCGCCCTTCTGCGTTGGGCAGCAAGGCCGCGATCGCCGGGCGATCGATGCCCTCGACCGTCTTGAGCACGTAGCGCGCCACGGCCATCAGCGCGCCGGTGTTGCCGGCCGACACGCAGGCGTGCGCGGCCGCCTCGCCGTCGTCGGGCACCTTGACCTGGTTGATGGCCACGCGCAACGAAGAGTCCTTCTTGCGCCGCATGGCGACCTCGATCGGAGTCGTCCATGCTCACCACCTCGGTGGCCGGCACCACGCGTGCAGCGCTGGCCATGCCGGCGGCCGCCGCAAGGGCGGCTTCGGTGCCCGACCAGCACCAGTTCGGCAGCCGGATGCGACGACAGAAACGCGCGGCAGCCCGGCAGCGTGGCCGACGGGCCATGGTCGCCGCCCATGCAATCGACGGCGATGCAGACGCGCGTGAGGGGTGGCAGCGGGCTCACTCGCCGGACGGTAGGTCAAGCGCGAGGGCGATGCAAGCGGGTGCGACCAAGGGGCCCCTTCGCGGGCGCGAGCCGGCACGCAGGTGCCGTCGCAGGTGCGGCTCAGGCCTCGGTCTTGGCCTTCAGCACCTTGCGGCCGCGATAGAAGCCGGTCGGGCTGATGTGATGCCGCAGGTGCACTTCGCCGGTGGTGGGCTCGATGCCGGTGCCGGGTGCGGTGAGCGCGTTGTGCGCACGGTGCATGCCGCGCTTGGACGGCGACTTCTTGTTCTGCTGAACTGCCATGGGGTTCTCCAGTGCATCACCGCTTGGGCGACGCGTTGCGTGGCGCGGCGAAGGCGCTCGCGCGGCCGGCGGCCGAGGCGGCTGCGACGGACCGTCGTTCGGCCGCCACGCCCCCTCAGGGAAAGCCGGCGATTCTACCAGCACGCCGGCAGTCGTCGTCAGCCGCCGGCTGCGGGCGGCTTCAGTGACGCCAGGGCTGCGAACGGGTTGGCACTGGGGCCGCCATCGTCACCCGCCCGATGACCCGGGGCCGCGCATGACGCATGCCGCGGCACGATCGGCCAGGCCAGCAGCAACTCGTCCTCGGCCAACGTGCGCAGGTCGAGCGCCGGCTCCAGCGCCAGCACGTCCTCTTCGCTGTCGGCATCGAGCGCCTCGGCCTGCGCCTCGCCATCCACGAAACGCAGCGCGCGGTCCACCACCAGGTCTTGGCTGAAGGGCCGCAGGCAACGCTGGCAGGTCGGCCAGGCGGTGGTGCTCGCGTGCAGGTGCAGCCAAATCTGCGGCGCTGCGCCGACCGCGGTGGCGCTGCTCGCCGCGCACACGCCAATGCACAAGCGCGGGCGCGGCACCGGGCGGCGGTGTTTGCATCGCGCGCCCAGCGATCGCAGATCCGACGCCGCCCATTGCCCGCTCAAACTGGCGCCCTCCGCGGCCAGCGCGGCCACGTCGAGCCGGGTCGGATCGAGTTTGCGCGCGCCCATCGAGCCAGTGTAAGGCGCGCTCGATGGGACAATTTGCCGATGGACGCCGCACCCCGATTGGTCCTGGCCTCGACGTCGCCTTACCGGCGCGAGTTGCTGCAGCGCCTGCGCCTGCCCTTCGTGGTCATCGCGCCCGAGGTGGACGAGGCGGCAGCAAGCGGCGAAGCCCCGCCCGCGCTGGCGCAGCGCCTGGCGCTCGCGAAAGCCAACGCGGTGGCCGCGCGCGAACCGAACGCGATCGTGATCGGGTCCGACCAGGTCGCCGAACTCGACGGCGTCGCGCTCGGCAAGCCCGGAAGCCACGATCGCGCGACACGACAACTGCGCTCGATGAGCGGGCGCGCGGTGCGCTTCCACACGGCGGTGGCGGTGGCTCGCGCGGTCGAGCGGGTTTCTGCAGCAGGCGCTTGGTCACTGTCACGTGCGCTTTCGCCAGCTGAGCGACGCACGAGATCGAACGCTACCTGCTGCTGGAACAGCCCTACGACTGCGCCGGCAGCGCCAAGTGCGAGACCTTGGGCATCGTGCTGGCCGAGGCCATCGAGTCCGACGATCCGACCGCGCTGGTCGGCCTGCCGCTGATCCGCACCAGCGCCATGCTGCGTGCGGCGGGGCTCGATCCGTTGGCTGCTGGCATGACGCGCGCCGCGCCAGCACACCGGCAGCCTGCTGCTGGTGCCCAACATGCTCGACTTCGGTTCGCCGCAGCCGCTGGACTTGTCGGCCGGCCTGCCGACGGCGGTGATCCAGCGTGCCGCGGCGCTCACGCATTGGGTGGTCGAAGACGCCAAGACAGCGCGCGCGTTCATCAAGCGGGTGGCCGCGCTGGCGCCGCTGGCCGCGCCGCTGCAGTCGCTGTCGATCCGGGAGCTGCCGCGCCACGCCAAAGGCCCCAGCGCCACGCCGCCGCGACGGCGAATTGGCGGCACTGCTGCAGCCGGCGCAAGCCGGCCATGACATCGGCTTGTTGTCGGAGGCCGGCCTGGCCTCGGTGGCCGACCCCGGCGGCGCGCTGGTGGCGCAAGCGCACGCGTTGGGCATCACGGTCGAGCCGCTGCCCGGCGCGAGTGCGCTGATGCTGGCGCTGGCCGCCAGCGGCTTGAACGGCCAACAGTTCGCCTTCGTCGGCTACCTGCCGATCAAGGACGACGCCCGCGCCGCCCGCATCCGCGAGCTCGACGCCTGGTCGCGGCGGCACGTGCAAACGCAGATCGCGATCGAGACGCCCTACCGCAACGCGGTGCTGATGCGCGCCTTGCTGCAGCACCTGTCGCCGACGACCCGCCTGTGCGTGGCCTGCGCGCTGGGCTGGCCCGACGGTTGGTGCCGCATGCGGCGGGTGAGCCAGTGGCGCAGCGCGCCGGCGGAGCTCTCGGACAAGCTACCCGCCGTGTTCCTGTTCCAGGCCGATTGACGGCGTGGTGCGTCCGCGGCATGCCGCGCCGAACAGCGGCCCAGCCGAGCGCGATACCCGCACGCATCGGCCACCCAATCGAGCCATTCGGCCGATCGGGTAGCGGTAAGAGCCCTGTGCCAGCTCGATGGCGCCGCCGAGCGCCAGCAGGCCGATCGCCAGCGCGAGTGCGCTTCGATAGCCAGCGCGCAGGCCGATCCACACCAGCAGCGCGAACGACAGCGCGTGTTCGACCTTGTCGGCACCTGGGAACCAGTGGCTCGTGGGGCACGGGCTGGGGCCACAGGGCCAGCACGATGCCGGCAACGACGGCGAGCCAGAACACGACTCGCCAGCGCCGCTCACGCACTACGCAAGACCGCCGTTGCGACCGGTCATCGACAGGCCCCACGGGGCGCTTCAGTCGGGCAGCCGGCAAGCGGCGCCCGACATCAGCCGCGACCGCCGCCGAGCAGCGAGGCCACCTTGCGCTTGGGCTTGATGTTGGCCGACACCGCGCGCCGCGGGTTCAGCGGCGCGGGCTGCGACACCTCCCACTGCGGCGCGCCGCTGCCGCGGGTTCGTAGGGCTGATCGAACAGCGGATCGGCAGGCGCCGAGGGCGGCGGCCCGCGCCGCTCGGCAGCCCGCTCGGGCGGCAGCGCATCGCTGCGGCGCTCGTCGTCGTCGCGCATGCGGCGCGGCGAGCGGCGCGGCCGCTCGTCGTCGAACTCGAACGGCTCGATCTCGATCTTCTTCTTGATCAGCTGCTCGATGTCGCCGACCAGGCGCACGTCGTCACGCGTGACCAGAGTGACCGAGAGCCCCGATTGGCCGGCGCGGCCGGTGCGGCCGATGCGGTGCACGTAGTCCTCGGCGTTGAACGGCACGTCGAAGTTGAACACCGCGGGCAGGTCGACGATGTCGAGGCCGCGCGCGGCCACGTCGGTGGCCACCAGCAGGTGCACCTCGCCGCGCTTGAAGGCGTCGAGCGCCTTCAGGCGCTCGTCCTGCGACTTGTCGCCGTGCAGCGCGGTGGTGTTCATGCCGTCGCGCTCGAAGGCGCGCGCCAGCCGCGCCGCGCCGAGCTTGGAGTTGACGAACACCAGCGCCTGCGACAGTTCGCGCCGTGCCACGAGCTGGCGCACCGCGCGGCGCTTGTCTTCGTCGGTGACGCTGTAGAAGTGCTGCTCGACCGTCGACGCGGTGGCGTTGCGCTGCGCCACCTCGACCGTCACCGGATCCTGCAGGTAGCTCTGCGCCAGGCGGCGGATCTCGGGCGAGAACGTGGCCGAGAACAGCAGCGTCTGGCGCTGCTTGGGCAGGTACGACAGGATGCGCTGCAGGTCGGGCAGGAAGCCGATGTCGAGCATGCGGTCGGCCTCGTCGAGCACCACGTACTCGACCTGGTTGAGCACGCAGTTCTTCGACTCGATGTGGTCCAGCAGCCGCCCCGGCGTCGCGATCAGCACCTCGACGCCGGTCTTCAGCTCGGCCGTCTGCGGCTTGATGTCGATGCCGCCGAAGACGACGGTCGAGCGCAGCAGGGTGTGCTTGGCGTAGCCCTTGACGCTGGCGGCCACCTGGTCGGCCAGCTCGCGCGTGGGCGCCAGCACCAGCGCGCGCACCGGGTGCCGCGCCGGCGACGCCGAGGCGTTTTCGTGGCGCAGCATCTTCTGCAGCAGCGGCAGCGAGAAGGCGGCGGTCTTGCCGGTGCCGGTCTGCGCCGCGCCCATCACGTCGCGGCCGGCCAGGACGATCGGGATCGCCTTGGCCTGGATGGGCGTCATCGTCTCGTAGCCCTGGTCGGCCACGGCGCGCAGCAGCTTGGCGTCGAGGGCGAGGGTGTCGAAGCGGGCGGGGGCGGGCGCGCTTCGGGCCGGCGGCGGAGTCGGTCACTTCGTGGGTTCATCGGGTCGGCGATTATCCCTGACCGCGGCACTGCGGCCCACCGGACGGGGCCGGCTCGCCAGCACGCGCAGCAAGCGCGGCGCGCGGAAGCGCACGATGCGCCAGTACAGCACACGATGTAGCCAAGGCCGAAGAGCACGATGAACGCAGCCAGCACGGCGCGTGTTGTCCCAGAACAGCATCGGCCGGAACGACCGACACATGCACAGCAGCCACAGGTACGGGCGACGTCATCGAGTTGCGGCGCGTCAGCGCCTTCGCGCTCCTGGTCGCCGGCAGCCCAGCGCATCACGCGCCGGTAGATCAGCGAGTGCAGGTGGATGCCGTCGGGCATGCCGGGCGAGCGGTCGCGCAGCAACGCGGCGGCGGTAGATCGAGAACAGGGTCTCGAACACCGGGTACATGCACGCCAGCAGCGGGAACATCGGCGACACCTGCGGGTTGCGGTGCAGCAGCAGGATCGCCACTTCGGCCACGTAGAAGCCGAGGAAGTAGGCGCCGCCGTCGCCCGAGGAAGATCAGGCCGGCCGGAAAGTTCCAGACGAAGAAGCCCAGCAGCGCGCCGATGCCCGCCAGCGCCAGCAACGCCACCAGCATGTCGCCGACCTGGAACGCGACGTAGGCCACCGCGCCGAGCATCAGCATCACGCACATCGACGCCAGGCCGTTGAAGCCGTCGATGATGTTGACCGCGTTGGCGACGCCGGTGACGACGAAGACGGTGACCAGCAGCGCCGAGCGCGAAGCCACGACCCAGTCGAGCCCAGGGATCGTGGTGTGGCGCAAGCCCAGGTCGAGCAGATAGAACGCCAGCGCGGCCGACAACGCGGTCGCCATCAAGCGCCCCCGCGGCGTGACGGCCTCGCTGCAGTCCTGGATGAACCCGGCGACGAACGCCGGCAACGCGCAGACCAGCAGCGCGATGGCGATCGCGGCGATTTCGCTTCGTCCCGTGGCCCACACCCACATGGCCCAGCCCAGCAGCGCAAGGACGATGCCAAGGCCACCGATTCGAGGCACAGGTGCAACGTGCACCTTCTGAGGCTTGGAAAAATCGCTGTCCCCGGTGTGCTTTCGGTGCAGGCTCGCAGAGCGCACCAGCAGCAGCGTGACCGCCGCCGAGATGGCGAATGGGAACAGGAACTCGAGCACCGGCGGATTCTATGCGCCGCGACCGCTAGAATCCCGCGCCGCTCGATGGACGGAGAGCGTCCGTTTGCCTCGTGCTGCCGCAAGTTGCCCGGCCGCTGGCACGCTCAAACCTTCGCCGGCCGCAACCAAACTGTCGATGAATCACGCACCACCGTCTCCGCCCACGTCCCCGGCGCCGCGCAAGCGCAGCGCCTGGGAGGTGCAGCGTGCCGTGCTGTTCGCGCTGGTGCTGCGGGAGATGCAGGCCCGCGTCGGCGGCCAGTGGGTCGGCGCCGTGTGGACGCTGATCGAGCCGCTGGCGCACGTGATGATCATGCGTCACGATGTTCGGGTTCGTACGCAGCGCGGCGCATGCCGAGCATCGGAGTACCCGGTGTTCCTGGTCACCGGCCTGCTGCCATATCTTCCTGTTCTCGGCATCTGGCCACGCGCTTGATGGACGGCATCGACGCCAACCGCGGGTCTGTTCGCGTACCGCCAGGTCAAGCCGCTGGACACCCTGCTGTCGCGGGCCTGCGTCGAGGCGCTGATGAACTTGCTCGTCTACGTCTTCACGCTTGCCATCCTGGCATGGCTGGGCTATTCGGTCGTGCCCGCAGGGCCGCTGGAGGTGCTCGGGGTGAACCTGGTGATGATCCTGCTTGGCACCGGCTTTGGTGTGCTGAGCGCTGTCGTGTCGCACGAACGGCCCCGCCTGCGGTCGTTCATCCGCATGACGATGATGCCGCTGTACTTCGCCAGCGGTGTCATCTTCCAGGTCGATCTGTTGCCGCGCGAGTACCTGGACTGGCTGCTGCTCAATCCGCTGCTGCACCTGGTCGAACTGTCGCGCCATGCCTTCATTCCGGCCTATGTGCCGGCCGAGGGCGTGAACGCGCTTTACCCGGTGCTGTTCACGCTTGGCGGTGGGCGCGCTGGCGATGCTGCTGTATCGCGCGGACCGCCTGCGCCTGGTCACCAGCCGTGACCTGCAGCCGCCGACCGATGATCGAACTGCGCGCGCTCACCAAGTCGTACCCGCCGCGACAGGGGCGGCGCTACGTCTTTCGCGACCTCAGCTTCACGTTCCCGCCGGGCTCGAACATCGGCCTGATCGGCCGCAACGGCGCCGGCAAGTCGACCCTGCTGCGGCTGCTGGGCGGCATCGACACAGCCGGACCACGGCGCCGTCGTCACCGACGCCGCATCTCGTGGCCGGTCGGCCTGTCGGGCGGCTTCCAGGGCTCGCTGACCGCGCGCGATAACGTGCAGTTCGTGTGCCGCATCTACGGCGCGCACGGCGAGACGCATGCGCCGCAAGGTGCGCTTCGTCGAGGACTTCGCCGAGATCGGCGACTACTTCGACCTGCCGATGCGCTCGTTCTCGTCGGGCATGCGCTCGCGCGTGGCCTTCGGCCTGAGCATGGCGTTCGACTTCGACTACTACCTGATCGACGAGGTGATGGCGGTCGGCGACGCGCAGTTCAAGGCCAAGAGCAAGGAGGTCTTGATGGAGCGGCTGAAGCAAGCCAACATGATCCTGGTCTCGCACAACATGGCCGACATCCGCCAGTACTGCAACGTCGTGCTGCATGTCGACCAGCGGCCACGTCGACGCGTGTACGAAGACATCGAAGCGGGCATCCGGGCCTACCAGGGCACCGCCGAGCGAGCCGCATGAACACAGCTGCGTCCACCTGTCGGCGCGCGCCCTGAAGCTCGGCCTGATCGCGCTGCCGTTGGCTGCTGTCGGCCTGTACTTGGGCGCTCGTCGCCGCCGACCGCTACGTCAGCGAGTCGGTCATCGCGGTGCAGCCAGGCAGGGCGGCGAGGCCGCCAGCGCGCTGCCGGGCGCCGCGATGCTGCTGGCCGGCATCGGACCCGCCGTCGCGCGAGGACACCCTGTACCTCAAGCAGTACGTGCACTCGCTCGACCTGCTGCGCAAGCTCGAGCAAAGGCTGCAAGCTGCGCGAGCACTTCGGAGCCGCCGAGGCCGACCTGCCCTATCGGCTGCGCGCCGGCGAGAGCCAGGAGGACTTCGTGCGACTACTACCGCGCACGCGTGCGAGGTGCTGTACGACGATCGCTCGTCGCTGCTGACGGCTGCGCGTCCAGGGCTTCGACGCCCGCCTTCGCGCAGCAGCTCAACCAGGCCATCCTCGAAGAGAGCGAACGTTTCGTGAACGAGTTGTCGCACCGCATGGCGCGCGAACAGCTGCGGTTCGCCGAGGGCGAAATGGCCCGCGCCAGCCAGCGCCTGCTGAAGGCGCGCAAGGCGACCTGCTGGCGTTCCAGAGCAAGCACAAGCTGCTCGACCCGACGGTGCAGGCGCAGGCCGCGGCGTGCTGTTCACGGCCGAACTGCAGGCTCGCGTTCACCAAGCTCGAGGCCGAGCTGAACGGGCTGCGCAGCTTCCTCAACGACGACGCCTACCAGGTCAAGGCGCTGCGCAGCCGCATCGCCGCGCTCAACAGGCAGATCGAGGCCGAACGCGCGCGCGCCACCGGCAGCAGCCGGCGCGGCGACCGCCTGAACCAGCTGGCCATCGAATTCCAGGGCCTGCAGCTGCAAAGCCGAATTCGCGCGCGACGCCTACAAGCTGGCGCTGGCGGCGGTGGAGAATGCGCGCATCGACGCCACGCGCAAGATCAAGAGCCTGGTCGTGATCGAGCCGCCGTCGCTCGCCGAGACCGCCGAGTACCCGCGGCGGCCTACAACCTGGCCACCCTGCTGGCGATCTGCGTGCTGCCTACGCCATCGTGCGCCTGGTGCTGGCCACCATCCGCGAGCATCATGGACTGACACCATGTTTTGCCGCCACACACTCGTCCACCTGATGCTCGCCGGCGCGGCGACGCTGGCCGCTGGCGCAGGCGCCGGCACGCCCGCACCGCGCCAGCGCCCGCCCGGCGACCGTGGCTGGCGCAGCCAGACACCCGCGCGCCAGCCGCCCGATCTGCTCAATCCGAGCCCGCGCGGCTTGATCGAGCCCGCCCAGCAGCCTTGCCGCGCGGCATGCACCCCCCGGTGGCGCCGTGGCCGCACCGTTGCTGCCTCCCGGGCGGCGCTGCCGCCGGACCCCGCGCTGGCAGCCAAGCCCCTGCTGTTCGGCTCGCAGATCTTCATCGGCCGCTTCGCGCGCCGAGGCCTTCAGCGGCTTCAACCCCGACTACCAGCGTCGCGGTCGGCGACCGCATCAGCGTGCGCATGTGGGGCGCCGTTCAACTTCGAGGCCGCGCAGGCGGTGGACGCGCAGGGCAACATCTTCATCCCCAACGTCGGGCCGGTGCGCGTGCTCGGCGTGCGCAACGCCGACCTCAACCAGCAGGTCGAGAGCCAGGTCAAGCGCACCTTCCGCGCCAACGTGGGCGTCTACGCCACGCTCGAGGCGGCGCAGCCGGTCAAGGTCTACGTCACCGGCTTCGTGCGGGCGCCCGGCCTCTATGGCGGCCTGTCGTCGGACTCGGTGCTGTACTACCTCGACCGCGCCGGCGGCATCGACCCCGACCGCGGCAGCTACCTGCAGGTGGACGTGCTGCGCGGCGGCAAGCCGCGCGCGCGGATCAACCTCTACAGCTTCCTGCTCGACGGCAAGATCGAGCCGCTGCAGCTGCAGGACGGCGACACCATCGTCGCGCCGCCGCGCGAGCCACACCGTGCAGGTGGGCGGCGAGGTGCTGAACCCCTACATCTTCGAGTTTGCCCAGCCCGAGGTCAGCGCCGAGCGACCTGCTGGCGGTGGCGCGCCCGCGGCCCGGCGCCACGCACCTGAGCATCGTGCGCAAGGTCGGCGCCGATCGGCGCAGCGAGTATCACCCGCTGGCCGACGCAGCCCGGGTGACGATCCAGGACGGCGACGAGGTCACGGTCACCTCGGACAAGTACCCCGGCACCATCCTCGTGCGCATCGAAGGCGCGCAGCTGGGAGAACGCACCCTGGTCTTGCCCTACGGCGCTCAGTTGAAAGACGCGATCGCGCGGCTGGTGCCGGCGCCGCAGGCCAACGTCGCCGCGCTGCAGTTGTACCGCCGCTCGGTGGCCGACCGCCAGAAGGAACTGATCGAAGTCTCGCTGCGCAGCCTGGAGACCTACGCCCTGACGGCACGCTCGGCCACCAGCGAGGAGGCGTCGCTGCGCGGGCGCGAAGCGCAGCAGATCCTCGAGTTCATCGAGCGTGCACGACGCGTGCAACCGCGCGGCCAAGTCATCCTGGCCGGCGCGGGCGGCGCCGGCGCCACGTTGCTCGAGGACGGCGACGTGATCCGCCTCCCGGAGTCGAGCAACCTCGTGCTCGTCAGCGGCGAAGTGATGTTCCAGACCGCGCTCGTATATGACCGCGAGGTCGGCGTCGAAGGCTACGTGGCGCGCGCCGGCGGCTACAACCAGGGTGCGGACAAGGAGCGCGTCGTCGTGATGCACCAAGACGGCAGCGTCGCCGACGCCGGTCAGGCGGAGCTTCGGCCCGGCGACGAAATCATGGTGCTGCCGAAGATCCAAGCCAAGACCGTCGAGATCATTCGCGCGATCACGAAGATCGTGTACCAGATCGCAGTGGCGGCGCGCATCGCGCTGGATCTGTGACGCTCGCTGGCCACCTGCTGCAGACCAATCAACATCACCAATCCACGCCATGAGTATCGCGCCTGAAGTAGCACTCCGCAGCCCACACGGGTGATCGACAAGCTTCCATCACCCCAGCGACGCCGCTGTCAGCACACGATCATGGTCGACCCGGCCTGACGGCAACGCAGATACCCGCACCTACAACCGATATCGCCATCATGGACACTGCAACCATCGAACCCACGGCGAACGATGCCCTTTCGACTGCTGAGGCGCGGCTGCCGTCACCGACGCCGGTCGATCGCATCAATGAGCTGTACCGGGGCGAGATCTTCTCTGAGGAGACAGCCCAGGTCGCACGTGATCGTATTCACTGGATGTGCTCCCAATGCGAGGGCCAAGCGGTCCTCGACGTGGGCTGCAGCCAGGGGATTGCGTCGATCCTTCTTGCGCGCGAAGGGTTTATGGTCACCGCGATCGACATGCACCCTGAATCGATCGCCTTCGCCCGCGCCGAGATCGCCCGTGAAAGTCCAACGGTGCAGCGGCGGCTGACGTTGCTGGAAACCGACCTGGAGAGCCTACCGGAAGATCCCGCGTTCGACACCATCCTGCTCGGTGAGGTCATCGAGCATCAAGCCCGCCCGGATCGGCTGCTTGCCGCGGCAAAGGCGCGATTGCGACCCGGCGGCCGGCTCGTGGTCACGACCCCTTTTGGCTTGCATCCGCACGCGGATCACAAGGTCAGCCTTTTCCCTTCGGACTTGGCCGCACTTGCCGATCGATCGGCTCTAGGCCTCGCCAATGTGGAGGTCGATGGCAGCTATATGCGTTGCCTGATGCTGGAGCGCGACGCGGCGAGAGGGCAGCCGGACACGGCCGAACTGCTCAGGCTGACCCAACAAGCCACCTTTAAGTCGCAGCAAAGCTTGTTCGAGCGGCTCGCGGACCGATCCGAGCAGCTGAAGAAGAAGAGTGACAGCTTGCGCATTGCCCAGAGAAAGCTTGCAGAAACGCAGGCGAAGCTTGAGGTGCCTCTCAAGACAGCTGAGGCAAATGCGAGCAAGTTGTCGCTGGAACTGAAGTCGTTGCGAAGCGAGCATCAAGAGGCAATTGCCTCGTTGAAGCGATCGCACGCGCAGGAATTGCAGGCGCGGCTGTCACCCGAGGTGGCATCCAAACTCACAAGTCGTCTGTCCGAGCTTGAAGCCGCTCTCGAGGCAGCGCAGGCCGAGCATCAGGCGAGTCTCGAGGCAGCGCGGGCCGAGCATCAGGCCAGTCTCGGAGCTGTGCAAGCCGAGCATCGGGCGAGTCTCGAAACTTTCGAAGCTGCGCAGGCCGAGCATCATGCCAGTCTCGAAGCTGTGCAGGCCGAGCGACGCACTTCCGCGCTCACGTCCAAGCACGAATTGCAGCTGGCCATGGACAGCAGTGATCGCCTCAGGGTGGCTCTGAACCATGCCCTGGCTACCTTGAAAGCCACCAAGGCAAAGAACGCCTACAGGCTGGGAGAGACGCTAGCAATAGGCGTGAAATCACCTGCAAATCTCGTCGCGCTGCCTGGCAAGATCTTTTCGTTGTGGCGCGAGGTACAGGCCAGCCGGCGCGCGCCTGCCGATTCTGGCGATACCGACGACCCTGTCGCAGCGCAATCCAGCAGTGTCGCGGCGCCTCGTGGCCGCAAAGACGCAGCGAAGCAGGGCAAGGCTTTGGCCGAGGCGTCCTCGTCCGACGACCAAGCGTCCAGGTCCGCCTCGCAGCCGGAAGCTCAGAGCTTGGATCTCGACAAGCTTCGCGAGTTGATGAAGTCCGGCGGCGCCGCGGCCGTCAAGGCTAGGCTGCTGGACGAGCGCGATCGTGTCGACAGCGAACAGCTTGCGTTCCAGGTGCTCCAGGTCGGCAAGGCCGCTGCTGCCGCTGGCGATAGCCATGGCGATTTCGAACTTGCGCAGACGGCGCTGACGCTGAGCCAGTCGGAGAAGATCCTTCGCGGCTTCTTTTGGGCCGCGCAGCGTGCGAGTCGCTTCGAGCACGCCTGCCAGGCGATCCGCGATCTGGAACGTCTGTATGGGCCGCAGCCAAAACCCGACCAACTCGACGTGCTGGACAAGCTGCGAAGATCGCCAGCCTATCAACTGGTTGCACTGGAATGGGTGGTCGACAAGCCCACCCAGCCAGTTGTCGGCATTCCCGGCCGCATCTGCTATGTCCTGCACAACAGCCTGCCGTATTCATCGGGTGGCTACGCAACGCGAGCTCAAGGTGTCTCGAGCGGCCTATCGCTGCGGGCTACGAGGTCGTTGTCGTTACACGCCCGGGCTTTCCGATCGACACCAAGCCGGAACTCGCCGCCGAGCAGGTGCCGCTGGAGGAAACGATCGACGGCGTGCGCTTCGTGCGCATCCTCGACCCGCAACGCACACCAGGCATGCCGGTGCTGCCGTACATGCAGTCTGCCGCCGACGCGGTGGAACAGCGCCTGCGTGCACTGCGCCCGTCGGCGGTGATCGCCGCTTCGAACTTCCGAACCGCGCTGCCGGCGCTGATCGCCGCGCGGCGGCTGGGGATCCCTTTCATCTACGAAGTGCGCGGCTTCTGGGAGGTGACACGCATCTCGCGGGAGCCCGAGTACCAAAACACACCGGCGTACGAAGCGCAGGTCCAACTCGAAGCCAGGGTCGCGCAGCTCGCCGACCATGTGTTCACCCTCACCGGCCCGATGGCGGAGGAACTGGTCGCGCGCGGTGTACCCGCCCACAAGATCGAGCTGTTGCCGAACTCTTGCGACCCCCAGCGCTTCGTACCGCGCGCGCGCGACGAAGCGCTGGCTGCGCGGCTGGGCATCCCGGCGGGAACGCCGATCATCGGCTACATCGGCACCTTCGTCGACTACGAGGGGCTCGAGGATCTGGCCGTGGCCTGCGCCATCCTCAAGGAACGCGGACAACAGTTCCGTCTGATGCTGGTGGGCAACGAAAACGCATCGGGGTCCGATCGTGGCCCGATCACCGAGCAGATCCTCGCCACTGCCAACAGACAGGGGCTGTCGGACTGGTTGATCATGCCTGGTCGCGTGCCTCACGAGGAAGTCGAGAACTACTACTCGTTGATCGACATCGCACCGTTTCCGCGCAAGCCCTGGCCGGTGTGTGAGATGGTCTCTCCGCTCAAGCCGCTCGAAGCGCTTTCTATGGAGAAAGCCGTTCTGGTGTCCGACGTGCGTGCCTTGGCGGAACTGGTGCGCGCCGGCGAAACCGGCATGCATTTCCGCAAGGGCGACATCGGTTCGCTGGTCGAGATGTTGCAGAAACTGCTGCTCGATCCGGCGCTCAGACTGAAGCTGGGGCAGGCCGGCCGCCGCTGGGTAGCGAGCGAGCGCACCTGGCAGAGTGTCGGCGAGCGGGTCAGCGCGCGGCTCGCGCGCCTCGGCAGCCACCCGGCGCAGGCGCCCGGGCCGACCGCCAAGTCCGATCCTGTCGACCTGCCACGGTGATGGGACCTTGTCGATCCAGTATTCCGCGTGCGCAGCCTCTATGTCGACATGCGGCACTGAGGCCGCCTCTCAGATGGGCCGTCAGGCCACAGCTGCGAGCCGCGACGGCCTGACATCGGCCAGTTCGCGATAGATGCCGAGCACCTGCCCGGCCCGGTCGTTCCACGTCGGCACGTCGACCGGCGCGGGCGGTCCTTGGTCGAACAGACGATCGAGCCGGTCTACCGAGTCGACGTCGATGATCCGATAACCATCCGGCAAGGTGTCGGCAAGGGCCTGTGCCAGGACCGGGCTGACGAACAAGGGGCGTCCGAAGGCGAGTACTTCGAAGGGCTTGATGGCTGGGACCAGGCGGGTCAGGATGTCGTCGCGACGCGGCAAGACCACCGCATCCATCGCGGCATAGTAGGCAGGCACCCTGTCGGGCGCCGCCCGGCCTGCGAACACCACATGACGTGCCGTGCCGAGTTTCGAAACGAGTTTGCGCAGCGCCGACTCGTGTGCGCCGCTGCCCACGATCAGCAACACCGGGCGATTGTTCACGGGCGTTCTGGCGTGGGCGCTGATCAGGGCATCGAGCCCCTCGTACTCGACGATCGCACCCAGGTAGCCGATTACCTTGGCCGGACCCGGAATCTGGTGCTTCTGGCGCACCTCGAGCGCAGCCGACCGGTCCAGGCCGGACCCGCGATCACGAGTCGGCGCGGCATTGCCGATGATGCTGATCTTGTCCGCATCAATCCCGCGCTCGATCAACCACTGCCGCAAACCGCCGGACAAGGTGATGACACGGTCCACTTCGGCACAGGCAGCGAGTTCTCGTTTCTCGCAGTACCGATAGTGCTCGGTCAGCGCGTAACCCGGCTCCAGGAAGGCCCGGGTCAGATGCCAGAGCCCCCTGACTTCGTACACCGAGGCGATGCCCGCTGCGCGGCCGGCGACGGCTGCGGCTGCACCATTGAGATAGTTGGACGCGGCATGGATGACCGAAACCCCGTTTGCCGACGCCAGTGACTGCAGGCGCTGCGCGTAACCATGGATGTAGCGTGTTTCGGGATCGCGGATAGTCGCGACGGGCTCCGGCACCAGCTGGAAAGCGAGCCCTTCGTAGTGGACCTGCTCGCTCTTGGCGGTATCGACGTGATGGGCCAGGTCCCACGGGTATCCAGGCCGCGTCGTGATGAACGGCTCGACCCCCTGCGCCTTCAGGCCACTGATCAGTGCCACCGATCGGGACGAGTAACCCGAAGGATCGAAGGCGCCGCAACTGTGCAGCGCGAAGAGCACCCTGCCGTTGAACGCTACCGGGCTGCGCATGTCGTCGCCGGTGCCGGTCGCGCCCGCGGCAGACCCCTGTGCCGGCCCGTCGAACGCTTCCATGTCGGCCAGTCGATCCCTGAGCCGGACCGTCTCGGGAGCCTGCGGGGGCGCGTTCGCGGCAAGCATCTCCAGCGCGATACGAATATGCCCTTTCTTTGCCTGCCGCGCGGCCCGCAGCACCGGGTGCAGCCGGGCCGCCGTCCAGGCAAGATGCTGCGCATGGCGCCCCATGCGGCCAGACAGCGCGTCCGCCACCTTGCGACGCAGGGTCACGCGAATATTGCTCATGCGTCTTGCGGGACTTCGGCCGTTTCCCGCGCGCTCGAGCCGCGTCGCTCCAGCCATTCGAACAGCGGGGCCAGGCGGGCCGACCAGGAATGGGCCGCGAACTGCTCGATGCGCGGGCGCTGCGGCTTCGGTTGGCCGGCGAACGACCGGACCGCCTCCAGGAATGCATCGGCGCTGCCGCAGACTGCCAGCGGCGTGGGAAGCCCATCGGGATACTGGCAACCCAGCGTACCGACGACGGGCAGTCCGCAGGCTGCGTATTCCAGAACCTTGAGTGGACTCACTTCGCGTATCAGTTCGCTGTTGCGTGTGAAGGAGAACGGGACGATACCGACCCGCGCATGCTGCAGGTAGCCCGCAAGAAGATAATGCGGGCGACTGCCCAGCACATCGGCACCGGCAGCCTGCAGACGCTGGCCCATCGCAGCTTCGAGGGGACCGATGACGACCCAGCGCAGTTGCCTGAGTTCGGTGATTCCTCGTAGGACCAGGTCGATGTCGAGCCGATGTTCGGCCGAACCCACGTAGACCACGACCGGACGATCGTCGCTGCCGTACTCGGGCGGCGCCGGTGCATCGCGAAAGAAGCGGTCGAGCTGGATGCCATTGCGAACGACCAGCGCCTTACGCACCCCTTGCGCCGTCATGTGCGCGAAAGAACTTTCCGTGGTGCAGATCGTGAGATCGGAGCGGCGTGCGAAGTCCACCTCTCTGGCCGCAAAGTCGCCGGCGGCGCCGGGGACGCCTGCAAGATTGTCGGCGCGGCGGAACACGGTCAGTTGCGCCGAGGCGCAGCGCAACAAGCCCTCGTGCAGGAAGTGATCCGTGTAGCCCAACAACGGACGATCGAAGCCGTTCTTGCGCAGCACCGGGGACAGCAGCGGCGCACAGGTCCGCCAGGCTGCGTGCATCAGGCCGCGGCTGCGGACGAGCGGCGCAGCGCCCCACGGCAGCGGTGCAAAGGGCACGTAGTGCCACACGCCCGACGCCGCATCGGTCGACCCGCCGGCGCGCCACGACGCCACTCGCTCACTTGCATCGGTGCCAAGGCCCGCAAGGTGCGCCAGGCTGATCGGCGCAGACAGGAACCCCACACGCCAGCCACGCTGGGCAAAGCAGCGGGCGATGTGATGGCTGCCCACCTGGAAGACCGAGTTCCAATGCTGGGTCGACACGAACAGAGCCGTCGGCGCCTCTTCTTGGCGATGTTGCAGGACGTTGATTTGGTATCGAGCGGGTTCGGGGACGGATTGAACGGTCGAAGCGGAGATGCACGGGCCAGCAGCAGCCTTCCAGGGCTGTCCGAGAGCCCATGCCGAGCCCGCGAAGGCTGGCGATGACGCCGCCACGCGGACCACTACAGCGTCGGCGGGATGGTACCTCCTTGAACTGCTTGAACTTTCGCTCTTGTCAGTTCCTCGCACGACGCGTGGTGCGCGTGGTGACGGGCTTGAGAATCTTCGATCGCCCTGCACACGCCGAAAGACCAGCGCGGCCGCCCGCCTTTTTCGGTGGGCACGGTGCAGCGAATTCACATGGTCCACGCCGGAGGTCAGGAGACGGAAGACATTTCCTCGGCGTGGCTGTTCTTTGCAATCAGTCGAAAATGACCTCCATGCCGTGCAGAGATATGGAGTGCGGCGGCGCAAGCGCATCACGCGCACCATGCAGGACAATGCGCCCACCCTTCACGGCTACAACAGTACGGAACATGCGTTCATCCAGCACGAACAGGCTGGCGATGAGGGCGACCCCCGCTGCCTTAACCGCATAGCCTGCGGTGGTTGCGGGTTGATACTGCAAGTATGTTTCCGACGCCCAGCCGAGTGGTTCGGGCTCCATCTGGCCGCGCGCGGTTTCAAGCCGTGCGGTCGTATTTGCTGCAAAGCGCGCGAGGAGCGGGCGGCCGGACGGCAAGCGAATTTCCAGTGCATCGGTCGTTTGCGCCGTCAGGGTTGCATCCTTGTTGAAATGCCATCCTGCCACATAGCGGTGTGGCGCGTCTGTGGTCGTCAGATAGTCGGCTGCCAGCACGAAAGCGCCGGGCAGCCATATAACGCTGCGTGCGTGCGTGACTCTGAAATCGGGGTGGATGCGCCGCGCCGTCATCAGCCAGCCGTGGCCGAATGGCGTTACGTCCTCAACTGCGGACCCATAAGCTCTGTCAGGCTTAAGACTATAGCTCTTGCCATCGATCTCGATTGTGTTGTGGGCGCGAGTGCTCTTGAAGTAGCGGCGCATGGCATCGCTCTGATAGGCGTATTTGCCTGAATCAATCAGTATGTCCTCGCCACCCTCCTGCCAGATGAATGATAGGCAATCTGCATGCTTGTGCGCATTATGTCTAAACCCAGCCTGCATGAAGACAATGCCTGATTGTGCGATGCAGGTTTCAGTATCAGTACGCGCTGCTCCATAGCCGTCGAGCTTTGCACCGACGGTATTAGAGTTACGTGCGTGCGGCCATTCATATAAGCGCAAGAAGTTCTCTGTATATATTTTACGCGTGGAATCTCCGACTGGTAGACAGCGCGAGTCGGGGCTCACCATCCAGCATCTTGCTATATCTGCGCGATCGACCAAGCGGTGAATATCACTAAAATCATCCCCCTTCCACCAATCGCATTCAAGGATGGTGATAATCTTCCTTAAGGTAAAGAAATGGTATCCGGGTGCACCTTCAGTATGCACGCCTTGCGTGCCAAGTTGATCGGCCAGCAGCATTTTCATGCTCTTTCGCGCATAGTCGATGGCTTGGGTGCTGACAGGCATATCAGGCAGGGCGGTCGCCAGCGCCATAACGCCGTTAATCTGGAAGAGCCCGTGGTTGCCGTGGTTCAACTCGCAAGGATTACACAGGTGTTCGATATGTAGACGCACCAGATCGTCAATCGCGACGCTGGACGGGAAATCAAAACCTTTTTCCGCGGCCAAACGCAGAAGCAACCCCATCTTTGAAGCACGGATACCCGTCGACATATCGTACCATGTATAGTCGCCACCTTTTCCATGCACGTTGTGCGCCACCCAGTCTGCGATCAGTGCGAAGATTTTCTCCAGTATCTGTTTTTCAGATGACGGCTCGTGAGTCAGCACCTGCATCAGCGGGTCAAGAAAACGCCATGCGTGCAACTGGAACATCCAGTTGCGATCTTTGAACGGGTCCGAAGACCAGTCAATCGGTAGTGTCAGCGGGAAAGGAGGCAAGTCAGCGCGGTTGCGGGCGATAAAACCCATGCGTTCCTGCTGCCGGATTTCTTTGTGTGGTTCCTTGCTGGAAAAGGTCTCGAAATGCGAAAGTTTATATTGCGTGGTCATTTCACCGGAGCTTTGGTGGAGGATTGGCCCATGAGCGTGTACGGGCGATCGACTGGCCAACAGCATGACGCGCGGCGTTGTTTTCTCCGGATCGCGGGAATGATCGGGATAGAATGCATCGCGGGAGTAACGGATAAAATATCTAAACCCCGCCCGCTGGCAAAGTGCTTCGACCGCAGCATAACTCATGTACCAGTAAGACGCGCGGTTAATACCGCCGCCTGCGCGACCCTTTGCGGCGACGTCGCGCTCTTCGAAGTTCAGTGCGGCATTGTGCCACTCATACAATCCGCCGGGGCGGTGATATGCCCATGGTATATCGTGGCTGAGCATTTTGACGGGCGTGGTCTTCCATTCAAATAGGATGTTCTCGGCCTTTTCAGCCATCGTGCTGATGAAGTTGAAGGGGTCGGGAAGGCGGTGCAGAAGGCCAAGGCAGAACGCGTAGTCAAAACGCGGCAACACCTTGAAGGCATTGGAATAGAGGTCCAAGACCTTGAAGTCGACATTGGCTGCATCCAGCGCGCCCTTGATGAACTGTGCCTTTTCAATGCGGATGTCGTCGATGTCGATGCCCAGCACGTGTTTGGCCTTGGTGCCGGCAATGAAGGAGTATTTGCCTTCGCCACAGGCGATGTCGAGCACCGACTTGCCCGTCAAGTCAAGCGCGTAGATCAGGCCATCCTTTGTGCCTTTTACCTGTAGATCGCGGATCTTGCGCTGGCGATCAAGGTCGCCGTCTTCAGGCGCGATCACGGTCGCGCTTCGGTTGATGGTGTATACACCACCCGGTAATGCCATATTGTGCATCCAATTCTGGCGTGCAGTCAGGGCGTCAACTTTCGCCTGCAGCCTCTTCTCGACGGCATGATGCTTTGTCCTTGTGAAATGAATTCTTTCAGGTCTGGGTGATTTTGAGCGAATGATGGATATAACCCTTGAAGGCCTGTTCGCGAATGTCCTGCCATTTTGTGTGACGCATGACGACGCGCACGGGAATCGACGGCAGGTCCAGTATTTGTGCCAGCGCTAAGCGGTGGCTTCCACCATGAGCAAAAAGAAACTTGCCCTCGCGACCGATGGACACGAACAGTTGTCGGTTAGCGGCTCACCGCGTTCCTGCGCCGACCTCAGGCAGCGTGTTTCTTTCATATTGGCGTGGATAGCATCCAGCCGGGCATAACGCGCCAGAAGTTCATCGCGGTTGCGGCAACCGTCAATCTTGCCGAGTTTGGTAATCTTGTCCATTTTGTGGGCGAAGACGCTGGTGATCGACCATGCCACGCCAGATCGAAATGTTCGCGCAGCATATCAGCGAGCGTCGAGGTTTTGAGCGATGCGGGTTCCTCAAGATCCCAGTCACCTCTTTCAGTTTGCCCCAATCGAAGAGTTTTGCACCGTGCAGCTTGCGCGTCTGTATGTGATGGCGGCAGTGGTATTCCACCGCGCGGGGTGGAATATGGATATATTTCATCGGATCAGCCAGCGCCGCGCGGTCCGTTTCAAGTGCGATGTTCTGTGCGGCATAGGTGGTGTATTTCGCGTTCATGACGTTTCGCCATGGGCAATAAGACCGCAGCGGCGGGCATGTACATGTCACATGCGATTTTGTGCGGCATTGAAGCGCTCCTTGGCGCGTGGCAGCGGACATCCCCTGGGGTCGTTCGGCCCCAGCATAGCAATCGGCGCCTTGCGAGCCCGCGGTCCCATGCGCTCAGCCGTATTCCTTCGAAGGTATTGCCCCACGACGGGCACTCGCCGGTCTCTTGGTACAGTCGTCGCGTACATCCTTGTTGCAGTAGGAGTCGACGAACAGCGTGTCGCGCTGCTCGATGAACCGGTTGTTGCGAATCATGTTGTCATTTGATGCATCGCGGGTTTTCACTGTCGCGCCGCACCCGCGCTCGAAGGTGTTGCGCTCGATCAGATTGTTCGACGAGTAGTGAGCCATGTAGATGGCATGAAGTGGCTGCACTGCGTGATATTGCGAATGTCGACAAACTGGTTCTGGAAAATTTGATTCTGTTTTGAGTTGACCAGGCGGATCACCGCAGTCGACGGCTTGCCCGAAGGGTAGGCAATCTGACCGATCTTGCGAAACACGTTGCCGCGCACAACGTTCTCGGAGTTGGAGGCTGCCTTCCGAAGCTCTGTCCCCATTGAAAGAGATGGCGGTCACGTAGTTCGTGACTTCGAGGCCCTCGATCGTGACCCGGGTCGGCTTACCTGTCGGACTCTTCAGCACGAGCCAGGTGCGACCGCGCCCATTGCCATCGAACACGGGGCGCTCACCTTTTGCCGCCGCGATGGCCAGCGGCAGCTCGTCGGGCAGGTCTTCGATGACGGCAAACTGCTCCGCATAACGACCGGGAAGGACCACGATGCGGCGCGCCGTGATGTCCGGACCTTTTTGTGCCAGCACGCGCTTGATCGCCATCTGCAGCGAGTCGAGTGCCTTGCCCTCGTCGCTTCCGTTGGACTTGCTGTCGCCTGAAGGCGAGATGAAGACGATGGCCTCGGCCGCCTGCGCAGAGGAGCGACGACTGCGAACAGGCCGTACGCGGCAAGTGCAATGAAGCGCTTCATGGATATCACCTCGTCCAAGCCATCATCCTTCCGAGCCGACATGCGGTTCGACCGCGAACACGTCGTCGGCACAGCGCCAATGAGGCACCAAATCCCGGACACAATTCAAGACCGGCGTCGTCGTCCATAGCCAGCGCCATCACGAAGTGCGCCTGCCTGGCCCGCCCTCCAGTCCGATGGCCGGGGCAGGCTGTCTGGACCGATAGCCGCGGCTGGTCCAGCCCTCGATCTCCGGCGTCTGCATTCCGTTGTGCAGACAGGTCTGCACGGGAACGGAGGACCAGTACTGAATGCCAAGCTCGACGCCACTCTCGTGCCGGTTGCTGACCTGATCCTGATCCATGTGCACACTGAACTCAGGCGCCAGGTGGGTCCGTATACGAAGGATACAACGTGAGCGCGCAATGAACCACGTCCTTGATCGAGGCGCCGCCGGCTGACAGGCTACGTTTCCACGTAGCTGAACGTGGGAACGTTATGTCAGACGGTATGGAAGAGGTGGCGCGCCGACTTGTACTTGGTCGCAAAAGCGACGGGCGCAGCGTGTACGACGAGGCGGCCAAGGCCGAGCTGGTGGCTGCGTGCGGCAGGCCCGGCGTGTCGGTACCGCGACTGGCGCGCGAGGCGGGGATCAACCCCAACCAGCTCAGCCGCTGGGTGCGCGAGCACAGCCAGCGCCGGCAACGTGCAGTGGCCATGTCGTCAGCCCACGCGAGGAGTTTGTGGGCGGCGCCGATCGAGCTGCGCTGATGCCGAGGGCGACCAACGACAGCCGTTGCAGTCGCGCAAGCGCCTGTTGCAGGCGGTGGTGGTGCTGGCGCCGGCCCTCGTTGCCTCGTTGCCGGCCTGGGCTGGGCCCTCTACAACCGCAACCAGGTCGCCCAGCAGGCCCAGGCCGTGGGGAAGACCGCCGCCGAAAAGGCTGCCGAGGAAGCGCGCACCGAAGCGCGCAACGCCCAGCAGGCGCGCGACGAATTGGAGCGTCTGCTGGAGAGCTGACCAACTCCAACAAGGTCAAGCAGGCGCTTCTCAACGGCGACGCGGCCCCCATCCAGCGCCTGGCACAAGCCGCACCCGCCGGCCCGCCGCTGCACTTTGCCACGCGTCGCATACCGAAGTCGCTCACCCAGTGGCCGGCAAGGGTGCTTGAAGGCGCGCGACCGTGACCGGCTTCAATTGACGGACAAGGTTCACGCGCTTCCTCAGCGCTTCTTCCAATCAACGAGCACCCAAGGCAGCGTTTTGGACTTCGCCAAGAGTGTTAGCGTGGCACCGGGGAAAAGCAGGTGCAACCGTTCCAAATCAAAGCGCTGGCTGTGGAACTTCGCTAGCGGGTACTCCATAAACGGGACGGTAACGATCAGCCGCTTGTTTGCGAGGGCCTTGAGGTTCTCGACCGCGCGGGAGAAATCGGGATCCGGGATGTGTTCGATGCACTCCATGCACGTGACGACATCGGCCTTGAATTCATCTCGAATAGGCTCTTGAAGTCGGTGCTCCCAGAATTGCCATTCGTGGATCTGATGGAAGTCACTGCGCCTGTTGCGGTCCATTCCGGCAACGCGGCTCATCATGCCAGTGGAGTAAACGGCGTTGACGAAGGCCCCGCTGCCGATCCCGATATCCATGAACGAATCTGATGGGGTAAGCAGGCTCAGAACAAAGGCATATCGCCTAGCATCACCTTCGCGGGGAACGGTTGTGCCGGAGGCGGCTGCATATGAACGGTGCGCCTCGAATACCGGCCCCATGAACGGTCCAAGAGGATAGTCGGTGATCGCAAATACTTGGGGGCGCGGGAGAGGGGGCGCCGATTTTTCCTCCTTTAGCGCGCGCCTGACTTTGCGCAAGATCCCCTCATGGGGAGACTTGCTCAGCATCGTCTTGAGATGGGGATCGCGATTGAGCGATCTCAAGAAACGGCGAAGAGCTACGTCCACATCCCTCATCGGTCGATCCTCCGGCAATAATCGTGCCGGAACGAGAAGAAGTGCTCCCCAGCGGAATCGACTTCGACAATTTCGACGAAGGACGGCCTCGCCCGTCGGCCAGCGTCTTTGGCAGCAGCTCGACCAGCGACTTCTCGATGAACACGAGCCAGGACTTATTCTGCTTGGTCTGCGCAACGACGCTTGGTAGCGTGTAGCGATTGAAGATGCGCTCTCGCTTGGCAAACCAGGCGCGCGTCTGCGCGTCGGTCATCTGCTCGGACGCGTTTGGCGAGAGGATCCTGAGGAAGTAGCGGGTCACGATCAGGCTATGACTGCGCCGCTCGAGTTCGTCGCCGGCCAACCTCAGGTCGCGCTCACCTGCTGGAGCCAGGCTGCATGGCAGGATCCTGGCGATGGAAGGAGTCATGGCGGTGCTCCGAAAGGATTCAGTGGCTGGGGTACTAGTACTTGTGACGTTCCGATAGGTTGTTCATCCGTTCCCGATTTGGGATGCTGGGGTTGTCGAGACGCCCTGGAACCTAAACAGGAGAACGAATGACGCCACAAGCATGCGAGATTGACGCCCAAAGCTCGAGCCCTGTTGGTCAGCCGGGTGCTCGATGAAGGTGGACAGTGGCGATGGCCAGTCGGGCCGCCGGAGTCAGCAAGCGCACTGGCTTCAAGTGGCTGGCTCGCTTCAAGGCCGAGGGGATAGCTGGTCTGACGGACCGTAGCTCACGCCCGCGGCGCTGCCCGCGAGCGCTGACGGCTCAGGAGCAAGGCGAGCTGGAGGGGTTACGGCGTCGCCGCTGGCCGCTGTCGCGCATTGCCATGCAGACCAGGCGCGGCGTTGCCACCGTCAGCCGCTGCATGCAGCGGCTGGGATTGTCACAGCTCAAGGCACTGGAGCCGCCGATGCCGGTTGTGCGCTATGAGCGCACCAGTGCCGGCGAACTGCTGCACATCGACACCAAGAGGCTCGGCCGCATCGACGGCATCGGGCCATCGCATCACCGGCGACCGCACTTACCGTCATCGCGGTGTTGGCTGGGACATGGTCCACTTGGCCATCGACGACCACTCGCGCGTGTCGTTCGCCCAGGTGTTGCCCGACGAGAAGGCCGTGAGCTGCGTGCAGTTCCTGCGCGAGGCCGTGACCTACTACGCCAGCTTGGGTGTGCGCATCCAACGCGTCATGACCGACAACGGCAAGGGCTTCAAGAGCGTCTTCAAGGCTGCGTGCAACGAACTGAGCATCCGGCACATCAAGACTCGGCCGTACACGCCCAAGACCAACGGCAAGGCCGAACGCTTCGTGCAGACCAGCCTACGAGAGTCGGCGTATGCCAGGCCCTACGAAACCTCAGCTCAGCGAGAGGCGGCCTTGCAGCCCTTCCTCCATCGCTACAACTGGCATCGGCCACACTCAGCACTCAACCGCCAGCCACCCATGAGCCGTATCCCAACCATGAGCAATCTCTCTGAACTCAACAACTAGTTCGGCTCTATAACGTTTTGCCTTGGAGGGTTCGATCGAGTCTCCACCCACTCGAAGAGCGGAGCAATTCTGGCCGACCATGAATACGAGGAGAACTGTTCGACAGACGGACGTTCGGGCTTGGGTCTTACAGTGAAGGCCTTGATTGCTTCAAGGAACTTGTCGGCCGAACGGCAGATCGCAAATGGCGTGGGAAGGTCAGACGGATATTGGCAACCTTGCGAGCCCACAACGGGGAGTCCACACGCCGCGTACTCAAGAACCTTAAGGGGACTCACCTCGCGTATCAACTCGCTGCACTGCGTGAAGGAAAACGGCACGATGCCGACATAGGCATGGAGGAGATAACCGGCCAGCAACTCGTGGGGCCGACTCCCTAGTAGTTGAGCTCCCGGCAGCATGCAGGCGTTCACGCAATGCGCCTTCGAAGGGACCGATGATCAACCCAGCAGGAATTGCCGGAACTCGACGGAGATGCCACGCACCATGAGGTCGACGTCGAGCCGGTGTTCGGCCGCGCCGACATAGACAATGATCGGGCGATCGTCTCCAAGGTATTCACAGGAACGGCTACGTCGCCGAAGCATCGGTCCAGCTGACATTCCGTCAGTGTACGATCAACGTGTTGCGCACTCCTTCTGCCAGTATGCCGTCGCCGAACTCTCGGTGGTGCAGATGGTGAGATCAGCGCGGTGCGCGAATTCCACTTCTCGAGCCTGAAAAGTCGGCGCCTGCACCTGGAAAGCCTGCAAGGTTGTCAGCACGGCGAAAAAGGGTCAGCTCAGGCGAGGCCGCGCACAGCAATCCCTCGTGAAGGAAGTGGTCCGAATAGGCGAGTTGAGGCCGATCAAAGCCGGCCCTCCGTAAGACGGCGGTGAGCAGCGGCCCGCTCAACCGCCAGGCCGCGCTGACGACTCTGCGACCGCGGAAGTACGGAGTCGCCCCCCAGGGAACAGGAGCGAACGGCACGTAGTGCCAAACGCCTGACTTGGCGTCAATAGCCCCTCCGGACCGCCAGGAGGCCACACGCTCCGCCACATCTCTGCCCAGACCCGCAAGGTGGAGCGCACTGATCGGCGCTGATACAAACCCGACGCGCCAACCGCGCTGCGCGAAGCACCGGGCAATGTGGTGGCTGCCCAGCTGAAACACCGAGTTCCAGTGCTGGGTCGACGCGCCGAACAGGGCCGTCGGTGCCCGATTGGGAGACAGGCTCTGCGGGATGGTGCGGCCGGCCGGGCAACCCGACGGAGGCCGACCTTCATTTCGTTGCATCGTTCGACGGTGCCGGGCACGGGGGCTTGATGCACACGATTGCGTCGTTTGTCGGCAAGCACCCAGACTACTCATCGCCGACGGCCACTGCGAAAGCGCGCCACCCACGGCCAAGTGCGCACATCGGCGCTTCTTGCCGGCTGAGCGTATCGCACGCGTCGCATTACCGAAGTCGCTCACCCAGTGGCCGGCAAGGGTGCTTGAAGGCGCGCGACCGTGACCGGCTTCAATTGACGGACAAGGTTCACGCGCTTCCTCAACGCTTCTTCCAATCAACGAGCACCCAAGGCAGCGTTTTGGACTGCGCCAAGAGAGTAGCGTGGCACCGGGGAAAAGCAGGTGCAACCGTTCCAAATCAAAGCGCTGGCTGTGGAACTTCGCTAGCGGGTACTCCATAAACGGGACGAGTAACGATCAGCCGCTTGTTTGCGAGGGCCTTGAGGTTCTCGACCGCGCGGGAAAATCGGGATCCGGGCCGTGGCACGCTCGACGGCGTCCGATAGGCTACCCACCGCTGCTTTCTCGGAACTGCCGTCGGCTGTGTCGGAGCCGCTAGCGCTCATGTAGACCACCTTCGGTGCGGCGAGGGCCGCGTCGCCAAGGCAAGCAATTGCAACACCGAGCAACAGGACGACGCTGGGCCCAGCAGCCCACGTGGGAACGGCATTGGCAGGTGAACCTCCGGAAACGTGAGAGGCCTCGGGCCTCAGAGCCGCATGACCTGCGCCGTTCTCTTACTCAGCGCAACGGGAACCTGTTCCATCGTGATCAGCCGTTCGAGCGGGGTCAACACACCCGGCGCGAGATCCAGGGCCTGTGCAATCATGCGTTCACGCGATGCGTGGTGGCGCGTGAGCACATAGCTCGGCGCACTTTCGAGCGTCACCAGGACCGGTCGGAAGTCGCTGCCTTCGAGGAATTCCGACACTGCACGGATCACGCCGAAGCGCTTGCGGCGTCCCATCACAGTGTTGGAGAAGTCGTGCCCCATCAGGAAGCCGGTACCCTTGAGCTTAGGCCCGAACAGGCGCAGGTCTTCTAGGCAGGCCTCGTAGCTGTGCATGCCGTCGACGTAGACGAAGTCGAGTTGCCCGTCGACGAACAGCGACGCACACTCGCGCGAGTACTTGCGGTGCACGACGATGCGTCCTTGCGCGATCTGCGGCGCAAAGTCGGCCCGCACCATGTCGTAGTGCGCCTGCATGTCGTCCTTGACGCGATAGGTCTTGATGTAGTCGTCGGTGCTGTCAGTCGGCCACGGATCGATGAGGTGAAGGACCTTGGGCGCGGCCAGCGCGACGATCTTCTTCGAGTAGGCGCCGCGGTTCACGCCGATCTCGATCCCGACACCGCCGCTCGGCAGCAGTTTCAGCATGGCATCGCGATTCAGGCCGGTCAGGAGGGTGTCGGATGGTCGCAGGTGCATGGAAGGCACCGCATCGCTCTGTTTCGCTGCGGATTCTCGTCCACGCGACGCCACGACGCCGCTGGTTTGACGGGCGGCGACTGGGCCTGTGCCGCCAGGTTCAGCGCGCGCGCGCCGATGGGCCTGAACCTCGCGCCACAACGAACAGAGCTTGCCAGGCAGCGCGACCAGATTTGCCGGCGATTTCACTCCTATTGCGAGCGTCTCTCCCAGCCGGTAGGCGTTCTTCGCCTTGGTGGCCTTCAAGGTGGCCCGGGCATCGTTCAAAAGTACCTTGGTGGCTTTCAAGGTGACCCGGGCATCGTTCAAAAGTACCTTGAGGCGATCGTTGCTGTCCTTGGTCAGCTGCAACTCGCGCTTGAGCGTGAGCGTGGCAGCGGGTCGCTCGGTGCCCGCCCCGGGTTCGGTCGCATACTCGGCGCCGAAGCGTGCATCGAACTCGCCGGTATGCTGCAGCGCCAGTCGCAAGTGGTACTTGTTGCTCACGTTGTTTCCATGGACGATTTCGACCCACATCGGCTGGTCGGTGTTTATCACGAGCACGTCCTTTGCCTTGGCAAACAGGTGGCCGTGGTTGAACGACATCGCGTGCAAGGTCTCCGGCTTCACGCGTGTCTTGTGATAGCTATTGACGAAGTGGTTGTTGTTGAACAGGTAGGTGCTCAGCGTCCTCATGTCGAGGTACTGCACGCCGTGCGGGAACGTGATGATGTGCTCTGGACTCGCGCAGAGTGCCGCCTTGCTGAGCGATAGCCGGGCGAGGGTGGTGAGGAAGTCGTGCGACAGCGCATCGTCATTGTCCAGTCGGGAGACCGTAACGACCGGATCTTCGATGCCGGCGCTCTCCATCTCGTCAAGGCGCGCGTTGATACGATTGCCGATGTCATGCCGAAACGAGAAGGAGTTCTCGCCAGCGGAATCGACCTCGACGATCTCGACGAAGGACGGCCTCCGCCCGTCGGCCAGCGTCTTCGGCAGCAGCTCGACCAGCGACTTCTCGATGTACACGAGCCAGGACTTGTTCTGCTTGGTCTGCGCGACGACGCTTGGCAGCGTGTAGCGATTGAAGATTCTCTCTCGCTCTGGCGAACCAGGCGCGCGTCTGCGCGTCGGTCATCTGCTCGGACGCGTTTGGCGAGAAGATCCTGAGGAAATAGCGGGTCACGATCAGGCTGTGACTGCGCCGCTCGAGTTCGTCGCCGGCCAACCTCAAGTCGCGCTCACCTGCTGGAGCCAGGCTGCATGGCAGGATCCTGGCGATGGAAGGAGTCATGGCGGTGCTCCGAGAGGATTCAGTGGCTGGGGTGCTAATTCGCTCTACAACGTTTTGCCTTGGAGGGTTCGATGAGCCTCCATCCACTCGAAGAGCGGAGCAATTCTGGCCGACGATGAATACGAGGAGAACTGTTCGACAGACGGACGTTCGGGCTTGGGTCTTACAGTGAAGGCCTTGATTGCTTCAAGGAACTTGTCGGCCGAACGGCAGATCGCAAATGGCGTGGGAAGGTCAGACGGATATTGGCAACCTTGCGAGCCCTGACAACGGGGAGTCTACATGCCGCGTACTCAAGAACCTTAAGGGGACTCACCTCGCGTATCAACTCGCTGCACTGCGTGAAGGAAAACGGCACGATGCCGACATAGGCATGGAGGAGATAACCGGCCAGCAACTCGTGGGGCCGACTCCCTAGTTGAGCTCCGGCAGCATGCAGGCGTTCACGCAATGCGCCTTCGAAGGGACCGATGATGACCCAGCGGAACTGCCGGAACTCGGAGATGCCACGCACCATGAGGTCGACGTCGAGCCGGTGTTCGGCCGCGCCGACATAGACAATGATCGGGCGATCGTCTCCAAGGTATTCGACAGGAACGGCTACGTCGCCGAAGAATCGGTCGAGCCGGATTCCGTTGGGCACGATCAACGTGTGGCGCATCTTGGCTTGCCATATGCGTCGCCGAACTCTCGGTGGTGCAGATGGTGAGATCAGCGCGGTGCGCGAATTCCACTTCTCGAGCCGAAAAGTCGGCGCCTGCACCTGGAAAGCCTGCAAGGTTGTCAGCACGGCGAAAAGGGTCAGCTCAGGCGAGGCCGCGCACAGCAATCCCTCGTGAAGGAAGTGGTCCGAATAGGCGAGTTGAGGCCGATCAAACCGGCCCTCCGTAAGACGGCGGTGAGCAGCGGCCCGCTCAACCGCCAGGCCGCGCTGACGACTCTGCGACCGCGGAAGTACGGAGTCGCCCCCCAGGGAACAGGAGCGAACGGCACGTAGTGCCAAACGCCTGACTTGGCGTCGATAGCCCCTCCGGACCGCCACGAAGCCACCCGCTCGGCGACATCCGTGCCGAGACCCATCATGTGCAGCGGGCTGACAGGAGCGGATATGAACCGACGCGCCATCCACGCTTGGCAAAGCATCGCGCAATGTGGTGACTGCCCAGCTGAAAACACGAGTTCCAATGCTGGGTCGATGCAAACAAGGCCGTTGGTGCTGTCGATGAGGGGGCGATTCAACGATGTACCGATGATCGTGATGAGTGCAGGGTCCAACTCCGAGGGCGTCGGCAACCACTCAGGCGCCTCAGACTATGCCGCCAGGGCGCGGGGGGAGTCAGAGCTATGGAATTCCGGCCGTCTGCCCTCGATTGTCCAGCACTTCGCTGACCTGACCCCGAACCGTACTGCACTTGCGGTGCACGTGAAAGCAGGACGTGCTGGTGGAAAAGTGAGTGTCAGCCGCCGTGCCAGCGTTTGGCTCTGCGGACAATGGCGCGCCCTGCCCGCGAGTTTGTCCGCCTCGGGGTGCCTGAATTGCCTTGACCCGCAAACCTCTGCAGAACCCGCTTCACTGGTGCAACCAAAGCGCTACTCGGCCGCGGTGGGAAACGCACCGTCCTCGGCAGGGCGTTGCGCGACGGTCAGCCGGAGTGCTGCCAAGAAGCGGAAGCGGCCCCGAACCGGCCTATCAGAATGCGAGTCCGCCCTTCAGACCAACAAAGCCATCACCCAAGAGATCAGCACGCTCGGGAGGGATCACACGCAGTGGTCATCCGCAGGTTACAGTGATCCAGCTTGCAAGCCGCGAGCCGGGCCACTCTAGAAGAGAACAGTGCTGCCGACATGCCCCGCGTCGCCGTAGTCTCGATCACACACCGCACGCTGAACAATATTGCGCCGTTGCTGCACGGTTTGATCGCCGCGGGCGTCGACTGCGATGTCGTCTGGGCACCGACGAGCCAGGCGGTGGCGGCGCTGTCGCCGCGCTCTCTCGGCTTGGCAATCGCGCTCGACCCGAGCGGTACCGACGCGCGCGGACAAGGCCGCGCTTGCTCGCTTCGCTGCTGCGTGGCGACGCTTCGCCGTCGAGCGCGAGCCGCTGCTCGTGCTGTCGGACGATATGACCACGTGGCCAAACCGGGTCGTCTTCGAGGAGGGGCCGGCGCTGGGCTACAAGCGGCCTTGGCATCTCGCTTGGCAGCACGGGCTGCATCAACCGTGGTACGAGATGCGCAACGCATTCCACGCCGACTTTTTTTTCTGCTACGGTCGCATCCACGCCGTATTGCTCGGCGACGCCCTCTCCGATCGCGTGCTGCCCGTTGGGCTGGCGAAGCTGGACCAGCTCTCTGCGTTGGTCGACGCCTCGCATGCCAACGGCTATCTCGCATGGTTTGCGCAGCCCGGCCGGCGGTGCAGCAACAGGTCGACCTGCTCGCCGCCATCGCCGCGGCCCAGTCGCTGCCGGTGGTGCGCGATCCGGCCGCATCCGGCGGCACCTGACGCGTTCGCCGCGGCCGGCGATCTGGCGGGGCGAGGGTTGCACGTGGACGATCCGGCAAGCGATCCGATCGATGCCCTGCGTTGCTGCAACGGCTTTCTCAGCACCCATTCCTCGGCGGCGCTCGAGGCTCTGCTGCTCGGCAAGACTGCGGTCCTGTTCCCGTCGTTCGGACTGACGAGCTTTCCGGCTATCCGCACGTCGCGTCGGCGTTCACTGCGGCGGCGTACGCCGTCGCTAGCGGACGCTACGAGCGTCGCCGCTCCGCACTCGAAGCGTTCCTCGACGACACGATCGGCGGCCGGCGTTTCGATCACGCAGCACGTAGCCTGCGCGTCGTGAACGAGCTGCTCGAGTTGCGGCGCTGCGGCGTCGCGCTTGACGAGGTCCGGACGCGGCACGTGGCGCGGTTACGAGATCTTGTACGCTGACGGCTGCATGTGAGGTGGGCCGGCGCCGCCAGGCCCACGTCGGTAGGCCGTTATACCGAGAGCGGATGCCCGATTGCGGCGGCAAGCCGATCCGCGCGGATCACGTCCTGGCCGCACACGAACGCGGCGAATGCGTTGAACACTTCGCGACGGCGCCGCGCGAAGTCGATCGCGGCATCGAGCATGGCCGGGTCGCTGACGACGGGATCGGCAGCCCCGACCACTCGATCAGCCCCTCAATCTTGTGCGAGTTGCTCGTCAGCGCGACGAACGGAATGCCTGCGAGCGCGGCGGCATAGACGCCGTGGTGCTGGCCGGTCACGTAGGCATCGACGCGACGCAGTGTGGCAACAATCTCGTCGAGGGTTCCGGCCGTCATGTCGATGCGCGGTGCGTCGACGGCGTCGAGCCAGTTTGCGCTCGGTGCCTTCGGATGGGTCGCGCCCTTGACGATGCCCGAGACGCTGCGTAGCGGCCGAGCGTCGGCGAGCAACCGGTTCCGGTCTGCGGCCGAGTCCAGCAGTACCCACGGCGCGCCCCCGTGACGGCGCGCCCAGGCAGCGCTGCGCACTTCCCGCACGACGAACAGGTCGAGGCGTGCAAGCGTGTCGCCGGGCGGCGGGTGCGCCTGCTGGTAGACGGCGTTGACGAGCGCAGTGCGCTTTCCCGCCGCTTGCGCCGCGGCGAGCACGCCGAGGAGAAAGTCGGCACGCGGCGAGTCATGGTGGATCGTGCCTTCGCCGTTGACCACGACCGCGTCGCAGGCGTCGAACGCGACTGCGTCGATATCGGTGCTGCCGACAGTGTGCACGGCAACGATATCGGCAAACGCGCCGATCTCAGCGCGCAGCGACCGCATCACCGCCTTGCATCCGGCGTGGCGGCTGCGAGCGGTGTCGTTGAACAGGTAGACCGTCGGTCGGGCGGGGGAGATCACAGGTGTTTTGCTGCGAGGGCCGTCGCGACGATACGCGAAGTCGCCGCGCAGGGCTCCGCTGCCGATCTGATCCGCACATGATGCTCGGCCTATCAACCAATCCGCCGCGCTCAGCAATCGCGCACAATGATGGCGTGAAAAGGCCGATCGGGCCTCAGCCGAAACCGACACCGGCGAAACCGGCCGTTCCGGGCCGGACACTGGCGTACTTTCAATGGGTTGGTCTCGTGGTCTGCAGGCGCCGGTACAGCGTAGCCTACCGACGGTTGAAGATCGACCAGCGCATTCACCGCCTGTCGCGGGTGGTGATCTCGCTGCGCGTGAGCCAGCACCCGCGACTCGCCGAGCGTCTGGCCGATGCGCTGCGCATGCTCGCGGCGCCGATGGGCATCGGCGCGCGTGCGCTGTTGGGCCGCGAGCACAAGCTCGGCATCTTCGAAGGCGAGCACTTTCAGGACTTCGTCTGGCGCGAGATGTTCGCCCGCACGCTGCCGGTGGCCGACATGCCGGCTGTGGTCAAGGCGCGCATGCGTATCGCGCGGGTGCCTTGGAACCTGACGCATTCGATGGCGCTGCTGACGCACAAGCTCGGTCATGCCGTGTACCCGCGCATCGACACACCCAACTTCGACGTGATGATCGCCGAGACGCCCTGATGCCGCACACGATCACCGACAAGGCGTTTCACCAGGCGGCGCACTACCACTCGCTCAAGCGCAACGTGAAGAGCGGGGCCTGGTTCGCCTGCGTGTCTGACGCGACGCGGCGTGACCTGATCTCGATCTTTCCCGAGGTGGAGCCGCGTTGCCTGACGATCCACAACATGGTGTCGCACCACTACTACGAGGAGAGTGCAACGGCCGGCCGGTTGTTCGAGATCGTGCGCACGCGGCGCCACCACCAGCTCCTGCACCTCGACCTGGTCGAGCACGCTGCGCACCGCGCTGTGAATGAAGGCGGCCTGGTTGCGCGTGGGCATCACCACGCTCAGCGTCGTGCAACCCGCGGGCATGCTGTCAGCGGCGAGCTTCGGCGTGGTGCTCGACGAACCAGCGGTAGGCGTCGCGCAGCCCGTCCTCGAGGCCGATGCGCGCGTGCCATCCCAGTGCCGCGAGGCGCGACACGTCCATCAGCTTGCGCGGCGTGCCGTCGGGCTTGCTCGCGTCGAAGGCCAGCCGCCCGGTGAAGCCGGTGACTCGCGCGATCGGTCTCGGCCAGCTCGCGGATCGTGCAGTCGACGCCGCTGCCGACGTTGATGTGGCAGAGCATCGGCTGCGTGTGCTGGCGGTAGACGTCGCGGGGCAGGTCCATCACGTGCACGCAGGCGGCGGCCATGTCGTCGACGTGCAGGAACTCGCGCATGCGGCTGCGCCGCTGCCCCAGATCACCACCTCGTCGGCGCCCGGCTGCACGGCCTCGTGGAAGCGGCGCAGCAGCGCCGGGATGACGTGGCTGTTCTCGGGGTGGAAGTTGTCGCCCGGGCCGTACAGGTTGGTCGGCATCACGCTGCGGTAGTCGCGCCCGTACTGGCGGTTGTAGCTCTCGCACAGCTTGATGCCGGCGATCTTGGCGATCGCGTAGGGCTCGTTGGTGGCTCGAGCGGGCCGGTGAGCAGCGCGTCCTCGCGCATCGGCTGCGCGGCCAGCGCGCGGGTAGATGCAGCGACGAGCCGAGGAACAGCAAGCGCTGCACGCCGGCTGCGTGGGCGGCGTGGATGACGTTGCACTGGATCACCAGGTTCTCGTAGATGAAGTCGGCCGGGTAGGTGTTGTTGGCCTGGATGCCGCCCACCTTGGCCGCCGCCAGGTACGACCTGCGTCGATGCGGTGCGCCGCGAAGAAGCTGGCGCACCTGCGCGCTGGTCGGTGCAGGTCGAGCTCGGCGTGCGTGCGCGGTCAGCAGATCTTGCGTGGCCGCGCGCCTGCAGCCGGCGCACGATGGCCGAGCCGACCATGCCGCGGTGGCCGGCGACGAAGATCGCGCGTCGTCGCGCTCATGCCGGCCTCCGCGCGTCATCGGCACGTCGTAGCCGTGCTGCGCGCAGCAGCGCATGCCGCTGCGCGGCCTTCAGGTCGTCGGCCGACCATCTCGGCGCACAGTCTCGCTGCGCCGTGATCTCGGGCACCCAGCCGAGCTTGCGCTTGCGCCTTGCGCGGGTCGCCGAGCAGCGTCTCCACCTCGGCCGGGCGGAAATAGCGCGGGTCCACCGCGCACGATGCACGTCGCCGACCTTCAGCGCCGGGGCCTTGTCGCCGTCGACCGACGCGACGATGCGCCTTCTCGTCGACGCCCTGCCCTCGAAGCGCAGCGTGATGCCCAGCTCCGCGGCCGACCAGTCGATGAACTCGCGCACGCGAGTACTGCACGCCGGTGGCGATGACGAAGTCCTCGGGCTGCGTCCTGCTGCAGCATCATCCACTGCATGCGCACGTAGTCCTTGGCGTGGCCCCAGTCGCGCAGGGCGTCGAGGTTGCCCATGTACAGGCACTGCTCCAGGCCCATGCGCGATGTTGGCCAGGCCGCGCGTGATCTTGCGGGTGACGAAGGTCTCGCCGCGGCGCGGGCTCTCGTGGTTGAACAGGATGCCGTTGCAGGCGTACATGCCGTAGGCCTCGCGGTAGTTCACCGTGATCCAGTAGGCGTAGAGCTTGGCCACGCGCGTAGGGGCTGCGCGGGTAGAAGGGCGTGGTTTCCTTCTGCGGCGTTTCCTGCACCAGGCCGTACAGCTCGGAGGTGCGAGGCCTGGTAGAAGCGGCGTCTTCTTGTCCAGGCCCAGGAAGCGGATGGCCTCCAGCAGGCGCAGCGTGCCGATGCCGTCGACGTCGGCGGTGTATTCGGGCGCCTCGAAGCTGACCGCGACGTGGCTCTGCGCGCCGAGGTTGTAGATCTCGTCGGGCTGCACCTCTGCACGATGCGGGTCAGGTTGCGAGCTGTCGGTCAGGTCGCCGTAGTGCAGCATGAAGCTGCGGCTGCTCGACGTGCGGGTCCTGGTAGATGTGGTCGATGCGCTCGGTGTTGAACAGCGAGGCGCGGCGCTTGATGCCGTGCACCTCGTAGCCCTTGTCGAGCAGGAACTCGGCGAGGTAGGAGCCGTCCTGGCCGGTGATGCCGGTGATGAGTGCCTTCTTCTTGGTCATGCTGATTTGAGAAGCTAGAAGCAGCGTTGCGCCCGGACCCAATGGTAGGCCCGAAGCCCCAGCTGCTGTCGTCGCCTTATCTCCTCGATTGGCACGTGACTCGGGATGCGAGGCAGTTCTGGGATCTGATCGTCCGCCACGCGCAAGACGATCGCTTCCCAGTCTATTGGAGGCAGGGTGCCACCTTCTGGCAGCCTCGGCGTGGACCCCAGGAGGACTGGTACCGAGCCGACGGCAAGCGACTCCCACAGGCGCAGGGTATTGGGGCCCGCCCCCGGCCGGGCACAACATCGGCTCGGCGCGGAACTGGGCCTCGTCGCGCTGCCTGGCGCCCGCACCCATACGACGGCGCATGTCCGCGTCGGCCACCAACTCGTGCAGGGCGTCGGCCAACGCGGCCGGATTGCCAGCAGTACTTTCAATGGGTTGGTCTCGTGGTCTGCAGGCGTCGGTACAGCGCCACGGTTTGGTCTGCCATCGCGTCGGCGGTGAACAGTTCGGCCCAGCGTGCGCGACCGGCCGCACCGCAGCGCGCACGCAGCTCGGGGTCGTCGAGCAGGCGGCACAGCGCATCGGCCAGGGCCCGGGCGTCGCGCGGCGGCACCTGCAGCCCGGTGATGCCGCGCTGGTGGAGCCAACCCAGACCGGAACCCGGAATGTCGGTGGCCACCACCGCCAGGCCACGCGCCATCGCTTCGAGCACAACGACGCCGAAGGCCTCGGCACGCAACGTCGAGGCCAAACAAAAGGCACTGGCGAGCGCGAAGTGAGCCTCGACCGACGCCGCCGACAGCGGGCCGACGAAACGCACACGATCGGCCATGCCGGCTTGTTCGGCCAGCGCTCGATAGCTCGGCAGCTCGGGCCCGCCGCCGCCGATCACCACCAGCACGTCGGGCGGCAGGCGTCGGGCCGCGTCGACCAGCACTTCCCAACCCTTGTAGTAGGTCATGCGGCCGAGCGCGAAGACGACGCGGCGCTCGCCGTAGCGGCGCCGCAGCTGGTGAATGCGGTCGGGCTCGGGTGGCTGCGGCCGCGGCGCGCCGATCGGGATCACCACCACCTTGTCGCGAAACGCCTGCAGCACCGGCGACGAGTCGGCATAGGCCTGGCTGGTGGCGATCACGGCGTCGGCGCGCCGCAGCAGCCAGCGCTCGAGCCAGCGGTAGACGTGGCGCGCCACGCGCTGGCGCACGACGTCGCTGTGCCAATGCAGCACCAGCTGCGCGCGCGGCCGGGCGATCCAGACCGCCAGCGCCGCCAGCGGGTCGGGCATGTGCACGTGCACCACGTCGGCGTGCCGGCGGCGCTGCCACAGCAGCCAGGGCAGCGACGGTGCCATCGAGGTCGACAACCACATGCCCAGCGATGCCGCGCGCGTGATGCGCACGCCGTTGGCATCGCGCTCGTCGCTGTGGTGCCAGCGCTTGTGCGCGCACAGCACCTCCACCTCGCAGCCGTGGCGCAGCAATCCAGCGCTCAAGTTGCGCGCCACCGATTCGATGCCACCATGGTCGGGTGCATAGAACTTCG
This sequence comes from uncultured beta proteobacterium, assembly GCA_963827645.1. Taxonomy (GTDB): domain Bacteria; phylum Pseudomonadota; class Gammaproteobacteria; order Burkholderiales; family Burkholderiaceae_C; genus JAEUPI01. Next base: position 232,548 of record CAWHBZ010000040.1, on the reverse strand, counting down.
ACAGCTGCAGCACCCTCATCGGGTAGCCTCGACGAGCTCGCGCATCGACGACGCGGACGCGTCCCAGCCGAACTGCCTGGCACGACAACGCCCGCGTTCGCGCATCTCGTCGCGTCGTGCCGGCCGCTCGATCAGGTCGCGCAGCGCGGCGGCGATGTCTTGCGGCACCAGGGGATCGCAATACAGCGCCGCGTCGCCGCAGACCTCGCGCACGGCCGCTGCGCTCGAGGCAACCACCGGGCAACCGTTGTGCATGGCCTCCAGCAGCGGCAGCCCGAAGCCCTCGTACAGCGACGGGAACGCCAGCGCCAGCGCACGTTGATACAGCGCTTTCAGGGTCCCATCGTCGACCGTGCCGAGGTCGATCACGCCCGGCACTGCGGCACCATCGCCGCGGCCCTCGAACACCTGCGGGTTGACGCCGCCCACCAGCACCAGGCGCAGGTCGGCACGGGCCAGCAATCGCCAGGCTTGCAACAGGCGGGCCAGATTCTTGGTCGGATTGCGGCTGCCGACCGCGAGCACGAAGGGCTGCCGATCCAACGCGTGGGCCGCCAGCAGCGACGGGTCGGCCGGCACGCGATCGAGATGCTCGCCGGCGCCGGCAACGATGGTGAAACGCTCGCCCGGCACCCTGAGCGCCGAGGCCAGCCGTTCACGCGAAAAGGCGGACACGGTGACCAGTGCCGTCGTCGAGCGCCGCGCCAGCTGGCGAAACAGCCAGCGGTACCAACTGCGGAACACCAGGGCGTAGGCCTGCGGCTGGTCGAACAGCGCCGCGTCGTGCATCACGCAGACCTGGCTGCGCACTCCGAACGCAGGCGCCGAACCTGCGAGATTGATCAGGCTGCCGCCGCGCGCGGCACGCGGCAACGCGGCTTGCTCCCAGCCGTGCAGGCCGCCCGGCCCGCGCCACGGCACGCGGCGCACAGCGATCGCGCGCAGGCGGGGGGGGCGTGCCTGCGCCGGCAGCAGCAGTGTCCACGGCGCGACCGCTGGGCGCGCCGCCAATCGTGCGTCGAGCGCGCGCAGCAGGCTCCACGCATAACGCTGCACACCGGTCATCCGCTGTGCGCAGAACTTGCCGTTGATGAAGATCGGTGGCATCGCGGCCGCTTCAGCAGCGACCGGGGTCGACGCTGCGGCTGCCGCAAGCGAAACGGACAGGCGGAGCGTGCACCGGCGAGCTGTTCATCCCGCTGTTCAGAACAGATCGGCCTGCGCCAGCGCGGGCGCCGCGGCGTCCTTGGGCGGCCAGCAGCGGAGCCGCGCCGACGTCGGGCCAGTCGATGCCGACGTCCGGGTCGTTCCAGAGGATCGCAGCGCTCGCTCTCCGTGGCGTAGTAGTCGGTGGTCTTGTAGAGGAAGTCGGCGTCGTCGCTCAGCACCAGGAAGCCGTGGGCGAAGCCCGCGCGGAATCCACAGCTGGCGCTGGTTCTGCTGCGTCGAGCTCGACGCCGACCCAGCGGCCGAAGGTCGGCGAGCCGCGCCGGATGTCGACCGCCACGTCGAACACGCTGCCGCGCACCACGCGCACCAGCTTGCCCTGCGCGTGCGGCGGCAGCTGGTAGTGCAGGCCGCGCAGCACGCCGCGCGCCGAGCGCGAATGGTTGTCCTGCACGAACTCGACGTCGCGGCCGACGGCCTCGTCGAAGGCGCGCTGGTTGAAGCTCTCGAAGAAGAAGCCGCGCTCGTCGCCGAACACCTGCGGCTCGAGGATCAGCACGCTCGGGCAGCGCGGTCGCGGTCACCTTCATCAGAACACCTTCTCGCGCAGCAGCTGCAGCAGGTACTGGCCGTAGCCGTTCTTCAGCAGCGGCTGCGCCAGCGCCTCGAGCTGCGCGGCGTCGATCCAGCCGTTGCGGTAGGCGATCTCCTCCGGGCAGGCGACCTTCAGGCCCTGGCGCTTCTCCAGCGTGGCGATGAACTGGCCGGCCTCCAGCAGGCTGTCGTGCGTGCCGGTGTCGAGCCAGGCGTAGCCGCGCCCCATGATCTCGACGTCGAGCTGGCCCTGCGTCGCAGGTAGCTGCGCGTTGACCGTCGGTGATCTCCAGTTCGCCGCGCGCGCTGGGCTTGATGCCGGCGGCGATGTCGCACGACCTGGTCGTCGTAGAAGTACAGGCCGGTCACGGCGTAGTTGCTCTTCGGCTGCGCTCGGCTTTTCCTCGATGCTGACGGCGCGCCGCTGCGGCGTCGAACGTCGACCACGCCGTAGCGCTCGGGGTCGTGCACGTGGTAGGCGAACACGCGTGGCGCCGGCTCGCGCTGCGTCGGCGCGCTGCGAGCAGCGGCTGCGAAGTCGTGGCCGTAGAAGATGTTGTCGCCCAGCACCAGCGCGCTCGGGCTGCGCCGTCGACGAAGCTGCCGGCCGATGATGAAGGCCTGCGCCAGGCCGTCGGGGCTGGGCTGCACGCAGTAGCTGCAGGTTCAGGCCCCAGCGGCGCCGTCGCCCAGCAGCTGCTGCGAAGCGCGGCGTGTCCTGCGGCGTGCTGATGACCAGGATGTCGCGGATGCCGGCCAGCATCAGCGTGCTCAGCGGGTAGTAGACCATCGGCTTGTCGTACACCGGCAGCAGCTGCTTGCTCACGGCCAGCGTGGCCGGGTGCAGCCGGGTGCCGGAGCCGCCGGCCAGGATGATGCCTTTGCGTTGCGTCATGCTGTTGTCGTTCAGCGGTCGAGCACTTCGGCCAGCATGCGGTCGCACGCCGTGCTGCCAGTGCGGCAGCGTCAGGCCGAAGGCTGCGCTGCAGCTTGCGCGTGTCCAGCCGCGAATTGCAGCGGCCGGCGCGCCGGCGTCGGGTAGGCGCTGGTGGGCACCGGCGCGATCGCGTCCGGCGCCGACCTTGCAGCGGCTGGCCCGTGCGCGCGCGCCCACTCGATCACGAAGCGCGCATAGCCGTGCCAGCTCGTCTCGCCGGCGGCGGCCACGTGGTAGGTGCCGGCCAGCGCGGGCGCCGCGCAGCGCGCTGCGCAGCGCGTGCGCGGTGACGTCGGCCAGCAGGTCGGCGCCGGTCGGCGCGCCGACCTGGTCGTCGATCACGCTCAGCGCGTCGCGCTCGGCGGCCAGCTTGCAGCATCGTCCTGGCGAAGTTGCCGCCGCGCGCCGCGTAGACCCAGCTGGTGCGCAGGATCAGGTGGCGGCAGCCGCTGGCGCGGATGCGCTGCTCGCCTTCGAGCTTGGTGCGGCCGTAGACGCTCAGCGGGCCGGTGGCGTCGTCCTCGCGCCGCGGCGCGCTGCCGCTGCCGTCGAACACGTAGTCGGTGCTGTAGTGCACCAGCCAGCGCGCCGAGCGCGCGCGGCCTCGCGCGGCCAGCACGCCGCGGCGCCGTCGGCGTTGAGCGTGCGCGGCGAGCTCCGGCTCGCTCTCGGCCTTGTCGACCGCGGTGTAGGCGGCGGCATTGACGATCACGTCCGGGCGCACCGCGCGCACCGTGCGCGCCAGCGCGTCGGGTCGCGCGAAGTCGCGCGTGCAGGCTCGCTGCTGTCGGAGTCCAGCGCGACCAGCTCGCCCAGCGGCGCCAGCGCGCGCTGCAGCTCCCAGCCGACCTGGCCGTTCTTGCCGAACAGCAGGATCTTCATGCAGCGGCTCGCCGCTGCGCGTACTGGCGTGGCGACCCACTCGCGGTAGGCGCCGCTCTGCACGTGCGCCACCCAGTCGGCGTGGTCGAGGTACCACTGCACCGTCTTGCGGATGCCGGTCTCGAAGGTCTCGGCCGGCTGCCAGCCGAGCTCGCGCTCGATCTTGCGCGCGTCGATGGCGTAGCGGCGGTCGTGGCCCGGGCGGTCGGTCACGTAGGTGATCAGGCGCGCGTAGCGGCCCGCCGGCGTCGGGCCGCAGCTCGTCGAGCAGCGCGCAGATCGGTCTGCACGATCTCGATGTTGGGCTTCTCGTTCCAGCCGCCGACGTTGTAGGTCTCGCCGACGCGGCCGCGCTGCCAGCACGCGCGCGGATCGCGCTGCAGTGGTCGCCGACGTACAGCCAGTCGCGCACCTGCTGGCCGTCGCCGTACACCGGCAGCGGCTTGCCGGCCAGCGCGTTGACGATCATCAGCGGGATCAGCTTCTCGGGGAAGTGATACGGGCCCGTAGTTGTTGCGAGCAGTTGGTGGTGAGCACCGGCAGGCCGTAGGTGTGGTGCCAGGCGCGCACCAGGTGGTCGCTGGCCGCCTTGCTGGCCGAGTACGGGCTGTTGGGCTCGTACGGGTGCTGTCTCGGTGAAGGCCGGCGCGTCGGGCGCGCAGCGAGCCGTAGACCTCGTCGGTGGAGACGTGCAGGAAGCGGAAGTCTCGCGCTTCGCTCGCCCTGCAGCGCCGCTCCAGTAGCGCGCGCGCCGCCTCCAGCAGCGTGAACGTGCCGACGACGTTGGTCTGCATGAAGGCCGCCGGGCCGTGGATGCTGCGGTCGACGTGGCTCTCGGCGGCGAAGTGCACGCACGGCGCGCGGCCGGTGCTCGGCCAGCAGCCGGTCGACCAGCGCGCGGTCGCCGATGTCGCCCTGCACGAACACGTGCCGCGCGTCGCCGTCGCAGCGACGCGCAGGTTTTCGCAGGTTGCCGGCGTAGGTGAGCGCGTCGAGGTTGACGACCGGCTCGTCGCCGGCCACAAGCCAGTCGAGCACGAAGTTGCTGCCGATGAAGCCGGCGCCGCCGGTGACGAGGATGGTCATGCTGGTGAGGCGACTGCGGGGTCGGGCCGGAGTATGCCTTGCCAGCGGCGAGCGGCCGCATCGCGAGTCGCGTCAGGTCAGCAGGCGACTGCCCACGGGCTGGGTCTGGCGGCCGATGCCCTCGCATTCGAACCCAACGCCCGCCAGCGTGACGGGGTCGTACAAGTTGCGCCCATCGAACACGAGCGGCTGTTTGAGGCGACGCCTGAGATCATCGAAGTCCGGGCTGCGGAACTCCTTCCACTCGGTGACGATGACCAGCGCGTCGGCGCCCTGCGAGCGCTGCCGCCGCGCTCGGCGGCGAAGCTCGACGCGCTGCCAGCCCTGCATGCGCGCGCCTGGCTTCGCTCATCGGCCACCGGGTCATAGGCGCTGACCGTCGCGCCCTGCTCGAGCAGGCCGCGTGATCAACACCAGGCTGGGTGCCTCGCGCATGTCGTCGGTTCCGGGCTTGAAGGCCAGGCCCCAGACGGCGAAGCGCCTGCCAGCGAGATCGGCGCCCGAAGCGCGCGACGATCTTGTCGACCAGCACCTGCTTCTGCGCTCGTTGACGGCCTCGCACCGCGCCCAGCACCTTCAGATCGCAGGCCGGCGCTCGGCCCGGTGTGCAGCAGCGCCTTCACGTCCTTCGGAAAGCACGAGCCGCCGTAGCCGCAGCCGGGATACAGAAACTGCGTGCCGATGCGCGGATCGCTGCCGATGCCCTGGCGCACCAGCTCGATGTCCGCGCCCAGCCGTTCGGCCAGATTGGCCAGCTCGTTCATGAAGCTGATGCGCGTGGCCAGCATCGCGTTGGCCGCGTACTTGGTGAGCTCGGCGCTGCGCCGGTCCATCACCAGCAGGCGGTCGCGGTTGCGCAGGAACGGGCTGTACAGCGCGCGCATCAGGTGGATCGCGCGCTCGTCGTCGGTGCCGATCACCACGCGGTCGGGCTTCATGAAGTCCTCGACCGCGGCGCCCTCCTTCAGGAACTCGGGGTTCGAGACGACCGAGAAGTCCAGCTTCGACCGCCGCGCGCCTGCAACGCCTCGCGCGACAGTGGCCTCGACGGTATCGCCCGTGCCCACCGGCACGGTGCTCTTGTCGACGATCATCTTGTAGTCGGTCATGCGCTCGCCGATCGCGCGCGCGGCCTGCACGACGTAGCTCAGGTCGGCCGAGCCGTCTTCACCCGGCGGCGTGCCCACGGCGATGAACTGGATCGTGCCGTGCTGCACGGCCTGGTCGACGTCGGTGGTGAACTGCAGCCGCCCGGCGGCCGCGTTGCGCTGGATCAGCGGCTCCAGCCCGGGCTCGTGGATCGGCACGCCGCCGCCTTGCAGCAGCGCGATCTTCTCGGCATTCGACGTCCAGGCACAGCACGTGGTTGCCCATCTCGGCCAGGCAGGCGCCGGTGACCGAGCCCGACGTAGCCGGAGCCGATGACGGTGATCTTCATGGGTGGCCCGTTCCTGGCTGAGTGATGGTTCGAAGCAGCGTCCATTTTGATCGATCCCCGCGGCGCTGGGCCGGCGCGGGCGCCTGGGCTGGCGGACAATCCCGAGCCATCGCGAGCGCAGCGCGCCGTCATGTCGATCCCCACGCCATCCTCGTCACCGGCGCTGCCGGCTTCATCGGCTCGCATGTCTGCCGCGCGCCTGTCGCAGCTGGGTCACACGGTGCATCGGTTGCGACAACTTCAACGGCTACTACGACCCGGCGCTCAAGCATGCCCGCGTGGCCGCCTGCTCGACCGGCCGAGCGTGCGCTGCGAGCAGGTCGAACTGGCCGACGCCGCCTCGGTGCGCACGCTGTTCGCCGAGCGCTCGAAGCCGAGCGTCGTGATCCACCTGGCCGCCCAGGCCGGCGTGCGCCACTCGATCGATCATCCGCAGCGCGTACATCCAGTCCAACCTGGTCGGCTTTGCCAACGTGCTCGAGGCCTGCCGTCACCACGGCCATTGCAGCACCTCGTCTACGCCAGCTCGAGCAGCGTCTACGGCGACCGCGCCGACCCGCCGTTCAGCGAGTCGCAGCGCACCGACTCGCCGGTGTCGTTGTACGCCGCGACCAAGAAGGCCAACGAGTTGATGGCACACGCCTACAGCCATCTGTACGGCCTGCGCGCCACCGGGCTGCGTTTCTTCACGGTTTATGGCCCGTGGGGCCGACCCGACATGGCGTACTTCAGCTTCGCGCAGAAGATCTGCGCGCGCCAGCCGTTGCCGGTGTTCGGCCATGGCACCTTGCAGCGCGACTTCACCTACATCGACGACATCGTCGAAGGCGTGGTGCGCCTCGCCGCGAGCCCGCCGCTGGCGGGCGCGCCCGCGCATGAGGTCTTCAACATCGGCAACCACCAGCCGGTGACCGTGTTGAAGTTCATCGAGACGCTGGCCGCCCAGCTGGGCATCGAGCCGGTGCTGCAGATGCTGCCCATGCAGCCGGGCGACGTGACGATCACGTGCGCCGACGTTGACAAGCTGCGCGAGCGCGTCGGCTTCGAGCCTTCGACCCCTCTGGCCGAGGGACTGCGCCGCTTCGTCGAGTGGTTCAGGCCCTGGAACGACGGCGCACGGCCTGTCTGACTAGGGCCTGTTAGGCCCTACGCCGTTGACTGCGTGCCGAACAGCGCTTCGAGCCGCTCGACGATGCGCCCTCCGGTCAGCCCATCCCACAGCGGCGGCACGCTACCGGTCTTCCACCGACCCTCGAACAGCCGATCGAGCGCCGGCTTCAACTTGGCAGGATCGGTGCCGATCAGCTCGTTGGTCCCCACCGTCACCGTCTCGGGCCGCTCGGTGGTGTCGCGCATCGTGATGCACGGAATGCCCATCACCGTGGTCTCTTCGGTCACGCCACCGGAGTCGGTGATCACCGCCTTCGCGTGTTTCACGAGGTAATTGAACTCCAGGTACGGCTGCGGGTCGACGAACAGCAGGTTCTTGGGCAAGTCGCCGAGCGCCGCCAGTGTCTTGGCCGTGCGCGGGTGAACCGGAAAGACCACCGTCATGCCGCGCGCACCGTCGGCGATGGCCTGAAGCACCGCCGCAAAGCCCAACGCGGTATCCACATTGGCCGGCCGGTGCATCGTCATCACGAAGTACTGGCCCGCCTGCAGCCCGGCCTCGCTCCAGAACGGCGGCGGTGTCAAGCGGCCCATGTTCGCCAGCAAGGTGTCGATCATCGTGTTGCCGACGAAGAAGATGCGCTCGTCGCCCACGCCCGCGCGGCGCAGGTTCTGGTTGGCCATCTCGCTGGTGGTGAAGAAGTAGTTGGTGATCGCGTCGGTGACCATGCGGTTGATCTCTTCGGGCATCGTCCAGTCGCCCGAGCGGATGCCGGCCTCCACGTGCGCCACCGGGATGCACAGCTTCTGCGCCACGATCGCGCAGGCCATCGTCGAGGTGACGTCGCCCACCACCAGGCACAGGCTGCTCGGTGCCTTGAGCAGCAGTTGTTCGTAGCGCACCATGATCGCCGCGGTCTGCTCGGCCTGCGTGCCCGAGCCGACCTCGAGGTTGACGTCGGGCTTGGGGATGTTCAGCTGGTCGAAGAAGTCGGCCGACATGCGCGCGTCGTAGTGCTGGCCGGTGTGCACGAGCCGCCAGCGCAAGCCGCTGCCGGCACGCTGCCGCGCCTCGATCGCGCGGATGATCGGCGCGATCTTCATGAAGTTGGGGCGCGCGCCCGCGATGATGTCGATCAAGGCGCCGCTGTCGTTGTTGGGCTTCATCGGTATCAAGTCTTTCGATCGGAGCTTCGATATTCCGGCAGCGCCCGCTCGAGCGCCGCGCGCACGGCGGCATCGTCGACCTGCAGGGCTGACGCGCCCGCCAGCTCGAGCAGTTCATCGAGCGATGCACGCTCTTGCGTCAGGTTGGCCACCCGCAGCTGCGGCACGCGAGTGGCCACCGTGGTATCGGAGTCGGCCAGCAGCTCTTCATAGAGTTTCTCGCCGGCACGCAGGCCGCTGAATTCGATGGCCACGTCGTCGGCCGAGCGCCCGGCCAGGCGGATCAATTGTCGGGCCAGATCGACGATGCGCACCGGCTCGCCCATCTCCAGCACGAGCACCTGTCCGCTTTCTCCAAGCGCCGCGGCCTGCAGCACCAGGCGCGCCGCCTCGGGGATGGTCATGAAGTAGCGAATGATCTCCGGGTGCGTCACCGTCACCGGGCCGCCGCGCGCGATCTGCTCCTTGAACTTGGGGATCACGCTGCCGCTGGAACCCAGCACGTTGCCGAATCGCACCGCCATGAAGCGCGTCGCGGGATGTTCGCTCGCCAGCGCCGACACCACCATCTCGGCGGCGCGCTTGGTGGCACCCATCACGTTGGTCGGATTGACGGCCTTGTCGGTGCTGATCAACACGAAGCGCTCGGCGCCGGCCTCGGCTGCTGCCAGCGCCGCGTGACGGGTGCCCAGCGTGTTGTTGCGCAGTGCGGCCAGCGCATTGCCCTCTTCCATCAGCGGCACGTGCTTGAACGCCGCGGCGTGGAACACCACCTGCGCTCGCGTGCGCGCCATCGTGTGCCGCAGGTGCGCCAGATCCTTCACGTCGCCGATCAAGCGCTCCAGCGGCAGCGCTGGAAATCGTTCGCCCAGCTCCTGTTCGATCGAGTACAGATTGAACTCGCTCAACTCGTACAGCACCAGCTTGGCCGGCTGGTAGTGGGCCACCTGGCGGCACAACTCGCTGCCGATGCTGCCGCCCGCTCCGGTGATCAGGACCGTCTTGCCGCGCAGCGTGGCGGCGATGCCGGCCTCGTCGAGCTGCACCGGCTCGCGGCCGAGCAGGTCTTCGGGCTCGATCTCGCGCAGCGCGTCGACGCGTTGATTGCCGTCGCGCAGTTCGTCAGCCGAGGGCACCGTCACCACGGGCAGCCCCGCGCCGGCCGCCAGCTCGAGCACCGCGCGGCGCCGCGCGCCGTGCACCGAGGGCATGGCCACGATCAGGTGCGTGGCCGCACCGAGCGCCGCCTTGTCGCGCAGCATGCTCAACGGGCCCAGCACCGGCATGCCGGCGATGCGCGCGCCTTGCTTGAGCGGGTCGTCGTCGAGCAGGCCGAGCACGATCCAGCCCTGGCGATGGATGCCGGCCACCAGCAGGCGCGCCGCCTCGCCGGCACCGAGCACCAGCGCGCGACGCACCTCGGCATCGCTGCCGGTGATGCGCAGGCGCGAGTGCTCGTACAGCATGCGGTAACCCATGCGCACCAGCGCCAGCGCCATCAGCGTGACCACCGGGTGCAGCGCCAGCACCGCGCGCGGCACGCCGTGCAGCCGCGCCACCAGAACCACGGCGGCACACACGATGCCGGCGGCGGCACAGGCCCCGACCAGGCGCCAGACCTCGCCGAAGCCCGAGAAGCGCCACATGCCCTTGGGCACCTTGAACAGCCAGAAGACCGCGACATATGCCGCCACGACACCCAGCAGCACCCAGGGGTCGTAGTCCGGTCGCGCATGGATCCAGCGCTCGAACCCGAGGCGGAACAGATAGGTCGCGTTCCACGCCACGGCCACCAGCACGGCATCGACCAGCAAGGCCAGCGGTTCGCGGTGCGGCCGAATGGTGGCCATGAAACGGTCGAAGTCGGTGCCACACGGTCGGGCCGTGCTGGCTGCGCCTGCGCTCTGGCACCGCACGCTTGGTCGGCGTGCGCTCATGGCGTGGCCCGCGGCCTGGCCAACAGCATGCGCAGCGTGCGCGCCAGCACCGCCAGGTCCGAGGCCAGGCTCGCGCTCTGCGCGTACTCGGCCTGGCGCCGCAGCTTGCGCGGCAGGATGTCTTCGACGTAGTGCGCTCGGGGTCGGCCTGCGAGGTGAGCGCGGCCGCCTCGTCGACGAACTCCAGCGAGGCGGGGTCGGTGATGCCGGGCCGCACCGACAGCACCTGCTCGCGCAGCGCGGCCGGGTACAGCGCCACGTAGCGCGGCACTTCGGGCCGCGGCCCGACCAGGCTCATGTGGCCGGCGATCACGTCGATCAGCTGCGGCAGCTCGTCGATGCGATAGTGGCGCAGCCAGCGGCCGGCGCGTGTGATGCGCGCATCGGCCAGCGTGGTCACGGCCGGCCCCTGTGCCGCTGCATCGACCCGCATCGTGCGCAGCTTGTGGATGCGAAAGATCTTGCCGTGGCGGCCCACCCGCTCCTGGCGAAACACCGCGGGCCCGCCGGAGTCCCATCGCACCCAGCAGGCAGCCGCCAGCAGCAGCGGCGCCAGCAACGGCCAGCGCCAAGCGCGGCGACGATGACGTCGAACAGCCGCTTGGCCATCAGTGGCGACCCCACCGTCTGCCTCGACCGCTCGAATGACGCGCTCGACATCGGCATCGGTCATGCGCGTGTAGATCGGCAGGCTCACCTGGCGCTCGTAGGCCCGCTGGCTGTGCGGAAACATCTGCGGCGTCAAGTGGTAGCGATCGCGCCAATACGGCTGCAGGTGCAGCGGGATGTAGTGCACGCTGCAGCCGATGCCGCGCTCGAACAGGCGCTCGATCAGGCGGTCGCGCGTGATCGCGGCGGCGTCGGCCAGGCGCAGCGCGTACAGATGCCAGGCGTGCAGTTCGCCGGCCGGCGGCCTCGGGCGGCGTCAGCACGGGCAGCCGAGCGAACGCCTGCGTTGAAGCGCTCGGCGATGGCCGCTGCGGCGCTGCGCGAAGCGGTGCGCCTTCTTCGAGCTGATGCAGGCCGATCGCGGCGGCGATGTCGGTCAGGTTGTACTTGAAGCCCGGCGCCACGATCTCGTAGTACCAGCTCGGCACCGTTGCGGTGAAGCGGTCGAACGCGTCGCGGCTCATGCCGTGCAGGCGCATCACCTGCGCGCGCCGGGCCAGCGCCGCGTCGCGCGTGACCAGCATGCCGCCCTCGCCGGTGGTGATGGTCTTGTTGGCATAGAAGCTGAACACCGCGGCGTCGCTGTCCAGCGTGCCGACCAGGCGGCCGCCGCGGGTGGTGGGCAGCGCGTGCGCGGCGTCTTCCACCACCTTCAGGCCGTGGCGCCGCGCGATGTCGAGGATCGCCGGCATGTCGGCCGCCAGGCCGCCGTAGTGCACCGGCATGATGGCCTTGGTGCGTCGGCGTGATCGCCGCCTCGACCAGGCTCGGATCGATGTTCAGCGTGGCCGGATCGATGTCGACCAGCTGCACGTCGGCGCCCAGGTAGCGCACCACCTCGGCGGTGGCGGTGAAGGTGTGCGTGGTCGTGATCACCTCGTCGCCCGGGCCGATGCCCAGCGCCTCGAGCGCGAGGTGCAGGCCGGCGGTGGCCGAGTTGACGGCGATGCAATGCAGCGACGGCGTCGCCGAGGAAGGCCGCGAACTCGGCCTCGAACCGCTTGGCCTTGGGTCCGGTGGTGATCCAGCCCGAGCGCAGCGTGTCGACCACCTCGGCGATCTCTTCTTCGCCGATGTCGGGCAGCGCAAAGGGCAGAAAGGGCTCGCTCATGCCGTCAGGCTTCTCGATCCACGCCAGCACATGGGTGCGCAGCAGCGGCAGCGCGTTGAACACCGGGTACAGCGCCGGATGCAAGCGGCACGCCGCGCGCGCCAGCGGCGGCGCGAGCGTGACGCGGCGGTAGCTCAGGCGCCCGTGCGGAAACAGCTCGCGAATGCGCGCCACCGGCACGCCGCGCACGTCGGGGTTGCGCGGGTTGTCGACGGTGAAGTCGTACCACAGCACGCCGCCGCCGGGCCGCACCCAGCGCCACATGGTCTGCGCCAGCCGCCACTGGAACGGCGCATCGAGCAGCGACGAGAACACGGTCGACTGCAGCACGATGTCTTCGCTCTCGTCGGGCAGCTTGACCAGCGAGGCATCGCCCTGCATCAGCGTCACGCCCGAGGGCAGCGTCTGCATCGCATGGGCAAAACGGTCCGGCAGCAGCTCGATGCCCACCAGGTTGCGCGGCGCGAAGCCCAGGCGCAGCAGCTCGAGCAGGTTGCCGCCGTTGCCGCAGCCCACCTCGAGCACGCGACGCGCAGACAGATCGGTCCAGCCCAGCCGCACGAACAGGCGCAGCATCGCGCGCTGGCGCTCCTGCACCGTGTGCCAGACATCGGGGTTGAGGATGCTGTAGCGGTCGCCCACGGCACGCCGCGCGTAACGCTGCTCGACCGCTTGCGCCTCGTCCGCCGGGGGCTGCGGATTCATTTGCACATCGCTTCCAGGAAGCGCCGCGCCAGCACCGGATAGCTGTGGTTCGCCAGCACGAACTCGCGGCCGCGCTGGCCCATCGTGCGGCGCTCGGCGGCGCTCAGCGCCGCCAGCCGGCGCAGGCCCTGCGCCACCGCCTCGGCCGACTCGGGCGCCACCGTCAGACCGCAGCCGCTCTCGGCCACCGGATCGTTGCCCGCCGCCACCGAATGCAGCACCGCACGACCGGCCATCATGTAGTCCATCAGCTTGTTCGGCGCGATGCCGAAGCGGTAGATCGGCGACACGCCGCCAGCCGATGTAGGCGATGTCGATCGCGCCGAGGAACGACGGGATCTGGGCCTTCGGTATCGGCGGCAGCAGCGTCACATTGGTGATTGTCTCCTGCGTGATGCGCTGCGCCAGGCGCGGGCGTTCGTGGCCGTCGCCGACCAGCACGACGCCGAGCGCGGCATCCTTCACGAGCTTGGCCGCGTCGAGCAGCGTGTCGAGCGCGTTGGGCACGCCCATCGAGCCGGCATAGCCGACCACCGCGCAGCCTGCCGCGCGCAGCCGATCGATCGCCCGCACCACATCCGCCGCGCGGCGGCTCGCACGCCTGCTCCCAATCGTCCGGCGACACGCCGTTGGGCACGATCGTCAGCTCGCGCCAGATCGAGCCCGTGCGCGGCCATGTGGTCGTGCACCTTGGGCAGCATCGAGACCACGCGGTCGGCGTCGCGGTAGGCGTCGTTCTCGGCTTTCTGGCACAGGCGGATGAACGGGTGGCCGCGGCGACATGCCGCCCAGTTCGATCGGCGACAGCGGCCACAGGTCGTGCACCTCGTACACCAGCCTGGCGCCGGCCTGGCGGCGCGATGCGCCGCGCCAGCCAGATGTCCATCGGGTAGGTGCTGGAGGCGATCACCGCATCGGGTGTGAAGTCGACGTGCCCAATCGCGCCGCTTGCCACTCCAACTGCGCGCAGAAACGCGGCGATGTTGCAGCACCCGCCCGCTGCCGTTGCCGCGATAGGCGGGTGTCGGTGAGCCAGCGGTAGGCGATGCCGTCGATCGTCTCATCGCCTGCGATCGGGCTGCAGCGCGCGCACATGCGAGAAGCTCGCGGCGACGATCTGCACCCGATGGCCCGCGCGCACCCATTCGCGCGCCAGGTAGTAGGGCCGGTACTCCATGCCCATGCCGGGGCGAGCCGGCATAGTGGTTGATGAGCAGCATGTTCACGGCAGCAACTCGCGGTACAGCGCCAGCAACTCGCGCTCGGCTCGCGGCCAGTTGTAGGTCGAGAGCACGGCCGCGCGTCCGGCGCGACCCAGTTCGCCAGCATGCTCGGGCGCATTCACCAGTGCGCGGATCGCCGCGGCAATCGCGCTCGGGTTGGTGGGATCGACGCAGCGGCCGCACTGCCGCCCTTCGACGATTTCGCGCCAGAGCGCAAAGTCCGACGCAATCACCGGCAACTCGGCCGACATGTACTCGAACATCTTGATCGGCAGCGAATCCTTGTAGCTGGGCATCGGCAACAGCGTGACGAGGCCGGCGCGCGATCGCGACATCAGCGCACCGACCTCGGTGCGGCCGACGTACCCGAAGCAGTCCACCTGCGCCCAGCCGGGCTCGGCGCGCAGTTCGGCTTCGAGTGCCGCGTCCTCGAACCGCCCGGCGAGCAACAGGCGCACGTCGGGCAGCAACGCCATGGCGCGCACCATCTGCAGCGCGCCGCGCGAGCGCATGATCCCGCCGACGTAGCACACCGCACGCTCGCGCGGACCCGGCTGAGCCGGCGGCACGAGTTCATCTGCGAGCGGAAAGTTGCTGACGTTCACGCTGCGTCGCGCCACGGCCGCGAAGCGCCGCGCAATGTGCGGCGTCGCCGCCGCCACCGCGGCGAGGCCGCGCACGCGAGAGTTCTCGTAGCGCTCGAAGGCCGACGCCACCAGCGGGCGCAGCGCCGCGGGAATCCACTGCTTGGTGAGGATCTGGCGCGGCACGTCTTCGTGGGCGTCGTAGATCACCGGCACGCCCCGGCGCGCCCAGGCCGCACCCATTGCCAACAGCTCCGGGTCGTGCAAGTGCAGCAGCGCGGGTTGCAGCCGCTGCAGGCGTGCGTTCGCGAGGCTGGGCTGCTCGCGCATGCGTGCCAGGCGACCGGCGGGTGGCGCGCCGAGATCGACGATGCGCACACCGTCGACCACGGCATCGCCCTGCCCGTCGCCGACCATCTGCACCACCTCGTATCCGGCACGTGCCAGCGAGACACACTCCTTGCGAAAGATGCGGATGTCGTCGCGTGGGTGCACGGTGGTGACATGCACGACGCATCGGCCGCTCATCGCGCATGCTCCCGCAGCATCGCGTGACCGAGCACGCGCCCGGGCCGCCCGGACTCCTCGAAGTACAGCCGGTGCCACACCGCGAGATTGAGCAGACGCAGCTGCTGCGCCGGCGGCGCGCGGACGGCATTCACACCGGCTCGCAGCGCCAGCTCCATCGCGAACGGGCTGCCGCGCAGCTGGTCACGCAGCCAGAGCTTGAGCGGGCCACCGAACCATTGGACTTCCGGGATCGGCCAGCCCATCTTGTCGCGCCGCCAGACCACCTCGGACGGCAGAAGGTCGGCGAGCGCGGCGCGGCCGAGCCACTTGGTCCAGCCGGCGTGGATCTTGTAGGCCGGCGCGACGCCGCAGAGGAACTCGACCAACCGCCAATCCATGAACGGCATGCGCGACTCGACCGACCACGCCATCGCGGTCTTGTCGGCGTACAGCAGCAGGTTGTGCAGGTTGCCGAGAAAGTCGGCCTGCAGCGCCTGCGCCAGCGTCAGCGATGGGTCCGAACCCATGCCGAGCCGGCGCACCAGCGTGCGCAGCGCACCGGCACCGGCGAGCTGGCGCAGCGCCTGGCCAGCCAGGCCGATTGCGACGTGCGTGCCGAGGCCTTGCATGCCGGCGACCAGTGCGCGCGCATCTCGCAACGCGGCGCCAACCGGCTGATGAACCAACAGGTTGCGGGAATAACGCGCATAGCCCGCGAGTTGCTCGTCGGCGCCTTGCCCGTCGAGCGTCACGACGACGCCGCGCTGGGCGACCAGGCGGAAAGTGTGCCAGCTCGACATCAGCGTGTTCGCCGGCGGCGTGTCGAGCGCCCAAACCATGCGCTCGTGAGCCACCGGCACATCGGCCGCTCGCGGCTCGATGCGATTGCTGCGCACGTCGAGCTGCGTCGCGACGCGCTCGATGAAGGCGCGCTCGTCGACACCGCGCAGCGTTGGGTCGCTGTAGACGCTGGAGAAGACCTCCTGCTTCTCGTTGGCACCACGCCGTCGCAGCTCAGCATTGACGAGCAGCGCGATGCTCGAGCTGTCGAGCCCACCCGACAACGCGGTGCCCAGGCGCACGTCGGCGCGCATTCGCAGCCGCACCGCATCGTCGAGCAGTTCGGCGTAGCGCTGCTGCAGGCGCGCCGCGGTGGCCGCATCGAAGGCCTGCGATTCGGCATCCGGCGCGGCCTCGGGCCAGCGCCAGAACGGATGCGGCTCGAAGCGTCGCGGATCATCCAATGACAGCTCGGCCCAGTGCGCGGCCGGAAAGCGCGTGATGCCCTCGAACTCGGTGGCCGCCCGCCATGCCTGCGGGCCACGGCGCAAGAACTCCGTGCAACCGGCCAGGTCGGGCGCGGCGCGCACCAGCGGATGCAGCAGCAGTGCCTTGATCTCCGAGGCCATCAGCAGAGCGCCCTCGGCATCACGCCAGACGTACAGCGGCTTCACGCCGAAGCGGTCGCGCGCGACCACGAGCCGGCGCTGCGCTTCATCGAAGATGACCAGCGCCCACATGCCATTGCATCTCACGAAACCATCGGTGCCCCATTGCTCGAACACCGCGAGCAACACCTCGGTGTCGCTGTGCGAGACGAAACGATGACCGAGCGCCTCGAGTTCGGCGCGCAACTCGAGGTGGTTGTAGATCTCGCCGTTGAAGACCACCCACAGCCGGCCACGGCGCATCGGCTGGTGACCGAGCGGCGACAGGTCGACGATCGCCAGCCGGCGGTGGCCGAGCCAGAGCGCCGACTCGCGCGACAGCTGTTCGTCGAGGTGGCCTTGCGGCTGCCAGGGCGTGGCGGTCTGGGCAACCGCATCGGGCGTGTCGGCGCCCGCCAGCGGCGCGGCACCGGCTGCGTCGACGCACAGATAGCCTTCATCGTCCGGCCCGCGGTGGCGCATCACGCGTGCCATCGCGGCCAGCGTCGCGGCCGCGGTGGGCCGGCCGGGCGTGTAGGCAACCACGATGCCGCACATGGCTTTCAGCCTGCGGCGGCCAAGCCGCGACGCCATCGCCACGGTTGCAGCAGGCCCAGCGCGGTCAGCGCGGCCAGGTAGGCGAGCAGGACGCCCGCCTTGGCCAGCCAGCGCAGCGCGCCGGCGCCGACGGCGGCATCGAGCCCCGGACCGGCCAGCGCGAGCGGGACGAACAGCCCCGCCGCCGCCAGCAGCGCAGCGCCACGCAGCGGCAGCCGGTAGAGCCGCTGGCTCAGCGCCAGCCAGGCGCCGAAGAACACCGCGCCGGCGGCCAGCGTGGCGAGCGCCGCGCCCCAGACGCCCCAAGGCGGGATCAACAGCGCGTTCAGTCCGACGCTGGCCGCCGCACTGGCCACGGTGACTGCGAGCTGCCAGCCTGTCTTCTTCGCGATCGCGATGCCCGGCGCGAAGATGTACATCTGCGCCAGCAACGCCGCCACCGCCAGCCAGCCCAGCAGCGGCGCTGCGGCGGCGTAGTCAGGTGTGGCCAGCAGCGTGATCAGCTCGCTTGCGAACAGGCCGAGCAACAGGCAGGCGGCCAGTGCGACACCGCTGAAGCCCTCGAGCAGCCGCGCCAGCCGCGCCGGCGTCTGCGGCTCGTGGTGGTGCGCGTAGACCAGCGGCGTCAGCGCACTCTGCACGCCGACCAGCACCAGCGTCACCAGGCTCGCCAGCCGGCTGGCGACGCCGAACAGCCCCACATCCTGCAGCGTGGCCAGCGAATTCAGCATCAGCCGGTTGAGGTAGAAGGTCGCGAAGATGGCCAGGCCGGCCGGCACCAGCGGCAGCGAGAAGCGCAGCATCGAGCCCAGCTCGGCATAGACGATGCCGAAGGCGAAGCTGCCGCGCAGCGCGGCCAGGCTCAGCGCAGCAGCTCCCGCGGCAGCCGCCGCCTGGGCCCACAGCACACCCGGCAGGCCGGCATCCAGGCCCCACGCGAACACGGCGACCAGCAGCAGGTTGGCCAGCCCATAACCCACGCTGGCCACCGCGTAGGCGCGCGGTCGCAGCGCCCAGCGGAACTGGTTCTGCAGCAGGTAGTACACGCCGTTCATCGCGATCGCACAGGCGCCCGCGCGCACCGCCGGTGCGAACTGCACGTCGCCGAGCAGCGCCTGCGCGATCGGATCGGCGAGCAGCACGCAGGCGATGGCGAAGGCCGCGTGCCCGACCAGCGTGAACGTCCATGCGGTGCCCGCCAGGCGACGGCGCGGCTCGCCTTCGCCGCGTTCGTTCCAGAAGCGCGCCAGGGCCTGCGAGGTCTCCAACGGCACGATCAGGTTGATCAGCACGCCGCAGGTGACGATCATGTCGAGGGCGCCGTATTCGGACGGCGACAGCACGCGCGTCAGCAGCGGCAGCAGCAGCAGCGCGATGCCGCGCGACAGGATCGTGCCTGCCGCGTAGACAACGCCGTCGCGCCACAGCGCGCGGATCATGCCGGCTCCGCCACGCCGCGCGCAAAGTCGACGAAGGCCTGGCGCAACGCCGGCTTGTCGTCAAGTTGCAGTGCCCCTTCGCCGCAGCGCTCGAGCAGCGCACGCACATGGGCCCGCGCAGTCGCCTCGCTGAGGCCACAGCCGTGCAGGTGGTCGACTTGCAGCGGATCGCACCACCAGGCCTCGGGCACGTCGCCGCGCAGCACTCTGGCCAAGCGCTGACCGACCGCCGCGTGCGGCCACTGCTCGGCGACGAAGGAGCGTGCCGCGTTGCCCAGCGCGTCGCGCGCGGCACGATCGCACACCAGCTGCTCGAGCGCCAGCTCGAACTGTTCGGGCCTCACATAGCGGGTCGGCGGCCGCGGCAACCCGGCGAGGTCTCGCTCCACGTGCGGCGCGCGGTAGCCGCCCACCAGCACGGCGCAACCCAGGCTTGCGCCTTCGGTCGCGAAGCCGGCCATCGGCGTATCGCTGTACAGCTGGTCGAGCACCACGTCGCAATCGCGCATCGCCTGCAGGACCTCGGCATTCGGCCGCCCTTCGATCGTCATCAGTTCGACCGCCAGCCCGCGAGCGCGCAGCCGCTCGACCATCGCGCGGATCTGCGCGGTGCCCTTCAGCGCGGGATGCGACGGACTGTGCAGCAGCCGCAGCACCGTGCGCCGCGTCGGCTGCGACGCGACCTGCGGCACGTGGCGCGGGATGCCGAGCGCGAACCAGTTGACGAAGCGCCGCCGCAGGAAATGCGCCGTCGCCGGCGCGTTGATGCACACGCTGGCGCCGCGCTCGAGCCGCGCCACCTTGAGGCGCTGGCGGCGCGTCGCGCGCCTGGCCGCCTCGGCGTCGAACGGCCGGTCGGACGGAAACAAGCCGCCATCGATGTACGGCGGCCGGGCGTCCGAGCCGACGAAGACGACCACCACCCGCTTGCCGGCAGCGCGCAACAGCGCCAGCTCGGCGCGGGTGTTGGTGATCGTCTCGCCGTACAGGAAGATGAAGGCGTCGTAGCGCCGCATCGCCCAGGCCAGCACCCACCAGCCGAGGACCTGTTGCCCGGCGAACGCACACGCCTTGGCGAGCAGTCGCCGGCGCGGCAGCGCGACGCGCCAGCTGCCCAGGCGTGCCCAGGCCCGCGCGGCCATGCCCGGCGGCGCGGCATCGCTGTATGCAAACGGGTGGCGGTAGGCACACACCAGGTCGGCCTGCAGGCCGGCCGCACGCAGGCCTTCGACCCACCCCGCACCGAGCCCCGCCACCTCGAGCGGCCCGATGAAGACCCTCATGGAGCGGTCGCGTCAGTCCGGGCGGGCGCGTGCAGGAAGCGCCCCGAGTAACACGCCTCCTCGGCGTGGAAGAAGCCGTCGACCATGCCGTGGACGGCGATCACGGCGCGCACCTCCGGCTCGCCAATGCGTTGAGCCTCATGGGATGGACGCGCCGCGCTGCGCTCGCAGTTCGGCCTGCAGCTCGGCGATGAACGCCTGGTCGACCTGCGCCACCGGCTCTGCCGGCGCGCCGGCCACAACGGCGCCCGGTGCGACGTCGCGCGTCACCACCGACATCGGCAGCACCACCGCGCCGTCGCCGAGCGACACGCCGGGGTTGATCACCGCGTGGCCGACGATGTAGCAGCCCGCGCCGATCACGGTCGGCCGGCGGATCACCTGCGCACCGCCGGGACGGTTTTCGCGCAGCAGGTTGGCCAGGATGCTGGTGTGCGTCCAGATGTAGACGCCCACGCCGATCGTGGCGTGGTCGCCGATGGTCAGGCCGCCGGAGGCATCGATGTAGGCGTTTTCGCCGATCCAGACGTGCTCGCCGCAGACGAGCTTGTCGGGCATCAGCAGCTTGGTGTTCTCGCGCACCCGGCAGCTCGCCGGCAGGCCGTACAGGCGCGCGCGCTCGTCGTCGGCGAGCAGCTGCGACAGGAAGCGCAACGTTATCTCGCGGCGCAGGCCTCGGTTGCGCTCGTTGTCGATGCGCGCGCCCAGTACCTCCTGCATCAGCGCCTCGATGCGCGGCTCGATGGTCGCGAGAAAGTCGTCAAGCATGACTGGCCTCCAGCACCGATCCGAGCGCGCCGGCCACGCGTGCGACTTCGGCTGCGCCGTATTGCTCGCAGAACGGCAGCGCGAGACCCTGGCGGCACAGGCGCTGCGCGTTCGGCGAACCGTCGTCCGGCCGGTACGCCGCGAACGACGGCTGCGCCGAGACGCATTGCGCGCCGAGGTTGGTCTCGATGCCCTGGTCGGCGAGCGCACCGATCACCGTGGCGCGATCGATGCCGTCGGCAAGCACGACCATGAAGGTCTGCCAGCTGTGGCCGGGGTGGTCGGCCGGCAACACGAGGCGGCCGGCGCGTTCGAGTGGCGCAAGCGCGCTGCGATAGGACTGCGCGAGCGCACGGCGCGTCGCGATCCAGCCGGCGAGCTGCGGCAGCTGCGCGCGGCCGAGCGCCGATTGGAAGTCGGTCAGCCGGTAGTTGAAGCCAGCTTCGTGGAACGTGACACCCGCCGGGCCGCGCTCCATGCCGTGGCTGCGCAGCCGGCGCAGCCGTTGCGCCAGCGCGTCGTCGCCGGTCGTCAAGATCCCGCCTTCGCCGGTTGTCAGCGTCTTGCGCGGATGCAGCGAGAAGCAGCCGATGTCGCCACGGGTGCCCACCTTCGCATCGGCGTCGCTCGCGCCGATCGCGCAGGCGGCGTCCTCGACCACGTGCAGGCCATGCGCTTGCGCGAGCGTTCGCACCGAGGCCATGTCCACCGGATGGCCGAACTCGTGCACCGGCATCACGGCCCGCAGCTTCTCGGGGCCGCGCCAGGTCGCGATGGCGGCCTCGAGCGCCGCCGGCGTCGCGCAGTAGCTGCGCGCATCGACGTCGACCAGCACCGGCCGCGCCCCCGTCAGCGCGACCACGTTCGCGGTGGCCGGGAAGGTGAAGTCCGGCACCAGCACCGCATCGCCGCGGCCGATGTCCAGCGCCAGCAGGGCCAAGTGCAGCGCCGCGGTGCCCGAGGACACCAGCACCGCGTGCCGGCAGCCCAGCCAGGCCTGCAATTCGGCCTCGAACGCATGACCCTGCACGCCGTGCACCAGTTGTCCGCTGCGCAGCACCTCGCCGACCGCGGCGATCGCGGCCTCGTTGACGTGGGGCAACGACAACCGCAGCATCGGCATCAGGTCTTGAAGATCGGTGCCAGCGCCGGCAGCAAGTGCTCGTTCGCAGCGATCCACTGCGCCGTGCGCCGTAGGCCCTCGTCGAGGTCGATCTGCGGCGGCGAAGCCGATGCGCTCGACGCGCCTTGTCGACGTTCGGGATGCGCAGTTCGATGTCGGCCGACAGCGCCGGGCGGAACAAGATCCGGCTGCTCGAGCCGACCACGCGGCAGACCGCCTCGGCCAAGCCGTAGACGGTGACCACCGCGCGCGCATTGCCGATGTTGAACGACTCGCCGATCGCGGCAGGGTGCTCGAGCGCGCACAGCACGCCCTCGACCATGTCGTCGACGAAGCACCAGGCGCGGATCTGCGTGCCGTCGCCGAAGATCAGCAGGTCCTCGTTCTTCAGCGCCTTGCGCACGAAGATCGACAGAGCGCCCTCGCCGGTCTGGCCCGGGCCATAGACGTTGAACGGCCGCACGGTCACTGCCGGCAGGCCGTGCTGTTTGAAGTATGCGTGCGCCAGGTGCTCGCCCGCCAGCTTACTGACCGCATAGGTCCAGCGCGCCTCGCCGACCGCGCCGGTGACGGTCTGCGCACCCTCGCCGACCTTGAAGGCCTGCGAGCCGAAAACCTCGGAGGTCGAAAACTCGAGGAAGCGCTCGACGCCGCCCACCTGCTGCGCCGCCTCCAGCGCGTTGGCGGTGCCGATCATGTTGACGCGCATCGTGGTCACGGGATTGCGCACAGTGCTCTCGATGCCGGCGATGGCCGCCGCATGCACCACGATCTGTGCACCTCGCATGCTCGCCTTCAGGCGTTCGAAATCGAGCACGTCGCCTTCGACCTGAGTGACGTTCGGATGGCGGTCGTAGGGCGTGTCCCTGAGGGTATTGCGCGTGTAGTTGTCATACACGACGATGCGGTTGTGCTCCGCTAGCCGGGCAATCAGCGTACTGGCGATGAACCCGGCACCCCCCGTGATGAAGATGGTCTTGCCCCGGATCATCGGCAGTCCTCGAGCAAGCAATTCATCGGGTCAGGCGACCGCAGGTTGCGCCAGCAGCGCGCGCAGTTGCGCGGTCACGCGGTCCTGTTGGTCCGAGCTGAGGTCGGCGCTCATCGGCAGGCTCATCACCCGCTGCGCGGCGGCGACGCTGTGCGGGCAGGCCGTCGGCGCTGCAGAACGCGGCGTAGGCCGGCTGGTGGTGCAGCGGCATCGGGTAGTGCACGGCGGTCGGAATGCCCTGCGCCTGCAGCGCGGCCTGCACGCGCGCGCGGTCGTCGACGAACACCGTGTACTGCGCCCACACGCAGTCGCGGTCGGGCGCGCACCGGCAGCAGCTCGACGCCCGGCGCCGGCCAGCAGCTGCGTGGTAGCGCGCGCCGATCTCGCGCCGGCGCTGCGAGCTCCCAGTCGAAGCGCTCCAGCTTGGCCAGCACGACCGCGCACTGCAGCGTGTCCATGCGCCCGCCGACGCCGATGCGCGTGTGGGTGTAGCGCGCGCTCTGGCCGTGCACGCGGATCTCGCGGCAGGCCTGGGCCAGCGCGTCGTCGTTGGTGAAGATGCGCGCCGCCGTCGCCGTAGCAGCCCAGCGGCTTGCTCGGGAAGAAGCTGGTGCAGCCGAAGGTGCGACAGGTTGCAGCTCTTGCGGCCCTGGTAGGTGGCGCCGAAGCTCTGCGCCGCGTCCTCGATCACCGGCCAGGCCGTGGCGCGCGGCGATGGCGTTGATCTCGTCCATGTCGGCCACCTGGCCGTACAGGCTGACCGGCATGATCGCGCGTGTGCGCGGCGTGATCTTCGCTTCGATCAGCGCCGGCGTCGATGTTGCAGGTGTCGGGCTCGATGTCGACGAACACCGGCTTGCGCGCCGAGCAGCACGATCATCTCGGCGGTGGCGGCGAAGGTGAACGGCGTGGTGATGACCTCGTCGCCGGGCTTGCAGGTCGAGCGCCATCAGCGCGATCAGCAGCGCCTCGGTGCCGCTGGCCACCGTGATGCAGTGGCTGCGCGCCGGTGTAGGCGGCGAGCTGGCTCTTCGAGCTCCGCGACCTCGGGGCCCATGATGTACTGGCCGTGGTCGAGCACGCGCTGGATGCGCTGCGTCGATGCGGTCTTGCAGCGCGGCGTACTGGGTCTTCAGGTCGATGAACTCGATGCTTGGCGTCGTCATGTCGGGCTCGGTCAGCGCTGCAGCGTGCAGCGCCGTCGCAGCACGATAGCGCTCGCCGGTGTGCCGGGCAGGCGGCCTCGCCGTCGCCGCTGAGCGGCAGCGTCGAGCCGCTCGCCGTGCCGGCTCATCCAGCCGATGCTGGCGCGCCGGCACGCCGACCATCAGCGCGAAGTCGGGCACGTCGCGGTTGACCACCGCGCCGGCGCCGACGAAGGCGTATCGCGCCGATCGTCGTGCCGCAGACGATGGTGCAGTTGGCGCCCAGCGTGGCGCCGCGCCTGCACCAGCGTGCGGCGGTACTCGTCCTTGCGCGCGCACCGCCGAGCGCGGGTTGTAGACGTTGGTGAACACCATGCTCGGGCCGCAGAACACGTCGTCCTCCAGCGTCACCGCGTCGTAGACCGACACGTTGTTCTGGATCTTGCACGTTGTCGCCGATCACGCACGTCGTTGCCGACGAAGACGTTCTGGCCGAGCGAGCAGCGCGCGCCGATGCGCGCGCCGGCGCAGACGTGCACGAAGTGCCAGACGCGGCGTGCCGTCGCCGAGCTGCGCGCCGTCGTCGACGATCGGCGCTCGGGTGGATGGTGGTGGCCATCGACCGGCTCAGTACGCCAGCGGCAGGTCGACGCGCTTGCCGTCGCGCGCCGACAGGTAGATCGCGATCAGCACCTCGAGCGACTTCAGGCCCTCGCGGCCGTCGGTCTCGGGCTCGGCCTCGCCGCGCAGCGTGTTGATCACGTTGTCGTAGTACAGCGGGTGGCCGAAGCCGTAGACCGACGTGGTCTGCGTAGCTGGCGCTCGTCGACCTGCGCGTCCTCGGCGTGCGGCGTCGTCGAACTCCCAGTGCTCGATCTTGTTGACCGCCACGCCGCCGATGCGCACCGTGCCCGTCTCGCCGAGGATGGTGATGCGAGCCTTCGAGGTTCTTCGGGTAGGTCAGCATCGTGACGTTGACCGAGCCCAGCGCGCCGTTGCGCCAGCTTGCAGCGCTGCATCACGCCGGTGTCCTCGACCTCGATGTCGCGCGCCAGCGTGCCGGTGTAGGCCTGCACGCTTTCGACCGGGCCGACCAGCCAGTCGAGCAGGTCGACGTAGTGGCTGGCCTGGTTCATGAAGGCGCCGCCGTCGAACTCCCAGGTGCCGCGCCAGGCGGCGCTGTCGTAGTAGGCCTGCGGGCGGGTCCAGAACACGTTGACGCTGACCATGTAGATGCGGCCGAAGCGCCGCTCGTCGACCGCGCGCTTGAGCAGCTGCAGCGTGCGGTTGCGCCGGTTCTGCTTGACGACGAACAGGCGCACGCCGGCCTCGTCGCAGGCGCGCACCATCGCCAGGCCGTCGCTCCAGTCGCGTGGCCATCGGCTTTTCGGTCATCACGTGGCGGCCGGCGCGCGCCACGTCGCATCGCCTGCGCCGGATGCAGGCCGCTGGGCGTGGTCGAGCACGACGCAGTCGGCGTCGCGTGCTCGGCCAGCAGCGCGGTCAGGCTGGCGTAGCCCGCGCGCGCCGGTGCGCTCGACCGCCGCCTGCAGCGCGGCCGGGTCGACGTCGCACACGGCGACCAGTTCGCAGCGCTGCGCGTGCTGCCTTGACGGCCTCGAAGTGGTTGGCCGCGATGCGGCCGCAGCCGACCAGCGCGAACCGGAGCTTGCGGTCGGTGATGGGCGGGCGTGAACATGCATCGGCTACCGGTATCGGCGCGGCTGATGGCGCCACCGGATCGAACGATCGGGCGCGGCCGAGTTCGCAGGCGCGGCCGGATGCGGCCACGAGAATGCAGGCGGCACGTGCCTCGAACGACGATCGGCCGATCGACGCACCGTTAACATCCGCGCAGTCCGAAGTCCACCATGACCGACATCGCCGACGACAACGCCCTCATCGCCGAGCGCCGCGAGAAGCTCGCCGCAGCTGCGCGCGCTGGGCAGCCGGCCTTCCCCAACGACTTCAAGCCCACGCCACCACGCGGCCGACCTGCAGCAGCGCCACGGCCGACGTGCCGAACGAGGAGCTCGAGCCGCAGGCGATCACGGTCGTCGGTGGCCGGCCGCATGATGCTCAAGCGCGTGATGGGCAAGGCCAGCTTCGCGCACGCTGCAGGACGGCTCGTTCGGCAAGACCGGCGGTCGCATCCAGCTGCGCGTCGCGCAGACGCGGTCGGCGACGAGGCCTACGCCGCCTTCAAGCACTGGGACCTCGGCGACATCGTCGGCTGCGAAGGCACGCTGTTCCGCACCAAGACCGGCGAGCTGTCGGTCAAGGCGACGTCGATGCGCCTGCTGACCAAGAGCCTGCGGCCGCTGCCCGACAAGTTCCACGGCATGGCCGACCAGGAGCAGAAGTACCGCCAGCGCTACGTCGACCTGATCACCGACGAGCACGCGCGCGCGCGCTTCGTGGCGCGCAGCAAGGCGTGTCGTCGATCCGCAACTTCATGGTCGAGCACGGCTTCCTCGAGGTCGAGACGCCGATGCTGCACCCGATCCCCGGCGGCGCCAACGCCAAGCCGTTCGTCACGCACCACAACGCGCTCGACCAGCAGATGTTCCTGCGCATCGCGCCCGAGCTGTACCTGAAGCGCCTGCTGGTCGGCGGCTTCGAGCGTGTGTTCGAGATCAACCGCAACTTCCGCAACGAAGGCATCTCGGTGCGCCACAACCCCGAGTTCACGATGATGGAGTTCTACGCGGCCTACTGGAACTACCACGACCTGATGGACTTCACCGAGCAGGTGCTCCGCCACGCCGCGCGCCAGGCGGCCGGCACCGGCCAGCTGAGCTACCAGGGCCGCGCGGTGGACCTCGAAGCGCCGTTCGCGCGCCTGTCGATCCGCGACGCGCTGGTCGCGCCACGTGCCGGACATCGGCGCGGCCGCACGCTCGACGACGCGCAGCGCGCTGCGCGCCGAGCTCAAGACGCACGGCGACGAGCCGCCGGCGCACTGGAAGCTGGCGCAACTGCAGTTCGGCGTGTTCGAAGCAGCGGTCGAAGACACAGCTCTGGCAGCCCACCTTCATCGTCGACCACCCGGTCGAGGTGTCGCCGCTGGCGCGCGCGTCCGACACCGACCCGCACGCACCGAGCGCTTCGAGCTCTACATCACCGGCCGCGAGATCGCCAACGGCTTCTCCGAGCTGAACGACGCCGAAGACCAGGCGGCGCGCTTCCAGTCGCAGGCCGCCAACAAGGAGGCCGGCGACGAGGAGGCGATGTACTACGACGCCGACTTCATCCGCGCGCTCGAGTACGGCATGCCGCCGGCCGGCGGCTGCGGCATCGGCATCGACCGGCTGGTGATGCTGCTCACCGACTCGCCGAGCATCCGCGACGTGATCCTGTTCCCGGCGCTGCGGCGCGAAAGCTGAGCGAACCGCGTCAGCGCGTCGCGTTCGAACGCTCGGGCTTGCGCTTGTCGAGGAAGGCGTCCATGCCTTCCTTCTGGTCGTCGGTGGCGAACAGCGAGTGGAACAGGCGCCGCTCGAACATCACGCCGTCGGACAGCGGCGCCTCGAAGGCGCGGTTGACGCACTCCTTGGCCATCGCCACGCTCGGCGCCGCTCATCGCGCAGATCGCGGCGGCGGCGCCGAGCGCCTCGTCCATCAGCTTGTCGGCCGGCACCACGCGCGACACCAGCCCGGCGCGCTCGGCCTCGGCGGCGTCCATCATGCGGCGCGGTGAGGACCATGTCCATCGCCTTGCTCTTGCCCACCGCGCGCGGCAGCCGCTGCGTGCCGCCGGCGCCGGGGATGATGCCGATCTTGATCTCGGGCTGGCCGAACTGCGCGTTGTCGGCGGCGATGATGAAGTCGCACATCATCGCCAGCTCGCAGCCGCCGCCGAGCGCGAAGCCGGCCACCGCCGCGATCACCGGCTTGCGCACGCGGCGGATCGTCTCCCAGTTGCGCGTGATGAACTCGTCGCGGTAGCACGTCCATGTAGCTGTACTTGGCCATCGCGCGCGATGTCGGCGCCGGCGGCGAAGGCCTTCTCGCTGCCGGTGATCGACGATGCAGCCGATGCCGGCGTCGGCGTCGAAGGCCAGCAGCGCGGCGCCCAGCTCGTCCATCAGCGCGTCGTTCAGCGCATTCAGCTGCTTCGGCCGGTTCAGCGTGACCAGGCCGGTGCGGCGGGCGCCCTCGCCGTGAGTGGAGGTCAGGATCAGCGGCTCGCTCATGGTGGTCTCTTCGCGTGACGGGTTCGAGCCCGCATTGCAACACAGCCATCCTGCACCTTGCAGTGCGCGACACGGCCCGCGGCGACGCGCTTCAGCGCTCGGCCGCTTGCTGCGGCGCGCGTTGCAGCTGCAGGTCGATGAAGGTGTCGGCGTCCTGCTCGACCAGGATGCGCACCGGCAGGTATTGCAGGCCCGGCGCGAACCACATCTGGGCCACCAGCTCGGTGCTCGACTTGGCCAGCCGGCGCGGCTTCACGTGCATCGTGCTCACCTCGCCGAACGGCATCTGCAGCGTCTCCTGCCCGACCACGTCGTATCTCCAGACCTCGACCCGCCGCGGCAGCGCCAGCGGCACCTCGATGCTGCGGCCGGCCCGCAGCGCTGCGGCTGCGTGGTGAACAACCAGGTCAGCTGCACGAACAGGCTCGCCTCGTCCTGCACGCCCGGCATCGTCGGGGCCTCGCGGCCCTCGGGCAGGTGCACCCGCTCGGCATCGAAGCTCATCGCCCAGCGGCGGCTGCGAAACGCCACGCGTTGCTCGCCTTCGAAGCGGCGCGGCGCCAGGCCGTTGTCGCCCAACTCGCCTTCGCTGCTGGCGCGACGCACCAGAATCGGCGCGAAGCTCGCGCCGACGATGGCTTCCATGTGCACCTGGTATTGCAGGCCGACGCGGATCCACTCCACCGTGGCCGACCCCTGCACTTCGCCACGGTAGTTGCCGGTCATCGCGTAGGTCAATCGGGTCGAGGGTGGCCAATCGAAGGCGGCGGCGCAGCGCTGGCAGCCGGAGCCGGCGTCACCGCGGCCACCGCGCTGGCGGCCGCAGCCGGGCCGCTGGCTGCAACGACCGGCGGCGCCGGCAATGAAGCGGCGGCCAGCGGCGGCAGCGGCTGGTCGATCACCGGCGGCTCGCTTGGCAGCGGCGGCAGCGGCTCGACCGGGTGACGATCGCCATCGGACGGCGCGCTGGCCGGCGCCGAGGCGGCAGGCGCCTTGGCCACTGCGCGGCGGGGTCGCGGCGTCGGCCGCGGCTTGGGCGGCTGCGGGCTCGGGCGGCGGCGCCACCGCGAGCTCGCGCACGTAGGACACCTCGATGCGCCGCATCGCATCGCGCGAGGCACCGAAGCCCAGCCGGTCTTCCATCAACTCGTCGCTCAACCACAGGTGGGTCAGCGTCACCACCACGAGCAAGGCGATGCCCAGCGGCCGCCGCAGCGGCGAATTCGCCGGCCGGCTCAGCGCCCCAGCCACGCACGCCGCCTTGCCAACGCCGGCCGCGGTGCGGCATCGTCCAGCGCCAACCGCCACTGCTGGCGCAGCGGCGAGCGCACGTCGGGCTCGAGCCTCAGCGTCTGCAACCGTCGCTCGCGCGCCAGCAGCAATTCGAACGGCCGGTCGCGCACGGTCCACTGCAGCGCCTCGTCGAGCCGGCGCACTCGCCAGCCGTCGACGGCGAGCAACTCGTCGCCGGCGCTGACGCCGGCGCGTGCCGCGGCGCTGTCGCTGGCCACCGACTTGACCTGCACGCCGGTCAGCGGCCCCTCGCTCAGGCGCAGCCCGACGCCGGCGGCCAGCGGGGTGGCTTCGCGGTTGCACCGCGACGGCGGCTGCCTCCAGCAGCCGCTGCAGCGGCAGCTCGGCGGTGCCATGCACCCACTGATGGAGTTCGCGCGCCAGCGCACGGCTGGCGGCAGCCTCGACGGCCTGCACGACTGTCTGCTCGGTGATCGGCCCGCCGCGGCTGCCGCGCCACAGCGCGCGCATCACCGCGTCGAGCGAGCTGCCCGCTTCGCGCAGGCTCAGGTCGAGCGCCAGCGCCACCAGCGCACCCTTGGTGTAGTAGCTCACCGTGATGTTGGGCGTGTTCTCGTCGGGGCGGTAGAACTTGGTCCAGGCGTCGAAGCTCGCCTGCGCCAGGCTGTGCACCTGCCGGCCCGGCGTCGCGCGCACGCTGTTGATGGTCTTGGCCAGCAGCGTCAGGTAGGCCGCCGGATCGATCAGCCCGGCGCGCAGCAGCATCAGGTCGTCGTAGTACGACGTGAAGCCCTCGAAGAACCACAGCAGCTGTGTGTAGTTCTCGCGCGCGTAGTCCAGCTGCTCGAACTCGGCGGGCTTGAGCCGCTTGACGTTCCAGGCGTGGAAGTACTCGTGGCTGATCAGCCCCAGCAAATCGACATAGGCGTCGTGCGGCGCGCCCATGTCGGGCCGCGGCAGGCTGCGCCGGGGCGCCAGCAGCGCGGTGCTGGCCCGGTGCTCGAGGCCGCCGTGACCGTCTTCGACGGTGTTCAGCAGGAACGAGTAGTTGGCAAACGGCGGCCGCGCACGGCCGCCGCGGCCGTGCCAGAACGCGATCTGCGCCTCGCAGATGCGCTGCGCATCGGCCAGCAGGCGCTCGCCGTCGAAGCCGGGATACGCGCCGGCGACCACGAATTCATGCGGCACGCCGCCGGCCTGGAAGCGCCCGCGCCAGAACGCACCCAGCTCGAACGGATGGTCGACCAGCTCGTCGTAGTCGGCGGCCTCGAAGGTGTGCCTGGCACCGCGCACGGGTTGCATCGCGGTGGCGACCTGCCAGCTGCGCGGCAGCGCGGCGATCCGAATGCGGTGCGGCTGCGCCTCGTGGCCGTCGGCGCGCAGGCACAGGCCGGTGCCGTTGAAGAAACCGCGTTGCGCGTCGAGAAAGGCGGCACGCACCGAGGTGTCGAAGGCATAGACGCGGTAGCTCACCTTGAGCGCCGCGGTGCCCTTGCACGACGCGACCCAGCGCGCCTTGTCGAGCTGCCGCAGCGGCACTTCGCGCGTGCCCTGCCACGCCCGCAACTGCGACAGGTGCCGCGCGAATTCGCGCACCAGATAGCTGCCGGGAATCCACACCGGCAGGCTCAAGCCCTGCTCGGCCGCGGGCCTGGACAGCACCAGCGTCACGTGAAAGTGTGGCTCAGGCGGTCGGCGACCTCGATGCGGTAGCTGGGCATGTGATCACATTGTCGCTCGCGCCTTCCCAGGCAACACCGCGCATCGGCTTTGCCGGTGCGCTGCGGTTGCGGCTACCAGCGTGGCAGCTTCACCGCTTGGCGGCAGCGACGAGCCGGCTCTCCATCTGCTCGGTCGAGAGGGCGCCCGGGGCCCGGCTGCCGTCTTCGAACACCAGCGCCGGCGTGCCGTTGACGCGAGCGCGGTTGCCCAGTGCCATGTTGCGCTCGAGCGCCGAGCTGTCGCAGGGGCCCATCGCCTTGGGCGGGGTGGCGCCGTCGACCATCCAGCTGCGCCACACCTTGGCCGGTTCGCGCGCACACCAGATGTCGCGCGACTTGGCGTTCGAGTCGGGGCCGAGGATCGGATAGAGGAAGGTGTAGATCGACACGTCCTTCAGGGCCAACAAGTCGCGCTCGAGCTTCTTGCAATAGCCGCAGTTGGGGTCGCCGAACACCGCCAGCTTGCGCGCGCCGCTGCCCTGCTTGATGAGGATCGCATCCTTGAGCGGCAGGGTGGCGAAATCGATCTGCGTCAGCTTCGCGATGCGTGCCTCGGTCAGATTGACGCGCGACTTGGTGTCGATCAGGCTGCCCTGGATCACGTATTGGCCCTGCTCGTCGGTGTAGACCACCTCGGCGCCGATGCGCAGCTCGTAGATGCCGGGGATCGGCGTCTTCGTGATCTCGTCGATAGGTGGGAAGTTGGGCAGCCGCTCGCCCAGGTTCTTGCGGATAGCCGCTTCGTCGGCCCAGGCGGCGACGGCCAGCGCCGCCGAGCAGCACAACGAACAAACTGCGAACGAACACCATGCCTGAACCCTTCACTGCTTCATCCGTCGAGCGCCTGCGCTGCCAGCCATCGTTTGGCCGGCGCGGCGCCATTCGACCAGACCCATGCCACGGTTGCGAAGTTCCCGCGCCCAGGCGTGCTCCGACGCAAAACCGTGCAGCAGGGCATCGGTCAGCCACGACATCGAACTCACCGGCCAGGCCCGCGCCCGCGCATAAGCGCCGCAGCAACCGCTCGTCGCCGAGCGGGCGCCACGATTCGCGCGCGGCCAACGTGTCGGCCAGCGCCTGCACGTCGCCCAAGCCGAGGTTCAGCCCCTGGCCGGCCAGCGGGTGCACCACGTGCGCGGCATCGCCCACCAGCACCCAGCCGGCGCCGCACACCGGGCTGCGCGCTGGCGATGGCCAGCGGCCACGCCGCCCGTGGGCTGGCCAGGCGCAGCCCGGCCGGCATGTCGGCGCTGGCGCCTTGCAGTTCGGCTTCGAAGGCAGCCGCGTCCAACTGCATCAACGCGGCGGCACGTTGCTGCGGCAGCGACCACACCAGCGCGAACGATCGCTCGGCCAGCGGCCGCTCGAACGGCAGCAGCGCCAGCACGTCGGGCGCACGAAACCACTGATGGGCCACGCCCTGATGCGGGTCGGTCGCGGTCAGCCGCGCGGCGATGGCGGCTTGGCCGTAGGCGTGGCGATCGAACTGCACGCCGATCGCCTGGCGCGAGCCGAGTCCTTGCCCTCGGCGTAGACCGTCAAGGCCGCAGCCGGCGGCTCGTCGCTTCGTTGCACGTGGGCGGCAAACTGCAGCGCCGCATCCAGCGCGGCGTCGAGTTCCACCGCATCGACGATCCAGGCCAGCGCGTCGACGCATTGGGTCCACGACGAGAAATTCAAACGTCCCGCCGGCGCATCGCCTCGCACCTGCATGTCGTACACCGGCGTCACGGCGTCGACCGGCAAGGCGTCCCACACCTTGAGGCGCTGCAGCAGGCGCCGCGACGCCGCGTTGAGCGCGTAGGCCCGCACGTCGGCCCGCGTCGAGTCGCGCGCCAAGGCCGCGCTCAGAGCGACCCGCAACCCCTGCTGGCCCAATGCCAGCGCCAAGCTCGTCGCGACGGCGCCGCGACCCCGGATGCTGACATCGACCCCGTGCATGCGGCATTGTAGGGACGGCCTTCCCCCGCCAAGGCAGAATGCGCACCGCCATGAGTGAGCAAACGGTCTCGATCGCCAATCTTTACGTGCACCCGGTGAAGTCGTGCGCGCGCATCGAGCAGGGCAGCGCCCTGGTCACCGAAACCGGCCTGGAGTGGGATCGCCAGTGGATGGTGGTCGACGAGCAGGGCGAATTCGTCTCGCAACGCGACGAGCCCAGGCTCGCGCTGGTGCGGCCGACGCTGCGTGCCAACGACCTGGTGCTGCGCGCACCGGGCATGCTGGCGCTGCACCTGGCGCTCGACGCGATCGAATCCGAGACCACGGTGCAGGTCTGGAACGACCGCGTGCACGCCGGCGACATGGGCGACCTGGCAGCGCAGTGGTTCAGCGACTTCCTCGGCCGGCGCGCGCGCCTGGCGCGGTTCGATCCCGAGGTGCAGCGAGTGTCCGACCGCAAGTGGACCGGCGACACCCGTGCGCTGACCGCGTTCGCCGACGGCTTCGCGCTGCTCGTGGTGTCGTCGGCCTCGTTGGCCGAGCTCAACCGTCGTCTGGCGGCCAGCGGCGCGGCGGCGGTGTCGATCCGACCGCTTTCGGCCCAACCTGGTGCTCGACGGCCTGGGCACCCACGAGGAAGACTGGATCGATCGCATCCGAGTTCGACACCGCCGACGGCGCGGTCGTGCTGCAGCTGGTCAAGCCGTGCGCGCGTTGCTCGATCCCGGATGTCGACCCGCAGCGCGGCGAGCTCGACCATGCGGTGAGTGCCGAACTGGCCGCCTACCGCGCCGATGCCCGCCTGAACGGGCAGATCACGTTCGGCATGAACGCCATCGTCGAACAGGGCATCGATTGCTGGCTGCATGCCGGCGCGACCGGCCGCGCCACGGTGCGGTTCGATTGAGCGCCGACGTCGAGGGCACGGACCGTAAAATCACGCTCCGCTGAGCCGACGCGAGTGCGTCGAAACGCGCTCGCACCAGCCACCTCCCCGACCGTCGAAAGCCCGCCATGAGCCTGAAGTGCGGCATCGTGGGCCTGCCCAACGTGGGCAAGTCCACCCTGTTCAATGCCCTCACGAAGGCCGGCATCGCGGCCGAGAACTACCCGTTCTGCACGATCGAGCCCAACGTCGGCATCGTCGAGTTGCCCGACCCGCGGCTGACCGCGCTGGCGGCGATCGCAAAGCCCGAGCGCGTGGTGCCGGCGATCGTGGAGTTCGTCGACATCGCTGGCTGGTCGCCGGTGCGAGCAAGGGCGAGGGCCTGGGCAACCAGTTCCTCTCGCACATCCGTGAGACCGACGCCATCGTCAACGTGGTGCGCTGCTTCGAGGACAGCAACGTGATCCACGTTGCCGGCAAGGTCGATCCGGTGTCCGACATCGAGATCATCCAGACCGAGTTGTGCCTGGCCGACCTGGCCACGGTCGACAAGGGGCTGCAGCGGCAGACCAAGCTGGCCAAGGCCGGCGGCGACAAGGAAGCGCAGCGCCTGGTCGACGTGCTCAACCGCTGCCAGGCTGAGTTGAACCAGGGCCGACCCGTGCGCTCGCTCGCGTTCAGCAAAGAGGAGCTGATGGTCCTGAGGCCGCTGTGCCTGATCACCGCCAAGCCCGCGATGTACGTGGCCAACGTGGCAGAGAACGGCTTCACCGACAACCCGCTGCTGCAGCGGCTCGAGCAGTTCGCGGCGCGCGAGGGCGCGCCGGTGGTGGCGATCTGCGCCAAGACCGAGGCCGAACTGGCCGAGATGGACGACGAGGACCGCCAGTTGTTTCTGGCCGAGATGGGCCAGAGCGAGCCGGGGCTGAGCCGGCTCATCCGCGCCGCGTTCAAGTTGCTCGGCCTGCAGACCTACTTCACCGCCGGCCCGAAGGAGGTGCGGGCCTGGACGATCCATATCGGCGATACGGCGCCGCAGGCGGCCGGCGTGATCCACACCGACTTCGAGCGCGGCTTCATCCGGGCCCAGACGATCGCCTACGACGACTACATCGCCCAGCGCGGCGAACAGGGGGCCAAAGAGGCCGGGAAGATGCGCGCCGAAGGCAAGGAGTACGTCGTCCGGGACGGCGATGTGATGAACTTCCTCTTCAACTGACCGCCGGTCATTGAATTGTTAGCGATCGCTCACACCCTGTAGTGTCATTGTAGAATCTCACTATCTTCACCTTAGCACTCTGATCGATGGAGTGCTAATATTCGCGGAACCAAACTCTCCCCCGGCGGTCCGACGGCCCTATGAACGCACCTGTTTCCTCTGCCCTTGCCCTGCGCGATCCGTGGGCGATGGTGCCCTCGCTCGGCAACCTGGACGCCTACATCTCGGCGGCCAACCGGCTGCCGATGCTCACCGCCGAAGACGAATCGTCACTGGCTCGCCAGTGGCGCGAGCAGGGTGATGTGCAGGCTGCCGGCCGTCTGGTGCTGTCTCACCTGCGGCTCGTGGTCTCGGTTTCGCGCCAGTACCTGGGCTACGGCCTGCCGCAAGCCGACCTGATTCAGGAAGGCAACGTCGGCCTGATGAAGGCGGTCAAGCGCTTCGACCCCGAGCAGGGCGTGCGCCTGGTGAGTTATGCGCTGCACTGGATCAAGGCCGAGATCCACGAATACATCCTGCGCAACTGGCGGCTGGTCAAGCTCGCCACCACCAAGGCGCAGCGCAAGCTGTTCTTCAACCTGCGTTCGATGAAGCAGGCCATGAAGAGTGATGCCACCGAGGGCGCCACCCACCGCAACACGCTCACGCCCGGCGAAGTCGACCGGATGGCCAAGCAGCTCAACGTCAAGCCGGAAGAAGTGGTCGAGATGGAGACCCGCCTGTCCGGCGGCGAATTGGCACTCGAACCGCAGAACGACGACGGCGAAGAGAGCTTCGCGCCGATCGCCTATCTGGCCGATGACAGCGGCGAGCCGACGCAGGTGCTCGACGCGCGCCGCCGCGACCGGCTGGTGGCGCAAGGCATCGGCAGCGCGCTCGACACGCTCGATGCGCGCAGCCGCCGCATCGTCGAGCAACGCTGGCTGGCGGTGAACGACGATGCTTCGGGCGGCATGACGCTGCACGAGCTGGCCGCCGAATACGGCGTCAGCGCCGAGCGGGTGCGCCAGATCGAGGTGGCCGCGCTGAAGAAGATGCGCAAGATCGCTGGACTCGATGGCCTGACGGGCACGCAGCCCTGCTCAGGCGCTCTCGCGCAGCAATGCGCGAATGTCATCCTCCAGGGCCTTCGGGCCCGCGCCGTGGCGGCTGAACAGCCGGATGCGGCCTTGCGGGTCGAAGATGTAGGAGCCGGCCGTGTGGTCGATCGTGTAGCTCGACTCGGTCTTGCCGGGCGCCTTGGCAAAGAACACCTTGAACTCGCGCGCGGCCTGCTGGGTCTGCTCGGCGTTGCCGCGCAAGCCGACGAAGCCGGCGTTGAAGTTGTCGACGTAGGCCTTCAGCACGACACCGGTGTCGCGCTCGGGGTCGAGGGTGACGAAGACACCTTGCAAGCGCGCACCGTCGTCGCCCAGCGCGCGCTTGACCTGCGACAGCTCGGCCATCGTGGTGGGGCACACGTCCGGGCATTGCGTGAAGCCGAAGAACACCACCACGACCTTGCCCTTGAACTCGCCCAGGCTGCGTGGCTTGCCCTCGGCGTCGGGCAGTTCGAGCTTGCGCGCGTACTCGGCGCCGGTGATATCGACGGAGCGGAACGACGCCTTGGGCGCCGAACCGGCGGGCTTGTCACCACAACCCGCCAGGCCCGCCCACAGGAGCAGCGCACAAACCCATACACGCCCGCGCATTTGCATCATTGTCACCCGGTCCATGGTCGCAGATAGTGATCCAGCAGCAGCGCTGCGAACAGCAGCGACAGATGCCAGATCGAAAAACGGAACGTGCGGCGCGCCAGCGCGTCGCTGTAGTGGCGCCACAGGCGCCACGCATATGCGATGAAACCGAACCCGAGCAGCGCAGCGGCCAGCAGATAGAGCCGCCCGCTCATGCCGTAGACGAACGGCAGCAACGTGGCCGCGAACAGCACCAGCGTGTACAGCAGCACGTGCAGGCGGGTGAACTGCGAGCCGTGGGTCACCGGCAGCATCGGCAGGCCGGCGCGGCGGTAGTCCTCGGTGCGGTAAAGCGCCAGCGCCCAGAAGTGCGGCGGCGTCCACAGGAAGATGATCAGGCACAGCAGCATCGCCTCGGGGCCGACGTCGTTGCGCATCGCCGCCCAGCCGAGCACCGGCGGCATCGCGCCGGACGCACCGCCGATCACGATGTTTTGCGGCGTCAGCGGCTTCAGGATCACGGTGTAGACGATCGCATAGCCGACGAAGGTGGCCAAGGTCAGCCACATCGTCAATGGGTTGACCGCCACGTACAGCAGCAGCGAGCCCGCCGTGCCGAGCGCCATCGAAAAGGTCAGCGCCTGGGCGTCACCGAGTTCGCCGCGCGCAGTGGGGCGCCAGGCAGTGCGCGCCATCTTGCGATCGACCTGGCGCTCGACCAGGCAGTTGAACGCCGCCGCAGCGCTGGCCACCAGCCAGATTCCCAGCGTCGCCGCCAGCGCCACGCGCCACTCCGGAACGCCGGGCACGGCGAGCAACATGCCGATCACCGCGCAGAACACGATCAGCTGCACCACGCGTGGCTTGGTCAACACCATGAACTGCGACAGGCGCGACACCCGGCGCGGCGGCGCGGCGGTGACCGGCGTGGTGGTGGCCATCGTGTTGCCTAGGCTCGATGGTGCTGCAAGGCGGCCTCGGAGGCCGGATGCGCGGTGGCTCCCTGCGCCCCACGACGCAGAGCCAACGACGTCAACACAGCCACCAGCGCAGCGGCACCCGCGGTGTGCAGCAGGGCCGCCAGCAGCGGCCAATCGAGCAGCACGTTGCTCAAACCGCTGAACACCTGCATGACGAGCAGCAGCAGCAACCAGCTGGCGGCACGCCGGTCTTCTCGCGCTCCGCGCCATAGGCGCATCGACAGCGCGATCACCGCAACGCTGACCAGCAGCGCGACCACGCGATGCACCATCTGAATCGCCACCAGCGCCTCGAAGGCCACATAACCGCCTGAACCGTCGCGCCCCAGCTCACGCAACAGCGTGAAGCCCTGTGCATAGTCGGCCTCGGGCCACCACTGGCCGTTGCACTGCGGAAAGCCCCGGCAAGCGAGCACCGCATAGTTGCTGCTGACCCAGCCACCGAGCGCGATCTGCAGCACGAGCAGCGCCAGCACGACCGCCGAGGCGCGGCGCCGCAGGCGACGACGGCGAGCGCCGCAGCGACTGCAATTGCGCCACCAGCAGGGCCAGCAGCACCATGCCGCCCAGCAGGTGCGCCGTCACCGCCGCGGGATAGAGCCTCAGTGTGACGGTGTACTTGCCGAACAACCCCTGCACGACCACCCACACCAGCGCCGCGAGCGCCCACCACGGTGCTCCATCGAGCGCCTTTCGCGTACGCCAGAGCACGACGTTGAGCACGATGATCAGCGCACCCACTGCCATCGCCAGATAACGATGAATCATCTCGATCCAGGCCTTGGTCACGGTCACCGGGCCGCTCGGCAGCGCGCGCTCGGCGCTGTCGATCGAAGGCGCGGCGGCCAGCGGGCTGGCCTGCCCGTAGCAGCCCGGCCAATCGGGACAACCGAGACCCGAGTCGGTGAGTCGTGTGAAGGCGCCGAACACGATCAGGTCCGCGGTGATGAAGGCGGTCAGCGCGGCCAGCGCGACGTGCCGGGAGATCGGTGCCGTGCGGCGCGCACGCCACCACCACAACGCCAGTACCAGGCCAGCCAGCAAGGTGGCAATCGCCAGCAACTGCAGCGCAGGTGCCATGTCGACGGCGGCGACGCCAGGTGTCATCGCGATGTCACCGCCCGGGCCGGTCCCACGAAGCCGACGCCCGCAACAAGCGATCGAGATCGCGCTTGGCCCGCGATGGATCGGGCGCTGCCGGCATGCGCATCATCCATTCGCCCATCGGGTCGACGAGGTACAGGTGATCCTCGAGCCCGTGGCCGGGGGCCGGCTTCAGCCAGGCATCGACCACCGCGCGCGGGCACTCGCAGCGCGGTCACCGGCGGTGCAGCCGTCAGCGCCTGGCGCAACTCGGGCTTGGGCGCGGCCTCGTCGGTGATCAGCCACACCTTGTCGACGCGGTCGCGCTCGCGGCCCAGCATTTCGCGCAACTGGCGCTGCAGCAACAGGCGCTGCTCGCAGGCGGCGTCACAACTCGCCGAGCCGACCACCACCAGCAGCCACTGCCCCTTGAGGCTTCGCAACGGCACGGTGGCGCCGGCCAGATCGCTGGCCATGACATCGGGCAGCGTGACCGTGGGTTGCACCAGGGTGCCGTACGCCGCCTCGCCGTGACCCGGCCGCGCCACGTAGAACACCCAGTAGCTGGCGATCACCGGCGCCGCGCACACCAGCAGGATCAGGGCCATCTGCAGGCGTCCCGACCAAGTGCGGCGCTGCCGCTCGTCCACCACCGCCAGCGGCAGCGTGTGCACCGTCATCGCCAGCGGTTCAGCTTCTTTGTCCACGTCGTCGCGGTGAAATCCAACCGTACCAAACTGCCAAGCCGGCGATCAGCGCGCACAGCGCGAACCATTGCAGCGCGTAACCCTGGTTCTTCCAGACATCGTGCACC
The DNA here is from genome assembly GCA_963827645.1 of uncultured beta proteobacterium. GTDB lineage: Bacteria > Pseudomonadota > Gammaproteobacteria > Burkholderiales > Burkholderiaceae_C > JAEUPI01. The sequence continues at coordinate 192,924 of CAWHBZ010000040.1, read as the reverse complement.
GGCTCGGGCCAATCACGCTGCAGCGCGTCTGACAGGCCCGGCGCTGACAGTTGCAGCAGCGACAGCGGCCTGAAGGTCGCGCCCACCTCGCGCGCCAGCTCGGCGGGATTCAGATTCTGCCGTATCGGCCCGGGCTCGACCGCCGACGACAAGGCCAGCCGCGGCGACGGCCAACCGGCGATGCGGGCCTCGATGCGCACCAGGCCCTCTGCCGCCGGCGCGGCCGGCACGCGCGTGCGGTCGGCGGCATCGCGCGGCGCCCAGCCACGCTGCACCAGCACCGCGTCGCCCGGCGCAATCAACAGCGGCGTGGCGACGATGAACCCGGCCACGCCATGCTGCGTGCGGTTGTCCAGGAACAGCGTGTGGCGAGTCAGCCAGCGACCCTCGACCACGATGCGCCGGTGCAGCGCGGCCGCCACGGTCTGACGCCTCCCGCGGCAACTGCGACGCAGCCAATGGCTCGAGCTGTGCTCGCGTGCGCCAGGCCTCTGCGATGGCCGTCTTTTGCGCGGCGCGGTCCAGTTGCCACACACCCAGCCGCGCCGTCGCGGCCATCGCCACCCCCACGCCGAGCCAGACCAGCCAGCCTGCAGGGCGAACGTTCATGCGCCCGCGCCGGCGCGCCAGGCCGCGATAAGCTGCCTCGATGAAAGCGCTGATCGTGGTGGTGCTGGTGGCGATCGTGGTGGTGCTGGCCAGCGCCGGTGTGGCCATGCTCAGGCGACCCTCGGCCGACAAGCCGCACGACGCGCGCATGGCGCGCGCGCTGACGCTGCGCGTGCTGCTGTCGATTGCGCTGTTCCTGTTCATCCTGCTGGCATGGTGGCTCGGCTGGATCCAGCCGAGCGGCCTGCCGGTCTCACGCTGACGGCGCGGCGCGCTGCGGCGCCGCTGCGCAGCTACAGCCAGTAGACCAGGAAATACAGGCCCAGCCAGACCACGTCGACGAAGTGCCAATACCAGGCGGCACCTTCGAACCCGAAGTGGCGTTGCGGCGTGAAGTGACCCTTCATCAGGCGCAGCGTGATGAAGGTGAGCATCAGCATGCCCACGAACACGTGGAAGCCGTGAAAGCCGGTCAGCATGAAGAACGTCGAGCCGTAGATGCCCGACGTGAGCTTGAGGTTCAGCTCCTGGTAGGCATGGATGTACTCGTAGACCTGAAAGCCGAGGAAGGTGATGCCCAGCAGCACCGTGATCCACATCCAGAGAATCGTCTTGCTGCGCTGCCCGGCCAGCAAGGCGTGGTGCGCGATCGTGATGGTGCCGCCCGACGTCAGCAGGATCGCCGTGTTCAAGGTGGGAATCGGCCACGGCCCCATCGTGGTGAACGCGTCCACCGTGCCGGCGGGCGACGCCGTGTAGCCCGCCGCGGCGGTGGGCCACACGGCCTTGAAGTCGGGCCACAGCAGCTGGTGATCGATGTCGCCGAGCATCGGCAACGCATAGGCGCGCGCCCAGTACAGCGCGCCGAAGAAGGCGCCGAAGAACATCACCTCCGAGAAGATGAACCAGCTCATGCTCCAGCGGTACGACACGTCGACGCGCTCGGAGTACATGCCGCGCTCGCTCTCGCCGATGGCGTCGCGAAACCAGACGACCAGCGTGGACAGCCAGATCAGCAGACCCAGCAGCAGGCGACCACTTGCCCCAGCCGGCGCCGTTGATCCATTGGCCGGCGCCGAGGATCACCAGGCCCAGCCCGAGCGCCGTCATCGCCGGGTGGCGCGATGGTGCAGGCACGAAGTAGTACGGCGTGGTGCCGTGAGGGGTCGCGGCGGACATGGTGGGCTGCTCCTCGAGTTTCGGATTCGGATTCGTTGTCGTCGGGTTCAGGTGGCCACGCCGCTGCTGATGACCCAGCGCACCAACAGCACCAGAGCTATGACGAAGAGGGCCGCGCCGGCGATGCCGGCCACCACGACGTGGACGGGATTGAGCTGCTCGAGGTCTTTGGCGTAGTCGGCGCGGCGGCGAATGCCGAGGAACGACCACACTACCGCGAGCACTGTGCCGCGCAACGAGCCCTTTCGCTGGGTGACCGGCTCGTCGTCCATCGTCGGCGTCTCGGTCACGAGCGGTCCCCGGGCTGGGCGACGACCTGCGCCTGCTTGCCGCTCGGCGCCGGCGGCACCTTGCCGCCGACCTCGAAGAAGGTGTACGACAAGGTGATCGTGGTCACGTCCTTCGGCAGCTTGCTGTCGAGGTAGAAGACCACCGGCCACTGCCGGCTCTCGCCCGGCGCCAGCGTGTACTCGTTGAAGCAGAAGCACTCCAGCTTGTTGAAGTGCGCGGCCGAGTTCATCGGCGCGAAGCTGGCAATCGCCTGCGCGGCCATCGTGCGGTTCTGCAGATTGCGAAACTCGTACATCACGGTGGCCACCTCGCCCGGGTGCACCTGCAGCGAGCGCGTCGCGGGCTTGAAATCCCACGGTCCGCGTGCGTTGGCGTCGAACTCGATGGTCACGGTGCGGCTGCGATCGACCTGCGTGTTGGCCGGCGGCTGGCGCGATGCCGCGCCGGGCCCGCCGCGCTCGGCCACCGACAGCACGTTGACGCCCAGCGCGTCGCAGATCGCCCTGTAGATCGGCACCAGCGCGTAGCCGAAGCCGAACATCAGCCCCGCCACCACGGTGAGCTTGCCCATCATGCGCAGGTTGTCGCCACGCAGCAGCGTGCTCATCTTGCGTGGCGCTTGCGGATCCATCGTCACACCGTCAGTGCGTCAGCACCGCGATCTTGGCGACGAAGCCGAGCGCGAACACGGCGGCGGCGCACGCCAGGATCCAGCCCAGGCGCACGTTGGCCCTGCGCTGCGGATCGGTGCGGTGGCTGCTCGAAGTCATCGCTGGTGGCGCGTCAGCCGATCACCTTGGTGGCGCTGGCATCCAGCTTGGGCGGCGTCTCGAAGGTGTGCCACGGCGCCGGTGACGGCACCTCCCACTCCAGACCCTCGGCGGCTTCCCACGGGCACTGCGGGGCCTTCTCGCCCTGGCCGCGCATCATCGGCAGCGCGACGAAGAAGAAGAAGTACACCTGCGCCAGGCCGAAGCCGAAGGCGCCGATCGATGCAAGGGCGTTGAAGTCGGCGAACTGCAGCGGGTAGTCGGCATAACGGCGCGGCATGCCCGCCAGCCCGAGGAAGTGCATCGGGAAGAAGGTGAGGTTGAAGAAGATCAGCGAGGCCCAGAAGTGGATCTTGCCGCGCGTCTCGTTGTACATCACGCCGGTCCACTTGGGGCCCCAGTAGTAGACGCCGCCGAACATGCCGAACAGCGAGCCGGCCACCAGCACGTAGTGGAAGTGCGCCACCACGTAGTAGGTGTCCTGCAGCTGTTGGTCGATCGGCGCCATCGCCAGGATCAAGCCGGTGAAGCCACCCATCGTGAAGACGAACAGGAAGCCCACCGCCCACAGCATCGGCGTCTCGAAGGTCATCGAGCCGCGCCACATGGTGGCGATCCAGTTGAAGATCTTCACGCCGGTGGGCACCGCGATCAGCATGGTCGCGTACATGAAGAACAGCTGGCCGGTCACCGGCATGCCGGTGGTGTACATGTGGTGCGCCCACACGATGAACGACAGGATCGCGATCGACGCCGTGGCGTACACCATCGACGTGTAGCCGAACAGCCGCTTGCGCGAGAAGGTCGGGATGATGGCGCTCACGATGCCGAACGCCGGCAGGATCATGATGTAGACCTCGGGGTGCCCGAAGAACCAGAAGATGTGCTGGTACATCACCGGATCGCCGCCGCCCGACGGCGTGAAGAAGCTGGTGCCGAAGTGGCGGTCGGTCAGCGTCATCGTGATCGCGCCGGCCAGCACCGGCATCACCGCGATCAGCAGGTAGGCGGTGATCAGCCAGGTCCAGCAGAACAGCGGCATCTTCATCAGCGTCATGCCGGGCGCGCGCATGTTCAGGATGGTGACGATGATGTTGATCGAGCCCATGATCGAACTCGCGCCCATGATGTGCAGCGAGAAGATCGCCATGTCCATCGACGGACCCATCTGCAGCGTCAACGGCGCGTAGATCGTCCAGCCGGCCGACGGCGCGCCGCCGGGCACGAAAAACGACACCACCAACATCCCGGCGGCCGGGATCAGCAGCCAGAAGCTCAGGTTGTTCATGCGCGCGAACGCCATGTCGGTGGCGCCCACCTGCAGCGGCACCAGCCAGTTCGCAAAGCCCACGAAGCCCGGCATGATGGCGCCGAACACCATGATCAGGCCGTGCATCGTGGTGAGCTGATTGAACAGCTCCGGGTTGAAGTACTGCAGGCCCGGCTTGAACAGCTCCAGCCGGATGCCCATCGCCAGCAGGCCGCCCACCATCAGCATCGAGAAGCTGAACAGCAGGTACATCGTGCCGATGTCCTTGTGGTTGGTCGCGAACAGCCAGCGCCGCCAGCCGTACGGAGCGCCGTGGGCGTGGTCGTCGTGATGGCCCGCGTCGTGGCCGTGGTCGATCACTGCACTCATGAAAATTCCTTCGGAGCCTCGAGGGTTGTCGGGGTCACTTGCGCGCTGCAACCACTTCGGACGGCTGCACCAGCTGCCCGGTCTTGTTGCTCCAGCTGTTCTTGGTGTAGGTGGCGACCGCGGCGATGTCGGTGTCCGACAGCTGCTTCCACGGCGGCATGCCCTTGTCGGTGCCGTTGAGCACCACGTGGAGTTGCTTGCCCTTGTCGGCGTCGATGACCACCGGCGAGCCGGCCAGCGCCTTGATCGTCGGCGGCGTGCCGCTGCCGTCGGCCTTGTGGCAGACCGCGCAGTTGGCGGCGTAGACCTTCTCGCCGCGTGCCATCAGATCGGCCAGCACCCACACTTTGCTGGGGTCGTCGGCCTTGGCAGCGATCTCTTTCAGCTTGCCCTGGACCCACGTGCTGTAGTCGGCGTCGTTGAGCACCTTCACGTGGATCGGCATGAAGGCGTGCTCCTTGCCGCACAGCTCGGCGCACTGGCCGTAGAAGTCGCCGGTCTTGTCGGCGCGGAACCAGATGTCGCGCACGAAGCCGGGGATGGCGTCTTGCTTGACCGCGAACGCCGGCACCATCCAGGCGTGGATCACGTCGTTGGCGGTGGTGATGATGCGCACCTTCTTGTTGACCGGCAGCACCAGCGGGTTGTCGACCTTCAGCAGGTAGTCGTCGCCCTTGGGCTGGCCCGAGTCCGACATCTCGCGGTGCGTGGGGTCCAGCGTCGACAGGAAGCTGATGCCTTCGCCCTCGCCCTTGATGTAGTCGTAGCCCCACTTCCACTGGTAGCCGGTGGCCTTGATCGTGACGTCGGCGTTGGAGGTGTCCTTCTGCGCCACCACCGTCTTGGTGGCCGCCACGCCCATGCCGATGACGATCAGGAACGGCACCACGGTCCACGCGATTTCCACCGCCACGCTCTCGTGGAAGTTGGCCGCCTGGTGGCCCTTGGACTTGCGGTGCTTGAAGATCGAATAGAACATCACGCCGAACACGGCGATGAAGATCACCAGGCACACGATCAGCATGTAATCGTGCATCGTGATGATGTCGGCGGCCAGTTTGCTGGCCGGCGGATGCAGGTCGAGTTGGTTGACCGCAGGGCCGCCAGGCAGGTCGCCCACCGCCTGCGCTTGCAGCGCCCAGCCCGAGGCGGCCAAAGCCGCCACGGCCCTGTGCCAACGTTGCCGCGTCATGAGGATGTCCATGCTTCGTCGATTGTTGGAATGCTTGGCAAGTGAATCTGTCATCTCAGTCGCGCAGCCGCAGCGCCAGCCGCAACTCCTGCGCGAGCTGGGGGCGCCACTCGGGCCGCAGGTAGCGGCCCACGCAGGTGCGCTGGCCTTCGCCGGAGACCTCGACCAGCGAGCCGTCGCCGCGCGCCGGCTCCACGCGCACCCACTCGGCGCGAAAGCGTGAGCTGGCCACGCCGACGCCGCAGCGGTGTTCGATCGCCAGTTCGCGGCCGGCCAGCGTGATGGTTTCGCAATCGGTGGCATGGCGCGCGTAGACAGCCAACGCCACGCCCAGCAGCACCAGCTCCAGCCCGGCAAACGCCATCACCGTGGGCGCGCCGACCCACCAGAAACCGGCCGCGATCGCCAGCGACACCGCGCACAGCGACAGGTACACGATCACCATGTCGCGCGGCGCGATCGAGCAGTTGCGCTTGAACACCCATTGCATGCCCTGCGTGGCAGGGCCTTCGAGCCGACGGCCGAAGCGCCACGCGGTGCGCGCGGCGACGGCAGGTGCAGACCAAGGGCTGGGAGCGAGGGTGGCAGTCATGTGCAGCAGCGCGCGCGGGGTTCGCCCGTCTCGAGGATCGCGCGGCGAAAACCTGTGGATTCTAGCGGAGCCCCGCATGCCGCCATCGCAGCGCGCGATGCCGCGAGTCGCGACGGGCAGGCGTGCGCTGGCCCGGTCTTGAGCGCAGTCAATTGGTCGATCGCTGGCGCGCCAGGTCGGCGCGCAGGTCGTGCAACGACACCGTGCTGACCGGCGCCACGCGGGCGCGCGCACGCGGCCGCACGGCGTGGCCATAGACGATCTCGAAGCTGAGTGCGATGCGGCCATCGGCATCGCGGCGCTGCGCCAGTTGCGCCAGCAGGCGCTCGCGCCAGCGCGGTGTACGCAACCCCGGTTGCCGTGCCGCGTGCAGGTTGCTGCCCAACGTGCGCAATTCCTGCAGGGCAGCCTGCGGCGACGACCAGGTCAGCGTCAACTGCTCCTGGTCCATCACCGGGTCGGCGAAGCCGGCATGGACGAGCAGATCGCCGAGGTCGTGCATGTCGGCGAACGGATAGAACGCCGGCCCCCAGCGCTCGCCTTCGTACAGCCGTCGCAGTTCGGGCAACGTGCCCGGGCCGAAGGTCGAGAACATCACGAAGCCGTCGGGCGCCAGCGCGCGATGCCATGATCCGAACATGCCGGCAATGTCGGCACACGCGTGCAGCATCATGTTCGCCCACAGCATGTCGGCGCTCCCCGGCTCGACGCCGCCCGACAGCAACACCGTCTCGGCCTGCGGGCCCCAGCGTCGCCGCGACCACCATGGTGGCAGTTGTGCGAGGCTGCGGTCGCGCAGTGCCGGGTCGGGCTCCACCGCCGTGCGTAGCGCCTGCGGATAGGCAGCACGCACCGCGGCTGCACTGCCACCGAGGTAGGCCCACCAGTCGAGCCAGCGCTGCGGCGGCTGGCGGATGATCGGCAGGCGCTCGGCCATGCGGCGCGCCACTTCGCCGTGCAGCCAGGGCGGCTGGGCGGCACGCGCCAGGCGCGCGCGCTGGCGCTGCGCCGCCGGCTCGTGAAACTCGGCGTTCGGCGTGACGTGCACATCGCTGGCGGACATGGCGGCCAGTATATTGACCCGGTGGTGTTCACCCCTTCGGTTGGCGCAGGTCTGCGGGCGCTGGCGCGCGCGCTGCCCAGCGTGTGCGTGATCTGTCGGGGCTGGCACACGCAGGGCCTTTGCGAGCCGTGCCTGCAGCGCTTCGCGCCGAGGCAGCCCCGTTGCGCATGCTGCGCCCGGCTCACGCCAGCCGACGTGCCGCGCTGCGGCCAATGCCTGAGCCAGGCCAGTGCGTTTGCGCATTGCATCGCGGGCGCCGACTACGTGGCGCCATGGGATCGCTTGATCACCGCGTTCAAGTTCCATCGCCAGGTCGAACTGGCCAGCTCGCTGTCGCAGGCGGTCGAGCGCGCCGTGCGCGCGTCGGCGCTGCATGCCGAGCCGGCGCGATGGCCAGCGCTGTTGCTGCCGGTGCCGCTGTCGCGCGAACGGCTGCGCGAACGCGGCTACAACCAGGCGTGGGAACTGGCGCGCCGGCTCGCTCGCCGGCTGCGCATCGACGCCACGCCGGCGGTGTTGCAGCGCAGCCGCGACACCGCGCATCAGATCGGCATGACGCGCCAGCAACGCGAACACAACCTGCGCGATGCCTTCTGGGTCGACCCGACGGCGCGCGTGAAGCTGCAGGGGCGAGCGGTGGCGCTGGTCGACGACGTGCTGACCACCGGCGCCACCGCGCATGCCGCCGCGCTCGCCCTCACGCGCGCGGGCGCGGCGAGCGTCGACGTGTGGGTGGTCGCGCGCACGCCGCTGGTCGAGCCATGACGGTCGACGCCGCGCCCATGTTTCGCATCGTCCTGGTCGAACCCGAAATCCCGCCCAACACCGGCAATGTGATCCGGCTGGCCGCCAACACCGGCTGCGAGTTGCACCTGGTGGGGCCGCTCGGCTTTTCGATGGATGACAAGTTGCTGCGCCGCGCCGGGCTCGACTACCACGAGTTCGCCGACGTTCGCCGCCACGGCTCCTGGCTCGATTGGATCGATGCCACCGCGGCCGGACCCGTCGCGCATGTTCGCCTTCACCACGCGCGGCGAGCAGCGCTTGCCGGACGTGCGGTTCGCGGCGGGCGACTGGCTGGTCTTCGGCAGCGAGTCGCGCGGGCTGGCCACGCCGCAGCGCGAATCGTTCACGCCTGGCCAGCGCGTTCGGCTGCCGATGCGCCCGGGCCAGCGCAGCCTGAACCTCAGCAATGCGGTCGCGGTCGTCGTCTACGAGGCGTGGCGGCAACACGGCTACCTCGGCAACGCTTGAGTGTTCTGGCCAACACGCGCATTCGTTCATGCCTCCCGTCCGGGTGGGGATGGGGCCGACGAATGGGACCGTACACCATATGAACTGCAGCGGGTGCATTCGCGCCCGGTGCGCACCGGGGAGACTGTCAATGATCGCTCGCGACGTACCCTGCGCCCTGTGGACACGCCGTTGGATGCTGATGCTGGCGGCATGCGGCCTGGCGAACGCCGCCGCGGAGCCCGGCGTCAACGCCGGCGAGATCGTCATCGGCCAGAACATCACGCTGCAGGCGGGCAAGAACGACTATGGCGTCGCGGTGATGGATGGCATCCGCGCCTGCTTCGATCAAACCAACGCGGCCGGCGGCGTGCATGGGCGCAAGATCGTGCTGCGCACCCTGGACGACAACAACAGCTCCGCCCAGGCCGAGGCCAATGCGCGCAAGCTGGTCAACGAGCAAGGGGCGTTCGTGCTGTTCGGTTCGATCGAGGGCGGACCGTCAACCGCCGTGATGAAGGCGGCCGTCGAGTTGAACGTGCCGTTCTTCGGTCCGATGGCGGGCTCGCCGGGCTTGCGCCGACCGTACCAGCCGATGGTGTTTCCGGTGCGCGCCGAGCACCGCGAGGAGTTCCGCGCGCTGCTGAAGTACGGCCACGAGCGCGGCATGACGCGGGTGGCCTTCCTGCATTCGGACTCCGAGGTCGGGCAGGCCCACCTGGCCAACGTGCAACTGATCGCCAAGGAGCTCGGCATGGAGGTGGTGGCCGCGGTGGCCATCAAGTCCGAGGTCGACGACGCCCAGGTCGACGCGATCGTGCGCCGCGTGGCAACCGCGCAGGCGCAGTCTGATGTTCAACCACGGCTCGGCCGGCATCTACGAACGCGTGATCCGCAAGGCGCGCGACGCCGGCCTGACCACCTCGTTCATGGCGATCAACTCCGGCTCGACGCAGCTTGCGCAAAAGCTCGGCCCGCTGGCCTCGGGCATGGTGTTCACGCAGGTCGTGCCGAGCCCGGTTTCGCGCGGCACGCAGCTCGCGCGCGACTACCAGGACAGCTTCCGCAAGGCCTGGCCCGACAAGCCGTTCTCCTACGGCAGCCTGGAAGGCTGGCTCACCGCGCGTGCACTGGTCGCCGCGCTGGCCGCCGCCGGGCCCAACCTGTCGCGTCAACGCTTTCGTGGCCGCGTTGCGCGAGCACCGGATCGCCGTGTCCGGCTTTCCGCTGCTCTACACCGCCAACGAGCATCGCGGCTCGACCTTCGTCGACCTGGCGATGTTCACCCGCGACCAGCGCTTCCTGCACTGAGCCGCCCGCGCGCGATCACTCGTTTTCGTCGCGCGATTCGCGCTGCATCAGCTGCTGCAGGGCCTGCGCCGGCGCCAGGCGGCCCTCCAGCACGTCGACCACGGCGCGCGTGATCGGCAGCTCCACTGCGAGGGTCGATGCACGCGCCAGCACGGTGGCCGCACTGAGCACGCCCTCGGCCACGTGACCGAGTCGCTGCAGGATCTGCGGCAGCGCCTGGCCGGCGGCCAGCGCAAGCCCGACCTGGCGGTTGCGCGACAAGTCGCCGGTGGCGGTCAGCACCAGGTCGCCGAGGCCCGACAGGCCCATGAAGGTTTCGGCCCGCGCGCCAAGGGCCACACCCAGCCGCGTCATCTCGGCCAGGCCGCGCGTGATCAGCGCCGCGCGCGCGTTCAGGCCGAGCGCCATGCCGTCGGCGATGCCGGTGGCAATCGCCAGCACGTTCTTCACCGCGCCGCCGACCTCCACGCCGACCGGGTCGTTGGAGGAATAGACCCGCAGCGACGGGCTGTGAAAGCCCTCGACCGCGCGCGCCACCAGCGCCGCGTCGTCGCTGGCGGCCACCAGTGCGGTGGGCTGGCCGCGCGCCACTTCCTGCGCGAAGCTCGGCCCCGACAGCACGCCGCCGGCACGTCCGGGTCGCGACTCGCGCGCGATCTCGTGGCCGAGCTGGCCGCTCGCGCGCTCGAAGCCCTTGCACAGCCAAAGCGCAGGCGCGTCGCCCGGCAACGCCGCCAGCCGCTCGCGCAGCGCCGCCATCGGCGTGGCAATCACCAACAGGCCGCCCTCGCCGTGCGCCACCGCGGCATCGTGGTCGGCAGTGAGTGCCAGCCGCTCGGGCAGCAGCGACGTCGGGCAGGTAGCGCGCATTGCTGCGTGCGCGCCGCACCGCCTCGAGCTGGCTCGCGTCACGCGCCCACAGCACGACGTCGTGTCGCGCGCACGCAGCCGCCGCCAGCGCGGTGCCCCATGCACCGGCACCGAGCACGGTGATGCGCATGGGCACCTCTGGGTCGATCAGGCGGCCGAGGTGATGATCCCGCTGCCGTTGCCGCCGGGGCCGCTGCCCTGCGCGGCCTGCGCCTGCTGCGCCTCGAACATGGCCTGGAAGTTGACCTCGGTGAGCAGGATCGGCGGGAAGCCCGCGCGCGTGCACACATCGGACACGATCGCGCGCAGATACGGATAGAGGATCTGCGGGCACACCACGCTGACCACGCCTTGCATCTGTTCGTTGGGCAGGTTGCGGATCTCGAAGATGCCGGCCTGCTTGGCCTCCACCAGGAACAGCGTGCGGTCGGCGATCTTGGTCGTCACGGTGGCGGTGACGCAGACCTCGTAGTTGCCTTCGTTGATGTTCTCGGCAGACAGCGCCAGGTTGATGTCGACCTGCGGCGCCTGCTGCTCCAGCAGGATCTGCGGCGAGTTGGGTTGCTCCAGCGACAGGTCCTTCAGGTACAGGCGCTGAATCTGGAACACGGGATTCGAATTGGCTTCGGCCATGGCGAGGGCTTCCGAGAAATGAAACGGCCCGCAGTCGGTGCGGGCCGTCGATGGGTCCGGGGCTGGGCGGCGATTATCGCCGACCCGGGGCTGCAGGCGGCGCGTTCAGATCTCGGCCAGCAATGGCATCAGGCCACCGCGCTGGTCGAGCGCCATCAGCTCGTCGCAGCCGCCGACGTGGGTATCGCCGATGAAGATCTGCGGCACCGTGCGCCGGCCGGTGAGCTCCATCATGCGCAGCCGCTGTTCGGGGTCGAGGTCGACCCGCACCTCGTCGATCTGCGCCACGCCGCGCTGGCGCAGCAGCGCCTTGGCCCGAACGCAAAACGGGCACACCTGCGTGGTGTACATGCGCACTGGTTTCATCCACTTCGAGGCCTCTGCGGGCCCACCCAACGACTCGAACGGCGCCCATTGTCGCCACACGCGCAAGACCCGGCTGGCGCCGGGTCATGAATCCGATCACGCCGCGGCCGACTTCTCCAGCGGCAAATTGGCCTCGCGCCACGCCCTCAGGCCACCGGCCACTGCGATGGCACGTTCGTGGCCGAGTTTGCGCAACACGCCGGCGGCGCGCGCCGCACGCGCCCCGGTGCTGCACATCAGCACCAGCGGCAGCTGCTTGTTGCTCGGCAGCTCCTTGGCACCTTGCAGTGAATTGAGCGGCACGTTGCGGGCACCGGCGGCGTGGCTCTGCGCAAACTCCTCGGGCTCGCTGACGTCGATCAGCACCGCCTTTTCGCGGTTGATCAGGCGCACCGCCTCGGTGGTGCCCACCGCGCCGCCGCCGCTCTGGCGGCTGAGGTTTGGCCAAAGCAACAGCGCGCCAGAGGTCAGCGCCGCCAGGATCAGTACCCAGTTGTCGATCAGGAACTGCGTCAGGTTCATCGTGCGCGGCGGCCGCATGGCGGCGCAGCCGTCGAGGTGGACGGGCGCGAATTATAGAATTCGCGCCCCTTGATCACCGATCGGTCCGGCCGCCATGCCTACCCTCGTGCTGTTGCGCCACGGCGAGTCCACCTGGAACCTGGAAAACCGCTTCACCGGCTGGACCGACGTCGGCCTCACCGACACCGGCGTGCAGCAGGCCCGTGAGGCGGGGCTGCTGCTGAGGCGATCGGGCTTCGAGTTCGACGTCGCCTACACCTCGGTGCTGAAGCGGGCGATCTGGACCCTGTGGCACACGCTGGACCAGATGGAGCGCACGTGGCTGCCCGTGCACAACGACTGGCGCCTGAATGAGCGGCACTACGGCGCGCTGCAAGGCCTCAACAAGGCCGAGACGGCGCGCCAGTACGGCGACCAGCAGGTGCTCGTCTGGCGCCGCAGCTACGACACGCCGCCGCCGCCGCTGGCACCCGACGACGCGCGCTGCGAGCGCGCAGACCCGCGTTATGCCGCACTGGCGTCGGGCCAGGTGCCGCTCACCGAGTGCCTGAAAGACACCGTGGCGCGCGTGCTGCCGTGCTGGAACGACACCCTGGCGCCGGCGCTGCGCGCCGGCCAGCGCGTGCTGGTGGCCGCGCACGGCAACTCGATGCGTGCGCTGGTGAAATACCTCGACGGCATCAGCGACGACGACATCGTCGGGCTGAACATTCCCAACGGCATCCCGCTCGTCTACGAGCTCGACAGCGGCTTGAAGCCGACGTCGCGACGTTACCTCGGCGACCCGGAGGCGGCAGCGAAAGCAGCGGCGGCAGTCGCCAACCAAGGCAAAGCCTGAGCGGGACGCACGACAGCACCTGCGTGCTGGCGTGCGCCAGCGAGGTCAAGCGGCCGTCAAGCGGCAGCCGTCGTGCACTGGGTCGCCGGCGCCGCATCGGTGTGTTGCAACGCCTGCGCGATGTCGTCGTGCAGCCGCTGCGCCAACGCACGGCGGTCGGCATGCGCCGTGGCGCGCGCCGGCAACACGGTCACCTGCACCTGCACATCGCGCGCGCAGGCGATGGCCCACACGCTGTGCACCAGCGTGGTGGCGCCGAGCCAGCTCACCGCAGGGCTCCAATCGAGCCCCGGCTCGGTGTAGCGCAGCGCCACCGGCTGCACCGGTATCGCGGAGGCGATCGCGGCCTGCAACAGATTGGCGTGAAACGGCAGCAGCGTGCGGCCGTCGCCGGTGGTGCCCTCGGGAAACACGGCGACCGACTCGCCGGCCTGCAGCGCTGCGGCGACCTGGTGCACCACGCGCAGCGCGTCGCGCTTGCGTTCGCGCTCGATGAACAGCGTGCCCACGGCGCCGATCAGCCAGCCCAGCAGCGGCCAGTGACGCACGTCGGACTTAGACACGAAGCGGGCGTGCGGGCACACCGCATGCACCGCTGCGATGTCGAGCCACGAGATGTGGTTGGCCACCAGCAGGTTGGCGCCGGGGCGGAAGTCGCCGTCGGCGACCAGGCGCACCCCGATCGCGCTCAGCAGGCCGCGCGACCACCAGCCGATGCGCTGCTGGCGCTGCAGCGTGTCGAGCGAGCCGAAACGCAGCGCGACGACGGCCATGCCATGCAGGACGTGCAACGCCACACGAAACAGGCGCCACAGCCCGACCAGCGCACGCACGGCAGACTTCAGCGCGCGCCCGAGGGCCGCGCGGTCGCGCTGGGCTCGTCCTCGTGCGACACGCCGCCGGCCAGCACCGTGACGCGCACGCGGCCGGGCAGCGCGGTGCCGGTGGCAGCAAAGTCGAACGGCGTGTGCTTGCCTTGGCTTCTCAGGGTGTGGCGCGACACCTGCCAAGTAGGCTCCGGATCGAACACACAGACGTCGGCCACGCCGCCTTCGACCAGGCGACCCGCACTCGCGGACAAAGCGCCCAGGCTCGCGCCCAGCACGCGAGCCGGATCGCTGGTGACACGCGCCAGCGTCGTAGCGAAGTTCACGCCGTCGTCCTGGCCCCACTTCAGCGCCAGGCTCAGCAACAGCTCGACCGCGCTCGCGCCCGGCTCTGCCTCGGCAAACGGCAGGTTCTTGGCGTCGTCGGCCACCGGGTTGTGGTCGGACACCAGCGCATCGATCGTGCCGTCGGCCAAGCCACGGCGCAACGCGTCGCGATCGGCCTGCTGGCGCAGCGGCGGGCTCAAGCGCATGTCGGCGTTGAAGTAGCCGATGTCGACATCGGTGAGGTGCAGCGACTGGACATTGACATCGGCCGTGATCGGCAGTCCTTCGGCCTTGGCGCGTCGCACCAGCTCGACCCCGGCGGCGCTGCTCAGGCGGCACAGGTGCACCCGCGCAGCGGTGGCGCGCACCAGCTCGATGATGGTGTGCAGCGCCACCGTTTCGGCGGCCACCGGCACGCCGGACAAGCCCAGCCGCGTGGCCACCGCGCCGCTGGCCGCCACGCCCGGTGGCCAGCCAGGCGTCCTGCGGCCGCAGCCACACCGTGTGGCCGAAGGTGGCGGCGTACTGCAGCGCGCGCATCAGCAAGTTGGTGTCGCGCACCGGATGATCGGCCTGCGAGAAGCCGACGCAGCCGGCTTCGCTCAGGTGCGCCATCTCGGTCAGCGCATCGCCCTGCAGGCCGCGCGTCAGCGCGCCGAGCGGGAACAGCCGGCACGACGACAGCTGGCGGGCGCGGAACTTCAGCATCTCCACCAGCCCCGGCTCGTCGAGCGGCGGGTCGGTGTCGGGCGGGCACACCAGGCTGGTGACGCCGCCGGCGGCAGCGGCCCTGAGCTCGCTTTTCAGCATGCCCTCGTGCTCGTGACCGGGCTCGCGCAAGCGCACCGCGAGGTCGACCAGGCCGGGCATCACGATGCAGCCCTTCGCGTCGATGCGGCGCTCGGCCTCGAAGTCGGCGGCACGCGACCGATCGCCACGATGCGGCCGGCGGCGATCGCGACGTCGGCATGCTCGTCGCGACCCGACGCCGGATCGATCACGCGGCCGTGCTGGATCAGCAGCTTCATCTCACGCCTCGTTGCCGGCGATGATCGACATCACCGCCATGCGCACCGCGATGCCGAAGGTCACCTGCGGCAGGATCACGCTGGCCTGGCCGTCGGCCACGCTGGAGTCGATCTCGACGCCGCGGTTGATCGGCCCCGGGTGCATCACGATCGCGTCGGGCTTGGCCAGCGCGAGCTTGTCGGGCGTCAGGCCGAAGGTCTTGGCAAACTCGGCGGCGCTCGGCAGCATCGCGCCGCTCATGCGCTCGTTCTGCAGCCTGAGCATGATGATCACGTCGGCGTCGCGCATGCCCTCGGCCATGTCGTGGCACACCCGCACACCCATCTGCGCGCAGGTCGCTCGGCACCAGCGTGCGCGGGCCGACCACCCGCACCTCGGGCACGCCGAGCGTGGTCAGCGCGTGGATGTCGGAGCGCGCCACGCGCGAGTGCACGATGTCGCCGACGATCGCCACCGTGAGTTGCGAGAAATCCGTCTTGTAGTGGCGGATCGCATACATGTCGAGCAGCCCTTGCGTCGGATGCGCATGGCGCCCGTCGCCGGCGTTGACCACGTGCACGTGCGACGCGCAGTGGCGTGCGATCAGGTGCGGTGCGCCCGACTCGCTGTGGCGCACGACGAACATGTCGGCATGCATCGCCGACAGGTTGGCGATCGTGTCGAGCAGCGTCTCGCCCTTGGCGGTGGACGAGCGTGCGATGTCGAGGTTGATGACGTCGGCCGACAGGCGCTTGGCGGCGATCTCGAACGTGGTGCGCGTGCGCGTGCTGTTCTCGAAGAACAGGTTGAACACGCTCTTGCCGCGCAGCAGCGGCACCTTCTTGACCTCGCGGTCGTTGACCGACAGGAAGGTGCCCGCGGTGTCGAGGATGTGCACCAGCACCTCGCGCGGCAGGCCCTCGATCGACAGCAGGTGGATCAGCTCGCCGTGAGCGTTGAGTTGCGGATTGCGGCGCGACAGCATGAGCTTCAGGTCGTCTTGTCTTTCAGCGAGAAGGCGAAGCGCCCGTCGGTCTCGCGGGCCAGCGTCAGGCGTTGCGTGGCGGGCAGCACCACCTTGGCGGCAGCGAACGAGGCCTGGATCGGCAGTTCGCGCCCACCGCGGTCCACCAGCACGGCCAGATCCACCACGTGGGGGCGGCCGAAGTCGTACAGCTCGTTGATCACCGCCCGGATCGTGCGGCCGGTGAACAGCACGTCGTCGATCAGCAGGATGCGCGCGCCGTCGATCGCGAACGGCAATCGCGTCGCACCGCCGCCGCCGGCCAGGCCGCGTGCGCTGTAGTCGTCGCGGTGCAAGGCGCTGGAGATCAAGCCCGGCTGGCCGCCACGCTGCAGATCGGCGTGCAGCCGCTCGGCCAGCCAGGCGCCGCCCGACCAGATGCCCACCAGCACCGTATCGGGCTTGCAACAGGCCACGCACGCCGGCCAGCAGTTCGGAATACAGCGCTTCGGCGTCCAGCCGCAGTGCGCTCATTGGGGCACCCTTGGCGCTGCGCGCCTTCCCGCCGAGCGGGAATGAGCCCCTGCGGGCGGCCGGGCGTGGCTCATGGCTGGCCCCGCAGGAACTGCTCGAGGATCAGCGCGGCGGCCGCCGCATCGACATCGCCGGCGCCTTGCGCCATCGCTTCGACGCTGGTGTAGCGCTCGTCGACCTCGTGCACCGGCAGGCGAAAGCGTCCGTGCAGCTGGCGCGCGAAAGACTTGGCCCGGCGCGTGTTGTCGTGCGGCTGCGCCATCGGGGTGAGTGGGGACACCCACCACCAGCGCATCGGGCTGCCACTCCTGCACCAGGCGCGCGATGGCCTGCAGTCGGGCATCGCCCATGGCCGACACCGTGGTCAGCGGCCGGGCCTGATCGAGCATGCGAGTTGCCGACCGCTACGCCGACCCGTCGGGTGCCGAAATCAAAGGCCAGAAACGATTGGGCAGATCGGCGTCGCATCGGCGCACCTGCGCTCATGCGTGCCCCGCCTCCTGGCTGAGCATGCGCGGGTCGATGCCCAGCAGCGACAGCGCCTTGTCGTAGCGTTGCTCGATCGGCGTTTCGAAGATCACCTCGGGCGACGCATTCACCGTGAGCCAGCCGTTGCGGCCGATCTCGTCTTCGAGCTGGCCGGCGCCCCAGCCGCTGTAGCCCAGCGTCACCAGCACGCGCCGCGGGCCGGCGCCATGGGACATGGCTTCCAGCACGTCCTTGCTGGTGGTCATCTCCAGCCCGCCGGGTATCGCCAGCGTCGATGTGTAGGGGCTCTCTTCGCCGAGCCGCTCGTGCAGCACGAAGCCGCGCTCGGTCTGCACCGGCCCGCCGAAGTACACCGGCTGCTCGGCAAGATCCTTGCGGTCGAGCGACAGCTCGACCTTCTCGAACAGGTTGCGCAGCTTGATGTCGATCGGCTTGTTGATGACCAGGCCGAGCGCGCCCTTTTCGGTGTGCTCGCACAGGTAGACCACGGTGCCTGCGAACGTGTCATCGGCCATGCCGGGCATGGCGATCAGGAACTGATTCGTCAGGTCGATCCGGCTCGTGGCGGCCATGCGGCGATTCTATGCCTGCGTCGCCGCGACCATTGGCCGGCGTAACCCGCGGATGCGATTCAGCCACGCGGCTGCGCGAGGTTCGCCGTCAGGGGCCGAGGCGCACCCAGCGCGTGATGAGCGCGCCATACTTGCCGGGCCACTGCTGCATGCCGTCGTCCTGCGCATCGAACACACTGCGCAGGAAGGCCAGCGTCAATTCCTGCGTGGCGCTCTTGACGCGCGGGTTGAGCAGCACGCCGCCGCTGCCTGCGCGGTCGGTGAAGATGCTGTGCGAGCCCCCTTCGAAGACGGCCAGCGCCTTGACGCGGCTGCCGGCGGCGTCGAACACCGCCAGGCGATCGTCCGGCGCCGAGTAGTAGCCGGGCACACGGATCACGTCTTCGGTGGCCGTGACGTGCAGCGTCGGCAGCGTGAGCGGGCCCAGGATGCGGTCCAGCGCAGGCTCGCCGTAGAAAGGCGGCGCCGACAGCAGCAGCGCGGCACGGATGCGCGGGTCGCGAAACTCGACGCTGCGGCCATTGCGCTGCAGCGTCGCACCGGCGGCCAGCATCACCGTGTTGGCGCCATAGGAGTGGCCGGCCGCGGCGATGCGCGTGCGGTCGACGCGCTCGCCATAGGCGCTGTGATCGAGCAGTTGATCGAGCGCAAAGCGCAGGTCGCGCACGCGCTGGATCGCCTCGTCCTCGCTGGCCGCTTGCCACAACCGGTTGACGACACCGAACGGGTTGCCGAACCACAGTTGTCGATCGCTGCCCACATGCTGCAGGTGCAGGCTGGCGACCCCGTGGCGGGCGAAGTGTTTGCCCAGGTAGCTGTAGCCGGCGCGCGAGCCACCGATGCCGTGGGAAAACACGACCAGCGGCACCGCCGCGCCGGCCACCGCCTGCGCCGGCCAATACAGACGCACCGGCACGGCACGGTTGCGCGCGGCATCGACCCAGTCGAAATCGCTGATCAGCGGCTCGGCCGCCGCTTGCGCAGCCGCTGCCGGCTCGTCGGCAGCGCGGCCGCCGGCACAGGCATCGCGAGCCACAGCAGCCGCCAAGGCGCCGAACACGACGCGACGCCACGGCCGCCAAATCCGAACGATGTGCATGGACAACTCGAGAACCAAGGCGCGCAACCCGCCTGCGCGCCCGTGGATCGTCTGGGAAGGGGCGCGCCGCCCGGCAGCGCCCGGCGCTCATGGTAACGGCAAGCCGGGCCTGCGGCCGCGGCGCACCCGCATTCGAGGCGGTCAGAACAACTCGACGTCGCCGGTCTTCTGGCCTTCCAGCAACTCGCCGCGAGCCACCAGCGCGGCGTGCTCGGCCACCCGGTTGCGGCCGTGCGCCTTGGCCCAATACACCGCCTTGTCGGCGCGCTCGAACGCCATGCTGGAGTTGTCGCCCGAGCGCACCTCGGTGAAGCCGATCGACACCGTGATGTGCCCCACCTGCGGAAAGGCATAGGTTTCGGTGGCCGCGCGCAGGCGCTCGAACGCGCGCATCGCGTCGCCGTCGCTGCCGCAACGCAACAGCACGACGAACTCCTCGCCGCCGAAGCGGTAGAGCCGGTCGTGGAAGCGAAAGGCCGCCGCGCATCAGCCGCGACAGCAGCAGCAGCACCTCGTCGCCGATCAGGTGGCCGTGGCGGTCGTTGACCAGCTTGAAGTGGTCGATGTCGATGATGCCGAGGTACGACTTCATGCCCCGACGCGCCTCGCGCCGCGCCTCGGCGACGGCGCCTGGCCCTGGGCGGTGATGGTGCAGGTCTTGTAGAACGCGTCGTCGAAGGTCTTGCGGTTGAGCAGGCCGGTGAGCATGTCGCGCTCGCTGTAGTCGAGCAGGCCCTGCACGTTGCGGTACACGCGCAGCATGCTGCTGACGGTGCGCAGCTGGTCGGCGTCGAGGTCGGCGCGGCTCTCGATCTCCAGCACGCCGACGGCGTCGAGGTCGGTCAGCAGCGGAAAGCAGGTGATGTGCGTGCCGCCCGGCACCTCGACGGGCTCCTGCTTGCGCAGGCACTCCAGCCGCGCCGGATAGGCCTCCAGCTTCGGCAACTCGTCGAGCTCGGCCCACAGCGAGTCGGCGCTGGCGGCCACGTCGCCTTCGGCCAGCCGGGCGCGCATCAGCCAGCGCTGCTGCTGGCCCTCGCCGACGTGGTGGCACACCGCCACCGACAGCGGCTGCAGCAACTCGCGCAGCACGCCCACCAGCGTGGTGTCGAGCACGTCGCGGTCGCGAAAGCCGGTCAGCTCGGCGAGATGATCGGCGACTTGTGACATGCCGGCTCAGGGTCGCGCGCGGCGGCCGCGGGACGACGACTCGCCCTCAGGCGTTGGCCGAGGCCCTGGCGTAGCGCGCCACCAGCGACAGCAGGTCTTCTTCGGCGTACGGCTTGCCGAGGTAGTGGTCGACGCCCAGTTCGGCCGCGTAGTCGCGGTGCTTCTGCGCGATGCGCGAGGTGATCATGATCACCGGCAGGTCGGCCAGCGTCGGGTCGGCGCGCAGGTTGCGCACCAGGTCGAAGCCGTCCATGCGCGGCATCTCGATGTCCGACAGCAGCACCGCCGGGCGCTCCTCGGCCGAGCTTCTCGAGCGCCTCCAGGCCGTCCTTGGCCAGCGTGACGCGGTAGCCCTCGCGCTGCAGCAGGCGCTGCGTGACGCGGCGCACGGTGAGCGAATCGTCGACCACCAGCACCAGCGGCGCTTGCGGCTCGGCCGGCCCCTGGGCCACGCGGCACGTCGGGCGCTGACGATCGCCGCGCGGGTCATCGCCCACGCCGATTCGCCGTACAGCGTGGCCAGCGCCACCGGGTTGTAGATCAGCGCCGGTGCGCCCGAGGGCAGCAGCGTCATGCCGGCCAGGCCCGGCAGGCGCGCCAGCTGCGGCCCCAGGTTCTTGACCACCACTTCCTGGTTGCCCAGCACTTCGTCGACGTGCAGCGCGATGCGCTGCGCGGCGCTGCGGATGACCACCACCGGCTGCGGGCGCGTGCCGCTGCTGGCCGCGCGCGCTGGCCTGCAGCAGCGCGCCGAGCCAGAAGAACGGCAGCGCTGCGGTCGTCGATGCGGAACGCGCCGCGTCGCGTAGGCGGTCTCGAGCTCGGTCTGCGGCGACGCGCGCGCACGATCTCCACCAGCGTCGACGGCACGGCGACCTGTCAGCTCGCCACAGCGCAGCATCACCACCTGCGTCACCGCGGTGGTCAGCGGCAGCACCAGCCGGAAGCTGGTGCCGCTGGCCGGCCGCGGTGGCGGTCTCGATGCGGCCGCCCATCGCGTTGACCTCGGCGCGCACCACGTCCATGCCGACGCCGCGGCCGGCCAGTCTCGGTCACCGCATCGGCGGTGGAGAAGCCGGGCGTGAAGATCAGGTTGGCGAGTTCGGCGTCGCTCGGGCTGCGCGCCGGCCGCGATCAGGCCCATGCGCACGGCCCTTGTCGCGGATGCGCGGCAGGTTCGAGGCCGGCGCCGTCGTCGCGGAACTCGACCGCGACTTCGTTGCCCTCCTGGGTGAGCGTGATGACGATCGATGCCGGTGGCGTCCTTGCCGGCGGCGGCGCGCGCCGCCGGCGACTCGATGCCGTGGGCCACGCAGTTGCGCAGCAGGTGCTCGAAGGCACCGGTCATGCGGTCGAGCACGCCGCGGTCGATTTCGATCGCGCCGCCGACGATGTCCAGCCGCACCTGCTTGCCGGTTTCCTTGGCGGCCTGGCGCACCACGCGGTACAGGCGGTCGGACATGCTCTCGAACTCGACCATGCGCGTGCGCAGCAGGTCGTCCTGCAGGTCGCGCGTCAGGCGCGCCTGCGCGGCCAGTTCGTCTTCGGTCGACTGCAGCGTGCGCTGCAGGCTGCGCTGCACGGTGGCCACGTCGTTGACCGACTCGGCCATCATGCGCGTCAGTTCCTGGAAGCGCGTGAAGCGGTCGATCTCCAGCGGGTCGAACGCCTGCGACGGCGGCCTTGGCGGCCTCCATGCGCGACGTGATCTGCGTCTCGGCCTGCAGCTCGATGTCGCGCAGCTGGCGGCGCAGGCGCTCCAGGTTGTCGGTCAGGTCGCCCAGCGACGCCTTGCAGCTGCGCCGACGTCGGACTCGATGCGCGAGCGCGTGATGCTCACCTCGCCGGCCTGGTTGACCAGGCGGTCGAGCAGCTGCGCGCGCACGCGCACCGCCGACTGGCTGGTCGCCGCCGTGGCGACCGGCAGCCGCCGCGGTCGCTGCGTCCGAGCGCGCGGCGAAGCGGCCGCCAGTCGATGACGGCGGCGGGCGCCGCCATCGTGACAGCGCGGTGGCTGCCGCTGCGGCGCGGCGTCTCGGTCGGCGCCGGCTGCACGAGCGGTGCCTGCGGCGCCGCGCTCGGCAGCGGCGCCGCCTCGGGCATCGCAACCGCGGCGCCAGCGGCGCCACGGGCGGCTTCGCGGCCTCGATCGACCGGCAGCCGGCGGCTGCGGCTGCCAGCGGCATCGGCTGCGGCTGCATCGAGCCTGCGCCGCGAGCGCAGCGTCTCGAAGCGGGTCTGCGATCGCGTCGACGCGACCGAGCAGCGCGCTCGATGTCGGCGGCGCTGGCGTGGCCGCGCGCCGAGCAGGTGCTCGATCGCGGTCTCCAGGCGGTGCGCCATCTCGCCCAGGCGCATCGCGCCGGCCAGCCGCGCGCCGCCCTTGAGGGTGTGCAGCGTGCGCATGCACGCCGACGCGGCCGCGGCCTCGGTCGGCCGGCGCGCCCACTCGCGCATGCGCGACTGCAGCTGCGGCAGCAGTTCCTCGCCTTCTTCCTCGAAGATCGGGAACAGCTCGGCGTCGACCGCGTCGACGGCGTCGATGTCGTCTTCGTCGTCCAGCGCGTCGGCGCCACGGCGCCGACCGGCGCGGCAGCATGCGACTTCGCGCTGCGGCGCCGCAGGCGAGCTCGCCGAGCGTGCGCAGCTCGGTGCCGCTCGGACTCCGGTGAACTGCGGGCATCGGCGCGATCGGCGCGAACGTCCGATCGGCGAGCTCGCGTTCGGCGACCGCGCAGCGTTCAGCTGCGCGACCGGCGCCGGCGCGACCATGCGCTCGTGCTCGGCCAGGCGCTGCAGCAGACCGGGTCGGCACGGCTTCAGGAAGCCGGCGGCGAACTGGTGCAGCAGGCGGCGGATCTCTTCGGCCGCGTCGGCGAACAGCTGCGCCTCGTCGGCCATGCCGTGGCCGCGCGCGCTGCGCAGCGCATCAGCGCATGCTCCAGCGCGCGCGCCAGGTGGACAGATCGGTGTAGCCCACGGTGGCCGAATTGCCGGCCAGCGAATGCGCCAGCGCGACGCGTGCTCTCGCCCACCGGCCGGCTGCAGCTCCAGCGCCCACTCGGCCAGTTCGGTGGCCAGGCGGCGCGACCGCTCGTCGGCCTCGTTCAGGTAGATGTTGAACAGCGGGATGCGGATGCGCAGCGGCCCGATGACCTTGACCTGGTCGGCGTCGCTCGCCGGCTGCGTGCCGGCCATCGGCGCGCGGCTCGGCAGCCATGTCGAGATCGACCATGCGGCTCGACCGCGGCGCGCGGCTCGCGCTCCTGCAGGCGGCCGGTCTCGGAGTCGATGAACGGGCCCAGCGCGGCCGGCATGGTCTGCAGGCCGTCGGGTTCGGTCTCGGGCGCCGACCGGCGCATCGCGCGGCGCCAGCGGCTCGGCCTCGACCTCCGGCAGATCGCAGCTCGATCAGCTCGATCGCCTCGGGCATCGGCCGCCGGCGTCGGCCAGCTCGCCCACGGGCAATCGCCTGGGTCGGCATGTCGGCCGGCAGCGCAGGCCTCGGTCGACTCGCGCCGCAGCATCGAGCTCGAAGTCGAGATCGATCGTCACCTCGGGTACGGCCAGCGTCGGCACCTGCGGCGGCGGCTCGGCAGCGGGCGCCATGACGACGGCGGCGCCACCGCGCGCACGACGGGCGCGATCGGCGCTGCAGCCACCGGCTGCGGCAGGCGTCTGCCGGCGCGGCCGGCTTGGCCGGCGCGCTCGGCGCGGTCGGCTGCAAGGCCGGCGCCAGCGCGCCGTGCTCGCTGGCAGCGCCAGTCGCTGCACCGGGATGCGGCGGCGATCGTTGCGCATGCGCGTCGGCCGCACGGCCGACCGTGCGGTCGCTGGCAGCCGGCGGTGTCGCCGCTGGCGATGCCTTCGATCCAGTCGCCCAGGTAGTCCAGCGCCTCGCCGCTGAAGGCCCAGCAGGTCGTCTGTCGGCAGCGGCCGCTGTCGGCCAGGCGGGCGTTGTAGAGCTGCTCGCAGGCCCAGGCGGCCTCGCCGAAGTCCTTGCAGGCCGACCATGCGCGAACTGCCCTTGAGCGTGTGGAAGGCGCGCCGCACGGTCGTCATGCTCGCCGACGTCGTTCGGGTTCGTCGCCAGCGCGGCCAGCGCCTCGCGGGCGTCTGCATCACCTCGCGCGCTTCCTCGAGGAAGATCTCGCGCATCTCGGCGTCGTCTTCGAGGCCGGTGCTCGGCGCCGACCGCCGGCGCCGCGCGGCAGCGGCGGCAGCGGCAGCGGCTTCGTCAGCGGCGCGGCGCCGGCTCGGCAGCGCTGTCGGCGCGCGGCTCGGCCAGCATCGGTCATCGGCCTGCGCGGCCTGCGCGCAACGCCTCTCTGCGCTCGTCGCCGGAAGTCGCCGTCGCCAGCGCGCGCTGTGCGCCTTGTCGGCGGCGCTCGGCGATGCCGCGCTGGTCGGCGGCCACGGCCTGCCGCGACAGCAGCTCCAGCTCTCGCGCGACTGTCGCGCGGCATCCGCGCCGGCAGCCGCGGACTTGGCGATCGCATCGGCGCCTGCTCGACCAGGCGCCTGATCGGCCGCCGGCAGCTCGTCGAACGCGCCGAACGCCGACGGCCGGTGCGCGCGGCCCATCACCGCGTCAGGTTGCCGGCTGCCGGCGTCGAAGAGGAACAGCGACTTGGCCATCTGCGGCTGCACGCTGAGCATGTCGATCAGGAAGCCCAGCGCGCCCAGGTTGTCGGCCAGGCGCTCGAAGGCGGCCTGGTGCGGCCGCGGCGTCGCGTCGACCTCGGCCGCGATCAGCGCGTCGACGTCGTCGCGCATGCGCAGCACGGCCTGCGAGGCCTGGTCCATGCCCAGCACCGACAGCACGCCGCGCATCGACGACAGCTGGCCGGGCACCGGGATCAGCACCTCGCGCTGCGCCGGGTTGCGGAAGAACTGGTCGATCTGCTTTTCGACCTCGGACAGCGAGGCGCGCAGTTCCTGCACCACGCTGCCCATGGTCTGGCGGTCGGAGACCCGGCGGTACAGCTCTTCCATCCAGACTTCGAGCGGCGCCGGGCGCACGGCCCTGGCGCACGCCGTCGATGCGCTGCGCCAGGCGCTGCACGCGGCCGGCCAGCTCGGGGTGGTCGAAGTCGCCGTCTTCGAGCGACGCATCGAGGTAGAGCAGCGCTGGTGGCGACTTCCATCGCCAGCGCTCGGCGGCGGCGCGCGCCGCCGGCTGCACCGCGTGCGCCGCCGACTGCAGCAGCGACTTGGCCAGCGTCTCGCCCTCGGGATACAGCTTGCTGCAGCGATTCGCCGACCAGCGCGAACTGCTCGGCCAGGCCGGGCAGGCGCTGGTTGTCGCCGCCGGCCACCGCCGACCAGGACTCCTTGGCGGCCGCGACGCGCTTGCGCGCCTGCGCGAGCAACGCCGGGTCGAAGCGGCCCAGGCGCGCGCTCTCGTAGTCGACCGGCGCGAGCTGCGGCTCAGCTCGAAGGCCTTGCGCACCGCGGCCAGGCGCGGACCGGCGTCGCTTGCCGGCGCCCGGCACGGCCTGCGCGCAGAAGAACAGCAGGTCCTGCGCCAGGCGGTCGGACGGATCGGTCTCGCCCTTCGCCGGCAGCGCAGCTGCGCCAGCAGGCGCGACGCCAGGCGCTTGCCGTAGAGTCGGGCTTCAGCAGGCCCTGCGCCTGGCCTTCGAAGACAGCCGCGGCCAGCTGCCACAGCGTGGCGCAGAGCGATCCTTGCTGCCGGCGCGCCAGGCCGGCGCAACAGGTCGCTCATGCGCTGCGCGGCGCCGGCATCGCGGCCCGCGCATCAGCGCCAGCATCTGCGGCCTCGAGCAGCGACTGCGTGTCGGCGTCGGCGCGCTTGGCGGCGCGCGCGGCATCGGCCACCGGCACCTCGCGCCACTGCCAGTCGCTCGGTCCACAGGTCGGCCGGGTGCACGCGGTCGGCGCCGGCCAGCTCCTGCAGCGCCTCGGTACTGCGGGAACAGCGCCAGCCGGCGAAACCGGCTTGCCGGCCAGCAGGCGCGCCGAGGTAGTCGAGCAGCGCGAACGAACCGCGCTCGATGCGTGTCGACGGCGGCCGGCGTCAGGCCTTGCGGCCGCGCGGCCAGGCGTCTGCACCGCCGCCTCCGAGGCGCGCAGCATCAGCGCGGCGGCGGGCAGGCCGACCAGTTCGAGCGCGCCGACGCCCTGGTGCATCTGCGAGCGCGCATGGCGCAGCACGCGCAGGGTCGACGGCGTCGACGTCGGAGCTGCCGGCTGCGCTCGGCTTCCTTCAGGTAGCGGCGCAGCGACTTGTGCGCGGCCTCCAGCGAACGGCGCAGCTCGTCGTGCACCCAGGCCAGGGCGCTCAGGTCGTCGGGTCACCGTCGTTGTCGCGTGCAGCGGACATGGTGCGATCCACCCGGAGTTGATGCGGTACGTTCGGTCAGCTGATCTTGAATCGCGCCACCGACTGCTTCAGTTCTTCGGCGCGTGCGCGACAGCTCGCGCACCATCTGCGCCGTCGAGCGCGTGCCCTCTCCGGTCTGCTCGGTCACCGCGAAGATGTGCTGGATGTTCGCCGCCACCACGTTGGCCGATTGGGCTTCGCTGGAGGCCTGCGACGGAGATGTGCTCGATCAGCTCGGCCAGCTGGCGCGTGACTCGGTCGATGTCGCCCAGCGCGCGTACCGGCCGCGTCGGACAGCCGGGCACCTTCGACCACACCCTGCGTCGAGCGCTCCATGGCGGCCACCGCGTCCTGGGTGTCGGTCTGAATGGTCTTGCACCAGCGCCGCGATCTGCCGCGTGGCGTCGCCCGAGCGTTCGGCCAGTCGCTGCACTTCTTCGGCCACCACCGAGAAGCCGCGGCCGGCTTCGCCGGCGCGACGCCGCCTGGATGGCGGCGTTCAGCGCCAGCACGTTGGTCTGCTCGGTAATGTCCGAGATCAGCTCGGTGATTTCGCCGATCTCCTGCGACGATTCGCCCAGCCGCTTGATCCGCTTGGAGGTTTCCTGGATCTGGTCGCGGATCGAGTTCATGCCGCCGATGGTGTTCTGCACCGCCGGCAGGCCCGACTCGGCGGCCTGCAGCGACTGGCGCGCCACCTGGGCGGTTTCCTGCGCCTGCGCCGACACCTGCGTTGATTCGGCCGGCCATCTGCAGCACCGACTCGCCGGTTTCGCGGATCTCGCGCAGCTGCTCGGTCGACGCCGCCAGCAGCTCGGTCGACGTGGCTTCCACCTGCTGCGTCGTCTCGGTCACGCGGCCGGCCGTGCCCTGCACCTGCGCCACCAGCGTGCGCAGCTCTTCCACCGTGTAGTTCACCGAGTCGGCGATGGCGCCGGTGATGTCTTCGGTCACCGTGGCCTGCTGCGTCAAGTCGCCTTCGGCCACCGTCTGCAGTTCGTTCATCAATCGCAAAATCGCCGCCTGGTTGGCGTCGTTGACGCGCTTGGCTTCCTGCTCCTGGCGCTCGGCCTCCTGCGCGCTGCGCTTCGGCGGTCTGCGCACGCTGCGCCTGGTCCTGCACGAACAGCCGCAGGAAGCCGATGCCGCCGACCACCATGCCGCAGCACCGACAGCAGCATCACCGACAGGTGGCTGCATGCGGATGCCGGCTTCGCTCGCCCAGCTGGTCCTGCAGCGTCTCCAGGCCCTTGCGCAGCGGTTCGCTGTCGGCCAGGATCGCCGGCCTGCGCTTCGCGCGCCGTGACCAGACCTTGCAGGTTGCCGAGAATCGCGCTGGCCTGCGCGCGCGTCTCCTCGTACTGCTTGATCAGCTGGCGCAGGCGCTCCTTGGTCTGCGCATCCTTGGTGCCGGGCAGGCGCAGTTCCGGGTTGCCGTTGAGCAGGCCCTTCGGCGATCTCGCGGAAGGAGTTCAGGTCCTTGCCCAGCAGGAACACCGCCTCGGGGCTCACGCCCTCGATGGTCAGGAATTCGTTGGCCGATCTTGCCGATGCGCTGGGTCAGCATCACCAGCTGGCCGACGGCGGACAGCTCGGCCGGCGTGGCGCTCCTGCTGCAGCTTCAGCGACGACACCGTTTCGGCCGTCTCCAGCAGGTCGGCCGACTGGCGGTTGATGGTGCGCAGCGCCTGGCCCACCTGCGTCAGCGTCTTCTGCTGTCCCAGCACGTGCGTTGGCGTTGCTTCTCGGCGCGGTCGACCAGCGGCAGCAGCGGCTCGATGGTGTCTTGCGTGCTCGGCCGGCGCTGCCGCCAGCTCGCCCTCGCCGCTGCGCAGGCCGCGCACGTTCGTGGCCAGCACGTCGAGGCTTTCGCGCACTTCCGGGAACGCCTGCGCGCTACCGACCAAAGCCTGCGACACCGACTTGGCCAGACGCTGCGACTGCATCAGCGCCTGGCCGACAGCCGCCACCTGACCGGCGCCGCGGCTGGCCGCGCTCAGCGCGAGCACGGTGCCGAGCACCAGGCCGAGCAAGCCGAGCAGCACGACGCCGCCGAGGATGCGCTGCTGTTGCGGGACGGTCTTGTTGCCGATCAGCGGCAACGACGTCACGGCCACCTGAGCAGCGGGCTGCGGGCGCGACTCGTTGAAGTCGGGCGCCAGTTCGGAAGGTGCGGCCTCCGAGATGATCGAGGAGCTGATCTGCCGCGTCGCCTGCGACGCATGCATGTCCAGCGACACCGTGCTGGCATGGCTGCCAGCACGATCCGCGGCGCCGCCACGGTGCGGCATCACCATCTCGTCGAACGGAGACAACTCGGCAGTCGCGACGCCGCCGTTGCCCCGGCCCTTCGCCTTGAAACGTTCCATGAAGCCCATACGAGTCCTCTCGGTGTCCTGCACCTAGATGCCAGTCGCTGTCCCACCCCGCGTCAGCGGCCGCTTCAGGCCGCGATCGCGAGAAACTGCATCATCGGCCGCCAAGCGCGGCCAATTTGATTTCTTGCCAGGTGCGGCCACCCTTGTCGTGCCAGCGTGCGCCGGCAAAGGCCGGCCGCTGCGACTCGGCCTCATCGGCCTGACCGCTCAATTCGTTCTCGTGCCGCAGGCCGGCCAGGCGGTCCACCAGCAACGCGCAGTTCGACGCCGAGCGACGGGTTCAGCGCCACCAGGCGCGCACCCTCGGCACCGTGTTCGTGAGTGCCGCGCGCGCGCAGGCCCAGAAACACCGCCAGATCCACCACGCCGTGCAGGCCGCCGCGCAGGTTGGCCACGCCGGCGAACCAGGCCTGGGTGTGCGGCACCGGCATGACACGGCCGGCGGTGAAGATCTCGCCGGCCTGCTCCAACGGCAACAACAGGCCCTGGCCGGCGCACTCGACCGCCAGCCAGGCGTGCACCGCCGGCTCGCTGCGCGCCACCTGCATGCGCTGGGCGAGCCGCGTCTGCAGCTCTCGCAGGGCTTCGTTGTTGGCCATGACCGTCTGCCGTCCTCAGTGCCCAGGTCAGTCGAACGCCTTGATCTTGGCGATCAACTCGTCAGCCACCACCGGCTTGACCACGTAGTCGCGCGCACCCTGGCGCATGCCCCAGACGCGGTCGGTCTCCTGGTTCTTGCTGGTGCACATGATCACCGGCACATCGGCGAACGCCGGATCGCGGGTGATCGCACGCGTGAGCTGAAAGCCGTTCTGGCCCGGCATCACCACGTCCATCAGGATCAGGTCGGGCTTGTCCTCGGCCAGCCGGCGCATCGCCTCTTCGCCGTTTTCGGCCGTGCGCACCGCGTAGCCGCGCTTGGACAGCAAGTCCGACAGGTGGTGCAACTCCGTCTTGGAGTCGTCCACCAACAGCACCTTCTTGATCGTCATCTCAATCTCCTGCAGGCCGCAAGCGCGGCCAGCGCTGTTCACGCGCTCTGCACACCTCGTTCAGCGTAACGGCTGAATTGCTCTACTGCGCGTAGCAATTGTTCCTTCGTGAAAGGTTTTGTCAGGTATTCCTCGGAACCGACCATCCGCCCGCGCGCCTTGTCGAACAGGCCGTCCTTGGATGACAACATGATCACGGGCACGCGGGCGAAGCGCGGGTTGCGCTTGATGATGGCGCAGGTCTGGTAGCCGTCCAGCCGCGGCATCAGGATGTCGCAGAAGATCAGCTGAGGGTCGTGGTCGTTGACCTTGGCCAGCGCGTCGAAGCCGTCTTCGGCCAGCACCACCTCGTAGCCGCCCTGCCGCAGAAAGATCTCGGCGCTGCGACGGATCGTGTTGCTGTCGTCGATGACCAGCACCTTCGCTGAGGGCGCCCCCTCGGATACTACGTTAGCCACAGACTCTCCTTGGGTCGCTTTGTGAAGGGGGCCGGATGGTGGCTTCGTTGCGCCTTCAGACCTGCACCATCTCGAAATCTTCCTTGCGAGCGCCGCATTCCGGGCAAGTCCAGTTCATCGGCACGTCGCTCCAGGCCGTGCCGGGCGCCAGTCCGTGCTCTGGATCGCCAGCGGCCTCGTCATAGATCCAGCCGCAAATCAGGCACATCCAGGTGCGCGGTTCACTCACGTCGATCGCATCGCTCACTACAATGACGAATCATTGTATCCACGCGTTTTGGCCAAAAGCCAAAGCCGCGTAGGCACCTACGCAACATTCTTCACAATCCCCTGGAGGTCAGTCTGCACTGTGAAGATTGACGCACTCGAGGGACATCGGCTCAACATCCATGGCCTCCGACCTGCCCACAGGCAGCACCCCGAGCGACGCTGGCGAAGGCGCGGCGCAAGAGTCGAGCGCACCCAGTTGCGTGATGACCTTCAATGCCGCGACCCCAGCGGCGCCGGCGGCATTGCCGGTGATGTGGCCACCCTGGCTGCCATGGGCGCGCACGGGCTGCCTGTGACCACCGCCTTGCTGATGCGCGACAGTGCCGAGGTGTTCGACCAGCACGCGATCGACGCCGAGGCCATTGCCGAGCAGGCGCGCACGGTGCTCGAGGACATCACGGTGGCCGGCTGGAAGGTCGGCTTCCTCGGCAGCGCCGAGGGCGTGAGCGCCGTCGCCGAAGTGCTGTCCGACTACCCCGACATCCCGCTGGTGTCGTACCTGCCCAACCTCGGTTGGCTCGACGACGACGCGGCCACGCAATACCTGGAGTCGTTTCGCGAGCTGATCCTGCCCGCCACCGAGGTGCTGGTGGGCAACCACAAGACGCTCACCGACTTCCTGCTGCCCGACTGGGAGTCCGATCGGCCGGCCTCGGCGCGCGAGCTGGCGGTGGCTGCCGCCGAGCACGGCACCCGCTTCGTGCTGGTGACCGGTGTCATGCTGCCGGCCAAGGGCAGCGAGCAGTTCATCGACAACGTGCTGGCGTCGCCGCAGGGCGCGTTGACCGGCGAGAAGTTCGAGATGTTCGACACCGCGTTCGTCGGTGCCGGCGACACCCTTTCCGCGGCGCTGGCCGCTCTGCTGGCCGCGGGCAACGAGCTGCAGGCGGCGGTGGGCGAAGCGCTCGCCTTCATGGACCAGAGCCTCGACGCCGGGTTTCGCCCCGGCATGGGCAGCGTGGTGCCCGACCGCTTCTTCTGGGCGCTGCCGCCGGCCCCCGACACCCCCGAAGGCGAAGCGCCCGCGGGCGCTGCCGACGAGCCGGCCGCCGAGCCGCCCGAGGGCAAGGGCAAGCCCGCGCAACGCCGCGTGCACTGACCGCCGACCGTGGCCGACGTCAACCAGGCACTTTTTGAGCGCGCGCAGCGCGTGATCCCGGGTGGCGTCAACTCGCCGGTGCGCGCGTTTCGCGCGGTCGGCGGCACGCCGCGCTTCATCGAGCGCGCGTTGGGTGCGTACCTCTGGGACGCCGCGGGCCAGCGCTACATCGACTACATCGGCTCGTGGGGACCGATGATCCTCGGCCACGGCCATCCCGCGGTGCTGGAGGCCGTGCAACGCGCCGCCTCGCGTGGTTTGAGTTTCGGTGCACCCACCGAGGCCGAGATCGAGCTGGCCGAGGCGATCATCGCGCAGGTGCCGAGCGTCGAGCAGGTGCGGCTGGTCTCCAGTGGCACCGAGGCCGCCATGAGCGCGCATCCGGCTGGCCCGCGGCGCCACCGGCCGCAGCAAGCTGATCAAGTTCGAGGGCTGCTACCACGGGCATGCCGACGCGCTGCTGGTCAAGGCTGGCTCGGGCCTGGCCACCTTCGGCCATCCCACCAGCGCCGGCGTGCCTGCCGAGGTCGTGCAACACACCATCGTGCTCGAGTACAACAACCTCACGCAGCTCGAGGCGGCGTTCGCTGCGCATGGCCGCGAACTGGCGTGCGTGATGATCGAGCCGATCGCCGGCAACATGAATTTCGTGCGCGCCCAGGTGCCCTTCATGAAGCGGCTGCGCGAACTGTGCACGCAGCACGGCGCGCTGCTGGTGTTCGATGAGGTGATGACCGGCTTTCGGGTCGCCCTCGGCGGCGCGCAAAGCCTGTATTCACACGCGATCGCCGGCTTCAAGCCCGACATCAGCGTGTTCGGCAAGGTGATCGGCGGCGGCATGCCACTGGCGGCCTTCGGCGCCACGCCGCGACATCATGGCGCAGCTCGCACCGCTGGGCCCGGTCTATCAGGCCGGCACGTTGAGCGGCAACCCGGTGGCCACCGCCTGCGGCCTGGCGACCTTGCGCGAGATCGCCAAGCCCGGCTTCTTCGACGCGCTGACGGCCACCACCCGCAGCCTGGTGAACGCCCTGTCGAGTGCAGCTCGCAAGCAACGGCGTCGCCTTCAGCGCCGACAGCGAAGGCGGCATGTTCGGTTTCTTCTTCGCCGACGCGCTGCCGCAGCACTACGGTGCCGTGATGGCCACCGACAAGGAGCGCTTCAACCGCTTCTTCCACGGCATGCTGGCGCGCGGCGTCTACCTCGCGCCGGCGCTGTACGAGGCCGGTTTCGTCAGCGCCGCACACAGCGACGCCGACATCGCTGCCACCGCGGCGGCAGCGCGCGAAGCCTTCAGCGTCTGAGCTTCGGGGTTGGGCCAGGTCAGGCCGGCGACGAGCGCATGCCGTAGGCCTTGCCGCCGACCCACAGGTACTCGGCGCGCAACACCGGATCGCCCTTCTCTTCGCTAAACGTGAACCCCAGCACCGCCACGTCGGTGCCAGGCTTGATCTCAGCCACCTGCCAGGCCTGCAGGCGCGTCAGCGGCGCCAGCTCGATCTCCCACACCTTGTCCTTGCGCTTGGGCAGCTGCGCCTGCGCCAGCAGCTTGGGCCCGTCGACCGGTGAGGTCTGCGCGGGCACCTGCCGTTGCGCCAAGTCGGCCGGCAGCTTGGGCTCGGCGGGCAACTCGAGCTCGAACTCAACGTGCGGGTTGCGCCAGGCGACCTTGCGGGCCTTGCCCTCCAGATACAGCGGCCGCGACTGATCGAAGCTGCTCCAGCCGTGATGCGCCCACGCGGGCAACAGGACCAGCGGGCCGGCCGCGACAACAAAATGACGTCGGTGCATGGCGTACTCCTCGAGCTTCAACGGTAGGCAATCCAGCGGCCGCAGATCATGACGGCAAGCCAAAGCCCCAGCGACAGCGCGGTTTGGGCGCGGGCCCGGTGTCGAGGCGCTGCAGCCCGTGGCGCGCGTGGAAGACGGCGGCGTTGACGCCGGCACAGGCCACCAGCCCCATCTTGATCGCGAACGCGCGGTTGGCCAGCAGGTCGCCCGGTTGGCTGGCGAACATCAACAAGCCGGATGCGGCCGCGCAGATGAAGCCGACGATGGCGATCGACAGCGACAGGCGCGCCAGCGCCAGCACAGGCAACTCGCGGGCGCGGCCCCAGACGCGCAACTCCAGCGCCAGCAGGTTGCCCACCAGCAGCGCCACACCGAACATGTGCACCGTCTCGAGCGCCGGGTAGGCCCAGGGGTGATCGGCGATGAACGCGAACGGCGAGCGGTCGTCGGAAAACGCCATGACGGCACGTTAACCCAAGGCGGTCGGACAGCCTCACGGAGCCTCCGCCCGGTGTCAGTTCCTACAATGCCGGCAAAATGCGCCCCCACGCTCGCTGCGCTCGCTGCACCCAAAAGGGGACGCGTCGGCGGCTTCGGGTGGCCGGGCGCCGCTGACATGCACATCCACATCCTCGGCATCTGCGGCACCTTCATGGGCGGCTTGGCGGCGATCGCGCGCGAGGCGGGGCATCGCGTCACCGGCTGCGACGCCAACGTCTACCCGCCGATGAGCGATCAGTTGCGTGCGCTGGGCATCGAGCTGATCGAGGGCTACGGCGCCGACCAGCTGGCGCTCAAGCCCGATCTGTATCGTGATCGGCAACGTCGTCACGCGCGGCAACCCGCTGATCGAGGCCCTGCTCGACGCCGGCGCGCCGTACACCAGCGGCCCGCAGTGGCTGTGCGGAGCACGTGCTGCAGGGCCGCCATGTGCTGGCGGTGGCCGGCACGCACGGCAAGACCACCACCACGTCGATGCTGGCCTGGATTCTCGAATGTGCCGACTTGAAGCCCGGCTTCCTGGTGGGCGGCGTGCCGCAGAACTTCGGCATCTCGGCGCGCGCCGGCGCCGGGCGCTGCTTCGTGATCGAGGCCGACGAGTACGACACCGCGTTCTTCGACAAGCGCAGCAAGTTCGTGCACTACCGGCCGCGCACCGCGGTGCTGAACAACCTGGAGTTCGACCACGCCGACATCTTTGCCGACCTGGCCGCGATCGAAACGCAGTTCCACCACCTGGTGCGCACGGTGCCGGCGCAGGGCCGGCTGATCGTCAACGCGCGCGAACAATCGCTGGCCCGCGTGCTGGAGCGCGGCTGCTGGAGCGAGGTGCAGCGCTTCGGCGCCCGCAAAGAGGAGCCCGGCACGTTGCGCGCGCGCGGCGAGCCCAATGCGTTCGACGTCTTGCGCGGCAGCTTGAAGATCGCACGCGTCGAGTGGGCGCTGCTGGGCGAGCACAACCAGCTCAACGCGCTGGCCGCGCTGGCGGCGGCCGAACACGTGGGCGTCGATCCGCAAGCCAGCGCCGCCGCGCTGGCGCGCTTCGAGAACGTGCGCCGCCGCCTCGAGCTGCGCGGCGAAGCCGCCGGCGTCAAGGTGTACGACGACTTCGCGCACCACCCGACCGCGATGCACACCACGATCGCCGGCCTGCGCCGCAAGATCGACCACGACGTCACGTCGCCGGGCGCCGCGCCGCAGCGCATCCTGGCGGTGTTCGAGCCACGCTCCAACACCATGAAGCTCGGCACGATGAACGCGCATCTGCCGTGGGCGCTGGAAGAAGCCGACCTGTCGTTCTGCCTGCAGGGCGACTACGGCTGGGACGCTGCCGCCGCGCTGGCGCCGATGGGCGCGCAGGCGGTGGTGGCAGGCAGCGTCGACAAGCTGGTCGAGCACGTCGTTCGCGCGGCGCGCCCGGGCGACCACATGCTGGTGATGAGCAACGGCGGCTTCGGCGGCATCCACGGCAAGCTGCTGGCCGCGCTGCAAGCGCGCCGCTGAGCGCGCCGGCGGACTGGCCGTGACCAGCCACCTCCTGTACCTGCACGGCTTTCGCTCGTCGCCGCAGTCGTTCAAGGCGCGTTTGCTGCACGCCTGGCTGCAGCGCCATGCGCCCGCCGTGGCGTGGTGTTGCCCGCAGCTGCCACCCTCGCCGCGCCAGGCCTGGGAGCTGATGCTGGCCAGCGTGCGCGGCTGGCCCGTGCACTCGATGGCGGTGCTCGGCAGCTCGCTGGGCGGCTTCTATGCCACCGCGCTGGCCGAGCACGCTGGTTGTCGGGCCGTCGTGCTCAACCCGGCGGTGCAGCCGGCGCGCGACCTGGTGCACTACGTGGGCGAGCAAACGGCGTATCACGATCCTGCGGCGCACTTTCAGTTCAAGGCGGAATACATCGACGAGCTGCGCGCGCTGACGCCGTCGCGGCTGCAGCATCCCGAACGCTACGCTGCGGTGATCGCCAAGGGCGACGAGCTGCTCGACTGGCGCGAGATGACTGCCCGCTACGCCGGCGCGCGCATCAAGCTGCTCGAGGGCGGCGACCATGCGCTGTCGGACTTCGAGCAGCACCTCGAATTCGTGCTCGCATTCCTCGACCTGCTGCCGGCGCCGCGCTGAGTGCAACCCGCCGATCGTGTGCGAGTCGGCAGACGATTGGTTACCGACTGGGCGCTCGCAGGGGCCCGTCCGTCGCCGACACGGCCCTGACGCGGCAGGTCCCGATGGGACAATCGGCACCCTCCAGCCCGCCGGGCCGCCCGCAGGGCGAACACCGGAGTGCGACGCACGAAGGTTGACTGATGTCCTACGCCCTGTTCGATGACGCCGGCAAGTTCCTCGCCGGTCGCGTGATGTCGCACACCGACGCATCGCTGCAGGTCGAGCTCGATTCGGGGCGCCGCGTCAAGGTCAAGACGGCGCACGTGCTGCTGCGATTCGATGCACCCGAGCCGGCCGCGCTGCTGGAGCGCGCGCGCGCGCTGGCAGTCGAGGTCGACCCCGAACTCGCCTGGGAGTTCGCGCCGGACTCCGACTTCGGCTTTGCCGAGCTGGCGCGCGAATACTTCGATTCGAAGGCCGACGCCGTGCACCAGGCCGGGATGCTGTTCGGTCTGTTCCACGCGCCGCACTATTTCAAGCGTGTCGGCAAGGGCGTGTTCCACAAGGCCAGCCGCGAGACGGTGCAAGCCGCGCTGCTGGCGATCGAGCGCAAGCAGGCACAGGCGGCCCAGGTCGACGCCTGGGCGGCCGAGCTGATCGAGGGCCGCTGCGCGGAAGCGATTCGCACGCAGCTGTACCGCATCCTGTTCAAGCCGGACAAGAACGCCACCGAGTACAAGGCGGTGGTCGAGGCGGCGCGGCGCGCGCAGCGTGCGCCGCTCGACCTGCTGCGCGCGGCCGGTGCCATCACGTCGCCCTACCAGTTTCACTGGCGGCGCTTCCTGTACGAGCAGTTTCCGCGCGGCACCGGCTTTGCGGATGCACCGGTGCCCGACGTCGCGCGGCGACTTGCCGCTGGCCGACGCGCAGGCGTTCTCGATCGACGACAGCTCGACCACCGAGATCGACGACGCGCTGTCGGTGCGCGGCCTGGGGCAAGGCACGGTGACGCTGGGCATCCACATCGCGGCGCCGGCGCTGGCCATCGCAGCGGATTCGGGCCTCGATCGCATCGCGCGCGAGCGCCTGTCCACGGTCTACATGCCGGGCCACAAGATCACGATGCTGCCCGACGCGGTGGTGCGGCGCTTCACGCTGAGCGAAGGCCGCGACGCGCCGGCGCTCAGCCTGTACGTGCAGATCGACGAGTCGAGCCTCGAACTGGGTGCCTTCGAGACCCGCATCGAACGGCTGCACGTCAGCGACAACCTGCGGCACGATCAACTCGATGCCGTGGTCACCGAAGCCTCGCTGCGCGGCGAGGCGCCCGCCGACTACCGGCATGCTGCGGAACTCGGCTTCCTGTTCCGGCTGGCCAACCGATTGAAGGCGCAGCGCGAGGTGGTGCGCGGCAAGCCCGAGACCTTCAACCGCCCCGACTACAACTTCCGCCTCGAAGGCGTCAGCGGCGACGAGCCGGTCGGCGACGAGGTCGTGCAGATCGCGCCGCGCGTGCGCGGCGCGCCGCTGGACCTGATCGTGGCCGAGATGATGATCCTGGCCAACAGCCACTGGGGCGGCTGGCTGGCCACCCACAACGTGCCCGGCATCTACCGCAGCCAGGCCAGTCTGGCGCCGGGCGTGAAGGTTCGCATGGGCAGCAAGCCGGCGCCGCACGCCGGCATCGGGGTCAGCCAGTACAGTTGGGCGACGTCGCCGCTGCGGCGTTATGTGGACCTCGTCAACCAATGGCAGATCGTCGCCTGCGTGCGCCACGGCCGCACCGCTGCGCTCGCCGCCCCGTTCAAACCACGCGATGCCAGCTTGTTTTCGATCATCTCGTCGTTCGACGCCGCCTACGCCGCCTACAACGACTTCCAGCAGACGATCGAGCGCTACTGGACGCTGCGTTGGCTGGCGCAGCACGGCGTTCGTGAGCTGGAGGCCACCACGATGAGAGAGGGCCTGGTGCGCGCCGACACGTTGCCGCTGGTGTTCAAGTGTGTCGGCTGCGAGCCGCTGCCACGCGGCACGCGCGTGCGCGTGGCGCTGCAATCGCTCGACGAGCTGACGCTCGAAGTGCATGCCACGCTGCTGGCGCGACTGGCCGCCGAGACCGCGCCGTCCGCCGAGGCGGCCGACGAGGACGATGCCGCCGCGCAACCGTTGGCGCTGCAGCTGGCGATCGACGTCGAAGACGGCGCCGTGGCCACCGAGTCCCCCGCCCCCGACGCCGTCGCGCCCTGACCCATGGCACTGAAGCACCTGAGCACCCTGCAGTGGGCGTTGATCGTCTCGGTGGGCGCGCACGCCGGGCTGCTGGCGTTTCGCATCGCAGACCCGACGCGCTTCGAACGCGCCTTTCGCGACACGCCGCTGGAGGTGATCCTCGTCAACGCGCGCTCGCTCGAGGCGCCCACCAAGGCGCAGGCGATCGCGCAGGCCAACCTGGCCGGCGGCGGCGAGGCCGAGAAGGGCCGCGCGACCACGCCGCTGCCGGCGTCGGCCACCGTCGAGCTGGGCGATTCGCCGCAGGATGCGCGGCGCAAGGTCGACCAGTTGATGGAGCAGCAGCACCAGTTGCTGGCGCAGGTGCGTCGCCAGGTGGCGATGCTGCCGCCGCCCGACCCGCAAGCGCGAGTCGGGCACGCCGCAGGAGCGCGACCAGGAAGAACGCCGCCGCCAGCTGCTGCAAACTGCTGGCCGAGATCGAGAAGCGCATCAACGACGAAAACGCGCGGCCCAAGAAGCGCTACATCAGCCCGGCCACGCGCGAAGAGGTCTACGCCGCCTACTACGACCAGCTGCGCCGCCGGATCGAGGAGCGCGGCACGCGCGACTTCCCCGAGTACCAGGGCAAGAAGCTGTACGGCGAGCTGACGATGAACGTCACGGTCGATGCCGGTGGCCGCGTGGTCGAAGCCGACATCGTGTACCCCTCGAAGTCGCGCGTGCTCGATCGCCGCGCGATTGCCATCGTGCACGCGGCCTCGCCGTTCGGCCCGTTCACCACGGCGATGCGCGCGCAGGCCGACCAGATCGTGGTGACCTCGCGCTTTCGATTCACGCGCGAAGAGGGCCTGGAGACGACCCCGCTGAGCGCGGTGCCGCAGCAGTGAGCGCGACGCGCCGCGACGCGCTCCGAGCGTTATGTGGTGCTCGGCAACCCGGTGGCGCACAGCCGCTCGCCGTTCATCCATGCCGAGTTCGCGCGGCAGACCGGCGAGCCCATCGAATACGGGCGTGTGTTGTGCCCGCTCGACGGTTTCGAGGCTTGCGTGCGGCAGTTCGCGGCTTCCGACGAGCCCGGCAAGGGGCCGGCGCGCGGCTGCAACGTCACGGTGCCGTTCAAGCTGCAGGCCCCGGCATTGGCCGACCGCGTCAGCGACCGCGCTGCGCTCGCGCAGGCGGCCAACGTGCTGCGCTTCGACGATGCCGGCTGGTCAGCCGACAACACCGATGGCATCGGGCTGGTGCGCGACATCGAGCAGCTGGGCGAGTTCCACATCGCCGGTGCGCGCGTGCTGCTGATCGGCGCCGGGGGCGCCGCCGCCGGCGTGCTCGGGCCGCTGATCCAGGCGCGGCCGCGCCAGATCGTGGTGGCCAACCGCACGCGCGAACGTGCCACCGAACTGGTGGCACGCCACCGCGCACTGGCCGGTGACCTGCCGTTGGCCGCGAGCGACCTCGCCGCCTGCGGCGGGCCGTTCGAGCTGGTCATCAACAGCACCTCCAGCAGCATGCAGGGCATCACGACGCCGGTGCCGGCTGCGGTGTTGCGGCGCGACACGCTGGCGATCGACCTGATGTACGGGCCGGCGGCCCAGCCGTTCATCGACTGGGCGCGCGCGCAGGGCGCACACGCTCGCGATGGCCTGGGCATGCTGGTGGAGCAGGCCGCGGAGGCCTTCTACTTCTGGCGCGGCGTGCGCCCGCACACGGCGCCGGTGCTGCACGCGTTGCGCGCGCTGCTGGCGCGCGCGGCGACCTGATCATGCGCACGCTCGCCGCGGCTGTTGGCACTGCTGCTGGTGGGGGTCGTGAGCCTGCAGCTGTTTTTCGTCGCGCGCGTGGCGCTGATGCGCTGGGTGGATCCGCAGTCCACCACCTTCCAACGCAGCGAATGGTGGCGGCTGCAACACGAGCGCGGCGCTCGCTTCGCGTGGCGCCAGCAATGGGTGGACGGCGGCCAGATCGCCGAGTCGCTGAAGCGCGCGGTGATCGCCAGCGAAGATGCCGGCTTCGTCGAGCACAGCGGCGTCGAGTGGGACGCCATCGAACGCGCCTGGGAGCGCAATCAGCGACGGCAGGCGATCGATGAACGCCGCGCGGCCAAGCCCGGGCGCCCGCCAGCGACCGGTCAAGCTGGTCGGCGGCTCGACCATCACGCAGCAACTCGCGAAGAACCTGTTCCTGTCCGGCGAGCGCACGCTGGCACGCAAGGCGCAGGAATTCATGCTGACCTGGACGCTGGAGGCCCTGCTCGGCAAGCGCCGCATCCTGGAGATCTACCTCAACAGCGTCGAATGGGGCGAAGGCGTGTTCGGCGCGCAGGCCGCGGCCCAGCACTACCACCGCGTCGACGCCACACGGCTGGGTCCACAGGCCGCCGCCCACCTGGCAGTGCTGCTGCCGGCGCCCAAACGATTCGAGCGTCACCCCGGTTCGGCCTACGTGAGCGGCCGCGCCGCCACCATCGCGGCGCGCATGGACGACGTCGAATTGCCCTGAACCGCGTGCGCTGAAGATCGCGCGCGCCGCGCGCTTTCTAGAATGCGCGCATGAACGGGGCCCTGGAAACACTGGCACAGGCCGCAGCCCGGCTGGTGGTCGACGACGGCCTCGAATACGGCGCCGCCAAGCGCAAGGCTGCGCGCGATCTCGAGCGGCGCGGCGGCCGGCGCAGCGATTTGCCGAGTAACGAAGCGGTGGAAGACGAGGTGCGCGAATACCTCGCGCTGTTCCAGGCCGACACCCAGCCCGCCGAACTCGAGGCGTTGCGCCGCCTGGCGTTGGCGTGGATGCAGCGCCTGGCGGAGTTTCGGCCGCATCTTTGCGGCGCGGTGTGGCGCGGCACCGCCACCCGGCGTTCGATGGTCCACATCGAGCTCTACTGCGATGACCCCAAGTCCGCCGAGATCGGGCTGCTCGACCGCAGCATCCGCTTCGAGGCGGTCGGCCAACCCGACGGGCCCGACCTGCTGCGCGTCGAGGTGCCCTGTCGCGAGCTGGGCGAGTCGGTGTCGCTGTTGCTGCACGTGCTCGACCGCGACGATCTGCGTGGCGGCCTCAAGCCCGACACCCGAGGCCGCACCTGGAGAGGCGACGCGCCGGCGCTGCAGCGGTTGATGCAGGTCGAGGCGCCGTGAGCCCGCCGGCCGCCCGAAGGGGGCGATTCCCGCTCGGCGGGAAGGGGCCGCAGGCCCCAAGGGTGCACCAATGATCGTCCGCCGAAGCGTCGTGATCGGCGGCGTGGGCCTCGCGGCGGCAACCGCTGGTGGCGCGTATTGCGTGGTGGCGCGCCGGCGTGTCAGCGCAGACCCAGGGGGCTGCGGATGCCCTGTGGGCGCTGCGGTTCGAGCGGCCCGAAGGTGGCTCGTTGGTGATGGCTGACTTTCGTGGCAAACCAATGGTCATCAACTTCTGGGCCACTTGGTGCGTGCCGTGCGTGCGCGAGTTGCCGGCGCTGCAGCGATTTGCCCGCGAGCACGCCGCGTCAGGCTGGAAGGTGATCGCGCTGGCGGTCGATCAGCCGGTGCCCGTGCTCGAGTTCATCGCCCGCTTCAAACTCGACATACCGGTGGCGTTGGCCGGGGTCGACGGCATGGAGTGGCAGCGCACGGTCGGCAATACCGCGGGCGGGTTGCCTTTCAGCGTGGTGCTCGACGCCCACGGTCGCGTGCGCCAGCGGCGCCTGGGCGAGTCGCACTACGACGAGCTCGTGACGGTGGGCGGCCGAGGCGACGTCCTGAAGCGCCTACTGTTCGGCCTGCCGGTACGCTTGATCGCTTTATTTCGCCCGAACGGGCTTGAACTGCCGCGAAATCGGCTAGAGTCCGGCCCCGCGCCGCCGCTCGAGCACGCGCCGAGAGCGCGCCGCCTGCGACGTGGCCAATGCCCATCGGGGCGAGCCTTGAGGCTGTGTTTGTCGAAGCTTGACGGCCGATAAAAACAAGAAGCGGCTTTGGGGTGATGTGATCGCGGCGGCCGTCCGGCCGATCGTTGGAGGAACGTGCATGGATCTGCGCAAGCTGAAGACGCTGGTCGATCTGGTCTCCGAGTCCAACATCTCCGAACTCGAGATCACCGAGGCCGAAGGCAAGGTGCGCATCGTCAAGGCCGACCCCGGCCTGGCCCGCCCCGCCGGCACGTGGGTGCCGGGCCCCGCGCTGGCAACACCGGTCATGGCGCCGCGATGGCAGCCCGTCGGCGACCGCTGGCGCGCCGGCCCAGCCGGCCGCGGCGCCCGCCGCAGTACCCGAGACCGGCCACGTGATCCGCTCACCGATGGTGGGCACCTTCTACCGGTCATCGAGCCCGGGCGCCAAGCCGCTGGTCGAGGTCGGCCAGACGGTCAAGGAAGGCGACCCGATCTGCATCATCGAGGCGATGAAGATCATGAACGAGATCGACGCCGACAGGGACGGCACGGTCACCAAGGTCCTGGTCGAGAACGGTCAGGCGGTCGAGTTCGATCAGCCGCTGCTGGTCATCGAGTGAGCGCCGGCGCAGCGCGCCGCAGCAGTCCGAGCCTAGGGATCCCATGTTCAAGAAAATCCTGATCGCCAATCGACGGCGAGATCGCCGCTGCGCATCCAGCGCGCCTGCCGCGAGATGGGCATCCAGTCGGTGGTCGTCTATTCGCAGGCCGACCGCGACGCCAAGTACGTGAAGCTGGCCGACGAGGCGGTGTGCATCGGGCCGGCGCCGTCGGCGCAGAGCTACCTCAACATGCCGGCGATCATCGCCACCGCCGAGGTCACCGATGCCGAGGCGATGCACCCGGGCTACGGCTTCCTGTCGGAGAACGCCGACTTCGCCGAGCGGGTCGAGCGCAGCGGCTTCGTGTTCATCGGGCCGACGCCCGATGCGATCCGCATGATGGGCGACAAGGTCACGGCCAAGCAGACGATGATCAAGGCCGGCGTGCCGTGCGTGCCGGGCTCGGAGGGCGCGCTGCCCGACGACCCGAAGGAGGTGGTCCGCATCGCGCGCACCGTCGGCTACCCGGTGATCATCAAGGCGTCGGGCGGCGGCGGCGGCCGCGGCATGCGTGTCGTGCACACCGAGGCGGCGCTGCTGAATGCGGTGCAGACCACGCGCGCCGAGGCGCAGGCCGCATTCAGCAACCCGGCCGTCTACATGGAGAAGTTCCTCGAGCGCCCGCGCCACATCGAGATCCAGGTGCTGGCCGACACGCAGAAGAACGCCGTCTGGCTGGGCGAGCGCGACTGCTCGATGCAGCGCCGCCACCAGAAGATCATCGAGGAGGCGCCGGCGCCGGGCATCGCGCGCCGCGCCATCGAGCGCATCGGCGACCGCTGCGCCGCCGCCTGCAAGAAGATGGGCTACCGCGGCGCCGGCACCTTCGAGTTCCTGTACGAGGACGGCGAGTTCTACTTCATCGAGATGAACACGCGGGTGCAGGTCGAGCACCCGGTCACCGAGTTCGTCACCGGCATCGACATCGTGCAGGCGCAGATCCGCATCGCCGCCGGCGAAAAGCTGCCGTTCACGCAGCGCCAGATCCAGATGCGCGGCCACGCCATCGAGTGCCGCATCAACGCCGAGGACCCGTACAAGTTCACGCCGTCGCCGGGCCGCATCACGGTGTGGCACCCGCCGGGCGGCCCCGGCGTGCGGGTCGACTCGCACGCCTACGCCAACTACGTGGTGCCGCCCAACTACGACTCGATGATCGGCAAGATCATCGTGCACGGCGACACCCGCGACCAGGCGCTGGCGCGCATGCGCACCGCGCTGTCGGAGACGGTGGTCGAGGGCATCCACACCAACGTGCCGCTGCACCGCGAGCTGATGGCCGACGCCAAGTTCATCGAAGGCGGCACCAGCATCCACTACCTCGAGCACTGGCTGTCGCAGCGCAAGCGCTGAATCGCCCAAGGTGCACGGCGATGTTCGAACTGGTGTTGTTGGCCGATGAGCCGGTGGTCGACGCGCTGACCGACGAGTTGATCGATTCGCTGCAGGCGCTGTCGGCCGCGGTCGAAGACGCCGACGCGGCCGGCCCGCATGAGCAGGCGTTGTTCGGCGAGCCGGGCCAGCCGGCGCCGCGCACGGCCTGGCGGCGCTCGCGGGTGGTGGCGCTGTTCGCCGATGAAGCGTCGGCTCGGGCCGCCGCCGCCCATCTGCTCGCACAGCATGGCGACGAACGGTCGCGGTGCGCATCGAGGCGGTGCGCGAGGTCGCCGAACAGGACTGGGTGCGCTTGACGCAATCGCAGTTCGAGCCGGTCGCGATCACGCGATCAGTTCTGGATCGTGCCGAGCTGGCACGAAGTGCCCGCC
Source organism: uncultured beta proteobacterium (assembly GCA_963827645.1). Lineage (GTDB taxonomy): Bacteria > Pseudomonadota > Gammaproteobacteria > Burkholderiales > Burkholderiaceae_C > JAEUPI01. Next base: position 148,364 of record CAWHBZ010000040.1, on the reverse strand, counting down.
GCGGCCGTGCGCGCGATTCGCCTCGATCCGGGCCTCGCCTTCGGCACCGGCACGCACCCGACCACCCGCATGTGCCTGCGCTGGATCGCGCGCCATGCCGACGCGCTGGCGCCCTCGTGGCGGCGCACGCTCGACTACGGATGCGGCTCCGGCGTGTTGGCGATCGCCGCGGCGTTGCATGGTGCCGGCGGCATCGATGCGGTCGACATCGATGCGGCGGCCGTCGACGCCGCACGCGCCAATGCCGCTGCCAACGGCGTGCGCGTGCACGCCGCAAGCCCCGACTGCGCGCAGCGGCGCCTACGAGCTGGTGCTGGCCAACATCCTGGCCACGCCGTTGCGTTTGCTGGCGCCGGTGTTGTGCGCGCACGTGGCGGCCGCGGGGCACCTGGTGCTGTCGGGCATCCTCGAGCGCCAGGCCGACGAGTTGACGCAGGCCTATGCGCCGTGGCTCGATTTGAGGGTGGCCGACGACGACGACGGCTGGATCCTGATGCACGCGCAGCGTGGCGCGTGACGGCGCCGCCATCCTGCGTGGCATGATTTCCGCATGAGCGTCGCCCGGCCGCCCTCAGATGCCCACGCAGGCTTGAGCGCCCGCGGGTCGGGCGACGCGCGGCGCCAAGGGTGCGCACATGAGCCTGGCCACACGCTGCCCCGTCTGCCAAACGGTGTTCCGCGTCGTGCAGGACCAGCTCAAGGTGTCCGAAGGCTGGGTGCGCTGCGGCCGCTGCGCCAAGGTGTTCAACGCTTTCGAGGGCCTGTTCGACCTCGAGCGCGAATTCCCGGCGCTGCGCTCGCCGACACCGTCGCAAAAGGTGCTGGAGGATCTGGCCACCCGCAATCGCCAACCGAAGCAGCCGTCGGACTGGCCGGACGGCTTCGACAACGGCTCCGGCACGCGGGCGGTCTCGCAGCCGGCATCGCCGCCTGCGGCCGTCCGAACGGCGTCGCCGGCCACGGTGCCTCACGTGTCGGTTGCGCGCGCACCGGCGCCGGCGCCGGGCGCCGACGGCGCCGCCCCCGGTCGTGCCGCCGGTGCCAGCGACCGAGTGTCACCGCCGCCCGCGCCTTCCTTCGGCGCAGCACCCAAGGAGCCGACTCCGCCCGCCCGCGCACGCCGCGTGCCGCCGCTGGCAGCGGACAAGGACGAAGCCGCCACCATCCCGCCGGCCAGCGTGGTCGCGGCGGCGAAACCCGCCCCGCGCGGCGACGCCGATCGCCACAGCCACGGTCGTTCGAGGGTGCCGCCAGGCGCGGCACCGCCATCGCGGCGCCCGCAGCGCCGGCGCCCGCCCAACCGCCGCCGCAACCGGCGCCCGTCAGAAGCGCCAGCGCACGGCCGCCGCCGAGATCGCGATCCGCGACGAGCCGGCCCCGGTGCCGGGCACCGCCGAAGAGGCCGACATGCGGGCCAGGAAGAATCGTTCGAGGCGCTGTTTCACAGCGACGGCGAGTTGGCGCAGCCCACGGCCTCGCCAGACGACGTCGACATCATGCTCGAGGGCAACGACGTCGAGCCCGCCGCGCTCGACGATGCCGTCGATTCGCGCCTGCTGACCTTCGTGCAGCAGGCCGATCGCGCCGAGCGCTGGCGGCGGCCCTGGGTGCGCGCCGCGATGGCGCTGTCGCGGCGCTGGCGCTGACCGCGTTGCTGGCCGCGCAGTTGCTGGTGGCGCAGCGCGACGCCGTGGTCGCGCAGTGGCCCGGGTCATCGCTCGCTTGGTGCAATCCTTGTGCGCGCCGCTGGGCTGTCGCATCGAGCCGTTGCGGCGCATCGACCAACTCGGCGTCGACAGCAGCGGCCTGACCCGCATCGAAGACGGTCCGGTCTATCGCCTGGCGCTGGTGCTGCGAAACCGCAGCGACATGCCGTTGCTGATGCCCGTCGATCGACCTGTCGCTCAGCGACGCAGCCGGTGTGCTGGTGTCGCGCCGCATGCTCAGCGCCACCGACCTGGGCACCGTGCGCAACACCATCGGCGCCGGCCAGGAGTTGCCGTTGCAGGCCCTGCTGATGTCGGCCGAGCGCCCGCTGACCGGCTACACGATCGAGATCTTCTACCCCTGATCCGCCACCCTTGGGAATCACATGCCCGTCTTGATCTGCGGCTCGCTGGCTTTCGACACCATCGCCGACTTTCCCAGGCCGCTTCGCGCAGCAGATCCTGCCCGAGCAGGTGCACATCCTGAACGTGTCGTTCCTGGTGCCCACGCTGCGCCGCGAGTTCGGCGGCTGCGCCGGCAACATCGCCTACACGCTCAAGCATCTGGGCGGCACGCCGCTGGTCAAGGCGGCGCTGGGCAACGACGGACAGGACTACCTGGCACGCCTGCGCGGCTGGGGGCTCGACACGTCGCTGGTGCACGTGGCCGCCGACAGCTACACCGCGCAGGCGATCATCATCACCGACACCGACAACAATCAGATCACCGCCTTCCACCCTGGCGCGATGCAGCTCGCGCATGCCACCTCGGTGCCGGGCGACAAGGGCATCACGCTGGCCATCATCGCGCCCGACGGCCGCGACGCGATGCTGCAAAACGCCCAGCAGCTGCACGCGCTGGGCATCCCGTTCGTGTTCGACCCCGGCCAGCAGCTGCCGATGTTCGATGGCGACGCGCTGCGCCATCTGGTCGGCCAGGCCGGCTGGATCGCGCTCAACGACTACGAGGCCAAGATGTTGTGCGATCGCATGGGCACCACGCTGCAGGCGCTGTCGGACAGCCATCTGCGCGGCGTGGTGGTGACGCTCGGCGCGTCGGGCTGCGACGTTTGGCAACGCGGCCAGCGTCGTCATGTGGCGGGCGTGCCCGCAGCCGGCGTGGTCGACCCCACCGGCTGCGGCGATGCGTTTCGCGGCGCGCTGCTGTTCGGCCTGGCGCAGCAGTGGCCGCTGGAGCGCTGTGTCGCGCTCGGCAATCGCGTCGGCGCGCTGAAGATCGCGCACCGCGGCGGCCAGAACCACCCGGTGGAGCTCCTGAGCGCTCTGACTGCAACGGCGCCCTGAGCGGGCGGCTTGCAGCCCGCGCCGGCGCCTGCATGCGCCGCCCCTTCGTAGGCGCAGCCCGGCCGCGTGCTTTCGCCTCGACTCAGGGTCGCGCGCCCAGGCCACGCCGTCCTCGGTGAGCATCGCATCGAGCGGCACGTCGTGCGGCTCGGGCACGAGCCAGGGCACGAAGCCGTGGCCGTAGCCCACGCCCACGGTCGTCGGCCGCGGCCTCAGCGCCGCCAGCGTGCGGTCGTAGAAGCCGCCGCCGTAGCCCAGGCGCGTGCCGCTGGGGCCGTAGCCCACGCACGGCACCAGCAGCAACGTCGGCTCGAACATCTCGGTGCCCTTGGGTTTGGGGATGCCGTAGGCGTCTTCCTCCATCGGGCAGCCCGGGATACCACACGTGAAAGCGCAACTGCCGGGTCTCGCGGTCGATCACCGGCAGCCCGATGCGCCGCGCGGCGTCGGCCTCGCTCCAGCGGAACAGCGCCGGCAAGGCATCGAACTCGCCCTTGATCGACCAGTACGCGCCGATGCTGCTGTCGTGCCGCGGCAGCAGCCACACGCGCAACACCTCCTGCAGGTGCATCGCGCGCTGGTGGCGATCGACCATCGCCAGCCGCTCGGCCTGCAGTTGCCTGCGCAGCATGCGCCTTGTCGCGCGACGGCTCGATGCGGCAGCGGAACGGCAGCGTCATGCCGGCATTGTGCACGCCGACCGCCTGCGGTGCGTCAGCCGGCGTGCGCCGGCGGCCTACACTGGCGCCCATGCAGAGCATGCCGGCGTTCGTGTCGCACTGCCTGGAGCTGCTGGCACCGCTGGGCGCCGTGCGCGCGCGTCGCATGTTCGGCGGCCACGGCCTGTACGTCGACGAGGTGTTCGTGGCGCTGATCGCCGACGAGCGCCTGTACATGAAGGCCGACGACGTCGTCGCGCCCGGCGTTCGAGCGCGCCGGCTGCGAGCCGTTTGCGTATTCGCGACGCGACCGCTCGGCCGTCACGCTCGGCTACTGGACGGCGCCCGAACAGGCGCTCGACTCCCCGCGCGCCATGGAACCCTGGGCACGCCTGGCGATGGCGGCGGCGTTGCGCGCCAAGGCCGTCAAGACCCAGCGTCGAGGGCGCCGCGCAGCGCGGCCGCCGCGCGCAACGCCCGCCGCGACCAACGCCGGCCGGCCGCCACCCAAGGCATCGAAGGCTCGCGCCGCCAAGGGCCGCGGCTGATCGCTGCGCCACGCCAGCCACACCGGTGAGCCCTCGAGCCACGGCTCGACCACCACCTGCTGATCGGCACGCGACGGCCAGCCCCTGGCCGACCTCCAGCACGTGATCGTCCGGGTCACCCGCGCGCGTGACCCAGACACGGCCTGCCGACACCGACAGCCGGCCTGCGTGCCGGCTGCGCAACAGCCTGGCGCGCGCACGCCGTCAAGACCCCGTCGGCCAGCCACAGTCCCGACCCGCCATGTTGCAAAATCGTCATGAATCGCTCCTGTCGAACAGACCGCCTCGCCAACCCGTTGTAGCGGCGTCTTGCAGGGAATGTTGGTCCCCGTCGAAGGCAAAGTCCAATGACTTGTTCGTCGCGCATTGATGCGCTGCGCTCATGAAAAACGTCTGCGTCAACGGCCGCTGCAGCTCGATCACCTGAGGACCTTCGACACCGTCGCGCGGCGGCTGTCGTTCAGCGCTGCAGCCGACGAGCTGCACCTGACGCAAAGCGCGATCAGCCGCCAGATCAAGGCGCTCGAACAGGACCTGGGTGCGCCGCTGTTCAACCGCGGCACGCGGCGCGTCGAGCTCAGCGCCGCCGGGCTCACGCTTGCGGCACACGGTGACGCAGATGCTCGACCAGCTCGACCGCGCGGTGCGCGAGATCCGCAGTCGCGGCGGGCGACCGCGCGTCAGCGTGTCGACGTTCGCCTCGTTCGCGTCGCTGTGGCTGATGCCGCGGCTGGCCGCATTCCAGAAGGCCAACCCCGACTACGACATCCGGCTGTCAGCCACCGACCACCTGACGCCGCTGGACGACCCCGAGCACGACGTGGTGCTGCGCTATTGCGCGCCCGACGGTCGGCGCCGCCGGTCGCCGAGCGGCTGTTCGGTGAGCTGATCACCCCGGTGGCCAGTCCGCACCTGCTCGAGCAGGCGCGCTCGGGCACGGCGCCGCCGCTGGACAAGCCAGCCGACGTGGCGCGCCACACCCTGCTCGAAGAAGACGACCCGCGGCCCAGCACGTCATACCAGCTCAGCTGGCGGCGCTGGCTCGACGAGCACGATCTGGGCGGGCGGCAACCGCAGCGCTGGGTCTACCTGAACTTCACCTACCAGCAGGTGCAAGGCGCGTTGGCCGGCCAGGGCATCGCGTTGGCGCGGCTGGCGCTGGTGCACGACCTGCTGGAAGGCGGAGAGCTGGTCGAGCTGTTCGACGGCCGCTGCCGCATCCCGGGCAGCTATGCCTACTACCTGATCCAGCTGCCGCTGGCGCAGCCGCGTCCCGAGCTGGACCGCTTCGTCGAATGGGTGCGCGCCGAGGCCGGCGTCACGCGGCGCGCGCTCGGCGAATCCGACCAGGCCACCGACGATCCGCTGGCCCGAGCCCGGCGCCTGATGCCGCCGCGGCATCGCAGCGATGCCGATGTCTCATCACTGCGCCGCGGCATCCGGCTCTACGATGCGCGGCTCGAACCGTGGAGAGGACGCATGCAGCTGTTCATCGGCAACAAGAACTATTCGTCATGGTCGATGCGGCCGTGGGTGTTGATGCGGCATTTCGAGATCCCGTTCGACGAGGTGATGGTCCGCTTCGACGGCTTCGAGCGCGAACTCGCAGGTTCAAGCAGCGCATCGAACAGGTGGCGCCCACCGGGCGCGTGCCGGTGCTGGTGGACGACGGCCTGGCGGTGTGGGACACGCTGGCGATCGCCGAGTACCTGGCCGAGCGCTGGCCCCAACACGCGCTGTGGCCGCGCGATGCGCGCGATCGTGCGCGCGCACGCAGCCTGTGCGCCGAGATGCACGCCGGGTTTTCGGCGCTGCGCAGCGCCTGCCCGCAGAACATCGAGGCGTCGTTGCCCGAGATCGGCCGCCGCGTGCTGCAGCGAGCAGGCGGGCGTGCGCAGCGACTTGCAGCGATTGCAGACGATGTGGCGCGAGGCGCTGCAGGCCAGCGGCGGCCCGTTCCTGTTTGGCGCATTCGGCATCGCCGACGCCTACTTCGCGCCGGTGGCTGGGCGCATCCGCACCTACGAGCTGCCCGTCGACCCGGTGGTGCAAGGTTATGTCGAGCGCGTGTTCGCCAGCGCCGCTGTGGCGGCGTGGGTTCGAGAGGCGCTGGCCGAGCGCGACTTTCTCGACTTCGAGGAGCCTTATCGCACGTCGCGCGACGGCTGATTCGCGCACGCGGGCGTCGGCGATTGCGTCGCCGCGCCGCCGCTGCGCTACAGTGCGGCGCTCGCGCGCTCGGCCGCCGTCATCGGCCGTGCATGACCTGCATGACGCCGTGATCGGATCGGTCAGCGCCCTGGCGCGTTGCTTCGTTGTCGTTCGATGTCGATCCGTTCCCTGCTCGTTGACTGCCTGCGCGCCGGCTGCGTCGTGTGGTGGCTCGGCAGCATGATCGCCATCGCCGCACCGGCAGCGGCGGCGCCCAGCGACCCGATCAACGAAGCCCGCGACGCGCTGCGCAAGCGCGACGCCAAGCGCCTGGCCACGCTGCGCAACGCCACGCGCGCCGACAAACACCCGCTGGCCCAGTGGGTCGACTACTGGGAGCTGGGCAATCGCATCAGCGAAGCCAACACCGACGAAGTCGAAGCCTTCTATCAACGCTGGAGCGGCACCTACGTCGAAGACCGCATGCGCAACGACTGGCTGCTCGAGCTCGGCCGGCGCCGCGACTGGGTGGCGTTTACGCGCGACTACCCGCGCTTTCGCATGAACGATGACCGCGAGGTCAGCTGCTACTGGCTGCTGACCGAACACATCGCCGGCAAGCGGGTCTACGAATCGGCGCGCGCGCTGTGGTTCGCGCAACGCGACACCGACGACGGCTGTGCGCTGATGGCCGGCACGCTGGTCGAGTCCAAGGTGTTCGGTGCCGACGACGCCTGGATGAAGCTGCGCCTGAGCGTCGAGGCCAATCGACCCCGTGTCGCGCGCGCGGTGGCCCCATTGATCGACAAGCAGGCGGCCATCGAGGTGGGCGAACTGCTCGACAACCCGGTGCGCACCCTGCGGCGCCGCAGCGGCCAGACCACCGCGCAACAAAACGAACTGGCGTTGCTGGCGATCATCCGCACCGCGACCAGCGACCCCGACGCCGCCGCCGCCTTGATGGACGAGCGCTGGCACACCGCGTTGGGCGCCGAGCGTGCCGCCTGGGCTTGGGCGGTGATCGGCAAGCAAGCGGCGATCCGTCTGTCGATGGAGGCGCCGCAGTACTACAAGCGCGCCCTCGCGTCGCTGAGCGGCCCGCTGCGCGCCGCGCAGTGGAGCGACGACATGCTGGCCTGGGCGGCACGCAGCGCATTGCGCGCCGGGCGCAACGGCGACCGCTGGCCGATCGTGCTGCGCGCCATCGGCGCGATGAGCGAGCGCGAGCAGGCCGACCCGACCTGGATCTACTGGAAGGCGCGCGCGCTGGCCGCCACCGCCGAAGAAGGCCCTGCCGGCGACGCCCAGCGTGACGCATCGCGCGCGCTGCTGGCGTCGATCGCCGGGCCGTTGACCTTCTACGGCAAGCTCGCCGCCGAAGAATTGGGCTTCGTGCCCGCGTTGCCTGTGCTGGCACCCACGCCCAGCGAGGCCGATCGTGCGCAGGCGCAGGCCAACCCCGGTCTGGCGCGCGCCCTGCAGTTGATCGCGCTCGGCCTGCGCAGCGAGGGTGTTCGCGAATGGAACTTCACGTTGCTCGGCATGAGCGAGCGCGAACTGTTCGCCGCCGCCGATCTTGCGTGCGACAAGCGAGGTGTGGGACCGCTGCATCAACACCAGCGACCGCACGCGCCAGGACGTCGACCTGCAGCAGCGTTATCCGATGCCGTTTCGCGACATCGTGCTGGCGCGCAGCCAGGAGACGGGGCTCGACCCCGCCTACGTGTTCGGGCTGATCCGCCAGGAGTCGCGGTTCATTCCCGACGTGCGCTCCAGCGTCGGCGCGGCGGGCCTGATGCAGTTGATGCCCAACACCGCGCGCTGGATGGCGCGCAAACTGGCGCTCGACTACACGCCGGATCAGATCGCCGATCCGACGGTCAACGTCACGCTGGGCACCGGCTACCTGAAGCGCGTGCTCGAAGACTTCGGTGGCTCGCAGGCGATGGCGGCGGCGGCCTACAACGCCGGCCCCAACCGCTCGCGGCGCTGGCGCGAGGGCCCGACGGTCGAGCCGGCGATCTGGGCCGAGAACATCCCGTTCAACGAGACACGCGACTACGTGCGCAAAGTGCTGTCCAATGCCGCGGTGTACTCATCGTTGCTCAACGGCAGCACGCTGTCGCTGAAGTCGTGGCTCGGGGTTTCGGCGATCGGGCCGCGCGAAACCAGCGCGCCAGCCGTCGACGGCGACCTGCCCTGACCGTGGTGCGCCTCGGCAGCCACGGCCCTCATCGGATGAAGGCCTATGTCGTCGGCGGAGCCGTGCGCGACCGCCTGCTCGGCGGCACGGTCAGCGACCGCGACTGGGTCGTCGTCGGCGCCACGCCGCAGGAGTTGCTGGCCGCCGGCTACATGCCTGTGGGGCGCGACTTTCCGGTGTTCCTGCACCCGACGACGCGCGAGCAGTACGCGCTGGCGCGCACCGAACGCAAGGCGGGTCGCGGTTATCACGGCTTCGTGTTCCACGCGGCACCCGACGTCACGCTGCAGCAGGACCTGGCGCGCCGCGACCTCACCATCAACGCCATCGCCGAGGATCCCGACTCCGGCGAGCTGATCGACCCGTTCGGTGGCCGGCGTGACCTCCACGACCGCGTGCTGCGCCACGTGTCGGACGCGTTCGCCGAAGACCCTGTGCGGCTGCTGCGGCTGGCGCGCTTCGCCGCGCGCTGGCCAGATTTCCACGTGGCGCCGGAGACCCAGGCGCTGCTGCGACAGCTGGTGAGTGCCGGCGAGGTGGACGCGCTGGTGCCCGAGCGCGTCTGGCAGGAGCTGGCGCGCGGCCTCACCGAGCGGGCTCCCAGCCGCATGATCGAGCTGCTGCGCAGCTGCGGCGCGCTGGCACGACTCGCGCCGCAGCTCGACCGCTGGCTGAGCGACGACCGGCAACGCGCCGCGGCGCTGTTGCAGGCCCTCGACGGTGCCGACGCGGAGCTGCCGCTTCGATTTGCCTGCCTCTGCCACGGCCTGGACGGTGTCGACGGCAGCGTCGCGCCCGGACAACCCGCGCTGCGTGCGCTGTGCGAGCGCTGGCGCGTCGACACCGAGTGCCGCGACATCGCGCTGCTGGTCGCCCGCGAGTGGCCGGCGCTGTGCGCCGGCCGCGTCGATGACGCCGAAGCGTGCCTGGCCCTGCTGGAGCGCGCCGACGCCTGGCGGCGCCCTGAGCGCATCGGTGTCGCGCTCGCCGCCACGGACGTGCTGGTTAGCACGTTGCCAGCGGTCGAACAGGGGCGTCTGCAGCGGCAGGGCAGGCAGTTGCGCGCCGCGCTGCTGGCGGCGCAGGCGGTGAACACCGCCACGCTGGCGCCGGCCACGCGCAACGCCGTGCAGGGCGAGGCGCTCGGCCGCGCGCTGCGCCAGGCCCGCCTGCAGGCGATCGCCGAGGCGTTCGCTCGGACTTGACGGCAGATGCCCAGGCACGCCTCGCCGTTGCGGTACAACGTGACCGTGCAGCTGATCGACGGCATCCGACGGCACGGCTTTCGCAAGTGGTATGAGCGCGAACTGATGCAAAGCCACGCCCACCTGGCGCTGACCTTTCTGTGCGCGGTGGGGCTGTTCGCCGCCTTCGACGCGGCGACGACTTTCACCGGCTGGAGCGATCGCGTGATCGACGCCTTGGCCATCCTCGCCTGCGGCTCGATCGGCTACTGGGCCGCGCGCCGCTACCTGTACCTGTTGATGCACGCCGAGAGTGTGGCCAACCAGGCCGACTGCCCAAAGTGCGGCGTGTACGCGCGTTTCAAGCTGGTCGAAGGCGCCGCGGCGGCGCCCGGCGTGCGGGTGCGTTGCCGCGACTGCGCGCACCAGTGGTCGATCGCCGACTGACCGCGCATCACAGCAACCAGGCCACGGCGACCGCGATCACGCTGAGCAGCACGCTGCTGGCCAGCGGCACGTACCACTGGCGGCTGCCGATGCGCAACGTGAAGTCGCCCGGCAGGCGGCCGAGCCCGATGCGCTCGAGCCAGCCGCGCAAGCCGCTGAAGAGCACGAAGGCGAGCAGGAAGACGAGCAGCCAGCGGATCACGATTCACAAGCGGTGCGAGCGATCGCCGGCCGCAAAGCCGATGGCGTCGAACGTGCAGCCCTTGGCAAAGCCGATCACCTTGAACAACTCGCCCATCTCGTGCTCGGCGATCAGCTTGTGCGCCAACGCGCGCTCGGCGACGTCGGCCTGCTGCATCAGCTTCGAGCAGGCCGCAGTTGAGCAGGAAGCGCGCCTGCGAGGTGTAGCCCAGCACGTCGAGCCCGGCGTCCTGCCCCGCCAGCGCGATGCCGCTGAAGTCGACGTGCGCGGTGATGTCCTTGCAGCCCACGTCGCGCAGCGGCTCGCTGTCGGCGCGATGCGCCCGATGGCACATCAGCGTGCCGCCCAGCCGCTGCGGGTGGTAGTACTCGGCAGCAGGGAATCCGTAGTCGATGAAGAACGCAGCGCCGCGATGCAGCGCCTGCGCGACGCGTCGAGACGAACGCCTGCCCTTGCAGGTGGATCTCGGTCACGCTGCCCGGCGCAAAGCCGCGCCGTCGTGCGGCGGCCGCAATGGGGTCGGCCGGTCGCTCCACGCCAGCTCGCCCTGCCCGTCGAGCGCGACGCCGCGCTCGAACCAGTCGCGGCCATCGAAGGCGAGCAGCTGGACCGGCATCGCATCGAGCACTTCGTTGCCGAGCACCACGGCATGCCATCGACTCCGGCATGCGGTCCAGCCATGACACACGGTCACCGAAGCGCGCGAGACGTTCGGCCTGGCGCGCGCGCAAGGCGGCCGACAACTCGACGATGCGATAACGACGAAGCTGCGTGCCCAACGCGTCGAGCAAGGTCTCGGCCAGCGCGCCGGAACCGGCGCCGAACTCGAGCACGCTGTCGGTGTCGCTGGCCTGCAGCGCCTGCGACACCTGCCGCGCCAGCGCCTGGCCGAACAGCGGCGTCAACTCCGGCGCGGTGACGAAGTCGCTGCCCGCGCCGGGCCAGCGGCCGAACGGCCGCTGCACGCTCGCGTAGTAGCCCAGTGCCGGCGCATAAAGCGCGAGCGCCATGTAACGGTCGAACGGCAACCAGCCGCCCGCGGCGTCGATGGCCTTCGCGATCGCCGACATGCAGCCGGCTCGATACACTGTGCTGCTCCGCGGTCACGCTCATCGCTGCATTGTAGAAACCATGACCGAACGCAGGCTCGTGCTCGTCACCGGGGCCGCCAGGCGCCTGGGGCGCGCGATCGCGCTGGAGCTGGCCGCGCACGGCTGGAATGTCGCCGTGCACTACCGGCGCTCGCATGCCGAGGCGCACGAGACCGTCGGCGCGCTGCGCGCGCTCGGCGCGCAAGCCGAGGTCTTCGGTGCCGACCTGGCCGACGAGGCGCAGTGCGAAGCCTTGCTGCCGCAGGTGGTGCAACGCATGGGCCCGCTGTCGGCGCTGGTCAACAACGCGTCGTTGTTCGAGCACGACGACGTGGCCACGCTGCGCTACGAGACCCTGGCTCGCCACTGGCGCAGCAACGCGGCGCCGCCGATCGTGCTGGCGCGCGCATTGCATGCGCACCGCACGCCAGGGCGCCGTGGCCGAGGGTGACGCCTGCGTGGTCAACCTGCTCGACGAGAAGCTGTTCAATCCGAATCCCGATCACCTGTCGTACACGCTGTCCAAGGCGGCGCTGCATGCCGCCACGCCGCTGCTGGCGCGCGCGCTGGCGCCGGCGCTGCGCGTGTGCGGCGTGGCGCCCGGCCTCACGCTGGAAGGGCCGTCGATCGACCAGCGGCGGCTGGCGGCGTTGAAGTCGCAGGGCCCGCTCGCGCACGGCGTCGAGCCGCGCGACGTGGCCCACGCGGTGCGCTTCGTGCTGGAGAACCCGGCCATCACCGGCAGCACGCTGCTGATCGACGCCGGCAGCCACCTGATGCCGCGCGAGCGCGATTTCGCGTTCACCGATCTCGCGTCATGAGAACCATCACCATCGAGGGCTTGCGGGTGCTGGCCCAGGTCGGCGTGCTGGCGCACGAGTTCGGCGCGCCGCAGCCGGTGCTGATCAGCGTGTCGGTGGACATGCCCGATGCGCCCACCGTGCCCGCGCGCGACGAGATGTCGCAGGTGCTCGACTACCGGCGGCTGCGCGAGCTGGCCAAGGCCGAGGCCGAGCGCGAACACACGCACCTGCTGGAGACGCTGGCCGGCCGCATCGCCGAGCGTTCGTTGCGGCTGCCCGGTGTGGCCGCCGCGCGCGTGCGCGTGGCCAAGCCGCAGGTGTTCGCCGACTGCGACATGGTGAGCGTGGAGGTGAATGTGCAACGCAGCGAGCAAGGTCGATCATGAACGCGTATCAGAGCCCCCCTGCAACAGCAGCGCCGCGAGCGCTTCGAGGCCAACAAGCTGGCCAAGCGGCTGCACCGCCAGGTCGGCCAGGCGATCAGCGACTTCAACATGATCGAGCCGGGCGACAAGGTGATGGTGTGCGTGTCGGGCGGCAAGGACAGCTATGCGCTGCTCGACATCCTGCTGGCGCTGCGCGTGCGCGCGCCGGTGCCGTTCGACCTGGTGGCGGTCAACCTCGACCAGAAGCAGCCGGGCTTCCCCGAACACGTGCTGCCGCAGTACCTGTCCTCGCTCGGGGTGCCGTTTCACATCGAGCAGCAGGACACCTATTCGATCGTCAAGCGCCTCGTCCCCGAGGGCCAGACGATGTGCTCGCTGTGCTCGCGGCTGCGCCGCGGCATCCTCTACCGGGTGGCCAGCGAACTCGGCGCCACCAAGATCGCGCTCGGGCACCATCGCGACGACATGGTGGCCACGCTGCTGATGAACATGTTCTTCGGCGGGCGCTTGAAAGGCATGCCGCCCAAGCTGGTGAGCGACGATGGGCGCCACGTGGTGATCCGGCCGCTCGCCTACGTGGCCGAGAGCGACCTCGAGCGCTGGGCGCAGGAGCGGCGCTTCCCGATCATTCCGTGCAACCTGTGCGGCAGCCAGGTCAACCTGCAGCGCGCGCAGATCAAGCAGATGCTGCGCGAGTGGGAGCGCCACCACCCCGGCCGCATCGACAACATGGCCGCCGCGATGGGCCGCATCACGCTGTCGCACCTGATGGACCGGAACCTGCATCCGTTTGCCACACTCCAAGCCAGCCATGTGCCCGACCGCGAGGGTGACATGGCGTTCGACGACGATTGCTCGACGCCCGCCGCGCAACCGGTGCGGCTGATGCCGTAGCGGGCTGGCCGGCGCGCCGACGGAGGCTCTCGATGAAGGTTTCGATTCGCACCTGGATCACGCTGGCACTGGCGCTAGGCATGGGCGGATGCGCCAGCGTGTCGACGCTGCAGGCGCAGATCGCCAGCTACGGGCAATGGCCGGTGGGCCGGGCACCGGGCAGCTACGCATTCGATCGGCTGCCTTCGCAGCAGACGCAACCCGACATGCAGCAGATGCTCGAGGACGCGGCGCACCGCGCGCTCACCGCAGCGGGCTTCACCGCGGCGGCGGCGGGCAGCAAGCCCGACGTGCTGGTGCAGGTGGGTGCGCGAGTCACCCGCTACGACACCGGGCCCTGGGGCGACCCCTTCTGGGGGCACGGCGGCTGGTACGGTTATGGCTACGGAGGCTGGTACCGGCGCCCCTGGGTCGGCGCCTATCCATACGCCTACCCGTACGGGTCGGGCTACTACGGCAGCTGGACCTACTACGACCGCCAGGTCGCGCTGATGATGCGCGACAGCGCCAGCGGCGAGGCGCTGTACGAGGCACGGGCCAGCGAGCGACGCCTACAGCAACAGCAGCGAAACGCTCGCAGCGATGTTCCGCGCCGCGCTGGCCGATTTTCCGAGGAGCGGCAGCGTGCCGCACAGCGTCGACATCACGCTGGCACCTTGAGTGCCGGACGCAGTGCCGTTCAGAAGCGCGCTGCGTCGGCCAGCGATCGCAGGTCCTCTTCCCAGCCCTTGAGCTTGTCGGCGCCGTGGCGGCGCTGCTCGGGCGTGGTGCTGTTGTGCAGGCGCGCGATCAACTGACAGTTGTGGTCGAACAGCCGCTTCTGATAGTCGCGATAGGGCTGCCGCGGCGACTGCGCCGCGTGGGCGGCGAACAGGCGCAGCGCCGCCTGCGTGCGCGCCGAGTCGGCGCGCTCGGACTGCAGCACGCGCAAGGTGTCGACGATTTCGCGCTGGCGCAGGCGTCGCTCGGCCAGCCAGCGTTCGGGGTCGAACGGCGAGGCGGCAAGGCCTTGCGCCAGCAGCTCGAGCTGCGCGTCGTTGAGCCGGCCGTAGACCATCTCGGCCCGCGAGCGGGCGCGTTTGTTGGACTCCTCCAGGCGCTCGGCACGGTCGGCCTGCAGGTACTCGTCGCGAAACTCCTCGTCGGCCTTGCGATAGCGCCGCTCCATGCGCTGCAGCTGCGGGGCTTTCAGCGTGCGCACCAGCTCGGCCATCGCCGGCACGCCGTGCTCGTAGCCGGCTTCGATGCGCTTGCGCAGCACATCGGCCCACTGGCACACCTCGCCCGCCGTGACGTCGTGCAGGATCTGCCGCTGCGCCGTGGCCAGCAGGCCGGCGTAGTCGGACAGTTGGGTGGCACGATGCCAGGCGAACCAGTCGGCCAGGGCGTCGCGTGCACGGTCGCCCTGCTCGGTGTCGAACTCGACATAGCCGTTGAGCCACCAGTAGGCCAGGTGGGGCGCCTGGTTGTAGGCCAGCCGCACGGCGCTGCAGCCCGCCAGCAGCAGCAAGCTGGCGCCGATAATCCAGCATCGCAGGCGGCACTTGAGGGACCAGGCGAACACCATGGCACTCGACATCGTCATTTTGGCAGCGGGCAAGGGTACACGGATGAAGTCATCCCTGCCCAAGGTGTTGCACCGGCTCGCGGGCCGCCCGCTGCTGCGGCATGTCCTGGACACCTGCGCGACGCTGCATGCGCAACGCACGGTGATCGTCACCGGCTATGCGGCCGACGAGGTCGAGCGGCACGTGGGCGCGTACGATGTGCGCTGCGTTCGCCAGGAGCCGCAGCTCGGCACCGGCCATGCCGTGCAGCAGGCCGCGCCGCTGCTCGACCACGACGGCACGACGCTGATCCTCAATGGCGACGTGCCGTTGATCAGCGCCGACACCGCGCGCCAGCTGATCGATGCCTGTGACGGCCGCCGGCTCGCGCTGCTGACGCTCGAGCTCGACGACCCCAGCGGCTACGGCCGCATCGTGCGCGAGGGCGCGGCGGTGCGCGGCATCGTCGAGCATAAAGACGCGAACGAGGGCCAGCGCGCGATCCGCGAGGTCTACACCGGCATCATGGCCGCCCCCACCGCGGCGCTGAAGCGCTGGCTGGCGCGGCTGACCAATGACAATGCGCAACATGAGTACTACCTGACCGATGTCGTTACGTTGGCAGTGGCAGACGGCGTGCCCGTGGCCACCCATGCGGCGCACGACGAGACCGAGGTGCTCGGCGTCAACAGCGCGCTTCAACTGGCCGATCTCGAGCGCCGCCTGCAGTGGCGGCAGGCCGAAACGCTGATGGCCGCCGGCGTGCGGCTGGCCGATCCGGCACGGCTGGACGTGCGCGGCGAGCTGCGTCTGCGGCAGCGACGTCGAGATCGACGTCAACTGCGTGTTCGAAGGCCGCGTGGTGATCGGCGACGGCGCGCGCATCGGCGCGCACTGCGTGCTGCGCGACACCACGGTGGGCGCCGGCGCAGAGGTGATGCCGTTCTGCCACTTCACCGATGCCGTCATCGGCGAGCGCGCCCAGGTCGGCCCGTTCGCGCGCCTGCGCCCGGGCGCGTTGCTCGGCCCCGAGGTGCACATCGGCAACTTCGTCGAGGTGAAGAACTCCACGCTGGCGCGCGGCGCCAAGGCCAACCACCTGGCCTACCTGGGCGACAGCACGGTGGGCGAGCGCGTCAACTACGGCGCCGGCAGCATCACCGCCAACTACGACGGCGCCAACAAACACCGCACCGTGATCGGCAACGACGTGCACGTGGGCTCCAACTGCGTGCTGGTGGCCCCGGTCACGGTGGGCGACGGTGCCACCATCGGCGCCGGCAGCGTCATCAGCAAGGCGGCGCCAGCGGGCCGGTTGACGGTGGCGCGGGCGCGCCAGGAGACGATCCCCAACTGGGCGCGGCCGGTCAAGCAGAAGAAGCCGTAGCGCCGCCGCACACGCACGCTCAAGCGGCGCGGCGCTGCAGCCATTCGGCGAACACCGGTGCCTGCATCGGCAGCGCAATGCCCGGCCCCTGCGCGTGGCCGCAGCCGATGCCGGCCAGCCAACGGCGCTGTTCGTCGGTCTCCACACCCTTGGCGGTGACGTCGAGCTGCAAGCCACGCGCCATCTGCACGATCGCCGACGCGATGGTCGCCGCCGCGGTGTCGGCGGGCAGCGAGGCCACGAACGCGCGACCGAGGTTGAGCCCGCGCACCGGCAGCGAGCGCAGTTGCGACAGCGCCATCGTGCCGACGCCGAAGTCGTCGATGGCCACCGTCATGCCCAGTGCACGCAACCGCGCCACCGCCGCGCGCAACGCTTGCGTGTCGTGGCCGAGCGCGGCCTCGCCGATGTCGAGCGACAGCGCGCCGGCCGGCGGCGACTGCTCGCACACCTGCTCGGCCAGTCCGGCCACCGCTTCCAGCGGCAGCGGCAGCGCCGCCAGATCAAGCGCCACCTCGGGCGCCTGGCCGGCCATCTGCGCCCAGCCGCGCTGCGCGGCGATCGCCTCGCGCAGGGCCCAGCGCACGATCGGCTGCATCAGCCGGCGCTCCTCGGCGACCTCGAGAAAGCTCTCCGGTGCCAGCCAGCCGCGATCGGGGTGCTGCCAACGGATCAGCGCCTGCACCTGGAGCGCTGCGCCGTCGAGCGCGACACGCGGCTGCAGCATCAGCGCGAACTCGTTGCGCTGCAGCGCGCTGGCCAGTTGCCCCTCGAGCACCAGCGCGGCATAGGCATGCGCGGCCATCTCGGTTTCGAAGAAGCGGCAGATGCCACGGCCATCGGCCTTGGCCACGTACATCGCGGTGTCGGCGTTCTTGATCAACTCCGACGGCAGCCGCCCGTCGTGCGGCACCATCGCGACACCGATCGACGGCGACACCACGATGTTCTGCCCCTGCACCGCGATCGGCGCCTCGACGGCCAGCAGCACCCGCTGCACCAACTCTTCCACCACGCGGCGATCGGCCACATCGGCCAGCAGCACGACGAACTCGTCGCCGCCGAAGCGGCCCACCAGGTCGATCGGACGCACCGATTGCACGACACGATGCGCCACCGCCTGCAGCACGGTGTCGCCCACCAGGTGGCCCAATGAATCGTTGATGCGCTTGAAGTGGTCGAGGTCGATGAACAGCAGCGCCGCGTGCGTGGCCGCGCCGCCGGCCAGCCGCGACGCCAGGTGCTCCATGAAGTGCGCGCGATTGGGCAGCCCGGTCAGCGGATCGTGGTGCGCCAGGTACTCGATGCGCTCCTGCGCCTGCAGCCGGTCGCGGATGTCGCGCACGATGGCCATGCGCAGGCGCTCGCCGCGGCGCGTGATGGTGCGGCCGATCGACTCCATCGCGATGCGCTGGCCGTCGGCGGCGAGGCCGACCAGTTCGTAGCGCTGCTCGGATTCCGCGGAGATCACCGCCTGCACGCGCGAGCGGTATTCCGGCGCCACGAACTCCAGGACGCGGTGCCCGATCATCTGCTCGCGCGCGTGGCCGAGCAGCGTCACCAGCGCCACGTTGACGTCGGTGATCACGCCGTCGCGAAGGAAGACGATGCCCTCGACGCTGGCGTCCATGAACTTCGACAGCCGATCCTCGCTTTCGCGCAGCGCCGCCTCGATCACGCGGTGGTGCGTGATGTCGCTGATCAGCACGAACGCGCCCACCAGCACGCCGTTGTCCAGGTGCGGCACCAGGCTCACCTCGATCCAGCGCGGCTTGCCGTCGGGCCCGGCCATCTTGCGCTCGTAGGAAGCGGCTTCGTTGTGCTGCAGCAGCCGATCGACGTGCGGCTGGATCTCGTCAGCCGCCTGCGGCCCCACCACCTCGGCAAAGGTGCGGCCGACGATCGACTCCGGGTCGAGGCCGAAAGCCTTGGCGTACTGCTTGTTGGCGTAGGCGCAGCTCAGGTGCCCGGCTTCGTAGTAGGCGATCAGTGCCGGCACGCTGTCGGCCAGCAGCGAGAAGCGCTGCGCTTCGGCGCGTGCGTCGCGCTCGGCCAGGCGCTCGGCGGTGGCATCGCGCAGCACGCAGGTGTAGCGTTGTGCGCCCTCGAGCCAGCGCGCGCTCAATTCGAACCAGGCTGCCGATCCGTTGCCTTGCTGCAGTTCGAGGGCGAAGTCGCGCCGCGCCGCCAGCCGGGCGCGCAGCCGCGCCTGCGCCGCCGGGGTCAGAGTCTCCAGCCAGCGCCGGCCTTCGGCGGCATCGGGCCCCAGCGCGCAGAAGGCCTCGTTGGCGCGCTGCACGCCGCCCAACGAATCGAGCTCCATCGCGGGGAGGGGCAAGGCCTCCCACGCGGCATCGCTCACTGGTCGTGCTGGCATGGCGCTCGTCTCCCGGAATGGCGGCGCTTCGTCGGCACCGCCGTGGCGCCGTGATGATATCGGCGTCAACCGGACAGTTGCGCCGCCGCCAGGCACAGATCGGCCCACGCGCGCGCTTTGTCTGCGGGATTGCGCAGCAAGTAGGCCGGGTGGTAGGTCACCACCACCGGCAGGCCGCGCCAGCGGTGCACGCGCCCGCGCAGCCGCCCGATCGGCTCGGCGCTTTCGAGCAGCGTCTGCACCGCAAAGCGCCCCATCGCCAGCAGCAACCGGGGTTGCACCAACTCGATCTGGCGGTGCAGGTAGGCGCTGCAGCGCGCCAACTCATCGGGCTCCGGATTGCGATTGCGCGGCGGCCGGCACTTCAGCGTGTTGGCGATGAAAACCTGCTGGGCCGGCGGCGCCTCGGCGCGCGTCAGGCCGATCGCCGGCAGCATGCGGTCGAGCAGCCGGCCCGCCGCGCCGACGAACGGTTCGCCCTGCAGATCCTCGTGTTCGCCCGGCGCCTCGCCGACGATCATGCAGTGCGCGCGCGGGTGGCCGACACCGAACACCGTCTGCGTGCGGCTCTCGCACAGGCGGCATGCCCGGCACGATGCCACGCGCTCACGCAGCGCGTCCCAGCCGAGCGTTGCGATGTCGCCGGCGCTCGCGACGGTGGTCGCGGCGGCGCCGGCGGCCGCCGCGTGGGCCGACGGCAGGGTCGGCGTGCTCGACCCGCGTGCTGGGCCGTGCCGTGCCGGCGGTGCGGCCGGCGGCTGCGTCGCGTCACCCGCGCCGTCGCGCGCGCCGGGCGCCCACAGCGTGACGCCCATCGCGCCCAGCATGGCGCGCTGCCGTTCAGTCCAGCGCATCGCCGCGCGCCGCCGGCGCACCGTCGCCGCCGGGCAGGTCGAGACTCATCACGATCGCATTCTCGCGCGCCAGCGCACCGGCCGGGTAGTAGCCGCGGCGCAATCCGCTTTCGCGAAAGCCGTAGCGCCGATAGACCTGCTGCGCACGCTCGTTGCTGACGCGCACCTCCAGCCAGATGCGCAACGCGCCCAGCGCGGCGCCTTCGTTGACCAGCCGGTCGAGCATGGCCCGCGCATGGCCGCGCCGCTGATGCGCAGGCGTCACCGTCAGGTTGAGCAGGTGCAGTTCCTGCACGCCGGGCATGGCGATGAAATAGCCAAGCCACGAGCCGAGCGCATCGACGCGCTTGCGCGCCAGATAACCGGCGTTCAGCGAGTCGATGAAGTTCCCGCGGCTCCACGGAAATTCGTACGCCGAGGATTCGATGGCCAGCAGCATGTCGACATCGGCGAGCCCGAGCGACACGAAGTGGGCTCGACCCTCGGTCAAGGCCGCAGCCTCCTCACACCCGCCGCGACGGCGCCGCGACGGCACGGCGCGCGGCCTCGCGTTCGTCGGTGGTCAGCGCCACCTTGTCGCGCAGGTACAGCGGCGCCGCTTGTGCGGGCGCGATCGTCGCGCCGTCCGCGTGGGCTTGTCGGGCCAGCGCCAACAACGCGCCGGCACGGTCGGGCGCAGCGGGCAGCGGCAACGCGCCCGCGGTGGGCAGGCGCTCGCCGAACGCCGCCACGGCATTGCCGGCCACCATGCGCGGCGGCTCGGCGCTCCAGCGCGACGCCAGCGCAGGCAGCGTGTACAGCGCCGGGGCAGCCACCACGTGCCAGCGAGCACCGTCGCAACGATAGTGGCCGGCATAGACCTCGTCCATGCGCGCGTCCATCGCGACCCACAGCTCGCCGTCGGAGAGGGCGTGCAGCGCTCGCGTTGCCTCGGCCACGATCATCAGGCTGTCGATCGCCAGCACCGGCTTGGCGGCAGCGAAGGCCAGGCCCTGCGCGACCGCGCACGCGCAGCGCAGCCCGGTGAACGCGCCCGGGCCAGCCGCAAAGGCGACGGCGTCGAGCTGCGCCACCGGCACGCCGCATGCAGCCAGGCCCTCGAGCGCCAGCCCGATGATGCGCGAGGAGGCCAACGCGCCGCCCGGCACCGTACGCAGCCAATCGCGCTCGCCGCCGGCCACCGCCACCGCAAGCGTTTCGGTCGAGCTGTCGAGCGCGAGCAGGCGGGCTGACATGAACGGCGGATCTGGTCGCAGCTGCGCCGGTGCGCCAACCTCTAGAACGGGTTGTTGCGGGCGCGCGTGATCGCCTCGCTGGCGAGCTGGTTGTGCATCAGCGGTCCGAAATGGCGATCGGTGGCCCACAGGTAGCTGGTGGCCTGTGGGTTCACCAAGGTGGCCGTCGTGCAAGCGGGCGGCGCCACGAAGTGCAGGCGGCATCGGTGACGTTGGTCACGCCGATGGTGCCCGGGTTGCGCACGATCGCCAGCGTGTCGTCGTCGGCCAGCACCAGGCCCCAGAAGCGGCCGTCCTGGATGGGATCGACGCGCACGCGCGCGTTGAACACCGCCGTCATGCACGACAGCAGCGCCGTTTGACCATGCGGCAATCGCATACGGCGTGTAGCCGATGTCGTGCACCGTGGAGACGATCAGACGGCCGTCAGCCTCGATGAGGCGGTTGATTTGCGCCGCCACCAGGCGTCCACGCGCCTGCAGCTCGGCCATCAACGTCCCCGGCGCGGGGTCCCTGACGCCGGTGTCGCAGTTCTCCTGTCGGCCCGGTGAACTGTCTCGTACAGCTCGATGATGTCGTTCATCCCCACCATCAAGACGAACAAATCCTTCGGCGTCACGCCGCTGCTCGGCGATCTGATCGGTGATCTGGCCCTCGACATCGGCCGCCTTGGCGTGGGCGACGGCGCGCGTCACGGCGCGCGTGCCGCCGCCGCAGTAGTCGGTCGGGAAGCCGAAGTTGGCGGCCAGCTGCTGCGACCAGATCGGCAGCTGCGCACAATCGAAGTTGCTGTCGGCATTGATCACGTTGATGCCATAGCGCCTGCCATCGGGCAGCAAGCCGACGGTCTCATCGCCGATGAAGATGACGCGTTGCGCCTGGAAGGGCTCGATCTGCTGCGTGCCGCCGCCGCACGAGGCCAGCCAGGCCAGCAGCAGCCATGGCAGCACGCGCAGGCTGCGACACCCCATCTTCATTCCACCGGCCATCTGCATGCGAGTTCCATTGTCGAGCGCGCACCTCAATGCGCGGCTGCACGTTGCAAGCGATCGTTGACGCCTTCCCAATCCGGCGTGTCGGGCGGCCGCTCGACCCAGATCAGCTTGACGCCCTTGGCATCGAAGGCGCGCAGGACCGCGAACAACTCCCGCGCCACCGCCCGAGGGTCGTCGGGCATCACCTGCACCAGCGGGTGACGCCGCGGCGCCGTGCGCGAATATACAGCCAGCCCCTTGATCGTCGCCGGCAGCACCTGCAGCGCTTCCTGCATCTCGTCACTGCTCATCAGGCGCAGGGTGGCGCGCGGCGCATAGTGGCTCTCGAGCGTGCCCGGTGCCGGCGGGCTGTGCTCGTCGGGCCCTTGCAGCGAGACAGCCAGCGCCTGCTCCAACTGCTCGCGCGTCAGCACGCCCGGGCGCAACAGCACCGGCGCCGCGCCCGAGCAATCGACGATCGCCGATTCGATGCCGAGTTCGCAGGCGCCGCCGTCGAGCACCATCAGCCCGGGGCCGAACTCGTCGCTCACGTGCGCCGCCGTGGTCGGGCTGACGTGCCCGAAGCGGTTGGCGCTCGGCGCGGCCAGGCCGGCGATGCCCTCTTGCGCGCAACGCGTCAGCAGCGCGCGCGCCACCGGATGGCGCGGGCTGCGCAGCGCCAGCGTCGGCAGGCCCGCGGCCGCGGCGCCGGCGCGGCCTGGCGCACGCCGCACGATCACCGTCACCGGCCCGGGCCAGAAGGCGGCGATCAAGCGCTCGGCGGCATCGCTGAGCTCGGCAGCGAAGGCGAGCGCCTCGTCGCGGCCGAGCACGTGCACGATCAGCGGGTGGTCGGCGGGCCGGCCCTTGGTGGCGAAGATCTGCGCGACCGCGGCGTCATCGTCGGCACGCGCGGCCAGGCCGTACACGGTTTCGGTCGGCACCGCGACCAGGCCGCCCTCGGCCAGGCACAACGCGGCCTGCTCGATCGCCTCGGCATTCGGCGCAGACACGATGCCCACGGGCCCGCCCCTTCACCAGGCCGCCAGGCCGAGCCGCTGCGCGGCCGCGCGCGCCAACGAGTCGGCGGCAGGCGCGCTCGCCGCAGTCAAGGTCAGGTGCCCCATCTTGCGTCCGGGCCGCGCCTGGCGCTTGCCGTACAGATGCAGGTGCGCGCCGGGCAGCGCCAAGCACACCACCCCACACGGGCGCGACACCGTCGCGCCACAGATCGCCCAGCAGGTTGAGCATCACGGCGTTCGAGTGCACGCGCGGCGCGGGCAGCGGCAGGCCCGCCATGGCGCGCACCTGCCAATCGAACTGGCTGGCATCGCAGGCATCGATCGTGCAGTGGCCCGAGTTGTGCGGCCGTGGCGCCATCTCGTTGGCGTAGAGCGCGCCGCTGCGGTCGACGAAAAACTCCACGCACAGCACCCCGGTGTAGTCGAGCGCTTGCGCGATCGTGCGTGCGGCCGCGTCGGCGGCGCTCGCCAGCGCGCCATCGAGCTGTGGCGCCGGCCAGTGCGTGACCGCCAGGATGCCGTCGCGGTGCAGGTTGCGAAACGGCGGATAGCTCACCAACGCGTCGGCGCCGACACCACGCGCCAGCACGACGCTGATTTCGAACGCCAGATCGAGCCGGCGCTCGAGCACGCAGCGCACCGCGCCGAGTTGCCGCCACGCACTGGCCAGTTGGTCACGGTTGTCGACGCTGCGTTGGCCCTTGCCGTCGTAACCGAGCTGCGCCGTCTTCAAGATGCCCGGCAGCAGCGCATCGGACACCGCGGCCAACGCCGATTCGCCGTCGATCACCGCATGCGGCGCGCACGGCACCCCGCAGCGCACGAACAGCGCCTTCTCGCGGGCCCGGTCCTGGCAGACCGCCACCGCGCCCGCGGCCGGCGCCACCGGCACGCGCTCGGCCAGGCGGCGCAGCGCCAGCGCAGGCACGTTCTCGAACTCGGTGGTCACGGCCGCGGCTTCAGTGGCCATTGCGTCGAGCGCCTGTTCGTCGAGGTAGTCGGCACACAGATGGCGCTCGGCGACGCGGCCGGCCGGCGAATCGACGTCGGGATCGAGCACGATGCAGCGATAGCCCAGGCGCTGCGCCGCGTGCACGAACATGCGCCCGAGTTGCCCACCCCCCAGCACGCCGAGCGTGGCACCCGGCGCGATCAACGATGCCGCGCTCACTTGAGCTCCTGCGTCATCGCCCGGGCGGCGGCGGTCTGGGCTGCGCGGTAGTGCTCGAGCCGGCTGCGCAACGTCGCATCGTGGTGGGCGAGCATCGCCACCGCGAACAGCGCCGCATTGGCGGCACCGGCCGCACCGATCGCGAAGGTGGCCACCGGCACGCCCTTGGGCATCTGCACGATCGAATGCAGCGAATCGACGCCTTGCAGGTGGCGGCTGGCCACCGGCACGCCGAGCACCGGCACCACGGTCTTGGCCGCCAGCATGCCCGGCAGGTGCGCGGCACCGCCGGCGCCGGCGATCAGCGCCCGCAGGCCGCGGCTGGCGGCACTTTCGGCATACGCGAACATGTCGTCGGGCATGCGGTGCGCCGAAACCACCCGGCATTCATGCGGCACGCCGAACTCGGCGAGAATTGCGGCCGCGTGCTGCAGGGTCTCCCAATCGCTGGACGAGCCCATCAGCACGCCGACGACGGGGGGATCTGTGGACGCCACGGCCTCTCGCAACAGCACTGAAAAGGGCTTGCATTGTAGGGGCCGCGTCCCCACGTCACCGCAGCGCGTCGGCGCACCTTTTCGCCCGCATCCTTGGCCGCCATGATTCACATCACCATCCAGAACTTCGAAACCGAACTGATCCAGGCGTCGGCGCGCGCGCCGGTGCTGCTGGACATCTGGGCGCCCTGGTGCGGCCCGTGCAAGTCGCTGAGCCCGGTGCTCGAAAAGCTCGAGCGCGAGTACGCCGGCCGCTTCACGCTGGCCAAGCTCAACAGCGACGAGCAGCCCGAGATCGCCGGGCAACTGAGCCAGGCCTTCGGCGTGCGCAGCATCCCGTTCTGCGTGCTGTTCGATCAGGGCCAGCCGGTTGACGGCTTCGTCGGCGCGCAACCCGAGGCGCAGATCCGCCAGTTTCTCGATCGCCACGTGCCGACCAGCGAAGACGCGCAGGCCGAGGCGCAGGCCGAAGAGGCCGAGGTGCTGGAGGCCGAAGGCGACACCGATGCCGCACTGGCCAAGCTGCAGCAGGCGGTGGCGGTGGCGCCGGGCAACGACGCCGCACGCTGCGACTATGTGAAGCTGCTGCTCGAGTTGCAGCGTGTGCCGCAGGCGCGTTTGGCGTTCGACCCGATCGCCGGCAAGGGCGCTCTCGACGGCCGCATCGCGGCGCTCGGGCTGTGGCTGCAGGCGTGTGAACAAGCACCGACACTGCGCAGCGCCGACGCCCTGCGCGCGGCCATCGCGGCCAACCGGCGCGACTTCGACGCCCGCCACCAGCTGGCCCAGAGCCACTTCGCCGCCGGGCGCTTCACCGACGCGATGGACGAGCTGCTGGAGATCGTGATGCGCGACAAGCAGTGGAACGAACAGCTCGCGCGCAGAACCTACGTCGCGATCCTCGATCTGATGAGCAAGCCGGCGCCCAAGGCCGCCGCACCCGAGGTCGCCAAGGGCACGCTGGAGGTCGCAGGCAAGCCGGCCACAGCGCCCAGCGACCCGGTGGTCGACCAGTACCGCCGCAAGCTCAGCATGGCGCTGTTCTGAGGCGGGCCGCAGCGGCCGCCCGGTGGCGGCGGCTTAGAATTCAACGCTTTGCCCAAGGCCCTGCACCGGGCCGCTGAACAACAAAGGATCCCCCGTGTTCATCTCGCAAGCTTTCGCGCAGACGGCGCCCGCAGCCAGCGGCGGCACCGAATCGAGCCTGCTCAGCCTGCTGCCGATCGTGCTGATGTTCGTGGTGCTGTACTTCATCATGATCCGCCCGCAGATGAAGCGGCAGAAGGAACACAAGGCGATGGTCGAGGCGATCGCCAAGGGCGACGAAATCGTCACCGCGGGGGGCATGCTCGGCCGCGTGTCGAAGATGGGCGAAACCTATCTCCACATCGAGGTGGCCAACGGCGTCGAGTTGCAGGTGCAGCGCTCGTCGGTTGTGCAGGTGCTGCCCAAGGGCACGCTGAAGTGACCAGCCGGCGCGGCGGCGCCGCAGAGCTGCTGCGATGAACCGCTATCCGCTGTGGAGGTACCTGCTGCTGGCCTTCGCGCTGGTGGTGGGCCTGCTGTACACCCTGCCCAATTTTTTCGGCGAAGCGCCGGCGGTGCAGGTGTCCAGCGGCAAGGCCACGCTCAAGCTCGATGCGGGCATCGTGCCGCGCATCGAGTCGGCGCTGAAGGCTGCGGACATCCAGGCCGACTTCGTGCAGTTCGAGGGCAACTCGGCCAAGGCGCGGTTCGCTGACACCGACACCCAGATCAAGGCCAAGGACACGATCGCCAAGGCGCTCAATCCCGACCCCAGCGACCCGAGCTACATCGTGGCGCTGAACCTGCTGTCGCGCTCGCCGGCCTGGCTGACCAAGTTGCACGCGCTGCCGATGTACCTGGGACTCGACCTGCGCGGCGGCGTCTACTTCCTGATGCAGGTGGACATGCGCGCCGCGCTGTCCAAGAAGGCCGAGTCGTACGCCGGCGACCTGCGCAGCCTGATGCGCGACAAGGGCATACGCCATGGCGGCATCCTGCGCGATGGCGAGTCGGTCACGATCCGGTTCAGGGACCGCGCGATGCTCGCGCAGGCGTTGACCGTGATGGCCGATCAGATGCCCGACCTGCAGTGGGTCGAAGGCGCGCGACGGCAGCGACGCCAAGCTCACCGGCACGCTCAAGCCGGAGGCGGCGCGCCGCGTGCAGGAGCAGGCGCTGCAGCAGAACATCACCACCCTGCACAACCGCGTCAACGAACTCGGCGTCGCCGAGCCGGTGATCCAGCAGCAGGGCGCCGACCGCGTGTCGGTGCAGCTGCCCGGCGTGCAGGACACCGCCAAGGCCAAGGACATCATCGGCCGCACCGCCAACCTGGAGTTCCGGCTGGCCGACATGACCCCCGAGGCGCGCGCCGCGCTCGACGGCCGCGGGCCGGTGCCGTTCGGCCGCGAGCGTTTCGGCATCGGCCGCGGCGCGCCGGTGATCGTCTACCGCGAGGTGGTGGCCTCGGGCGACATGCTGACCGACGCGCAGCCGCGGCCCGACCAGTACAACCAGCCGGCGGTGTCGGTGACGCTCGACAGCAAGGGCGGCCGCCGCATGCTGGAGATGACGCGCGCCAACGTCGGCAACTTCATGGCGGCGATCCTGTTCGAGAAGAACAAGGGCGAGGTGCTGACGGTCGCGCGCATCCAGGGCGAGTTCGGCAACCAGTTCCAGATCACCGGCATGGGCACCACCGAAGCGGCCAACGACCTGGCGCTGCTGCTGCGCGCCGGCGGCCTGGCCGCGCCGATGGAGATCATCGAGGAGCGCACGATCGGCCCGAGCCTGGGCAAGGACAACATCGACAAGGGCTTCGCCAGCGTCACCTACGGCTTCGCGGCGATCGCGCTGTTCATGTGCGCGTACTACCTGCTGTTCGGCGTGTTCTCGACGCTGGCGCTGGCGTTCAACCTGCTGCTGCTGGTGGCCGTGCTGTCGATGCTGCAGGCCACGCTGACGCTGCCGGGCATCGCGGCCATCGCGCTGACGCTGGGCATGGCGATCGACGCCAACGTGCTGATCAACGAGCGTGTGCGCGAAGAGCTGCGCGGCGGCGCCACGCCGCAGGCGGCGATCCATGCCGGCTACGAGCGCGCCTGGGCCACCATCCTCGACTCCAACGTGACCACGCTGATCGCCGGCCTGGCGCTGCTCGCCTTCGGCTCGGGCCCGGTGCGCGGTTTTGCGGTGGTGCACTGCCTGGGCATCCTGACGTCGATGTTCTCGGCCGTGCTGTTCTCGCGCGGCCTCGTCAACCTCTGGTACGGCCGGCAGAAGCGCTTGAAGAGCGTGTCGATCGGTCAGGTGTGGCGGCCCGAGGGCACGCCACCGGTGCAGCAGGGCTGAGTGGACAACACGCGATGGAGTTTTTGGTGATGTCGTCACCTGCGCTGCGCGCAGATGAGCCTTCCCCAGAATTCCATCAGGCCGGGGAGGTCTGATGGAATTCTTCAGGATCCGGCGCGACATCCCGTTCATGCGGCATGCGCTGGTCTTCAACATCGTCTCGTTCCTGACTTTCGCCGCCGCCGTGTTCTTCCTGGTCACGCGCGGGCTGCACCTGTCGATCGAGTTCACCGGCGGCACGGTGCTGGAGGTCAGCTACGCGCACACGGCCGACATCAACAAGGCGCGCACCAGCGTCGAGGCGCTGGGCTTCGGCGAGGTGCAGGTGCAGAACTTCGGCACCTCGCGCGATGTGCTGATCCGGCTGCCGGTGCGCGGCGACATGAAACAAAGCGACGTCGCCGCAAAAGTGTTCGAGCGGCTGTGCGCCGACGAGGCCGGCAAGCTCGCGACCCGCCAATACACCACGCCGCAGGGCGAACAGGTGAGCCGCATGGCCTGCCTCGCCGCCAACGACGCCGAGCCGATCCGCCTGTCGCGCACCGAGTTCGTCGGCCCGGCGGTGGGCGCCGAGCTCTACGCCGACGGCCTGAAGGCGCTGGCGTTCGTCGTGATCGGCATCATGCTGTACTTGGCGTTTCGCTTCGAGTGGAAGTTCTCGATCGCCGCCATCGTCGCCAACCTGCACGACGTGATCATCATCCTGGGCTTCTTCGCCTTCTTCCAGTGGGAGTTCTCGCTGGCCGTGCTGGCCGCGGTGCTGGCGGTGCTGGGCTACTCGGTCAACGAGTCGGTCGTGATCTTCGACCGCATTCGCGAGGCATTCCGGCGCTTTCGCAAAATGAACACGCGTGAGGTCATCGATCACGCCATCACCAGCACGATCAGCCGCACCATCATCACCCACGGCTCGACGCAGATGATGGTGCTGGCGATGCTGCTGTTCGGCGGGCCGACCCTGCACTATTTCGCGGTCGCGCTGACCATCGGCATCCTGTTCGGTATCTATTCGTCGGTTTTCGTGGCGGCCGCCATCGCCATGTGGCTGGGCGTCAAACGCGAGGATTTGGTCCGCGCCGGAGGCAAGGACCACGATCCCAACGACCCCAATGCGGGTGCCGTGGTGTAGAGTAGGCCAGCCCTGACTCCACCATGACATGAACGCCGGCGCAGCGTCCAGCCATCTCGCCCAACAGGCCCGACGGCTGTATGCCGATCACGTGATCGCGGCGCTGCCGGCGATGGCCAGCGCGGTGCTCGAGACGACGCGCACGCTGCTCGACAAGCCGGCGGTGCCTTCGGTGGTGATGATGCGGCGCGATCTCTTCAAGGCGATGGAGCGCGCGGGCGTCGGCTGGCAGCACGGCATCGCCGACGGCGTCTACAAGACGCTCGGCCAATCGCTGTCGGCCGCTCGCGCGGCCGATCTGCCGTTGCCGGGCAGCGGCGGCCTGTCGCTGGTCGACGACGACACCATCGAGCGCGAAATTCTCACGTCGCGCCTGGCGCTGGCCATCATGGACCGCGCGTCGTGGGAGTTCGCCGACCTGCGCTCGCGGCTGGCGTCGCTCGAGCGGCGCTCGGAACTCGATGCCCACGACCCGGTGCGCGCCCACGTGCTGGCGCGCGTCGCGCTCGAGGCGTGGCGCAACTCGGGCATGAGCCTGGACGGCTGGCGCGAGTTGCAGCCGGTGGTGCACGAGGAGTTCGCGCACGTCGTCGAAGAGGCCTACCACGAGGCCAACCGCTGGCTGATCGAGCAACGCGTGCTGCCCGAAGTCGACCTGCGGCCATTGATCCGCCGCTCACGCGGCGTCAACACCGGCGGCATGCTCTCGGGCGCCTTCGGCGCCAACCCAGGCGATGGTTCAACCACCTCGGTGCGCGGCGGCCTGGGTG
Source organism: uncultured beta proteobacterium (assembly GCA_963827645.1). GTDB lineage: Bacteria > Pseudomonadota > Gammaproteobacteria > Burkholderiales > Burkholderiaceae_C > JAEUPI01. The sequence continues at coordinate 118,444 of CAWHBZ010000040.1, read as the reverse complement.
GCGGCACGCGCGGCGTGGCGACGAAACGCGCCTGATGACGCGCACCGGTGCGCTGCGCCGCGAGAACTCGGGCGAGATCTTGAGTCGCCTGAACCGGCTGGTCGGCAAACAGTCGCCGGGCTTCGGCGACACCGCGCAGATGAAGCCGGTGTCGCCGGTGCTGGCCGAGGCGATCAACAACGCCCAGGTCAACGTGCAGCAGCGCCTGGCGCCACGCGGCGATCGCCCCGACGCACCGCCGATCAGCACGCCGCAGATGCTGGCCGAACTGCAGCAGCGCAAGCAGGCGCTCAAGCAGGCGGCGACGACGCCGGTGGAGCGCGCCACGATCGAGATCGTGGCGATGATGTTCCAGTCGATCCTCACCGAAGACCGCATCCCGGCGGCCATCCGCGTGTGGTTCGCGCGGCTGCAGATGCCGGTGCTGCGCGTTGCGGTCAGCGAGCCCGACTTCTTCGCCACCATCGATCACCCCGCGCGCCGCCTGATCGACCGCATGGGTGCCTGCGTGATGGGCTTCGACTCGTCGGCGACGCAGAATTCCGGCGAGGCGCTCAGCAAAGAAGTCAAGCGCGTGGTTCAGGTGGTCGAGGCCTACCCCGACACCGGGCGGCGGGTCTTCCAGACGGTGCTGGTGGAGTTCGAGAAGTTCCTCGAGCACTACTTCAAGAACGAGAACGCGGCCACCCGCAAGGGCGTGTCGCTGGCGCAGCAGATCGAGCAGCGCGAGACGTTGGCGATCCAGTACACGATCGAGCTGCGCAAGATGCTCAACGAGGTGCCGGTGCAGGAAGAGGTGCGCCAGTTCCTGTTCCAGGTGTGGGCCGACGTGCTGGCCACCACCGCGGTGCGCTACGGCGCGCAGGCCGAACAGACCAAGGCCATGAAGCGCGCCGCCACCGACGTCATCTGGTCGGCCGGCGCCAAGGTCACGCGCGAAGAGCGTGCCGAGGTGCTGCGGCGCCTGCCGCCGCTGCTGAAGACACTGCGCGACGGCATGGCCTCGGCCGGCATGAGCGCCGAAAAGCAGGACGAGCACATCCAGACGCTGAACAACTCGCTGGCCGCCGCCTTCACCGCCAAGGCCGCGATCATCACCAGCGAACGCATCGACGACCTCACCGAGCGGCTGGAGTCGCTCGAAGAGTTGCTGCCCGACGCCGACAACGTGGCGATCGACGAGTCGATGGTGCTCGACCTGTCCGGGCACGAAAGCTCGGAGATCGAGGTCGTGGGCGAAGGCGGCTCGATGCCGACGCCGGCGATGGTGGCCTGGGCGCGCGAGTTGCAGGTGGGCAGCTGGTACATGCTCGACTACCGCGATCGCAACGAGGCGGTGCAGCTGGCATGGCAGGGTTTGCGCAAGCAGCTGTCGCTGTTCGTCACCCCGCAGGGCCGCTGCGTGCTGTTTCATCAACAGCGCCTGGCCGCGTTTCTGCAGGCCGGGTTGCTGCTGCCGGCGCAGGACGAGTCGCTCACCGTGCGCGCCACGCGCACCGCGCTGGCCAAGCTCGACGCCGATCCGTCTCGTTTGTTGAGCTGATCGCGCTGCAGCGCGGAGATCCGCGGGCGCGGGTTCAACGCGCCCGTCAGTGGATCGAGCGCTGGTCGCTGTTGACCGACAGTTCGTCGAGGATCAGCGCGTCAGGCTCCTCGCCGACGCTCCAGAACACCATCAACACGATCACCTTCAAGTGCTCGAGGTCGATCGGCGCAACGCCCGCCGCCTTGGCGCGATCGAGCACCATCTCGCGCATCGACGGCGCCAGCACACCCGACGACTCGAGGAAGCTGATGAAGCCGATCGACGCCTCGCCGAGCAACTCACGCTCGGCATCGGTGTACAGGCGCATGCCGCGGGCCGATTGCGCGTGCGCAGCCGCTTGCGCGCCTTGCGTCAGCCCGTCGAGCCAGGCCAGCGCGTCTTCGATCTCATCGCTGTCGAAGCCCACGGCCGACAGTTTGCGCGTCAACTGCTCGTGTTCGGGGCACGCGTCGGGGCGCCAGTAGTTCTCGTACACGTACACCAACACGTCGAACATGGAACGACTATACCCGACGGGTTCTCAGGCCTTACCCACACGCTGGTATCGGCCGCCGGGCAACCGCGACACGCGCCCGGCGAGTTCGAGCTCGAGCAGCCGCGCACTCAGTTGCGCCGTCGGCCACCCGGTGCGCGCCTGCAATTGATCCATCTCGACCGGCTCGTATCCCATCGCGCTCAGCAGTGCATCGGGTGGTGCGGCGGTGGCCGGCGCAGCGGGCGCCGCGGCCGGCCCCTGCGGCGTCCAGTGCAACTCCTCGAGCACATCGCGCGCGTCGTCGACCAGCTTGGCGCCCTGCTTGATCAGGGCATGGCAGCCGCGCGATTGCGGCGAATGAATCGAACCGGGGATCGCGAACACGTCGCGCCCCGACTCCACCGCCTGCCGGGCCGTGATCAACGAGCCCGACTCCAGCGCCGCCTCGACCACCAGCGTGCCCAGGCTGAGTCCCGCAATGACGCGATTGCGCTGCGGAAAGTTCGCTGCCAGCGGCTCGGTGCCGAGGTTGAACTCGCTGACGATCAGGCCGCGCTCGGCAATGCGGTGCGCGAGTTCCCGGTGGGCACGCGGATACACCCGGTCCAGGCCGGTGCCGACCACCGCGATCGTGCGTGCGCCGCCAGCCAGCGCGCCGCTGTGGGCGGCGCCGTCGATGCCCAGGGCCAAGCCGGAGACGATGGTCAGGCCGGCGCGTCCCAGGTGCTCGGCGAAGGCACGCGCGTTCTCGGCGCCCTGCGGTGTCGGGTTGCGGCTGCCGACGATCGCCACGCAGGGACTGTTCAACAGTTCCGTATCGCCTTGCGTGTAAAGCAGCAACGGCGGATCGGCCGTCTGCAGCAGCAGCTTCGGGTAACGCGCATCACCGAGGGCGACCCAGTCGCGCTCGCCTGCGGCCTCCAGCCAGGCTTGCAGCGCCGCCATCGCCGACGGCAGCGCGGGCGGCTCGTCGTCGGTGACGATCATTTGGCCGAGGCAGTCTTGGCGCGCCGCGCTCGAGGCCTCGAACACCGCCTGCGGCGTGCCGAAAGCGGCCAGCAATTGCCGCGCGCCAGCGCGGCCGATGCCCGGCGTCAGCAGCAGACGCAGCCAAGCCGCGAGCTCGTCGGCAACGTCTGGCGCCATATGCGCCGCGCCTGAAACCTGACGCCCGTCAGGGCTGGCTGAAACGGTCGCCCGGCTTGACCGGGTCTTCCGACTGCAGGATCAGCGCATAAGAGACGCGATCGAAGACACGAAAGACGAACAGCGTGCCGATGCGCTCGTCGGGCAACTTCATCAGCGGCCGCGCTTTGTCGGTGTTGTCGACCGCCATCGCGCCATCGCGCCACAGCGCCATCACATGGCCGCGCTCGACGCCGTCGCGCGCGCCGCGGTTCAACGTGATGATCTGGTTCTGACCGGCCGAAATCGCCTCGCCGTAGATCGTGATGATGCGGCCCTTGAGCGGCTGCGCAGGGGCGTGCGGCACGTACGCCGCGTAGTCGCGCGGCGGCACCGGCGCCAAGCGGTCACCGACACCGGCCTCCTGACGAACGGTGGTCATGCGGAACGTGGCGGGCACGATCTGCGAGCTCTTGCCATCGAGCGTCCCTTGCACGCCGCCGTCACGCACGAACTCGGCGGTGCCGACGTAACGCGCTTCGAAGCCAAGCAACTCGCCGGTGTCAGGATCGGTCAGCGGCACGCTGTCGCGAAACACCCGGAAGTCGCGGTTGCCCTTGAGGTCACCGCGCACGTACGCGGTCTCCCCGCGCGACATCAGCACCCGCCCCTCTTGCGAGGCCACGATGCGCGGCGCGGTCGCCAGCTCGTCGGTGGAGAACACCACCGCTTCATTGAGGAACGGGCCGATCAGGTGCAGCGGGATCGAGGGGATGGCGCCGTTGTCCAGTGTGTCGGCGCGCACGCGCGGCGACAGCTTGACCGTGTTGCCGACTGGCTCCGCGCCGCCCACCGGCTGGCCGACACGCAGCATCGCGCGGTCACCCACCTTCACGAGGTACAGCACCTGGCCGGGATAGATCAGGTGCGGGTTCTTGATCTGCTCGAGGTTCATGCCCCACAGCTCGGGCCAACGCCACGGCGAGCGCAGGAACAGCTTGGAGATGTCCCACAACGTGTCGCCGCGCACCACCGTGTGCGACTCGGGCGCATTGGGCGCCAGCTCGCTCAACGGGATGCCGGCCTGCGCCACCTGACTGGCGGTGTCGCGCTGCTCGGGGGTGACGGGCCAAGTGGTCGCCGCCGGGGCTTGCGCCGGGGCTTGGCTGCACAGCGCGGCGAGTGCCGCGCCGACCCACAGGGACAACCGCATGCGTTGATGACTGTGGATCTGGGGTCGGCTCATGAACTCGGTCTCCGCTGGTGGGCAATGCCAAAATCCTGGTGTGGCTCCAGGCGCTTGGCCGACATGGCTGCGTGCCGCGACCAAAGTGGCGACAATGCTCATGCTTCGCGGGAGATTCTGCCCATAAACCCTTGATGCCGCAACGAAAGCGGCTGCTGAAACGCCAACGTGTGGAGCCCATCACACCATTGCCCGTTGCGGGCGGTCCACACGGCGGCGGCCTGTATCCACCTGTACCGTCTCGAACCATGCCTTTGCTGACGATCCTGCGCTACCCCGACCCGAGATTGCACAAAATTGCGCGCCCCGTGGCGGATGTCGACGCACGCATCCGTCGATTGGTGGACGACATGCTCGAAACGATGTACGCCGCCGAAGGCGTGGGGCTGGCCGCCACGCAGGTGGACGTGCATGAGCGCGTGATCGTCATCGACACCTCCGAACAGCGCGATCAGCCGCTGGTGCTGATCAACCCCGAGCTGGTGTGGCGCAGCGACGCGCGGGCCGTCAACGAAGAGGGCTGCCTGTCGGTGCCGGCGATCTACGACAAGGTCGAGCGCCACGCGGCGGTCACCGTGGCTGCACTCGACCGCGAAGGCGAGCCCTTCGAGCGCCGGGTGCAGGGGCTGACGGCGGTGTGCGTTCAGCACGAGATGGATCACTTGCTGGGCAAGGTGTTCGTCGAGTACCTGAGCCCGCTCAAGCGCGAACGCATCCGCGTCAAGATGCAAAAGCGCACGCGCGAGGAGCAGCAGGAACGCCAGCGCGCATGAGCCCGCCGCCGGGCCGCCCCGAGGGCGAACACCGGCGTGTCCAGCAGGGAGGTCCGCGATGAGGCTCGCTTTTGCCGGCACGCCGGCGTTCGCCGCGACGGCCCTGCAAGCCATCGTTGCGGCGGGCCATGACGTGACGCAGGTGTTGACGCAGCCGGATCGACCCGCCGGCCGGGGCCTCAAGCTGCAGGCCTCGGCCGTCAAGACCTTGGCGTCGCAACAGGCGCTGGCCCTGCTGCAACCCGCCGGGCTGCGACTCGATGGTCGTTTTGCGACCGATGCGCAGGCCGCGCACGACGCCCTGCGAGCTGCGGCGCCCGACGTGATCGTGGTCGCTGCCTACGGGCTGCTGTTGCCGCCATGGCTGCTCGAGTTGCCGCGCCTCGGCTGCCTGAACATCCATGCCTCTGTGCTGCCGCGCTGGCGCGGCGCGGCGCCGATCCAGCGCGCGATCGAGGCCGGAGACAGTGCGACCGGCATCTCGATCATGCAGATGGACGCCGGGCTCGACACCGGCGGGGTGCTGCTTGCGCGTTCGCTGCCCATTCACGCCGCCGACACCAGCGCGACGCTGCACGACCGGCTGGCGCAGTTGGGTGGCCGCTTGATCGTCGAGGCCCTCGAGCGTCTGGACCATGGCGGCCTCACTGCCGTGCCGCAGCCGGCCGAGGGTGTGACCTACGCCCGCAAGATCGACAAGCACGAAGCGGCGCTCGATTGGCGCGCCAGCGCGGCGCTGTTGGAGCGCCGGGTGCGCGCCTTCGACCCATTTCCCGGCGCGACGCTCGACGACCGCGGCACCACGTTGAAAGTGTGGCGCGCCGCGGTGCGGGCGGCACCGCGAGGCGCACCGGGCGAAGTGCTCAGCACGTTGCCGGCACCGCTGCTGGTGGCCTGCGGCGACGGCGCGCTCGAATTGCTGGAGTTGCAGCGGCCGGGCGGCCGCCGCCTGCCGGCCGCGTTGTGTTTCCCCGCCGGTGCGCCGACCGCCGGCCAACGCCTCGCGCCGGCGGGCGATTGAACTGCGGCCGGGCGGCCGCATCTATGGCAACGCTGCCCAAACCCTGAGGACCCAACGACCATGTTCAATCTGATGAAGACCGCGATCCTGATGGCGGCCATCACGGCGCTGTTCATGTTTCTCGGCCAGATGTTCGGCGGCCAGAACGGCATGATGCTGGCGCTCGTCATCGCGCTGGGCCTCAACTTCTTCAGCTACTGGTTCAGCGACAAGATCGTGCTGCGCATGTACAACGCGCGCGAGGTCGACGACACCACGGCACCGCAGTTCGTGCGCATGATCCGCGACCTGGCGACCAAGGCGGGCCTGCCGATGCCGCGCGTCTACCTGATCGACGAGCAGGCGCCCAACGCGTTTGCCACCGGACGCAACCCGGCGCACGCGGCCGTGGCCGCGACCACCGGCATCGTGCAGCTGCTCAGCGAGCGTGAGCTGCGCGGCGTGATGGCGCACGAACTCGCGCACGTGAAGCACCGCGACATCCTGATCTCGACGATCAGCGCCACGATGGCCGGCGCGATCAGCATGCTGGCCAACTTCGCGATGTTCTTCGGTGGCCGCAGCGGCGATGGCCGGCCCCACAACCCGCTGGCCAGCATCCTGGTGGCGATCCTGGCGCCGCTGGCGGCCAGCCTGATCCAGATGGCGATCAGCCGCGCGCGCGAGTTCGAGGCCGACCGCGGCGGCGCCGAGATCTCGGGCGATCCGCAGGCGCTGGCCTCGGCGCTGCAGAAGATCCACCACCATGCGCAGGGCATCCCGCTGATGGCTGCCGAGCGCCACCCCGAGACGGCGCAGATGATGATCATGAATCCGCTGTCCGGCGGCGGGCTGCGGGGCTTGTTCTCGACCCACCCGTCGACCGAGGAGCGCGTCGAGCGCCTGCTGGCGATGGCGGTGCGCCCCTGAGCGGGCGCCGCCGCGCTCAAGTTGGCGCGGCGGCAGCCGATACAGGGGGTGTCCTCGTCAACGTTGGCCCTGCCATGCACGCACGACTGTCCGTCGCCCTGTTGCTTGCCGCCGTCGGTGCGGCGGGCTGCAACTTGTTCGGCAGCGAGGCGGCCGAGGCAGCCGCCGCGCGCCGCGAGGCTGACGGCAAGGCGGTCGGCGGCGCGTGCCGTCACGCGGGGCGCGCCATCGAAGACTGCTACACGTTGAACCGCCGCGCCGACAAGTCCGCCGTCTACGCCGGCTGGCGCGAGATGAACGACTACATGCGCGAGAACAAGCTCGAGCCGGTGGCGCCGCAGCTCGGCGCCGAGACCGTCGCGCAAGCCGCCGACGGCGAGGCCAAGAAGGGTTCGCGCGGCACCGCCGAGCGGGCGCCTGAGCGCGCCGCCGACAAGACGGCGGACAAAGCGGCGGACAAACCAGCAGACAAGTCCGCCGACAAGCCGCGCAGCAAGGACAGCGGCACGGTGGTCAACGAGAAGTCGCGCAAGAGCGACTCCTGAGCCGACAGCGGCCGCGTGCCGCGCCAACGGCGACTGCACGGCCGCCGTAGGACAATCCCTGCATGAGTGAGTCGTTCGGCCGCCGCGCCGGCCCTGTGGCGGCACCCGGAGTTTCGGCGTGGCGCACGCGAGATGGTCGGGGTGGCGCTCGGCATCTCGGCCTGGGGCGTGGTCGCCGGGGTGGCGATGGCCAACAGCAGCCTCGGCACAGCCTGGGCCATCGTGATGTCGCTGGTCGTGTTCTCCGGCACCGGGCAGATCGCCTCGCTGCCGCTGCTCGGTACCGGTGCCCCGCTGTGGGTGGTCTGGGCCACGGTGCTGTGCGTCAACCTGCGCTTCGTGATCTTCAGCCTGCAGTGGCGGCCCTACTGGGTGCACCTGCCGCTGCGCTGGCGCCTCGCGGTGGCGTACTTCTGCGCCGACCTGAACTACTTCACCTTCGTGCGCCGGTTTCCGAAGGCGGAGCCGGCGCCCGAGCAATGGCCGTACTTCTGGGGCGGCATGGTCGTCAACTGGGGCTCGTGGCAACTGTCGTCGCTGATCGGCATCGCGCTGGCGCACCAACTGCCGATGCACTGGGGCTTGAGCTTTGCCGGCACCACGGCCTTGCTGGCACTGACCTACACGATGGTGTCGGACCGCAACACCTGGCTGGCTGCCACGGTGGCCGGCTGCGCTGCGGTGGCCGCCTTTGCGATGCCGTTGCGCCTGAACATCCTGGTGGCGATCGCGGCCGCCGTGGCGGTGGGCGTGGTGCTCGACCACACGATGCCGAAGTCAACGCGCAAGGCCGCCAAGGGGACCGCATGAGTGCCGCCCAGCCGCACAGCGCCAAGGGGGCCTTATGAACGCGTGGGAGTTGGTGGTCATCATCGCAGGCATGGTCGCCATCACGCTGATCACGCGCGGCTTCTTCTTCCTGCCGCGCGCCCAGCTGCCGATGCCCGCGTGGTTGAACGAAGGCCTGCGCTACGCGCCGCTGGCCGCGATGGTGGCGGTCGTCGCGCCCGAGATCGTGATGACCCAGGGGCACCTGATCACCACCTGGAAGGACGCCCGCCTGTACGGTGCCGCGGCGGCCACCGGCTGGTACTTCTGGCGGCGTGACATGTTCGGCACCATCGTCGCCGGCACTGCGGTGATGCTGGCGCTGCGGCTCACGCTGGGCTGGTAGAACAGCGAGCGCAACGCACACAGACCATCGATCGACTCTCACCATGAACATCCTTCGTTTTCAGGATCTCGTCGCGCAGGGCCGTGTCGGCGGCCGCCGCGTGTTCATCCGCGCCGACCTGAACGTGCCGCAAGACGACAACGGGCGCATCACCGAAGACACGCGCATCCGCGCCTCGCTGGCGTGCATCCGCATGGCGCTCGACGCCGGCGCTGCGGTGATGGTCACCTCGCACCTGGGCCGCCCCACCGAAGGCACTTTCAAGCCCGAGGATTCGCTGGCGCCGGTGGCGCAGCGCCTGAGCGAACTGCTCGGCCGCGAGGTGCCGCTGCGCGCCAATTGGCTCGACGGCGTCGCGGTCGCGCCGGGCCAGGTGGTGCTGCTCGAGAACTGCCGGCTCAACAAGGGCGAGAAGAAGAACGACGAAGCGCTGGCGCGCAAGATGGCGGCGCTGTGCCGACATCTTCGTGCACGATGCCTTCGGCACCGCGCACCGCGCCGAGGCCAGCACCTACGGCATCGCGCAGTTCGCGAAGGTGGCGTGCGCCGGCCCGCTGCTGGCCGCCGAGATCGACGCCATCGGCAAGGCGCTGAGTGCGCCCGAAGCGCCCGCTGATCGCCATCGTGGCCGGCAGCAAGGTGAGCACCAAGCTGACGATCCTGCAAAGCCTGGCCGACAAGGTCGATGGCCTGATCGTCGGCGGCGGCATCGCCAACACGTTCATGCTCGCTGCCGGTCTGCCGATCGGCAAGAGCCTGGCCGAAGCCGACCTCGTCGACCAGGCCCGGCGGTGATGCAGGCCATGAAGGCGCGCGGCGCCGACGGTGCCGATCCCGCAGGACGTGGTGGTGGCCACCGAATTCAACGCCGACGCCCGCGCCACGGTGAAGCCGGCCACCGACGTGGCCGCCGACGACATGATCCTCGACATCGGTCCGCAGACCGCGAAGCGCGCTGGCCGAGCAACTCAAGGCCGCCGGCACGATCGTCTGGAACGGCCCGGTCGGCGTGTTCGAGTTCGACGCCTTCGCCAAGGGCACCGAGGCGATCGCGCGCGCGATCGCGGCGAGCCCGGCCTTCAGCATCGCCGGCGGCGGCGACACGCTGGCGGCGATCGCCAAGTACGGCATCGCAAGCGACATCGGCTACATCTCCACCGGCGGCGGCGCATTCCTCGAAGTGCTGGAAGGCAAGACGCTGCCGGCGTTCGAGATCCTGCAGCGCCGCGCCAATGGCTAGCGGGCGCGGGCCGGTGGTCCGGCAAGCGGCCGTGATAATCGGCCTGGCCTCTCACGCAAGAACAACAGATGCATCGCCCATGACCCGCGCCACCAAGATCGTCGCCACGCTCGGCCCCGCGTCGAGCGACCCGGCCGTGCTCGAGCGACTGCTGCGCGCCGGCGTCGACGTGGTGCGGCTGAACTTCAGTCACGGCACCGCGCAAGACCACATCGACCGCGCGCAACTGGTGCGCGACACCGCGGTGCGCGTGGGCAAGCCGGTCGCGCTGATGGCCGACCTGCAAGGCCCCAAGATTCGCGTCGGCAAATTTGCCGAAGGCAAGGTGATGCTCGAGTCGGGCGCGCCCTTCGTGCTCGACGCCGCGCGCAGCGAGCCGGGCGATCAGCAGGCGGTGGGCCTGGACTACAAGGAGCTGCCGCGCGACGTGAAGCCGGGCGACACGCTGCTGCTCAACGACGGGCTGATCGTGCTGACGGTCGACCACGTGCAGGCCGAGCAGCGTGCACACCACGGGTCAAGGTCGGCGGCGTGTTGTCCAACAACAAGGGCATCAACAAGCAAGGCGGCGGCCTCACCGCGCCGGCGCTGACCGCCAAGGACATGGAGGACATCAAGACCGCGATGGCCTTCCAGGCCGACTACGTGGCGGTGAGCTTCCCCAAGAGCGCCACCGACATGGAAATGGCGCGCCAGCTGGCCAACGTGGCCGGCGAAGCGCACCGCCACAAGCCCGCGATGATCGCCAAGATCGAGCGCAGCGAGGCGATCCCGCAACTCGAGAACATCCTGCGCGCCAGCGACGGCATCATGGTGGCGCGCGGCGACCTGGCCATCGAGGTCGGCAACGCGGCGGTGCCGGCGCTGCAGAAACGCATGATCCGCATGGCGCGCGAGCTGGACAAGACGGTCATCACCGCCACGCAGATGATGGAGAGCATGATCGTCAACCCGGTGCCCACGCGCGCCGAGGTGAGCGACGTCGCCAACGCGGTGCTCGACGGCACCGACGCGGTGATGCTCAGCGCCGAAACGGCGGCCGGCAAGTTTCCGGTCGAAACCGTGGAGCACATGGCACTGATCGCGCTCGAGGCCGAGCGCGCCGAAGAAGTCGAGCTCGAAGCCGACTTCACCAACAAGCACTTCGGCCGCATCGACCAGAGCATCGCGATGGGCGCCCTCTTCACGGCGCATCACCTGGGTTGCAAGGCGATCATCGCGCTCACCGAGAGCGGTTCCACCGCGTTGTGGATGAGCCGCCACCTGATCCACGTGCCGATCTTCGGCCTCACGTCGAAGACCACCTCCGAGCGCCGCATGGCGCTGTACCGCAACGTGCAGCCGATCCTGATGCCCTCGTTCACCGACCGCGACCGCGCGCTCGCCGAGGCCGAGCGCCTGCTGGTGCAGCGCGGCGCGCTCAAGCCCGGCGACACCTACGCCATCACCTGCGGCGAGCCGATGGGCTACCCCGGCGGCACCAACATGCTCAAGGTGTGCCGGGTCGGCTGAAGCTCCGGGCATGGTGCTTGCCCCCGCGACCGGGCGTGGGCCGGCGGGCGGCATGCCCGTAAAATCCCGCTGCTGACGGACCGGTTTCAGCGCCTGCCCGAGTGCGCTGTCCGGATGGATCGACTCCTCTAGGGCCCACACACCATGGCAATCGTCTCGATGCGGCAACTGCTGGACCATGCCGCTGAAAACGGCTACGGCATTCCAGCCTTCAACGTGAACAACCTCGAGCAGGTGCAGGCGGTGATGACCGCCGCCGCCGAAGTGGGCGCGCCGGTCATCCTGCAGGCCAGCGCCGGTGCGCGCAAGTACGCCGGCGAGGCGTTCATCAAACACCTGATCCAGGCGGCCATCGAGGCCTACCCGCAGGTGCCGCTGGTGATGCACCAGGACCACGGCCAGAGCCCCGAGGTCTGCAAAGGCGCCATCGCGCTGGGCTTCAGCTCGGTGATGATGGACGGCTCGCTGCAGGCAGACGGCAAGAGCATCGCCAGCTACGACTACAACGTCGACGTCACCCACAAGGTGGTGTCGATGGCGCACGAGCTGGGCATCACGGTCGAAGGCGAACTCGGCTGCCTCGGTTCGCTGGAGACCATGAAAGGCGACAAGGAAGACGGCCACGGCGCCGAAGGAACGATGACGCGCGAGCAGCTGCTCACCGACCCCGAGCAGGCCGCCGACTTCGTGAAGAAGACGCAGCTCGACGCGCTGGCGATCGCCATCGGCACCAGCCACGGCGCCTACAAGTTCACCCGCAAGCCCACCGGCGACATCCTGGCGATCGAGCGCATCAAGGAGATCAACCGGCGCATCCCGAACACCCACCTGGTGATGCACGGCAGTTCCAGCGTGCCGCAGGACCTGCTGGAGCAGATTCGCCAGTACGGCGGCAAGATGAAAGAGACCTACGGCGTGCCGGTGGAAGAGATCCAGGAGGCCATCAAGCACGGCGTGCGCAAGATCAACATCGACACCGACATCCGCCTGGCGATGACCGGTGCGGTGCGCAAGTTCCTGGCCGAGAACCCGGAGAAGTTCGATGCGCGCGAATGGCTCAAGCCGGCGCGCGAAGCCGCCTACCGCATCTGCAAGGAGCGCTACCTGCAGTTCGGCTGCGAAGGCCAGGCCGGCAAGATCAAGCCCACGCCGCTGACGGCGATGGCGCAGAAGTACAAGCGCGGGGAACTCGCTCAAACGGTGGTTTGAAGCGCACGGTCATCCGTCTGCCCGGCAAGGCCCGCCCGCTCGCACGAGCCGGCGGGCCTTGTCGCGTCGGCGTCTCCCTCGGGTTTGCGAGGGGAGCACGACCTCCCGGACAATCGATCGGCTCTGGGCACAATAGCCGCTTTCGTCGCGCTGCCCGCGGCGATGGGTGACGCCATGACACGCGCGCTGTTCGAATCCCACCTGCATTCCCTGCCGCTGATCGCGCGCGGCAAGGTGCGCGACAACTACGCCGTCGGCGCCGACCGCATCCTGATGGTCGCCAGCGACCGCATCTCGGCGTTCGACGTCGTGATGAACGAGCCGATCCCGGGCAAGGGCGAGACGCTGACGCGGATGGCGCTGTTCTGGTTCGACAAGCTCAAACACGTCGTGCCGAATCACCTGACCGGAGTGGCACCGGAGAGCGTGGTCGCACCCGACGAGGTGGAACAGGTGCGCGGCCGCTCGATGCTGGTCAAGCGACTGAAGCCGTTGCCGATCGAGGCGGTGGTGCGCGGCTACCTCGCCGGATCGGGGTGGAAGGAGTACTTGGCAAGCGGTGCCGTTTGCGGCATCACGCTGCCCAAGGGCTTGAAGCAGGCGGCACGCCTGCCCGAACCGATTTTCACTCCAGCCACCAAAGCTGAAGCTGGCTCGCACGACGAGAACATCTCGTTTGCGCAGGCGGAACGCTTGATCGGCCCGGCGCTCGCCGCGCAGGTCCGCGAGGTGGCCATCAAGCTGTATGTCGAGGCGGCCGCCTATGCGCTGACGCGCGGTATCGTGATTGCGGACACGAAGTTCGAGTTCGGACTCGACGAGCAAGGTGAGCTAACGCTGATGGACGAGGTACTGACACCCGACTCGTCGCGCTTTTGGCCGATGGCCTCGTATCGCGAGGGAAGACTCCAGTCAGCTACGACAAGCAGTATCTGCGCGATTGGCTGGAAGGTGTTCGTGTGGAAGGGCGGTCTTGGAATAAGAAAGCACCTGCGCCAGATCTGCCGCCAGAAGTAGTGATCCAAACTGCCGAGCGCTACACAGCGGCCCTCAGCACTCTGACGCACTAGATCCTATGACTTGCAGACTCGTGAGTGACCTTGATGCAATAGTCCGGTCGACAAACGATCGACTGCTTTGGGCACGTTCAATGTGCCGGCTTTCCTTGTTCTTTTCCCGTCAGGGCGAGATAGCTCGCGCGACTGAAGCGATCAACACCGTACGAGCAAGTTTTGAGAACGCGCTTGGGCCAGAAGTAGCGGCTTGGTTGATGTTGGCTGAGGGAGTGCAGCATTTCTCTCAAGGAGACATTGACCGGTCTGTTGACCGCATTAAGAGGGCCTACGCGATTGCCAGCGCCTCAAGCGGCGTTAGTGCCAAACCAACTTGTGGGGCTTGGCTCGCGCACATGGCGCTGAACACCAGACGTTTCAGTGATGTCGCGCCGCTCCTTCTTGAAGCGCTAACCGAGGCGACTGCCGACGATCATCAAGCGCGAGCCCGTGCCTCGCTAGTTCTGGCCGACGCCTTTCACTTTGCCGGGCGGTTTGATCTGGCGCGTCCCTGGTACGAGAAGGCAAGAATCCACGCAACCAACGAAGGCGATGAGGCAGCGGTGAGCGCCATGCTGCACAACGTTGCGGCCTTTCGCACTGCGAACGTCAGGCTCGCTGATGCACTCGGGACAAGGCTTCCAGATGAGGCTCGACGCGCATCCATGGAGGCCGCATCAGCCACCGCTTACGATCGCGCGATTGGCACCAAATCGTTCAGCGAGTTTTTGCCACACGTAAGTGAACAGCTGCTCATCGTTGAAAAGAAATACCAAGACGCATTGGTGAAACTAGCGAGCATCGATGTAGACGGCCTACCATCTCGAGTCCATGCTGTTCACCACGTCGACTACGCGACGTGTGCCCTTGAAGCGGGTGACAGGGCCCTTGCAGATAAGCTCTGCGATTCTGCGATAGCAGCATTGGGCAAGTTTCAGATGGATCCCGATGACGTCGCATACGTATCCTGCCGCCTTGTCTCCATCTACGCGGCAATGGGAGAAACTTCGAGCGCTGTCGCCTTCCAGGCTCAAGCCACCACAGCGATCGAACGACATAGGAGCATTCAATCTGACCTGTGCTCAAAGCTGATGGGAGTTGTCGCGTCGCTCGAATCGGCCTGACAAAAAAAAGCCCGGCCGTAGCCGGGCTTGGCACTGAGTGGAACCTATCTAGGGCTTGTTTCCCGTAGGGAAAGGCCAAGCCGCAGCGGGGCTCAATGCGGTCTTCGCAGCGGGTACAGCCGCCGCCGCAGGCGCAGCCTTCTTGGCTGGCGCCTTCTTCTTGCAGCAGCCTTCTTCTTAGCCGGCTTTTTCTTCGCAGCCTTCTTCTTGGCGGCCTTTTCTTGGCAGGCGCCTTCTTCTTCTTGGCGGCCTTCTTCTTCGCAGGCGCCTTCTTCTTGGCGGCCTTCTTCTTGGCGGCCTTCTTCTTGGCAGCCTTCTTCTTCGCCGGCGCCTTACGCGCAGCCGACTTCTTGGCCGGGGCCTTCTTCTTGGCCGGGGCCTTCTTCGTCGCTGCCTTCTTGGCCGGAGCCTTCTTCTTCGCAGTTGCCATTTCAATCTCCTTGATCAAGTTGACAAAAACACCGCACTGCCACTAGCAGGTCGGCGATTCACCGTCGAGTGTCGCTACTGGCTTGCGCCTTGGTGCGACCCCCCATCGGTGAATGGGGCAGTGGCTGCGTTCGTCGTTTCTGTCGTCGACGATTCGCCGGCCACCAATCTTGATCTCTTCATCGACCTGGGACGTCACTGCGCTGAAGCCGCAGTGCCTCAATCCCAGGACAGCGCGCCACCCGTCTGGTATTCGATGACGCGGGTCTCGAAGAAATTGCGCTCCTTCTTCAGGTCGATCATTTCGCTCATCCACGGGAACGGGTTTTCCTCGTTCGGGAAGAGCGCCTCCAGGCCGATCTGCGTGGCGCGCCGGTTGGCGATGTAGCGCAGGTAGCCCTTGAACATGGATGCGTTCAGGCCGAGCACGCCGCGCGGCATGGTGTCCTCGGCGTAGCGGTATTCGAGCTCGACGGCCTTCTGGAACAGCGCCTTGATCTCGGCCTTGAACTCGGCGTCCACAGGTGCGGGTTCTCGAGCTTGATCTGGTTGATCAGGTCGATGCCGAAGTTGCAGTGCATCGACTCGTCGCGCAGGATGTACTGGTACTGCTCGGCGGCGCCGGTCATCTTGTTCTGCCGGCCCAGCGCCAGGATCTGCGTGAAGCCGACGTAGAAGAACAGGCCTTCCATCAGGCAGGCGAAGACGATCAGGCTCTTCAGCAGCGTCTGGTCGGTCTCGGGCGTGCCGGTGTGGAAGTTCGGGTCCATGATCGCGTCGATGAACGGGATCAGGAACTCGTCCTTGTCGCGGATCGACTGCGACCTCGTTGTACGCGTTGAAGATCTCGCCCTCGTCCAGGCCCAGCGACTCGACGATGTACTGGTAGGCGTGGGTGTGGATCGCTTCTTCGAAGGCCTGGCGCAGCAGGAACTGGCGGCACTCGGGCGCCGTGATGTGGCGGTAGGTGCCCAGCACGATGTTGTTGGCGGCCAGCGAGTCGGCGGTGACGAAGAAGCCGAGGTTGCGCTTGATGATGCGGCGCTCGTCTTCGGTCAGGCCGTTCGGGTCCTTCCACAGTCGCGATGTCGCGCGATCATGTTCACTTCCTGCGGCATCCAGTGGTTGGCGCAGGTGGCGAGGTACTTCTCCCAGGCCCACTTGTACTTGAACGGCACCAGCTGGTTGACGTCGGTCTGGCCGTTGATGATGCGCTTGTCGGCGGCGTTGACGCGGCGCGCGCTGCGGCGCAGTGCGCGACGGCAGCGCGGCGCGCGCCGGCGTGGCTGGCACGCGGCGACGAGGCGTCGGCGACGCGCAGTGCTGCAGCTGCGGCGAAGCGAGGGCCGCTGCGCGCAGCGTCTGCGATGCGAGGTGAATGGCTCGCCTCGCGGTTCGGATGAACCGCTGCTCAGAGGCTTGGCGATGTGGGCTTGACTTCGTCGTCCCAGGTCAACATAGTGTTGTTCCAGTGCTCGGATTATCTGAGCAGTTGATGTGCGAATTGCAAAGTGTCTCGTTCACATCACGCGCGCGCATTTTGTTGCTCGATTGCATCGGCGTCGCTGTCGGAGAACGCCGACATCGCATGCATGGTCGCCGTCGATCGCTCACTGACAGGCCTCGCACGTCGGGTCGTCGATCGCGCAGAACTTGATGTCGGTGCGCCGGCGTCTGCGTTCGATCTGCGCGCGCGCTGCGGCCGCCGCCGCATCGAGCGCGCGACATGCCGCCGCCGCCGCGCCGATCGACACCGCGTTCAGCGGCCCGCTCTGCACCGTGGACTTCTCGGCGTGCGTCGCGCCGCATGGTGCGCAGGTAGTAGGTGGTCTTCAGGCCGCGCAGCCAGGCGAGCTTGTAGGTCTCGTCGAGCTTCTTGCCCGACGCGCCGGCCATGTAGATGTTGAGCGACTGCGCCTGGTCGATCCACTTCTGGCGGCGCGCCGCGGCCTCGACCAGCCACTGCGGCTCGACCTCGAACGCGGTGGCGTACAGCGCCTTCACCTCCTGCGGCACGCGGTCGATCGGGCGCAGCGAGCCGTCGAAGTGCTTCAGGTCCATGACCATCACGTCGTCCCACAGGCCCAGGCGCTTCAGGTCGCGCACCAGGTACTCGTTGATCGACGGTGAACTCGCCCGACAGGTTGCGACTTGACCGACAGGTTGCCGAAGCACGGCTCGATCGACGCGTCGACGCCGATGATGTTGGAGATGGTCGCGGTCGGCGCGATGGCCACGCAGTTGGAGTTGCGCATGCCGTCGCTGCGGCGATCTGCGTGCGCAGCGCGTCCCAGTCCAGCGTGGCGCGAGCGGTCGACCTCGACGTACGCCGCCGCGCGCGCTCGGCCAGCAGGTCCAGCGTGTCCAGCGGCAGGACGCCCTGGTCCCACAGCGAGCCGTTGTAGCTGGAGTAGCGGCCGCGCTCGCGCGGCCAGCTCGGTCGAGGCCCAGTAGGCGTGGTAGCAGACCGCTTCCATCGAGCGGTCGGCGAACTCCACCGCCTCCTCGCGAGGCGTAGGGCATGCGCAGCTCGTACAGCGCGTCCTGGAAGCCCATGATGCCCAGGCCGACCGGGCGGTGGCGCAGGTTGGAGTCGCGCGCCTTCTTGACCGCGTAGTAGTTGATGTCGATCACGTTGTCGAGCATGCGCATCGCGGTGGCGATCGGTCTTCTTGCAGCTTGGCCTGGTCGACCTCGCCGTCCTTCAGGTGCTGCACCAGGTTCACCGAGCCGAGGTTGCAGACGGCGATTTCGGTGTCGCTGGTGTTCAGCGTGATCTCGGTGCACAGGTTCGACGAGTGCACCACGCCGACGTGCTGCTGCGGCGAGCGCACGTTGCAGGCGTCCTTGAAGGTGATCCAGGGATGGCCGGTCTCGAACAGCATCGACAGCATCTTGCGCCACAGGTCGCTGCGCCGGCATGCGTCTTGAACGAGCTTGATCTCGCCGCGGTCGGCCTTGGCCTCGTAGGCCACGTAGGCGCTTCTCGAACGTCGCGCCGAACTTGTCGTGCAGGTCGGGCACGTCGGACGGCGAGAACAGCGTCCAGTCGCCGCTCTTCCATCACGCGGCTGCATGAACAGGTCGGGGATCCAGTTGGCGGTGTTCATGTCGTGCGTGCGGCGGCGGTCGTCGCCGGTGTTCTTGCGCAGCTCCAGGAACTCCTCGATGTCGAGGTGCCAGGTCTCCAGGTAGGCGCAGACCGCGCCCTTGCGCTTGCCGCCCTGGTTGACCGCCACGGCGGTGTCGTTGACCACCTTCAGGAACGGCACCACGCCCTGCGATCTTGCCGTTGGTGCCCTTGATGTAGCGAGCCCAGCGCGCGCACGCGGGTCCAGTCGTTGCCCAGGCCGCCGGCGAACTTGGACAGCAGCGCGTTTTCCTTGATCGCCTCGTAGATGCCGTCCAGGTCGTCGGCCACGGTCGTCAGGTAGCAGCTGACGACAGCTGCGAGCGCAGCGTGCCGGCGTTGAACAGCGTGGGCGTGCTGCGACATGAAGTCGAAGCTCGACAGCACGTCGTAGAACTCGATGGCGCGCGCTTCGCGGTCGATCTCGTTCAGCGCCAGGCCCATCGCCACGCGCATGAAGAAGGCCTGCGGCAGCTCGATGCGCGTCTTCGTCGCACGTGCAGGAAGTAGCGGTCGTACAGCGTCTGCAGGCCGAGGTAGTCGAACTGCAGGTCGCGCTCGGCCTTGAGCGCCGCGCCCAGGCGCGCCAGGTCGAACTGCAGCAGCTTCTCGTCGAGCAGCTCGGCGTCGACGCCCTTCTTGATGAAGCTGCGGGAAGTAGTCGGCGTAGCGCGTCGGCCATCTCGGCCTGCGCCACCTCGCTGGCCCAGCACCTCCTTGCGGATGGTGTGCAGCAGCAGGCGCGCGGTGGCGCAGGTGTAGCCGGGTCCTTCTCGATCAGCGTGCGCGCGGCCAGGATGGCGGCCTTGTAGACCTCGTCGATCGGCACGCCGTCGTACAGGTTGCGCCGCGTCTCGGCCAGGATCGGCTCGGCCTTGACGTCGGCGCCCAGGCCGGCGCAGGCGGACTCGATCAGCGCCTGCAGCGCCGCCAGGTCCAGCGGCACGCGCTGGCCGCCGTCGATGCACGTGCAGCGTCGGCGCGCGCGGCGCGGCCTCGGCTGCGCCTGCTTGGCGCGCTCCTGCGCGCGGCGCTCGCGGTACAGCACGTAGGCGCGCGCGACCTCGTGGTGGCCGCCGCGCATCAGGCCGAGCTCGACCTGGTCCTGCACGTCCTCGATGTGGAAGGTGCCGCCGCCCGGGCGCGAGCGCAGCAGCGCGCGCACCACGGCCTCGGTCAGGCGCGTCGACCGTCTCGCGCACGCTGGCCGACGCCGCGCCCTGGGTGCCGTGCACCGCCAGGAAGGCCTTCATCATCGCGACGGCGATCTTGTTCGGCTCGAACGGCGACCACCGCGCCGTTGCGGCGGATGATCTGGTAGCCGGCATAGGCCGATTCGGCTGGCGGCCGCCGTCGCCAGCCGTGCGCGGCGATCGCGGTCAGTGTCGGCGGCGCGGGAGGTCACTGGTTGCATGGGTTCCCCTGTGATTCGTGCTTGTATGGTCGTGGAACGAGCGCTGAGCGGTCGCGCTCGATCGCCGATAGGGCCGATCTGCTCATGGAGCTGGCGGCGCGCAACGGGCTTGCGCGCCAACGCGGTGCCGGCATCAAGGATACGGGTGAGTGGCGATCGCTGCGTGCGCCTGCGCGACCGCGCGGCACCGCTGTCGATGTGGAATCGGCCAGCGTGCGACCTGAGCATGTCGCGGTGTCCGGTGTGAAGCTTATCACGCACGGGACACTATATCTGGGGCCTCAGGTGGCTACAAGCCACTAGCGGTAGCGTGCTTGTCCCGCTTGACGTCTGCCGGCAACTGTCCGCAGCGGCAGCCGCGCGGCCGCGACGCGGCGATCGCGCGCGCAGCCCGCGTGCGTGCGCAGGCGACTCGAGCCGCCATGCCGAGCCGCGCATTGGCGCCGGCGCGCGATTGCGCGTTGCGAGGCGCGTCAAGCCTGCGGCGCGAACGGCACCGGGCGCGCGACCAGCGCAGTGCGCGCGCGCAGCCTGGCCCAGTCGAAGCCCGCGCCGGGGTCGTGCTTGCGGCCCGGCGCGATGTGCTCGTGGCCGACCACTGCGCGATCGGGTAGCGCTGCGCCAACGCGCGCAGCAGCACGGCCAGCTGCGCGTACTGCGCGGCCTCGAAGCGCTCGCCTTCCAGGCCTTCGAGCTCGATGCCGACCGAGTCGTCGTTGCAGTTGTCGCGGCCGCGCCACTGCGACGCGCCGGCATGCCAGGCGCGCTGGTCGCAGGACACGAACTGCAACAGCTCGCCGTCGCGCCGGATGAAGAAATGCGCCGACACCTGCAGGCCGCGGATCGATTCGAAGTACGGGTGCGCGTCCCAGTCGAGCCGGTTGGTGAACAGCCGCTCGACCTCGTCGCCGCCGTACTCGCCGGGCGGCAGGCTGATCGAGTGCACCACCACCAGGCGACACGTCGCGCGCCGGCGGGCCGCGCGCCGAAGTTGGGCGACGGGCAGGCCTGCGCCGCGCACCACCAGCCGTCGTGCCAGCGCGGCGCGCCGGCAGCGGCGCCGCCGGCGCTGCGCGGCTGAGCGCGTCGGCGCTGTCGCCGCGCTCGCCGACTGGTCCGGCGACGTGTCGACGCCCAGCCGCGCCATGCGGTAGCGCATCTGGCGCAGCGACAGGCCCAGGCTGGCGCCGGCCGCGGTGCGGTTGAAGCGGTCTGCTCGAGCGCGCGCACCAGGATGTCGCGCTCGACGTGGTCCAGGTAGGCCTCCAGGTCGGCGGGCACGTCGCCGGGCGGCGCCATCGCCGACCGCCATGCGGCGCCGCCTCGCTGGCGGCATGCAGCGCATCGAGGTCGACGACTGCCGCTGTCGACGAACACGTCGTCCGGCAAGCCCGAGGTCGGCCCACTCGATGCACGTCGCCGCGCGACAGCGCCAGCGCGCGGTGCAGCAGGTTCTCGAGCTCGCGCACGTTGCCCGGGAAGCGCGTAGCGCCGACAGCTGCTCCATCGCCTGCGGCGACAGCACCGGCGGCGGCGACATGCCGGCCTCGTGCGCGATGCGCGCCAGCACCGCCTCGCACATCGCCGGCAGGTCGTCGAGGCGCTCGCGCAGCGGCGGCACGCGGATCTGGATCACGTTCAGGCGGTAGTACAGGTCCTGGCGGAAGCGGCCGGCCTGCACTTCGGCGGCCAGGTCCTTGTGCGTGGCGCTGACGATGCGCACGTTGACCGGCGTCTCGCTGCACCGCGCCGAGCGGCCGCACCGTGCGCTCCTGGATCACGCGCAGCAGCTTGCTCTGCATCGCCAGCGGCAGGTCGCCGATCTCGTCGAGGAACAGCGTGCCGCCTTGCGCCGCCTGGAAGAAGCCTTCGCGGTCCTCGTTCGCGCCGGTGAACGAGCCCTTGCGGTAGCCGAAGAACTCGGCCTCCAGCAGTTGCTCGGGGATGGCGCCGCAGTTGACCGCGATGAACGGCGCGTCGGCGCGGCTGGCTGCAGGCGTGGATGGCGCGCGCGACCAGTTCCTTGCCGGTGCCCGACTCGCCGTGCACCAGCACCGGCGCCATGCTGCGCGCCACCTTGCTCGACCAGCGAGCGCACCTGCTGCATCGCCTGCGAGCGGCCGGCCAGGCGCTACAGCGCCGGATGCAGCGCGCCCGGGGTCGGTGCCGGCGTCGTCGCCGCGCGCGGCGGCGGCAGCCGCGGTCGCGTCGCGCGCGGCACGGCGTCGCCGGCGCGCGCCCGAGCGCCGAGGCCACCACGCTGCGGAACTGCCGCAGGTCGACCGGCTTGGTCAGGTAGTCGAAGGCGCCGGCCTTGAGCGCCTCGACCGCGTTCTCGGCCGAGCCGTAGGCGGTGATGACGATCGCCTTCTCGCGGCGCTTGGCCTGCGTCCAGCCGCTGCAGCAGTCGAGCCCGGAGCCGTCGGGCAGCCGCATGTCGGTGATCACCGCGCTGAAGTGCGGCTGCGACAGGCGCTGCCAGGCTTCGTCGACCGATGCCGGCCGCCTCGACGTCGTAGCCCTCGCGCAGCAGCGTCAGCTCGTACAGCGTGCGCAGGTCGGGCTCGTCGTCGACGACCAGCAGGCTGTAGTGGGCGGGGCTGTTCATGCTTGGCTCGGTGCCTCCTGCGACCGCCATCGCGGCGCGCTGCATCGTCACTCGGAACTCGTTGTGGTGCCGCTGCCCGCCGTCCAGCGGCCTGAACTCGATGCTGCCGCCATGGCGCACGCACAGCTCGCGGCAAATATACAGGCCCAGCCCGGTGCCGCGGCTGCGCGTCGAGAAGAACGGCTCGAACAGATGGCGCTCGACGTCGGCGGCGATCGCCGCCCCGTCGCTGGCCACGCCAGCACGGCGCCCCGCTCATCGGGCGCGAACAGGTGCACGCGGATCGAGCCGGCGGCGTCGCTGGCGTGGCGCCGCGCGTTGTCCAGCAGATTGACCAGCACGCGCCGCAGGTGCTCGGGGTCGAACGCCACGCTGAGCGGTTCGCCCGGCAGCTCGAGCTGCAGCCGGCCGTCGGCACCCAACGACAGCCCCTCCGTGCGCGCCCAGTCGGTGCACACCGCCTGCACGGCGGCGCGCGCGTCGAGCACGCGCAGCTCGGTGGCCGCACCCGGCGAGGCCTCCATCACGTCGTCGACGATGCGCTTCAGGCGGTGCACGTTGTCGGCCACCATGCGCGCCAGGTAGTGCTGCTCGTTGGACAGCACGTCCTCGAGCAGCAGCGCGTTGGCCTGGGCGATCGCTGCCAGCGGATTGCGGATCTCGTGCGCGATGCCGGCCGACACGCGGCCCATCGCGGCGAGCTTTTCCTGCCGGCTGCGCGACTGCACGGTGCGCAGATCCTCCAGAAACACGACGCAGAACTCCTCCGGCGCGGCGTCGCCCTCGAGCGGCCGGCGACGCGTGAAACGCGCCCTCACCTGCAGCGTGCGCGACTGGCCGCTGTCGAACATCAGGCGCACCTCGCGCGCCGTGTCCGGCCAACTGCCCTGTTCGAACGCGCGTTCCACCGCAGCCTGCAGCACCGACCAGGCGTCGTTGCTGTGCAGCGGGAACGGCGCCGGGTCCGTCATGCCATTGGCAGCCAGCAGCGCACGAGCCGCGGGGTTGGCCGTGCGCACCCGGGCGCGCCGGTCGACCACCAGCACGCCGTCGGACATCTCTTCGATCACCAGCCGGTTGAGCTGGGCCTGCTGGCGCGCGATTTCCAAGCTGCCGCGCGCGGCCATCTCTTCGCGCACCAGGCGACCCGAGAACTCGCTCGCCAGCAAGGCGATCATGAACACGCCGATGCCGGCCAGGCCGGCCTGGGTGAACAGCACTCCGACATCGCCCAGCCCAGGAGCGGCACGCCACACGCCACTCAGCAACACCAGCGCCACTGCCGCAGCCGAGCCCGCCGCCGCCAGGCGCGTGGCCATCACGCCCGACATCAACACCGGCAACACCAGCAGGGCGCCGAAATTCAGGTTGGCTCCGGGATCGAACAAGTGCAACGCAGCGAACACGAGCAAGTCGACGCCGATCGTGGCCAGCCATTGGCGCCGGCCCAGCCGGGTCATCGGTGGGCTCTCGCCCGGTCGCACCTGCGGCAGCATCCACAGCGTGACGCTCTGGGCGGCGTAGCCCAGGCACAGCAGGATCAGCGGCAGCGGGCTGTGCACGTTGGGCAGCGACACCACCCACGGCACCGTCGCCAGCAGCAAACCCAGCACCGCGCGAGCCGCCACGTACGTGCGATAGACGCGGCGCAGCGCGGTGTCACTTGACGTCGCGACCCGGCGCGCCTCGCGCGACTGCTGGCGCTGCGCATCTCGGTGCGCGTCCCCGGCCGCGGACGGTGCGCGGCGCTCGATCGGCGGCATCCGAGCCGCGTCGTACGCGTCGTCGGCTTGGATCTCGGTGTCGGCGTCCCCCAGGGCGCCGAACCAGGACTCCTCGAGCATCGGCCGGCTCGACCGACGCTCGGACTGCCGGCGTTCGCCGCCGCGTCGATCGGGGTACGGCTCGTTCATGCGCTGCGTCCTGTCGCGCCGCACAGTCTCCCCGGCGCGCCGCGGTCACGTACACCGCGGCCGCGCCGCGCAGACCCGCGCCGGCAGCGTTCAGGATCCACCGTGGTCCCTCGGCCCGGCCAGACGGTGCGCCTCGCTGCAAAAGGCGATGCCACGATCGACCAGCGCATCGTTGAGCGGCAGATGCACGCCGCAGTGCGCGCAGCGGGCAAACGACTCGGGCTGCCGCGGCTTGGGTGTGGCCTTGCCCGAACGCGCACGCGAGCGCGCGGTCAGCAACCACAGGATGATGGCCACCACCAACACCACGATCACCACTCGCATCAGCACAGCTCAGCCCTCGACGACAAGCTCAGTACACCGAGCGCCCGAGGATGACCTCGAGCACGAAGCGCGAACCCACATAGGCCAGCAGCAGCAGGGCCGCGCCGGAGTAAAGCCAGCGTGTCGCCTGGCGACCGCGCCAGCCACGCAACAGGCGGCCCGCCAGCAAGGCTGCGAACACCGCCCAACCGAGCAGCGAAAATATCGTCTTGTGATCCCAGCGCCAACGGGCCGCGGTGAGCACGCCCAGCACCAGCGCCAGAGTCAGCACGACGAAGCCCGCTTCGACGAAGCCGAACGTCAGACGCTCCAGCCGCAACAACGGCAACCCCAGCACCGTGCCCGCGCCGCCGTCACCGCCGCGGTTGCGCATGCGCCGCTCGGCCGAGTCGAGCATCCAGGCGTGCAGCACCGCCACGCCGAACAGCCCGTACGACACCACGCCGAGCACCCAGTGCACCGGTGCCCACGGGCTGTGGCTGGCCAGACGAACCTCACCGGGAAAGACCCACGCGAGGACCACTGCAGCGCAGCCAGCCAAGGCCAACGCGCGGCGCACCGCCGGCAACGGCAGCATGCGGCTCTCGATTGCGTGGACCAGCAACACCAGCCACACGGTGAGCGACAACACCGGCGCAAACCCGAGGCGGGCGCCTTGCCCGGCACCGGCGATGTCGACCACCAGCGCCAGGCCGTGAGCCGCCCAACCGACGGCCAACGCCACGGCATCGATGCGCGAGCTCGCACGCCGCGGCCACGCGGCCAGGCCGTACGCCACCAGGGCCGCGATGGCGAGCCACGACGCGAGAGGGCCGCTCGATAGAATCATCGATCCAAGTGTACTTTCGCGACCGGCGCGTTCAGCGCCGCCGACGGTCGCTCACAGCACCTCCTTCATGGCATCTGCACTCACCGACCGACTGTCGCAACTGGTCAAGTCGCTGCGCGGACAAGCGCGCATCACGGAAACCAACGTACAGGACATGCTGCGCGAGATTCGCATGGCGCTGCTCGAGGCCGACGTGGCGCTGCCGGTGGTGCGTGAGTTCATCGCGCGCGTCAAGGACAAGGCGCTGGGCCAGGAAGTCGTCGGCTCGCTCAACCCGGGCCAGGCGCTGGTGGGCATCGTGCACAAGGAGCTGGCCGCCACCATGGGCGAGGGCGTGGCCGACCTCGACCTGGCCGTGCAGCCACCAGCGGTCATCCTGATGGCCGGCCTGCAGGGAGCGGGCAAGACCACCACCACGGCCAAGCTGGCGCGCCATCTGATCGAGCGGCGCAAGAAGAAGGTGCTCACGGTGTCCACCGACATCTACCGGCCGGCGGCCATCGAGCAGCTGCGCGTGGTCACCGCGCAGGCGGGCGCGTTGTGGTTCGCCTCCGAAGCGGGGCAGTCGCCGGTGGACATCGCCCGCGCCGCGCTCGATCACGCCAAGCGCCACTACGCCGACGTGCTGCTGGTCGACACCGCAGGCCGGCTGGCGATCGATCAGCCGATGATGGACGAGATCCGCGCGCTGCACGCCGCCTTGAAGCCGGTGGAGACGCTGTTCGTGGTCGATGCGATGCAGGGCCAGGACGCAGTCAACGTGGCCAAGGCGTTCCACGAGGCGCTGCCGCTGACGGGCGTGGTGCTGACCAAGCTTGACGGCGACTCGCGCGGCGGCGCCGCACTGTCGGTGCGGCAGGTGACCGGCGCCCCGATCAAGTTTGCCGGCACCTCCGAGAAGATCGATGGCCTCGAGGCGTTCGATGCCGAGCGCCACGCCGGCCGCGTGCTCGGCATGGGCGACATCGTGGCGCTCGTTGAATCGGTGCACAAGAACGTCGACCTCGAGGCTGCCCAACAGTTGGCGGCCAAGGTCAAGTCGGGCGACGCCTTCGACCTTGACGATTTCGCGCAGCAGCTGGGGCAGATGCGCAAGATGGGCGGCCTGGGCGGCCTGATCGACAAGCTGCCCGCGCAATTGGCGGCCAAGGCCGGCCAGGCGGATCTGGACCGCGCCGAACGCGACGTGCGTCGCATGACCGGCATCATCCACTCGATGACGCCGCAGGAGCGGCGCAAGCCCGAGCTGCTCAAGGCAAGCCGCAAACGGCGCATCGCCGCCGGCGCCGGCGTGCAGGTACAAGAGGTCAACCGCATGCTCAATCAGTTCGAGCAGATGCGCACCATGATGAAGAAGATGAAGGGCGGTGGCCTGATGAAGATGATGCGTCGCATGGGTGGTGGGCTGGGCGGATTCGGCAGTCCCTGAATCGGCCAGGCGCGACCCGCTTGAACCAGCGGCCGTAACAACCGCGCCGCTGTTACGCGTTGGTATTAGTTGGCATCTCGGGCTCAGGAATACCCCGGTCCACGGGACATCGAAACGTGTCCTTACGCCTTTCGCCGCATGTCGGTTGACCCTGCCGGTTGCTGCTCGTAAGTTGGCGTCACAACCCGCCCGCTATTTCGCGCGCCAAAAATGCTGACCACCGACTCGCTCTCTGCCTTCGTGCTCGCCGCGCTGATCGCCCTGTTGATCACCTATTTGCTGATGCGGCGCAAGCCCGCCAAGAGCCGCGCGCGGTCGAGCCGCAACGATGCCTTGGATACGGTGGCCGATTGGCCGCCCGAGGCGGCCCGCGTGATGACCACCTCGGAGCGCAAGGCCTACGAAACCGTGCGTCGCGCGTTGCCGCAGCAGGTGGTGTTGTCGCAGGTGCCGCTGTCGCGCTTCCTGCGCGTGCCGACGCGCCACTCGTACAGCCAGTGGGTGTCGCGAGTGGGTTGCCTGAACGCCGACCTGGTGGTGTGTGACCAGGGCTCGCGGGTGCTGGCGGTGATCGACATTCGCCCGGCGCAGCAAAGCGGCCGGGCGCGCCAGCGCCACGAACGCATGACACGCGTGCTGCGCGCTGCGCACATCAACGTGCTCACCTGGTCGGAGGCCTCGTTGCCCACAGTGGCCGAAGTGCGCACGCAGATGGCGCCGCTGCTGCAGGACGGCCCGCAGGGCGCGATGGCTTTCAACGGCTCGCGGCCGATGGGCCTGTTGCCGGTGGCCGAGATGGAAGAGATCCTCGCCCACGGCGACGTGTTGGCGCACGACACCGCGATGGAGCCGGTGTCGTCGACGTTGTTCGACGACCTCGACGCCCTGCCCACCAGCGGCGCTGCTGCGCACCGCTGACGCCTCGCTCGCGAGCCCGCAGGGGGTGAGTGCAGACACAAGACCGCGCCCGCGCGCGGGCTTGTGCCTCACGAACGCCCAGGGCCTGCATGCCCTGGGCTCGCTCGGTCCCGACCTACCCCAGCAAGGCTTGCGCGAACTCACGTGCGCTGAAAGTCTGCAGGTCCTCCAGCGCCTCGCCCACGCCGAGAAAATAGACCGCCAGCATGCGTTGCCCCGGCTGCAGCGCCACACGCTCGCGCGCCCACAACGCGATGGCTGCCAGCACGCCGCCCTTGGCGGTGCCATCGAGCTTGGTGACGATCAGCCCCGTCAGACCGAGCGCCGCGTCGAAGGCGCGCACCTGGGCCAGCGCGTTCTGGCCGGTGTTGCCATCGACCACCATCAGCACCTCGTGCGGCGCCTGCGGGTCGGCCTTGGCGATCACGCGCTGCACCTTCTTCAGTTCCTCCATCAGGTGCAGCTGCGTCGGCAGGCGGCCCGCGGTGTCGGCGATCACCACGTCGCAGCCACGCGAGCGGCCGGCCACCACGGCGTCGTAGGTCACGGCCGCCGGGTCGCCGCCTTGCTGGCTGACGATCTCGACGGCGCCGCGCGCGGTGCCGACCCGGTGCGCCCACACCGCCAGCTGCTCGCGCGCCGCGGCGCGAAACGTGTCGGCCGCAGCCAGCAGCACCTTTTGCTGCGCCTCGGCGAGATGGCAGGCCAGCTTGCCGATGCTGGTGGTCTTGCCGGCGCCATTGACGCCCACCACCATCATCACGGTGCAGCCCGCGCGTCCGATCTCGAGGGGCCGCTCCAGCGGCAGCAGGAGGTCGGCCAGCACGTCCTCCAACAGAACCCTGACGGCGGCGGGCTCGCGGGCGTTGCGTTCGCGCACGCGCCGCTTCAGATCGTCGAGCAGATGTCGGGTCGCGCTCGGACCGGCGTCGGCCATCAACAAGGCCGCTTCGAGTTCGTCGTACAGCGCATCGTCGATGCGTGCCGCACTGAACACCTGCGTGATGCTGCTGCCGGTCTTGCGCAGGCCGCCGCGCAGCCGCTCGATCCAGTTGCGGCGCGGCGATGCTGGCACAGCCCCTGCAGCGGGTTGTGCCGCGGCCGCCGGGCCGGCAGGTTCGAGCGTCACCGACTGTGTGCCGGCCGGCGCTGCCTGCGCATCGGCCGGCTTCTTGCGGAAAAAGCTGAACATGATTGCTGCGCGAAGGCGCGCGCTTGGGGTCGGTGCCGTGGCACCGATCGATATAATTGCCGGCTCGGGCGCTTTAGCTCAGTCGGTTAGAGCGACGGAATCATAATCCGCAGGTCCGGGGTTCGAGTCCCTGAAGCGCCACCAAATTTTCCGTTTGCCGAAGCCACTTGCGACACTGCTCGCCGGTGGCTTTTTTCCTGTCAGAATGCTTAAGGGGCACTGGCGGGACACGCAGCTAGAACAAAAAGGCTGCTCGGCTTCCGATCACACGGGTTCATCGGCGCATTCTCGCCGCGATCCGTCCGCAAGTTGGTCGCTGCGGGCGGCATCGTGAGCGAAAAACGCAGACTCGGTGCCCTACAATTGCCCCCAGCGTCGAGTCAACCTGAAAATATCAAGGTAAATCAATAACTTAAATGATTTCACCTGCGGATTAGTGTTCCATTGTTGCGTTTTTTACTGGGTTTTATCTACACTACGCCCCAAGTTTCTGGAGCGCGCAAATGGCATCGTTCGAAAAGCGGATCAACGACGACGGGTCCACCAGCTATCGCACCAAAGTCAGACTGCGCGGCTTCGAGCCGGTGTCTGCCACGTTTCACGCCTGACCGACGCCAAGACATGGGCGCGCAGACTGAGACCGAACTGAAGGCCAACCGCTACTTCGGTGCATCGAAGCGGCACACGATCGCGGACCTGATCGACCGGTACAAGACTGACGGCGTGACGCAACTGAAGAGCAAGCGCGCGTCGAGCAGCGCCTGGACGTATGGCGTGATCGCATCGGGCACACTGCGGCTGGCCGACCTGTCGGTCTCCACGATCAAGAAACACAAGGACGAACTGAAGTCCACGCCGAAGGAACGTGGCGGCGGCGCGCGCAGCGGCGCCGACGTGAACCGCACGATGGCGCGCTGTCTTCGGCGCTTTCGTTCGCGTCAAGGAACTGGAGTGGCTCGAAGAGAACCCGATGGTTCGCGTCCGAAAGTTCGCAGAGTCACGGGGACGGGTCCGCTACCTGACCGAAGAAGAACTGCCCGAACTGCTGAAGGCTTGCCGCGCATCGAAGAACAAGGACCTGCTGCTTGCGGTCCTGCTGGCACTGTCCACCGGCGCACGACAGGCCGAAGTCATCGGCCTGCGGTGGAAGCAAATCGACCTGAAGGCCAAGACCGCGCTGCTGATCGACACGAAGAACGGCGAGCGCCGCACCATGCCCATCGTGGGCGAAGCATTCGACCTGCTCTATCGAGCGCGCCAAGGTTCGCCAGGATCAACGACGACCGCGTGTTTCCCGGCAGGCAAGCGTGCGAAGAGCAAAGACGCTGTCACCGACCTGCGCGCACCGTGGGAAACGGCGCTGAAGGCAGCGAAGATCACCGACTTCCACTGGCACGACCTGCGCCACACCTGCGCGTCGTATATGGCCATGAGCGGGGTTTCGCAGATCGAGATGGCGAAGATGCTCGGCCACAAGACTCTTGCAATGACGATGCGCTACTCGCACCTGTCGCCACAACGGACGATTGAAGTTGCGGACAGTCTAGCCAAGCGGCTCGGCATCTGAATGCCGCAGCTCAAGGCTCAGGACGTCGACTGGCTGGAGACAGCGCGCGACCTGTCCATCGTCATCGCCGGCATTCCCAACGGCCCGCGTTTCGCCGGGTTGTTCAGTCCCGATCCGCTAGCGCCGATGCCGAGTTCGCTCGATGAACACAAGCGGCTTTTCTTGGAAACCCTGCACGACACCATTGCGCTTCACCTGGCTTATCGCATCCACGTTGCCCACAAATGCAGATTGAAGAGCCGGACGGCACGCACCGTGTTTTGTTTCTGGGCAGGCGAGAGCCTGGAGACGTGCTGCCGTTCTATGACTGCATTGAGTCAATCGGCGTCAGGTTCACGCCCGGCGACAAGAGCGCCATCGAAGCGCAGGTGAAGCTTCAATGCGTCCTGACCTATGCTTGGATCTGCGACGCCTGGAAGCGCAGTCTGCCGCTGACCGTGGCTGCTATCGCAGGGGACAGTGCTAGCGGTCAGGCTCGCTCTAGAGCCGCGAAACCCCGCCAGCGCGCGCCAGTGTATTTACGGACTTGCAAGACGATGGCCAAGAAACAGAACCCTGGCGCGAGTTGGAAGGATCTGCTCAACACGCTGTACGGAGATGAGATCGTCAACTACTGGGATCACAAGATCATCCAGTGGACGGACGAAGACGGCACTCGGCGAACGACCGCGACGCCGACATTCCAAAAGTGGTAGACGCGCGTCCTCGTTTCAGCTTCTCCGTTTTCCGGTTAGACCGCTAACCGGAATTGCGCTCCGATAACCCTGATTAACCGCAAACACAGCGGCTGCATCCGGCAAATCCGCCGGGTGGATCAGGAAAGCGAAGCGCATGAAAAGCACGATCTCGACTCCGTCGCAACGGAGACTGTTGAGACAACCACCAGAGCGTGGCTTGGCACCGTCGAAGTGACGGCTCAGGTCTTCCAAGACGCGGGAAAAACGCCTATCCGCGATCCGCAGCGACATCTTCAAAGCCGAAGACCGGCTGAACAGTCGCGGCGATCGCGTTCCGGGCAACGGACTGGCGGCACACCGGGCCGTCATTCGGCGCCGTCGGAAGGTGCTGATTGACATTGACGCCTACGGTCGCTGGCTAGCAGGCCGCGAACCGGCGGAAGCCTGATTGGTGGCGGCGATGACGGCAAGCACCATCACTATCAAGACAAAACCCGTCGGGCTCACGACCACGGCGCGTTTGTCGACACTTCTTAGCGATAAACGGCGGTCCGTAGCTTACCTTCGTCATCTCCGAAACGCCACGCTGCTCTCTGCCAGGGGGCAGCAATAACACATGACTTCGCAAGGGACTTCAACTTCGCATCGTCCACGGCAGCGGACGCACTCGTACGCCGAGCGTGCCATCGGCTGGTGATCGACTGCCGTGGCGTTGCGCGAGCATCGCCCGACGAAGACCGACGCGGCGTTGACTACTGGGTCTTCACGGCGCGCGGTCGGGTGGGCCTGGATCTGAAGCTGCGCCGCAAGAGCTACGGCGCAATTCGTGGCGGATCCATCGACTGCGTTGTCGAACCCTTGAGTGCTCGCTCGACGTGACGCGTCGGCGAGCCGTCACAGCCGCTGGATGAACACCATGACCCGCTGTGTCGCCGCGTTGTTCCTCGCGCTCGTATGGGCGGGCAACACGCATGCGCAAACCGTGCAGCGAAACTTCCCGGCCACCGCGCTGCGTGGCGAAATCAGCTTTGGCCAGCCACCCGAAGTGCTGGTCAACGGCCAACCGACCCGGCTGGCACCGGCGGCGCGCATCCGCGGCCTCAACAACCTGATCGTGATGTCGGGCGCGCTGATGGGTCAGCGCGCAGTGGTGAACTACGTGCTCGACCCGCTGGGCCTGGTGCAGGACGTGTGGATCCTCACCGAGGTCGAGCGCAAGAAGCAGCCTTGGCCCACCAACGCCAAGGACGCCAAGACCTGGTCGTTCGATCCGGTCGCGCAGATCTGGACCAAGCCGTAGGCTTGCGGCTTCGATCGTGACGCAGGCCAAGAAAGTCTTCATCCGCACCTTCGGGTGCCAGATGAACGTGTACGACTCCGACAAGATGGCCGACGTGCTGCGCGCGCATGCCGGCTACGAGACGGTCGCCGATCCCGAGCAGGCCGATCTGATCCTCTTCAACACCTGCTCGGTGCGCGAGAAGGCGCAAGAGAAGGTCTTTTCCGACCTCGGCCGCGTCAAGCACCTCAAGCGCAAGGGGGTGTTGATCGGAGTCGGCGGCTGCGTGGCCAGCCAGGAAGGCCACGCGATCGTCGAGCGGGCACCGTATGTCGACCTGGTGTTCGGGCCGCAGACGCTGCATCGGCTGCCGCAGTTGATCGAGCAGCGGCGCGCGCTCGGTCGCCCACAGGTCGACATCAGCTTTCCCGAGATCGAGAAGTTCGACAACCTGCCGCCGGCGCGAGTCGACGGCGCCAGCGCCTTCGTCTCGATCATGGAAGGCTGCTCCAAGTACTGCAGCTATTGCGTCGTGCCCTACACCCGCGGCGAAGAAGTGAGCCGTCCGCTCGACGACGTGATGGCCGAGGTGGCCGGTCTGGTCGAACAAGGGGTCAAGGAGATCACGCTGCTGGGCCAGAACGTCAACGCCTACCGCGGGCCGATGGGCCGCGCGCGCGGAGTTCGCCGACTTCGCGCTGCTGATCGAGTGCGTCGCCGAGCTGCCGGGGCTGCAACGCATCCGCTTCACGACCAGCCACCCCAAGGAGTTCACGCAGCGGCTGATCGACGTGTACGAGCGTGTGCCGCAGCTGGTGAGCCATCTGCACCTGCCGGTGCAGCATGGCAGCGACCGCATCCTGGCGGCGATGAAACGCGGCTATTCGGTGCTCGAATACAAGAGCACGGTGCGCAAGCTGCGCCGAGTGCGGCCGGGCATCAGCCTGTCGTCGGACTTCATCGTCGGCTTTCCGGGTGAGACGGCAGCCGACTTCGACCAGTTGATGCGCCTGGTCGAGGACGTGGACTTCGATTCGAGCTTCAGCTTCGTCTTCAGCGCACGACCCGGCACACCGGCCGCTGCGTTGCCCGACGACACGCCGCATCAGCGAAAAGCTGGCTCGCCTGCAGCGCTTGCAGGCCCGGCTCGAGACCCAGGCGCGTGCGATTGCCGATTCGCGGGTCGGCACGCGGCAACGCATTCTGGTGGAAGGCCCCAGCCGCAAGGACGCCGGCGAGTTGATGGGTCGCACCGAGTGCAACCGCATCGTCAATTTCAAGGGGCCGGCGCGCCTGGTCGGGCAGATGATCGACGTGACGATCACGCAGGCGCTGCCGCACTCGTTGCGCGGCGAGGCCCTGCTGTCGGAGACCTTGGCGGCCTGACCCTCGCGCTCACTCCACGGCGCGTCGTCGCCAAGGCGCGAATGCGACCAGCCAGGTGGTGACGGCCAGCGCGACGACGATGGCCCCGTAGGTCAGCATCGCGCCGTCGTACCCCGTCCACGCGAACCCGGCGAGGTCGACCGCCAACGCCACCGCGGCGCACCAGCCGGCCAGACGCCACCAGCCCACGCGAGCGATTTCGCGCCGCCACAGCAGCTTGCAGATCGAGGCGTGGATCGCTGCCAGGCCGCAAGGCAGCAGCAACAAGTTCACCCCATGCCACACCTGTTGCAATGCATCCATCACGGCGCCGACTCATTTGCCTTGAGATCGCGCAAAGCCTCGCGTTCGAAGCCCGCCGGGCTCGACACCCTCAGAGCCGGCAATCTTACAATTCACCTCCATGAGCGTGGTCGCGATGGGACTCAACCACGGCACGGCACCCGTCGAGCTGCGCGAACGCTTTGCCTTCGCGTCCGAGCAGGTGCCCGCTGCGCTGCGCGCGCTGCGGGCGACATTGATCAGCGCCACGCCCGAGGCGGCCCTGTTGTCCACCTGCAATCGCACCGAGCTCTACGTGGCCTCGGCCGCCACCGATCCGGCGACGCTGGTGCGCCCGGCCATCGAGTGGCTGGCCGCCAAGGGGGGTGTCGGCGGCGAGCAGTTGATGGCGCACGCCTACGTGCTGGAGCGACGCGAGGCGGCACGGCACGCCTTTCGCGTCGCATCGGGGCTCGATTCGATGGTGCTGGGCGAGCCGCAGATCCTGGGCCAGATGAAGCAGGCGGTGCGCGAGGCCGATGCCGCCGGCACGCTGGGCACCACGCTGCACCAGTTGTTCCAGCGTTCGTTTTCGGTGGCCAAGGAGGTGCGCACGTCCACCGAGATCGGCGCGCACTCGATCAGCATGGCCGCCGCGTCGGTGCGCCTGGCCTCGCAACTGTTCGAGGACCTGCGCGACATCGGCGTGCTGTTCGTGGGCGCCGGCGAGATGATCGAACTGGTTGCCACGCACTTCGCCGCCCGTCAGCCGCGGGCGATGGCGCTGGCCAACCGCACGCTGGAGCGCGGCGAGAAACTGGCCGGCCGCTTCGGCGCCGAGGCCATGCGGCTGGCCGACATGCCGCAGCGCTTGCACGAGTTCGACGTCGTGGTGTCGTGCACCGCGAGCACGCTGCCGATCATCGGCCTGGGCGCCGTCGAGCGCGCGCTGAAGGCACGTCGCCACCGGCCGATGTTCATGGTCGATCTGGCGGTGCCGCGCGATGTCGAACCCGAAGTGGCTCGCCTGCGTGACGTGTACCTCTACACGGTCGACGACCTCGGCGGCATGGTGCGCAGCGCCGGCGAGAAACGTCAGGCCGCGGTGCAGCAAGCCGAGGCCATCATCGACGCCGGCGTGCAGAGCTTCAGCCATTGGCTCGAGCAGCGCGCCAGCGTGCCGCTGATCCAGGCGCTCAACGCCCAAGCCGACCACTGGCGCGGCGCCGAGATCGCGCGCGCGCGCCGCCTGTTGGCCAAGGGTGCCGACATCGACAGCGTGCTCGATGCGCTGTCGCGCGGGCTGACGCAAAAGCTGTTGCACGGCACGATGGCCGAGCTGAACGCCACCGATGGCGAGCAACGCGAACGGCTGGCGCTGTGGGTGTCGCGGCTGTTCCTGCGTGGCAGCCCTCGCGGCCCAGGCGACGACTCGCAGGGCTAGCGAAGCGCTCGCCGCGCGGGCCTTCGCTCGCGTGGTCCGCCACGGCCAACGAACCTGCCCGCGATGAAAGACACCCTGCGCCAACAACTCGAACGGCTCGCCCTGCGCGTGCAGGAACTCGACGCCTTGCTCGCCGATCCGCAACTGAGCACCGACAGGGCGCGTTATCGCTCCGTGGCGCGCGAGCAGGCCCAGGCGGCGGCCCTGGTGGCGCTGTACCGGTCGCTGCAACAACGCGAACGTGATCTGATGCAATCGCGTCAGCTGGTGGCCGACCCCGAGATGGCCGAGTTGGCCAAGGAGGACGTGGCCGCGGCGTCGGCCGACATCGAGCGCCTGCAAGCGCAATTGCAGACCGCCTTGCTGCCACGCGATCCCGACGACGAGCGCAACGTGTTCCTGGAGGTTCGCGCCGGCACGGGCGGCGAGGAGTCGGCGCTGTTCGCGGCCGATCTCGCCCGCATGTACCTGCGCTATGCCGAGCGGCAAGGCTGGCGTAGCGAGGTGATGAGCGAGAACGTGTCCGACCTCGGCGGCTACAAGGAGATCGTCGTGCGCATGGAGGGCGACAACGTCTACGAGCGCCTGAAGTTCGAGTCCGGCGGCCACCGTGTGCAGCGCGTACCTGCCACCGAAGCGCAAGGACGCATCCACACCAGCGCCTGCACGGTGGCCGTGCTGCCCGAGCCGGACGAACAGGCTGAGTTGACGCTCAATCCGGCCGAGCTGCGCATCGACACCTTTCGCGCCAGCGGCGCGGGCGGTCAGCACGTCAACAAGACCGACAGCGCGATCCGCATCACCCACCTGCCCACCGGCATCGTCGCCGAATGCCAGGACGATCGCTCGCAGCACCGCAACAAGGCCAAGGCGATGGCCGTGCTGCTGGCGCGACTGCGCGACCGCGAGCGCGACGAGCGCCAGCGCAAGGAGGCCACCGAACGGCGCAACCTGATCGGCAGCGGCGACCGCAGCGATCGCATCCGCACCTACAACTTCCCGCAGGGGCGGTTGACCGACCACCGCATCGGCCTGACGCTGTACCGCTTGGCGAGCATCCTCGACGGCGACCTGGACGAAGTGATCCAGGCGCTGGCGGCAGCGCGTGCCCAGCAACAGCTCGAGGCGCTCGAGACCGGCGCATGAACGTCGAGCGGGCGCTGGCGACGGCGCGCTCGCTCGGGTTGACGCGGCTCGATGCCGCGTTGCTGCTGGGACACCACTTGCAGCGCCGCCGCGAGTGGCTGATCGCGCACCCGCTGGCGCCGGTCGAGGCTCAGGCGCTCGAGGCGTTCAGTGCCGATTGCCGCCGCCGCGCCGACGGCGTGCCGGTGGCCTACCTGACGGGCCGACGCGAGTTCATGGGGCTCGATCTGATGGTCACCGCGGACGTGCTGGTGCCCCGTCCCGAGACCGAGACCCTGGCCCAGTGGGCGGTCGAACGGCTGCAAGCGATGCCCACCGGTGCCAGGCCCGAGGTGATCGACCTGGGCACCGGCAGCGGCGCATTGGCGCTCGCCATCGCGGCGGCATGCCCCCGCGCGCAGGTCACCGCGACGGATCGCAGCGCCGCCGCGCTGGCGGTTGCCCGGGCCAACGGGCAGCGACTGGGTCTCCAGGTGCAATTCGCCGAAGGCGACTGGTGGTCGGCGGCCGGTCCCGGGTGCTTCGATCTCGCGGTGGCCAACCCACCGTACATCCCCCAAGGCGACCCCCACTTGGCCGCGCTGCGCCACGAGCCGCCCGACGCCCTGGTGGCTGGTGTGGCCGGCCTGGACTCGCTGGCACGGATCATCGATGCTGCACCGCGGCATCTGGTGGGGTGGCTGCTCGTCGAACATGGCTGGAACCAGGCCGACGACGTGAAACGGCTGATGTCGCAGGCAGGCTTCACGGAGGTCGAAACGCGCGCGGATCTGAACGGCTTGCCGCGCTGCACAGGAGGCCGCATCGGATAGCAGCGCGGCGCAACCGTGGCCGCGGCGCCACTCTTTGGCCGTACCCCCTCGAACGTGGTTGCCACACTCACATTTGCGTGTTCACTTGCTGCGCCCGCCGACGTAGGATGAGCTCGTCTTCGGCGAGCCGTGCTCGCCGCGACGCTCACCAGCATGCGCCTCAAGCCCGTCGCTGTGCTCTCGTCTCTGCTCGCCGTAGCAGCCAGTGCTGTTGCGGGCAGCGGGCAGGGCCTGAGCGTCGATGCCGATCGGTTCGCGTGGCCACAATGGCAGACCCGTCTGCAGCTCGCCACCGAACCGCTGACTCCCACGCTCGCGTCGTTCGAAGGGGCCTCGCTGAGGCCCCGCTCGGCGGCATTGTTCGGCGACTACTACGTGACCCGGCCCTACCTGGGCCAAGCAGGCGGGTTGCGCGTCACCAGTGGCTTGGTGGCCGGCACGCGCGGCGCGGTCATCGGTCCGGGGCAAGCCACGCCGCCAGGCGCCTTCGGCTTCAGCACGCAGGCGCGCCCGAGCCTCGGATCGGCCCCGATGGATGCCGGCAGCGAGACAGAGACTTGGCCGTACCTGGGTATCGGCTACAGCGACACCAGTCTGCGCGGCGGCTGGGGCTTCAGTGCCGATCTGGGGCTGGCCGCGCAGAGCTTCGGCCTGTCCCGGGCAGCACGTTCCCTCGGCAGCCTGTCGCTGGACGACATGGTGCGCGACATGCGCTTGACGCCGGTGCTGCAACTCGGCGTCTCCTATCAGTTCTGAAGCGCTCCCTTGAGGGCCTTGCCGTCCGTCGAGCCGGCCGCGGCGCGCTTTGCCGTATAACTGACGCCTCAAGGCGGTCTGGAACACACAATGGACGAAGTGCAAAAACGCATCGACGATCTGGTCAAGGGCAACCGGGTCGTGTTGTTCATGAAGGGCACGGCGCAGTTCCCGATGTGCGGCTTTTCGGGGCGCGCAATGCAGATGCTCAACGCCTGCGGGGTCAACCAGCTGACCACGGTCAACGTGCTCGAAGATGAGGGAGTTCGTCAGGGCATCAAGCAGTATGCGAACTGGCCCACCATCCCGCAGCTGTACGTGAACGGCGAATTCGTCGGCGGCTCCGACATCATGATGGAGATGTACGAGTCCGGCGAGCTGCAGCAGTTGCTGACAGCCTGAGCACCATGCCCGATCGCCTGGTGGTCGGCCTGACCGGCGCCAGCGGTGCGATCTACGGCGTTCGGTTGCTGGCGCGTGCACGCGCACTCGGTGTGCAGACTCATCTGGTGGCCACAGCCGCGGGCGTGTTGAACGCGCATCATGAACTCGGTCTGGACCGCCATGCGCTGGAAGCGATGGCCGACCACAGCCACGCGCCGGGCGAGATCGGTGCCTGCATCGCCAGTGGCAGCTTCGATGCCACCGCGATGGCGGTGGCCCCCTGTTCGATGAAGACGCTGGCCGCGATCGCGCATGGCCTGTCCGACAACCTGCTGACGCGTGCCGCCGACGTGATGCTCAAGGAGCGACGCCGCTTGCTCTTGATGGTGCGCGAAACGCCGCTCAACCTGGCCCATTTACGCAACATGACGGCCGCCACCGAGATGGGCGCGATCATCTTTCCGCCGCTGCCGGCCTTCTACCATCGGCCGCGATCGGTAGACGAACTGGTCGACGACACGGTCGAGCGAGCGCTGGTGCTGCTCGGCGTTGCCGGCGCGAGCCCCAAGTCCTGGCCAGGCTTGTAGGAGGCAGGCGCTCAGGGACCTGGTGGCGAGCCCGCCGGTTTGGCCGCCTGCAGCCAATCGCGTCGCGCCGCGAACACCGCATCGGGGTACTCGGGGCGTCCTCGGCTGCCGTTGTAGCGTCCGAGCGCGAGGAACAGGTCGCCGCGCTCCATGTCGAGATAGTGGCGCAGGATCACGCAACCGAATCGAAGGTTGGCTTGCATGTGGAACAGGTGCGCGGGATCGCCGTCACCGATCAAGCGCGCCCAGAACGGCATCACCTGCATGTAGCCGATCGCTCCGGCGCGGCTGACTGCGTACTTGCGAAATCCGCTCTCGACCTGAACCACGCCCAACACCAGTTCTGGCTCCAGCCCGGCGCGACGGCTCTCGTACCACAGGGCTTCGAGGAACTCGACCCGGGTGGCATGTTCGGACTTGCGGCGCTTCAGGCGTTCGCTCGTCAGGCCGAGCCAGCGCAGGTAGGCGAGCCGCTCTTCGATCGAATCGAACCCCGCGCGCGGCGGTGCGGAATCAGACACCGCCGCCGACAGCGCCGAGCGAACCGAATTGGCCAGCGGCTCTTCGACCTGGGCGCCGGCCAGCGCCACGCTACCGGCGCAGACCGACAACGCCAACCCCACACCAAGCCGCGCGACGTGGATCGCTGCGGTGGGAGCGTTGCGCACGGGTGGCTCGCGTTCGCGCGGGGCCGTGTGGTGGCCTAGACGTGCAGCCGTTCGCGCAGCACGCGAAGGCCATCGGCGATGGCGACCTTGCTCGCCGTGGCCTCGCGGCGGCCTTGGATCTCGAGCTGGCCTTCCTTCAATCCGCGGTCGGACAACACCACGCGATGCGGCACGCCGATCAACTCCCAGTCGGCGAACATCGCGCCCGGGCGTTCACCGCGGTCGTCGAGCACCGTGTCGACACCGAGCGCTTCGAGGTCGTCGTGAAGACGAAGCGCCGCCTCGCGAACCGCCGTCGCTGCGATCCCAGCCGATCGGGCAGATCACCACCCGAGAACGGCGCCATCGCGTCGGGCCAGATGATGCCGCGCTCGTCGTGCCCTTGTTCGATCGCCGCGCCGAGGATGCGCGTGACGCCGATGCCGTAGCAGCCCATCTCCATCAGCTCGGGCTTGCCAGTCTCGTCGAGGTAGGTGGCGTTCATCGCCTGGCTGTATTTGGTGCCGAGGTAGAACACATGCCCGACCTCGATGCCGCGCTGGATCGCCAGCACACCCTTGCCATCGGGCGACGGATCGCCTTCCATCGCGTTGCGGATGTCAGCCACGAGATCGGGCTCGGGCAAATCGCGCCCCCAGTTGACGCCGGTGAAGTGGAAGCCCTCGTCGTTGGCGCCGCAGATGAAGTCGCTCATGCGGGCGACCGTTCGTTCGGCGACCACCTTCACCGCCTTGCGCGTGCCGATCGGGCCGAGATAACCCGGCTTGCAGCCGAAGTGATCTTCGATCTCGGCAACGGTGGCGAAACGATACCCGGAGCCAAGACCCGGCACCTTGCCGGCCTTCATCTCGTTGAGCGCATGATCGCCACGAACCAGCAGCAGCCAGACCGTGGTGCGTTGGACCGAGCCATCGTCGGCGCGCTCGTCGGTGGCCAGTACCAGCGACTTCACCGTCGTCGCCAGCGGCACCGACAACAGCGCGGCAACGTCTTCGCAGGTGCTCTTGCCGGGAGTCGGTGTCTTGTTCAACGGCGTAGTCGGTGCGGCTCGCGCAGCCAGCAGCGGCACGCACTCGGCCAGTTCGATATTGGCTGCGTAGTCGCTGGTCGGGCAATAGACCAATGCGTCTTCGCCGGTGTCGGCGATCACCTGGAACTCGTGCGACGCATCACCGCCGATCGCACCGGTGTCCGCGGCCACCGCGCGGTACTGCAGGCCGAAGCGATCGAAGATGCGCTTGTAGGCCGCGAACATCACCTGGTAGCTCTTCAACGCCGAAGCCTGGTCGCGATCGAACGAATACGCGTCCTTCATCGTGAACTCGCGCCCGCGCATCAGGCCGAATCGGGGCCGCCGCTCATCGCGGAACTTGGTCTGGATGTGATAGAAGTTTCTCGGCAGCTGGCGGTAGCTGCGCAGCTCCTGACGCGCGATGTCGGTGATGACCTCTTCACTGGTGGGTTGGATCACGAAGTCGCGTTCGTGGCGATCCTTGACGCGCAGCAGCTCGGGGCCGTAGGCCTGGAAGCGCCCCGACTCTTGCCACAGCTCCGCGGGCTGCACCACCGGCATCAGCAGTTCGACCGCGCCGGCGGCGTTCATCTCTTCGCGGATGATCGCCTCGACCTTGCGGATCACGCGCAGGCCCATCGGCATGTAGCTGTAGATGCCGGCGCTCAGACGCTTGATGAGCCCGGCGCGCAACATCAGCCGGTGGCTCACGATCTCGGCATCGGCCGGAGCTTCCTTCAGCGTGGCAACGAAGAAGCGGGTGGCTTTCATGGCACGAGGCCGGCGGATCCCCGCGCATGCGGGAAAGCGAGGTTCATGCCTCTGGTGCCGCCGATGTGATAATGATTTCAGTTCAAGAATCGGGGTTCGATTATGCTCGACCGAGAGGGCTTCAGGCCCAACGTCGGCATCGTCCTGCTCAACTCGCGCAACCAGGTTTTCTGGGGCAAGCGATTGCGCACCCACTCCTGGCAGTTCCCGCAGGGGGGCATCAAGTACGGCGAGTCGCCCGAGCAGGCGATGTTTCGCGAGCTGCACGAAGAGGTAGGGCTCAAGCCCGAGCACGTGCGCATCCTGGCGCGCACCCGCGACTGGCTGCGCTACGAGGTCCCCGACCACTACATCCGCAAAGACGCCCGTGGCCACTACCGCGGGCAAAAACAGATCTGGTATCTGCTGATGCTGGTGGGGCGCGACAGTGACCTCGATCTGCGCGCCAGCGATCACCCCGAGTTCGACGCCTGGCGCTGGAATGACTACTGGGTGCCGCTCGACATGGTGATCGACTTCAAGCGCGAGGTGTACGAGCTCGCGCTCACCGAGCTGTCGCGCTTTCTGCCACGCACCGCGCACCACACGCGCTACCTGCGCGCCGGCATCCGCGGGCGACCGCGCGACAACCCGCCCAGCTCGTCTGCCGACGTACCCGCGGCAGCGCCTGGTTTGAGCCCACCGGGCGAAGAAGCGCCCTAGCTTCGCACCATGTTGTCGCGATGGATCAGCTCCGGACCGTTGGAGAACCCAAGCACCGCTTCGATCTGCGACGACGGCCGGCGGGCGATCAGGCGTGATTCGCCCGCCGCGTAGTTGGCCAGGCCGCGCGCGATTTCCACGCCGTCGGGCCCGCGCACCGCGATGACTTCGCCGCGCGCGAACTCCCCTTCCACGGCCACCACGCCCACCGGCAACAAGCTCTTGCCCTCGCCGAGCAACTTGGCGCTGGCGCCGGCATCGATGGTGACTGCGCCACGCAACTGAAGGTGGTCGGCCATCCACTGCTTTCGCGCGGCGATCTTGGCAGTGCGGGCGCGCAGCCATGTGCCGATTGCTTCGCCACGCGCCAGACGCAGCAACACATCCGGTTCGCGCCCCCATGCGATGACGGTGTCGGCACCGCTGCGCGCCGCGCGCTTGGCGGCCAGCACCTTGGCGATCATGCCGCCGCGGGACAGCGATGACGCGGCGCCGCCGGCCATGCGCTCCAAGTCGGCATCGCCGGCGTCGGCCAGGGCAATCAGCCGCGCCGCCGGGTCGTTGCGAGGATCGCTCGAATACAGGCCCGCCTGATCGGTGAGGATCACCAACGCATCGGCTTCGATCAGATTGGCCACCAGCGCGCCGAGCGTGTCGTTGTCACCGAATTTGATCTCGTCGGTGACCACGGTGTCGTTCTCGTTGATCACCGGCACGGCCTTCAACGCGAGCAATGCCAGCAACGTCGAGCGTGCGTTGAGATAACGCTCGCGGTCGGCCAGGTCGGCGTGAGTCAG
Source organism: uncultured beta proteobacterium (assembly GCA_963827645.1). Lineage (GTDB taxonomy): Bacteria > Pseudomonadota > Gammaproteobacteria > Burkholderiales > Burkholderiaceae_C > JAEUPI01. The sequence goes on along the minus strand of CAWHBZ010000040.1, from coordinate 75,058 downwards.
CAGCACCTGCGCACTGCGCAAGCCGTGCTCCGACAGCTTGCTCTCGTACATCTGCGCCAGCCCCATCTGGCCGACCGCCGCCGCGGCCTGCAATTCATGCAGCGCGCTCGGCCGAACCGCCATGCCCAAGCGCTTCATCCCCTCGACGATGGCGCCGCTCGACACCATGACGAGTTCGCGTCCCTCGCGCGCCAGCACGGCCAACTGGCGACACCAATTGCCGATCGACTCGGGATCGACGCCTCGTCCCTCGTTGGTGACAAGGCTGGAGCCCACCTTGACGACGATGCGCCGTGCGACGCGCAGCGATTCGTTCATGGTGCCGCGACCGGGTTGTCCCGAAAGCGCACGTCGTCGCCGTCGCCGTTCGGCACGCGCGATGGCGACAGCTCGTGCCAAGTGGCCTCGATCAGCGGCTTGAGGCCCTCGCGCGCCACCGCCGACACGACGAACACCGGGCCTTTCCATCGCAAACGACGGCAGATGTCGCGCACCAGCGAATCACGCTGTTCGCCGGGAATCAAGTCGATCTTGTTCAACACCAGCCAGCGCGGCTTGCGGTGCAGCGCCTCGTCGTACTTGCGCAGTTCGCTCAACACCGCCCGCGCTGAAGCGACCGGATCGACCGACTCGTCAAGCGGCGCCACATCGATGACGTGCCACAGCAGCCGCGTGCGCTGCAGGTGGCGCAGGAAATGGTGGCCGAGGCCTGCGCCTTCCGCCGCCCCTTCGATCAGCCCCGGGATGTCTGCCACCACGAAGCTGCGGCTCGGGCCTGCACGCACCACACCGAGGTTGGGATGCAAGGTGGTGAACGGGTAGTCGGCGATCTTGGGTCGCGCATTCGAAATCGCCGCGATCAGCGTCGACTTGCCGGCGTTGGGCATGCCGAGCAAGCCGACATCGGCGAGCACGCGAAGTTCGAGTTGAAGCTTGCGTTGCTCACCGGGCCAGCCCGGCGTCTTCTTCCTTGGCGAGCGGTTGGTGCTGCTCTTGAAGTGCAGGTTGCCGAAGCCGCCGTCGCCGCCACGGGCCAGCACGACACGTTGCTCCGGCTGCATCAGTTCGGCGATCACCTGCTGTGTCTGCAGGTCGGTGACGATCGTTCCCACCGGCATGCGCAACACCACGTCCGCACCGGCGGCGCCGAACTGGTCCGCGCCCCGCCCCGACTCGCCATGCCCGGCCTCGTGTCGCCTTGCGTAGCGAAAGTCGACCAGCGTGTTGAGGTTGGTATCGGCGAGTGCGACGACGCAGCCGCCGCGCCCGCCGTTGCCGCCGTCAGGGCCACCAAACGGAACGGACTTCTCCCGGCGAAAGCTGGCGCAACCCGCACCGCCGTTGCCGGCTGCGATGTCGATCACCGCCTCATCGATGAACTTCATGGCTTGGTCGTCGCCGTCAAACAAAAAAGCCCCGGCATGCCGAGGCTTGGGTTCGCCGCGCCGGCACCTGTGTGCGCCCTACGCCGGCTCCACCGTCACGGTTTGGCGCCGCAAGGAACCCTTGATCGCGAAGCCGACGCGACCATCGACCAGCGCGAACAGCGTATGGTCCTTGCCGGTGCCGACGTTGGTGCCGGCATGGAACTTGGTACCGCGCTGGCGCACGATCACCGATCCAGCCGAAACGATCTGACCCCCGTAGGCTTTCACACCCAGCATCTTGGGCTGTGAATCACGGCCGTTTCGGGTCGAGCCACCACCCTTTTTCTGTGCCATGTGAATGGTTCCTGGTGCGACGGCTCAGGCGTTCACCGAGCCGATTTGCAGCTCGGTGTACGACTGGCGATGGCCGGCGTGGCGTTGGTAGTGCTTGCGGCGGCGCATCTTGAAGATGCGGACCTTCGGATGCAGGCCATGCGATACCACCGTCGCTTTGACTGTGGCACCACTGATCACCGGCGTGCCGACCTTCAGCTCCGCGCCGTCGCCAACGGCCAGCACCTGGTCGATCACGACCTCCTGCCCCACGTCGGCAGCGATCTGCTCCACCTTGACTTTTTCACCGACGGCAACCTTGTATTGTTTGCCACCGGTCTTGATGACCGCGTACATCCTTGCCTCACGCCTGCAGCCGGCCCCGCTAACGTGGGCCGAGCGAAGCGGCGGAGTATAGCGTAATCGGGGCAGCCGGCCGGGACTGGCGCTCGGCCGGCCCCGCGACGACTGGTTGGCGGACCGGCTCGAATGAGGCCGCTTTCTATAATCGCACGTCCATCTGGAACTGCCACAGTGCCTGACTCCAGCATCGTTCAGAGCAATGGCCTTGACCTCGTTGCGGCCGATATGGCCGAGGTCGACCGAGTCATCCGTCAACGCCTGAGTTCCGATGTGACGCTGATCGACCAGATCGGTAGCTACATCGTCGGCGCCGGTGGCAAGCGAATTCGGCCGCGGCTCGTGCTGCTGTTCGCGCGGGCACTGGGCCACGAGGGACCGGCCCGGTTCGAGCTGGCGGCGATCGTCGAGTTCATCCACACCGCGACGCTGCTACACGACGACGTGGTCGATGAGTCGTCGATGCGCCGGGGTCGCCCGACGGCGAACGCGCTGTTCGGCAATGCGGCGAGCGTGCTGGTGGGCGACTTCCTGTACTCGCGCGCGTTTCAGATGATGGTGTCGGTCGGCTCGATGCGCGTGCTGGAAGTGCTGGCCGACGCCACCAACGTGATCGCCGAGGGCGAGGTGCTGCAATTGATCAACATGCACGACCCCGACACCTCGGTGGACGACTACCTGCGCGTCATCCGCTACAAGACGGCCAAGCTGTTCGAGGCCAGCGCGCGGCTGGGTGCGGTGATCGCGCAGGCGCCTGCGGATCTGGAGGAAGCCTGCGCGGACTACGGCCGTTCGCTGGGGACCGCGTTTCAGTTGGTCGACGACCTGCTCGACTATGAAGGCGACCCCAGCCAATTGGGCAAGAACGTCGGCGACGACCTGCGCGAGGGCAAGCCGACGCTGCCTCTGCTGATGGCCATGGCCCGGGGCACATCCGAGGAGCGCGCGCTGCTGCGTCGCGCCATCGTGAACGGTGAGGTCGAGCGGTTGCGCGACATCGCCGGCATCGTGCGTCGCACCGGCGCGCTGGACGCTACGCGCGAAGCGGCGCGCGCCGAAGCGCGCAAGGCGCACTCCTGCCTCGAGAACCTGCAGTCGGGCCCCGCCAAGGACGCTTTGTTAGAATTGTGTGTTCGGTCCGTCGAACGCTCGTCCTAGCGGACACCTCGACGGCTGGTGAACGCGGAAGATGCGCGTTGCAACGGGGTGTAGCTTAGCCTGGTAGAGCGCTACGTTCGGGACGTAGAGGCCGGAGGTTCGAATCCTCTCACCCCGACCAGCATCATCGGAGCTTGGGTTCCGGGCAGCCATCGTGTGGCACTGCGGCGACCTGCCGTGAAGAAGTGCCCGCTCCCTTCATAGCTGCCGTTTACAGTGTTGCAGGGATCAGCGATGATCCTTCGACCCCCTCAAACGCGGTTCAACCACGCCTGTGGATACCCTTGTCGATTCACCGCAGTCCACGTTGTCAGGCGTGGCTCGGGTGTTGGTCCATGCCGGCCGGCTTGGCGTCAAAAACGCCGAGGAGCTGGTCAAGAGCGCCAAGGAACGCCGCATCAGCTTCGTGTCGGCGGTGATTTCCGCCGGCTCTGTTTCAGCCGGCGATCTGGCCCACACCCTGTCCGGCACTCTCGCGCTGCCGCTGCTCGACCTCAATTCGATCGACGGCGACAAGCTGCCGCGCAACCTGGTCGACAGCAAGCTCGCGTTGCAGTACCAGATCGTGGTGCTGGGCCGCCGTGGCAGCCGCCTGTTCATCGGCGGCGCCGATCCCACCGATCAGGAGGCGGTCGAGCGCATCAAGTTCGCCACTCAGCTGTCGCCCGAGTGGGTGATCGTCGAGTACGACAAGCTCGGCAAGCTGCTCGAGAAGCAGGGCACCAGCGCCACCGAGACGCTGGAGTCGATGGCGGCGGGCGAGTTCGATTTCGACGTTGCCGAGGACGACGGCACCGCCACGCAGGAACAGGCCGACGTCGCGCAGGAAGTCGAAGACGCACCGGTGGTGCGTTTCCTGCAGAAGATGTTGATCGACGCCATCAACGCACGTGCGTCGGACCTTCACTTCGAGCCCTACGAATACAACTACCGGGTGCGCTTCCGGGTCGACGGTGAGTTGCGGGAGATCACCCAGCCTCCGATCGCGATCAAGGACAAGCTGGCATCGCGCATCAAGGTCATCAGTCGCCTCGACATCGCCGAGAAGCGGGTGCCGCAAGACGGCCGAATGAAACTGAAGTTCGGCAATCGGGCCATCGACTTCCGGGTGTCGACGCTGCCGACGCTGTTCGGCGAGAAAATCGTCATCCGGATCCTGGATCCTTCGAGCGCCAAGTTGGGCATCGAGGCGTTGGGATACGAGAAGATCGAACGCGACCGGCTGACCATCGTCGATTCAACGGCCGTACGGCATGATCCTGGTGACCGGTCCGACGGGCTCGGGCAAGACCGTGTCGCTGTACACCTGCCTGAACATCCTCAACCAGCCGGGCGTCAACATCTCGACGGTGGAGGATCCGGCTGAAATCAACCTGCCCGGCATCAACCAGGTCAACGTCAACGACAAGGCGGGGTTGAATTTCGCGACGGCGCTCAAGGCCTTTCTGCGCCAGGATCCGGACGTGATCATGGTCGGCGAAATCCGCGACCTCGAAACCGCCGACATCGCGATCAAGGCGGCCCAGACTGGCCACCTGGTGATGTCGACGCTGCACACCAACGATGCGCCGACCACGCTGACCCGGATGCTGAACATGGGCGTGGCGCCGTTCAACATCGCCGCCAGCGTGTTGCTGATCACGGCCCAACGGCTGGCCCGCCGCTTGTGCGAGAACTGCAAGCAGCCGGCGGACTACCCTCGCGAGTCGATGCTCAAGGCCGGATACAGAGCCGAAGAACTCGACGGTTCGTGGAAGCCTTATCGCGCGGTGGGCTGCTCCGCCTGCAACAACGGCTACAAGGGCCGCGTCGGCATTTACCAGGTGATGCCCATTTCCGATGCGATCCAGCGCATCATTCTTTCCGAGGGCACGGCGATGGACATCGCGGCGCAGGCCTTGAAGGACGGCGTGCGCGATTTGCGCCAGTCCGGTCTGGTCAAGGTCCGCGCCGGTGCCACGACGCTGGAAGAAGTGATCGCGGTCACCAACGAGTAGTTCGAATGCAAGCTTGCGGCTGAGCTGGTCAAGCACCAGGGCCGCCGGAGGAATCATGGCAACAGCGCTGGCCGCACGCGGCCTCAAGAACGTCAAGGAAACGGTCTACGAATGGGAAGGCCGCGACAAGAACGGCAAGGTCATGCGCGGCGAGATGCGCGCCGGCGGCGAGGCGATGGTGTCGGCCAGCCTGCGGCGCCAAGGCATCCTCGTGACGCGGGTCAAGAAGCGCCGCATGAGCGGCGGCCGCGCAGTCAAGCAAAAGGACATCGCCATCTTCACGCGCCAGCTGGCGACGATGATGAAGGCCGGTGTGCCGCTGCTGCAGGCCTTCGACATCGTCGCCCGCGGCAGCCCCAACCCCAAGCTGACGCGGCTGCTGACCGACATCCGCTCCGACGTCGAGACCGGCACCAGCCTGTCAGCGGCGTTTCGCAAGCACCCGATGTATTTCGACGCCCTGTACTGCAACCTGGTCGAGGCCGGCGAGGCGGGCGGTATTCTGGAGGCGCTGCTCGATCGCCTGGCGATCTACCAGGAAAAGACGCTGGAGATCAAGCGCAAGATCAAGTCGGCGCTGATGTACCCGGTCGCCGTCATCGTCGTTGCGTTCGTGGTGCTGACCGTGATCATGATCTTCGTGATCCCGGCGTTCAAGGACGTGTTCAAGTCGTTCGGCGCCGACCTGCCCGCGCCAACGCTGATCGTCATCGCGCATGAGCGAGTTCTTCGTCAAGTGGTGGTGGGCGATATTCGGGTTCCTGGGCGGCGGCGGCTACTTCTTCTTCGAGTCCTGGAAACGCTCGGAGAAGATGCAGAAAGCGATGGATCGGCTGCTGCTGCGCATACCGATCTTCGGCGACCTGATCTACAAGTCGGTGATCGCGCGCTGGACGCGCACCTTGTCGACGATGTTCGCTGCCGGGGTGCCGCTGGTCGAGGCGCTCGATTCCGTCGGCGGCGCATCGGGCAACGCGGTGTTCGTGGAGGCCACCGAACAGATCCAAAAGGACGTGTCGACCGGATCGGCGCTGACCACATCGATGCAATCAACCGGCGTCTTCCCGTCGATGGTGCTGCAGATGGCGTCGATCGGCGAGGAGTCCGGCGCGCTGGACCACATGCTGGGCAAGGCGGCCGAGTTCTACGAGCAGGAAGTCGATGAAATGGTCAAGGGCCTGTCGAGCCTGATGGAGCCGTTCATCATCGTGGTCCTCGGCGTGCTGATCGGTGGCATCGTGGTGTCGATGTACCTGCCCATCTTCAAGCTCGGCGCCGTGGTCTGACGCATGGCCAGCGGGTTGCCGGACTGGCTGCTGCACCCTGGGCGCTGGCCCTGCTCGGCCTGGCATCGGCAGTTTCCTCAACGTCGTCGATCCATCGCCTGCCGCTGATCTCGAGCGCGAGTGGTGGCGCGACGTGGCTGCACCAGCTGGCCGATGCCGAGTCTTAGCGGCCGCGTCTTCGGTGGCAGCCGCATCGCCGTGCGACCTGCGCTGCGGCAGCCCGCGCAATGCAGGAGAGCCTCGGCGGCTTGCCGCCCTGGGCCTGGCGCGACCGCGCTCGCGCTGCCCTCGTGCGGCCACGTGCTCCGCTGGCACGAGAACATCCCGTTGCTGAGCTGGCTGCGGCTGCGGGGCCGCTGCTCGGCGTGCCGGCACGCGATCTCGGTGCGCTACCCGCTGATCGAGTTGCCACGCGCCGCGCTGTTTGCCGCCTGCGGCTGGCGCTTCGGCGCGCAGCGCAGCACTCTGCTGTGGTGCGCCTTCGTCGCGTCGCTGGTTGCGCTGGCATGGATCGACTGGGACACCACGCGTGCTGCCCGACGCCATCACGCTGCCGCTGCTGTGGGCCGGGCTGCTGGGTGCCGCGCTGGGCTGGACGATGCCGCCGATCAACGCGCTGTGGGGCGCCGTGGCGCGGCTACCTGTCGCTGTGGCCGTCTACTGGCTCTTCAAGCTGGCCACCGGCAAGGAAGGCATGGGCTACGGCGACTTCAAGCTGCTGGCCGCATTGGGCGCCTGGCTGGGCTGGCAAGTCGCTGCTGCCGATCGTGCTCGGTGCTTCGGTGATCGGCGCCGTCGTCGGCATCGCGATGAAGCTGTCCGGCGCGCTGCGCGAGGGCCGCTACGTGCCGTTCGGCCCCTTCCTGGCCGGCGGCGGCCTGGTGGTGATGTTGTTCGGCCGCCCGCGACGCTGGCGTGGATCGGCTGGGCTTGATACGGCGCGTCGAGCATGGCCGATGCGCCGCATCGGCCTCACCGGCGGCATCGGCAGCGGCAAGAGCACCGTCGCCGCCTCTGGGTGGCGCGTGGGCGCCACGCTGGTCGACACCGATGCCATTGCGCGGTCGTTGACCGAGCCTGGCGGCGCCGCCATGCCGGCGGTGCGGGCCGAATTTGGCGAGCAACTCGTCGATCCTCGAGGTGCCCTCGATCGGCAACGCATGCGCCAGCTGGCCTTCACCGATCCGTCGGCGAAGCGGCGCCTCGAAGCCATCCTGCATCCGCTGATCGGCACCGAAGCCATGGCGCAGGCCGCGCGTTCGGCCAACCGCGTGGTCGTGTTCGACGTGCCGCTGATGGCCGAGTCATCGCATTGGCGCAGCCGCTGCGACAGGATCGTGGTGGTCGACTGCAACGAGCAGACACAAGTCGATCGCGTGATGCGACGCGCCGGCTGGCAAGAAGAGCAAGTGCGCCGCGTCATCGCGCAGCAAGCGCCGCGCCCGGTGCGCAGGGCCATCGCCGATGCGATCATTCACAACGACGGGCAGTGCCTCGACGGGCTGCAAGCCGCCGTGCACTCGCTGTGGGCTCTCTGGGTGGGTGAGATGCCTGCGTAGGGTGCTGTGAAACAATCGCGCTCCTGCATGGTCGATCCGCGTGGGAGCCGACGGACTTGATTCTCTACGAGTACCCGTTCCAGGAGAGCGTGCGCACGATGCTGCGCCTGGAGCAGTTGTTCGATCGGATCGGGCAGTTGATGGTTCGCGACAGTGCGATCGACCACCACTTCGCGCTGGTGACGCTGTTCGAGATCATCGACGTCGCCTCGCGCGCCGACCTCAAGTCCGATCTGCTCAAGGAGCTCGAGCGCCACAAGCAGCAATTGATCGGATTGCGAGGCAACGCGCAAGTCGCGCAGCAGGCGCTCGACGAGGTGGTCCACCGCATCGAGCAGTCGTTCGATGCGCTCAACCAGCTTCCCGGCAAGGCCGGGCATGCGCTGACCAGCAACGAATGGCTGATGAGCGTGCGCAGTCGCATCAGCATCCCGGGCGGCACCTGCGAGTTCGACCTGCCCGCCTACTACGCCTGGCAACACCGCGACGCCGCGGCGCGACGCGCCGACCTGAACCAGTGGGTGTCGACGATGATGCCGCTGGCGCAGGCACTGCAGGCGCTGCTGCAACTGCTGCGCGATTCGGGTGTGCGACAGAAGGTGGTGGCCCCCGGCGGGCAGTTCCAACAGGGCCTGGCACCGGGCAAGACCTACCAGCTGCTGCGCGTGCGCCTCGATCCGGCCCTGCAGTTGGTGCCCGAAATCAGTGGTCACCGACTGATGGTGTCGGTGCGGCTGATGCGTGCGGAAGCCGATGGTCGCTTGCGACCCAGCAACGAGGACGCGTCCTTCGAGCTGTCGCTGTGTGCTTGAGATGAGCTCGTCCGCAGCAGGTCCTGCAGGTGCCGTGTCCCACATGCGCGCGGCCGCACTGCGTTCACGCCTGCAAATCGCTGGCGGCCGTTTTGCAGCGAGCGTTGTCGAAGCATCGACCTGGGCGCCTGGGCCAGCGAACGCTTTCGCGTGACCGCTGATCCGCAACCCGGGGATGGCGATGGCGCGGGTCCAGCATCGCAGGAGCCGCGCCCACCCGGGGGTTGAAGCCGCGGGCTTCGTACCTATAATCCGTCTGCTAGCACTCTCGGGTGCTGAGTGCTAACAGCGGGCAGGCGGCCGATTTCGTCGGTCCTCCACCCCTTGTAAGTGTGCGTTCACTCATTGTTGAGCGCTTTGTCAGATTCAGTCCGAACCCTCGAAGGAGATGCAATGAAACTTCGTCCGTTGCACGACCGTGTGGTCGTCAAGCGCCTGGAACAGGAAACCAAGACCGCCTCGGGCATCGTGATCCCCGACAACGCCGCCGAAAAGCCCGACCAGGGCGAGGTGCTCGCGGTGGGCCCCGGCAAGCGCAACGACAAGGGCGACTTCGTGGTACCCAACGTCAAGGTCGGCGACCGCGTGCTGTTCGGCAAGTACAGCGGCCAGACCGTCAAGGTCGACGGCGACGAGCTGCTGGTGATGCGCGAAGAAGACCTCTTCGCCGTCGTCGAGAAGAAGTGATCGCCGCGGCGATCACTTCTTTCGTCGAAGGCTAACTTCGCGCAGCGAAGTTAAGGCCCGCAGGCCCGGCCGAAGACAGAAGAAGTCCGCCGCAAGCTGAACCCCATCCCCTGAATTTCGGAGAAACACACATGGCAGCAAAAGACGTCGTATTCGGCGCCGACGCCCGTCACCGCATGGTCGAGGGCGTGAACATCCTGGCCAACGCGGTCAAGGTCACGCTGGGCCCCAAGGGCCGCAACGTGGTGCTCGAGCGCAGCTTCGGCGCCCCCACCGTCACCAAGGACGGTGTCTCGGTGGCCAAGGAAATCGAGCTGAAGGACAAGCTCCAGAACATGGGCGCCCAGATGGTCAAGGAAGTCGCCTCCAAGACCAGCGACAACGCCGGTGACGGCACCACCACCGCGACGGTGCTGGCGCAGTCGATCGTGCGCGAAGGCATGAAGTACGTGGCCGCGGGCATGAACCCGATGGACCTGAAGCGCGGCATCGACAAGGCCGTCATCGCGCTGGTCGAACAACTGAAGAAGGCCAGCAAGCCGACCACGACCAGCAAGGAAATCGGCCAGGTCGGTTCGATCTCCGCCAACGCCGACGAGTCGATCGGCAAGATCATCGCCGACGCGATGGACAAGGTCGGCAAGGAAGGCGTCATCACCGTCGAAGACGGCAAGTCGCTCGACAACGAGCTCGACGTCGTCGAAGGCATGCAGTTCGACCGCGGCTACCTGTCGCCCTACTTCATCAACAACCCCGACAAGCAGGCTTCGCTGCTCGACGGCCCGTACGTGCTGCTGTACGACAAGAAGATCAGCAACATCCGCGACCTGCTGCCGACGCTGGAGCAAGTGGCCAAGGCCGGCAAGCCGCTGCTGATCGTGGCCGAAGAAGTCGAAGGCGAGGCGCTGGCCACGCTGGTGGTCAACACCATCCGCGGCATCCTGAAGGTCTCGGCCGTCAAGGCGCCGGGCTTCGGTGACCGCCGCAAGGCCATGCTCGAAGACATCGCCATCCTGACCGGCGGCAAGGTGATCTCCGACGAAGTCGGCCTCACGCTCGAGAAGGTGCAATTGACCGACCTCGGCCAAGCCAAGCGCGTCGAAGTGGCCAAGGAAAACACCACCATCATCGACGGCGCCGGCAAGGCGGCCGACATCGAAGCGCGCGTCAAGCAGATCCGCGTGCAGATCGAAGAAGCCACCAGCGACTACGACCGCGAGAAGCTGCAGGAACGCGTGGCCAAGCTGGCCGGCGGCGTGGCGCTGATCAAGGTCGGTGCTGCCACCGAAGTCGAGATGAAGGAGAAGAAGGCCCGCGTCGAAGACGCGCTGCACGCCACCCGCGCGGCGGTCGAAGAAGGCATCGTGGCCGGCGGTGGCGTCGCGTACCTGCGTGCGCGCCAAGCCATCGGCGAGAAGATCAAGGGCGACAACCCCGATCAGGACGCCGGCGTCAAGATCGTGCTGCGCGCCATCGAGCAGCCGCTGCGCGAGATCGTCGCCAACGCTGGCGACGAGCCCAGCGTGGTGATCAACAAGGTGCTCGAAGGCAAGGGCAACTTCGGCTACAACGCCCAGACCGGCGCCTATGGCGACATGATCGAGATGGGCATCCTGGATCCCACCAAGGTCACGCGCATGGCGCTGCAAAACGCGGCGTCGGTGGCCAGCCTGATGCTGACCACCGAAGCGATGGTCGCCGAGGCGCCGAAGGACGAGACCCCTGGCCCGGGCGGCGGCGGCATGGGCGGCATGGGCGGCATGGGCGGCATGGACATGTGACCGGCCTGTCGCGCGCCCCCAACTGAAGGGGTGCATGTGACACACGGCCCGCAGGCGGCAACGCTTGCGGGCCGCTCTGTTTGTGCTCGTGCACCGGATAATGCCCGCCAGCGATCGCGATCACGATGCCTCATCGACCCACGCTAGCGGAGTTCGTCGACCAGGAACTGCGGCTGTCCGAGTCGGCCTTCGCCGCGATCGTCGACGCCGTGTTGAAGGACTGGCGGGGTCGGGCGCCGATGCGCTCGGCCAGCGCGGCCGACGCCCTGCGGGTGTTGCACGCCCAGCGCGACGACTTCGTGCGGCGCGCCGTGTCGTCGCTGCATGAACAGACGCTGGGCAAGGTCGGATCCCGCGCGCGCGACGCCGCGCAAGAGCGGCAAGCTCGAGTTGTCGCTGGTGGACGACGACGAGATCACCGCCGACATCGAAGTCGCGCGCATCGTCGAGCGCTGCAACACCGAGCTCGAAGAGCCGTTGCGTGAGTTGCGCACCTACACGTCGGCGCTGGTGGGCGACGTCAACACCGCGCGCGATACCAACCCGCTGCGCCCGGAGGTCTGGGTGCGGGCCGTGCTGGCGGCTGCACGCGGCCTGCCGATCGCGCGCGACTTGCAGATCGATCTGTTGCGCTGCGCCACGCAGCCGCTGATCCGCGCGATTCACGACAACTACGCGCCGCGTGCGCGCAATTGCGCTCCATCGGCGTCACGCCGGCCTCGCACCGCACGGTCGTCAACGAGGGCGTGGTCACCGAACTGACCGACGCGATGCGTGCGCGTCGCTCGCTCGAACGCGGCGTTGCAGCGGACGAACCGGACGCACAAGCGCTGCCCGGCTCGGTGGAGGATCTGCTCGTATCGTGTCGAGCAGGGGCTGCGCGGCGCCGCGCCACGGCGCGCAGCCCGGCGCCGCATCGCCGCGCCACATCGGCCGCGGATCGCGAGCAGCCCACCGTCGAACGGCTGTCGCAGTTGTATGACGCGATCCTGGCCGACCGCCGCTTGCCGCGCGAAAGCCTGCCGTTGCTGTCGCGCCTGTACCCCGCCGTGCTGCGGCAAACGCTGCTCGATGCGAGCCTGCTGGCCGACGCCGCGCACCCGGTGTGGCGCTTCATGGACCACCTCGGATTCCTGGTGCAAACCCGCGAGGTCGGCGACCCTCAGGCCAACGTCGCGTTCGCGCAGGGTCTGGTCGAGCAACTGGTCGCGCAGCACAGCGCCGACTCGCGGCCGTTCCAATCGGCAGCCAACCGCCTGGCCGTCCTGGAGCGGCAGCGTTTTGCGCGGGCCGTCTCGGCGGCTGCCGGCGACATCACGCTGCTGGGCGCTCGTGTTCGGGAAGCGGACAGCGACGCCATTCACCCTCGTTGCCGCAGGCGCTGGACGCCGGTAGTGGCGACAGCCAGCCGGCGCCGCTGCGCCGTGGCGGCGACGCCGAGCCCGACCCCGGTGGCGTGGCGGGCGCCTGGCGAGCCGGGTCGTGGCTGTCGATCTTCCTGCGTGGGCAATGGCGCCGCGCGCTGGTCTTGTGGCGCGCACCCGGTGCGGCCCGCTGCTGCTGCTCGACGCCAACGAAGCCAGGCATTGGGCCGTGCGCGGCGCGGCCATCGAACGCCTGGCTGCTGAAGGCCTGGCGCGGGTCTTCTCGCCGCGCTCGCTGGTGGCAGACGCCAGCGGGCGCGTCGGTCACGTGAGCCGCGACCCCGGTCCCACGCTGTTCGGATGAGCGCTCGCGGATCTACTGCGAAGGGCTGGCGCCCATGAACGAAGCGTGAGCGCCACGTCGTCGATGCCCTGCCCCGATAGCGCCGAAAACAGTGTCACGCCAATATCGGAATGCTCGGTTGCCACCTCGGCAAGCACTTGCTGCGCCGTGGTCAACGAACGTTGTGCGTCGCGCCGGTTGATCTTGTCAGCCTTGGTCAGCAGCGCCAGCAGCTTGACGTCGCCGCTGGCCACACGCGGCCACACATAGCCGAGCAGCTGGCGGTCCAGTGCGGTGAAGCCGTGGCGCGAATCGACCAGCATCACCAGACCGGCCAGGCTGTGTCGCTGCGTCAGGTAGTCGGCCACTGCGGCCTGCCAGCGCTGCTTGGACGCGCGTTCGACGGCGGCGTAGCCATAACCCGGCAGGTCGACCCAGATCGCATCGGGTTCATCGGCCGGGCCGACGTTGAACAAGTTGATGTGCTGCGTGCGCCCTGGCGTCCGCGATGCGAAGGCCAGGCGCTTGTGCCGCGCCAGCGCGTTGATGGCGGTCGACTTGCCCGCGTTGCTGCGGCCGACGAAGGCGATCTCCGGCAAGCCCGGCTCGGGCAGCTCGCGCAATCGGCTCGCGGTGACGAGAAAACGGGCCGAGTGCGCCCACGCGAGCGCGGCCTGGACCGCCGGACCACCGAGCGAATCGGGCTGTGTCATGGGTCATTGTAAAATCCGCCGCTTTGTTCGCCGCCCACGCTCTTCGAGGTTGACCGCATGAAGTCGCCGATCGCACTGTTGTTGACCGCCTCGTTGGCGCTGTCCGTCGGCGCTGCCGAACCCAACGGGCCGGCAAAGCCCGATCTCGCCAAGGGGCAGACCCTGTCGACTCAGGTGTGTGCCGCCTGCCACACGGCCGACGGGTCGCGCGGCAGCCCGGCCAACCCGATCATCGCGGGCCAGCATCCCGAGTACTTGGCCAAGCAGTTGGGCGAGTTCAAGTCCGGCAAACGCAGCAACCCGGTGATGAAGGGCTTTGCCAGCACGCTGTCCGACAGCGACATGCGCGACGTGTCGGCGTTCTATGCCGGCAAGCCGACCAAGCCCGGTTTTGCCAAGAACAAGGAGTTGTACGCGCTGGGCCAGAAGATCTACCGCGGCGGCATCAGCGACAAGCAGGTGCCGGCGTGCGCCGGCTGCCACAGCCCCACCGGCGCCGGCATCCCGTCACAGTACCCGCGCATCGGCGGCCAGCACGCCGACTACACCGAGGCCCAGCTCAACGGCTTTCGCTCCGGCCAGCGCGCCAACAGCGCGCCGATGGCCGCGATCGCCGCCCGTTTGAGCGACCGCGAGATCAAGGCGGTCGCCGACTACATCGCCGGCCTGCACTGAGACCGCGCGCTGCGGCGTCCACTGGGACACAGCAGCCGGCTGACGAAGGACGGGCCGTGTCTCGCACAGCCGGGCTTTGACGCTCGCCCAGCGGGCAATTTTCATGATCGCGCCGCGGGCAGCGGCGAATTTCAGCGCCACGCGGCGGCGCGCGCACTATATTGCCGGCATGCCCTATGTCCGTCGCAATCCGCAAGGCGAGGTGGTCAGCCTGCACCGCCATGCCGAGGCCGGCACCTCGGAGTACTTGCCAGACGAACACGCCGACGTGCGTGCCTTTCTGGGCGGCGGCGCGTCGCCCGGCAGCAGCGGCTCGGAGGGTTTCGCCCGCCTCGATGCCGACTTCGTGCGCGTGCTCGAAGACGTGATTGACACGCTGGTGGCCAAGAACCTGATCAACATCACCGACCTGCCGCCCGAGGCGCAGGCCAAGCTGTTCTCGCGCAAGAGCTTCCGTGAGCGCCGCACGCAGCACTCGCTGCGCCTGTTCGGCGACACCGTGGGCTTCGGCAACGTCATCGACGACACGCAATTCGGCGACAACCTCGACTGAGACCGGACCCACGTCGTCTCGGATGACAGCACGGGTGCAGTCGCCGTTTGATCTGCCGTAAGGTCGGCACCCTCTGGCCCGACCCACTGCAGACCTTCAGGAAACGCCATGCTGCTGCCCAGAAACCGTGGCTTCGTCCACCCGATCGCCTCGGAGATCACGCCGCAGGCCGTGTTCAACGCACGACGCCGCTGGCTCGCCGCCGTGGCTGCGCTGGCCGCGTTGGGCCCGCGTGCGGCCTGGCCGCAGGCCAACACCACGACCAAAGGCGCGGCGTTGCCCGCTGTGCGCAGCAGCGTGCCGGGCGCCTTCACGATGGAGAAAGCCACCCCTTCGGCCGATGCCACCAGCTACAACAACTTCTATGAGTTCGGCACCGACAAGAGCGATCCCGCCGAGCATGCGCACACGCTGAAGACGCGGCCGTGGACCGTGAGCATCGACGGCGAGGTCAAGAAGCCGGCCACCTTCGGCATCGACGACCTGCTCAAGCTCGCGCCGATGGAAGAGCGCGTCTACCGCCTGCGCTGCGTCGAAGGCTGGTCGATGGTGATCCCGTGGGTCGGCTACTCGCTGTCCGAATTGATCCGCAAGGTCGAGCCCACCGGCAACGCGAAATACCTGCAGTTCGTGACGCTGGCCGACCGCGCGCAGATGCCGGGGCTCAGGTCATCGGTGCTGGATTGGCCCTACGTCGAGGGCCTGCGCATCGACGAGGCGATGCAGCCGCTGACGCTGCTGGCGTTCGGCATGTACGGCCAGATGCTGCCCAACCAGAACGGCGCCCCGCTGCGCCTGGTGGTGCCCTGGAAGTACGGCTTCAAGAGCGGCAAGTCGATGGTCAGGATCCGCTTCGTCGAACAGCAGCCCGTGACCAGCTGGTCGCTCGCGGCGCCGCAGGAGTACGGCTTCTATTCCAACGTGAATCCCAAGGTCGACCACCCGCGCTGGAGCCAGGCCACCGAACGCCGCATCGGTGAAGGCGATCTGTTCGCCAAGAAACGGCCGACGCTGATGTTCAACGGCTACGAGGCCCAGGTCGGCTCGCTGTACGCGGGCATGGACCTGGCGAAGTGGTTCTGAGCGACGTGACCCGAGCCGCTGTGCAAGCCATCGTCCGGCACCGCGCCACCAAGCCGGCGCTGTTCGTGGTCGCGCTGCTGCCTTTGGCGCTGCTGGTCGCGGGTGTGGTCAACCACACGCTCGGCGCCAACCCGGCCGAGGCGCTGATCCGCTCGCTCGGCGACTGGACGCTGCGTTTCCTGTGCCTGACGCTGGCGATCACGCCGCTGCGCCAGTGGACGGGCCTGCCGGCGCTGGCGCGCTGGCGCCGCATGCTGGGCCTGTTCACCGCCTTCTACGCGACGCTGCATTTTTCGGCGTACGCCGTGTTCGACATGGGGCTGGTGTGGCCCGACATCGTGCGCGACGTCGCCAAGCGGCCGTTCATCCTGGTCGGCACGGCGGCTTTCGTGCTGCTGCTGCCGCTGGCGGCCACCTCGTTCGATCGCGCCATCCAATGGCTCGGCGCCGCGCGCTGGCAGCGGCTGCACCAGCGCGGTGTACGGCATCGCGCTGCTGGCGATCCTGCACTTCTTCTGGATGCGCGCGGGCAAGCGCAACTTCGGCGAAGTGGCCGTCTACGCGGCGATCGTCGCGGTGCTGCTGGGCTGGCGCCTGCTCAGGGCGACGCGCGGCACGCGCTACTTCATGAAGCTCGGCAGCCACAGCGCCAAGGGCTGAAACTCCAGCACCACCACCAGGCCGATGCACAGCGCGGCCACGAAGATCCACACGCCGCGAAAGATCTGCCGCAGCGCCACGCGCTTGAGCAGCGAGTTCAGCACGAACAGGTTCATGCCCACCGGCGGCGAGATCAGGCCGATCTGCACCACCAGCACGATCAGCACGCCGAACCACACCGGGTCGAAGCCGAGCTGGGTGACGATCGGAAAGAACACCGGGATCGTCAGCAGCACCATCGACAGCTCTTCCATGATGGTGCCCAGCATCACGTAGATCACCATCATCGCGCCCACCACCGCCAGCGGCGGCAGGCCCATGTGGGTGATCCAGTTCTTCAGGTCGCCCGGCATCGACGTGAAGTTGATGAAGCCCGAGAACATCATCGCGGCGATCAGGATCGTGAACAGCATCGCCGTGGTGCGCGCGCTCTCCACCAGCACCTCGCGCAGCATGCGCCAGGTCAGCGCGCGGCGCGCCAGCGCGAAGAAGAAGGCGCCCGACGCGCCGATGCCGGCGCCTTCGGTGGCGGTGAACACGCCGCCGTAGATGCCGCCCAGCACCACCACCACCAGCAAGGCCACGCCCCAGATGTCGCGCAGTGCCGTCAGGCGCTCGCGCCAGGTGCTGCGCTCGCCGGCCGGCCCGGCCTGCGGATCGCGCCCGGTGACGATGGCCACCGCGCCCATCATCAGCGCCGCGCACAGCAGCCCGGGCAGCACGCCGGCCGCGAACAGCTTGCCGATGTGCGTTTCGGTGACGATGCCGTAGATCACCATGATCGTCGACGGCGGGATCATGATGCCCAGCGTGCCGCCGGCGGCAATGACGCCGGTGGCCAGGTAGTCGGCGTAGCCGAGCTTCTTCATCGACGGATAGGCCACCTTGCTCATCGTGGCCGCGGTGGCGATCGACGAGCCGCAGATGGCGCCGAAGCCGGCGCAGGCCAGGATCGTCGCGTGGGCCAGCCCGCCGCGCACATGGCCGATCAACGAATAGGCCAACCGGAACAGTTCGTGGGCCAGGCCTGCGCGCGCGACGAAGTTGCCCATCAGGATGAACAACGGCACCACGCTCAGCGTGTAGGCGAAGCCGGTTTCGTACACCACCTGGCCGGCGGCGGCTGCGGTGGCGTCCCAGCCGCGCATCAGCCCCAGGCCGACGAAACCCACGACGCCCATCGCGAAGGCCAGCGGCAGGCGCAGCAGCGCGAGCAGGAAGACGCCGCCGAACCCGAGCAGCGCCTCGGTCATGCCGTGCCTTCGGTCTCGACACCGACATGGTGATGCGCGACCGGCCTGAGCATCAGCATCACGTGCACCAGCGCCGCCACCGCGCACAGCACGCTCATGCCATAGACGAAGGGGGCGATCGGCAGCTTCAGCTGCGCCGTGGTCTCGCCGTCGCCGGCACGCTGGCCGGCCATGGTCCACATCACCCAGGCGACGCCGAGCAGGCCGAGCACACAGCACAGATCGACAAACAAACCCTGCACGCGGCGCACGCGTGCCGGCAGCCAGGGGTCGAGCGAATCGAACACCACGTGCTCGCCGGCCAGGCTGACCAGCGGCAGGCCGGCGAAGATGACCACCACCATCAGCAGCTCGGTCATCTCGAGCGAACCGGGCACCGACTGGCTGATCGCCTTGCGGCCGCTGACGTCGACCAGCGTCAGCATCATGATGGCGAACAGCGCCACCGCGGCCAGCGTGCCGCACAGCCACTCCAGCCGGCGGCGCAACGCCTCGTCGCCGCGTCGCGGCCCGGCCGGCTGCCCGCTCATCGCAGGGTCACTTTTCGAGCTTGGAGATCTCGGCGCGGAAGTCGGCGAGCACCTTTTTCGCGTCTTTCAGGCCGCGTGCTTCGGCGGCTTTGACCCAGTTGTCTTCGAGGGCGCTGGTCTTGCTCTTCACCGCGTTGACGAACGCGGCATCGGCCTTGGTGAACTCCACGCCGCTGGCCTGCATCAGCGCGGTGCCGCGCCGATCGGCCTTGTCCCACGCGCGCCCGGCCATGCGCGACAGGAACTCGCCCGACATCTCGTCGATCGCCTTCTTCACGTCCGGCGGCAACGAGTCGTACTTGGCCTGGTTCATCACGAACACGAAGCTGGTGTTGTAAAGGCCCCCCGGAAAGAGCGTCGCGTGGCGGATGATCTTCTCGATCTTGAAGCTCTCGGCCGATTCGGCCGGGAACAAGGTGCCGTCCATCACGCCGGTGGACAGCAGCTCGTAGCTCTCGGGCGCCGGCTTGAGCGTGACGTTCATGCCCAGCGTCTTGGCGATCTCGTTGACCATGCCGCCGCCGACGCGGAACTTCAGGCCCGACAGGTCTTCGACCTTGGTGATCGGACGCTTGGTGTTGAACACGATGCCCGGGCCGTGCGTGAACGCCGCCAGCACCTTGACGCCCTTGTGCTCTTCGGCGATCGCCGGGTTCTTGGCATAGATGCGCTGGAAAGCCACCGACACCGTCTCCGACGAGTTGCCGAGGAACGGGAACTCGGCCAGTTGCGGCGTCACGAAGCGGCTCGGCGTGTAGCCGTGCACCGCGAAAGAGATGTCGGCCAGCCCGTTGCGCACCGCGTCGAACGTGCCCGGCGGTGCTGCCACGGCGCGCGGCAACGCGTTGCACTTGATCTTGCCCGGCACCTTCTGCTCGAGCATCGCGCACCACTCGACTTGCGTGGTGGTCAGTGCATGCGTGGGCGGCACCCACGAAGACAGCGCCAGCGTGGTCTGCGCATGCGCCGGCGCAAGCCCGGCCATCGGCAGCACCAGACACGTCAGCGCGCGCGCCGCGCGGGTGGCAAACAAGGGCATGGCAGCCTCCAGCAATGAAACGGCGCGATTGTCACCGACGGACCGGGGCCGGCCCATTGCAGAAAACGCGGGGGCAGCACGCTGCTGCGGTCGCTCCCGGAAGGCGCTGTTACGACGAACCCCTTGTTCGCGGTGCCGCTGCAACACAACCCCGTGAACAGGGTTCGCCCCGCCACGAGGCGTCGCCCTAGCATCCCGGCATTGCTGCCCGCCGCGCGGGTCTCATCGAGGGGAGACGCAATTGATCGCCACGCACGACGAGGGCGACGCCCGCGTTGCCCGACCCGCCCGCTGCCGAGCCGGCGCTGCCGGACGACCCCGAGCGCGCCGCGCTCGAGCTTGCGGTGCGCCGCCTCGACGAGGCCGAGCGTGACCGCCAACCGGCTGCGATGAGCGAGGCGCTGGCCGGCATCGCACGTTGTTATCGTTCGCTGTCGGCGTACGCGCATGCGATGGACTTCATGCATCAGGCGTTGCGCTGGTCGCATGCGCTGGGCGGTGTCGACCAGCGCGTGCAGTTGTTGTGCGAGCTGGCCGAGCTGTCGTGCGCGGCTGCCGAAGACGCCAGCGGTGGCGAGGACGGCGATCGCCAGGCGCGCAACGCCCGCGATCTGGCGCGCGACATGGCGTTCGAAGCCGCGCGCGTGGCAACGCACTCGTCCGACGCCCATTGGGAGATCAAGGTCCTGCTGCGCGCCAGCGACGTGCTCGATCGCTGCGGTGATCACGACGACGCGATCACGCTGCAGACCCGGGCGATGGAGTTGATGGTGCGCCACCCGGAAGTCAGCGACGCCATGATCGACAGCGACAACAGCGCACTCGACCGGCACGTGTGATGCGAGCACAAGCCTTAGCTCGGGCCGGCCACCACCTCGCGCTCGGCCGCGCCTGAGCACCGGCGCCAGCGCGCGGCCGGTGTGGGTGTCGCGCGCCACCAGCGTTTCGGGCGTGCACGCCGCCACCACGCGACCGCCCGCCGCGCCGCCCTCGGGCCCGAGGTCGATCACCCAGTCGGCTTCGGCGACGACGTCGAGGTCGTGTTCGATCACCAGCACGCTGTGGCCGCCGTCGACCAGGCGGTGCAGCACGCGGATCAGGCGTTCGACGTCGGCCATGTGCAGGCCGACCGTCGGCTCGTCGAGCACGTACAGCGTCTGCGGCGGCCTCTGGCCGCGCCGTGTCACGTCGTCGCGCACCTTGGACAGCTCGGTGACCAGCTTGATGCGCTGCGCCTCGCCGCCCGACAACGTGGGCGACGGCTGGCCCAGCGTCAGGTAGCCGAGCCCGACGTCCTTCAGCAATTGCAGCGGATGCGCGATCGACGGCATCGACGCGAAGAAGTCCACCGCCTCGTCGACCTCCATGCGCAGCACGTCGCCGATGCTCTTGCCGCGCCAGGTGACGGCCAGCGTCTCGGGGTTGAAGCGAGCGCCATGGCACTGGTCGCACGGCACTTTCACATCGGGCAGGAAGCTCATCTCGATGGTGCGCAGGCCCTGGCCCTCGCAGCCGGGGCAGCGGCCGTCGCCGGTGTTGAACGAGAAGCGCGCCGCCGCGTAGCCGCGGGCCTTGGCCTCCAGCGTTTCGGTGAACAGCTTGCGGATGGTGTCCCAGAAGCCGATGTAGGTGGCCGGGCACGAGCGCGGCGTCTTGCCGATCGGTGTCTGGTCGACCTCGAGCACACGGTCGATCGACTGCCAGCCTTCGAGCTCGCGGCAGCCCGCCAGTGGCGGCAGCTTGCCGCGCACACCGACCATGCCCTGCAGGTTGGCCAGCAGCACGTCGCGCGCCAGCGTGCTCTTGCCCGAGCCCGACACCCCGGTGACGACGACCAGGCGCTGCAGCGGCACGTTGACGTCGATGTCGCGCAGGTTGTGCAGCGACGCGCCACGCAGGCGCAGCGCGGGCTTGGCCCCGTGCACCTCGCGGCGCGGCTGCAGCGGATGCGCCAGTGGCTTGGCGAGAAAGCGCCCGGTCACCGAATCGGGGTTGGCCGACACCGCCGACACGGCGCCCTGCGCCACCAACTGGCCGCCGCGACGCCCGGCGCCCGGGCCGATGTCGATGATGTGGTCGGCGCGACGGATCGTGTCTTCGTCGTGCTCGACCACCACCAGCGTGTTGCCCTTGTCGCCCAGCCGCGCCAGCGCGTCGAGCAGGATGCGGTTGTCGCGCGGGTGCAGGCCGATCGTCGGCTCGTCGAGCACGTAGCACACGCCCTGCAGGTTGCTGCCCAGCTGCGCCGCCAGGCGGATGCGCTGCGCCTCGCCGCCCGACAGCGTGGGCGCGGCGCGGTCGAGCGTGAGGTAACCCAGGCCCACCTCTTCGAGAAACTGCAGGCGGCTGCGGATCTCGGCCACCACGTCGCGCGCGATGTCGGCGTCGCGGCCGCTCAACGTGAGCGCATCGATCCAGCGGCGCACGTCGGACACCGACCAGCGCGCGACTTCGGTGATCGGGTGCGCGTCGAAGGTGATCGCGCGCGACACCGGGTTGAGCCGCGTGCCGCCGCAATCGCTGCAGTCCTGCTCGCCGACGCCTTCGACCTCGGGCTCCTCGGACGGAAAGTTCTGCTCGCGGCCACGGTCGTCGTCGGGTCGCACCGAGTCGTCGTAGGCCTTGCGTTGCTCGCGCGTCAACGCCAGGCCGGTGCCGACGCAGGTGGTGCACCAGCCGTGCTTGCTGTTGTACGAGAACATGCGCGGGTCGGGCTCGGGATAGCTGGTGCCGCACACCGGGCAGGCACGCTTGGTGGAGAACACCTTCACCGCGCCGATGCCCGAGCCGTTGGCGCCGTCGTCGATCGCATCGGCCAGCCCGTCGAGCGGTGCCAGCAGGTGCAGCACGCCCTTGCCGGCTTCGAGCGCGCGCGCCAGCAGCGTGCGCAACTCCTCTTCATGCTCCGGTGCGACCACCAGATCGCCGACCGGCAACTCCAGCGTGTGCTCCTTGAAGCGATCCAGCCGCGGCCACGGGTCGACCTTGACGAAGGCGCCGTCGACGCGCAGGTGGCTGTGGCCGCGCGCCTTGGCCCACTTGGCGAGATCGGTGTAGACGCCCTTGCGGGCCACCACCAGCGGCGCCAGCAGGCCCACGTGCTGGCCACGATGGTCGCGCAGCAGTTGCGCAGCGATGCTGTCCACGCTCTGCGGTCGCACCTCGGCGCCGTCGTGCACGCAGCGCTGCAGGCCGAGCTTCACCCACAGCAGGCGCAGGAAGTGCCAGACCTCGGTGGTGGTGGCCACCGTGCTCTTGCGGCCGCCGCGCGACAGCCGCTGCTCGATCGCCACCGTCGGCGGGATGCCGAACACCGCGTCGACCTCGGGCCGCCCCGCCGGCTGCACGATGCTGCGCGCATAGGCATTCAGCGATTCGAGGTAGCGCCGCTGACCCTCGTTGAACAGGATGTCGAACGCCAGCGTGCTCTTGCCCGAGCCCGAGACGCCGGTGACGACGTTGAACTTGCCGCGCGGCACGTCGACGTTCATGGCCTTCAGGTTGTGCTCGCGAGCGTTGACGATGCGGATCACGTCGTCGCCGGCACGCGTCGCCTCGCGCTGCGCGCGCACCAGCACCTGCAACGGCACGCCCTCGCGCGCGACGTGTTCGCCCAGGCCGAGCGTCTGCTCGTACTCGCGCAACGCGCGCCCGGTGTGCGAGCTGCCATGCGCCTTCAGATCCTCCGGCGTGCCGGTGGCCACCACCTCGCCGCCGGCGTCGCCGCCTTCGGGGCCGAGGTCGATCACCCAGTCGGCGTTGCGGATCACGTCGAGGTTGTGCTCGATCACGATCAGCGAGTGGCCGCCTTCGAGCAGCTTGCGCAGCGCCCGCATCAGCTTGGCGATGTCGTCGAAGTGCAGACCGGTGGTCGGCTCGTCGAACAGGAACAGCGTGCCCTTCAAGGCCCGCGGCTGCCGCGGCGCGCCCGCCGCCTCGGCGAGGAATCCGGCGAGCTTCAGCCGCTGCGCCTCGCCGCCCGACAGCGTGGGCACCGGCTGGCCGAGCCGCACGTAATCGAGGCCGACGTCGACGATCGGCTGCAGCCGCGCGATCACCTCGCGGTCGTCGCGAAACAGCTCGCAGGCCTCGGCCACCGTGAGGTCGAGCACGTCGGCCACCGAGAGCTGGCGCGCGCCGCGCACGATGCGCACCTCGAGGATCTCGGCGCGGTAGCGGCGACCGTCGCAGTCGGGGCAGCGCAGGTAGACGTCGGACAGGAACTGCATCTCGACGTGCTCGAAGCCCGAGCCGCCGCAGGTCGCGCAGCGGCCGTCGCCGGCGTTGAAGCTGAACATGCCGGCGCCGTAGCGGCGCTCGATCGCCAGCGGCGCGCCGGCGAACAGCTTGCGCACTTCGTCGAACGCGCCGACGTAGCTGGCCGGGTTGCTGCGCGCCGTCTTGCCGATCGGCGACTGGTCGACGAAGATGGCGTGAGCCAGCCAGTCGGCGCCGAGCAGGCGGTCGTGCTCGCCGGGCGACTCGGTGGCCTTGCCGAAATGGCGCAGCAGCGCGGGCACCAGCACGTCCTGCACCAGCGTGCTCTTGCCGGAGCCCGAGACGCCGGTGACGACGGTCAGCCGCTGCAGCGGGAACGACACATCGAGGTTCTTCAGGTTGTGTTCGCGCGCGCCTTCGAGCACCAGCTTGGGCGTCGCGTCGCTCACGTAGCGCCGGATGCCGATGCCCACGTGCTTGCGCGCACCGAGGTAGGCACCGGTCAGCGTGTCGGCGCGGCGCGCGGCATCGGGCGTGCCGTCGAACACGATGCGCCCGCCCATCGCGCCGGGGCCGGGCCCCATGTCGATCAGGCGGTCGGCCGCCAGCATCACCGCTGGGTCGTGCTCGACCACCACCAGCGTGTTGCCGGCATCGCGCAGCCGCTGCATCGCCTCGATGATGCGGCCCATGT
This sequence comes from uncultured beta proteobacterium, assembly GCA_963827645.1. Classification (GTDB taxonomy): domain Bacteria; phylum Pseudomonadota; class Gammaproteobacteria; order Burkholderiales; family Burkholderiaceae_C; genus JAEUPI01. The sequence goes on along the minus strand of CAWHBZ010000040.1, from coordinate 50,593 downwards.
CGCGCGGATGCAGGCCGATGCTCGGCTCGTCGAGCACGAACAGCGTGTTGACCAGCGACGTGCCGAGCGCTGTGGTGAGGTTGATGCGCTGCACTTCGCCGCCGCTCAGCGTGCGGCTCTGGCGGTCGAGCGTCAGATAGCCCAGGCCGACGTCGCAGAGATATTTGAGGCGCGTGCGGATCTCGCCGAGCAGCAGTTTCAGCGCCTCGTCGAGCAGGCTCGAATCGGGCACCAGTGCGTCGAAGTAGCGCCGCAGCCGCGCGATCGGCAGCAGCATCAGGTCGTGCAGCGTGAGGCCGGGCATCGCCTGCAACTGCTGTTGTGTCCACGAGACCCCGGCGGGCATGAAGCGGCGCGACCCAGCAAGCACCGCGTCGGCGCCGTCCTTCGACCCCACCCGCCACAGCAGCGCGTCGAGCTTCAGCCGCGCGCCGTTGCACACCGTGCACGGCGTGTAGCTGCGGTACTTCGACAAGAGCACGCGGATGTGCATCTTGTAGGCCTTGCTCTCCAGGTAGCCGAAGAAGCGGCGCACGCCGTACCACTGCTGGTTCCACTTGCCCTTCCACAACGGCGAGCCTTCGATCACCCAATCACGTTGCGCCTCGGTGAGCTGGCTCCACGCCGTGTCGCGCGGAATGCCCTCGAGTGCCCGCGTGATTGAGCAGATCGTCCTGGCACTCCTGCCACGCCGGCGTCTGCAGCGGCTTGATGGCGCCGCTGCGCAGGGTCTTGCGGTGGTCGGGGATCACCAGCCCCCAGTCGACACCGATCACGCGGCCGAAGCCGCGGCAGGTGTCGCACGCACCGTAGGCCGAGTTGAACGAGAACAGCGCCGGTTGCGGATCGGGATACCGGATGTCGCTCTCGGGACAGTGCAGCCCGGTGGAGTAGCGCCACAGCTCGGCGGCGGCATCGTCGCGCAGCACGTAGACGTTGACCCGGCCGCCGCCGCGCTTGAGCGCCAGCTCGATCGCCTCGACCACCCGCGCACGCTCGGCGCCGACGATGCGCAACCGATCGGCCACCACGTCGAGCACCTTGCGATGTTCCACCACCCGCTCGGCCTGCACCCGCGTGAAGCCGCTGGCCGACAGCCACTGCTCGACTTCAGCAGGCGTCACGTTCTCCGGCAGGTGCACCGGGAAGGTGATCGCCACCCGCGGATCGCCCGCCTGCGTGGCGCGATCGACCAGATCGGCGTGGATCGAGTCGGCGCTGTCGTGACGCACCGGCAATGCGGTTTGCCTGTCGAACAGCTGGCCGGCGCGGGCGAACAACAACTTCAGGTGGTCGTTCAGCTCGGTCATCGTGCCGACCGTCGAGCGCGACGTGCGCACCGGGTTGGTCTGGTCGATCGCGATCGCCGGCGGCACGCCGTCGACGCGGTCGACCGCGGGGCGGTCCATGCGGTCGAGAAACTGGCGCGCGTAGGCGCTGAAGGTCTCGACGTAGCGCCGCTGCCCCTCGGCGTACAGCGTGTCGAACACCAGGCTCGACTTGCCCGAGCCCGACGGCCCGGTGACAACCGTCATCTCGCCGGTGTGCAGGTCGAGGTCGAGGTTCTTCAGGTTGTGCTGGCGCGCGCCGCGGATGCGGATGACACCGGTGTTCGGGGAGCTGGGTCTGGGCATGGGGCCGAACATTCTACGGAGTGCGCGCAGCGCACGTGCACGACCGCACGGATGACCATTGGCGTGCATGCACCCAGCGCGGCCGTGCGCACCTGTAACCCGCGGCGAATTTTTCACGACGCCTGCACCGCAATCGGTAACGGCACCGAATGCGTGAGCGCTTCTCACGCGCGCGGGCGCTCGCACACAGTGGGTGCATGACATGATCGCGCACATCACCCTGTCTCGTTTCTCTTCACGAGCCCATGTCCGATAACCCAGGCCAGCAACCGTTCAACCCCTCGGGGCTGATCGAGTTCGAAATCACCGACGTCAACGATGCGCGCAAAGAGGCCGACAAGCCCGCCGCCATCGTCGCGTTGGAAAAACTGCTGCCGGGCTATTGGGAGGAGCAGCGCCGCCCGCTCTCGCCGTCGGACCGCGCTGTCACGGGCAAGACCATCGACTGGCTGATGGCGCTGCCCGCCAACGCGCGCCCGAAGGTGTTGTGCGAGCAATTCCCACGCATCGCGAACCACCTGGCCGAGCACTGGGGCGATCTCGCGTGCGCGCAGCTCTCGCTGATGCGGCTGCTGGCCGACGAGCGCGGCGGCCGCAAGGGCTTCTCGCTGCAGATCGAGCAGGAGATCGGTCGCCTGGCTGTTCACGTGCAGTTGCTGCTCGAGAACGCGCCCACCGAGCCCGCTGCGCTCTGAAGCGCCGGGCCGCACGGCCCGCCGCCTGCGCGCTCAGCAGGCTAGCGTAATCCCTGAGTCGACACGCGAATCCGATTGCCGGATGGTCGCGTATCGCGGCTGCGTACACACGGCCAGCGGCGCAACGGTTGCTCCTTCCTTGTAAGAAGCCCGGGCGCGGACCGACGTAGCCCCGCCCGACCGGGCCCACCAAAGGAGAGCGCATGAAGACCTGGATTGGCTGTCTGACCCTCACGGCCATCGCGTCGGGCGGCGTGTGGGCCCAGGATGCAGGCGCCGGCAAGGCGCGCGCGGAGGCCGTGTGCTCGGCCTGCCACGGCCTCAACGGCGTCAGCGTGTCCGACACCATTCCCAATCTGGCGGGCCAGAAGTCGGCCTACCTGGCAAGCCAGCTGCAGGCAGTTGAAGGACGGTTCGCGCAAGAACGCCGTGATGGGTGCGATCGCGGCGCAGCTGAGCCCCGAAGACATCGCCAACGTCGCCGCCTACTTCTCGTCGTTGCCTGGCGCCGGCGCCTCGACCGCGAAGTCGGACTTCCTGCCCAACCTGTCGCCGACCAAGGTCGCGTTCCCCGAAAACTACCGCTCCACCTTCAAGCTGTACCAGACGGTGAACCGGCCCGACATCAACCAGGTGCGCTACCTGTACGCCAACCCGGTCGCGCTGCAGGCGGCCAAGGACGGCAAGGCGTTGCCCGACGGCTCGGTGCTGGTGCTCGAACAATTCGCCGCCAAGCAAGGCGCCGACAAGAAGCCCATCGCCGGCGCCAACGGCTTCTTCGAGCCCGATCGTTTTGTCGCCTTCGCGGTGATGGAGCGCCGCGAGGGCTGGGGCAGCAGCGTCCCCGAGATGCTGCGCAACGAAAACTGGAACTACGCCGTCTTCACGGCCGACGGGAAACATCGCCCGGGCGTCAACCAGGCCGAGTGCCTGGCCTGCCACAAGCCGCTCGACAAGAAGAGCTACACCTTCTCGATCGATCCGCTGACGACGGTCGCCAAGCGCTGACGAGTCGCTCGCACGCGAAGGGCCTGCTTGCACTGCAGGCCCTGATCGCTGGCGTGCCGGCGATGCGATCGGCGGTCAGGCGGTCGCCGGCGTCGCGCGGCAGGCGGATCGTCACCTCGGTGCCTCGGCCGGGCTCGCTGTGCACCGCCACCTCGCCGCGGTGCAGCTCGGCGATGCGCTTGACGATCGCCAGCCCGAGTCCTTTGCCGCCGCCATCGGCGTCGCCGCGCGCGCCGGAGCCGGTGTACAGGCGGTCGAACAGGTGTTCCAGGTCGGCGGCTGCGATGCCGCTGCCGCTATCGGCCACCATGACCCGCACGTGATCGTCGGCGCTGTCGGCGCGCAGCGTCACGCGCCCGCCCGCGTCGGTGTGCTTCAGCGCGTTGTCCACCAGGTTGGCCATTGCACGCTCGAACAGCTCGATGTCGACCGCGGCGAACACCGCGGCGCCGGCAGCGCTGTCGTGGCGCAGCGCCACGCCCTGCTGGGCCGCGCGCTCGGCGAAGCGCATCACGATGTCGTCGAGCATCTCGCCCAGGTCCACCGTCATCGGCCGCAGCTTGAACTCGGGCTCGTCGAGCAACGCCAGGTCGCCCAGCGAGCGCACCAGCTGCGCCGCGTTGCGCGTGTTGCGCAGCGCCACTTCGAGCATTGCCCGATCGTCGACGCGGGCCGGGTCGATGGCCCAGCGGCGGTCGAGCGTTTCCAGGCAAGCCACGGTCGCGGTGAGCGGCGAGCGCAGGTCGTGCGACAGGTTGCTGACGCTCTCGCGGCGAAACTGGTCGAGCCGCCGCAACGCGTCCCATTGCGAGCGCAGCCGCGTCAGCATCGCGTGAAAGCCCGCGCGCAGCTGCGCGAACTCGTCGCCCGGCCGTTGCGGCGTCGCGGCCGGCGCGGCTTCGACCGCCACGGCGCTGTCGAAGCCTTCACGCTGTGCGCGAGCCACCGCGTCGCTGAGATCGCGCAGCGGCCGCGTCACCGTGGCCACGATCCACGCAGCCAGCAGCGTCATCAGCACGATCAGGCCCGCCAGGCCCAGCAGCGAGGTGCCCATCAGGCTGCTGCGATAGACCTCGACATGGCCGACGTTGAGTCCGGGCGGCTGGCACACCAGGTACAGGTAGCCCGCGGTGTCGGCTTCGGGGCGGATCACCGTGCGCCGCAGCGGCCGCGCCGCGATCACCGCATCGAGGTTCATGTGCTCCGGGTCGTCGCCCATCACGTACGGCGCGCGGCGCCGGTCGCCGGCGATCGCCACCGCCAGCTTCACCGGCTCGAGCCGCACCTTGAAGCCCGGCGCCGGCTGCGCGCGGCCGCTGGCGGCCAGCACGTTGCCGTCGGCATCGAGCAGGTACAGCTGCGAATCGGGCTCGAACAGCAGCAGGTTGCGCAGGAAGCCGGTGAAGCCGACGGGATCGCGCATCTGCAGGTCGAGCAGGTCGGGGTGCAGACTCGACCACGCGGCCGATGAAGGCGTTGGCACGCTCGTAGGTGGTCTCGTGCTCGAAACGCTGGAACGCCATCGCCACCGTGACCAGCACGCCGAGCGCGGTGCACACGCCGATGACGAAGATCGTCAGCCAGCGCAGGCGCACCGTCATCGTGCCCTGCGTGCAGCCCTGCGCGCCGGCGACGCGGCGGCCGCTCATGGCGGCGCGTCGCGCATCTTGTAGCCGGCGCCGCGCACGGTGAGGATCACTGTCGGCCGCATCGGGTCGGCTTCGAGCTTGGCGCGCAGGCGGTTGATGTGCGTGGTCACCGTGTGTTCGTAGCCCTCGTGCGCATAGCCCCACACGGCATCGAGCAGCTGCGCGCGCGAGAACACGTGACCCGGGTGCTGCGCGAAGTACAGCAGCAGGTCGAACTCCAGCGCCGTCAGCTCCACCGCCTGTCCGCGCACACGCACTTCGCGCCGCGCCACCAGGATCTCGATCTCGCCGTTGCGCAGCGCGCTGCCCGCGCCCTGCTGGCTTTGTGCCTGGCGCATCAGATCGGCGCGGCGCAGCAACGCCTTCACCCGCGCCAGCAGCTCGGCCATCGAGAACGGCTTGGTCAGGTAGTCGTCGGCGCCGAGCTCGAGGCCCAGCACGCGGTCGAGCTCGGTCGACTTGGCGGTCAGCATCAGGATCGGCATCGCGCGGCCCTTGGCACGCAGCGCCTTGCAGACCTCCAGGCCGTCCAGGCCCGGCATCATCAGGTCGAGGATCAGCAGGTCGCTCGTGCGGTCTCGCTGGCTGTCCAGCGCGGCGCGGCCGTCGGCCACCGGCGTCACGTCGTAGCCGGCGTGGCGCAGGTTCAGGGCGATCAGGTCGCGGATGTCGGCCTGGTCTTCGGCAACGAGGATTTGCTGCACCCATCACGGCTTCCATGCCGGGACTGTCGCCCCGTTGTGGCGCGTTCTTACATCGATGTTATCTGCCTGTGAGCTTTGGTGAGCTTGGTGCGAGGGTGCCACGCGACAGTGGCGTCATCCGACCACGACGAGAGCCCCGCCAATGAACCCCTGCGCCACGCCCGCGACCCAGCCCGGATCGGTTGCCCTCGGCTGGAGCGACCTCGCCGAACACCGCGCCTTCCTCGTGCACTACGCGCGGCGCCGCCTGCAGGACCCGGCACTCGCCGAAGACCTCGTGCACGACGTGTTCGAGGCGGTGATGACCGGCCGCGCCAGCTTTGGCGGCCGCTCGGCACCGCGCAGCTGGCTGGTGGCGATCCTGCGCCACAAGATCGTCGACCTGGTGCGCGAGCGTTCCGGCCACGACAGCCTGGACACCTGCGACGCCGACGACGAGTTGTGCCTGCCCTGCCCGCAGCCACGCCCCGACGAGGTGGCCGAGCAGCGCGAGCTGCTCGCGCGCACGCTGGCGCGCATCGTCGACGCTGCCCGCCGGCCTGCGCGACACCATGCAGCTGCGCGTGCTGCGCGAGCACACCAGTGAGGCGGTGTGCCGCCTGCTCGGCATCAGCGAACAGAACCTGTTCGTGCGCATGCATCGCGCCCGCGCGGCGCTGATGGCGAGCTGAACGTGCTCGCGCGCCGGCAGCGCGCGCTGAGCGCCAGCGCCTACGCGGCGGCGTCGGGCCAGGCGCCGGTGGCCTGCAGGAACGGCGAGCGCTGCGCCTGGCCCCACCGCAACGCCGACGCGCCGTCGACGCGCAGCATCTCGCGCACGCGGTGGCGCAGCACACGTTGCGCGCCCGCGAACGCCGCGACGTCGGGGCCACCCCACTCGATCTCGGTGTCCACCGACAGGTGCAGCAGGCTCGAGCCGTCGAAGTCGACGAACAGCAGCCCGGCGCGCGGATGGACGCTGAGGTTGCCCAGCGTGTTGAACAGGTTGTTGCCGGAGAAATCGGGCACCGTCAGCGTGTCGACGCCGTCGGCATCGCGATCGACGCGCACGAAGCCGGGCTTGCCGCCGCGGTGCGACACGTCCACGCCATGCGCCGCGCTGCGTTCGAGTTCGTCCGGCGGCACGCTGCTGGCGATGAAGTAGGTGTCGGCACGCCGCACCAGCGCGATGGCGGCGGCATCCAGCCGGCCGGCGCGCACGGCCGCTGCCTGGTCGGCCGCAGCGCCGGCCAGCCACGACGCCTGACGCGCCTGGATGTACTTGGGGCAGTTGCCGAAGCTCTGCCGCACCGTCGATCGCAAAGCCGGATCGCGTGCACGGCGGCCACCACGCCGTTGAGCCGATTGCGACGCCGCGTGTGCGGCTCGATGCCCAGCACGCCAATCGACGCGCCGACACGCAGCGAACGCGCCAGCGGGTCGGCGGCACCCGGCAATCCGTCGATCGCCAGCGTGCGCGCGTCGGGCGTGTGCACGAAGCCAGGCGGCCCCGCCAGCAGCGACGCGTGCGGCTGGCCGGCTGTCGTCGACGCTGCCCAGCAGCACGAACGGCAGCTTGCCGAACAACTCGCGGTGCTGATCGGGCATCTGCTCGCGCATCACCAACGCGCCGACTTCGGCCAGGCGCTCGCGCATGCCGACCAGCCGCTGCAACGCCTGTTCGCCGCCGTGAAAGAAGGGATCGGGTCGTGGAGTCGTTCGTCATGGCACCGATGATGGCGATGCCGGCGCACGCCCGCAACGCCGCGGCGCGCAGTGGATTGCTGCGTGCCGCGCAACAATCGCGCAGCGTGGCCTACCATCGCGCGATGGACCAGCTCAAGGCCATGGCGACCTTCGTGTGCATCGCCGACGAAGGCGGCTTCACGGCGGCGTCGCGGGCGCTCGACGCCTCGGTGCCGGCGGTGGTGCGCTCGCTGGCCGCGCTCGAGGCGCAACTCGGCGTGCGCCTGTTCAACCGCACGACGCGCCGCGTCGCGCTCACCGAAGAGGGCCGCCGCTACCTCGAGCACTGCCGGCAGATCCTGGCCGCGGTCGACGAAGCGGGGCGCGCGGTCAGCAACGAGGCGTCGGCGATCGCCGGCCCGCTGATGGTCACCGCGCCGGTGATGTTCGGCCAATTGCACGTGGCGCCCGCGGTGACGCGATTCGTGCAACGCCATCGCGAGGTGCAGATCGAGCTGGTGCTGCTCGATCGTGTGGTCAACCTGCTCGACGAAGGCTTCGACGTCGGCATCCGCATCGGCGCGCTGGAAGACTCGTCGCTGGTCGCGCGCCACGTCGGCGCGGTGCGGCGCCTGGTGGTGGCCAGCCCCGGCTACCTGCGCCGGCACGGCGTGCCCAAGCACCCGCGCGATCTGCAGCAGCTCGACTGCGTGCGCCTGTCAGGCAGCGCGCGCCAGTTGTCGTTTCACGAGCACGGCAAGGTGTTCACGGTGCCGGTGCACGGCAGCCTGCGCTGCAACCACGTGCCGGCGGTCGGTCGATGCCTGCGTCGCCGGCCTCGGCTGCGGCGTCTTCATGTCGTACCAGGTCGATGCGCTGCGTGAAGGCCGGCAAGTTGAAGGTCGTGCTCGCCACTTTCGAGCCGCCGCCGCGTCCGGTGAGCCTGCTGGTGCCGCAGGCGCGTTTGCTGCCGGCACGCACACGGGCCTTCATCGACTGGATGCTGCGCGAGTTGCGCGGGTTCAAGGGTCAGGCGTGACGACACGACCAGGCTCGCGCCTGCATGCGCTCGCCCCTCCTGAGGCACTCGCCAGCGCGCAGGCGCTGGCTCATGTCCTCACTCGGCTTTGGCCCCCGACTCCTTCACCACCTTGGCCCACTTGACGATCTCGGCCGCCTGGAACTTGGCCAGTTCCTCCGGCGTCGACAGCCACGGTTCGAGGCCGATCGTCTTCAGCCTGTCCTGCACGTCGGGCAATGCGAACACGCGCTTCAGCTCGCCGTTCAGGCGCGCCACCACCTCGGGCGGCGTGCCGGCCGGCGCGAACATCGCGAACCACGTGGTCGCCTCGAAGCCGGGCACCGTCTCGGCCACCGTGGGCACGTCGGGCGCGGCGGCCGAGCGCTTGGCGGTGGTCTGCGCGAGCGCGCGGATCTTGCCTTCCTTGGCCATCGGCAGCGCCGACGGCATGTTGTCGAACATCAACTGGATCTGCCCGCCCACCAGGTCGGGAATCGCGAACTGCCGGCCCTTGTACGGCACGTGCGTCATCTGCGTGCCGGTGAGCGACTTGAACAACTCGCCCGACACGTGCACCGAGGTGCCGATGCCCGGTGATCCGAAGCTCAGCTTGTTGGGGTTGGCCTTCATGTAGGCGATCAGCTCGGCCACCGACTTCACCGGCAGGTCGTTGGTCACCACCAGCAGGTTGGGCGCCGATGCGATGTGCGCCGACCGGCACGAAGTCCTTGACCATGTCGTAGGGCATCTTGCTGTACAGCGCGCCGTTGATCGAGTGCGTGCCCACGGTGCCCATCACCAGCGTGTAGCCGTCGGGCGGCGACTTGGCGACGAAGTCCGAGCCGATGTTGCCGCCGGCGCCGGGCTTGTTGTCCACCACGATCGGCTGGCCGAGCTGCGAACGTTCGCTCAGCAGGCGCGCCAGGATGTCGGGCGCGCCGCCGGTGGGGAACGTCACCACCAGGCGAATCGGCTTGTTGGGGTAGCCCTGGGCCACCGCCAGGCTACCGGCCAGGCTCAGGCAAGCGCCAACGACGAAGGCGGCGAAACGAACGGCTCTCATGGACGATGTCTCCTGGGTGATATCGGTGGCCCGCAGCGGTGCGATGCAGGATAGCCCACGTCACGAACTGGCGAACGCGCGCGCAAAGCGCTGCGGCACCTCGCGCAGACGCTCCGAGCGGCTCGTTGGCGAACACGAGCCGAAGGTAACGCGCGATGTCGGGCTCGCCCCAGTTTTCCATCGAGGTCGCCGCCACGCCCTGCTCGAGCAGCGCAGCCGACGCCTGCGCACCGCTCAGGCCCCGCTCGGCAAAGTCGATCAGCAGCGACCAGCCGCCTGCCGCGGGGACGATCCGAAAGTCCGGCGACAACGACCGCACCAGTGCGTCGTGGCGCTGCTGCCAGGTGGCCACGCAGCGCGCGATGCCGTCGTCGGCCGCTTCGATCGCAGCGGCCACCGCCTGCTGCGCGATGCCCACCGGGCACACCACGTTGGAGATCGCGACTCTGCCGATCGCCTCGGCAGCCTGCGGCGGGCACACCACCCAGCCGACGCGCCAGCCGATCATGCGGTACTCCTTCGATGCCGCACCGACGGTGACCGTGCGCTCGGCCATGCCGGCAAAGCTCGCCGGATGCCAGTGCGGCACGCCGTCGAACAACAGCCGCTCCATCGCGCTGTCGTAGATCATCCAGGCGTCGGCGGCCACGCAGGCCGCACACAGCGCAGCCCACTCGTCGTGGTCGAGCACCGCGCCGCTGGGCATCGACGGGCTCATCATCAGGAACGCGCGCGTGCGCGGCGTGACGGCGCGCGCCAGCGTGGAGGCGTCCAACCGCCAGCCAGCGGCGCGCGGCAGCAGGCGAACGAAACGCGGCACACCCCCGGCCAGTCGCACGCGGTTGATCAAGCCCACGTAGGTGGGGCTGGTCAGCACCACCTCGTCGCCCGGCTCGATCAGCGCCAGCAGCGCGTTCAGCACGCCGCTCAGGCCACCCGCCGAGATGAAACACTGGCGCCGCCAGTCGATGCTGCCGCTGGCGTAGCCGCCGGTGCGCTCGACCAGCCGGCTGGCGGCTTGGCGCAGGCGGTCGTGGCCGAAGAACGGCAGGTAGCTGTTGGCGTCGTCGTCGACCACCGCGGCGCGTGTGGCGTCGAGCGCCTCGCGCGGCGGCAGCAGGTCGGTGTCGAGGTTTTCCAGCCGCAGCACCGTGGGATCGCGCAGCAGGTCGGCGGCATCGCCCATGCGCTCGACGCCGATCGGCGTCATGCTCGCAGTGCGCGCGCCGGGCCGCGGCGCGCTCGAAGAAGACCTCGGCATGTGAGACTCCCGGGCACTCGATGCGCCCGCTTTGTACGATCATCGCCGGCCGTTGTCGAAATGGCGGGCCGCCGCACGACATTGTCCAGGCGAGGCATTCCCGCACCGCCGCCAACTTGGAGCGCTGACATGGAATACATGCTGCTGATCTATTCCGACCCCAACGGATTCGACAAACTGCCGGCGTCGCAGCAGGCCGAAGGGCTCGCGGCCTATGGCGCCTACCATGACGCGCTCAACAAAGCCGGCGTGCTTCGCAACAGCAATCGTCTGCGCCCCGCGCAGTCGGCCACCACCGTGCGCCTGCAATCGGGCAAGACGCAGGTGCTCGACGGGCCGTACGCCGAGACGCGCGAGCAGCTCGGCGGCTACTTCCTGATCGACGTGCCGGATCTCGATGCCGCGCTGTCGTGGGCGGCACGTTGCCCGGGCGCCGCGCACGGCATCGTCGAGGTGCGACCGGTGTGGCCGATGTGACCGATCGACGGGTGAGCGCGGACGCCGACGCCGCTGCGCTGGCTGCCGAGACCGCGGCCAGGCAAAGCTACAGCAAGCTGATCGCGTTTCTGGCCGCGCGCACGCGCGATGTCGCCGGCGCCGAGGACGCGTTGTCCGAGGCGCTGGCGGTCGCGCTCACCGAGTGGCCCGCCAGCGGCGTGCCGCGCACGCCCGATGCCTGGCTGCTGACGGTGGCGCGCCGCAAGCTCGTCGATGCGCTGCGCAGGCGCCGGCTCGACGAAGACGCATCGGCGCACCTGCAGTGGCTGGCCGAGTTGCAAGGCGACGACGAGCCCGAGCCCGTGTGGCCCGATCGCCGGCTGGGCCTGTTGTTCGCCTGCGCCCACCCAGGCCTCGGCGCGCGACCTGCACGCGCCGCTGATGCTGCAGGTGGTGCTCGGCTTCGACGCCGCGACCATCGCGTCGGCGTTCCTGATCGCGCCGGCCACGATGGCGCAGCGCCTGGTGCGCGCCAAGGCCAAGATCCGCCAGGCCGGCATCGGCTTCGAGGTGCCGCAGGGCGACGCGCTGCGCGAGCGCCTCGGTACCGTGCTCGACGCGATCTATGCCGCCTACGCCGAGGGTTGGTCCGACCCCGAAGGCGTCGATGCGCGGCGCCGCAACCTGGCCGACGAGGCGATCTGGCTCGGCCGCCTGGTGGCCTCGCTGTTGCCCGACGAGGGCGAGGCGCTGGGGCTGCTCTCGCTGATGCTGCATGCCCATGCGCGACGCGATGCACGCCGCAACGCCGCCGGCGACTACGTGCCGCTGAGCGAGCAGGATCCCGCGCGCTGGGATGGCTCGATGGTCGACGAGGCCGAGGCGCTGCTGCACCGCGCGAACCGCCGCGACGGCGCCCCGGGCCGCTATCAGCTCGAAGCGGCGGTGCAGTCGGCGCACGCGATGCGCCGGCTGCACGGGCCTGATCGACTGGCTCTGCGATCGAGCGCCTGTACGACGCGTTGTGCGAGCTCACCGGCTCGCCGGTGGCGGCACTGAACCGCGCCGTGGCGTTGGCCGAGACCCAAGGCCCTGCCGCCGGACTGGCCGCGCTCGATGCGTTGGCAGCCGACGCCCGGCTCGCCGAGTACCAGCCGCATTGGGCGGCGCGCGCCGAGCTGCTGGCACGCAGCGGTGCCACCGAGGCCGCTGCGCAGGCCTACGCGCAGGCGATCGGCCTCGAGCGCGATGCCGCCGTGCGGCGCTATCTGCAGCAGCGCGCTGCGCTGTCGCTGGCACGTTCGGCGGCGGCTCGGAGCTTAGCCTGGCCCCGGCCGGGCCAGTCAACGGCCCGCGGACGATCGCGCCACGCTGGCCAGCACCTTGCGCAGCGCAATCAGCGCAGCCGAGGGATCGGCCGCGCGCCAGATCAGCGGCGTGGTCACCTGACCGTGCACCTTGGGCAGCGCATGCCGCGCCACGGCGGCATCCTGAACCGTGTCGAGCACCGACTCGGGCACCAGCGCGATGCCGGTGCCCGAGGCCACACACGCGACGATGGCATGGTACGAGCCCAGCTCCAGCACCCGCACCGACGCCACACGATCGCTGCCGAGCCAGTGCTGCAACACGCGCCGGTAGGCACAGCCGCTCGGGAATGCGATCACCGAATCGCCGTCGACGTCTTGCGGCCGCCGGATCGGCCGATGGTCGAGCGATGAAATGATGACCAGCCGTTCGCGAAACAGGCGTTCGGCCACCAGTTCCTTGCTCGACGGCACCTCGGCGACGAAGGCGGCCTCGACGCGGCGCTCGAGCACCGCGGCGGTCAGCGCGTCGTTGGTGCCGGTGACGAGCTCGACCCGCACTTCGGGATAGGCCTTGTGGTAGGCCGCCAGTACCTTGGGCAGGCGGCTCGCCGTGGTGCTTTCGAGTGCGCCCAGGCGCAACAGGCCACGCGGCGGCGCGCGCGACACCGCACCCAGCGCCTCAGCCGACAGGCGCAGCAGCTTGTCCGCATAACCCAGCAGGTGTTCGCCGCTCGGCGACAGGAACAGGCGCTGCTTCTCGCGCACGAACAGTTGCGCCCCGACCGATTGCTCGAGCTGCCTGACGCGCGTGGAGACGTTCGACGGCACCCGATGCAGCTTGGTCGCCGCACGCGCGATGCCACCCTCCTCGGCGACGGTCTTGAAGATGTGAAGGTCGGACAGGTCCATCGCCATTCTCGTTTGGAGAACAAGTGGCGCTATTTTATTCACTATCCAGGTCGCATGGGGTTGCCTAGCATCCTCCGCAGCCTGTGATGGAGACGACGATGACTCGATACCCCGACCGTTTGCCCCCGTTGGCGCCCGAGCAGATGAATCCGGCCCAGCGGGCGGCCGCGGATGAACTGATCAAGGGCCCGCGCAAGGGCGTCAAGGGCCCGTTCATTCGCGTTGTTGCGCAGCCCCGAGCTGCTGGCGCGGTTGCAGAAGGTCGGTGAATACCTGCGCTTCGAGAACGCCTTGCCGGCCCGACTCAGCGAGTTCGCGACGCTCGTCGTGGCGCGCGCCTGGACGCAGCAGTTCGAGTGGTTCGTGCACGTGCCGTTGTCGTTGGCGCAGGGCACCGGCGCGGACACGATCGCCGCGCTGCGCACGGGCCGCCGTCCCGTCACGATGGCGCCCGACGAAGCGCTGGTCTACGACTTCACGATCGAACTGACGCGTCACCACGGCGTCAGCGACGACACCTATCGCCGATGCGTCGAAGCCTTCGGCGAGCGCGGCACGGTCGACCTGGTGGGCACCATCGGCTACTTCGTGTGGATGTCGATGATCCTCAACGTCGCGCACACGCCGGCCGCCGAGGTTGCAGGCGTCGAGCCGCTGCCGCCGTTGCCGTCGTGAGCCAGATTCTGTCCACGGCGTCGAACCCGGGGCGGCCGGCCGAGCCGCCGGACGTCACGGGCGCAGCGCCCGTGGGCATTGGCAATCGGCGGCCTGCTCAGCATGGCCGCGGCCAACGGCATCGACCGCTTCATCTACACGCCGATCCTGCCGGTCATGGCCGAGGCCCTGCAGCTGACGGCGTCGCAGGCAGGCTTGATCGCATCGGCCAACTACCTCGGCTATTTGTTGGGCGCACTGTTCGCGGCCCGACCCGGCTTGCCCGGCTCGCGTCGGCGCTGGCTGCTCGTCGCGCTCGCCACCAGCGCGGCTTGCACGGCCGGCATGGCGTTCGCCGCGTCGCTGCCGCTGATGGGGGTGCTGCGTTTCGTCGAGCGGCTTCGCGGGCGCGGTGGCGATCATCATGGCGATCGCGCTGGTGGTCGACCGGCTGGCCGCAGGCGGGCCGCGGCACCCTGGCGCCCGTGCACTTTGCCGGCGTGGGCGTGGGCATCGCAGGGTCGGCGGTCATCGTGGCAGTTCTGCGGCTCGCGGGTCATGGCTGGCAGTCGATGTGGCTGTGCGCCGGCGTGGCGTCGTTGTGTTGTGCCGCGTTCGTGGCTTCACTGATCCGCAATGCCGCTGTGGCGCCGGCCGACGCCGCGCCCTCGACGCGGGCGGCCCGCGACCGACTCGCGGTTCGGCATGCTGATCGCGGCCAACACGCTGAGTGCGTTCGGCTACGTCATCACCGCCACCTTCATCGTGGCGCTGGTGCGCGGCTCGCCGCAACTCAAGCCGCTGGAGGCGTCGATTTGGGTCGTGTTCGGCCTCGCGGCGGCGCCGTCGGTGGCGTTGTGGTTGTGGGTGGCCCGGCGCACCGACGTGTTTCGCGCTTTCGCCGCCGTCTGCCTCGTCGAGGCAGCCGGTGTGCTGGCCAGCGTGCTGTGGCTCGAAGCGATCGGCACCCTCGTGGCGGCGGTGTGCGTCGGCGGCTCGTTCATGGGCCTCACGGCGCTCGGCATGGTCGGCGCTCGCCAGCTGACGGTCGGCGACGCACGGCGGCCGGTGGCCCTGATGACGGCGGGCTTCGGCTGCGGCCAGGTGGTCGGCCCCACGTTCGCCGGCCTGTTGCACGATGCGTCGGGCAGCTTCTTGCTGCCGTCGCTGTGCGCAGTGGCCAGCTTGGTGGTGGCGTCGATCCTCGCGGGGTGCGCCGCAGCGGATCGTTCCACGCCCGCCGTCGCGGTGATCAAGCCGGCGGCGGCGCAACCCGCTTCATCGCGTCGATCAGCGGCGCCACGATGTCCATCGGCAGCGGGAACACGATCGTCGAGTTCTTGTCGGCCGCGATCACCGTCAGCGTCTCCAGGTAGCGCAGCTGGATCGCCTGCGGCTGCGTGGCCAGGATCTGCGCCGCCTGCGCCAGCTTCTCGGCGGCCTGCAGTTCGCCCTCGGCATGGATCACCTTGGCGCGCCGCTCGCGCTCGGCCTCGGCCTGGCGCGCGATCGCGCGGATCATGCTTTCGTTCAGGTCGACATGCTTGATCTCGACGTTGGTCACCTTGATGCCCCAGGCATCGGTCTGGCTGTCGAGGATCTTCTGCAGATCGAGGTTCAGCCGCTCGCGCTCGCGACAGCATCTCGTCGAGCGCGTGCTTGCCCAGCACCGCGCGCAGCGTGGTCTGCGCGAGCTGGCTGGTGGCGGCGAGGAAGTTCTCGACCTGGATCACCGCGCGCTGCGGGTCGACGACGCGGAAGTACAGCACCGCGTTGACCTTCAAGGTCACGTTGTCGCGCGAGATCACGTCCTGGCTCGGCACGTCCATCACCACGATGCGCAGGTCGATGCGCACCATCTGCTGGATGCCCGGAATCAGCACCACCAGGCCCGGCCCCTTGACCTTCCAGAAGCGCCCGAGCTGGAACACCACGCCGCGCTGGTACTCGCGCAGGATGCGCAACGAGTTGACGGCGATGAACGCCACCAGGATCAACGCGACGGCAATGCCGATGGGAACGCCGATCATCGCGAGGCTCCTGATGTGTTGATGGTGGTCTCCGCGGCCGCGCTGACGTCGAGCGTGAGCTGGTCGACGCCGGTCACGCGCACCCGCTGGCCGGGTGCAGCGGTTCGCGGGCGCGCACGCGCCAACGCTCGCCGTTGACCGCGGCCCAGCCTTCGCCGCCGCCGAACTCGATCACTTCGCCGAGCGTGCCGAGCAGGGTCGGCGCGCCGCTCACCACCGGGCGCCGGCGCGCCTTGGCGGCCATGCCGACGACACCGGCCACGAGCGCCGCCGAGACCAGCGCCACCGCGCCGATCAGCGGCAGCGGGATGCCGAAGCCCGGCGTGTCGCTGTCGATCAGCAGCAGCGCGCCGAAGACGAACGCCGCGACGCCGCCGAGCCCCAGCACACCGTAGCTCGGCACGAACGCCTCGGCAACGAAGAACGTGACGCCCAGCAGGATCAACGCCAGGCCGGCGTAGTTGATCGGCAGCATCTGCAGGCCCCACAGCGCCAGCAGCAGGCACACGCCGCCCACCACGCCCGGCGCCACGTAGCCCGGATTCATGAACTCGAAGATCAAGCCGTAGATGCCGATCATCATCAGCACCAGCGCCAGGCTGGGGTCGCTGATCACCGCCAGCAGGCGGTCGCGCCAGTCGGGCTCCAGTGCCACGACGGCGGCGTGCTTGGTGGCCAGCGTCACCGCGCCGCCGTGGCCGGCGTCGCGTGGCACCACGCGGCCGTCGAGCTGGCGCAGCAGATCGTTGACGTCGGCCGCGACGAGGTCGATCACCTTGCGCGCCAGCGCGTCGGCCGCGGGCAGGCTCACCGCCTCGCGCACCGCCTGCTCGGCCCAGGCCACGTCGCGACCGCGCAGCTGCGCCAGGCCGCGAATGTAGGCGGTGGCGTCGTTGACGCGCTTGGCGGCCATCGCGTCGTTGTCGGTGGTCGGGCGCCGACGCCTTGCCCGACGCCGGGGTCGCCGGTGCGGGAGCGCCGGGCGACGGCAGGCCGATCGCAATCGGCGTCGCGGCGCCCAGGTTGGTCGCCGGCGCCATGGCCGCCACGTGCGTGGCATAGAGGATGTAGGTGCCGGCGCTGGCCGCGCGCGCGCCCTGCGGCGCCACGAAGCCGGCCACCGGCACCGGCGACGCCAGGATCGCCTTGATGATGCTGCGCATCGCGGTGTCCAGGCCGCCGGGCGTGTCGAGCTGCAGCACGACCAGTTGTGCGCGCTCGTGTGCGGCGCGCTCCAGGCCGCGGGTGATGCGGTCCGCGCTGGCCGGGCCCGATGGCGCCTTCGACGCTGCACCACGAAGACCGGCGGCACTGCGGCGGGTGCGGGTGGGCTCTGGGCGCGCGCCCACCCGGCCAGCAAGGCCAGCAGGACCAGCCAACCCACACGCGCGTTCACGATTCGCTCCGAGCGCTTTGTCGCCCTCGCTGCCAGCGTACACCCGGGCAGCGGGGCGGTGTTGTTTTCCGCGCCGGCGAACGACACCTCAGCGCGCGCGGTGGCAATCGTGCGTCACGAACTCCTTGCCTTCGGGCGGGAGTCGCAGCCAATCGTCGTGCTCGAGTGTCTGCTGGATGTCGAGCAGGCCGCTGGCCCAGTGTTCGTGCATCGACTGCGGGCTGAACTCGTAGTCCTTCGACTGCCCTTCCCACTCCTTGTCCTGGTAGATCAGGTGGATCACGGTGTATTGGTGTGCGCACGCCAGCTCCAGCGCCTGCCGGCACCACGGGTCGGACCCGCGTACCTTCGCCGGCACGTGCTCGAGCACCTCGCGCAACATGCGGCGGTAACGCTGCGAGCGCGCCATCATGTCGGTCACCGCACGCGTGCGGCTCGAGTAGACGATGTCCTTGCGCCGCTCTTCGACGTCGTACACGTTGTCGGGCAGCACGCCGCGCGCGCTCCACAGGTCGACCTGGAACACCAGCGTGTCGCGGCGCGGCATGGCTTCGAGCACGGTGGCGAGCGGCGTGTTCGACACCAATCCGCCGTCCCAGTAGAACTCGCCGTCGATCTCGACGGCCGGAAATCCCGGCGGCAAAGCGGCCGACGCCATGAAGTGCTCGGCGCGCATCGCCTGCCGCGCCGGCCCGGTGGTGTTGTCGAAGTACTCGAAGTTGCCGGTTTGGACGTTGACCGCACCCACCGACACCCGCATCGCGCCAGCGTTGATACGGTCGAAGTCGACGAAGCGCTCGAGCGTGCCCTTCAACTGCGTGGTGTCGTAGAAGCTCGCCTGCGTGACGCCCTGCTTGCCGCCGAGCCACGGCGTGAGGCCGCGCGGCACGAAGAAGTCGCGCTGGCCGGCGACCAAGGCGCGCCACGCTTCGAAGCCACTGAAGACCTTGCGTGCGTCGGGGCCTGCGCTATCGACCCAGCGCTGCAGCGACTCCACCGCCGGCACGAAGGCGGCCGGCCGGCAGATGGTGTCCCAGAACTCGCGCAGCTTGCTCACCCGCGCCTCGATCGGGTTGCCGGCGATCACCGCGGTGTTGAGCGCTCCGATCGAGATGCCGGCCAGCCAATCGGGCTCGATGCCCGCAGCCACCAGGCCCTCGACCACGCCGGCCTGGTAGGAGCCGAGCGCACCACCGCCCTGCAGCACCAGCGCCACGGTCTTGAAATCCAGTTTTCTCATCGGCGACCATGATGCCGAATTTCGCGCCTGGACGCGCCGCCGCCGCGTCGGCGGCTCGATGCGCCGGGCTCAGCATCGCGTGACGTCGGCAGCCACGCACAACCACGAGTCGCCGCTGCGCGCCCACACGTCGGTGTAGCGGCCGGCACCCGGCAGGCCGTCGGCCTTGAGGTAGGTGGTGCGGCCGTGCACGATGGCCGTCTGGCCGAACAGCCGGATGCGCACGTCTTCGGCGGTCAGCCCGATCACTGTCGAGGGACGCGCCACGTGCTGCAGGAAGGCCGCGCGATCCGACAACGTGCCGTCGGGGTTGCTGTTCAGGAAGTCCGCCGACAAGTGGCGCTCGAACCAGCCGGCGTCGGAGGTCGCGACCGAGCGGATGTACTGGTCGTTGAGCAGCCGCAATGCCGCCAGGTCGCTGGCCTCGCTGCTGCGAGTGGGTGTGGCAGTTTGCATGGTGGATCCCCTCGCGTCGATCAGAAGCTGTTGAAGTGCGCCGACACGCACAGCCAGCGGCCTTGCCGCTGCGCGTAGATGTCGGTGTAGCGCCCGCTGCCGGGTTGCCCGTTGGGCTTGATGCACCTGAAGCCCGCGTGCACGAGCGCCAGCTCGCCGATGAAGCGCACGCGCACGTCCACCGCCTCGAAGCGGCCGCCCGGGCGGGGCGTTGCGATGCGCTTCAGGAAGGCCGCGCGGTCGGCGATCGAGCCATCCACCGAGCTGGTGACGAAGTCGGGCGCCAGGTGCTCGTCGTACCAGCGCACGTCGCCCTCTTCGGCGGCCCGCAGGTAATTGCGGTTGAGGTCTTCGACGATGCGCCGGTCGTCGGCGCGGTCGTCGTCAAGGCGGGTCGCAAGGTGTGGCATCGACGGCTCCCGACAGTTTCAGGCAGCGCCATGCTAGGCCCGAGTGTGGATCCATTCAAGCACCAGAAATCATCGTCCATCTGGTACCAGAATGCTTGGCAAGACAGATCGATCTACCGTTGCTTTCATGGCATCGCCGGGGCTTGCACTCATCCATCTGGATCCTTCATATTGTCGTCTGTCCAAGATATCCGATAGGGCCAGCCATGCTGATCACGATCCGACGCTCCGGGGCGCCGCTGCACCGTCAGATCTACGAGGCGTTGAAGGCGGGCATCCGCGAGGGCCACTTCCGGCCCGGCAGCCGGCTGCCGTCGACGCGCGCGCTGTGCGCCGACCTGCGCGTCTCGCGCAACACGGTGCTGTCGGCCTACGAGCAGCTGCTGGCCGAGGGTTATGCCCTCAGCCGCGAACGGGCCACCACCGTGGTGGCCGACATCGTGGCGCCGCCCCGCGCGGCCGCCAAGACGCCCGACGTGCAGCCGCCGCCGGCACCACGCATCTCGGCCTTTGCGCGGCGGCTCACGCGCGAGCCGTGGCTGCCACCCACGGGCTCGTATGCGCAGCGCCCCGGCCTGCGCCACGACTTCCGCTACGGCAAGCCGGCGCTGGACGACTTTCCGTTCGACGCCTGGCGGCGCTTGCTGGCCGCGCATGCCAGGCGGGCGCCGCGCGACCAATTCGGCTACGCGACGCCGGCCGGACACCTGCCGTTGCGCCAGGCCCTGGCCGAATACCTCAACCGCGCTCGCGGGCTGCACTGCGATGCCGAGCAGATCGTCATCGTCAACGGCTCGCAGCAGGCGATCGACCTGGCGGCGCGCGTGCTGCTCGACGCCGGCGATGCGGCGGTCGTCGAGGAGCCGCACTACCCTGGCGCGACGCTGGCGTTCGACGCGCTGGGCGCGCGGCTGATCCGCATCGCCACCGATGCGCAGGGCCTCGACCCGGCGCAACTGCCCGCCTCGAGCGCACGCGCGCGGCTCGCCTACGTGACGCCGTGCCACCAGTTTCCGAGCGGCGTGATCATGCCGCTGGAGCGGCGCCTGGCATTGCTCGACTGGGCGGCGCGCACCGATGCCTGGGTGATCGAAGACGACTACGTCAGCGAGTTCCGCTACGAGGGCAGCCCGCTGGAGGCGCTGCAGGCACTCGACCGCCACGGCCGCGTGATCTACATCGGCACCTTCGCCAAGACGCTTTTCCCGGCGCTGCGCCTGGCCTATCTGGTGCTGCCGCGCTCGCTGGTGCGGCCGTTCATCGCCGCCAAGTGGCTGGCCGACCGCTTCTCCACGCCGCTGCCGCAAGCCGCGCTGGCCGAGTTCATCGCCAGCGGTCAGTTCGAGCGCCACCTGCGGCGCGCCAGCCTGCGCAACGCGGCGCGCCGGCGCGTCCTGATCGAGTCGTTGCGGCAGCACCTGGGCGAGCGCGTCGAGATCGCCGGCGAGAACACCGGCGTGCACCTGGTGGTGTGGCTGCGCGGCGCTGCGCTGGCCGCAGCTCGATGCGTTGATCGATCGCGCCGCGCAGGCCGGCGTCGGGCTGTATTCGGTGGCGCCCTACTACGCGACCCCGCCATCACGCGCCGGCCTGCTGTTCGGCTACGCGTCGCTGTCCGAAGGCGAGATCCGCGCCGGCGTGCGCAAGCTGGCGGCGTTGCTCTAGGCTAGCTGCCCAAAGGCACCGATTCACCGGACTCCAGGCCCGCACGCAGCCGTCCGTCGGCGCTCGGCACGCCGCCGCGATAGCCGGGCACGACGTTGCCGTAGCGCTGGGCGTAGACCGGCGGCAGCGGCCGCGCGCCGGCCGGCGACAGCCACAGCCGCAGCAGGTGGCGCTGCCGCTCGGGCTCGGGCCAATCGTCGTAGCCGGTGCGGTCGTGCAGCAGGGTGTGGTTGTGCACGAACTGCATGTCGCCGCTGCGAAACTCCATCGTGAAGTGCAGCGCCGGGTCGTCGGCCAGCGAGTCGAGCAAGTCGAGCGCCGCGATCTGCTGCGGCGTCAGGCGGGGCGCGTCGGCGAAACGCTGCGCCGAGTCGATGTACTGGCGCTGGTAGATCGCCGACAGGCGCCCGGCAAACCAGTTGAACACCGGAATCTCGAAGTACGGCTTGGCGCCCGGCGGCACCTCGCCGCGGCGGTCGGTGGCCAGCGGCCGAAACAGGCACGCGGCAAGATCGGGCTGGCGCGCCCGCATCTCGTTGTACAGCGTGGTCGACGACACCAGCGCCGAGGCGCCGCCGCGGCGCGCCGGCTGCAGGCACAACAGACCCACCAGGTCGGCCGAATCGGTGTGAAAGGTCTGCCGTTCGCGGGTCTGGTAGATGCGCACGTTGGGGTCGCTCGAAGACAGGCCCTGGTCGCGCACATGGCCCAGCAGGTGCCCCTGCGCGTTTTGCGACAGCGCGCGGCCGAGGTGGGCGCCCAGGCCGTAGAACGCCACCGCGCACTGCCGCCGGCCCCACGCGGCCAGCGGCAGCCCGCGCAGCAGCACGAAGCCGCGGCCTTCGAGCAGCTCGCGCTGCACGCGCGCCAGGCGCGGCGCCAGCCTGGGCAGCACGAAGCGCTCGCGCGACAGCTCGCTCCAGTCGGCGCGCTCCGACAGCCACGGGGAGCAAGCGGCGGCGAGCTCATCGAGCTCGGCAGCCGAAAGGGTTTCGATCCAGTCTTCGCGCGCCGCCATCTGGCGGCCCTGCCAGGCGCAGGGGCCGTCGACGCGTGCAGGCAGCCCGGCGGGAAAAGGGTCGGCGTGGGTCATCGAGCAATTGTCGCCGTTGAGGTGCAGCGGCAGCCGGCTACGCGCCTATCATGCGAGCCCCGAGGCACGGCTCACGGTCGCGCCTCACCCACGGCAGGAGGCACACCATGGCCAAGAAGAATGCGGACACCGGCGTCTATCGGGTCACCGAGATCATCGGCACCAGCCCGGTGTCGTGGGAGGCGGCGGCGAAGAACGCGGTCGAGACGGCGGCCAAGTCGCTGCGCGACCTGCGCATCGCCGAAGTCGGCAAACTCGACGTGAAGCTCGAAGGCGGCAAGGTCGTCGCCTACCGCGCCCGCGTCTCCCTGTCGTTCAAGTACGACGCTTGAACTGGACGAGCGACAGCACCTGCGTGCTGTCGACTCGCCTGTTCAAGGGCCGGCGCATGCAGGCGCCGGCGCGGGCTGCAAGCCTGAGCGGACGTGAGCCAGCACCTGCGTGCGGCGACGCCTGTTCAGGGCGGTCGGCGCGCAACGGGCACGGCGCACGGCCGCCGTTCATGCCATCGGTCACGCCGCGCAGCACTACTGCGGCGCGGGGCTGCCTGTGGCCTTCAGCCGACACGCTAGGCTGCCGAAGTGTCAGATGTGCGTTCGAACGACCTGCCCGCGACCCTGCTCGACCAGCCTTTGCCGGACGAGACGCCGGCGCGCGCGGAACAACTGTATGCGGTGCTGAGCGCCACCAACGAGGCCATCCTGCGCGCGGCCTCGGCGGCCGAGCTGTACCAGCGGGTCTGCGCTGCCGCCACCAGCAGCGGGCCGATCAGCATCGCCGCGGTGATGGTGCCGATCGACCACCCACCCGGCATGCTGCGCGCCACTGCCATGAGCGGCGCCGACCCGAGCAGTGACCATGGCATCTCGGTGGACGCCTCGCGCCCGGAGGGTCGTGGCCTGGCCGGCAACGCCTTTCACAACCGGCAGCCTTGCGTCAGCCAGGACCTGTTGGCCGATCCGCGCACGGCGCCGTGGCGCGCCTCGCAGGCCGCCACCGGCGTGCGCTCGGGCGCGGCGGTGCCGCTGGTGCGCGGCGGCGCGTCGGTGGCCGTGCTGCTGTTCTATTCGCCGTTGCGTGGCGCCTTCGACACCGCCACCGTGCGGCTGCTCGAGCGTTTGGCCGAGAACATCTCGTTCGCGCTGGCCAACTTCGAGCGCGAGGCCGAGCGCACGCGCCTGAGCGAGACGCTGCAGCGTTTTCGCGCGGCCATCGACATGTCGGGCGACACGGTGTACCTCACCGACGTCGAGACGATGCGCTTCATCGACGTCAACGAAACCGCGTGCCGGCGCCTCGGCTACACACGCGCCGAGTTGCTGAAGATGGGCCCGAAGGACCTCACGATCAAGCCGTTCGACGAGGTCAAGGCGATGTTCGATCGCGTGATCGCCTGCGCGCCCGAGGCCATCGTCACCGAGCAGGTCGCCCAGGCACGCGATGGCAATCACTGGATCAGCGAGGTCTCGCGGCGTGCCGTGCGCGCCGGCGAAGGCTGGATGATCGTGACGATCTCGCGCGACATCACCGAGCGCCGCCGCCAGGAACAGTTGCAGGCGCTGCAGCACGGCGTGACGCGCCAGCTGGCGCAGACCGGTGCCAAGCGCGCGGTGCTCGAGGCCGTGCTCGCCGACTTGAGCACGACACTGCGATTCGAACAGGGCCTGTGCGTGATTGCCGATGACGACCACGGCGGCGCGCGACGGCTCGCGGCCTGGCATCGCGACGGCGCGGTGCCGGCCGACACCTGCCTCGACGCCGACGCGCTGGCGACCGCGGCGGCGACACCGGCGGGCCGGGTCGGGCAACGCCCGCACGATGGCCAACAGCGCTTCATCGCCGCGCTGCGCGCCGACGGCAAGACGCTCGGCGCGCTGGCCCTGCAAGGCGCTGCGATGGTGCCGCTGGCCGAGATCGAGCACGTGCTGGTGACCATCGGCGAACAGCTCGGCCAGTACATCCGGCGCAAGCAGGCCGAACGTGTGCTCGCGCACAGCGAGGCGCGCTTCCGCTCGCTGACCGAGCTGTCGTCGGATTGGTACTGGGAGTGCGATGTCCACCACCGCTTCGTCAGCTTCGGCGGCCGCAACGTGCGCGACTTCGGCAGCCACGACTGGCGCAGCGCCTTCTTCGGGCGCACGGTGTGGGAGCTGCCGCGCCTGGTGCACGAGAGCGCCGACTGGGCGGCGCATCGCAGCCAGCTGACGCGCCGCGAACGCTTCATCGATTTCCAGTTCGCGGTGCGCCTGCCCGACGGCACGCAACGCTGGACCAGCGCCAACGGCGAGCCGTGTTACGACACCGACGGCGAATTCACCGGCTATCACGGCGTGTCGCGCGACATCACCGAGCGGCGCCTGGCCGAAGACTCGATCCGCCACCTGGCGACGCACGACACGCTGACCGGTCTGCCCAACCGCACGCTGTTCATCGAGGAACTCGCGCGCTCGATGCGCGAGGCGCGCCGCGAAGGCCGCCAGCTGGCGCTGCTGTTCGTCGATCTCGATCACTTCAAGATCATCAACGACACGCTCGGTCACGACGCCGGCGACCTGCTGCTGGCGCAGATGGCGACCTCGCTGCGCGAATGCCTGCGCCCGCACGACCTGGTGGCGCGGCTGGGCGGCGACGAGTTCGTGGTGCTGGTGCGCCACCCGGCCGGCCACGACGAGGCCGCGGTGGTGGCGCGCAAGCTGCTGGCCGCGGTGACGCAGCCGATGTCGCTGAAGGGCCAGGAGTGCCGCGTCAGCGCCAGCGTCGGCATCTGCATCTTTCCCGACGGCGCGAACGACGAAGCGTCGTTGATGAAGGGCGCCGACATCGCGATGTACGAAGCCAAGCGCGAAGGGCGCAATGCATTCCGCTTCTACTCACCGAACGCAGTGCCGCAGTCGCCGCTGCGCCTGCGCATGGAATCGAACCTGCGCGCGGCGATCGAGCGCGACGAGTTCACGCTGCACTTCCA
The DNA here is from genome assembly GCA_963827645.1 of uncultured beta proteobacterium. Taxonomy (GTDB): domain Bacteria; phylum Pseudomonadota; class Gammaproteobacteria; order Burkholderiales; family Burkholderiaceae_C; genus JAEUPI01. Next base: position 25,327 of record CAWHBZ010000040.1, on the reverse strand, counting down.
GCCCAAGATCGACCTGCAAAGCGGCCGCATCATCGGTGCCGAGGCGCTGCTGCGTTGGAGCAACGCCGAACTCGGATCGGTGCCGCCAGCGCAGTTCATCGCGCTGGCCGAAGAGACCGGCCTGATGCCGCCGATCGGGCGTTGGGTGTTGCGCGAGGCCTGCGCGCAGCACGTGGCGTGGCGCGACCAGGGGCTGCCGCCGATCCCGCTGTCGATCAACCTGTCGCCGCGGCAGTTCGCCGACGCCGAGCTGCTGCACGACCTCGAAAGCGCCCTGGCCACCAGCGGCATGCCGCCGCAGGCGCTGGAGCTCGAGGTCACCGAGAGCGTGGTGATCGGCGATCGCGGGCGGGCGCTGGCCACGCTGCAGGCGATCAAGCGGCTCGGCGTGCGGCTGGCGATCGACGACTTCGGCACCGGCTACTCGTCGCTGGCGCAACTGAAGCGCTTTCCGGTCGATGCATTGAAGATCGACCGTTCGTTCATCCGCGGCCTGCCCGGCAACACCTACGACGCCGCCATCACCGAGGCGATCATCGTGATGTGCCGCAGCGCTGCGCCTGACGGTGGTGGCCGAGGGCGTGGAGACCGCGGGGCAGCGCGAGTTCCTGCGCCAGCGCGGCTGCACGCAGATGCAGGGCTACCAGTTCAGCAAGCCGCTGCCGGGCGCTGAATTCGCCGCGCTCGCCCGCGAGCACTTCGCCACCGCCGACGTCTGCTGACGTCGGCCGGCTGTGGCGGTCGCGTCGGGCGCAGCGCGTCAGCGCGAGTACACCGCCTCGAAGCGCGCCACCACGTCGGCCCGCTCGTCGACCAACTCGAGCCGCTGGCCGTCGATGCGCCAGCGCGCGACCAAGGCCAGCGTGTCGAGAAAGGCGCGTTCCTGCTCCATGCCGGCGGCGCAGGCCATCATGGTGCCCGCGATGCGGCCGAAGGTGATGCGATCGCCGGCCAGCGTGTAGCCGCCGGCGACGCGGTTGCAGCCGCCGGATCCGGCCACGCGGTGCTGCGCCGCCTGCAGGATCAGATGCGGTTCGCGCGCGCGATCGGGCACCACCACCGGCTGGCCGCGCAGTGCGACCAGCTTCCAGTAGGTGTTCTCGAGCGTCGCGCTGTTGCTCGCAGCTGCTTCGCAGGCCGCCTGCTGCGCGATGGCGACGAAACGCTCCACCTGCAGCATCGGGCGCGGCGTGGCGCCATCCTCGGCGGCATGCATGACCAAACGCGCGTCCACGGTGGCCAGCATCGGTTCGCCGGGTGTGGTTCGGGCTGCCAGGTAGGCGGCCTGCAGGGCCGCGTTGGCGCCGGTGGGCACCACCGGGAATTGGTCACCGCTGGCGCAATCGAAGAACGACGCCGCATCGGCCATGTAGCGATACAGGCCGCGCATGCGGCGCGCCTCGCCCGCGGCGCCGACGCCGCCGACGCGCCGCAGCAGCATGTTGTCGACGCGCCGCACGTCGGTGGGCCCGAACACCGGGTACACGGTGTCGCTGCTGAACATCAACTGGCCATTGAGCGTGATGCGGCCGCGCACCACGTAGCGGCGGTTGGCCTGGATGCGTGCGGGGTCGTAGGGAATCGAGAAAGCGATCGGCACCGCTGGTGAGGTCACGCGCGTGCTGGCCACCACCAGCGACGGCGCATCGGCGCGCGACACGTCCTCCAGCGTGGCCTCGAACACGGCATTGGGCGGCAGCGCCATGCGCTCGCGGTAGGTGGCGGTGCCGCTGATGGTGGCTGACGGCGGGGTCATGGTGGTGCAGGCGCCGACCATCACGATGGCCAGCAGCCCCAGCAGCCGGCGAGTCGCAGCAACGGTGCCGACGGACAGGTGGGCGACCATGGCCTGCAATGTACCGCCGCCTCGTTTTCGATGGCACAGTGCGCCAGCTTCGTTGCGGCGCCGTTTTAACAATGGTCAACCTGTCCGATCTCTGGCACACGCTGGCCCTGGTGCCGGTGACGCTGCTGCCGATCATCAACCCGCTCAGCGCCGCGGCGGTGTTCAGCATGACCGCCGGCAACGACCCGCGGGCGATCCGCCAGCTGGCGCGCCAGGTGGCCATCAACTGCTGGTTCGTGCTGGTGGTCTCGCTGTTCATCGGCACCTACGTGCTCGAGCTGTTCGGCATCTCGCTGCCGATCGTGCGCATCGGCGGCGGGCTGCTGGTGGCGACGTCGGCGTGGCGCATGCTCAACCGCAGCGACGACGACGACGTGCAGGAGGCCGTCAAGCGTGCGCAGCTCGGCGCCTTGTCGCGCGCCGAGGTGGTCAAGCGCAGCTTCTTTCCGATCACCTTCCCGCTCACCACCGGGCCCGGCACGATCGCCGCATCGATCGCCATCGGCGCCGGCATGCCGCGGCAGCCGGCGCTGTACGTGCTCACCGCGCTGGCGGTGACGATCGGCGCCACGCTCACGGTGGCGGTGGTCTACCTGGTGTACCGCAACGCCTCGGCGCTGATGGCGCGCCTGGGCGAAGTCGGCATGCTGGTGATGACGCGCCTGCTGGCGTTCGTGCTGCTGTGCATCGGCATCAGCATCATGTGGGCCGGCTGGGCCGAGTTGAACGGCATCGTCGCCGCGTCGTGATCGATCAGCGCCAGTCGACCACCGAGAATCCGACCCCGAGCTTGTTCTGTCGGTGGTTGTAGTCGATCAGGCTCTCGCCGTAGCCGCTGAACCACTGCGTGTACAGGTGCAGCGCGCCGCCGAGCGGGTAGGACCACTCGAGTTGCGCCGAGCCGTGCGAGCGATCGCCGCCGCGCAACGAGTGGCGCAGCTGCAGCGCCAGGGTGTGCTTGCCCAGCTGGGTGGTGATCAGCGCCTCGCCGCGGCCCGTGTAGTCGCTGATGTCGGGGTTGTCGTCGTTGCCGGGGTCCTCCTTCAGACGCGCCCACGGCCGCAACTGCACCGTCCAGTCGCCGACCTCGAAGCCGGCCTCGCCGATGACACGGTTCCAGCTGCGCGACAGCGGCGGCGAATGGCCGTTGGACTGGTGGTTCAACGCCAGCGAGACCTGCCGCAGTCGCCAACCCAGCAGCGTGTGGTCCAGCGGCCAGCTGAGGACGAATTCGGGCTCGTAGTCGGTCTCGCGAAACGGCCGCGACTGCGCGGCGTTGAGCACCTGCCAGCGCGACGACTGCGTGTAGGCGCCCCACAACTTGAGCGGCGAACCGAGGATGTCGTCCCACAGCTTGGCCTTGAAGCTGATCTGGTACTTCAGCTCCACCGAGTCGAGGTCGAGCGGCGTGCGTCACCGAGCGGTCCGGCGCCGGCGAGGTCGGCATCCTGTTCATGCTGTCGGTCCAGGTGAGCGGCAGCAGATACACCGGCTTGTAGGCACGCGGGTAGAACAGCTCGCCCTTGCGGCGGCCGTCGACATCCCAGCGGTCCTCGAACATCGTCGCCTCGGCGTCTCTGCAGCGGCGCGGAGGCTGCCGCGGCGGGCGGCGGGCTCGGCTGGTTGACGCCGGCCGGTATCGGCTCGCGCTTGTGGGCGCGGTCGTAGCACGTCAAGCGCGCCACGTCGTCATCGATGCGCGTGCAGTCGGCGGGATTGTCCTGCGCCATGGCCGCGCCGACCCAGAACCAGGCGCCGCAGACCAGCGCCGCGTGCCGCACACGATGCGGCCAGAAGAAGAATTGCACCGGACGGCTCCACTGTGAGGTGGAGGCAGTGTCGCCCACGGCGCGGCGCCGGTTGCGATCAGGGGTTCGCCGCGCCGCGCGCGATCAGTCGTCGCGTTCGCGCGGCGGCACCAGGCCAGCGGGCACGGTGCCGGTCCAGTTGGTGTCGACCTCCTCGAACTCGGCGTAGTCGGATTCCGACACCTCGAGGTTGTCGCCGACTCGAAAGTCCTGCTGCCGCGTCTCGCGCTGGTCACGCAGGTCGGCCGCGATGTGCAGCGGGCGCAAGCCCTCGATCAGCATGTCCATCAGCGGCGACGGTTCCTCGGCGGCCAGCGCCTCGGCCTGCTCGATCGCCTTCACCAGCACCAGCGCCGACATGCCCTCGATGGCGGTCCAGCCGCGTCGATCGAGCGCGTCGTGCACCAGGATCAGGTGGCGCATGGTCTGCACCTCGCTGGTTTCATGCGCCAGCAAACGCGCGCTCAACTCGGCGCACAGCTGCGACAGCGACGGCGGCTCATTGGCGGGGCGCTGCCGCCTGCGCTCGGTGAGCACCACGTGCAGTTTGCCGTCGCGCCGCTCCAGGCCGATCGGGCGCCCGAGCAGCCCCTTGAGCTTGCGCAGCGAGCCGCCGCCCTTGGCACCGGGCGCGGCGCGCCGGTCTTTCAGAGGCATCTGGCGTGAGCCCTTGCGGCCCGATGAACTGCTGGCCATTGCGTCCCTCTGTGGAATGCTGTGAACCAGCTTACGCAGCCGCCCACGGCGCTGTCGTTCGTTATTAACGGGGCGCCGCATGGCGGCGGTTTCACCACCCGAACGCAGGCCCCGGCTCGTGACAATTGACGCGCCCGCACGCACTGACAACGGGGTGAATCGTCAGCGACGCGTTGTGCCGACTCGAGTTGCGGGCGCCGGGCGCCGGCCACCGGGGCCGGCCCGGGTGGCGCGCTTGCGGGCGCTCTTGCGGTGCAGGCTGCTCTTCAGCAGTTCGGTCAGGTCGATCACGTTGGAGCCGGCAGCGTCGTCGGGTGTCGCCTCCAGCGGCTTGACGGTGGCCGTCTTGCCTGCCTTCACCTTGCGCGCCGCCAACTTGCGGATCGCATCGGAAAAATGGTCGGCGAAGCGCTCGGGCTTCCACGCAGTTGCCATCTTGCCGATCAGCTGCTCGGCCATCTTCAACTCGTCGGCCTTCAGCTTGCCGGTGCCCGCCGGCGGCAGCGCCAGTTGCCCGGCCGGACGGATTTCGTTGGCCCAGCGCAAAGTGCCCAGCATCAGCGCCGGCCCCGCGGGCAACAACGCGGCCAGGTGCTCCTTGTTGTGCATCACGATGCGCGCGATGCCGATCAGCGAGGCGCGGGCCATGGCCTCGCGCAGCAATGCGTAGACCTTGCCGGCGCGCGGTGCCGGCTCCAGGTAGTAGGGCCTCTCGATGTAGACGAACGAGACCTCGTGCGCCGGCACGAAGGCTTCGATCTCGATCGTCTGCGTGGTCTTGGGGTAGGCGGCGCGCACCTCGGCGTCGGTCAGCACGACGTAGTCGCCGTTGGCCTGCTTGATGCCCTTGACGATGTCGTCCTTGCCGATCTCGCGGCCGGTGCGCTTGTTGATGCGCTTGTAGCCCACCGGATCGAGCGAGCGCTTGTCGAGCCAATCGAAATCGATCTCGGTCTCCTGCGCCGCCGGCATCATCGACACCGGCACGTGCACGAGGCCGAAGGCGATCGCCCCCTTCCAGACGGCTCTGGGCATCGAGCGCCTCAGCGGTCTGGCGACGAAGTCTTGCGGGTGCGGGCCGACAAGGTGGTCCTGCACGCGATCGGCGCGATCGCCCACCGCCCGGACGGCTTCCTTCAGCTGCTCTTGCGTGACCCCGAGCTTGTCGGCCCAGTCGCGTACCTCGTGCTCCTGGTTGATGTTGATGCGCGCCCGGTCGCTGCCGCCACGTTTGTGAAGGTCGTCTGCCATCTCTTGCTCCTTGGTGTCGCGTGCCGTTGTCCCATTGCGGGCCGGCCACACGGCAACCGTAGGCGGCGGCGGCACGCGGCGCAGTCATCCGCTTGCGCAACGTCTTGTCGGCGTTGTCCTACGGCTTCGCACACAATGCGGCCTCCAACTTCCTGCATCCGCGCCTGAAACCGCCATGCCCCGCGTCACCTTCGTCACCTTCGCCGGCGAGCATCACGTCGTCGACGTGCCCGCCGGCACCACGCTGATGCGCGCGGCCACCGAGCACGGCGTGCCGGGCATCGATGGCGACTGCGGGGGCAACTGTGCCTGCGCCACCTGCCACGTGTTCGTCGAGGCACCGTGGGCCGAGCGGCTGTCGCCGCGCTCCGACCATGAGCAGGACATGCTCGGCCTCACGGTCGACCCGCGCCCGACGTCGCGGCTCGGTTGCCAGATCCGGCTCACCGATGCGCTCGACGGCATGGTCGTCTCGTTGCCCGAAGGCCAACACTGAAAGCTTAGGAAGAACCCGCCATGAACGCCCTTGCATCGGTCGTGCAGCAACAGGCGCGCGAAGCCGCCTTTGCAATGCCGCTGGAGGCCATCGATCCGGCCAACCCAGACTACTTCGTCGAAGACACGGTGGGCCACTACTTCGCGCGGCTGCGCCGCGACGATCCGGTGCACCGCTCGGTGAGCCCGATCTTCGGGCCGTACTGGTCGGTCACCCGCTATCAGGACATCATGGCCGTGGACACCAACCATGCGGCGTTCTCGTCTGACTGGTCGCGCGGTGGCATCACGCTGACCGACCCGCCCGAGGGCGAGAAGCTGCAGATGTTCATCGCGATGGATCCGCCGCGTCACGACGATCAGCGCAAGGCCATCACGCCGATCGTCGCGCCGCCCAACCTGGCGACCATGGAGCCGCTGATCCGCGAGCGCACCTGCGCGGTGCTCGACAGCCTGCCGCGCAACGAGACCTTCGACTGGGTCGACAAGGTGTCGATCGAGCTGACCACGCTGATGCTGGCCACGCTGTTCGACTTCCCGCTGCAAGACCGGCGGCTGCTCACCTGGTGGTCCGACGTGGCCACGATGAACAAGGCCATCAACCCCAACGCGCTGGAGCCGCACGAACGCATGGCCGAACTCGGCAAGATGCTCGAGTACTTCACCCGGCTGTGGAACGAGCGGGTCAACGCGCCACCGAAGACCGACCTGGTGTCGATGCTCGCGCACGGCCCGTCCACCCGCAACATGAGCCCGCTCGAATACATGGGCAACCTGGTGCTGCTGATCGTCGGCGGCAACGACACCACGCGCAACTCGATGACCGGCGGGCTGCTGGCGCTGCACGACCACCCCGATCAGTGGGCCAAGTTGCGCGCCAACCCGGATCTGATCCAGAGCCTGGTGCCCGAGATCGTGCGCTGGCAGACGCCGCTGGCCCACATGCGGCGCACCGCGGTGGCCGACACCGAACTCGGCGGCAAGCGGATCAAGGCCGGCGACAAGGTTGCGATGTGGTACCTGTCGGGCAACCGCGACGAAAGCGCCATCGACGACGCGCACCGCTTCATCGTCGACCGCGCACGGCCGCGCCAGCACTTGTCGTTCGGCTTCGGCATCCACCGCTGCGTGGGCAACCGCCTGGCCGAGCTGCAACTGCGCATCCTGTGGGAAGAGATCCTGAAGCGCTTCCCGGTGATCGAGGTCGTCGGCGCGCCGGTGCGCGTGCGCTCGACCTTCGTGCGCGGGTTCTCGCAGCTGCCGGTGCGTATTCCGGGCTGAGGCCGCCGCCTGCTGCGACCCGAACCCTCAGCGTGGCCCTGTGCGCAATTCGCTCGGCGCGCAGCCGAAACGCGCCCGAAACGCGCGGCTGAAGTGCGCGGCGTCGTTGAAGCCCCATGAAAAGGCGATCTCGCTGACGCTGCGTGCGGCGAGCGCCGGGTCGCACAGGTCGCGCCGCGCGGCATCGAGCCGCTGCGCCCAGATCCAGTCGGCCAGCGAACACGGCTCGCCGGCCCACGCGCGGTGCAGCGTGCTCGGCGACAGCCGCAGTTGCGTGGCGATGGCAGCCACGCTCAGGCCCGGCTCGCGCAGCCGCGCGCGCACGCAGGCCTTGATCTGCTCGCGGTGCAGCGCGGTCAGGCTGGACAACGCCGGTCGATGCGCCGCCGGCAGCGCCGACAGCCCGGCGATCAGGATCTGCGTCACGCTGTCGGCCACCGCCACCGCCGACTCGGGCGCCAGCGTATCGATGTCAGCCGCCAGCGTGCGGATCATGCCGATCATCAGGTGGCCGGCGCCGCGTGCGCCGCTCACCGACGTGGCGGTGAGACGGTGTGTGTCGCGCAGCGCGGTGCGCAAGGTCGGACCCGGCAGCTTGAGCACGTATTGCTGGAACGGCCCGTCGAAGTGCAACTCGTACGGGCGCGTGCTGTCGTACAACGCGAAGTCGCCCGGCGCCAGCCTGGCATGGCGGCCGTCCTGCACCACCGCCCCCGTGCCGTGCGCCTGGATGCTGACCAGGAAATAGTCCTCGCACGCCCGCGCGATGCGCGCCGGCGTGCGCCGCACGTGCTGCGCGGTGGCGGTCACGCGCGACAGTTGCAGCGTGGCGAGCTGGTCGACCGCGATCTCGCCCTCGATCGTGCGCGCGTCGGCGGCGGCGTCGCAGTCGAGCTGCACGTAGGTGTCGCACACCATCTCGGTCCAGTAGGCGAGCTGGCGGGCCGGCTCGACGGCGGCGGTGGTGAGCAATTGCGACATGGCCCCGCACCTTAAGGCGCGGGGCCAGCGTGCGCAAGCGGGAGCGGCTGCCACGCTGGATCAAGAGCCGCGCCACACGCAGACAAGCCGGGCACGACGGCGCTGCCTAGCATCGTGCGATCCGTTTCGCCCGAGCCTTCGAGGAGCCCACTCGTGACCACCCCGCACCCGAAATACAAAGTCGCCGCTGTGCAGGCGGCGCCGATGTTCCTGGACCTCGACGCCTCGATCGACAAGGCGATCCAGCTGATCGGGCAAGCCGCCAAGCAAGGCGCCAGGCTGGTGGCGTTTCCCGAAACCTGGCTGCCGGGCTACCCGTGGTTCATCTGGCTCGACTCGCCGGCCTGGGGCATGCAGTTCATCCAGCGCTACCACGACAACTCGCTGGTCTACGGCTCGCGCGAGGCCGAGCGCATCAGCCAGGCGGCCAAGGAGCACCGCATCATGGTGGTGATGGGACACAGCGAAAAGCGCGGCGGCAGCCTCTACATGGGGCAGTGGATCATCGACGCCGACGGCGCCACCGTGGCGCAGCGACGCAAGCTCAAGCCCACGCACGTGGAGCGCACCGTGTTCGGCGAGGGCGACGGCAGCGACCTCGCGGTGCACGACACCGCGCTTGGCAGAGTCGGCGCGCTGTGCTGCTGGGAGCATCTGCAGCCGCTGTCGAAGTACGCGATGTATGCACAGGACGAACAGGTGCACATCGCATCGTGGCCGAGCTTCTCGCTGTACCGCGGCGGCGCCTACGCGCTCGGCCCCGAGGTCAACAACGCGGCCAGCCGCATCTACGCGGTCGAAGGCCAGTGCTTCGTGATCGCGCCGTGCGCCACGGTCAGCAAGGACATGATCGGCTTGCTGTGCGGCGACGACCCGATGAAGAAGCAACTGCTGCTCGAAGGCGGCGGCTTCGCGGCGATCTACGCGCCCGACGGCCAGCTGATGCACGAGCCGCTGCCCGAGAAGACTGAAGGCCTGGTCTACGCCGACATCGACCTCGGCATGATTTCGCTCGCCAAGGCGGCGGCCGACCCCGCAGGGCACTACGCCCGCCCCGACGTCACGCGCCTGCTGCTCGACAAGACGCCGGGCGATCGGGTGGTGCTGCGCCAGCGCCACGCGCAGGAGGTGGCGCGTTCGGGAGACGGCGAGCCCGCAGCGCCGGTGCCCGACAGCGCGGCCCCGTTGCCGGCCTCACGCAGCTGACCCAAGGCCGGCTGTGCGCCGGCCTTCGCTCACAAGCCCTTTTCCTTCAACCACGCCAACACTGCGCGCGCCACGTCGGGCCAGCCGTGGTCGATGATGAGCGAGTGGCCGCGGCCCTCGAACTGCTTGATCTCGGTCACCGCCAGCGAGTGGCGGTACAGCTTGAACGTCGCCTGCGTGGTGACGTCGGGCACCGCATGGTCGGCGGTGCCCGAGATCAGCAGCAATGGTCCGCGCGTGCTGTTGGCGGTGTCGACCTTGGTCGCCGCGTTGGGGTTGAAGTTGGCCAGCGCCGCTTCGAACAGCGGCCGCGCCGGCGACGGAATGGTCCACTGGTCGAACAACACATCGGACTCTTCCACAGGGATCGCGTTGCCGAAGGCGAATCGAAACTCCGACTTCGTCAGCGCAATCGCCTTGTTGATGTTCAGCGGGTTGGCCAGCACCGGCAGCGAGGCGCGCAGTTGCGCCAGCGGCAGCGGCAGCACGCCCTTGATCTGCGCCGGGTCGATCGCCACCGCGGCGCGTCCGATGCCGTCGCTGAGCAAGCGCTCGGCGATCAGGCCACCGAACGAGTGGCCGATCAGGATCGGCGGAGCCGGCAGCTCCTTGGCAATGGCGCCGAAGAACGAGACCAGCTCGTTGACGCCCTTGTTGGCCACGCGGTCGTGCTGGGCGCGCGCCTCGGCCACCGTGTTGCCCTCGCCGGGCCAGCCGGGTGCCACTGGCTCGTAGCCGCTGTTGCGAAACACGTCGACCCATGGCGCCCAACTGCTGGCGTGCAGCCACAGGCCATGGATGAAAAGCACGGGTCTCGGCGAGTCGTTCATGCGGGCCTCCTGGATCCAGGCGACTCACGAGCTTAGACCTCTGAAATGAAATGCCAACTACAAACGTTTGTGAAAGGGGCATTTGCACAGCAACGTCACGCCGGCCCCGGTGACACGGCCTTCACGGCCCAGGCCTGCGCCACCAGTGCGATCGAGCCATCGGCAGCGATCGGCAGCTGCGCACGCAGGCGCTCGCGCAAGCGCGTGCGCGCGGCCTCGTCGAGCGCCATTGCATAGGCCGGCGCGGGGCCCTGGCCGCCGAGGAACGGTGACCAATAGTCGTCGAAGTCGCCGAAACGTGTATCGACCGTGATCGGGCCGACCTCGACCCGCTCGAGCCCGGCACGCGTGAACAGGGCCGCCAACGCGTCGGGCCGACACAGCGGAAAACGCTGGGCCTCGTCGAGCGCTGAGGCCTTCGCATCGAGCGCCATCGCGGCATCCCAGAAATGGCGAATCAACTGCATGCCGCCCGCGTAGTCCCACACATAGCCGGCGATCGCGCCGCCGTGCACCGTGACCCGCCTCATCTGCGCCAGCGCGGCCGCCGCGTCGGGCACGAAGTTGAGCACCAGGCCCGACACGGTGACGTCGACTGCCGCGTCGGGCAGCGGAATGGCGTTCGCGCTGCCGCGATGCAATACGGCGCGGTCACCAAGGCGCTGTGCCGCGGTGGCCAGGAAACCCTCCGACGGCTCCACACCAGTCAGCGACGCCGGTGCGGCGTGATCGAGGATGGTGGCAGTCAGCGCGCCGGTGCCGCAGCCGACATCGAGCCAACGCAGGTCAGCAGGCATCCCGAGCCACGACACGAAGCGCGGCGCCACGAGGCGGCTCCAGCGCCCGATGTAGCGCTCGTACGGATCACCTCGCTCCCAGCGATCGTCCGGCGATGAAGACGGCATGGCGACGATTCCTGCTCGCGCGAATGCACGAGCCTGTGTCGCCGATCACCCTAGCTCTTGTGCGCGTCCCGGTCAATTGAAGACCAGCCACGCGAGCACCAGCACCACGGCGGGTACACCGAGAAACCAGGCAATGACGTATTTGCCCATGTCGTGCTCCTTGGTTGGATGGATCGCCTGCACCATAGCCGCCACCGGTGCGGCGCGTTGTGGGCCAGCGGCACGATCGGGCGTAGGACTCCGCCGCGCGAAGTGTCCGCCCCGCGCCCATGGGCATGGCGCCGCGTCGCGGGCCGGCTTAGAGTGCGCGTCCGGCTGCGAGCGGCCGGCACTGCAGGAGACAAGCCCATGAGCACGCCCACCGCACAGGTTTCGTTGTGGCTGGCCGATTTCGGCGCCGCGGTCGCCCGCGGCGAGTTCGCCAAGGCCACGTCGATGTTCGGCGACGACTCGTATTGGCGCGACCTGGTGTCGTTCACCTGGAACTTGAAGACCGCCGAAGGCCCGCAGCAGATCCAGGCGATGCTCGAGGCGACGATGCCGGGCGCTCAACCGACGAGCTTCGCGATCCAGGGCGAAGGCAGCGAGGCCGGCGGCGTCACCGAAGGCTGGTTCACGTTCGAGACGGCCACCGGCCGCGGTCGCGGCCACCTGCGGTTGATCGGCGGCAAGGCGTGGACCTTGCTCACCACGCTGCAAGAGCTCAAAGGCTTCGAGGAAAAGAAACGCGAGAACCGTGCCAAGGGCGTCGAACACGGCGCGTACAAAGATCGCAAGAGCTGGCTCGAAGCGCGTCAGGACGAAGAGCGCACGCTCGGCTTCGCCAAGCAGCCGTACGCGGTGGTGATCGGCGGCGGACAGGCCGGCATCATTCTCGGCGCGCGTCTGAAGAAGCTCGGTGTGCCGGCGGTCATCGTCGAGAAGAACCCGCGGCCCGGCGACAGCTGGCGCAACCGCTACAAGAGCCTGTGTCTGCACGACCCGGTGTGGTACGACCACCTGCCGTACATGCCGTTCCCCGACGACTGGCCGGTGTTCAGCCCGAAAGACAAGATCGGTGACTGGCTCGAGAGCTACGCCAGGCTGATGGAGCTCAACTACTGGGGCGGCACCGAATGCAAGAGCGCGCGCTGGGACGCTGCTCAGCAGGAATGGCAAGTCACCGTGCAGCACAAGGGCGAGAGCGTGACGCTCAAACCCAAGCACCTGGTGTTCGCCACCGGCATGAGTGCGGTGCCCAACTTGGCCGACTACCCGGGCATGAGCAGCTTCAAGGGCACGCAGGTGCACTCCAGCCAGTACAAGAGCGGCGAAGAGTGGCGTGGCAAACGCGCGGTGGTGGTCGGCTCCAACAACTCGGCCCACGACATCTGCGCCGACTTGTGGGAGCACGGCGCCGAGGTCACGATGGTGCAGCGCTCGACCACGCACGTGGCGCGCAGCGACTCGCTGATGGATCTCGCGCTCGGCGGCTTGTATTCCGAGTCCGCGGTCAGGTCGGGCATCGACACGGCCACCGCGGACTTGATCTTCGCGTCGCTGCCGTACAAGGCGCTGCCGCCGCTGCAGGTGCCGGTGTACCAGCAGATGAAGGAGCGCGACGCCGAGTTCTATTCGCGCCTCGAGAAAGCGGGCTTCCAGCTCGACTTCGGCGACGATGAGTCGGGTCTGTTCATGAAGTACCTGCGCCGCGGCTCGGGCTACTACATCGACGTCGGCGCCAGCGAACTCGTGGCCAACGGCAGCGTCAAGCTGAAGAACGGCGCGATCGAGCGCGTCACCGGCAGCGGCCTCGCGATGCGCGACGGCAGCGAGCTGAAGGCCGACCTCCTCGTCTGGGCCACCGGCTACGGCTCGATGAACGGCTGGGTCGCGCAGCTGATCGACCAGGCCACCGCCGACAAGGTGGGCAAGTGCTGGGGCCTGGGCTCGGGCACCAGCAAGGATCCGGGCCCGTGGGAAGGCGAGTTGCGCAACATGTGGAAGCCCACGCAGGTGCCCAACCTGTGGATGCAAGGCGGCAACCTGCACCAGAACCGCCACTACTCGTTGTGCCTGGCGCTGCAGCTGAAGGCGCGGATGGAGAACATCCCGACGCCGGTGTACGCTCTCGCGCCGGTGCACCACAAGAGTTGAGGGCGAATGCGACGAGGGGCCAAATGTCCGGTGCCGAGCGGGCTCGCTGACCGCAGCGCCGGATGAGCAAGCGCCGCGTCTGGCGGTTCATCGGCATCGCGGTGATCGTGCTGATCGCCGTGGTCGCGATCGCTACGCCGCTGGTGTTGTCGCTGCCGCCGTTCGGCGGCGAGCTCACCGGCGAGCGCCTGGCCCGCGCGCGCGCCAACCCGCACTACCGCGACGGCGCCTTCGTCAACCCGCTGCCGCCGGCGGCCTACACCTGGGGCTACGCGTGGGTGCTCTTCAAGGGCACGTTCTTCGGCGACGAAGTGCGCGAGCCGCAGGCGCCGATTCCCGTGGTGCGGGTGGCGCCGGCCAGCCTGGACGCGCCGCCGAACCCAGGGCTGCGCGCGTTCTGGATCGGCCACGCCAGCCTGTATGCGCAGATCGACGGCGTGCGTTTGCTGATCGATCCGGTGTTCTCGGACTACGCGTCGCCGTTCGACTTCGGGCCGAAGCGTTTTCATCCTCCTCCGATTGCCCTCGCCGATCTACCGAAGATCGACGCCGTGCTGATCACCCACGACCACTACGACCACCTCGACATGCGCACGGTGCAAGACCTGGCACAGCGCGGGACGGTGTTCTTCGTGCCGCTGGGCATCGGCGCGCACCTCGAGCGCTGGGGCGTGGCGCCGCAGCGCATCCGCGAGCTCGAGTGGGGCCAGGAGCAGACGCTCGGCGGCGTGCGCATCGTCTCGACGCCGTGCCGCCACTACTCGGGGCGCCGCCTCGGCGATCAAAACGCGACGCTGTGGACCTCGTGGGCGGTGATCGGGGCGCGCCACCGCTTCTACGTCAGCGGCGACAGCGGCTACTCGGACCACTTTCGCAAGATCGGCGAGCAGTACGGCCCGTTCGACCTCGCGTTCGTCAAGGTCGGTGCCTACGGCCCGGGCGCGCCGTGGCTCGACATCCACATGAGCGCCGAAGACGCCGTGCGCGCGGCGCGCGACGTGCGCGCACGCCGGCTGTTTCCGGAGCACTGGGCCACCTTCAACCTCGCGTTCCACGCCTGGGACGAGCCGATCCGCCGCACGCTGGCGGCCGCGCGCGCCAATCAGGTCGAGGTGGTCACGCCGCGCATCGGCGAGTGGGTCGACGCCGACGCGCCGTTCGCATCCAGCGCCCTGGTGGGAGCGCTGACGCACGGCGCTCATTGCGTAACCTCCGTGCTTCGCACTGCGGTGCGAGCCCCCTTCGGAGCGGCCGGGCGGGGGCTCATCCGGCCGCGTGTTCGATCACCGGCTCGCAGTCGATGGGAAAGTTCACCGAGTTGGCGACGTAGCACTTGGCATGCGCCTGGTGGTGCAGCTGCGCGGCGAGCTCGCCGTCGTCGCCGGCGCGGATCACCACGTGCGGATGCAGCACGATGCGCGTGAAGTGGCCGCTGTCGGTGTCGACCATCGTGCCGACCGCATGGTCGACGTAGCGCTGCACCGCGATGCCGGCATCGGCGCACAGGTGCAGGTACCACAGCTGGTGGCAGGTCGATGCGGCGGCCACCAGCAGATCTTCCGGATTCCAGCGATCGGCGTTGCCGCGGAACGCTGCGTCCGACGAGCCGGCGATGTCGGGCTTGCCCGCCACGCGGATGACGTGCTCGCGCCCGTAGTCGCGATAGCTCGATGTGCCGGTGCCGCGGTTGCCGCTCCACTCGACTTGCACGCGATAGGTGTGTTCGTGCTGGGCCATGATGTCCTCGAGGTGACGAATGCGGTCGATCGGTGCGGCGGAAACGCCGCTAGTGTCGCTCCAGTCCGTCCGGGCGGGCCGGCTTGCCGTTGCCGGCCGTTTCGGCCCAGAGCGGCCTTTGCCGGTGGCCTCACAAGCGGTAACTCAACCCAACTCCACGACAAGGTTCCAGTCCATTGCAGCCGGCCAGAATGGGCGGGGGTCTGGTGCGGCACGTTCAACGAGGATCCAGTCGGTTGCTCCGCGACGTCGCGGTGCGCGCGCTGTGCGCGCTGTCCAGCCTGCCCGCGTGCGCGCTCGAGCCCGAGGGCTACTTGCGCGTGGGCTCCGGCAAGGCCGACGAACCAGAGCGCACCTGCTACGACCTGGCGATCTCCGGCGGGCACTATCGGCTCGGCAACGAGTGTGACTTCTACGGCGAGTTCGGCCTGGCGCATGCCTTCAGCGCGCACGGCGCGACCCACCGCGCGATGGCGATGGTCAACCTGCAGCATCCGGGCCGAGGCGACGCGGCCTGGAGCACACAACTCGAACAGGCCTACGTCGAGAGCATCGGCGTCGGCGGCACCGGCGATCTCAAGCTGTGGCTCGGCAAGCGCTTCCACGGCCGCTCCGGTGTGCACATCCTCGACACCTGGTTCGTGCGCATGGACGGCGCTGGCCTGGGCGCCGACGAGATCGCGCTGGCCGGCGCCAAGCTCGGTGTCGCGTACTTCGGGAGCGAGCTGGACGCCGGCGCGGCCCCGCAGGCCACCCCGGCGGACCGCGCGGGCCGCCGCCTCAACATCGACCTGCGCGCGATCGCACTCGGCGAGGCGGGCACGCTGCGCGTCACCACCGCATTCACGCGCGGTCGCGACGACACCACCAGCGGCGTGCGCGGCACCAGCGGCTTCGGGCTGAGCGTGCAGCACGACCGCGCGTGGGACGCCATCGGAGGCCGCCACACCGCGTGGCTGCAGGTCGCGCAAGGGTCGGCCGGTCTGGACGCCAACTTCGGGACCATGACGGCCAGCCCGCACGTCAGGCAATGGCGCCTGGTCGAGAGTCTGACGTGGCAATCAGGCGCACTCGGCGGGCAGGTGGTCGCGCTGTTCGGCCGCCATGACCAGGACGTGCCAAATGGCGTCGCTGCACGGTACGCCGAGTTGTCGATCGGCGGCCGCGTGTCGTATGCCGTGACGCCGCACGTCAAGCTGGTGGCCGAATCGGGCTATATGGAGAAGCGCCCCGACGGATCGGGCACGCAGCGACTCGCCAAGCTGACCTTCGCGCCCACCTGGTCGACGGGCCCCGGCTTCTGGGACCGGCCCGAACTGCGGCTGTATGTGACCGCAGCCCACTGGAACGACGCGGCCAACGCCGCCGCAGGACCCGATGGATTGACCGGGCTCGGCGATGGCCGCACGCGCGGCACCAGTTGGGGTCTTCAACTCGAGACCTGGTTCTGACGCCGGCGCACACACGATCGTTACGATCACTTTCGACCCGAAGCGGGGTCGCAGGATCGCGGATTGCTGCGCAGCATCCTTGGCGCGGGCGGAACAACCGCGCACAGGTGATAGGAGAATCATGACGCTTCAAGCTGCTGACTACCTCGCGCACGCATCGAACCTGCTGCTGCTGGTGTCGTACTCGGTTCGCGACATGCTGTGGCTGCGCTGGTTCGCGGTCGGCGCCGCGTTCATCATCATGCCGTACTACCTGTGGCAGCCGCAGATCCTGTGGCCACCGGTGCTCTGGGGCTCGGTGTTCGCTGCGATCAACCTGGTGCAGATCGCGCGCATCTACGCCGAGCGCCGGCCGGTGGTGCTGGGGCCCGAGGAGCAGAAGCTCTACGATCTCTCATTCAGCCTCTCTGCGGCCGCGCGAGTTCCTGTCGCTCGCGATGGTCGGTGAATGGAAAGACGCCGCGCCGGGCGATCAGTTGCTCAAGCAAGGCGAGCGCGTGGCGTCGCTCGCGGTGGCGGTGGCCGGCAAGGTGGAGGTCACGCACGGACAAAAGCTCGTCGGCACGATCCCGCCGGGCCAGGTGGTCGGCACCACGATGGCGCTGGTGGGCGAGCCATCGCCGGTTGACGCGCACTTCTGCGAAGCCGGTCGTTACCTGAGCTGGCCGATGGCCAGTCTGCACCTGTTCATCGACAAGCATCCCGACCTGCGGCTCGCGCTGCAGCAGCTGGTGAGCCGCGACGTCGCCAGGAAGGTGGAAGGGCTGGTTCGCGCAACGACTTGATGCGTTCGCGTCATGCATCAGAAGGAGCATGCAACCATGCTGAAGACATACACAGGCAGTTGCCACTGCGGTGCGGTTCGCTTCGAAGCGGACATCGATCTGAGCGCCGGAACCGGCAAATGCAACTGCTCGATCTGCACCAAGGGTCGCAGCTGGTCGGCCATCATCAAGCCGGAAGCCTTTCGCTTGCTGGCCGGCGAGGAAGCTCTCAGCGACTACCAGTTCGGCACCAAGAGCACGCACCATCTGTTTTGCCGCCACTGCGGGATACGTTCCTTTGGTCGCGGCCACGTCGAGCAAGTCGGTGGTCCCCACGTCTCGATCCAACTCGCATCGCTGGACAACGCGACACCGGACGAGCTCGTGGCCGCGCCCGTCAAGTACGCAAACGGTCGCGACAACCGCTGGTGGGATGAACCGGTGCAGACGCTCCATCTGTGAGACTGGGGCTCGTTGAGCGAGTGTGGCCATGCGGTCCCTGGCCAACCTCCGGCCGCCGTAGCTGGAGTAGCCCGACAATCGTCGTTCCACCCCTTTGGAGACCGAGTGGCCGACGAAACCATCCGCTTCGATGACGGTGCCAGCTACGAACTCATGATGGGTCGTTGGAGCCGGCTCGTCGGCGAGCGCTTCCTCGACTGGATCAACGTATCGGACGAGGCTCGCTGGATCGACGTCGGCTGCGGCAACGGCGCATTCACCGAATTGCTGGTCCAACGCTGCCGGCCTTCCGACGTGCAGGCCTTCGATCCGTCACCCGGCCAACTGGACTATGCCCGCCATCGCCTGCCACCCGGCGCGCCCGTGAGATGGGCCGAGGCCGACGCCATGAAGCTGCCGGTGGCCGATGGCGCGAGCGACGCTGCCGTCATGGCGCTGGTGCTGTTCTTCGTGCCCGAACCCGCCGTGGGCGTAGCGGAAATGCACCGCGCAGTTCGCTCGGGAGGCATCGTCGCGGCCTACCACTGGGACATCCTGGGAGGCGGCTTCCCCCTGGCCGACATCGGCGCCGAGATGCGCGAATTCGGCATCCCGCCGCGCTTGCCGCCCAGCGTCGGCGCGTCCACCCTCGATGCGTCCACAGCGCTGTGGCAGCAGGCTGGACTGCATCAGGTACGCACGTGTGCGATCACCGTGCAGCGCCGCTTCGACAGCTTCGATGACTACTGGAACAGTGGCGTGAGCAGCAACACGCTCCGACCACTGTTCGAAGCCATGTCGGCGGACCGTCGCGCATTGTTGAAGGACAACGTGCGCCGCAGACTGCAGGCGGGTGATGGCCCGCTCAGCCTGAGCGCACGGGCCAACGCGGTCACCGGCATCAAGCCGTGACCTGGCAGGCGCATCTGGCGCCCGGACGGCCGGCTTGGGCCACTCGACTGACTGAGTTCAACGTCGGCTTTGGGTCCCGATGTCGCCTCGCGCGCGGGCAAGCAGGTAGGCGTAGATCGCATCGAGTTCGGCCACCACCAGCGGCTGGCTGCGGTAACCCGGCATGCCACGCCCGATATCGCCGTCGAGCACCCAGCGGTCGAATCGTTCGCGCGACCCGTCGCGCACGCCGGCGATCAGCGATGGCGCCGCCCAGCCGTCGTGGTCGCGGCCGTGACAGCGTGCACAGTCCATCGCGCGCAACGCGTTCCAGCCGCGCTCGCGTTGCGCTGTCTGGTCCGGGTCGGCGGCGCCCGCATGGGGCGCGGCGAAGATCAAGGCCGTGAGCGGCGCCACCATGGCTACGCGAAACAACATCGCATCCTCGGCGCCTACCGGCGGCGACCCGTTCGAGCTGCGGCTGCTTGATCACGGCTCGCTTGCACGGCGTTCGTCGCGACGCTTTCGTCGGCGTCCACGAGCATGGCCGTGACCACCTGGCCTGGGGCGCGCGCGACATCGCTCGGCTCCACCTTGCCGACGAACGTCCAGCCCGCCGGCAATTTGACGAAAACGAAGCCGGTCGGCGGATCGAGGAAGACGGTGTAGTCAGCCACCACCCGCGCCACCTGGTCGGCGCGGGATGCGGCCGGTGCGAGCGCGCACAACGCGGCGATCGAGGCGGCGAAGAACTTGCGGGTCAGCGTGTTCATGGGGACTCCTTTCTTCTTGCGCTCACTCGGCGCGGTCCAATGCGGCGATCGAACCCTCGCGCTGCTCAGCAAACTGCCGGGCTAGCGCTGTCCAGCGTTGCAACTGATCGCTCGTGGCCGACCAGTCCGAACCGAACAGAGCCGGGCCGTGCACGACCATCGTCAGCGCCATAGACGCCGCCGCGGGGTCACCGGCATCGGCCAGGGCGGCGTAGCGTCCGTACGCCTCGGCGTAACGGCGGGCGAGGAACAGCGAATGGACCTGGGACGGCGGCGCCAGCGCAGGCGCCTCGCGCAGGCGAGCGCCCGCAGGATGGGCCGGCGCAGCGGCTTCGGTGATGTGCCCGATCGCGGCCAACGTCGCGGCGGTCGTGGCCAGCCCAAACAAGAAAATCGCCGTGAGCAACAAGCGAGGCCTCAGATTCATCGAATTCATCTCCTGTGTCGATCGAGCGCGCCTGAAAGTCAGCGCGTGGACGAGACTGTCGGCCGGCGTGCCGCGGCGCGTCTTGAAGCGGCTGTGAAACGTTCTCCAAAATCCTGAAAGCGTTAAGCTCGCCGCCGCCATGGACCACCCGGCCACCGACGCACCGCTGCGCTTCGGGAGCTTCGAACTGCAGCGCCACGAGCGTCGCCTGCTGGTGGACGGCCGCGCCGCGACGCTGGGCGCGCGCGCGTTCGACGTGCTGGCGGCACTGGCCGAGCGACCGGGCCGCCTGGTCGACAAGGCAACGCTGATGGAGTTGGTCTGGCCGGGCCTCGTCGTCCAGGAGAACAACCTGGCGGCGCAGGTCAGCGCGCTGCGCAAGCTGCTCGGCGAGGCCGTCATCGCCACCATCCCCGGGCGCGGCTACCGCTTCGTCGCGCGGCTCGCGGCGGGGCCGGTCGCTGACGAGGTGCCCGCGACGGTGCCCGCCGCCTCGCCAGCCGTGCCGGCGTTGCGCACCAACCTGCCGGTCGAGCTGCCGGCCCTGCTCGGCCGCGCGAGCGAGCTCGCAGCGCTCGAAGCGATCGTCGAGCGCCACCGGCTCGTCAGCGTGGTGGGCGCCGGCGGCGTGGGCAAGTCACTGCTGACGCAGCACCTGTTGGCGACTCGTCGGGACTCCTACACCCACGGCGTCTGCTGGGTCGAGCTCGGAGGCGTTGCCGATGCCCAGGCGTTGCCCGGCGCGGTGGCCGCCGCCTTGGGCATCGACGGCGGCTCAGGCGACGCCACGGCCGCGCTGGTCGCTGCGGCGGGGCCGCTGACGATGCTGCTCGCGCTGGACAACGCCGAGCACCTGCTCGCCGACGTGGCCACGCTGTGCCATGCGCTTCACGCCGCGGCGCCGGGTCTGCGCCTGCTCGTCACCAGCCAGGCCCCGCTGCACCTTGCTGCCGAGCAGGTGCTGAGGATTCACCCGCTGGCGCTGCCCGATCGCGGGCTGCCGGCCGTGGAGGCGCTGCGCTTCGGATCGGTGGCGCTCTTCGTCGAGCGGGTGCGCGCCTTCGACCGCCATTTCGCGCTCGACGGCGCCAACGCCGCCGCGGTGATCGAGCTGTGCCACGCGCTCGACGGCCTGCCGCTGGCGATCGAGCTGGCCGCCGCGCGCGCGCCGCTGCTCGGCGTGGCACGCCTGCTCGCCTCGATGCGCGACCGCTTCGCCCTGCTCACCCATGGGCGCAACCGCGCCGCGCCCGAACGCCAGCGCACGTTGCACGCCACGCTCGAGTGGAGCCACGGCTTGCTCGACGGGCGCGAGCAGCGGGTGTTCCGGCGCCTGGGTGTGCTGGCCGGCAGCGCGTCGCTCAAGTTGATCGAGGCGCTGCTCGTCGACGACGCCGACGACCTCTGGGCGGTGCTCGACGCACTGGACAGGCTGGTCGACCGCTCGCTGGTCGTGGCGCTGCCGCAGGGCGACGGTGATCGCCACAGCGAGCCGCGCTACCGTCTGCTCGAGACACCGCGCGCGTTCGCGCTGCAGTGCCTGGACAACGCCGGCGAGCGCGCCGGGCTGCAGCGCCGCCACGCTCTGGCGGTTGCCGAAGTCCTCGATACCGCATACGACGAATACTTCAGCGGGCGCATCGGTGTCGACGACTGGCTGCAGCAGCGCGCACCGGACTTCGACAACGCGCGCGAGGCGCTGCATTGGGCCCACGCGGCGGGCGACAGCGAGCTCGAACTGCGCATCGGCACGACGATGCTGCGCGCGCTGCCGCCGTCTCTGCACGACGAGCGTGTGGCGCTGGCCGACGCCGTCGAGGCCTGCATTCACGAGCGCCTGCCGCAGTCGCTGCAGATGAAGGCGTGGATCGAACTGAACTGCGTGCTCGCCGATCCGCAAAAGGCACGCGGCCGGGTCGCTGCCGACCGGGCGCTGGCCCTGGCGCGCCGCCTCGACCCCGCACAGGCCGACCGCTTCGCGCTCTACCACGCGCTGGCCCGGGCCGCGAGCGCGGCCGCGCAGGCCGACGACCTTGCGGCGGCGCGATCGTTGCTGGACGAGCTGCAACCGCTCGAGGACCCGGCGTGGCCACCGCACCGGTTGTTATGGGGCGCCGAGGCGGTGCAGTGGGTCGCCCGCATGGGTGGCGATACCGCCGAGGCGTTGCGCCGCGGGCATCGCCTGCTCGCGCTCGACCGTGCCCGCGGCAGCCACGCGTCGATCGCCACCGGCAACCTGATCGACGCCGAGCTCGCGGCGGGCCACGCAAAGGCCGCGGCGGATCTCGGCGCCGAACTGGTCGAATCGCTGCGCGGCACGCGCCACGAGTACAGCCTGTCCTTTGCGTGCATCAACCTGCTGGCCGCACTGCTCGCGCAGGACGACGCGGCGCGGGCACGCCCGGTGGCGCAGCAGGCGTGGGCGCATGCTGGCGCGTTCGAGCTGCAGCACGCTGCAGCGGCCTATCTGGCGCTGCTGGCGGCCCTCGAGGGCCGGCCGCGCGCAGCCGTGCAGCTCGCCGGATACTCGCAGGCCTTGTACGCCACGCGCGGCGAGGCCCGCGAGCAAAACGAAACCGCGGCGACGCTGCGGGCACAGCAACTCGCCCGGCACTCGCTCGACGACGCCACGTGCGCGCAGTTGCAGGCCGAGGGCGCGGCCCTGCGCGATGCCGAGATCGGCGCCGTTGCGTTCGCACGCGACGACGCGTCGTGATCGCGACTTTCAGACGCAAGACGCAGGTCCGCTTTGTCGCTCATCGAACGTCCGCAACGGAGGTGATAGCTGGCGTTTGCAAGAGGCCGGTTCCGGCCAAGCGGGCGGCCTATTTCGATTCAGGCGAAGCCGAGCGTCCCGCTTCGACTCGAGGCTGTGTGAAAACGCGCTCACTTCGCAATTTCGGGGGTCCTTCGACCCTTGGCGCGATCGAAAAAATCGATCCTGACGCGATCTAGAGGGTCGATGTTGCGCTGAACGCATCACGCGCCGAGTTTTCGCACAGCCTTGACTGATTTGCCGTCGCTCGCGGTCGGTCCCACTGAACGACGGCTCGGGTCAACAGCGGTCGTCCAACGTTTCCCTAGGCCTTCGCTTCGCTACCCACCTCCGGAAGCGGCCGTTCATCCGTAAGCCTGAGTCCAACAGGCCGCTCTACTGCCTGTGAACTGGAACTCCGACCCAAGCGGTCACAACCAATTCCGGAAAGCGGCCATTCGCGGCCACTACTCGATTACCCTGTCGGCGCGAAACAAGACCGACTGCGGGATCGTGATCCCGAGCGCTTTCGCTGTCTTCAGGTTTATCACCAGCTCTAACTTGGTCGGCTGGTCGACTGGAAGATCGCCGGGCTTCGTGCCCTTGAGGATCTTGTCCACGTAGGTGGCAGCGCGCCGGAACAAGTCGGCACGGTCTGGCCCATAGGTCACAAGACCGCCAGCGTCCGCGAATTCCGACGACTGATATATCGACGGCAAGCGGCTCTTTGCCGCAAAGTCCACGATTCGTTCTAGATTCGTAGAGATCACCGGGTCCGGAAGAATGGCAAGAGCGCCAGCCCGCGCCCTGGTTGCAGCTTCGAACGCTTTGTCCAACTCGTTGGGGCTCCGTACCTCCAGCGAATAAAGCTGGATTCCCAGCTGCCGTGCTGGTTGTTGGTTTTCTTTCCAATTGAGTGTCGCGCTAGC
The DNA here is from genome assembly GCA_963827645.1 of uncultured beta proteobacterium. Lineage (GTDB taxonomy): Bacteria > Pseudomonadota > Gammaproteobacteria > Burkholderiales > Burkholderiaceae_C > JAEUPI01. The sequence continues at coordinate 1,724 of CAWHBZ010000040.1, read as the reverse complement.
GCTATTTGGATTCCAGAGCACAGCCACGCGGGAGAGCTTGGGAACTACTTCCTTGAGCAACTCCAGCCGTTTCCCGCTCACCTCCTGGAGCATTTGAGATAGCCCGGTGACGTTGCCGCCGGGCCGCGCCAAGCTCTCAACCAGCCCGTTCGCAACAGGGTTACCCGCAGCCACCATAACGATAGGGATAGCTTTGGTAGCTCTTTGGGCAGCCAGAGCATCGGAGGTGGCGGCAGTGACGATGACGTCAACCTTGAGACGGACGAGATCGGCCGCGAGGTCGGGGAGGCGATCGTGCCTGCCCTCCGCATGGCGGTACTCGATGCTGATGTTCTTTCCTTCGACCCACCCGAGGTCGCGGAGACCGAGCCGGAATGCCTGGTACGAAGGCGCATAACCGGAAGGCGAGAATCCCGAGAGCAGTCCTATCCGGCGGACTATTGGCGGCGCCTGCGCGCGTACCGCGCCCGCCCAAGCGAGCGCGCCGGCTCCAAACGCAATGAGCAATTCCCGACGACGTGTGGTCATGCGATCCCCTTTTGGCGCCCTCACCCGCGCGCATCGTGTCGGGCTGCGCACGGCGTACTGCCACGCCCACGGCGTGCGGCTGCACACTATCGAGCGAGATTCACACCACGTGCCTGGCAGCCCACGAGCATGGGTCCGGCCAGCGCGACACCAAACCCGCGAAGATTCACCATCCACCTCCCTTGGCAGGACGTCCTATCGCCCCTCGCGGAGCATACCCGCCGGTCGCCAGGGGCACGCGCTGGCTAACTGAAGTCGAACGACCGCTTTGAGAAAGACCACGGACCGACCGCTACTGGCCGAGGCTGTGTGAGAACGCAGTCGAGCCAATTTGCGGTTGGCGAGCTGAGTGTCCAAGCGACGCACTCGCCGCCGACGCACCCCAGCGACCCGCATGGGCACGTATGCTGCGTCCCAGGGTCCGACGAGCGTTCATGGGCCGTTTTGGCATAACAAGGCACTCACGCGCCCACCAGTTGCATCGCCTTCATCGTTCTGGCGATACCAAGGATGCTGATCAAGCGCTTGAGGTTGTAAGCCAGCACGTGCAGGCTCATTTCGGTGTTCACGTTGGCTAGCCGGCGCGTTAGGAAGTGGGCCGAACCCATCCAGTGCTTCAGTGTGCCGAACACGAGTTCGATCGTGCGTCGCCGCAGTGTCCCATCGCCTCCAGGTGCTTGTCCATCCGGCGTTGGACGGCCTCCAGCACTGCTTCGTGTTCCCAGCGAGAGATGCGCCTGTACTGACTCGGCGTGCACTTCGCTTTGATGGGGCATTGCGGACAGGCACTGCTCCAATAGCGACGAAGCTGCAGGCCGTTCTCCTCTCGCGTGAAGCGGTAGATGGCGCGCTGCCCAGCGGGGCACTGGTATTCGTCGTCGCGGGCGATGTAGATGAAGTCGCTCTTGTCGAAGCGACCATCGGCCTTCGCGTTGGAGGTCATGGGTTTGGGAACGCAAGCCGCGATCCCAGAGTCGTCACAAGCCTTGAGCTCGGGGGCGTTGTAGTAGCCGCGGTCGGCAATGGCCTGCAGTTTGGTCTTGCCCATGGCCTGGCGCGCGGCCAGCGCCATCTTGCTCAGCTGCGCTCGATCGCTGCCCACGTTGGTGACCTCGTGCGCAACGATCAGGTGGTGCTTTTCATCGTCCACCATTTGCACGCTGTAGCCCACCACTCCGGTGCCCTTGGCCTGCGAC
>CAWHBZ010000039.1:0-18660 GCA_963827645.1 uncultured beta proteobacterium | reverse complement strand
ACGCTGCTCACGCATGCGAAACGCCACCACGGCGACCAGCAGATCGTCGCGCGCCGCGTCGAGGAGGACCTGCACCGGCAGACCTATCGCGACCTGGCGCAACGCGCAGGCCCGTCGCATGGCCAATGCTCTGAAGGCACGCGGCATCGGCTTCGGCGACCGCACATACACCCTCTCGGCCGAATCAGTCTGATGGCCGCCTGAGTAGCTGACATGCGCATTTATTTGGAGGTTGCCAGCCAGGTGCTGGTCTTGATCTTCGTGCTGAGCACCTTGTTCAGCGTGGGCTTGCTTGTGTCTGCGCGCCAGGTGCTCGCCGCGTTGCAGCAGCGCCGCTCGCTGGCCGTGGCCTTGTTCGCCAACTTTGTGGTGTTGCCTGGTGCAGCCCTGGCCTTGTGTTGGGGGTTGCAGCTGGCGCCGCCTATGCAGGCGGCCCTGCTGCTTGTCGCCACGGCACCAGGCAGTCCTGTGCTGTTGCGCCTCAACGAGTTTGCGCGGGGCGATCAGGCCAGGGCGGTGGGGCTGCTTGTTCTACTAATGAGCCTCACGCTGGTGTATCAGCCTCTGGTCCTGCCCATGTTGCTGCCGGGCCTTAGCGTCAGTCCAATGCCAATCGCACGCACCCTGGTGCTGACGGTGCTGCTGCCACTGGTGTTGGGGCTGCTGCTTAAGGCCCGGTGGCCTGCGCTGGCAGGGCGCCTGCGGCCGGCCCTCACTCGGCTGGGCAACATCAGTGCGGCTCTGAGTTGTTTCATTCTCTTGCCGCTTGTCTATCGGGACGCCCTCATGGACGTGGCCTTGAACGGCGGCGGCTTGCTGGTTCTATTGCTTTACCTGCCTCTGGCCGTGGGCGCAGGCTGGTGGCTGGGCGGTCCCAACGCGGACCAACGACGCTTGCTGGCCCTGTGTTGCGGCCAGGGCAGCATGGGGGCGGCATTTGTCATTGCCGCCCATAACTTCAACAACCCCCACGTCATTGCCATGTTGCTGCTGATCCTCTGGGCCAGTCTGGCACTGCTCATTCCGCTGGCGCTGGTCTTTCGCCGGCAGTCTTTGGGCGATGCGGAAGACCTCAGCGAAAAAGCGATTCAGCGCGCCTGCCGTCTCCAGCGGCAATTCCTCGGGAATGAATTGCCCGGCCGGCAGCCGCTAGGCGCTCACCCGGCCCGCAACGAATGGCTCCTGCTGATGACTCCTCCCTGTTCTAGTGGGGAACCGAGCTCCGGTACCCATGAAGAACGTTCCCGACAGGCAAATCCTTTCCCGGCCTGTGGCCCTACTAGAAAACTATGGACAGACGAAATGATGCTCCTGCGCCCGATTCGTGAGCAGCCCGAACGGCGGGAGGTGATCTGATGAATACGCCGATCCCTCTGATCGAACTGAGCGCGCTGCCCGAAGGCCGCGGCCGGCGGGTCTGCAAAGGCGGGCTCGACTTGGCCGTGTTCAGGATCGGGGACGCGGTGTACGCCATCGACGACAGCTGCCCGCACGCGGGCGGCTCGCTGAGCAACGGCAAGCTGCAAGGCACGCGCGTCACCTGCCCGGTGCACGGACTGAAGTTCAACCTGGATAGCGCTTGCCAGCCGAGCGTGCCGACGCTGGAGGCCAAGAAATACGCCGTGAACGTCGTGGACGGCATCGTGATGCTCGACACCCGCGACCCTCCGACCCACAATCCCGACCCCGACGAAAGCAATCGTCTTGAACGTCAACCCAAATGAAGCGCCTGATCCACGGCTTCCGCTTCTGACAATTGCATTGAGTATGGTCGGCAGCTTGCGCATGCAAGCCACGACGGTGACCTTCTTAGGTTTGCCTGCGGCCAGAAGGCGTTGGTGGTAGACCTTGATGACGGGGTTGTGGCGCGAGGCCACGAGTGCGGCCATGAACAAGACGCGGCGCACGTCTGGCCGTCCACCGAAGATCTTAGGTGCGGACTCGGAAATCCCAGGGGGACGCCGGGCTGCACGCCCCGCCAAACCAACCGGGCCGCGGCCAGGCCGTGGACATATGGACGATGCGCTGCGCGCACCGGCCGACGTCCTTCGACCACATGCCCACAGCCTTCCACCACCACCACGTTCATTCCCCCCTGAACTGAAGGCCCGCAGCCTTCCACCAGCCTGAACTGAAGATACGAGGAGACTCCATGAACGGCCAGATGATGCAGCAGCCGCTGCTGATCTCGTCGCTGCTCGATGCACGCCGAGCGCCACCACGGCGACAGCGAGATCGTCTCGCGCCGCGTCGAAGGCGACATCCACCGCTACACCTACCGCGAGCTGGCCGCGCGCTCGCGCCGCATGGCCAACGCGCTGGCCGCGCACTGGGCGTGAAGCTCGGCGACCGCGTCGCCACGCTGGCCTGGAACGGCTACCGCCACATGGAGCTGTACTACGCGGTGTCGGGCTCGGGCGCGGTGCTGCACACGCTCAACCCGCGCCTGCACCCCGACCAGATCGCCTGGATCGCCGACCATGCCGAAGACCAGGTGCTGTTCTTCGACCTGACCTTCCTGCCGCTGGTCGAGGCGATCGCCGCGCGCGTGCAAGACGATCAAGGCACTTCGTCGCGATGACCGACCGCGCCCACATGCCGGCGAGCTCGAAGGTGCCGAACCTGCTGTGCTACGAAGACCTGCTCGACGGCGCAGCACGACCGACTTCGACTGGCCGAGCTTCGACGAGAACACCGCCTGCTCGCTGTGCTACACCTGCGGCACCACCGGCAACCCCAAGGGCGCGCTGTACAGCCACCGCTCCACGGTGCTGCATACCTACGCCGCGGCGCTGCCCGACGCGCTGAACTGTCGGCGCGCGACGTCGTGCTGCCGGTGGTGCCGATGTTCCACGTCAACGCCTGGGGCCTGCCCTACGCCGCCTGCATGGTCGGCGCCAAGCTGGTGTTCCCCGGCCCGGCGCTGGACGGCAAGTCGCTTGTACGAGCTGTTCGAGAGCCGAAGGCGTCACGCTCTCGGCCGGCGTGCCGACCGTCTGGCAGGGGCTGCTGGCGCATGTCGAAGCCAACGGCCTGCAGTTCAGCACCATGCAGCGCACCGTCATCGGCGGCTCGGCCTGCCCGCCGGCCATGATGCGCGCCTTCCAGGAGCGACTACGGCGTGGAGGTGCTGCACGCCTGGGGCATGACCGAGATGAGCCCGCTGGGCACGGTGTGCACGCTCAAGGCCAAGCACCTGGACGCTGAGCCGCGACGAGCAGCTGCGCGGTCCAGGCCAAGCAGGGCCGCGCCGTCTTCGGCGTCGACATGAAGATCGTCGGCGACGACGGCGCAGGAGCTGCCCTGGGACGGCAAGGCCAGCGGCGACCTGCTGGTGCGCGGGCCCGTGGGTCATCGCGAGCTACTTCAAGGGCGAAGGCGGCGACCCGCTGGTGGACGGCTGGTTCCCGACCGGCGACGTGGCCACCATCGACGCCGACGGCTACATGCAGATCACCGACCGCAGCAAGGACGTGATCAAGTCGCGGCGGCGAGTGGATCGGCTCCATCGACCTCGAGAACATCGCGATGGCGCACCCGGCGGTGGCGATGGCCGCCTGCATCGGCGTGCCGCCACCCGAAGTGGGACGAGCGGCCGCTGCTGGTGGTGGTGAAGAAGCCCGGCGCCGAGGTCACGCGCGAGGAGCTGCTGCGCTTCTTCGAAGGCAAGATCGCCAAGTGGTGGACGCCCGACGACGTGGTCTTCGTCGACGCCATCCCGCTGGGCGCCACCGGCAAGATGCAGAAGAACAAGCTGCGCGAGATGTTCAAGGACCACAAGCTGCCCACGGCCTGATCGCGGCGAGCATGACCAGCACCTGACCATCGCCGCCTGGCCGGCGCGGGTGCGCACGCTGTTTCCCGGCGTGCTCGCCTGCGCGGTCGTCGCCGCGGCCTCGACCTTCCTGGCGGAGCACTACGGTGCGCCGGTGATGCTGTTCGCGCTGCTGCTCGGGCTGGCGATGAACTTCCTGTCGGGCGAAGGCCTGTGCGCGGCCGGGCATCGAGTTCACCGCGAGACGGTGCTGCGCCTCGGCGTCGCGCTGCTCGGCCTGCGCATCACGTTCGGCCAGGTTGCCGAGCTCGGGCTGGCAGCCGCTGGCGATCGTCGTGCTGCGGTCGTGCTGACCATCGCGGTGTCGATGCTGGCGGCCAGGCTGCATGGGCTTCCAGACCCTGTTCGGCCTGCTCAGCGGCGGCGCGACGGCGATCTGCGGCGCCTCGGCCGCGCTGGCGCTGGCGGCCGCGCTGCCGAACCATCCGCTGAAGGAGCGTGCCACGCTGTTCACCGTGATCGGTGTCGGCGCTGTCGACGCTGGTGATGATCGTCTACCCGATGATCGCGCAGGCGCTCGGGCTGGACCCGCGCGCGGCCGGCGTGTTCCTCGGCGCGACGATCCACGACGTGGCGCAGGTGGTCGGCGCCGGCTACAGCATGTCGCAGCAGACCGGCGACGTCGCGACCCTGGTCAAGCTGATGCGCGTGGCGATGCTGGTGCCGGTGATCGTCTTCGCGGTCTGCTGTCGCGCTCGCGCGCCAGGCGGCGAGGCCAGGGCCGCGCCCGCCGCTGCTGCCGGGGTTTGCGGTCGGCTTCGCGCTGCTGGTGGCCGTCAACAGCACCGGCTGGCTGCCGGGCGACATGGCCAAGACCGGCAGCGACGCTTCGCGCTGGTTCCTGGTGGCCTCCATCGCCGGCATCGGCATGAAGACCCAGTTGAAGGAGCTGATCACCGTCGGCCTGAAGCCGGTGGCGCTGATGATCGGCGAGACCGTCTTCCTGGCCGCGCTGACCTTGGGCCTGATGCACTGGCTGGGCTGAGAGATGACCGGGTCACAGCCACACTCGAAGGAACAACGTCATGACCACTTCCACATACTCCTTCGCCACTTTGTCCGAGTGGATCGGCAAGGAACTCGGCACTTCCGGATGGGTGACCATCGACCAGGACCGCATCAACGAATTTGCGCGCTCCACTGGTGACCATCAATGGATCCACGTCGATGTGGAACGGGCGAAGAAGGAAAGCCCGTTCGGCGGCCCGATCGCGCACGGCTACCTCACGCTGAGCCTGCTGGCCGATGCAAGCTTGAACATCGGCGCGGTGCCCAAGGACGCCGTGGCGGCGCTCAACTACGGGCTCGACAAGGTGCGCTTCCTGGCGCCCGTCAAGGCCGGGGCGCGCTTGCGCACCCACATCACACTGGCCGAGGTCAAGGACCAGGCCGGCGGGCGCAAGCTGATCAAGCTGATCAACACGATCGAGATCGAAGGTGAAGCCAAGCCGGCCCTCATCGCCGAGACGCTGATTGCGCTGGTGGGCCCAAGCGCCTGAACCGGTTGCCACAGCAGGAGACGTTGATGGTCACGAAGGCAAACACATCCAAGAAGCCAGCGGTTGGAGCGCGCCCGCAAGGCCGCCGCCTTGCGGCGGCCGCCTATGAGCAAAGTGGCAAAGCCACATTTGCTGATGCGCGCGTGGGCGCTGCCAAGCCCAGCCAGCGCGCAACGACTTCTGTGGCGCGCAGGGTCAAGTCTCGCACCAAGACAGTCATGAGCGACATGACTGCGGCGGCCGATGCGCCCGACGCGTCCGCGCCGGCGGCGGACCGTCTTATCGAAACTGCCACACGCAATACCCTGGCCATCAACCCGCTGATCGGCATTCGCGCGCGCGATTTCGGCGGTGCTGCGCAGACGCTGCTGGGTGCTGCGGTCAAGCAACCTGCCAAGGCCGCGCGGCACCTGGGCGCTTATGCCCGCGAACTCGGCAAGGCGTCGTTGGGCAAGTCCAGATTCCCATCGACCCGAAGGACAAGCGCTTCGCCCGCGGGCAAGTCACCGCCACCGAAGTTCCCCTATCGCCTGTTCACGATGGCGCATTGGGATTCACCCAGGCTGCATTCGAGACCGCCCTGGCATTCCGGGCGAAGGACAAGCGAGCCGCCAAACCGAAGTCGATACGAGGAGGCACACCATGAGAAACAAGTTCGTGTCGGTGCAGGAGGCCGTTGAGCTCGTGCGCGACGGCGACACCTTGTGCATCGGCGGCTTCGGCTCGCATGGCGTTCCCGAGGCGCTGCTGCAGGGGCTCGAGCAGCGCTTTCTCGATTCGGGCAACCCCAGGAAGTTGACGTTGTTGTTCGGCGTGGCGACCGGCAACTTCAGCGACAAGAATTGCGGTGCTAACCATCTGGCTCACGAAGGCATGCTCAAGCGGGTTGTCGGCGCGCACTTCGCCGCTGCGCCCCGGTTGAGCAAGCTGCTGATGAGCGCGGAGATCGAGGCCTACAACCTGCCGCTCGGCGTCGTTTCGCAACTGTACCGGGACATGGCCGCCGGGATGCCGGGCCGCGTCTCCAGGGTCGGTCTCGGCACCTTCGTCGATCCGCGGCTCGAGGGCGGCAAGATCAACCAGCATGCGAAGGACGACATCGTCAGCGTCGTGGAACTCGGCGGCCAGGAGATGCTGTTCTACAAGGCGACGCCGATCTCTGTGGCGATGATCCGCGGCACCGCGGCCGACCCCGAAGGCAACATCATCATGGACCGTGAGTCGATGACGCTCGATACCTTGGCGATCGCGATGGCGGCGAAGAACAACGGCGGCCTCGTCATCGCCCAGGTGGAGTACGTCGCCGACGGCGGTTCGTTGAACGCCCGGCGCGTCAAGGTTCCCGGCACGATGGTCGATTGCGTCGTCGTGGCGCCGCCCGATCAACACCTGCAATCGTTGGCGGTGCCGCAGCACAACTTCGCCTTTTCTTCCGAGGCGCGTGTTCCGCCGGGGCAGGCGGACGTGCTGCCGATGGACGAGCGCAAGATCATTGCCCGCCGCGCGGCGTTCGAGCTGGTGCCGAATGCGGTCGTGAACCTCGGCGTCGGCATGCCCGAAGGTGTCGCGGGTGTCGCCAACGAAGAGAAGATCGTCAAGTACATGACCCTGACGACCGAGCCGGGCGTGATCGGCGGCGTGCCGGTATCGGGAGCGGCGTTCGGCACCGCGCTCAACGCCGATGTCGTGATCGACATGGACCGGCAGTTCGACTACTACGACGGCGGCGGGCTCGACCTCACGTGCCTGGGGCTTGCGCAGTGCGACGAAGCCGGCAACGTCAACGTCAGCCGCTTCGGGCCCAAGCTCGCCGGCGCCGGCGGCTTCATCAACATCTCGCAGGGCGCGAGAAAGGTCGTCTTCGCCGGCACCTTCACCGCCGGCGGGCTGGAGCTTGCGGTCGAGAAAGGCAAGCTGAGGATCGTCAGCGAAGGCAGTTCCAGGAAGTTCCTCAAACGGGTTGAGCAAGTCACTTTCAGCGCTGCGCGGGCCGTCGAGCGCAAGGTGCCGGTGCTCTACGTGACCGAGCGCTGCGTGTTCCGCCTGACCGGCCAGGGTCTGGCACTGACCGAGGTGGCGCCAGGTATCGACATCGAGCGCGACATCCTCGCCCAGATTGACTTCAAGCCGATCGTCGACGACCCGCTCGAAATGGATGCGCGCATCTTCCGCGACGAACCGATGGGCCTCAAGGAGACCTTGCTGAGCGTCAAGCTGCCCGACCGCTTTACCTACGACGCCAGTCGTGACACGATGTTCATGAATTTCGAGGGCCTCAAGATCCGCACGCAGCAGGATGTCGACGCGGTACGCAATTCGCTGGACGAGCGGTTCAATGCGATCGGCAAGAAGGTCAGCGTGGTGGCCAACTATGACGGCTTCGAGCTCGACGAGGAACTGATCGGGGCCTGGGCCGAGGCGGTCAGGTCGCTGTCCGAGCAGCACTACCGCACCGTCAGCCGCTACACCACGAGCGCGTTCATGCGCATGAAGCTCGGCGAGGCGATGTGCGCGCGCGGTGTCCAGCCGCATCTCTTCGAAACCCAGCGCGAGGCGATGGACTTCGCAACCAAGTGGCGCTAGGGAGAACGAGTCTCTCTAGGCTCTAACGTCTTCAGTGTTGACAAGAATTGCGAAGGATCACTGACATGACACCCCAACAAATCCAAGAGCAGTACGGCCCCCGCGAAGCGATGGAATACGACGTGTTCGTCGTCGGCGGCGGCCCCGCCTGACTAGTCCACTGCGTCATTGAAATAGCACCCCATTTGTGTTCAGATACGGCGCATGGGAAAGATGAATCTGAAGGACACCGAGAGAGAGCAATTGCTGGCGGCCACGCGTAGCCGTACGGTGCGCGCGGCCGACTCGCGGCGAGCCAAGCTGATCCTCATGCTCGAAGACGGTGAATCGCGCGACACGATCATGCGAAGGCTGGAGTGCGACTCGCGTTTCATCTCTCGGTGGTCGAGTCGCTTTCTCAGCGAGCGGCTCGCGGGCATGTACGCGCGGCATCCGGGTCGTGAGCCGAAGCAGGCGCAGGCGAAGCTGGAAGCGCGAGTGCTGAGCTACACGCTCAAGCGCAAGCCGATGGACGGCTCGACGCACTGGAGCAGCTACAAGCTCGCGGCCGAACTCGGCGACGTGTCGGTTTCGACCGTGCAGCGCATCTGGCGCAAGCACAACGTTCGGCCGCAGCGGATGGAACGGCACATGGTTTCCAACGATCCGGACTTCGAGACGAAGGCTGCCGACGTGATCGGCCTGTACCTCAACCCGCCGGCTCACGCCGTTGTGTTCTGCGTCGATGAGAAGACTCGCCATCCAGGCGCTGGATCGCAAGGACCGGATGCTGCCACTGTCGCCCGGACGTGCCGAGAGCCACGGCTTCGAATACAAGCGCAACGGCACGCTGAGCTTGTTCGCGGCATTGACCCCCCACTGGCGAGGTGCTGGGCAAGACCGCACCGCGCCACACCAGCGAACAGTTCGTGGCGTTCCTGACCGATATCGTGGCCAGTCAGCCCGAGCGGCGTGAGATCCACGTCATCTGCGACAACGTCAGCAGCCACAAGACCAAGCGAGTAGAGGACTTCCTTGCGGCACACCGCAATGTGCAGATGCACTTCACGCCGACGTACTCCTCCTGGCTGAACCAGGTCGAGAACTGGTTCTCTCGCATTCAGCGCGACGTGATCAGCCGCGGCATCTTCACTTCGGTGAAAGACCTGGGCAGAAAGCTGATGCGCTATATCCGCGAGCACAACAAGGATCCCAAGCCGATCAAGCGCGATCCGCCTGAAACAGCGCTCGCGCGCCCAAGCGGCAAGGAAGGGCGCTTCCATCGCCCGCGCGCCGACTCCAAAAACCGCGTTAAGGAGGACGACATGACCAACACTACGACCATCGATTCCAAGCAGTTCCGCAAGGCCCTGGGCTCGTTCACCACCGGCGTCACGGTGGTCACCACGCGTGGCGTGGAGGGCGAGGACGTCGGCCTGACGGCCAACAGCTTCAACTCGGTCTCGCTCGATCCGCCGATGGTGCTGTGGAGCCTCGACCGCAAGTCGTCGAACGCTGCGGCGTTTATGGCCGCCGAGCACTTTGCGGTTCATATCCTGGCGTCGGACCAGGAGCATGTCTCGAACCAGTTCGCCAAGCGCGGCATCGACCGCTTCGCCGGCCTTGCCGTCGAACGCGGCCACGGTGACGTGCCGCTGCTCGCCGGTTGCTCGGCGCGATTCGAATGCCGCACGTCGTATCGCCATGACGGCGGCGACCACATCATCTTCGTCGGCGAGGTGGTGGCGTTCGACAGCTTCGGCCGCGCGCCGCTGGTCTTCCACGGCGGCAACTACGGCCTGCTGATGAAGAAGAGGCGGAAGACGACGAGGACGCCAGCTCGAGCTTCGGCGACGACTGGCTTGGCTTCCTGCTCGGCCGCGCCTACTTCCAGATGCTGATGCCGCTGCGTGCCGAAGTGGAGCGGCAGGGGCTCGACGACGTTCACTACAACATCCTGTCGGCGTTGAGCGCTGGCGAAGGACGCAGCGTGGCCGAGCTGAGCCGCATGGTCGATTTCACCGGCCACCGCGTCGGCGACGAACATTTCGCCACCCTGGCCGCACGCAAACTGATCTTCGTTGAAGACGGCGAGCGGGTCCGCTTCACCGAAGCCGGGCGTCGTTATGCGATCGAGTTGATGGCGGCCGGCAAGTCCGCCGAGGCCGACGCGGCGGGCGAGCTCGACTTCAACGAGGCGCGGCTGCTCAAGCTGCTGCTCAAGCGGGTGATCCGGGCCACCGGGCAGGGCTTGCCAGACCACTGGCGCAAGGAAAACATCTGGCGCGAGAACAACGTGTGGGGCGCGGCTGGCACGACCGGACGTTCATCCACATGACCCTCCATGTCCAAGACGGCGCCGGTCGCGCCGGCAGTCACCCCCATCGAGGACAGCCTGGCCGGCCCACCTCACTCCACGTCCGACGTCACGATCTACCACCATGGGGATCTCGTCCGCGATCTCCTGCGTCCGCACTGGGACGCATGTCACCAGCAGGCCGACTGCCGAGGCTCACTTGCCATTGCGCCTTTCCGTCAGCGTGAAGCCGAAGTGGCGTTTATGCCAGCGCGAGAAGGCGCTGAGCCCCGAGAACCCGAGCAGATCGGCAACATCGGCGGGGCGGCCTTTGTTGCCTTCGAGATAGCTTTCGGTAAGCTCGGCACGCACTTCGTCCACGAGTGACGAAAACGTTTCTCCGCTGCGCGCAAGATGCCGGTGCACCGTCCGGCGATCGACGCCAAGATGCTGCGCCACCTCTTCGACGCTGCAGCGGCCCAGCGGACGCATCTCGCGCACCAGCCAGCGGACCTTGTCCGCGAGCGTCATGTCCGGCCGCGAGACCAGTGCATCCGCATCGACGATTCGGGCAATCTCGTCATCCTTCGATTGGGCATTGTTCGGGATCCCCGAATGCCTCGCCAAGTCCTCCACTTCAATCCTCGAAGAAATGCCGTGATCGAAACCCTTCAGCGGGAAGCTGCAAGTTCCAGGTCAGGCAGACTGGCGTCATCGACAAGCGGCCTTGCGGCCCGCTCGACATCACGCTCGTAGGTACGAGAGCCGATCACCAGCAACCAGGCAGCAGCGATGCCGAACAGCGGTGTCACGGCCAATGCGGTCTGCAGCCCGAAAGCGTCGGACAGTACGCCGCCGATGAGCGGTCCCATTGCCATGCCGAACAGGTTCTGGAGCAACCCGAGGATCGACGCGCCAGTGGCGCGGAAGCCGGGGTGGACGACATTCATGACAATGGCAGCAGAAGGACCGGCGGTGCAAGTCGCAAAGAAGCCGCCGAGGACAAACAAGGCGAACTGCGCCTGGTTGGAGAGTTGCACGCCGAGCAACGGCAGCCCGAACGCGGCGCCAAGGACGGCCGTCGAGACCAGGCACAGCACGCCCATCGAAAGCACCCGGGCGCGCGGATAGCGCTTTCCGGCCCTGTCGCACACGACGCCCCAGACCACGCTGCCCACTGCGCCGGCACAGCACGACGAGCGCGGCATGCATGCCTGCCTGATCAGCCGCGATCCCATGCACCCGATTCAGGAAACTCGGCAGCCAGGCCCACATCGCCGACAGGACGATGAGTTGCAAGGCGCTGCCGATGCCCACCCACAGCAACGTCGGCGAGCGCTTCAGTGCCCCGAAGGCCGCACGGGCGACGCCCACAGCTGAGCGCGTGGCGCCCTGGGCTTGCGTACCGACGTTGACCGTGTGGTAGTCGCGCACCTTGATGTACAGCAGGCTCAGCACGAGGCCAGGAATGCCGACCACGCCGAACGCCGCCTGCCAACCCCATCTCGCCGCGATGACGCCGCCGAGCGCGACGCCCAAGACAGAGCCCACCGAAGCGGCCGCCATGAAGCTGCCCAGCAGCGCGCTGCGCATCCGATCGGGGAAGTGGGTCGCAATCAGTGCGGCGCCCACTGCACCGTAACCGGCCTCGCCGACGCCGACCACGGCGCGCGCCGCCAGCAGGCGTGCTGTAGTTGCGCGTGAACATGCACGAGATCGAGGCGATGCTCCACACGGTGGCCATCGCCACGATGCTCTTGACGCGGCTCACGCGGTCGGCGACGAGCGACACCGGAAGCGCGCAGGCGGCGAGGACGATCGAGAGGACCGAGACCAGGGCGCCGAGCTGCTTGTCCGACAGGCCCCAATCCGCCTTCATGTACGGGAACAGCGAAACGATGACCTGGCGATCGATGTAGTCGAACAGCATCAGGCCGATGGTCATCGCGAAGGCGAACCACGCCTGGCGCGGCCCGAACAGGTAGCCGTCGTTCGGCTTTGAGCTGGTACTGTTGGGATATTCACTGGTTTGTCTCCTTGGTCAGAAAAGTTCATTTGTCGGTGGCACGCGCCGTCGATGAAATGCGAGGACAGAGTGTGGCTCTGCCTGCGATCTAGTGCTTAACCCAATGGGACATGTGCATGACCATTCGGGACATCAAAAGCGGCGACCCTTATGACTCCGGAAAGATGCGCTCCACACATGCGCAGCGCGACCCTGAGCGGGTACGCCGACCGGGCGCGCTCGGTCGGCCTCGATTCGCGCAGGGTTCCGCCACAACTCCACCCCCTGTGCTCACTGTTTCGGCGCCTGTCGGACACGAACGGCGTCCGGTCGGCCCCACGGAGCACGAGCTCAACGTAGGGGAGCGCGAACATTCGGATAGCGATGCCGTCCCAATGTCCTGCTACGTTTATGTCGCTTCGAGGTTCCTTCCGCAGCGCTCGCAGAAGCAGCCCCGGGGGCGTGAATCCGGGTGGTCGACGCGCAACTCAACGCCGAACGCTGTGGGCTGTGCTCCGGCGTATCGGGTGCGGCTGGAGCGATTCGGACATCGGAACGGCGAAATAGACATGCCGTCGTTGCCCGGAGGCCGCCGGTGCGTTGATTGCGGGTCAGAAGTCGAGCGACGTCCAGGCGCTCGACCCTGATCGCGAAGGCGCCGTGCTGTGGCAGGCCAAGGTCGGCGCAGGCGGCAAGCTCGGCGGCGTGCAATGGGGCACTTCGGCGGTCGCCATTCGTCGCTGCACGTTATCGCGGTCGCTGGTCCTGGATCGACAACGGCGACCTTCGGCCCAAGGGCACCTTCAGCTTCCTGCTGCTGACGTTGCTGGTCGAGACCGGTGTGGCACAGCAGGCGTCGGCGGTGACCGTTCCGGCGAACTGAACACGCATCGACCGGCCCCAGATCGGGTATGGCGCGGTCATGCGCGACCAATGGTCTGGCAATCTCTGCATCGCCGACGCGCGTCGTCAGTTGGTCCAATCGACGACTGAATCGAAGCACGCTCGACCCACAGGAGCGTCGAAGCGATGACCACGTTGGCTGCAAGGCGCCAGGCCATGACGCCACGATGTGAGAAGCTCGTTGCCGGCATTGACGATCCGCGGCCGGGCAATGACGCTTCATGAGCGTGCGCTGGACGCCACCTTTTTCGACACAGCGACGTTCTGGCCGGCCGCGAGCTGAGCGCCGAAGTACTCCAGCGCGGTCTTGGTCTTCGTCTCCTGGCTCGCGCCGACGCGCGATGCCGCGGTCGGCGAGGTAGCCCCTGAACTCAGCGCCGCCTGGAACGCCTCGTGCGGCAGGCACTTGGTCGAGATCTCCAGGATGCGCGAGCCATCGGGATAGAGCCACATCTCGACGGTGATGGGGCGAGTCGAAGTCCTTCGGCTGGTGCTTGGCCTTGAGCAGGAAGGTTGGCCCCAGCATGACCAGCGAGTTCATCGTCGATGCCCGCCGGCGCGTGTTCCTCGGAAGAAGGCACGCTGCTCCTTGGAGAACAGCGGACAGACGGCATCGTGCCCGCGGTGACGTCCAGCACCTCCTGGCCGGTGCCACGCCCTTGAACGACGCCGAGCAGACGAATCCGCCCGGCATGACGTCGAGCTCGACCTTGAAGGCAGCCGAACGGCGCAGTTCGGGGTCGATCGTGGCCGGGTCCACCGGCCGCAGCTTGACCACCGTGTCGGCGCGCCCGCCCTGGATGCGCCGCGCGCGCACGACCACGCCGGCGCGGTTCAACGCCAGGTCGGGCGTGTCGAAGAAGTAGGCCTGCCGCGGCTGCGCCTCGACCGGGTCGAGCCCGATGCTCTCGATCGTCGCGCGCTGCCCGGTCAGCGGCACCGACAGCTTCAGCTCGATGCTGTTCGCCTTGCCGAGCTTGAGCACCTTGGCGAGTCCTCGCCCAGAGGGGTTTCACCATGGCGGGCGCGATGGCTTGGCCACCTTGCGCGCCGCACCTTCTTGGCGACGGTGGCGCGCTTGGCGGGCTTGCGGCCTGGCGGTCTTCGTCGCTGTTCGGGTGGCCATGGTGTCTTTCGTTGCTGTTGTGATCAGGTCGGGATCGTCAGCGGGTCGCTTCGGTGTGCAGGTGCCTTTCAGTCGCCGAAGCGCTCGGCCAGTACGCCGTGGCGCAAGCCGCGGTCGCTGACCGTGAGCTGCTGCTTGCCCAGCTTGTCCATCACCGTGCGCACGATGCAGGCGCCGGCGAGGATGACCTCCGCGCGCTTGGGCTGCAGGCCGACGATCGTGCGGCGCGCGTCCGCATCCTGCGAGCGATACAGCTCGATCTGCCGGTCGATCTCGGCACGGTCGAGCACGGTGCCCTGCACGACCGCCGGGTCGTAGGTGGCCAGGCGGTGCTTGACCGCGGCGATGTTGGTCACCGCCCCGCCCATCGCGACCAGCGCGTCGGGCACGGCCGCCCTCGAGGCGCGACAGGTCGGCCGCGATCGCCGCCATGGCCTCGCGCAGCACGTCGCGCGACACCGCAGCGTCGAGCCCGTAGCGCTCGGTGTAGCGCACCGCGCCGACATCGACGCTGAAGCGCTCGTCCACGCCCGCGGCGTGGCCGAAGCTGAACTGCGAGCTGCCGCCACCGGTGTCGAAGACGACCAGCGAGCCCCGCGTTCGATGCCGAGGCCGGCCTGTCGCGGCCAGGTAGGCCAGCCGGCTTTCTTCCTCGCCCGAGATCACCTCGATGTGGACGCCGGTGCGCGCGCGGATGGCGGCGACGCACCTCGGCGCTGTTGGCGGCCATGCGCAGGCCGGCGGTGCCCACCGCGGCGATGCGCGCGCACGCCGTGCCGCTTGGCTTCGTCGGCCATGCCGGCGATCGCGTCGGCCGTGCGCTCCAGCGCCGCTGTCGTGATCGCGGCCGCTGCGGCCGAGGCCTTCGCCCAGGCGTGTCATCTCCGCGCGGTCGACGACCGTCGCGCCAGCCGACCGCCGGCGTCGCGTTCGCCGATGTGGAACTTGATCGAATTGGTGCCGACGTCGATCACCGCGTAGCGCGCCGGCGCGCCGTCGAGCAGCGCCGCCAGCCCGCGCGGATAGGAGGTGTTGGTGTAGCCGCCCAGGCCGAGTTCGCGCACCGCGGCGATGACCGCGGCGGCATCCTCCGACTCCACGGCCATCGTGCGCGTGGCCTTGCCGTTGGCCACCACCTCCGACAGTTCGGCCATGCAGCCGCCGACGGTGTAGCGCGTGCGCCGCTTGTGCACCTGCACCGCGCGCACATCGCGCCGCCCGGCGCGGCGAACCGGTCGATGAACTGGTCGAGGCGTGTAGCTTGCGCGCAGCGGCGCCGGGGCCGGCAGCCGCAGCGCCTCGAAGACCTTCGCTGCCTCGGCGGCGGGCAACGGAAACCGGCCTTCATGACCGGCGTCCACTGCTCCAGGCCGTCGGCGTTGACCTGCGCAGCGCCTTGATGTCCATCAGCGCGTCGCGGATCTTGACGTTGCCGCCGCATGCGGACAGCAGATAGATCTCGTCGCTTTCCTGCACGCCCTGCGTCGGCAGCGCCGCAAGTCGCTCTTCTGCCAGCCCGAAACGCTGGCCGAAGGAACGCCATTCCCAGCGGGGTGTGATCATGTTCATCGGATGAGTGCAGCTACGGGAGTCGGGGCGAAGGAGGAAGAACGTGGACTCGACCCGAATGGGTGGTTCAACAAGGTGGAAATCGTCACTGCCGAGATCGACATCGAGACCACAAACTCCGTGCGCAACATCTAAGTCTACGCGGCGTTCAAGCTCGCGTCGGGCCGTCTTTGCCTCGCGGCCGTGCGCGCTTGCTGAATGGATACAAACAGCCACGCGTCACCGTCTGCGGTGCACTCTCAGGGTAATCCACTGCCGCAGTGGATAACAATGTGGGCAACCCCACTGCGTGGCCCTAAGACCCGCGCAGTTGCTGCGTTGGGTTTCGTTGCTCAAAGTTTCATCAGCGGTTTTCACTTGCAATTCACGATTTTCAATGACTTGGTGCAGCGTGATCTGGCCGCGCCGAACACAGGTCTCAAATGACGATTCGAACTGCCAGTTGCTCTTGTGGCCAGCTCACGGCTATCACGTCGGCACAAGGAGAAATCGATCGACCGCCTCGGGCCGATGGAGACGCAGGCGCTGGTCGAAGCGATCAGGGAGCAGCTCAAGCAGCACCGGGCTTCGCCCACTAAAAATCGTATAGAGGGATGGCGATGAGCGAAAGACCTGCGGCCGCTGACGAAGCCCGCGAACCTGTGCTGAACCCGGTCGATCGGGTCATGGAGTTGCTGTTCGGCCTGCTGATGACGCTGAGCTTCACCGGCGCCGTGTCGGTGGCCGAGACCGGGCAGAAGGAGATCCGCGAGATGTTCATCGCGGCACTGGGCTGCAACCTCGCCTGGGGCCTCGTCGACGGCGTCATGTACCTGATCCGCACCGTCACCGATCGCGGCCGGTCACTGACCCTCGTGCGTTCGGTCCGCGAAGCGCCCGACGTGCAGGCGGGTCGCGCCGTCGTCGAGCGGGCGCTGTCGCGCGCGGCTGCCGGCGTGGTTTCGGCGACCGAAGTCGAGGCTGTCCGCGGCCGTCTCGCCGCGCTGACCTCGTTGCCGTCGAGGCCGAAGCTGAAGTGGGGTGACCTGTTCGCCGCCTTTCAGATATTCCTGCTCGTCGTGATCTCGACCTTCCCCGTCGTGCTGCCGTTCGCGTTCATGCAGGACATCGGCGCAGCGAACACGGCCTCGCGCACGATCGCGCTGGCGATGCTGTTCATCGGCGGCCTCGCGCTGGGGCGCTATGCCGGATACGGCAGCTGGAGAACAGGGCTGGCGATGGTCGCGCTGGGCACGATGCTCGTCGCGGCAATCATCGCGCTCGGCGGCTGAGCCCTGCGGCCCTCTTAGGGCCCCGCTTATTCAGCACCAGGCCGCCGGCATCCAGGGCGTGATGTTGTTGGGGCGGCCTCCGGCGTCCCGCGACGCCGGCTCGGCGATCGGCCTGTCCTTGTCGGCCTGCTACGGCTCGCTCGCCTCCAAATCCAGCTCCGCCTGGCGGCTGGAAGTGGCCGCGTTCTGCCACAGAGCGGCGCCGGGTCATCGTCGGCTGCACCGACGCTCGTATTCGTATCCGCCCATCTCACCTACGAGCGACTGTTCGCTCATCAGGTCGCCGCGCTGAACCCAACGTTCGCGTTTCGCGATCTCCCGTCACAGGGCGCTCGGGCCTGGCTGTCGAGTTGCTGGCGCATGCACCGACGCGGTTCACATTGATTGGTCTGCGGGGGCTACGCTGATACGGAGAACTTGCGCCAAGGCCGACCGGGCCGACATCGCCAAGGTGCAGGCTGGTGGAATCGATGCGCTGATTCCCGAACTCTCGGAGCGCTGCGCACCCGCCAATCGAGCGCGTGTGACGGATCCGATGGCGAGCATGGACCGCAGCATCGGTGACCGCGACCAGTTCAATCAGCAGCAAGCGATGCTCGCACCTCCGGATTCGCAGGCTGATCTGCGAACCGTCCGAGTACCCACGTTGATCGCATGCGGCCGCGAGGAGCCAAGCACGAGCGAATGCGCGACTGCGGGGTGCGCGGCTGGAGGTGTTCGGGCAGCGCGGACACTCTTGACGATAGAGCAACCAGATCTCGTCGGCTCAGGACATCACTTGGGAAAAGCCGCAGGAGCGGGGCTCCAAGAGCCACTAACCTATGATCAACCTTTCTACCAAACAGGGGATAGCAATGCAGCGCAGAACAATGATGATGACGATCGCGCTAGCCGCCGCGGCGCTGGCGATGGCCGGATGCACCACCAACAAGGGTGCTGGTTCGACCCCGGACGAGAAGCGGGCCGCGATCAACAAGGGCGTCGACGCGACCCTGACCGAGCTGTACTCCAGCGTACCCGGCTCGCGCGAGTTGGTCGCCAAGGCGCGCGGTGTGCTGGTCTTCCCGAGCGTCATTCAAGCCGGCTTCGGCATTGGCGGTGAATACGGCGAAGGCGCGCTGCGCGTCGACGGTGCGACCACGGGCTACTACAGCACGGCGGCGGGCTCGTTCGGCTTCCAGGCCGGTGCGCAGTCGAAGGCGCTGATCTACCTGTTCATGACGCAGGAAGCGTTGGACAAGTTCCGCAACAGCAGTGGCTGGACCGCCGGTGCCGATGCGTCCGTGTCGCTGATCAAATTGGCGCCAACGGCACGATCGACACCAGCAGCGTCAGCAATTCGGTCAATGCTTTCGCGCTGACGAACGCCGGCCTGTTTGGCGGGGTCACCGTGAACGGCAGCAAGATCTCCAAGAAGGACTTCTAGGCCCCACCGCCACGAGGTGCGGGGCTCGGCCGGCCGGTCGCCCTTGCATCGGGACTCGAGTTGGGTGGATGCTGCGTCCCCGGCGAAAGAGCCATGGATGCCTAGCATCAGGCGGTAGTCCCCCGTCGAGGACATGCCCGTTCGGGCTCTCTCTTCAGCGGGAAGCTG
>CAWHBZ010000038.1:0-41160 GCA_963827645.1 uncultured beta proteobacterium | reverse complement strand
CCGCAGGCTTGGGTCTGCCGTG
Organism: uncultured beta proteobacterium; assembly: GCA_963827645.1. Classification (GTDB taxonomy): domain Bacteria; phylum Pseudomonadota; class Gammaproteobacteria; order Burkholderiales; family Burkholderiaceae_C; genus JAEUPI01. The sequence goes on along the minus strand of CAWHBZ010000038.1, from coordinate 41,138 downwards.
GGGCAGTGTGTTGCCGCCGATCGCCGACATGGAGTCGCTCTTGGTCGTCCTGTCCTGACCGCGTCGTTCGCGGCAACCCGATGCCGCACTCCGGCTCGTCGCTGCGAGTCGTGTACAGCGCCAACGGATCACCTCTGATGGCCAATCTGGATGACCTCCTAGGGGTGGGTGGGACTGCTACCCGCCTCGGCACTGCGTCTACGGGTCTGTTCAGAGCGGCGCAAACTGTACAATTGCGACTTGACAGCGCCTGAACGACCGCACGATTGATCGGGCCAATGGGGCGCGTTACCCGGCACGACAGTCCCGTCGTAGCCGCGACGACACGCCCGGAAGGCCGAAGCCCGCTGCCATTGAAGTGGTTGCGGTCTTCCTGTTGATCGGGTCGCTCGGCGTCGGGCGCTCATCGCCTTTCAAACCGAGCAGGCATCCCCAAGTACGTCCTTCTTGTTTCAAGTCTGGACAGGCTTCGCCGCGACGAGTCCGATTCGATTCAGGCCGCAGCGCGAATGGCCCTCTTTTTCGACACGCTAGGAACCGCATGATCGCCAAGAAGTCTGCCCCCACCGCTAAGCGCGCCGATGACAAGAAGACCAAGGCGCGCGACGGCAAGAACGCCACGCTCTCTGCGGCAGTGCGCGGTCGGAAGCCTCTAGCCAGCGTCGCCCGACCTGCTCCCGCCAGCGCAGTTGAGACAGGCAGGCCGTCCAGCGCGCGGAACGCCGCCACTTCCGGAACCAAGGTTGCCCGCAGTGGCCCTGGGAGCCACTGGCAAGCCTCTGCGCATGAATGTACCGAAGTCGAAGCAGCGTGCGCTGATCCGCGAATTCGGACTGGACGAGACTGCTCTGACCGAAGAGGAATCCCAGAAGCGTCGGAACGACCTCAAGGCGCTCGTTGTGATGGGCAAGACGCGAGGATTTCTCACACAGCAAGAGGTTCACGACCACCTGCCCGAGAAGCTTGTCGACGCTGAGGTGCTCGAAGCGACCGTGAAGATGCTTGGGGACATGGGGATTGCCGTCTACGAGCATGCGCCCGATGCGGCAACCCTTCTGGTCGTGGGTGACGCAGTCGCCGCGGCGACCGACGAAGAAGCCGCTGAAGCGGCGGAAGCCGCCGTCTCCAATGTCGACTCCGAGTTCGGCCGCACGACCGATCCGCTTCGCATGTACATGCGCCAGATGGGCGCGTTCGAGCTGCTCACCCGCGAGGGCGAGATCGAGATTGCCAAGCGGATCGAAGGCGGCCTGCAGTCCATGGTCTCGGCGATTTCCACCTCCCCCGCGATCGTCGCCGAGATCCTGTCGCTATGGCGACAAGATTGCGGCCGGCGAAATGAACATCGCCGACGTGGTCGACGGCATTGTCGTTACCGGCGAGGCCGACGACTACGTGGCCGAGGAAGACTTCGACTCCTTCGACGAGGCAACGATGACGATGTCGGCACAAAGCCATGACGCGGCGGCTCGAGGAGATGCGAGTTGCGGCACTTGAGCGGTTCGCCGCGATGCGCTCGAGCTCCGAGAAGGCACGCAAGGCCCTGGCCAAGAATGGCTTCGGCACTCCCGCTCACCGCAAGGCACTGCGCTCGCTCAGCAATGAGATTGCAACCACGCGCTTCACGGTCAAGACCATCGACAGGTTGTGCGGCATGCTGCGTGCACAGGTCGACGAAGTTCGCCGGCTTGAACGCGACATCCGCCGAATTGCGGTGGACCGTTGCGGCATGCCGCAGGAGCACTTCATCGAGCACTTCGTGCCCAATGCGCTCAATCTGGGTTGGGCCGAGGCCGAAGCGGCTGCACGCCAGTCCTACAGCGGCGCACTCGGCCGGCAGCTGCCTGCCATCCGTGAACTCCAGACCAAGCTGATCGACGCGCAGACCCGCGCCGGAGTTCCGCTCGACGAACTGAAGGCGATCCACAAGAAGATGAATGATGGCGAGCGTGCATCACTGGAGGCGAAGAAGGAAATGATCGAGGCGAACCTGCGCCTGGTGATCTCCATCGCGAAGAAGTACGTGAATCGCGGGATGCAGTTCCTCGACCTGATTCAAGAGGGCAACGTCGGTTTGATGAAGGCGGTGGAGAAGTTCGAGTACCGCCGTGGCTTCAAGTTTTCGACCTACGCAACCTGGTGGGTCCGCCAGGCCATCACGCGAGGGATCGCTGACCAGGCACGGACCATCCGCGTTCCCGTGCACATGATCGAATCCATCAACAAGATGAACCGTGTGAGCCGGGCGCACCTACAGGAGTTTGGTATCGAAGCCGATGCCGCAACGATCGCGCAAAGGCTAGAGCTGCCTGAGGCGAAGGTGCGCCAGATCATGAAGATTGCCAAGGAGCCGATCTCGCTGGAATTGCCGGTCGGCGACGAAGGCGACACCACGCTCGGCGACTTCATCGAGGACACGCACAACGTCGCTCCGATGGAGGCGGCAATGCAGTCGGACCTGCGTAGCCTTGTCAGCGAGCTTCTCGACGGACTCACGGCTCGCGAGGCCAAGGTTGTGCGCATGCGTTTCGGTATCGACTTGGCCAACGACCACACGCTCGAAGAAGTTGGTAAACAGCTGGATGTCACGCGGGAACGCATTCGTCAGATCGAAGCGAAGGCCCTGCGCAAGCTCAAGCATCCGAGCCGCGCGGACAAGCTCCGCGCCTACGCCGACAGCCTGTAGGCAGAGCCATAGCACCTCGACGCAGGTCTTCCCGGCATCTGTCCTGACATGGCCTGACCTGGACGTGGTCCTCTCAGCACGCGCGCGCCCATGCTCCAAATCGCATGAACCTGCCCCGGAGCTGACATTTGCGAGCGCCGGCTATTGGCCGAGGCTGTGTGAAAACACGTTCACGGCGCAATTTCGGGGGTCCTTGGACCCTTGGCGTGATCGAGAAAATCGATCCTGATGCGATCTAGGGTCGATGTTGCGCTGAACGCATCGCGCGCCGAGTTTTACATAGCCTCGGCCGGAAGTGTGAGCCCGCCCTTGCGCCCTGAAGCTGACGTTCGCGTGCAGGCGCACCAAGTACTTTCGAGCTGTGCAGCTTCTACTCGGACACTCCAAGCTCGAGTCAACCGTGAGATACCTCGGTATCGAGGTGGATGACACCCTCGAGAACTCGAAGCAGACGGAGATCTGAGCGGGCGCAGATCACTGATCCGCCCAGCAGTGCCGTCTGGGTGGGTTGGTTTGCCGGCCTTGAACTCACGCCGCCGCGCGCGACAGTGCCTCGTAGGCATCCCGAAAGCGCGGGGCGAAGTCTTCCAACGTCGTTGTCATCACCTCAACCGGCCTCGGCAACGTCGTGTGCGTCCCGGCCGACAGCCAACGCGCCATCTCCGCCATTTGCTCGGCGGTATCCGCGCGAGAACCCCGCCTCGAGCATCGCAGCTCGCGCCTGTGCGGGTTCGGACCGGACGTGCAGCAGGCCCGGCCGGCCGATCGCGTGGCCGAGGATGGTTGCCGTTTGCTGGAACGTGTAGTGACGTGGCGCATGCAGGTGGAGCACGCCGCGCGTCTGCGGCTCGATCAGTTCACGCGCGACGACGGCGGCGATGTCGGGTGTCGCGACCATCGGCACGCTGACGTCCGAGCGCTCTAGCGACGGGTAGACGCCAAGCGCGGCGATCGCGGCTGCCGCGTGCAGGTGGTTCTCCATGAAATAGCCTGGGCGTAGGTGCAACAGGTCCAGCCCGGGAAGTGCGTTGAGCCGCTGCTCCTGCTCGTGCAGGCCGGCGATCGGCCCGGTGCCGGCGGGCAGCTCGGCACCGACGCTCGACAGATTGACGACACGCCGTACGCCTGAGCGCGCGATCGCCGTTGCAATGGCCGAGCCGACCTGCGTCTGCGACCGGCGCATGTCGGCCGCACCATAGTCCGTCGGGATCATCGTGTAGACGCCGGTCGCGCCTTCGAAGGCATGCGTGAGGAAGTTGGTCTCCTGCGCGTCGCCGACCGCGGCCTCGGCGCCCAGTTGTCGCAGCGGTGCGAGCGTTGCCGCGCTGCGGCCGATCACGCGAACCGGCTTCCCCTGCTGCAGCAGCGCACGCACCGCGCGCGAGGTGATGTTGCCGTTGGCACCCATGAGGACGTACATGACGGTTTCCTTTCGATTGAGGTCTTCGGAAGCCGCATGCTGAGGCCGCCCATTGTTCCGATAAAGCCTCAGCTCTAGAATTCACCGTCAATCACCACTGAACAATCAAGTCGATGGACCTTGCGCGACTGCACACCTTCGTCGCGGTCACGGAAGCGGGTTCGTTCACCGCAGCCGCGGAACGTCTGGCGCTGACGAAATCGGCGGTGAGCCAGGGCGTGGCGGCGCTCGAGCGCGAACTCGGCGTTCAGCTTCTGCAGCGATCGACGCGGCATCTCGCCATCACCCAGGCCGGCGAGGCGTTCCTCGCCGACTGCCGTGCGCTGCTAGCGCATGCCGCGCAGATTGTCGAACGTGCGCGCGCGCGCCAGGGTGAACTGTCCGGTCTGCTTCGCATCACGTCGTCGATCGATGCCGCGTCATTCGTCGCGCCGCTGATCGCGGAGTACGTGGCGCATCATCCGCTGATGCGAGTCGAGTACGTCCCGACCGACCAACTTGTCGACCTGGTCCGGGAGAACATCGACGTCAGCCTGCGCACGACCGGCGCACGCGATTCGAGCCTGCGCGCTGCGGGGCTGGCTGAGATGCAGGTCTGGTGCGTCGCTTCGCCGGCCTACCTGAAGGCGCGGGGCACGCCCAGGCGCGTGGAGGATCTGGCGGAGCACGACTGGATCGCGTTCTCGCGGCTCCCCAGCCCATGGTCGTTGAGCGTTCGCGTCGGCCGACGCGACGTCACGGTGCGTCTACGAGGGCGTCTGAGCACATCGATGACGTCCGCCGGGCGGGCCTTGGCGGTGGCCGGTGCGGGGATACTGGGCGCGCCCGACTACACGTTGCGCGCGGACGTGGAAGCGGGCCGGCTCGTGCGGCTGTTCCCGGAAGCTCGGCTGCCGACGGTCTCGCTCTACGCAGCGTGGCCCGGCCGCATGGAGCCACCAGCGAAGACCCGAGCGCTGATCGACCTGGCCAAGGCCCGGCTGCGCGGACGCATGACGCCGGCCGCGTGAATGTCAGTGGAGGTACAACCCGACACGACGCAGACTACCCGCCAGTGACGTGCGCCTCTAAGCACGCGATCGCCGACGTCGACGCCGTGCTGCTCGTGACTGCCGCGTACAACCGCTGGAGCCCAGGTCGGGGAGCCAAGGCCATCAAGGACTTACTGGGGGCGATGCCCAGCTGGGCCAGCTTCGCGCCCACGTGTAGAGCCCTTGTAGAGGATGTGCCGTGAAGGCGCACTTGCGCGGTGCCACATGTTCAATACAGACCGGCTTTGGCGCGTTCGATCTCGGCAAGGCGCACCTTGATCGTCGTGGCGGCTGCGGCGCCGCTGCTGGCGCAGCGCGCGGTCAGCGTGTCGCCATCGGCGATGCCGACGATCGCGCACAAGAGCAAAGCGGCAGCGGCCGGCATGCCGCGCACTCTAGCGGGCGCGCCTAGCCGGCTTGTCTGTGTCAGGGTGCCCGCTTTCGATGGCCCACCTCGTGCCCGCGCGGCTTGGCCTCACACGCACGTCACCGTCACGCCGTGCGAATGCGAACCGAACGTGAGCGCGTCGGTCACCGACGACACCACCGTCACGGCGCCGCCGGAGTTGAGCTGTGCAAGATCGTCCGGCGACAAGGTCAGCGAGTGGTCGTGCGTGGCACTACCGATGATGCCGTACGTCATGGCAGTGGTCGACGTGAGGTCGGGCGTTGGCACCGTCAGTAGGTGGCCGTGGTTGCCGGTGATCTCGCTGCCCGACGACCCGCACGTGGACGCCGGCTCCGGGTTGTCGTCGGTGCCGCCGTTGGTGCCGCCGCCAAGCAAGACGAGGCCCTCGGGGGTCCCGCCGCCACAAGCCTGAATCAGCAGCGTCACTGTGCCGCCGGTAACGGACCCCAGAAATTGCTTGCGCGTGATGCTCATCTCGATACTGTTGCGATGACACGTCGCCCGTATTCTCCGCGCGGCCTGACGAGTGCGCGGCGCAGTCCCGCGAACCACCCTGATGCCATGGATGAATCACCGAACGACCGGCGCGTCGCTCGCCCGGCAGCACTGCGCAGTGACGCCATCGAACCACCGGCACCACCGGCAGGGTTGATCGGGCTCGGTGCGGTGCCTATTGCCTGCCAATTGCCTGCCTATTGGCTGTCTGAAAGCCGACCATCCGCGCCTATGGGTGAGCTAAGCGTTCGGTTTGCTTCTATCGTCAACGTGATCAACAACATTGGAGGGATGTTCTACAAATGCACCCATCTTTATGTCATCACTTCTTGCGCTTGGCGGCCCGGCGCAGGCTGAACCACATGTCCTGCAGAACACGTGGCTTCACGTCTCGATGCAGGTCTTCAACTTGCTGCCCTCTTCCATTGAACTGGACCGGCGGGCTCGCGCAACGCGTCACCGATGCCCGAATAGGAAGTCTCGTCGCGCAAGGCGCGGGCGCGTTCTTCCGTCGCCGGATCCGCCGGAAAGAAGGCCTCGATGCGCAACTCCTGGAGAGTCACGTCCTGCGGCGTTCCCAGCGTGGTGACCGCAGAGAAGTAGTTGAAGACGCGATCGCCCTTGCGAAAGCAGATGGGAATCACCGGCACCGACGGCGCTGCGAGGTTCAACCGGCGCAGGTGCTTCGGCACACCGGGATAGGCCAGCACTTCGGCAAGTAACTCGTCCGTGGCCGCGTCCGGCACGCCACCGGTGGCCTCGCGATGCACGCGCTGCAACAGCGTCTCGGCGACGATCTCCCAGTTGTCCACGCACGGCCGCAGGCCGTTCGGATCGAACATGAGGCGCACGACATTCGCGGGCCCGGCCGTGTCCCGAGCTCCGAGCAAGAGGCCGAAGAAGCGACGCGCCGCCTCGTTCACCTGCACGAGATCCCAGTGGCGATTCATCACGACCGCAGGAAACGGCTCTTGCTGGCGGAGGATGGCGAGCAAGGCGGTCTGAACCGCGCGCAGCTCCGGCGCATCGAGCCGGCTCTCGGCGTACATGGGGGCGAATCCAGCGGCCAGCAGCATCGCATTGCGCTCCCGCAACGGCACGTCGAGGACGTTGGACAGCAACATCACCATCTCCCGACTCGGCTTGGCGCGGCCGGTCTCCAGAAAGCAGATGTGGCGTGGCGAGACATCGGCTTCGTGCGCGAGGGCGAGCTGGCTCAGGCTGCGCGTCTTGCGCCAATACTGCAGAAGCGGCCCGATGGCTCGGGCCGGGGATGCGGATTGGATGCTGGTCATGCCGGAAGTATCGCCAACGATCTGTTTGCGGCAACTCCCTGCCAGGTAAGTGTCGCGCGGTGTCGAATACCCGCTCGTTCGTGCTCTCACTTACCTCGGTGGGAATTGAGCAACCACAGCGAATGCGAAGAATGCGCAGCCACCGCAAGGCATGTCGCTGACCGGTCACCTCAATTTGGAGCAACGCAAATGCACACCTATCGCATCCACACCGTCGAATCGGCCCCCGAAAAATCCAAGCCCGCCCTGCAGGGGCTCGAGCAGGCGGTCGGGATCATCCCGAATCTCGCGGCAACGATGGCCGAGTCGCCTACCTTGCTGGCCGGCTTCGTCGGCGCGTTCGGCAACTTTCACGGCGGCACCTTCAGCGGCGGACAAAAGCAGGTCCTTCTGTTGAGCAACGCGGTCGCCAACACGTGCCCCTGGGCCGTGGCGTTTCACTCGGCGATGGCGCTGAAGGAAGGCGTCGACCCGGAGCATGTCCGCGCGATCCGCGAGAAGCGCCTGCCGGCGCACGCCGAGCTTGCCGCGCTGTCGAGTTTCACGCGGGCGCTGATCGAGGCACGGGGTCACGTCAGCGAGGGCGATCTCGCGTCGTTCACCGCAGCGGGCTTCGGACCCGATCAAGTGCTCGAGGTCATCGCGGGACTCGCGGTGTCGGTGATGGCGAACTACGCCGGCAACATCACCAACCCGGTCGTCGAAGCGCCGTTCCAGTCGCAGCTCTGGAAGGCATAGGCCGCACGCTTCTCCCGGCGCGGATTCCGCGCCATGAGATGCGACTCTCTTTTTGGATCAACAACTCTCAACTGGAGTTCTGCAATGACAAGTCGTCGCAACCTTCTCGGCATCGGCGCTGCCGCTGTCGGCGCAACAGCGTTGCCCCTGACGGCGCGTTCGCAAGGCGCTGCCGCCGCAAGCAACCGATCGGGCCACATCAAGACCAAGGACGGAGTCGAGCTGTTCATCAAGGATTGGGGCCGTGGCCGGCCGATCATCCTCACGCACGCGTGGCCGCTGTCGTCCGACTGCTGGGAGCAGCAGGCGGTTTCCATCGCCGAGGCAGGGTACCGCGTCATCAGCTACGACCGTCGCGGGTTCGGGCGATCGAGCCAACCGTCCGCCGGCTACGACTACAACACCTTCGCCGACGATCTGGCCGCAGTCATCAAGGCCACTGGCGCCAAGGACGCGACCTTGGCCGGCTTCTCGATGGGTGGCGGGGAGATCGTGCGCTACCTGTCGCGCCACGGCAGCAAGGGCATCGTCAAGGCCGCGCTGGTCGCCACGGTCGTGCCGGGTCTGGCCAAGAGCAAGAACAACCCGCAAGGTGTGGATCCCGCATTCTTCGATGGTCTGAAGGAGAACCTGCGCAAGGACCGCGCGACCTTTCTGGCCGGCCTGCTGAAGGATGTGTTCTACGACGTGCAGACCAGCGCCAAGAGCACGAATCCCGTGTCGCAGGCGGTGCTGGACTGGTCGATGCAGATGGCGATGCAGGCGGGCTTGCGCGCGTTGATCGGTTCGGTCGATGCGTTCGGCAAGGAGGACTTCGTGCCGGATCTGGCCGCCGTAACCATGCCAACGCTCATCCTGCACGGCAACGCAGACAAGCCGGTGCCGTTCGAGCTCACAGCGCGCCGCGCGGCCGCGGGCATCAAACAGGCGAAGGTAGTGGAATACGGCGGTGCGTCACACGGCTTGCTCGTGACTGAGCGAGAGCGCGTCACGCAAGACTTGCTGGGGTGGCTCGCCGCCTGACCGGCCACCGGGAAGCAACAGGCAGGCGCCGGCACGATGCGGCGCCTGCACCAGGCGGATGTCCGCCGCACACTCAAGGGGTCGAAGCCGCGTGACTCGAGCGCCTGGTGACGGCCCAGAGGACGAAGGCAACTGTGCTGGTCATCGCCCCCAGCGCGCACACGCCGATCCAGCCCGCACGCGCGTAGACGAGCGTCGAGGACACCGCACCGACCGCGCAGCCGAGCGCGTAGAACAGCATGTAGCCGGCGGCGATTCGACTTCGTGCTTCGGGCTCGACAGCGAAGATCCGGCTTTGGCTCGACACGTGCGCCGCCTGCAGTGCGAAGTCGATCATGAGCAGTCCGGCCACCAAGCCCCATAAGGAGGTCGACACCAACGCGATGGGCAACCAGGCACAGACCATCAGAACGAGTGCAGATCCGGTTGTCCACTGGCTGAGGCGTCGGTCGGCCATGCGTCCCGCCCACGCCGCACCCAGTGTTCCGAGCAGACCCGAGAGCCCGAACAGCCCGATCTCGGCATGGCCGAGCTTCCAGGGTCCCGTACGCAACTCGAGGACCAACGGCGTCCAGACGATGGTCATCGCACAGAAAGTCAGGAAGGCAATGCCGGCGCGAACGCGCAGCACGTGTTCGCGCCGCAACAGCTTGGCGACGGACCACACGATCGCGGCGTACTTCAGCCGAGAGCTTGCCTGCCGTTGCGCTGGCAAGAACAAGTACAGGAGTCCGGCCACAGCGAAGGCGGCGGCCGCGGCCAGCCCGAACACGCCGCGCCAACCTGCAAACGTTGAGAGCGTGCCGGCGGCCACGCGCGCCATGACGACTCCGGTGATGATCCCTGCCGTGATCACGCCCAGCACGCGGCCGCGCGACCCTGGCTCGCAAAGGCTGAACGCATGGGCCACGAGCAACTGTGCGACCGTCGCGCTGGCACCCACTGCCGTCGACGCCGCCAGGAACAGCGCCAGCGATGGCGAGATCGCCACCAGGCTCAACGCCACGGCGGAGGCGACCATCTGCGCGAGGATCAGACCACGGCGATCACGCATGTCGCCCAGCGGCACCAGTGCCAGCAATCCCGCACCGTAGCCGATCTGCGCAGACGCGAACACGAGGCCCGACTTGCCGTGGGCAAGGCCGAACTCGGCGGCGATCAGGTCGAGCAGCGGCTGGACGTAGTAGATGCTTGCCACCGCAAAGCCCGCCGCGGCGGCGATCAACAGCACGACGGGCCACGGCGTACCGGCGGCGTTCGTTGTCTCGGCCGCGAGCGCTTCGGCAGTGAGCGGCAAGGCGATCCCCGCGGCGGCCGGTTGGCCGCCCGTGCGTGTGTTCATTGGCATGCCCCCGTGAACAGGCTACGGCCGCTTCAATCCGCTTGCGAAGCGCCGGATATGCGCTGCGATGACCTCGCTGTGGTCTTCGAGCGCAAAGTGCCCCGTGTCGAGGATGTTGAGGTCGACACTCTCCAGGTCCCGCCGATACGGATGCGCACCCGACTCGGGAAAGATCACGTCGTTCTTGCCCCAGACCACCAGAGTCGGCGGCTGGTGCTTGCGAAAGTAGTTCTGCCACTCGGGGTAACGGCCCGGGTTCGAGCCGTAGTCGAAGAGCAACTCGAGCATGGCGTCCTTGTTTCCCGGACGATTCAGGAGCGCGCGCTGAAGGACCCAGCTGTCAGGGCTGATCCTCGAGGCATCGGCCGTGCCATGCACGTAGTTCCACTCGAGCGCGCCATCGTTCATCCCTGCTTCCCGGATGGCTGCGAGGTTTGCGGCAGAGCGGTCCTTCCAGAGTGCTCGCAGGGGCGCCCAGAAGCTGTCGGGCAAGCCTTCCTCGTAGGCATTGGCGTTCTGCACCACGAGAAACGAAACCTGGTCCGGCAGGCGGCTGGCCAGCCTGAAGCCGACGGGCCCACCGAAGTCCTGCATGTAGAGCCCGAATCGCTTCAGACCCAGGCTGAGCGTGAAGGCGTGGACGACTTCGGCAAGCCGGTCGAAGGTGTACGTGAACTCCGTCGGCGACGGCGCGTCGCTGTAGCCGAACCCCGGATAGTCCGGAGCAACCAGGTGAAAGTCGTCTGACAGCTGCGTCAGCAGATCTCTGAACATGAACGAGGACGCCGGAAAGCCGTGCAGCAGCAGCAGCGTCGGGCGATCGGGTCGGCCGGCTTCTCGGTAGAAGATCTTCAGGCCGTCGATCTGAGTGGTGTTGTATCGGATCATCTGGGGCTCTTTTGGAGGGTGGATCGGGAATGTGGTTGCATGAAGCAACCATGGCAATGGTTCACGATCTGGTTGTATGATGCAACCACCTGACCAAAGCCCCTGGGCAGCGGCAGGAGATTCGGAGCAAGAGCCATGGTTCGGCGCACCAGCCACGTTTCCGCCAGTTGCCCGGTTGCCAGACCCTTGGACGCGATCGGCGATTGGTGGTCGCTGTTGATCGTGCGCGATGCCATCGACGGCTTGCGGCGGTTCGGCGAGTTCCAGAAGAACCTGGGCTTGGCGAAGAACATCCTGGCCTCGCGCCTGCGCAACCTGGTTGAGCACGGCGTGCTCGAGCAAGTGCCGGCCTCCGACGGCAGCGCGTTCGCCGAGTACGTGCTGACCAAGAAAGGCCTGGCTCTGTTCCCGGTGCTGGTGGCGCTGCGGCAATGGGGCGAGGAGTACTTCTTCGATCCCGATGAGCAGCATGTGCGCCTGGTCGACGTCAAGACCGGTCGACCTGTGCGCAAGCTCGAACTGCGCGCAGCGGATGGCCGTGTCCTCGGCCCCGAGGACACCCTCGTGAAAGCACTGGCCCCGCGCAGCGCAGCATCTCGCAGGACAGGGCATCGGCAATGATGCCGGGCGCTCGCGGCACGCATTCCAGCGCTGTCTCGCATGGCCCGGCCCGACCCATGGGGCCCAGCCCGCGTCACCGGGCCAGGTGGCTGAGCAGGAAGTCGATCAACACACGCACGCGCAGCGGCATGTGGCGGTTGCCGGGATAGATCAACGAAAACGGGCGCGATGCGCCACCCAGCGTCGGCAGCAGCTCGACCAGCGTGCCGTCGCGCAGGTCTTGCTCGACGATGAAGCGATAGGTCTGCAGCACTCCCGCCCCGGCGCGCGTCAGTGTCACGGTGGCGAGGATGTCGTCGCTGCAGCGCAGGGCGCCCCGAGTAGGCCATTCGAAGTCGAGGCCGTCGCGGCGCAGCAGCCACGGCACGGGTTGACCCGTCCTCGGCAACAGGAACTGGATGCACGAGAACGACGCCAGATCGTGCTCGCTGCGCGGTAGCTTGCGGCGTCGCAGGTAAGCCGGCGACGCCACGATCACCAACTCGGCGTCTTCGAGCTTGCGCGCGATCAGTCCCGAGTCGGGCGGCGTGCGGCCGCGCACCGCGAGGTCGAAGCCCTCTTCGGTGACGTCGACGTTGCGGTTGGTCAGTTGCAGGTCCAGCTCGATGTCGGGATAACGCCGTGCGAAGGCCGGGATCAGCGGCAGCACCCGGCAGTGGCCATACGGCGTGGGCAGACTCGCGCGCACCACACCAGCCGGCCGTTGCTGCTGCCCCGCCAATTCGCGCTCGGCCTCGGCAAGTTGGCCCAAGGCCTGGCGGCACTGCGCGTGGTAGCGCTGCCCGGCCTCGGTGAGGCGCACGCTGCGCGTCGTGCGCACGAACAACCGCACACCCAGGTGTGACTCCAACCGCGCCACCGAGCGGCTCACCGCGGCAGGCGTCAGGCCCGCGGCTTTCGCGGCGTTGGTGAAGCCATGGTGTTGAGCGGTCAGGCAGAACAACTCGATGCTGCCCAGGCGCAGCGTGTCGAACAAACGCGACATTGCCGATCTCCGTGTAATCAGTGAATTGAACAACACGCGATCCATTGTCTGTGTGTCATCAATACGATGCGGCCGTGTCGCCTGACAACCGGAGATTCCAATGAAGCTGTACTACGCACCCGCTGCCTGCTCACTGGCACCTCACATCGTGCTGCGCGAGGCCGGGCTGGCGTTCACGCTGTGCAAGGTGGATACCGCGCGCCACGTCACCCCTGACGGCGCGGACTTCCACGCGATCAATCCGAAGGGCCAGGTGCCGCTGCTCGAACTCGACGACGGATCGCGGCTCAGCGAAGGACCGGTGATCGCGCAATTCATCGCCGACGCAGCCGGTGCGCAGGGGTTGATGCCGGCCGCCGGCACGCTGGCGCGCTACCGCGTGATGGAGTGGCAGAACTACGTGACGTCCGAGCTGCACAAGTCGTTCACGCCGCTGTTCGCCGACGGGCTCGACGCGACCGCGAAGCGCACCTTGGCCGCGCGCCTGCGCAAGAAGTACGAGTGGGTCGATGCCCAGCTGGCGGCGGGCGGCTATCTCAACGGCGAAACCTTCAGCGCCGCCGACGCCTATCTGTTCGTCGTGACGAACTGGGCCAAGTTCGTGCAGCTGGACCTCGGCGACCTGGCCCACCTGCAAGCATTCATGGCGCGTGTGGCCGCAAGGCCGGCGGTGCGTGAGGCGATGCGCGCCGAAGGCCTGTTGGCTTGACGTCGAGGTGCGCGGTGAGCGTGCAGCACGATGCCGCGGTGGGCAACGCCGACGCGCTGGTCGCGCTCGGCGCACAACTGCGCGAATACTTCGACGGCCTGTACCACAGCGACACGCAGCGCCTGCGGCGTGTCTTCCACCCGCAGGCGGTCTACGCCACGGCGACCGGCGGTGCGCCGCTGATCCTGCGCATGCAGGAGTACTTTGCGGTGGTCGACCAGCGGCCGTCGCCGGCCAGCCGCGGCGAAACACGCACCGATCGCATCGCAGCGATCGACTTCGTCGGCCCGGTGACTGCATTGGCCAAGGTGCAATGCACGATCCGGCCCAAGCACTTCACCGACCTGCTCACGTTCATCCACGTCGACGGACGCTGGCAGATCATCTCGAAGGTGTTCCATTTCGAGCTCGAAGCGGCGGCCTGACGGTGCACAGGCGCGAGATCGCGGCCAGCGCGCAGGGGTGAATCTGCGCACCTGGCGCGGTTCAGTCAACGAACTTCAGGTCGAGGTCACCGTGCGCGTAGATCACGACGCCGGTGTCGGTCTGGGCAATGCGGTGGCTCGTACCGGCCGGCGCCAGCTGATAGTCGCCTTGCCGCAGCAAAACGTCGTCCTGGAAGAATTCGCCTCGCAACGTCAGGCATTCCTCATCGTGGCCGTGCGTATGCAGGGGCACGCAAGCACCGGGCCGCGCGTAGTAGAGCATCGCGGCTTGTCCGTCGTGCTGCCACAGCACGCGCCGATGGATGCCGGGTGCGTATTCGGGCCAACCGGCTTCCTCGTCGCGAACGGTGATCGGCGAATCCATACACCCAGCGGGCAAGATCGACTCGCGCAGAAACAGCACCGCCCCTTCGTCCGTGCACACGCGCTTCGCACTGCTGCCAGCCGGAGCGAGGTGGTAGTCGCGCAGCCGCAGGCTTTCGTCGCCCAGCTCCACTGATCCGTGCAGCACCAACCACTCGCGGTAGCGATCGGCTGCGGGGCCAGCCCACTGGCTTCCGGCTCTGAGCGCGATCAGGCGTGCGTGCGCCGGCTCGCCGGGCCGCAGCGCGCGGTCGGTGGCTGCCCTGTAGAGCGTGCGGCCCTGAACACCTGGTGCAAGCTCGACCGGGGCCAGCCGCCGAGGTCTCACCGTGAACATCGCGCTCGACGCGCTGTGCGAAGCCGAGACTCGATCGAGCAGCCTGCCGCGCACCGCATCGGCTGTCGCTTGACAACTGGGAGCGTCTGCCATCAGGGCGCTGGCGAACGGCTCACCCAGCAAAGGCTCGAGTTCAGGATCGAGCGGGTCGGGCGCCGGGCCTATGTGCAGCGGCAGACGATGCGAGGTCATGATGGGATTGTCCGTGATGCGGGATTCGGGGGCCGTGCCGGTTCAGGACGCCAGCGCACGAAAGCCGCCCTCGCCAAGGATCTGACGAAGCGCGAGCAGGGCCCGGCGCAGCTGTGACTTGACCGTGCCCAGCGGCAGCTGGGTGTGCTGTGCAATCTCCTCGTGACTGAGCCCCCGGAAGAAGGCCAGCGACACCAGCTGGCGGGGCTGTGCGCCGATCAGCAGCAGGGCCTTGTGAAGGTCCGCATGGTGGCGCGCCAGGTCGAGCAGTTCGTCGTTCGGCCGCGCGTCGCTCGTGACGTTGAGTTCCGCATTGTCGTCCAGGCGCTCGTGCCGGAATCGTGCCTCGCGGCGCAGCGCGTCGATCGCACGCGAGCGGGCAATCGCCAGCAGCCAGCTCAACGCGTTGCCGCGCTCGGGATCGAAGCGGATGGCCTGTCGCCAGACCTGGAAGTACGTGTCCTCGACCACTTCCTCCGTCATCGCCGTATTGCGCGCGATGCGCCGCACCATACCGAACACACGCGAGAACGTCGCGTTGTAGAGCGCCCCCAATGCACGCTCGTCCTGGTCAACCACCGCGTCGATCCAGTCCGCGAGTTGCTGCTCCGTGCAGGTCCGCGGCAAACCCGACGTCGACCCAGCGGCGAGCGCGCCGAAACCCGCTCCTTCGGTGAGCGCCTCCAGATCGTCGTTCTGTGCCAGGTCAACGGCGGCCACCCAAGGCGAGGCGAAGTCGTCGTGGCCGTCGAGGGCAGCCTCGTGACCGGACGTTCCGGCATCGATCGATACAGCTTTCATGCAAAAACCTTTGCAAAGGTTGCCCGCAGGCCCGGTCCCGGCAAGCTTGCCATCAACCCAGCACTTGGCTCACGTGCGGCACAGCACCGCGAATGAAGATGGTTGCGCCCGTGTCCGTGGTGATCGTGGCGTGCAGCGCGCCACTGTGGGCCAAGTGGTAGCCACCCGGCCCGATTGCGATCTTCGATCCCACGCGCAAACGGCCTTCCAGCACGACGCACTCCTCGTCATGCGGATGGCGGTGAGGCGACAGGACTGCGCCCGCGTCGAGCCGCAACAGGTAGGACAGGACCCCTGCGTCCTCACGCAGCACCTTGATGGCCACGCCATCGAGGAAGGGTTGCCAGTCGCCCTCGTTGCCATCGATCGTCAGGTGTGACTCGTCGGCGTCGGCGATTCGCTCCATCAGGCGCCGCCGGATGGCCAGCGCCTGCGCCGATGTGCCGAGCGGAAACGACTCGGGGCTCTGGCAATCGGGGGTTGACATGTCCGGGCTACGGCGCGATTTGCGCAGCGGATTCAATTCCCCGGCCTCGTCATGGTCTGGACCTGCTCGGTCACCAGTCCGTGTCGTCGACCCTCGCGTGTGCGGATGACGCAGAACACTTTCGTCCGGAGTGCGGCGATCCGACTCAGCCATACCTGTCACTGAACGTGACCGACTTGCAGCCCCAAAGTCACGACAGCTTTGCGGATCCAGGTCCACGTCACCGACGTATTGGCTCCCTCGTGATCCGACTGGCGGCGTCGCGCAGACGCGGTCAGTCGTCGTTTCCCTCGAGAAGGAGCTGTCCCAATGACTTTGCACTGTTTGCGGCGCCTGCTGGCGCTGATGATGTTGTCCTGTTTGCCGGCGTGGGCCACCCCGCCCACGCCGTCGACGCTGCGGCTCGGCGTGCAGGGGCCGGCGCAGATCGTCCGTGACAAGGAAGGCATCCCGCACATCTTCGCCGGCAGCGAACGCGACCTCGCCTACCTCACGGGCTACGCGCAGGCTCGCGACCGCTTGTTCCAGCTCGACACCACGCGGCGCCAGGCCGACGGCACGCTGGCCGAGTTGCTGGGCCCGGCCGCGGTGCCGGGCGATGTGATGCTGCGCACCGTCGGCTTGCGGCGCGCCGCGGAGCGCTCGCTGCCGTTGGCTTCGCCCGAGGTGCGTGCGACGCTGGCGGCGTACGCGCGCGGCATCAACGACTACGTGGCCGCCAATCCGCTGCCGCCCGAGTACGCGGCGCTGGAGATCACGCGCTGGCGGCCTTGGAGCGAGGTCGATTCGATTGCGTGTTTGAAGTTCTTCATCTTCCCGGCGATCGACGAGCTCGAGCGCACGATGCGGCTGCTGGCCTATCAGAGCGCCGGCGCGGCCAACGGCTTCGACGGCATGGCGCTGTACCTCGAAGACACCGACCGCGCGCAGCCGTTCGACCCGGCGGCCACCGTGCCCGACGCACTCGCGCCGCCGGTGCGCAAGCGGCCGCCCCGCCGGAACCACGGCGCGGCGAACTTCGATGCGAGCCACCTCGACGCGGCCACGATGGGCCTGGCGCGCGAATTCATGCAGCGGCTGCGCGAATCGCCGCTGACCAACCGGCTGGTCAACCCGAGCGACAACGAACGCGGCAGCAACGCCTTCGTGGTGTCGGGCCGCTTCAGCCTCTCGGGCGAGTCGCTGATGGGCAGCGACCCGCACCTGCCGCTGACTACGCCGGCGTTCTTCTATCAAGCGCACCTGCAGGCACCGGGCGTCGACGTGATCGGCGGCCTGTTCGCCGGCATCCCGTACGTGCTGATCGGCCACAACGACCACATCACGTTCACGGCGACCAACAGCTTCCTCGACGTGAGCGACGTCTACAGCGAGCGTGTGGTGCAAGACTCCGCCTCGCCGAGCGGCTGGAGCACGATGTACCAGGGCAAGATGGAGCCGCTGCTCGCGCTGCCGCAGGTGTTCATGGCCAACACGCCGGGCGACGGCACACGCGACAACTTGGTACCTGCCACCGGCGTGCCAGCGCAGGTGCTGATCGCGCCGCGACGCAACGACGGCCCGCTGATCCAGTTCGACCCCGCGAAGGGCACGGCGCTGAGCCTGCAATGGGCCGGGCACAGCGGCACGCGCGAGTTCGATGCGTTCCGTGGCTTCAACCGTGCGCGCAATCTCAACGACTTCGCGCGCGCGGTCGAGTTCTTCGACGCCGGTCAGCAGAACTTTGTGGTTGCCGACGTCGACGGCAACATCGGATACTTCCTCAGCGGCGAAGTGCCGCTGCGCGAAGACTTGCAGGCCGGGCGCGTGGTCGGCCTGCCGCCGACCTTCATCCGCAACGGCCAGGGCGGCAACGAGTGGCTGCGCGCGCCGCCGAGCAAGGACCCGGCGCGCGCGCTGCCGTACCAGATCATCCCGACCGAGGAGATGCCGCGCCTGATCAACCCGCCGCGCGGCTACATCGTCAGCGCCAACAACGACCCCGCCGGCACATCGCTCGACAACGACCCGTTCAACCGGTTCCGCCCCGGCGGCGGCATCTTCTACCTCGGTGGTGCGATGTTCGACTCGGGCATTCGCGCCGGCCGCATCGACGAGCTGCTCGGCGAGCGCATCCAGCGCCGCGGCCGGCTGACGACAAACGACGTGCGCGAGATCCTGGCCGACACGGTGATGAACGACGCGCGCGTCTTCACCCCGTACATCCTCGATGCGATGGCCAACGCGCGCAAAGCGGGCGCGCATCCGCTGCTGGCGCAGCTCGCCAACGATCCGCGCGTGGCCGAGGCGGTGGCGCGACTGGCCGCCTGGGACCAGAGCACACCCACCGGCATTCGCGCCGGCTACGACGCCAACGACGAGCCGGGCCACTTGCGCGAACCGTCACCAACCGAGGTGAAGCACAGCATCGCCGCGACGATCTTCTCGGTGTGGCGCAACCAGTTCCTGAAGAGCACGCTGGTGGCCACGCTCGATCGTTTCAAACTACCGATCTCGACCGCCCGGCGCGACCCGCTCGGCGCGGCGCGTTACCTGCTCGAGAGCTTCGACGAGCGCAAAGGCATCGGTGCATCCGGCCTCAACTTCTTCGACGTGCCCGGCGTCGACGATGCCGCCGCGCGGCGCGACATCGTGATCCTGCGCGGCGTCGCACAGGCTCTCGACCTGCTGGCGGGCGACCCGTACGAGGCCGTGTTCAAGCGCAGCACCAACCAGGACGACTACCGTTGGGGCAAGCTGCACCGCGTGATGCTCGACCATCCGCTCGGTGGGCCGTTCAGCATCCCGCCCGCGGGCGGCGCGTTCCCGGCGCCGCTGGCCGCCGACGGGTTGCCGGGCATCCCGGTCGACGGCGGCAATTCGACGGTGGACGTGGCCGGCAACCGGCTGCTGGACGACAGCCCGGGCGGGGTTCGTGTTCCGCGCCGGCCCTTCGCAGCGCTACATCGCGCGTGCGCGCATCTTCGGCAAGGGGTTCGATGGCGAGATGAGCCTGCCCGGCGGCGAGAGCGGCGTGCTGGGCAGCCCGCTGTATGTGAATCTGCTCGAAGAGTGGTTGACGAACCGCGCGCACCCGCTGCGCCACGGGCGCGCCGAACTGCTCGGTCACACGCTGTCGACGGAGACGATCCTGCCTGTGGGCAAGTGAGGGTGCGCGATG
Source organism: uncultured beta proteobacterium (assembly GCA_963827645.1). Taxonomy (GTDB): domain Bacteria; phylum Pseudomonadota; class Gammaproteobacteria; order Burkholderiales; family Burkholderiaceae_C; genus JAEUPI01. Next base: position 21,710 of record CAWHBZ010000038.1, on the reverse strand, counting down.
AAGGTCTGCATCGTCGGCGCCGGTGCCATCGGCGGCTTCATCGGCACGCGGCTGGCGATAACCGGCCACGACGTCGGCGCGTTGGCGCGCGGCGCCACGCTCGATGCGCTGCGCAACCACGGCTGGCGCCTGCGCCAGAACGGCCGGCTGCGCGGCGCACCGGTGCGCGCCAGCGATTCCACCGCCGACCTCGGCCCGCAGGACCTGGTGGTGATCGCGGTCAAAGGCCAGTCGCTGCCCGATGTGGCGCCGCACATCAAGCCACTGCTCGAGCCGCACACGCTGGTGTTGCCGGCGATGAACGGCGTGCCGTGGTGGTTCGGCCGCGGCGTGCGTGCGCTCGAAGGCGCACCGCTGGCCTGCGTGGATCCGGGCGGCGTCGTGTCGAAGGCAATCCCGTTCGAGCAGGTGATCGGCTGCGCGGTGTACATCGGCGCCTCCACCTCGGAGCCCGGCCTGGTGGAGCACAACACGGGCGTCAAGCTGATCATCGGCGAGCCCACCGGCGGCGAGTCAGAGCGTGTGCAACGCCTGGGCGATGCGCTGAAGCAGGCGGGCATCGAGATCGAGCAGTCGGCCAACGTGCGCCGCGACATCTGGTACAAGTTGTGGGGCAACCTGACGATGAACCCGTTGTCGGCGATCACCGGCGCCCCCACCGATCGGCTGCTCGCCGATCCGCTGGTGCGGGCGTTCTGCTCCGCGGCGATGCGTGAGGCCTCGGCGGTGGGCGCCAAGATCGGCTGTGCGATCGACCAGCAGCCCGAAGACCGCCACGCCATGACGCTCAAGCTAGGCAGCATCAGGCCCAGCATGCTGCAGGACGTGGAGGCCGGCCGCACGCTCGAGCTGGATGCCATCGTCAGCGTGGTGCACGAGATCGCTCAGCGCGTCGGCGTCGTCACGCCCAACATCGACGCGCTGCTCGGCGTCACGCGCCTGTTCGCGCGCACGCGCGGGCTATACCCGGTGTAGTGCGTCTGCTGCTGTTTTCTGGCATCGCGCGGTTCAGGACAACCAGCGACCCTCTTTCGGTCGACCGGACGAGAAGGCAAACGCTAGTGGGCGAGTCCATGCCAGGCCGCGGCCAGGACCACAAGGCTGCGCCCCGGCACCTCGAACGCGCCACCGCCCTGCCCGTGCCAGTCACTCTGGCCGCGTGGTTGCGAGGTGTCCAGCACCACTTCCCACACGCCGCCGGGCAACACGAACGGCACCGGCGCAGTGTCGCCGTTGATCAGCATCAGCAAGGGTGCGGCGGCACGGCCCGGGCGCCCGATCAGGCAGCCAAAGACGCGTGCGTCGGGCCGGCGCCATTCGTCGCCGGCGAGTTCCGTGCCGTCGGCGCGCAGCCACGCCAGGTCGTGCAGGCCATGGCGATCGGTCAAGCCGTCGTACCAGCGGTCGCCCAGCGGCAGCGCCTGGCGGCGCAACGCCAGCACGCGCGTGGTGAATGCCAGCAGGTCGGCGTCGACTTGCGACCAGTCGAGCCAGGTGGTGGCGTTGTCCTGGCAGTACGGGTTGTTGTTGCCCTGCTGCGTGTGCCCAAATTCGTCGCCCGCGGCCAGCATCGGCGTGCCCTGCGCCAGCAGCATGCTGGCCAGCAACGCGCGCCGCAGGCGGCCGCGCAGCGAGTTGATCGCTGCGTCGTCGGTCGGGCCCTCGACGCCGCAGTTGCTGCTGTGGTTGTGGTCGTGGCCGTCGCGGTTTTGTTCACCGTTGGCTTCGTTGTGCTTGTGCCCGTAGCTCACCAGATCGCGCAGGCAAAAGCCGTCGTGCGACACCACGTAGTTCACTGATTCGACCGGTGCGCGGCCGCGGGGCTGGAAGAGATCGGAGGATGCGCACAGGCGCAACGCGAAGTCGCCGCGCGTGCCCTGCTGCTGGACCCAGAAAGCACGCATCGTGTCGCGAAAGCGGTCGTTCCACTCGAGCCATCCGTTGGGGAAGGCGCCGAGCTGGTAGCCGGCAGGGCCGACATCCCACGGTTCGGCAATCAACTTCAGGCGCGACAACAGCGGGTCCTGCGAGAGTGCGACGAAGAACGCCGCGTGCCGGTCGAAGCCGTGGTTGCCACGGCCGAGCACCGATGCCAGGTCGAAGCGGAAACCATCGACGTGCATCTCGCCGGCCCAGAAGCGCAGCGAGTCCAGCACCAGCTGAATCACGCGCGGCTGGCGCAAGTCGAGCGTGTTGCCGCAGCCGGTGTGGTTTTCATAGTGGCCGCGCGCGTGCGCAGGCAGGCGGTAGTAGCTCGCATTGTCGAGGCCGCGCCACGACAGCGTGGGGCCGAGCTCGTCGCTCTCGGCAGTGTGGTTGTAGACCGCATCCAGGATCACCTCGATGCCGGCGGCGTGCAGCCGCGCCACCATGGCGCGAAATTCATCGCGCGCCGACACGCCTGCCTGCCCCGACGCGAGCGCGGGATCGGGACAGAAGAATCCGATCGTGTTGTAGCCCCAGTAGTTGGACAGGCCCATGGCGACGAGGCGTTGCTCGTCGAGGTGCTGATGCACCGGCAACAGGCAGACCGCGGTCACGCCGAGCTGCTGCAGATGGGCGATCGCGGCGTCGCTGGCCAGGCCGGCGTAGGTGCCGCGCAGGCCCTCGGGCACCGCCGGGCAACGCATCGTGAAGCCCTTGACGTGCAGTTCGTAGAGCACTGTGTCGGTGAGTGGCGTAAACAAGGGCCGGTCGCCGCGCCAGTCGTAGCGATCGTCGACCACGCGCGCCTTCAGTGCGTGCGCCGCGTTGTCGCTCGGGTCCGGGTGGCCGGGGTGGCGGGCGTCGGCGCCGAAGTGTTCGCCGCGCCAGGCGAAGCGGCCGACGATCTCGCGCGCATACGGGTCGAGCAGCAGCTTGTTCGCATTGAAGCGATGGCCGCGCTCGGGCCGCCAAGGCCCGTGCGCGCGCAGGCCGTACACCAGGCCCGGCCCGGCATCGGGCAGGTAGCCGTGCCAGATGTCGTGGCTGTGCCCGGGCAGTGCTTCGCGCTGCAGTTCGCGCGTGCCATCGGCATCGAACAGGCACAGCTCGATGCGCTGCGCATGCGCAGAGAACACGGCGACGTTGACGCCTTGGCCATCCCAGTGGGCACCCAGCGGCCACGGCCGGCCGGTGCGGATCGCGGCGGTCATCGCGGCGCGGTCATCAGGCAACCTTCGCGCTGATCGCGCTCCGGTGTGAGCGCTTTGGAGCGGCCATGCGCGCTCACGGGTTCGGCGTCACGTTCCAGATCTTGGTCGCGTACTCGCGAATCGTGCGATCCGACGAAAACGCACCCATGCCGGCGACGTTGGCGATCGCGCGGGCGGCCCATTGCTCGGGCTGGCGAAACAACGCATCGACACGCCGCTGCGTCTCGATGTACGACGCATAGTCGGCCAGCAGGAAGTAGTAGTCGCCGCCCCACAGCAGCGTGTCGATCAGCCCCCGATAGCGTCCGGGCTCGTCGGGCGAGAACATGCCTGCGGCAATCGCATCGAGCGCCGCCTTCAGTGGCGGCTGGCTTTCGTACAGGCGCATCGGCTGGTAGCCGCTCTTGCGCTGGGCCTGAACCTCGGGCGTGCGTCAAACCGAAGATGAAGATGTTGTCGTCGCCCACGTGCTGCCGGATCTCGATGTTGGCGCCGTCGTCGGTGCCAATGGTGAGCGCGCCGTTCAGCGCGAGCTTCATGTTGCCGGTGCCCGAGGCTTCGGTGCCGGCGGTGGAGATCTGCTCCGACAGATCGGCGCCCGGCATGATCATCTCGGCCACCGAAACACCGTAGTTCGGCACGAACACGACCTTCAGCCGGTCGTCGAGCCGCGCATCGGCGTTGATGACCTGGCCCACGTCGTGCACGAGGCGGATGATGTTCTTCGCCATCGCGTACGACGACGCCGCCTTGCCGGCGAAGATCACGGTGCGCGGCTGCCAGTCGGCGGAGGGGTCGGCCAGCATCGCCTGATAGCGCGTGACCACGTGCAGCAGATTGAGCAGCTGGCGCTTGTACTCGTGAATGCGCTTGACCTGCACGTCGAACAGGCTCGACGGATCCACCGCGATGCCGGTGGTGCGCTGGATGTAGTCGGCCAGGCGCGCCTTGTTGGCGCGCTTGATCGAGCTGAATTCGTCGCGGAACGATGTGTGCGACTGGTGTTCGCCCAGCTTGCGCAGCTCGTCGAGGTCGAGCCGCCAGCGCGTGCCGATGCTGCGATCGAGCAGCCCCGCCAGGCCGGCATTGGCCTGCGCCAGCCAGCGTCGCGGCGTCACGCCGTTGGTCATGTTGGTGAAGCGCTCCGGCCACAAGCTGGCGAAGTCGGCGAAGATCGTCTTCACCAGCAGGTCGGAGTGCAACGCCGACACGCCGTTGACCATGTGGCTGCCCACGATCGACAGGTGCGCCATGCGCACGCGGCGCTCGCCGGACTCGTCGATCAGCGACAGGCGCGCGAGAAAGCCAAGGTCGTTGGGCCGCCGCTTGGCGGCGAAGTCGAGCAACTCCTGGTTGATGCGGAAGATGATCTCCAGATGACGCGGCAGCACGTGCTGCATCAGAGCGACCGGCCAGGTCTCCAGCGCCTCGGGCATCAGCGTGTGATTGGTGTACGAGAACACTTTGCCGGTGATCGCCCACGCAGCCTTCCACGCCATGCCGTGTTCGTCGCACAGCAGCCGCATCAGCTCGGCCACGCCGATCGCCGGATGGGTGTCGTTGAGGTGGATCGCCACCTTGTTGGCCAGGTTGGCCAGCGTGCGGTTTTCTTCGAGATGGCGTGCCAGGATGTCCTGCATCGACGCGGCGACGAAGAAGTACTCCTGGCGCAGGCGCAGCTCGCGGCCGGCCGGTGTGCTGTCGTTCGGGTACAGCACCCAGGAGATGTTTTCGTATTCGTTCTTCACACCGGCGGCGCGCGCGTAGTCCCCGGTGTTGAAGGCATGCAGGTCGATGTGCGCCGGCGCCACCGCCTTCCACAGCCGCAGCGTGCTGACCTTTGGCGTGTCGTGGCCCGGAATCACCATGTCGTGGGCCTTCGCGGCCACCTCGGCCGCATGGCGCCAGACGGCGCTTGCCGGCCACGTGTTCGACCCAGCCGCCAAAGCGCACGGGGTAGCTCACGCCGGCGCGCGGAAACTCCCACGGGGTGCCGTCGGCCAGCCACGGGTCGGGGTATTCCACCTGGCAGCCGTGGTCGATCTCCTGCGCGAACATGCCGTACTCGTAGCGGATGCCGTAGCCGAACGACGGCAGCCCGAGCGTGGCCATCGAGTCGAGGAAGCACGCTGCGAGCCGGCCCAGGCCGCCGTTGCCGAGACCGGCATCGGCCTCCTGGTCGGCCACATCCTCCAGCCGCTGGGCATGCAGCGCCAAGCCCGCAGCGACGCCATCGTGCAGGTCGAGCGCGGCGATGGCGTTGCCCAGCGTGCGACCCATCAGGAACTCCATCGACAGGTAGTACACCCGCCGCGCCTTGTTGGTGCGGTCGACCGCTTGGGTCGCGACCCAGCGGCGCGACAACTGTTCGCGCGCGACACGGGCCACCGACTGCATCAGGTCGTTGGGGCTGGCCAGCGCCAGGCGCGACCCCCACGGTGTTGAGCAGGTGGTCTTCGATGCCCTGGGTGGTCTTTGCGAAGGTGGCGGTGGCAGGTGTGGTCGTCATCGGTGCTGGTGAGGTTCAGAATGGCCCGGAACACGCAATTTTCGCGCCGCCGCGAGCTCGGTGATGGCCACGCCCTCAGGGCATGGATCGCCGGCGCCAGCGGCCACGCGTGCGCCGGCACAGTACGCTCTGGTCGGACGGCGACGACACAACCGCGCGGAGACAATCATGACGCCCACTGAACTGGCCCTTAGCCTCGATCTGCCCAAGCGCGCGGTCGCGCTCGTCCTGGCCGGCGGGCGCGGCAGCCGGTTGAAGAACCTGACCGATCGACGCGCCAAACCCGCGGTGTACTTCGGTGGCAAGTTTCGCATCATCGATTTTGCGCTGTCGAACTGCTTGAACTCGGGCATTCGCCGCATCGGAGTGATCACGCAGTACAAGAGCCACAGCCTGATGCGCCATCTGCAGCGCGGCTGGGCGTTCCTGAAGAGCGAGATGAACGAGTTCGTCGACTTGATGCCGGCGCAACAGCGCATCGACGAAGGAAGCTGGTACCGCGGCACTGCCGACGCGGTCTACCAGAACCAGGACATCCTGGCCAGCTACCGTGCCGACTACATCGTGGTGCTGGCCGGCGATCACATCTACAAGATGAACTATGCATTGATGCTGGCCGACCACGTGTCCAAGGGACGCGAATGCACCGTCGGCTGCATTGCCGTGCCGCGCATGGAGGCCACGGCATTCGGCGTGATGGCGATGGACGACAAGTACCACATCACGGCCTTCATCGAGAAACCTGCCGATCCGCCGGCGATGCCCGGCAAGCCGGACCGCGCGCTGGCCAGCATGGGCATCTACATCTTCAACGCACGCTTTCTGTACAAGGAGCTCGAGCGCGACATGGCAGACCCGAACTCGAGCCACGACTTCGGCCGCGACATCATTCCGCACGTGGTGACGCTGGGCCAGGCGGCGGCGCACCCGTTCGATCTGAGCGCCGTGGGCACACGCCACAATGAAGAACCGTACTGGCGCGACGTCGGCACGATCGACGCCTACTGGGACGCCAACATCGACCTCACCGCGACCGACCCGCTGCTGAACTTGTACGACACGCGCTGGCCGATCTGGACCTATCAGCCGCAGCTGCCGCCCGCCAAGTTCGTGCACAACCAAGACGACCGCCGCGGCATGGCGGTGGAGTCCCTGGTCTCGGGCGGCTGCATCGTCTCGGGCTCGGTGTTCCGCTCGGTGCTGTATTCGAGCGTGCGCGTGCATTCGCATTCGAACGTCAGTTGGGCGGTGCTGCTGCCCGGCGTGCAGGTGGGCCGTGGCGCCCGCCTCAATCGCGTGGTCGTCGACCGCGGCTGCGAAATTCCCGACGGCATGGTGATCGGCGAGAACGAGGACGACGATATGCGGCGCTTCTACCGCACCGAACACGGCATCACGCTGGTGACCCGAGAGATGCTCGACAAACTCCAACAACAACCATGAAAGATGCTCCGCATGAAAGTGCTGCATGTCGCCGCGGAGATCTTTCCGCTGGTCAAGACGGGTGGCCTGGCCGACGTGGTGGGCGCACTGCCGCAGGCGCTGATCGAAGCCGGCGCGCAGGCGCGCCTGCTGCTGCCCGGCCTGCCCGCCATCGCCGACGCGGTGCTGCACCAGACGACGGTGTACGAGTTCGGGCCGCTGTTCGGCGCCGGCCGCATCACGCTGCGCCTCGGGCGCATGCCGTACAGCCACGTGCCGGCCTACGTCGTCGATGCGCCCTACCTGTACCGCCGCCCCGGTGGCCCGTACCAAACCGATGACGGCAGCGAATGGGGCGACAACCTGCAGCGCTTCGCGCTGCTGGGCTGGGTGGGCGCCCATCTGGCAGCCGGCGAGCTCGACCCCGAGTGGACGCCGCAGGTGCTGCACGCCCACGATTGGCACGCTGCGATGGCGTGCGCGTGGATGGAGGCGCATCCGGCGCCGACGGCCAGTTCGGTGTTCACCGTGCACAACCTGTCCTACCAGGGACTATTCCCGCACGGCGACTTCGCACAGCTCGGCCTGCCGGCACGGATGATGCATTCGCACGGCCTCGAATTCCACGGCCAGTTGTCGTTCATGAAGGCCGGATTGAAGTACGCGCGCCGCATCACCACCGTGAGCCCAACCTACGCCAACGAGATCGCCACGCATGACTTCGGTTGCGGCCTCGACGGCGTGATCCGCGGCCGCGGCGGCGACGTCTCGGGCATCCTCAACGGGGTCGACGGCGCGGTGTGGGATCCGGCCACCGACTCCGCGCTCGCGGCGCGTTATTCGGCACGCGACCTGTCTGGCAAGGCGCGCTGCAAGGCTGCGCTGCAGTCCGAATTCGGCCTGGCGCCGAACCCCGATGTGCCGTTGTTCGCTGTCGTCAGCCGGCTGAATGCGCAAAAGGGCCTCGACCTGGTGCTGTCGGCATTGCCGGCGCTGCTCCAAAGCGGGGCGCAGCTCGCAGTGCAGGGCCGCGGCGATCCGGTGCTCGAGGCGGCGTTCACTGCGGCAGCGTTCGCGCACCCCGGACAGGTCGCGGTGCGCATCACCTACGACGAGGCGCAGGCGCATCGCCTGATCGGCGGCGCCGACGTGATCATGGTGCCCTCACGCTTCGAGCCGTGCGGGCTGACGCAGATGTACGGCCTGCGCTACGGCACGCTGCCGTTGGTGCGTCGCGTGGGCGGGCTGGCCGACACCGTGGTCGACGCCAGCGATGAAGCCGTGCGTGCCGGGCGTGCGACCGGCTTCTCATTCGACACCGCCAGCGCCGCCGCGCTCGAGGCCGCGGTGCAGCGCGCGGTGCAGGCCAAGCGCCACCCCGAGCTGTGGCGCGGCCTGATGCACACCGCGATGGCACAGGACTTTTCGTGGTCGGGCGCGGCCAAGCGCTATGTCGCGCTGTACGAGGCGATTGCGTGCTGACGTGCGCCGCGGATCCGATGGACCCTCGATCGGCATGACCTTGCCACCCTTGGCCACGGTGTTGCTCGAGCGGAGGGCCTGACCGACATGCGGTTTCCACGCGCCAGCGGCGTGTTGCTTCATCCGAGCTCACTGCCGGGGCCGCACGGTTCGGGCGACTTCGGTCCGGCAGCGACGCACTTCGTCGATTGGCTCGTCAGTGCCGGTCAGTCGTTGTGGCAGATCCTGCCGCTGGGCGGGCTCGGCCTCGGCGATTCGCCGTACCTGAGCAGTTCGGCATTCGCCGGCAACGTGCTGCTGATCGACCTCGCCGACCTGCACGCGCGCGGCTGGCTCGATGCGGCCGATCTCGTGCCCGCGAGCGGTTTCGACGAACGCAGGGTGAACTATGCAGCCGTCACGCCGTTCCGGATGGAGCGGCTCGCGCGCGCGGCGCGTCGCTTTGCACTGTGGGCATCACCGGCCGAGCGCGACGACTTCGAGGCGTTCTGCGCAAGCCACGCCAACTGGCTGGTCGACTATGCCCGCTTCATGGCTCTGGCCGAGCACTACGCGGACCGCGAATGGTGCGACTGGGATCCGCCGCTGGCCCGGCGCGAGCCGGCAGCGCTGCGCGAGATCGACAGCGCGCACGCCGAGCGCATCGGATTCTGGAAGTTCTGCCAGTGGTGCTTCTACAGCCAGTGGCAGCGCCTGAAGGACTACGCGCACCGGTGCGGCGTGAAGATCGTCGGCGACGCACCGATCTTCATCGCGCTGCACAGCGCCGAGATCTGGGCCCGGCCCGATCTGTTCGAACTGGGGCCCGATGGGCGCCCCAAGGTGGTGGCCGGGGTTCCGCCCGATCTGTTCAGCGCCACCGGCCAGCGCTGGGGCAACCCGCTGTACCGTTGGCGCGCGCATGCGAAGGAAGGTTATGCGTGGTGGATCGAGCGCATCCGGCGCACCTTTGAGCTGGTGGACATCGTGCGCATCGATCACTTCCGCGGCTTCGCGGCCCACTGGGAGATCCAGGCCAGCGAACCCACAGCCATTCACGGTCGTTGGGTGAAGGGGCCCGGAAAGGCGCTGTTCAACGCCATCGACAAGGCCCTCGGTCCGCTGCCGATCATGGCCGAGGACCTCGGTGTGATCACGCCCGACGTGGTGCAACTGCGCAAGGCGCTCGGGCTGCCCGGCATGCGCGTGCTGCAGTTCGGCTGGGGCGAGATCGACGGCGCGATGGGCGACCCGCATCACCTGCCGCACGCGCACGAGCCCGACACTGTGGTTTATCCCGGCACGCACGACAACAACACGGCGCTCGGCTGGTGGCACACGGCGCCGGAGCACGTGCGCCATCATCTGCGCGAATACCTCGCCAGCGACGGCCTGGACGTCGGCTGGGATCTGATTCGCGCCGCCTGTGCCAGCGTGGCCGACACCGCGGTGTATGCGCTGCAGGACGTGCTCGGACTCGATGCATCGCACCGGATGAACTTTCCGGGCAAGGCCGAGGGCAACTGGCGCTGGCGCTTCAGCTGGTCGCAGGTCCATCCGCATCATGCGTCGCGCCTGCGCCGCCTGTGCCAGTTGTACGAGCGGTTGCCGGACGTGATCAACCAAGGCAACGCGGCCCGCTAGCGCCTTCGAAGCGCCGCGCACCTCTGGCAGGCGGACGCCACGCGCAGCGTGGGGTTGTCGCTTTCTGCCTTGCCGATGCGACATCGCTTCACCGGATGCGTCCGGATCGAAGCCGACATCGTAGGTGGCGCAGATCGTTCGTGAAGAAGCAGTGCGGCCCGGCCCATTGCACGCCCCAATTCGGGAGGAGCCCGCCATGGGTTGGTTGTTCGTCGCGCGTCTGAAGCCTTTCGTGATGCTGGCCGCGTTCGCGAGCCTGGTACTGAACCTGGCGCTGCTGGTGCCGACACTGTTCATGGTGCAGGTGTTCGACCGCGTGTTCGTCAGCCGCAGCCTCGAGACGCTGGCGATGCTGAGCCTGCTGGTGCTGCTGGCGCTGGCGCTGGCCTGGTTCATGGACCTGGTGCGCGCACGGGCGCTGGCCCAGGCGGCCGAGAGCGTCGATGGCCTGCTGGCCCCGGCCGCGCTCGGACGCGCGCTGCAGCGCGCCGCCGGGCCCGAGCGCAGCAGCGAGCCCGAAGCGCTGCGCGACGTGGCGCAGCTGCGCAACTTCCTCGGCAGCAGCGGCGTGCTGGCCTTGTTCGACGCCCCCTGGCTGCCGCTGCACCTGCTGGTGATCGCGCTGATGCATCCACTGCTGGGCGTGGCCGCGACAGTGGGCGCGATCGGCCTCGTGCTGCTGGGTGTGTTGACCGAGCGGCTGACGCGCGAGCGGGCGCATACGCTGCAGCAGCGGCACCGCGCGACATCGCGGCGATCGCATTCGCTGTTGCGCCATGCCGAGGTGATTGCCGGCATGGGCATGGCGGCCGCCGCGGTGGCAGGCTGGTCGCGCCAGCACCAGAGCGCGCGCGACGCGCAGGCGCAGCTCGCCCGGCGTTCGACCTTGCTGGCGGCCACCGCGCGCATCGCACGCCAGGGGCTGCAGGTGGCGCTGCTGGCCATCGGCGCCTGGCTCGTCGTCGGCGCCGACGCCTCGGCCGGCATCATGGTCGCGGCGACCATCTTGCTCGGCCGCGCGCTGATGCCGGTCGAGCAGTTGATCGGCGGCTGGAAGGCGCTGCTCGACGCGCGCGCGGCCTGGCAGCGCATCGAACAGCGCGACGGCAAGCCCGCGGCCGCTGCATCCGTTGCGCCGATGTCGCTGCCGGCGCCGCGCGGGCAGCTCGAAGTCGAACGGCTCGTGTTCGGCGCGCCGGGCTCAGGCAAGTCGCCGCTGATCAAGGCCGTGAGCTTCACGCTCGAGGCCGGCCAGAGCCTGGGGATCGTCGGCGCCAGTGCGGCCGGCAAGACCACGCTGCTGCGGCTGCTGCTGGGCCTGTGGCGGCCGCAGGCCGGCGTGGTGCGGCTCGATGGTGCCGACATCGCGTTATGGGACCGCGATGCGCTCGGGCGCCACATCGGCTACCTGCCGCAGGACGCGGAGCTGTTCACCGGCACGGTGGCCGAGAACATCGCGCGCCTCGGAGATCCCGATGCCGAGGCGGTGGTGGCCGCGGCGCGCGCCGCCCATGCGCACGAGATGATCCTGCGCCTGCCGCAGGGCTACGACACGCCGGTCGGCGAAGCCGGCCATGCGCTGTCGGGCGGTCAGCGACAGCGCATCGCACTGGCGCGCGCGCTGTACGGATCGCCCTGCCTGGTGGTGCTCGACGAGCCGAACTCGAACCTCGACGCCGAAGGCGACATGGCGCTGGTGAGAACACTGGCCGGCCTGAAAGCGCGTGGCGCGACCGTGATCATGGTCGCGCACCGGCCGGCGCTGATGTCGCAGCTCGACAAGCTGGCCGTGCTGAAAGAGGGCGCGCTGGCGCTGTACGGGCCGGCGGCCGAAATCGGCGCGCGGCTCAAGGCAGTTCCGGCCGACGCGGCGGCGCGGCCCGCGCCGGCCGACCTGCGGCCGATCGATGCCACACCGCTGGCTGCCGCCGCCAACGCCTAACGACCGAACTGCACGGAGCCCCGCGATGAGCGCTTCTTCTTCTGCCCTCGGCCTGCCCCCGCTGGCCGACGCCTTGCGCCAAGGCCGGCCCGATGCCGACCAGCGGCGCGCTCTCGGCCGCCTCGCGCAGCTGATGCTGTGGCCGCTCTTGGCCATGGGCGCGCTGCTTGCCGGCTGGGTGGCCACGGCGCCTCTGGCCGGCGCGGTGGTGGCGCCTGCCGCCGCGAAGGTCGAGCTGAACCGCAAGACCGTGCAGCACCAGGAAGGCGGCATCGTGCGCGAAATCCTGGTGCGCGACGGTCAGCGCGTGAAGGCGGGCGAGCCGCTCCTGGTGATCGCCGACCTGCGCAGCCAGGCCGAGCTGGCGCAGCTGCACGACCAGCTGCTTGCCGCCCGCGTGCGCGAAGCCCGCGCTGCGGCCGAAGCCCGATTCGCGCCGCGATTCGAGCTGCCGCCCGAACTGGCCGCCGAGGCCGGCAGCGGCGCGCACGTCTTGCGCGAGCGCGCGGTGTTCGCGGCCCGGCGCCAGGCACTCGTCGAGCAGGGTGACCTGATGGCGGGGCAGTCGCGCGACGCGCGCGAGCAGGCCTCGGCGCTCGAGACGCAGATCGAAGCCACCGGGCAGTCGATCCGCATCTCAGATGAAGAGCTGGCGATCAACGACCGGCTGGCCAGCGAAGGTTTCGTGCACCGCACCCGCCTGCTCGGCCTGCAGCGCGTGGCGGCCGACTACCGCACGCGGCTGGGCGAGCACCGCAGCGAACTGGCCGCGGTGCGCCAGCGCGGCGGCGAGCTGGCCGCGCGCGCCGCGCAGCTTCGACTGCAGTACCAGGCCCAGGCCGCCGACGAGCAACGCGACGCCGCGGCGCTGGTGCGCCAGCTCGAGGAACGGCTGCGCCCGTCGCGCGACCAGGTCGAGCGCCAGACGCTGCGCGCTCCGGTCGACGGCGAGGTGATGGGCCTGCGCATCGGCGCCGCCGGCGCGGTGGTGGCGCCGCGCGAGGCGCTGCTCGACATCGTGCCGTCGCGCGAGAAGCTGGTCTTCGAAGCCCGCATCGCGCCGCAGGACATCGAACATCTGCGCGTCGGCGGCGCCGCTGAGATCAAGCTGCTCGGCAGCGAGGCGCGCGATCTGGCGCCGCTGCCGGCGCGCATCACCTTCGTGTCGGCCGACCGGGTGACCGACCCCCAGCAGGGGCGGGCCTGGTTCGACGTCACGGTCGAAGTGGACACGGCGACGCTCGCCACCAGCGCGCGCCCCGTGAAGCTGCAGCCCGGCATGAGCGCCGAGCTGTACGTGACCACCGGCGAGCGCACGCTCGTCGAGTACCTGCTGCAACCGCTCGGCCTGTTTGCGGGCCGGGCGCTGCGGGAACCCTGAAGCCGACCTTCGCTGTCACTCCGATCCACCTGTCTCGAGGAACTCGTCATGCCTTCTTCTTCCATCATGTCCGCCGGCAAACCGCTGGCGAAAGCGCCGGCCGTCGAGCTGGCGCCAGCCTTCGAACTGAGCGCAACGACGCTGCGCAGCGGCCAGGCGGCCGTGGCGCCGATGGCCGCGACGGCGGTCGCCGGCGAGGTCACGATCCAGGCCGTCAGCGCGACCTTCTCCGCCTCCGCCGGCGTGCTGACGGTGTTCGGCGACAGCCTGGACAATAACGTCGCGCTCAGCCGCAACGCGGCCGGCCAGATCCTGGTCAACGGCGGCGCGGTGCCGGTGCTCGGCGGCACGCCGTCGGTGGCCAACACCGCGTTGATGCAGGTGTTCGGCCAGGCCGGCAACGACACGATTTCGCTCGACCAAGGCAACGGCGCGCTGCCCCGCGCCAACCTGTTCGGCGGCAGTGGCAACGATGTGCTCACCGGCGGCGCCGACGGCGACATGCTGTTCGGCCAGAACGACAACGACACGCTGCTCGGCCAGGGCGGCAACGACTTCCTGTTCGGCGGCAGCGGCAACGACGTGCTGACCGGCGGCGACGCCGACGACCAGATGTTCGGCGAAGGCGGCAACGACCGCCTGATCTGGAACCCGGGCGACGACACCGACCTGTTCGAAGGCGGCGCCGGCATCGACACCGCCGAGGTCAACGGCGGCGGCGGCGCCGAGCAGTTCACGATCACCGCCAACGGCACGCGCGTGCGCTTCGACCGCGTCAACCCGGCGCCGTTCGCGATCGACGCCGGCACGATGGAGAAATTCGTCGTCAACATGGGCGGCGGCGACGACACCTTCAGCGCCACCGGCGACCTGGCCGCGCTGGTGCAGATCACCGTCGACGGCGGCACCGGCAACGACACCATCCTCGGCAGCAACGGCGCCGACGTGCTGCTCGGCGGCGCCGGCAACGACTTCATCGACGGCCAGCAGGGCGCGGACATCGCTTTCCTCGGCGCCGGCGAAGACACGTTCCAGTGGGATCCGGGCGACGGCAACGACGTGGTCGAGGGCCAGGACGGCCTCGACACGCTGCGCTTCAACGGCAGCAACGGCAGCGAGGTCATGGCGCTGTTCGCCAACGGCGGCCGCACGACGCTGACGCGCGACCTCGGCAACATCGTGATGGACAACAACGATGTCGAACGCTTCGACATCAACGCGCTCGGCGGCACCGACACCATCAACGTGCGCGACCTCAGCGGCACCGACGCGCGGGAAGTGCGCATCAGCCTGGCCGGCACCATCGGCGGCACGGCCGGCGACGGCCAGGCCGACACGGTGACCGTGGACGGCAGCAACGGCAACGACGTGATCGACGTGGTCGGCGCTGGCAGCAGCGTGACTGTGCTCGGCCTGACCGCGACGACGAGCATCAGCGGCAGCGAAGGCGCCAACGACCGGCTGGTGGTCCAGGCCGGCGGCGGCAAGGACGCCATCACGGCGACGACGCTGCCGGCCGGCGTGATCCAGCTGACGCTGGACGGCGGCGCCGGCAACGACACCATCCTTGGCAGCCAGGGCGCCGACACGGTGCTCGGCGGCGACGGCAACGACTTCGTGTTCGGCGACAACGGCAACGACGTCGCCTTCATGGGCGCCGGCGACGATGTCTTCCAATGGAACCCGGGTGACGGCAACGACACGATCGAGGGCCAGGCCGGCAGCGACACGATGCTGTTCTTCGGTGCCAATGTGAACGAGAACATCAACATCGTCGCCAACGGCGGCCGCGCGCTGTTCCTGCGCGACGTGGCGAACGTGACGATGGACCTCGACGACGTGGAGAACATCGACTTCCGCGCGCTCGGCGGTGCCGACAACATCGTGATCGGTGATATGAGCGGCACCGACGTGAGCCGGATTGCGATCGACCTGCGCGGGTCCAACGGCAGCGGCGACGGCGCAGCCGACAACGTGACACAGAGCGGCACCAACGGCGCCGACCAGATCGCCGTCACCGGGGCCGGCGGGCAGGCCACCGTCTCGGGCTTGAGCGCCCGCACCGACATCAACGGCGCCGAAGCCGCGCTCGACAGGTTGACGATCAACGCGCTTGGCGGCGACGACGTGGTCAACGCCTCCGGCCTGAGCGCCGACGGCATCGGCCTCGTCATCAACGGCGGTCTCGGCGAAGACGTGATGGTGGGCAGCGAAGGCGACGACCTCATCAACGGCGGCGACGGCGACGACACCGCGCTGATGGGCGGCGGCGACGACACCTTCGTCTGGAACCCGGGCGACGACAACGACACGATCGAAGGCCAGGCCGGCACCGACACGATGCTGTTCAACGGCGCCAACGCCGCCGAGAGGATCGACATCTTCGCCAACGGCGGACGCGCGCTCTTCACGCGCGACATCGCCAACGTCGTGATGGACCTCAACGACACCGAGGCGATCGAGTTCAACGCGCTCGGCGGCGCCGACAACATCGTGGTCAGCGACCTGTCGGGCACCGACGTGGAAACGGTGCACGTCGACCTCGGCCTGGCCAACGGTGCCGGCGACGGCGCGGCCGACACGGTTACGATTCGCGGCACCACGGGCGACGACATCGCGCTGGTGTTCGGCGACGGCGGCGTGGTCGAGGTGCTCGGCCTGGCCACGCGGCTGGTGATCGAGGGCTTCGAGGCCAACCTCGACCGCCTGGTGATCGAGACGCTCGCCGGCGACGACGTGGTCGAGGCCAGCGGCATGCAGGCCGGCAGCATCCAGCTGGTCGCCAACGGCGGCGCCGGCGACGATGTCCTGGTCGGCGGCGACGGCAACGACACGCTGCTCGGCGGCGACGACGACGACGTGCTGGTCGGCGGGCCGGGGCTCGACGTGCTCGACGGCGGCGCGGGGTCGAATGTCGTGATCCAGGGCTGAAGCTGCGGTCACGCAGCAACGACAAGGGCGGCCGAGCGGCCGCCCTTTTCATTCGTTTGGGTGTCGGCGACTGCCAACAAGCATCAGGTCTGCCAGCAGCCCGTCACCTCGTAGGCTTCGTCCTCGCCCGGCCACGGTGGCATCGTGACGGCAACGGCGGCCAGCGGCTCGTCGCCAAGCGAACGAAACTGGAAGTGAGTGCCGAGCGGAATCGTCAGGCAGACACCGGCTTGCACGGTCACGACTTCTTCGCGCGCGCCCTGCCTGCGCCACATCTCGCCGTGGCCGGACAGAAAGAACCAGATTTCCTCCACCGTGCGGTGCGCGACCGCTCGCGACGTCTTGCCGGGGCCGAGTTCGAAGTGAGCCATGCCACCATGCTTCAGTTGCAGCAAAATCCGCACGTCGGATTGGTCCGGCGCTATGGCGTCGCGGCGGCCAGGCAAGGGCTTGGTGGCGAATTCGGTCATCACAGGTCTTTCGCAATCGCAACGCTCCAGCGCGCAGTGTTGCATTCGCTTGCGCCCGGCGGCTTGCGCTTCGCCGCATCCCTAGCACTAGGGACGCCCGGACCCCTCCAACCCCCGCCAGAGGGATGTTCAGACCCCTTGCCCGGGCCCATGCTTTGCCCTCTGAACAACGTTGCGACAAGCAGGGGACGTTCGATGGCCACGCTGCGATGGTTGGCCCGTGTATTCGGGCTCGATGGCACCAGCCACGACGATGATTTCGCCTCGTTCGAGCACGTCGATGGTTCGCGCATGGCCGCCAACGAGTTCCACCAGTCCGACTCGATGCGCCTGGACGACGCGCACCTGCCCGACTTCACCGAAACGTTGCCGGCCTACTCGGGCCGCTCCATCCCGCCGGCGACCCGCTCGCCACGGCCGGCAGCAGCCCTGCGCCGGGCACTGTCCGCGGGCCAGCACGCTCACTGACACTGTCGGCCGCGGCTCCCGAGCCGCCTGAGGCGCGAGCGCCGTCGCGCTCGCGTGCGCGCGCAGCCGATCGCGCGAACAGCACAGCCCGCCGCCGCTTCATCGCCCGATGGCGCAGGCGCGGGCGGGGCGAGACTCCTCCTGCCGCGCGATCACCCTCGCCCAGCGCGGACCCTGCCCCGAGTCGTCCTGCTGTTGCGCCGATGCCCACCGAGTTGTTGATCCACGCCACCGGCGTCTGCGCCCTCGCCCTCAACGTCAGCGCCCTCGTGCGCAGCTGCGAGAAGGCGTTGCGGCTGCAGTCGGGCCTGTCGGGCGCGATCTGGGCGCTCAACAACCTGCTGCTCGGCGCACACACCGCCGCCGCGCTCAGCCTGATCAGCGCCGGGCGCACCGCCACTTCGGCCGTCACCCTGTGTGCGGCCGACCGGGTGCGCCATGCCGCCTGCGCCGCCTTCGTGGCGCTGACGCTGGCCGCCACCGCTTTCACGTGGAACGGCTGGCCATCGGCACTGCTGCTGGTCGCCTCGCTGCTGTCGACTTTCGCGATGTTCTACCTGCGCGCAACGCCATTGCGGCTGACGATGCTGCTGGTGTCGGCGCTGTGGATGGTCAACGCCTGGCAGCATGACTCGTGGGAGCAGATGCTGGCCAACGTGGTCACCGCGATCGCGGCCGTCTACGGCGCGCAGCGCAGCGGCGGCGTTACAGCAACTCCTCCGCCACGAACATCGACAACACGTTCAAACGCAGCCGGCTCAACCAGTTGACGTGCGGCTCGCTGCGGTAGACGACCGGCCGGTCGTCATCGGGCTCGAGCCACTCGACGGGGCCGTCGGCACCAGCGATGCGCAGCCGGTAGTGGCTGTCCGACCAGCGCTGATGCATCAGCGCCAGCGCGGCGGCGGCCAGCCCGATGTCGTCGATCGCCAGGCTGAGCTCGGTGTTGCTGCGCGAGGAGCGGGCATCCATGTTCATCGAGCCCACCACCAGCCAGCGGCGATCGACCACCGCCACCTTGGCGTGCAGGCGACCGAGCGACGAGCGCATGTCGCCGATCATGTCGAAGCGGCGGCTCGGCAACGGGCTCAATTCGGACAACGACACGCCGAGCTTCAGCATCGATGCGCGGTAGCGCGCGTAACCGCCATGGGCCAGCGGCTCGTCCGTCGAGGCCAGCGAATTGGTCATCACCGAGATGCGGATGCCGTTGTCGATGGCCGTCTGCATCAGCTTCAATCCGCCCTCGCCGGGCACGAAATACGGCGACACGATCGTCACCTCCGACTGCGCAGAGCGCATCAGCAGCAGCGTGCTGCCCATCGCGGTGGCCGACGCAGCAGCGGCAGGCGCCGCCACCTTGGCCGGCTCGTCAGCGAACACGCTCACCGGCGCAAATCGCAACGCCAAGGCCGGCCCTGACGACAGCTGCTGAGCCAGGTCGTCGGCCGGCACGAGAGCCGGCTCGCCGCCCACCCAGTCGTCGAACGCGGCCCGTGCCTGCGCCGGCGAGTGGTGCCGCGCCACCAGCGACTCGATTGGATAGGCCGACTCGCTGTTCCAGTAGCGGTCGAACACGTCGGACAGGCCATGCACCACCGACCCGGTCGACAACACGTCCATGTCGATGAAGTTGGCCGCTTCGCCACGCATGAAGTACTCGTTGGCGATGTTGCGGCCGCCGGTCACTGCCACCGAGTTGTCGGCGATGAACAGTTTGTTGTGCATGCGCCGGTTCACGCGCTCGAACTGGTGCAGCGACAACAGCAGGCGCGCCTGCAGCGCGCCGCCGCGCACCGGCAGCGGGTTGAACAGCCGCACCTGCACGTTGTCGTGCGCGGCCAGGCCCATCAGCAGATCGTCGTCATCGCCCACGTGCAGGTCGTCGATCAACAGCCGCACGCGCACGCCGCGCTGCGCCGCGTCGCGCAGCTCGCGCAGGAACTGGCGGCCGACGGTCGGGCGCCACCAGGTAGTACTGCACGTCCAGCGACTTCTGCGCACGGCGCGCCAGCGCGATGCGCGCGGCCAGCGCCTCGGGGCCGTTGGGCATCAGGCGCAAGCCCGACAGGTGCCGTTGGTCGTCGGGGGTCGACGACGACGCCAGCTGCGCCAGCGGCGTGGCCGCGGTCGACGATGGCTTCCGAGCGCATGCGCTGCACGTCGCCGGGCAGCGCCGCGCAGCCCGACAGCAGGCCCCATGCGGCCAACGCCAGCATGCCGAGCCAGCGCACGGCTGCGATGTGGACCGATGGGGTGGCGTTCATGATGCAGCGCATTTCGCGCCACGCCGGTTGCGCAGACGTTACCGTGCCGCACGCGCGGCATTACTTCTGAAATGCCGGCGTGCTGATCGCCGGCGCCGCCAGCGCGCGCGGCGCCGCCGCTCAGCTCACCAGTTCGACGCTGGCGTCGAACAGGTACCCGGCGCCGCGCTCGGTCTTGATGTACTGCGGCTTCGCGGGATCCGCCTCGATCTTGCGCCGCAGTCGCAGGATCTGCACGTCGATCGAGCGGTCGTAGACCTCGGCGTTGTGCAGGCGCGAGAGGTCGAGCAGCTGGTCGCGCGTGAGCACGCGCTGGGCGCCGACAGGAAGGCCGTCAGCAGGCTGAATTCGCCGTTCGTCAGCTCGACCACTCGAGCCTTCGCACCGCCTTCAAGCCGGCGCAGACCGATGTTGAGCTCCCAGCCGCCGAACCGGTAGGCAGCGCACCTGGCGATCGCGTCGGCCACCGTGGCCTGCGCGCCGGCGCGCCGCAGCAGTGCGCGGATGCGCGCCAGCAGCTCGCGCGGGCTGAATGGCTTGGTCAGGTAGTCGTCGGCACCGAGCTCGAGGCCCATCACGCGGTCGGCCTCTTGGCGCGGCCGGTGAGCATGAGGATCGGCATGCGTCGAGTTGTCGCGCAGGCGCCGCGCGATCTGCATGCCGTCCTCGCCTGCAGGCTGAGGTCGAGCACGAGCAGGTCGATGGGGTCGCGTGCCAGGGTCCGTCGAGTTCGCGCCCGCTGGCCAGCGCCGTCACGCGCAGGTCGTTCTCGGACAGGTATTCGGTCACAGTTCGCGCACCGCGGGATCGTCGTCGAGCGCGACGACGTGCGGCATCGAGACGGCTATGAGCCTCCATCGACGACGGGCAACGGCATTGCGATCGGAGCCGACCAGCGCGCCGGCGAGTTCAAACGTAATGCGGGCGCATGGTTTCGGCCGGACGGCGTGCACGATTCAATCGCAAGGTCGGCCTGACCGGATCGACGGGGCCCGTAGCCACCGATCGCAGCGAGGGGCGAGCCGATGTCGCGCAGCAGTGCTGGTACTCGAGACCGACCGGCGACCCGCTCGCTGTTCGGCGAGTGGCTGGCCGCAGAGGGCTGGCGTCTCGATGCGTCGGTGCCGACGCGCCTGGCCGCTGTCGCTGTCGTGCTCGAGCTGGCCTTCCTGCGCAACGATGGCCTGACCGCTCACCGAAGCGAAGATTCGCTACCCGGGCGTGCCGATCGTCGTCGTCTCGCCCACAGTCTTGCCGGTGTTCGGCTGCTGCGGCCCGTTGCGGCCGCTCTGGGTCGCCGGCTGCTTGCCCAAGCCGATCGCGCGTTCGCGCTGATCGAGCGGTGCATCGGCTCGCGCATGGGCGCGGAGCGCATCGAAACCGGCGCGGCGAGACGCGTCAGTCGGCTCAGTCGTGCAACGCGTCGGCCAGGCTGCGCGCGATGTCACGCGCCGCCAGCGGCTTGGCCAGCACGTCTTGGATGCCGGTCTCGCGCGCGCGGTGGGTCAGCGCCGGCGTCACGTAGCCGCTCATCAGCACGATCGGGATGTCGCGCCGGATGGCGCGGATCTCGCGCGCCAGTTCGAGCCTGTCATCCCGGGCATCGCCTCGTCCGACAGCACCGCGTCGAAACGTGCGGTGCTGCGCGGAACGTCTCCCAGCGCCGCCGTGCTTGATGTGAAGCCCACCGGCTCGTAGCCGAGGCTCGGCGATCATCTCCTCGCCCAGCCGTACCAGCGCCTCCTCGTCGTCAATCAGCAGGACGGTCTCGCCGCTGCCGCCGGCAACCGCCTCTTGCCCGGCTCGGGCGCCTGCACGTGCTGCGCCACGGCAGGTAGACCGTGAATCTGGCTCCCTCGCCCGACTCGGCTGTAGACGTCGATGCCGCCGCCGAGGTCGGTGACGATGCCATGCACCAGCGACAGCCCGAGCCCGGTGCCCATGCCCACCTCCTTGGTGGTGAAGAACGGATCGAAGATGCGTTCGAGCACCTGCGGCGAGACGCCGGTGCCGGTGTCCTTGACGGCCAGGCGCACATAGGCCCCGTCGGGCAACACGCTGGTGGCGCAGCGCGGCGC
>CAWHBZ010000037.1:0-10939 GCA_963827645.1 uncultured beta proteobacterium | reverse complement strand
TCGGGGCCCCTCTTCGTCAGGGGCCCCACCCCATGCAGCACGCTCAAGCAGAAGCCCCGATGCCAGCTCCATCCACGCTCAGCGGCGCACACTTCTTGGCGCGCCCCACTTCCCTGCAAGCGATGCTGTTGCTGGGCGGCTTGGGCACGCTGAATATCCTGTGGTCGGACATGCTGTTTCCGGCGATCACGTCCATCCAGCAGGATCTGGGCACGTCCGCCACCGCCGTACAGCAAACCGTCTCGCTGTTCTTCGTCGCCAATGCCTTCATGTGCCTGTGGCATGGCGTGCTCTCCGACGCCTGGGGACGGCGCAAGCCACTGTTCATCGGGTTGGTCGTGCTGGTGCTGACCTCGCTGCTGAGCCTGCTGGCCACCCGCATAGAGCACCTGTGGATTCTGCGCGCCGTGCAGGGCCTGGTCGTGGGCCTGGGCCACATCTTGTGCCGCGCCGTCATACGGGACCTGTACAGCGGCGTGGCCGCACAAAAGATGATGGCCCACGCCACCTTGGTGCAGTCGGCAGGCACCATCCTCCTGCCGATGCTCGGCGGCTGGCTGACGTGGATGTGGGGCTGGCGTGCGGTGTTTGCGTTCCTGAGCGCCGTGGGCGTCGTGCTGCTGCTGGTCTATGCGCGCCACCTGCCTGAATCCCTTCCCCCGACACGACGCCAAGCCATCCGCCCCGATAGCCTTTGGCGCAACTATCGCCTTGTGCTGGGTTCACCCTGGTTCATGCGCCTGACCCTGGCTCACTCCTGCAACTGGGCGGCCCTGTTTCTCTATGTGGCGGCGGCCCCTCAGCTCTTGACGCACTTGCTGGGGCGTTCCCCCACCGACGTCTACCTGATCCTCACTCCCATGATGGTGGGGCTGATTGCTGGCTTTCTATACCTTCCGCGCCTGGTGCAACGGTTGGGCACGCAACGCACCCTGTACCTTGCCTATGCGGGATTTGTCTTCGTCACCGGGCTCAACGCCACGCTTGCCGAATGGGTGCCGCCGAGCCTGATCCATTTGCTGCCGATCGCGGCCTACGCCTTGGCGATAGGCCTGTCCATGCCGCTGCTCGTGGGCCAAGCGCTTCAGCCCTTTCCTGACAATGCCGGGCTGGCGGCGTCCTGCCAAATGTTCCTGCAATACAGCATGATGGCGGTGGCGGCCGGGCTGCTCGCACCCTTTCTATGGGATTCCCTGTCGCACCTGGCCCTGGGCTGTGCTGTACTCATCTGCATCAGCATGACATTGCTGCTGTGGCAACGCCACGCCACACGCAAAGCGCAGAAGGCAGCCGGGCGTAGTTTGAGCACCCACGCCGCCGGCGACATCGCCACCTCCGTCAAGCTCGCGCGCGCCGCGATGCGAACAGGACCGCGAGCGCAGCCCGAACCGAAGCCCAGACCGCTGCCGACCTGCGGCAAATGGCTGACGTAATCGCGTACACACCAGAAGGCCACCGCCGTCTGCACGAGCAGGCACAGCAGCATCGCCGGCAGGCCGATCAGGAAATTCACGAAGGTCATGAGCTCTCCTCCAAAAGACATCGACGGCGGCCGCGCGCGGCCGCCGGGCGCGCCAGCGCTCCAGCACCCAGACGGTCGCCCAGGCATACAGCGCAACGCCGACGAACAGGCTGGTGCGCATCACGGCACCTTCGAGCACGCTCTTGCCGCTGGCGCTGTCCTCGATCGCCGGGCCGAGCAGGATCAGCGACGTGATCAGCGCGTTGCTCCAGAACGATGGCCGGAAACCCGTGCGCCGCGCTCCGAACAGCGCCGATCCGGCCCACAGCGCGGCGGCCATCATCCACAGCATCAGCATCCACAGGCTGGGCCACAGCGACAGGCCGAGCCAGACCGCCAGCGCGATCAGCGCCCCCATCAGCGTCGAGCCGACGAGCTCGCGCCCGGCGTGGCGGGCGTCGGTCTCGCCGGCCTGCTGGCCCAGCGCCACCGTCTTCATGATCGCCGCCAGGTAGAACGACGGGTTGGTCAGCGCGAGCACGAACACCGGCATCACGATCAGCGTGCCGCGCCAGGCGACCCAGCGCGCGTTCTCGCGATCGGGCAGCGCGCCGGCCGGGGCCGCCCGGGCCGAAGGCGCCGGCGGATCCGGGAAGATGGCGTTCGACGCCGCACTGACCGCGGCCCCGACGAGCACGCCGACCGCCAACGTCACGGCGAGCGCGCCGATCAGCGCCTGCTCCTGCACGCCGGCCACCGGGATCAGCGTGAAGGCCAGCACCAGCACCGTGGTCAACGGGTTGGCGCGCAGCCGCCCCAGGTAGAACAGCACGAACAGCAGCGCCGCCGTCAGCAGCACGCCGGCAGCGGCGTAGTTCTCGAGCAGCGGCACCATCAGCACGCCGGCAGCGACCAGCGCGGCGAACACGCCCGCGATCACGAACGACTTGACCATCGGCAGCGGAGGGCCCGGCTTGCACAGCACCAGCAATGCCATGATGCAGACGACAAAGGGTGCCTGCAGCCCCAGCCCGTAGGCCACGAACACGGCCAGGCCCAGGCCGATCGTCAGCCGCAGGGCCGCCTTGTCGCCGCGCGCCATGTCGCTGCTCAGTACAGGTAGCTGAACCAGCTGACGACGCGCATGTACAGCGCGGCCAGCGGGTTCATCAGCGGGTGATCGCCGGTGTAGACCAGCACATCGGCCTGGCCGCCGATGCGCACTGCCTTCAGGCGCGGCAGCACTTCGGCATCGAACTCCACCGCCACGGGAATTCGCTGCGCCTGACGCAGCCAATCCCGGTTGTTCTGCACCACCGGCAGCGTGCCCGGCGGCGTCGACTGTCCGCTGCCGACGCCGCCGCCGATGCTGCGCACGCGGCCTTTCAGCACCTCGCCGGGCATCGCATCGAGCACGATCGCTACCGGATCGCCGGGGTTGACATGGCCGATGTTGTTCTCGGTCAGGTCGGCGCTGATCCACAGGTCGTGCATCGCGATCAGCGTCATCACAGGCGCGCCGGGCTGCGCGAATTGGCCGACGTCGGTGCGCAGGTCGGTGACCACGCCGCGCGCCGGCGCAACGATGTGCGTGCGCGCCAGGTCGAGCTCGGCCTTCTCGACCGCCGCCACCGCGCTGCGCAGCTGCGCGTTGTCGTCGCCCGATTCGCCGGCGGCTTCCTGCGCCTTGCGCAGGTCGGCCTGGGCGCGGTGCACCTTGCTGCGCGCCTCGTCACGCGTGGCCTGCGCGATCTCGAGGCGGCGCACCGAGATCGCGCCGGGATCCTCGTCATGCAGCTTTTCCAGCCGGCTGGCGTCGCGTTCGGCCATGTCGCGGCTGGCCTCGGACACCGCCAGCGACGCCCGCGCCGCCTCGACGCCGGCCACCGAGCCCTTGACCGAACTGCGCACCGTTTCGAGGCCGGCGCGCGCGCTCGCCAGCGCAATGCGATACGGCTGCGGGTCGATGTCGAACAGCGGCTGGCCGGGCCGCACCTCGTCGTTGTTGCGGATGTGCACGGCCAGCACCTTGCCGGCGACTTCGGCCGCCACCGGCACGACGAAGGCCTGCACACGTGCCTGCGAGGTGCTCGGCGTGAGCCGGTCGCCGACGAAGTACAGCACGAGGCTGGCGACGATCAGCACGGCGATGACCAGGGCGCCGGCGCGGGCGCCGCGGCCCGTGGGTGCGGGCGCGGGCGCGGGCGCGGGCGCGGTGCCGGGGTGGGGCCCGGGCTCGGTGTGGGTTGGTCGGGCGGGACGGCCGGATCCTGGCTCATGGCGTGTCGCTCGTGGGGGGAGGCAGAAACTCTGCCGACGGCGGCGGCAAGGGGGCCTGCAGCAGCGAATTCCAGTTGCTGCGCTCGCCCATCGTGGCTTGTGTGGCGTCGTCGAGCACCGGTCGCGAGCGGCCGGCGTGCCAGCCGCCACCCATCGCCTTGTAGACCGCGATCAGGTACTGAACCACGCCGCCCTGGCTGGCGACCAGGCTTTCCTGCGCACTGAACAGTGCCCGCTGCGAATCGAGCACGCGCTGGAAGTCGACCAAGCCTTCGCGATACTGGACCGTCGCGATGTCGAGCGAGCGCCTTGCCGCCTGCACCGTATCGCGCAGGATGCCGACCTGCGCGCGGGTGTAGGCGAAGCCGCTGGCCGCATCGTCGAGCTCGCGCGCGGCGCGCAGCACCACGTCCTGGTACTGCTCGTACAGCTGCTGGAAGCGCGCGTCCTGCACCAGCACCTGGTTCGTCAGCCGCCCGTGGTCGAACACGTTCCACACCAGCGCCGGGCCGAAGGCCAAGCCCAGCGTGGTGCTGGGCGAGCCGATGCTGGTTGCCGACAGGCCCACCGACCCCGCGAGCGCGATCGATGGATACAACGCCGCTTCGCTGATGCCGATCTGCGCCGACTGCGCGGCCAGCTGCATCTCGGCGGCGCGCACGTCGGGCCGGCGCCGCAGCATCTCGGCCGGCATGTCGACGATCACCTCGAGCCGCGCTTCGGGAATCTTCGCGCTCCCGCCTTGCAGCTCGGGCAGTGCATCGGGTGGGCGGGCGAGCAGTGCGCACAGCGCGTTTCGCGTCTGGCGCAGGCTGCTCTCGATTTCGGGGATCGTGGCCAGCGTGCCGAGGTACTGTGAACGCGCCTGCTGCACGTCAAGCTCGGAATCGTTGCCGCTGCGAAACAGCCTTTCGGTGATCTGCAGGCTGCGCTGCTGGATCGCGGCGTTCTCGTTGGCGATGCGCAGCCGCAGCTCGGTGGTGCGGATCGACGCGTAAAGGCTCGCCGTCTGCGCCGCGACCAGCACCTGCACGTCGTCGTATTGCGCGATGCTGGCGAAGTAGGCGGCATCGGCCGACTCGATGCCCCGCTTGAACTTGCCCCAGAAGTCCAGCTCCCAGGCCAAGTCGAAAGCCAGGCCACCGGACCAGAACGCAGTACTGCGGCCGTCGCTTCCGCGGTTGCGGACGCGAAGCGCCTCTGCGTTGACCTGTTGCAGTTGCGGATACAGCCCGCTGCCGGCGATGCCGAGCTGCGCCCGCGCCTCCATGATGCGCAGGCCGGCGGTACGTGCTCCCGGATTCAGCCGCTGCGCCTCGGCAACCAGTTGGTCGAGCACCGGGTCATTGAACTGGCGCCACCAATCGTCGTCGCGGGGCTGAGCGCGACGCGGCGCTTCTTCGGCCAGCGTGCGCCACGCGCCGCCGGGCCAGCCCTGCAGCCAGGGCACCTGCGGTGCACTGAAGTTCGGCCCGAGTGTCGTGCACCCGCCCAGCAACACCACGGCCGCGGGCACCGCCATACGCATCAGCCCGCGCATGGTTGTCATCGGCGGCGCGAATTCAGGCGACCGCGGTCGGGTCGCTGTCACCCGTCGGCGGTTTCACCTCGGGGTTGGTATCCACCCAGCTCATGAAGATCTGATAGCCCAGCGCCAGCAGCACCGCGCCGGCGAACAGGCCGATGATGCCGCCCGCGGCCATGCCGCCGAGCGCGCCGAGCAGGATCACCGGCATCGGCGCATCGACACCGCGGCCGAGCATCAGCGGCTTGAGCACGTTGTCGGCCATGCCGGCGACAAACAGCAGCACCGAGTACAGCGCCGCCTCGCCGGTGCCGTAGCCGCCGCTCATCCAGAGGTAGGCGATCGCCGGTATGGTGACGATCAGCGCCGGCACCTGCGCGATGCCGAGCACGAGCACCACGACCGCCACCAGGCCGGCCAGCGGCACGCCGGCGACGAGCAGACACAGGCCGACGAGAATGGCCTGGATGAAGGCGATGCCGATCACGCCCTGGGCAACGGCGCGGATCGTCGCCACCGACAGCACGGTGAACTGGTCGCCGCGTTCGAAGCCGAAGACGCGCGCGAAGATCGCCCGGCTGGCGCGATGGCCGGCCTCGCCGAAGGCCATGATGATGCCGGCGATGATGAACGCCGCGACGAACGCGAGGATGCCGCCGCCGATGCTGGCCACCATCGCCAGCGCCTCCTTGGCCAGCTCACCGAGTCTTCGGCTGCAGGCTCTTGACCAGCGCAGGCAGGTTGTCGTGCGCCTGTTGCCAATAGGCGTGGATCTTCGGCCCGACCACCGGCCATTCGGCGACGCCCGGCTTGGGCGGCGGAATTTGCAGCGTGTCCTGCTGCACATCGTGGATAAAGCCGATGCACCGAGTCGCCCGTCGAATTCAGCAGTACCGCCGTGGGCACGACGATCAGCGCGACGCCGAGCAGGGTGATCAGCGTCGCCGCCCAGCCCTGCCGCCCGCCCATCCTGGCGGCCAGCGCCCGGTGCAACGGATACAGCGTGACCGCCAGGATCAGCGCCCAGACCATCAGCACGAGGAAGGGCGAGAAGATCCAGTAGCACAGCATCACCAGCACCAGGATCAGGCCGGCGCGGATCAGCACATCGAGCAGCAGCCTCGCGAGGCGCTTCTCGTATGCAGGATCGGATGGAACGGTTTGCATGATCGACCTCCCTCGTGAAGGGCCCCTGGCACGTCGTGCTCAGCGGCGGGCACTCGAACGGCTAGCCGAGTTGACACATCCATTGTCTACCCGGTGACGCCGATGACAAACCGTGTACGCGGCAACGCCCGAGGTCCGGTCGCTGCGCGATCCCCGGCGACACAGGTAACGCTGCCCGCGAGCACGGCACAGCAGCAGCACCTTCGCGCCCAGCGCGCGAGCGCTCACGCGGCTGAGCAGTCCACTCAGGTTGCCGGCCAGAAGGCGAGTTGCTCATTGGAGAACAGCGAACGGAGCGGCTTCGTGCCGTCGGTGACGTCGAGCACCTCCTGGCCGGTGGCAACGCCTCGCGGTGCTCCGTCATGGGCACCGACAACTTGAGCTCGATGGATTTCGAGTTCTTGATCAGGTAGAGGAGCTTCTTCGTGTTCTCGGACGACAGGCTCCGCGCGACGGCCGGGGCGGCAGCGCCTCGGGTTGTTGCAGTGGCCATGGCTTCGGCCTCTCAATGATGGTGATCAACATGGATGGCACTCGAACCGGCCAGCGGTCGTCTTTGGACTTGATCTTATTGCACACGGACGGGTCGGGACTTGATTTCAAGTCGGACGGATGAACTCGGGTGCAGGGTTGTCCACCGGCGCGTTGACGGGATTCGGCTTCCTTCATGGCCGATTGCGACTCAGACCGTCCGCTGACTCGCGAGGGTCAAGCGCCGCTCGTCGAGGACCCTCCACCAAGCCGATCAATACGGGGTTGGAAGAGGATTGCGACGATGGTTTGCTGGCGATGAGTGCGCGCGAGCGAGAGCGGCCGGTGCAGTCGGTGGCGGCGCAGCGACTTGGTGTGTCGGTGCGCAGTTCGAAACGCAACCCGACAGCTCGATGGACCTGTACGTACTAACTAAACAAGCTCCAAAGAAGATGCTACCGTGCCGACGATGCTGATGCGTGCCTTCTCGATCGCCTACCGCATGCCGCCGGTGAAGCGGCTGCTCTGGCGCTCCTGGTACCAGTTCCTGGCGCGCCGATACCGGGACCGGCAATGGACGTTCATGAACTACGGCTATCACCCCCCGCACGGCACGGCGCCGCTGGCGCTGCACCCGGAGGACGAAGCGGATCGATCCTGCATCCAACTCTATCGCTTGGTCGCGGGAGCAGTGGATCTGACCGGGCGAGACGTCCTGGAATTGAGCAGCGGGCGCGGTGGCGGTGCGTCGTTCGTGTTTCGCTACCTTCGGCCCCGCAGAATGGTGGGCATCGACGTATCGCCCCGAGCAGTGGCCTTCAGCCGTGCTCGACATGCCCTCCCGGGGCTTTCCTTCGAGGTCGGGGATGCCGAGCGACTCAATCTCGCGGCCGCTTCTTTCGATACGGTCCTCAATGTCGAGTCGTCACACTGTTACGGAGACCTCAGTGCATTCCTGCGCGAGGTACGGCGGGTTTTGCGCCCGAACGGCTATTTTCTGTACGCCGATTTCCGCCCGCGCACCGAGCTCGACGCCTGGTATGAAGAGCTGCTGGCCACCGGCCTGCGGCTCGTCCTCGATCGGGACATCACGCGCGGCGTGCTGGCTGCGCTGGATGCAGACGACGAGTCGAAGAGGGGTTTGATAGCGTCCAACATCGATCGTCCGCTGGTGCGAGCATTCGGCCACTTCGCCGGGTTGCGCGGAACGCTCCTCTACGATGGGTTGCGCACCGGCACCGTGGTCTACCGGGTGTTCGCGTTTGAGAATGACGCTGTAGCAACTTGCGTCTAACGATTCCTTCGACTTGCGCCGAAGCCCGGCTCGGCGTCCCACAACCCTTAACGATAGCGGTCGGTCGTCGGCCCGACCCACTGGCTGCCGGCGCGCCAATTGCCGCCGATGATCTTCGCTACCGTTGCCGCACGTACTGCCCCGGCGCATCGTCGATGACGCGATAGCCCTTGAGCGCAGCTCCCATCGCAGGCGGCTTGGTCTTGCCGCCGGAATGTTGCACCAGCCAGCGTTGCCATGCTGGCCACCAGGAGCCGGCGTGCTGGGTTGCGGCCTCATCCAATCCTCCGGCGCCAGATGGGGTTCGGCGAGCCGGCGCGTGCGAATGCGGTAGTGGCGCTTGGGGTGCACGGGGCCGGCCACGATGCCCGCGTTGTGGCCGCCGGCGGTCAGCAGGAACGTGAGGTCGTCCGAGCGCACGAGGTTGTCGACCTTGTAGACCGACTTCCACGGCGCGACGTGATCGGCCTCGGTGCCGACCACGAACATCGGCACGCTGATGTCCGACAGCCGGATCAGCTTGCCGCCGACCGGCAAGCGGTTGGTGGCCAGCTCGTTGTCGAGGTAGAGCCGGTACAGGTATTCCGAGTGCATGCGCCACGGCATGCGCGTGCCGTCGGCGTTCCAGGCCATCAGGTCGATCATGCGGTCGCGCTGGCCTTTGAGGTACTGGTTGACGATCGGCTGCCACACCAGGTCCTTGGCACGCAGCATCGCGAACGCGCCGCCCATTTGCCGGCTTTCGAGCACGCCCTTGCGGTGCATGGTGGCCTCGAGCATCGCCAGCTGGCTCGGATTGATGAAGAAGGCGAGCTCGCCCGGTTCGGAGAAATCGGTCTGCGCGGCGAACATCGTGATCGAGGCCAGCCGCTCGTCGCTTGTCGCGCGCGAGCGCCGCCGCGCCGATGGCGAGCAGGGTGCCGCCGATGCAGTAGCCCACGGCGTGGATCTTGCGTCTGGGCACGATGGTCGCGACGGCGTCGACCGCGGCGCGGAACCCCTGTCGAGATAGTCGTCCATGCCGATGTTGCGGTCGGATTCGTCGGGGTTCTTCCACGAATCATGAACACCGTGTGTCCGTGGTCGACCAGGTACTTGACCATCGAGTTGCGCGGGCTCAGGTCGAGGATGTAGTACTTCATGATCCACGCCGGCACGATCAGCACCGGCTCGGCGTGCACCGACGGCGTCGCCGGCTCGTACTGGATCAGCTCGATCAGTTCGTTGCGCAACACCACCTTGCCCGGCGTCACGGCCACGTTCTCGCCCACCTCGAACTCTCGGCGCCCGCCGGGCGCTGCCCTTCAACGTGCGCCCGATATCCTCGACCACGTGCTTGAAGCCGCGCACCAGGTTTTTGGCCAGTCTCCGAGGGGTCAGCGCCAGCAGCTCGGGGTTCGACGCCAGGTAGTTCGACGGCGATGACGCATCGAGCAGCATGCGCACCGCGAATTCCAGCAGCTGGGCGTGGTAGTCGGTGACGCCACTGACGTCACGCACGGCTTCGTTCATCAACGCCAGGTTGTTCTGGTACGCACGCGCGTAGACGTTGAACGGAAACTGCGACCAGGCCGCGGCTTCGAAGCGCCGATCGGGGTCGCCCGCGAAGCCGTCGGACGGCGACACGGGCGCCCCGGCCGCCAACGCACGCAGCGCGAACGCCCAGGTGTCGCCCGCGCGCACCAGGGGCGCCTTTTCGCAGCTCTTGCCGCTTGGCCGGCGACAAGGCCAGGTGCGTCGCCCAGTCGGCCCAGGCGGTGGTGAATGCCGTCGGCGCGAGCCCGGCGGTCATCTGCGCGAGCTGGGCGCGGAACTCGCGATCGAAGTCCTGAGCGGTGGGGGCGGGCTTGGTCTTGGTGGCCATGGCGGCAGCTCGATGGGTGGGTGGGGTCGCTCACGCCGGCGCATGCCACCCGGCGTCGACCCACAGCTCGCCGCTGACCGCCGAGTTGGCGAGCATGAAGCAGATGGCATCGGCGATCTCGTCGGGCCTGATCAGCCGGCCGAGCTGCGTGAACGGCAGGATGTTCTTGGCCACGTAGTCGGGCCCATCGCACGCACCATCGGCGTGTCGGTGAAGCCGGGGTGGATGATGTTGCAGCGCACGCCGTGGTACATCGCTTCCTTCATGGGTGGCGGGGGCGCCTTCGAGGCCCGCCTTGGCCCTGGCATAGAGATCTGGCCCCGGTTGCCCATCGACGAAACGAGCCGATCAACACCACGAGCCCTGCATGCCTTCGTCGGGGTTCCAGCCCTTCAGGCCCGGCGGCGCGGTCTTCCGCGATCGTCCGATCATCTCCAGCGCCCAGTACACCGGCGCGATCAGATTGATGTCCAGCAGCTTCTTGAATTCCTCCAGCGGGTAGATGTCCGCCTGGCCGGTGTGCGGGTCGATCTTCACCGCCAATCGTCGCGGTGATGCCCGCGGCCGGCACGCACAAGCGACACCACGCCGAGGCGGGCCTTCAATCGCGGAAGACCGAGGCCCGAAAGGCCTCGTCGGTGGTGTCGCCCTGGAACGGAATCGCGACCGTGCGGCCGGCATCGGCGTTGAGCGTAGGCGGCGACCTCGTGGATCGCATCGTTCACGTCCACCAGCGCCACCGCCGCCACGTCGCGCCGCGCCATTGCGGCGACCACCGCGCGACCGATGCCGCTGCCGCCGCCGGTGACGACGGCCACCCGGTTGGTGAACTCCATGCAGTCTCCACCGCGCCTGTTTGAACGACAGGCAGTGTAG
>CAWHBZ010000036.1:0-34937 GCA_963827645.1 uncultured beta proteobacterium | reverse complement strand
GCCGCAATCATTGTACTCGCTGCTTACATTGACAGCAATGCGCATTGACGCAGCCGGTCAAGCAGCAAGACTGCAAAGCCTGATGCCACGCGTGACCCGCCGGCCGCTGGCCGAGGCGGTCAATCATCGGGATTGTTGTCGTGGTCACAGCGCTGATCGGGGCAGCTTTGGCGGTCCGACAGTGGCGCGGGCGTGGCGCCGGCAGCGCGTGGCTCGCCGACCGTTTTCTGCCGCTTGGCGCGAGATCGTGCGCCGTCGCGTGCTCGCTGCGCGCGAGCTGCCCGACGCCGCAGCTGTTCGACGCGAGGATCCACGTGGATGAGATCAGCGTGCCCACCGCCACGGCGAGCGTCGAGACGAAATGCAGCCCGGGCCCGACACGCTGCATGCCGAACAGCATCACGCCGAGAAAACCGGCTTCGAGGAAGAACGCCGTCAGCACCTCGTAGGTCAGCAGCGGGCCGGTGATGCCGCCGGCGAATCGGGAGAACTCGCTCCAGTTGGTGCCGAACTGGTAGGCCATCACGAGTCCGGAGACGACGCCCATGCCGAAGGCAACGGCGAACACCTTCGACCAGAAGTGGTACAGGTCCATGTAGACCTGCCGCCCGGTGCGCAACCACAGGCCTTCGAGCACGGCCAAGTAACTCGCCAAGCCAATCGTCAAGCCGGGGAAGACGATGTGGAACGAGACCGTGAAGCCGAACTGGATCCGGGCAAGCAGCAGCGCGTCCACGTCAGTGCAGCTTCACGTGCGGCTCGGTGCGCCGCGTGATCAGCCGGGCCAGCGTGTCCAGCGTCACCTTTGCCGGGCCGTGCAGCGCCAGTTCGTGCATCTTGTACAGCGACAGGTACATCAGGCGCGCGAACGCGCCTTCGATCAGCAGGCTGCCGCCGATGAGGCCGCCCATCATGTTGCCCGACCGTGCTGAACTCGCCGAGCGACACCAGCGAGCCGAAATCGCGGTAGGTGTAGTCCTGCAGCGGCTTGCCGGCGAGCCGCCTTCGGATCTGCCTGTACAGGTGCGTCGCCTGCTGGTGCGCGGCCTGGGCGCGCGGCGGCACCGTGCCGTGGCCGGGCCACGGGCAAGCCGCGCAGTCGCCCATCGCGAACACGTCGTCGTCGAGCGTCGTCTGCAGCGTCGGCCGCACGACGAGCTGGTTGATGCGGTTGGTCTCCAGCCCGCCGAGGTCCTTCAGAAAGTCCGGCGCCTTCACGCCCGCGGCCCACACCACCAGCTCCGCGGGCAGCACGCGGCCGTCGGCCAGCCGCACGCCGTTCGCGCAGCACCTCGGCCACGCGGGCGCCGGTGTGCACCTGCACGCCCAGCTTGGCGAGCAGGGTCTCGGTGGCCTGCGACAGGCGCGGCGGCAGCGCGGGCAGCACGCGGTCGGCGGCCTCGATCACGCTGACCTGGAGGTCCTTGTCGGCGTCGACGCGGTCGAGCCCGTAGGCCACCACCTCGCGCGTCGTGCGGTGCAGCTCCGCGGCCAGTTCGACCCCGGTGGCGCCGGCGCCGATGATCGCGACCTTCAGCTGCTCCGGACGCAGCGGCGTGGTCTGCGCATGCGCGCGGATGCAGGCGTTGACCATGCAGGCGTGGAAGCGCCGCGCGTCGGCTTGCGACTCCAGCTTCATCGCGTGCTCGCGCACGCCCGGCGTGCCGAAGTCGTTGCTCTGGCTGCCGACCGCGATGACCAGCGTGTCGTAGCCGAACGCGCGCCGCGGCGTGACCTCGCGGCCGGTCGTCGTCGTGCGAGGCGGCCACGTGCACCTCGCGGCGCTGCGCGGTCGAGCCCGGTCATCTCGCCGATGCGGTAGCGGAAGCGATGCCAGTGCGCCTGCGCCAGGTAGTCGACCTCGTGCGCCGCCATGTCCATGCTGCCGGCGGCGATCTCGTGCAGCTTCGGCTTCCAGACGTGCACGCGCTCGCGGTCGATCAGTGTGACGTCGATGCGCGCGCCCGATCCTGTCGCCCAGCCGCGTGGCGAGCTCGAGCCCGCCTGCGCCGCCGCCGACGATGACGACGCGGTGACGTCGGCAGCTCATCGCGTGCGGGACGCGGTGTTCATGCCGCCAGCCGGATCGGGTCGCGTCAGCCTCTCCGGCACCAGCAGCGCCTGCACGCTCGGCGGCGCTCATCACGCCGAGCGCCTGGGCGGTGTCGGCGATCGTCGCGCCGTTGGCGAGCGCCGTCTTCGCCACCAGCGCCGCCTTCTCGTAGCCGATCAGCGGGTTCGAGCGCGGTCGCCAGCGTCACCGATTCGGCGACCCGGCGCGCGAGCAGCTCGCGGTTGGCGAGGATGCCGTCGACGCAGTTCAGCGCGCAGCGTCAGGCAGGCCTGGCGCAGGTGGCGCACGCTCTTGTGCAGCGACCAGGCCGATGATCGGCTCGAAGGCATTGAGCTGCAGCTGGCCCGATTCGGCCGCCATCGTGATCGTGACGTCGTTGCCGATGACCTCGAACGCGACCTGGTTCATCACCTCGGGGATCACCGGGTTGACCTTGCCCGGCATGATCGAAGAGCCGGCCTGTCGCGGCGGCAGCAGGATGTCGCCGAAGCCCGCCTGCGGCCCGGACGACAGCAGCCGCAGGTCGTGGCAGGTCTTGGACAGCTTGCAGGCCACGCGCTTGAGCACGCCCGAGACCTGCACGAAGGCGCCGGCATCCTGCGTCGCCTCCACGAGGTGGGGCGCGCTGACCACCGGCACGCCGCTGATCCGCGCCAGCAGCGGCACGACCGTCTCGACGTAGCCGGCCGGCGCGTTGATGCCGGTGCCGACGGCCGTGGCGCCCAGGTTCACCTCGGTGAGCAGCGCGCGCGCCTCGTCCAGGCGCTGCTCGTCCTCGCCGATCATCACCGCGAACGCCATCAACTCCTGGCCGAGCGTCATCGGCACGGCGTCCTGCAGCTGCGTGCGGCCGATCTTCAGCACGTCGGCGAACTCGGCGGCCTTGGCCTCGAAGGCCTCGCGCAGCGCCGCCATCTCGCGCAGCAGTTCGCCGATGCCGATCCAGGCCGCCATTCGAAGCGCCGTCGGGTAGACGTCGTTGGTGCTCTGCGACGCGTTGACGTGGTCGTTCGGATGCAGCGCGTCGTAGCTGCCGCGCGCATGCCCCATCAGTTCGAGCGCGCGGTTGGCGATCACCTCGTTGGCGTTCATGTTGGTCGACGTGCCGGCACCGCCCTGGATCACGTCGACGACGAACTGCTCGTGCAGTCGCCCGGCGATGAGATCGTCACAGGCGGCGGCGATGAAGCCCGCGCGCTCCGGGTCGAGCACGCCCAGGCTCGCGTTGGCCTGCGCCGCCGCCTTCTTGACGAAGGCGAGCGAGCGCACCAGCTCCGGCATGCACGACAGCGGCTGGCCCGAGATCGGAAAGTTCTCGACCGCGCGCGCCGTGTGCACGCCCCAGTAGGCGGCGGCCGGGATGCTCCTGGTGCCGAGGAAGTCGCTTTCCTGACGAGACGACGAAGCGGTTCATCGCGGGCCTCATGTGTCGTGGCGGGACACGAAATTCTCGGCCGCGATCGGCCGCGGCATCTGCCGGTCTGTACCCCGCTGGCGCACGAGGCTGTCGATTTGCGGCGCCAGAACGGCACCAAGCGCTGCGCGACAGCGCCTAAGCTGCGGCATCGATTCCAACCACCGTTCTCCCATGGCGCTGCAGCACGACGAGCTGATCGACGACCTCCTGCCCCCACTGGTCGCCCTGCGGCGCGACCTGCACGCGCACCCCGAACTGGCCTTCGAGGAGCGGCGCACCGCGGGCATCGTGGCGGCCGCTCTTGCGCCTGCTGGGGCTCGAGGTCACGGAGGGGATCGCCGGCACCGGCGTGTCGGCACGCTTGCGCCACGGCAGCAGCCGCCCGCGCCGTCGGCCTGCGCGCCGACATGGACGCGCTGCCGATCGCCGAGCAGTCGCGCTTCGCGCATGCCAGCCGCCATGCCGGCGTGCACCACGGCTGCGGCCATGACGGCCACACCGCGATGCTGCTCGGCGCAGCGCAGCCAGCTCGCGCGCACGCGGCGCTTCGATGGCACGGTGCACTTCATCTTCCAGCCCGCCGAAGAGGGCCGCGGCGGCGCGCGCGTGATGGTCGAGCAGGGCCTGTTCGAGCGCTTCCCGTGCGACGCCGTCTACGCGCTGCACAACTGGCCCGACCTGCCGCTGGGCCACGCGCAGACGCGGCCGGGTCCGATCATGGCCGCGGCCGACCGCTTCGACATCGTGCTGCGCGGCCGCGGCGGCCATGCCGCGCAGCCGCACCGCACGCCCGACGTGCTGCTCGCGGCGAGCCAGCTCGTGGCGCAGCTCAACACCATCGTCTCGCGCCGCATCGACCCGGCCGAATCGGCGGTGCTGTCCGTCACGCGCGTGAACGGCGGCAGCAGCCACAACGTGCTGCCGGCCGAGGCCACCGTCACCGGCACGGTGCGCAGCTTCGACGCGCAGGCGCAGGACCGCATCGAGGCCGCGCTGCGCGACGCGGCCGCCGGCATCGCGCTCGCGCATGGCGTCGAGGCCGAAGTGACGTACCACCGCTACTACCCGGCCACCGTGAACAGCGCGGCGCGAGGCGCAGCTCGCGCTGCAGGCCGCCGAGGCTGCCGGCCTGCAGGCCAGCGTCGCGCCGCGGCCGGCATTCACCTCCGAGGACTTCGCGTTCATGCTGCGCGAGCGGCCCGGCGCCTACCTCTGGCTCGGCCAGGGCGGCGGCGAACGCCCGCTGCACCACCCCTGCTACGACTTCAACGACGACGCGCTGCCGCACGGCGTGCGCTGGTTCTGCGCGGTGGCCGAACTGGCGCTTGCCTCGTAGTTCAGCGCGCCTGCGCCGCGTTGACAGCGCGAAAGCGTCGGTCGGCTCTCAGACCGCACGCTCCGGGAACAGCCGCTCGATCGGGCAATGCGTCTTCATGAACGGCGACTTGATGACGATGTAGCTGAAGTACTTCTCGATGCCGATGTTGCGCTCGAGCAGGCCTTCGATGACCTGCTGGTAGTGGTTCACGCCGCGCGTCAGGAAGCGCAGCAGGTAGTCGTAGCCGCCGCTGACCAGATGGCATTCCATGATCTCGTCGACGTCGCGGATCGCGGTCTCGAAGCGGAAGAAGTCCTCGCGGTGGTGGTCGTTGCAGCGTGACCTCGGTGAACACGGTCAGCGTGTCGCCCAGCTTCTCCAGCCGCAGATGGGCGCCGTAGCCGGCGATGTAGCCGGCCTGTTCGAGCCGCTTCACGCGGATCAGGCACGGGCTGGGCGACAGCCCCACCGCGTCGGCCAGATCGACGTTGGTCATGCGGCCGTTCTTCTGCAGCTGCGCCAGGATGCGCAGGTCCAGGCGGTCGAGCTTGAAGGCTTCGGTCATGGCGATGGCTCTCGGAGTCAGGCTCGTAGCCGGCATTCTCATCGCCAGCGCGGCGCGCACCTCGGGCTGCGCGAGCACGTCGTCCAGCGTGCGCGTCAGGCGCGCGAAGAGCTGGTCGAACTCGGCTTCGGTGTAGGTGAGCGCGGGTGCGAAGCCGAGCATCGCGTCGCCGAAACAGCGGAAGACGACGCCGTTGCGCCAGGCGGCGGCGAAGACGCGGTCGGGCAGGCCGAGCGCGGGGTCGAAGGCCCGCTTGGTGGCCTTGTCGCTCACCAGCTCCAGCGCGCCGAGCAGGCCGCGGTGGCGCGCGTCGCCGACCAGCGGGTGCGCGCGCAGCGCCTCCAGCCCGGCGGCGAAATGCGGCGCGACGCGCTGGCCGTTGGCCAGCACGCCGCCTTCCTCGTACAGCCGCAGCACCTCGAGCGCCACCGCGGCGCCGACCGGGTGCGCCGAATAGGTGGCGCCGTGGCCGATCGGCGCGCCGGCGGGCGCGCCGTCGGCGATCGCCGCGTAGACCTCCTCCGAGAGCATCGTCGCGCCCATCGGCACGTAGCCCGAGGTCAGTCCCTTGGCCAGCGTCATCAGGTCGGGCTCCACGCCTTCGGCGTCGCAGGCGAACATCGGCCCGGTGCGGCCGAAGCCGGTGATGACCTCGTCGACGACGAACAGGATGTCGAGCTCGCGCGCCGCTTCCCGCATGGCCTTCAGCCAGCCGGCGGGCGGCACGATGACGCCGCCCGAACCCTGGATCGGCTCGCAGAAGAACGCCGCCACGTTCTCGGCGCCGAGCTCGGCGACCTTGGCGCGCAGCGTCCGCGACCGACGCCGCGATCAGCGCCTGCGCATCGCCGCCCTGCGGATGGCGGTAGGGGTTGGGCGAAGGAATGTAGTGCTGCGTGGCCAGCGGCAGGTCGAAGCCGCGGTGGAAGACGGGCAGCGCGGTCAGCCCGGCGCCGGTGGACGACGAGCCGTGGTAGCCGCGCTCGCAGCGCGATGAAGTGCTTCTTGCGTCGGCCGGCCGCGCGCGTTCCAGTACTGCACGATGAAGCGCACCGCGGCGTCCACCGCCTCCGAGCCGCCGAGCGTGAGGTAGGCACGCGTCAGCGATGCGGGCGTGATCTCGGCCAGCTTGGCGGCCAGGCGGATCGCCGGCTCGCTGGCGAAGCCGAAATAGCCGGTGGCGTAGGGCAGCTTGCGCAGCTGCGCGGTGGCGGCCTGCACGACGCTTTCCTGGCCGTAGCCGACGTTCACGCACCACAGGCCGGCGAAGGCGTCCAGCAGTTCGTGGCCCTGCCGTCGGTGAGCCAGGCGCCGCGCGCGCCGGTCAGCAGCAGCGGGCCGCGCTGCTTCGTGCTGGCGCCAGGCGGCAACGGGGTGGACGAGGTGCGCGCGGTCGAGTGCGGCAAGTTCATCAAGGCGGTTCGTGCTCATCGGCTGTCCAGTGTGTCGTCGTGCCGAAGAGATTAAGTGCGCGGCGCCACAGCGTGGTGCTGCTTTCGGGGCCCGAGGCCGCTCTTCATGTCGTTGTGAAGCGGGCCTTGGAAGATGATGCTTTGGCGGCGCTGCCCTCCCATCGCATGCACCCCCAAACTCGAGAGCGATCATTCACCGCGTTGAAAGACTTCGGCAAGGTCGCACAGATCCCAGTTGCCGCCTGTCAACACCACACAGACCTTTTCCTGCGGCGTCACTTTGAGTCCGCCCGCCAGCAGGGCACCAATGCCGATCGAGGCAGCCGGCTCTGCGATCAGCTTGGCGTCCTTGGCCAGCATGCGCATGCCCTCGATGATGTGCTCGTCCTCCACCAGCACGATCTCATCGACGTACCTTTCGATGATGGGGTAGGGGTTCTGGCCCGGCACACTGATGCGCAAACCGTCGGCGATCGTGTTCTTCAGCGGCAGTGAGGTGCGCTCCTTGTTGATGCGGCTGTGGAAGTACTTGGGGGTCAGCGCCGGTTCCGCCCCCACCACACGCACGGAGGGTTTGGTTTCCTTGATGGCAGTGGCAATGCCGGAGATGAGACCCCCGCCGCCCATGGGGACGATGACGGTGTCCACGTCGGCCAGGTCTTCCAGGATTTCGCAGCCAATGGTTCCCTGGCCCGCCATGACCAGAGGGTCCTCGAATGCGTGGACCACGGCGTAGTGGTTTGCTGCCGCGATCTCGTAGACCCGTTTCCATCGCGCCGCGGTGTCGCCGTCAAACAGAATCACCTCGGCGCCCAGCGCCCGGGTGTTCTCCACCTTGATGTTCGGCGTGGTGACGGGCA
Source organism: uncultured beta proteobacterium (assembly GCA_963827645.1). Taxonomy (GTDB): domain Bacteria; phylum Pseudomonadota; class Gammaproteobacteria; order Burkholderiales; family Burkholderiaceae_C; genus JAEUPI01. The sequence continues at coordinate 27,291 of CAWHBZ010000036.1, read as the reverse complement.
CCACCAGAACCGCCTTGACACCCAGCATCCGCGCTGCGTAGGCCAGCCCCTGGGCATGGTTGCCTGAAGACGTGGCGATGATGCCGTTGGCAATGGCCTCGCGGGGCAGCGACAGGACCTTGTTCAGCGCGCCCCGGATCTTGAAGGCCCCGGTGATCTGCAGCGTCTCGGGTTTGAGGTACACCTCGCACCCGAGGGTGGTCTCCATCTTCTCGGCGCGCAGCAGGGGCGTGTGACGGATGTGCGGTTTCAGCCGCTCCCGCGCCTGGTGGATGTCGCGAAGGGTGGGGTGTTCGAGCAGGGGCGTCATGATCGAATGAACTCAAAGGCCGTGCCGGTGTTGCTGGCGATGGCGTTGCGATAGATCAGGTTCGACGTCGTGTTGTCCTGGATGGCCATCCCCGTCGAGTCGAAGATCGTGATCTCGTCGTCGGTCTCGCGCCCCGGCTTCTTGCCCAGCAGGATCTCGCCGATCTCGGCGTGGATGTCGTCCTTGCTGATGATGTTCTTGTGCAGCGGGTGCCAGGTTTCGCCCTTCTCGACGCACTGCGCGATCGAATCGTTGACGATCTTGGCGTTCCGGAAGATCTCCGGCTCCAGTTCCTGCTTGCCTTGCGTGTCCGTGCCGATGGCGACGATATGCGTGCCGGGTCGAACCCAGGCGGCTTCCACCAGCGAGCCTTTGCCGCGGGTGGTGGTGACGAGGATGTCCGCCTGTTCCACCGCGTCTTGTTTGGAGCGGGCCATCACCACCGGGATGCCGAACTCGCGCTCGATGTCGGCCTTGTACTGGGCGAGTGTCTGGGGGTGGTGGTCCCAGGCATGGATGGCTTCGATCGTCATCACCTCCCGGATCGCGCGGATCTGCATCCGGGCCTGATTGCCGGTCCCGATGGAGGTGATGGTCTTCGCGTTCTTGCGGGCCAGCGCCTTCACCGAAACGGCTCCGGCGGCGCCTGTTCTCAAGCCGGTGATGAGGCTGCCATCCATCACGCAGATGAGCGCGCAGGTTCTGGCGTCGAACAGGAGGATGGTTCCCATGCCGCTGGGCACGCCGTGCTCGGTGGGGTTGTTCGGGAATCCCCCGGATGAGGCCTTCATCGAGATGATCTCGTTGGCCTCGCAGTAGCCCAGCTTGAAGTCGATTTCGCCCCGGGGTGGTGGGAGGTGGATGCATGTATACGGCGGTTGAATCACCTGGCCGCTGTTGAAGGCTTTGTACGCCTCCTCCACCGTTCCGATGACTTCCTTCATGGAAATCAGGCCTCCTACATCCTGTTTGTTCAGCAACAGTGTCTTCATCGGTGTGATCTCTCTATGGATTAAGGGCTCGGCCTGACGGCTCTCGACACTGAACCCGTCAGCACGACCATCGGCATGCCGCGCCGGTTCCAGCGCTGTGATCGCGCTGACGAGATTACTTGCACCCCGCCGCTGGGTGATGCCGCAGTTCGGGCTCCGACGCCAGTATTCGTTTGGTTTTCGAGCGCGTCTTGGCAGATGATGCTCTGGCGGCGCGGCCCTGCCTGCTTCGGCCCACGCCCGCGAAGATCAAGTAGGCCGGATGCCGGGGTCGTGCAGCATCGGCGCGCCCCGCACCATCGCCGTCGCCGCCTCCACGCGCAGCAAGATCGCCTTGCGACAACGGCCGACTTCAGGGTTCACCCTCGGTTCCGCAGCTTGCGCTTGTGATGCCGACCGGATCGCAACGACGCGCTGCATCGGCCCGGCTGAACGAACGCAAATGCCGAGCCCCTGCATCTACGATTTCTGCCATGACGACCTGCCGACCACGTTGCGTTGAGGATGCCTTGCAGCCGGTCAGGCAGCGCCAAACAGCATGCCGTTCAGTGGCCGAGAAACGGCAGCTTCCTCTCGTCGGATGCCCGTTTTCACGATCAAAGAGCGGCGGCCGCGTGCTGCAATGACGCCGTCACGCAACCAGTTTCAACCGACCGACACAGCGAGACAGACCATGACCTTCCGACCCAAGTACATCACCTTCGATTGCTACGGCACGCTGACGCGCTTTCGCATGGGCGACATCGCGCGCAAGATATTTGCCGACCGCATCCCGGCCGAGCGCATGGAGCAGTTCCTCGCCGACTTCAGCGCCTACCGCTTCGATGAATGTCTGGGCGACTGGCAGCCGTACGACGTGGTGCTGAAGAACGCGATCCGCCGTCTGTGCCGCAAGTGGAAGCTGCAGTACCTCGACGCCGAGGCGCAGCAGTACTACGACGCGGTGCCCACCTGGGGCCCGCACGAAGACGTGCCGGCCGGCCTGGCCAAGGTCGCCAAGGAGATCCCGCTGGTGATCCTGTCCAACGCCATGGACAGCCAGATCCAGAAGAACGTCGCCCTGCTCGGCGCACCGTTCCACCGCGTCTACACGGCACAGCAGGCGCAGGCCTACAAGCCGCGGCTGCAGGCCTTCGAGTTCATGTTCGATTCGCTCGGCTGCAACCCCGAAGACGTGCTGCACGTTTCGTCGAGCCTGCGCTACGACCTGATGTCGGCCGACGACATCGGCATCGTCAACAAGGTCTTCGTCAACCGCGGCCACGGCCCGGGCAACCCGGCCTACCGCTACACCGAGATCAAGGACATCGGCGGCCTGCCCGGCGTCGTCGGCCTCTGATCACGGCCCGGCCCCATGAAGCTCGACTCGTACTGGACCGCCTCCGCGCCGGCATTCGTGCCGCGTGCGGCGCGACCTGCCCGCGCAATGCGACGTGGCCATCGTCGGCGGCGGCTTCACGGGCCTGTCGGCGGCACGGGCGCTGGCCAAGCGCGGCGCCTCGGTGGTCGTGCTCGAGGCCGGCGAGCGTGTCGCTGCCGAGGCCTCCGGGCGCAATGGCGGGCACGTCAACAACGGGCTCGCGGTCGACTATGCCGAGCTGGCTGCCAAGGTGGGCGTGGAGCGCGCACGAGACTGGTACCACGCCTTCGACGCCGGGGTCGACGCGGTGGAGCGCATCGTGCGCGACGAGGCGATCGACTGCGACTTCGCGCGCCGCGGCAAGCTCAAGCTGGCGACGCGGCCGGCGCACCTTGAAGCGCTGTCACGCAGCGCCGACCGGCTGGTGGCCGATGGTGTGGACACCGACGTGCAGATCCTGCACGCGCCACGCGTGCGCGCCGAGGTGGCGAGCGACCGCTTCGTCGGCGGCCTGCTCTACAAGCGCAGCGGCCAGATGCACATGGGCCGCTTCGCGCACGGCCTGGCGCAGGCGGCCGAGCGCAGCGGCGCGCAGATCCACACCGGCACCTGCGTGCAGCGGCTCGAGCGGCTGGGCCGCGGCCCTCAGCGGGCCAGGCGCACCGCGTGCACACCAACCGCGGCACGGTGCGCGCGGAGCAGGTGCTGCTGGCCAACGGCGCGGCCCGGCATGGCGGCTACGCCAGCTTCGGCTGGCTGCGCCGGCGCATCGTGCCGATCGGCAGCTTCATCGTCGTGACCGAGCCGCTCGGCGCCGAGCGCGCGACGGCGCTGCTGCGCGAGCGCCGCACCTACGTGACGGTCGCCAACATCCATCACTACTTTCGCCTCACGCCCGGACCACCGCCTGGTGTTCGGCGGGCGCGCGCGCTTCGCGGTAGTCGAGCCCGACGTCGGACGCGAAGAGCGGCGAGATCCTGCGCGCCGGCATGGTGGAAATGTTTCCGTCGCTGTCGGACGTCGCGCATCGACTACTGCTGGGGCGGCCTGGTCGACGTGACGCAGGACCGCCTGCCGCACGCCGGCGAGCGCGACGGCCTGTTCTATTCCACCGGCTACAGCGGCCACGGCACGCAGATGTCGGTGCTGATGGGCGAGCGCATGGCCGCGGTGATGGCCGGCGATGCGTCCGCCAACCCGTGGCGCGGCCGTGAGTGGCGCGCGATCCCGGGCCACCTCGGGCCGCCGTGGTTCCTGCCCGCGGTGGGCCTGTATTTCCGCCTGAAGGACCGCCTCGCCTGAAGGCGCCTTCTACTTTCGTTCCACGATGAACCGGAGCGAGACACCATGACCGATCGCAAATCAATCGACGCACTCGTCGGCCCCGAAGAAAGCCAGCGCCTGTTCGGTGCGCTGCAGCGCGGCGCCACGCGTCGCGACATGCTCGCGATGCTGATGGCCGGCGGCATGCAGGCCACGCTGGCCGGCGGCCTCGCGACGCTGGCCACCACGGCGCACGCGCAGACGCCGCGCAAGGGCGGCCGCATCACGGTCGCGACCAACGCTTCGGGCGTGAACGACACGCTCGATCCGGCCAAGCAGTCCAACCAGACCGACTACTGCCGCGGCTTCATGTTCTACAACGGGCTGACGGTGCTGGACGGCAGCCTCACGCCACGGCCCCAGCTGGCCGAGGAGTTCACCACCCAGGACGCCAAGACCTGGGTGTTCAAGCTGCGCAAGGACGTGACCTTCCACGACGGCAAGCCGCTGACGCCGGCCGACGTGGTGTTCTCGATCATGCGGCACAAGGACGCGGCGACCGCGTCGCGGGCCAAGGTGCTGGCCGACCAGATCGAGTCCGTGACCGCCAGCGGCCCCAACGAGGTGACGTTCCGCCTGACCTCGCCCAACGCCGACCTGCCCGTGATCCTGGGCACCTACCACTTCCACATCGTCAAGGCAGGCACGACCGACTTCAACGCCGGCATCGGCACCGGCCCCTACAAGGTCAAGGAGTTCAAGCCCGGCGTGCGCTCCATCGCCGTGCGCAACGAGAACTACTGGAAGCCGAACCGCCCGTACCTGGACGAGATCGAGCTCGTGGGCATCACCGACGAGTCGGCGCGCGTCAACGCGCTGCTGGCCGGCCAGCTCGACCTGATCCAGGCGGTCTCCCCGCGCTCGGTCGAACGCGTCACGGCCAGCGGCAAGCACGCGGTCTTCGAGACCAAGTCGGTCTCGTACACCAACCTGATCATGCGGCGCGACAGCAGCCCGGGCAACAACCCGGACTTCGTGCTGGCCATGAAGCACCTGTTCAACCGCGAGCAGCTGCTCAAGTCCATCCAGCTCGGCCGTGGGGTGGTGGCCAACGACCAGCCCATCGCCGCGAGCAACCGCTTCTACTTCAAGGGCCTGCCGCAGCGCCCGTACGACCCCGAGAAGGCCAAGTGGCACCTGCAGAAGGCCAACCTGGGCAGCACCGCCGATCCCGGTGGTGGTCTCGCCCGCCGCGACCAACTCGGTGGAGATGGCCCTGGTGATGCAGCACGCGGCCAAGCAGATCGGGCTGAACCTGGATGTCAAGCGCATGCCGGCCGACGGCTACTGGTCCACGCACTGGATGAAGCACCCGGTGGGCTTCGGCAACGTCAATGCGCGCCCCAGCGCCGACCTGGCGTTGACGCTGTTCTTCAAGTCCGATGCGCCCTGGAACGAGGCGGCCTGGAAGAACGAGAAGTTCGACCAGCTGCTGGTGGCCGCGCGCGGCGAAACCGACCAGGCCAAGCGCGCCCAGATGTACGCCGACATGCAGGTGATGATCCACAACGAAGGCGGCATCGGCATCCCGATGTTCATCTCCAGCCTCGACGGGCACAACAGCAAGCTCAAGGGCCTGTCGCCGATTCCGATCGGCGGCATGATGGGCTCCAGCTTCGCCGAGCACGTGTGGCTCGACGCCTGACGCGGGTGCAGCGGCGATGAACGCACTTCTCCTCAAGCTGCTCGCGCAGCGCATCGGCCTGGCGTGTCTGTCGCTGCTGGCGGTGTCGGTGGTGGTGTTCGCCATCACCGGCGTGCTGCCCGGCGACGCCGCGCAGGAGCAGCTCGGCCAGGAAGCGACCCCCGAGTCGCTGGCCGCGCTGCGTGCACAGATGGGCCTGGACGTGCCGGCCCACCAGCGCTACCTGCGCTGGCTGGGCGGCCTGGTGCGCGGCGACCTCGGCATCTCGTCGGCGACCCAGCTGCCGGTGGCCGAGCTGATCGCCAGCCGGCTGCCCAACTCGCTGCTGCTGGCGGCCGTGACCGCGTTGTTCTCGGTGCCGATCGCGCTCACGCTGGGCATCGCGGCGGCGGTGTGGCGCGGCTCGTGGTTCGACCGCGGCGCCTCCACCGGCGCGGTGGCCGTGGTCTCGGTGCCCGAGTTCCTGGTGGCCACGCTGGCCGTGCTGGTGTTCGCGGTGCAGCTGCGCTGGCTGCCGGCGCTGTCCTACCTGAGCAGCATCGAATCGCTCGGCCAGTTGCTGCGCGCCTTCGCCATGCCGGTGCTGACGCTCACCTGCGTCATCGTGGCGCAGATGATGCGCATGACGCGCGCCGCGGTGATCGACCAGCTCGAGGCCCCGTACATCGAGATGGTGCAGCTGAAGGGCGCCTCGCCGCTGCGCACCGTGCTCGCGCACGCGCTGCCGAACGCGGTCGGGCCGATCGCCAACGCGGTCGCGCTGAGCCTGTCGTACCTGCTGGGCGGCGTGATCATCGTCGAGACCATCTTCAACTACCCCGGCATCGCCAAGCTGATGGTCGACGGCGTGACGCAGCGCGACATCCCGCTGGTGCAGGCCTGCGCGATGCTGTTCTGCGCCGGCTACCTGATCCTGGTGACCACCGCCGACCTGTGCGGCATCGTCGCCAATCCGCGCCTGCGGCACCGTTGAAGGAAGCTGCGATGTCAACCGCAATTCACAGTGGCAGCTTCAACCGGCCGGCATGGCGCCGCTGGCGCGATCGGCTGGCCCACTTCGGCGTGACCGGCTGGCTCGGCCTGGCCGTGATCGCCTTCTGGGCCGCGGCCGCGATCTTCGGTCCGGCGCATGCTGTCGCAGCGCGGCGACGCTCGGCGGCGGCGAGGTGTTCGCGCCGATGAGCGCCGCGCACTGGTTCGGCACCGACTACCTCGGGCCGCGACATGCTGGCGCGCGTGATCGAAGGCGCGCGCTACACCGTGGGCGTGGCCTTCGTCGCCACGCTGCTGGCCAGCGGCACCGGCACGCTGCTGGCGCTGCTGGCGGCGGCCAGCGGGCGCTGGATCGACGGCACCCTGAGCCGCGCGCTCGACACGCTGACCGCGATCCCGAGCAAGATGTTCGCGCTGCTGATGGTGGCCGGCTTCGGCTCGTCGGTGCCGATGCTCGTCGTGACCGCGGCGATCATCTACGTGCCCGGCTCCTACCGCATGGCGCGCGCGCTGGCGGTCAACATCAACGCGCTCGACTACGTGACGGTGGCGCGCGCGCGCGGCGAAGGCACCGGCTACGTGATGCTGCAGGAGATCCTGCCCAACATCACCGGGCCGATGCTGGCCGACTTCGGGCTGCGCTTCGTCTACGTGGTGCTGCTGCTGGCCAGCTTGAGCTTCCTCGGCCTGGGCATTCAGCCGCCCGAGGCGGACTGGGGCTCGCTGGTGCGCGAGAACATCGAAACGCTCGCCAGCGGCGGTGCCGCGGTCATCGCGCCTTCGATCGCCATTGCCAGCCTGACGATTGCCGTCAACCTGGTCATCGACAACCTGCCGGGCCGCGCGGCCCGCGAACGCGGAGCGCGCTGACATGGGCGCATTGGTCGTCGTCGACAAGCTCACCGTCAGTGCCGGCAGCGCCACGCTGGTCGACGCGCTGAGCTTCACCATCCGTCCGGGCGAGGTGCTGGCGCTGATCGGCGAGTCCGGCTCGGGCAAGACCACCACGGCGCTTGCGCTGATGGGCCACGCGCGCCGCGGCTGCCGCATCAGCGGCGGCAGCGTGCGCATCGGCGACGTGGACGTGCTCTCGCTGGGCGCGCGGCAGCTGCGCGCCCTTGCGCGGACGCACCGTGTCCTACATCGCGCAGAGCGCGGCGGCGTCGTTCGACCCTTCGCGCACCATCCTCGACCAGGTGGTCGAGCCGGCCGTCGTGCACGGCACGCTGCCGCGCGGCGAAGCCGAGCTGAAGGCGATCGCGCTGTTCCGCGAGCTGGCATTGCCGGAGCCGGAGACCATCGGCCAGCGCTACCCGCACCAGGTCTCGGGCGGGCAGCTGCAGCGGCTGATGGCGGCGATGGCGCTGATCACCGACCCCGAGGTCGTGATCCTCGACGAGCCCACCACCGCGCTCGACGTGACGACGCAGGTGGAGGTGCTGCGCGCCTTCCGCCGCGTGGTGCGCGAGCGCCAGGTGACGGCGGTGTACGTCAGCCACGACCTGGCGGTGGTGGCGCAGATGGCCGACCACATCCTGGTGCTGCGCGACGGCCGCATGCGCGAGGTCGGCACCACCGAGCGCCTGCTCGCCGCGCCGCAGAACGAGTACACGCAGAGTCTGCTCGCCGCGGCGCGGCCGGCCACGCGCGCCGCCGGCACGGCGGGCGCAGGCGCCGAGGTGTTGCTGCGCGTGAAGGGGCTCAGCGCCGGCTACGGCGCGCGCGGGCCCGGCGGCAAGCCGGCGGTGACCATCCTCGAGGACATCGACCTGGAGCTCAAGCGTGGCCAGGCGATCGGCGTCATCGGCGAATCGGGTTCGGGCAAGACGACGCTGGCGCGTGTCGTCGCCGGGCTGCTGCCGCCCAGCACGGGCACGATGGAGTTCGACGGCCGCGCGCTGCCGCCGGCGCTGAGGCAGCGCAGCCGCGACGACCTGCGCCGCATCCAGATCGTCTTCCAGTCGGCCGACACGGCGCTGAACCCGTCGCAGACGATCGAGCGCATCCTGGCGCGGCCGCTGCAGTTCTATCGCGGGCTCAAGGGCGAGCCGCTGCGCCGGCGCATCGACGAGCTGCTCGACCTGGTGAAGCTGCCGCGCACGCTGGCCGAGCGGCTGCCCGGCGGGCTGTCGGGCGGGCAGAAGCAGCGCGTCAACCTGGCGCGTGCGCTCGCCGCCGAGCCCGACCTGATCCTCTGCGACGAGGTGACCTCGGCGCTCGACACCGTGGTCGGCGCGGCGGTGCTGGACCTGATCGCCGAGCTGCGGCGCGAGCTCGGCGTGTCGTACCTGTTCATCAGCCACGACCTGCACACCGTGCGCGCGGTGTGCGACGAGATCGTCGTCATGCGCCACGGCCGCAAGCTGGCGCAGGTGGCGCGCGCCGACTACGAGCGCGGGCCGCACCACCCGTACTACGAGGAACTGGCGCGCGCCGTGCCCGAGCTGCGCCGCGGCTGGCTCGACGAACTGGACCGGGCGCGGCCTGCGCTGGTCGCCTGAAGGAGTGAATCGATGACCCCCACCTTCCGCATCGCCGCGATCGCCGGCGACGGCATCGGCAAGGAAGTGCTGCCCGAAGGCCTGCGCGTGCTGAAGGCAGCCGCCGAGCGTTTCGGCTTCGAGCTCGAGATCCGCGAGATCGAGTGGGCCAGCTGCGACTGGTACGCGCAGCACGGCCAGATGATGCCGGACGACTGGAAGCAGCAGCTCGAAGGCGTCGACGCGATCTACTTCGGCGCCGTCGGCTGGCCGGCCACGGTGGCCGACAACGTCTCGCTGTGGGGCTCGCTGCTCAAGTTCCGCCGCGAGTTCGACCAGTACATCAACCTGCGGCCGGTGCGCCTGTTCGACGGCGTGCCGTGCCCGCTTGGCCGGCGCCGCAAGCCCGGCGACATCGACTACTTCGTGGTGCGCGAGAACACCGAGGGCGAGTACACCAACCTCGGCGGCGTGATGTACGCGGGCACCGAGCGCGAGATCGTGATCCAGGAGTCGGTGTTCTCGCGCTTCGGCGCCGACCGCGTGCTGCGCTACGCCTTCGAGCTCGCGAATTCGCGTCCGCGCAAGCAGCTGACGGTGGCGACCAAGAGCAACGGCATCGCGATCAGCATGCCGTGGTGGGACGGCCGCGCCGACGCTGTCGGCAAGGACTACCCCGACGTGAAGGTCGACAAGCAGCACATCGACATCCTCAGCGCCCGCTTCGTGCTGCAGCCGCAGCGCTTCGACGTGGTGGTCGCGAGCAACCTGTTCGGCGACATCCTGTCCGACCTCGGGCCGGCGACCACCGGCACGATCGGCCTGGCGCCGAGCGCGAACCTCAACCCCGAGCGCAAGTTTCCGTCGCTGTTCGAGCCGGTGCACGGCTCGGCGCCGGACATCTACGGCAAGCGCATCGCCAACCCGATCGCGATGATCTGGTCGGGCGCGCTGATGCTCGATTTCCTGACGCAGGGGCAGGGCGCCGGCCGCGCGGCGCACGACGCGATCGTCAAGGCGATCGAGCACGTCATCGCCCACGGCCCGCGCACGCCCGACCTGGGCGGGCAGGCCCATACCGAAGACGTCGGCCGGGCCATCGCCGACCATGTGAAAGAAGGACACTGAAATGACCCTGTCGATCCGCCGTGACGACCTGCTGCCCGGCCGCAACTACATCGGCCGCTGGTGCGATGCCGAAGACGGCCGCCGCTTCGACGTGACCGACCCGGCCACCGACGCCGTGTTCGCGAGCGTGCCCGACAGCGGCGCCGCCGACGCGCGCGCCGCGCTCGATGCCGCGCATGCGGCGTTCCCCGCATGGCGCGCGGTGCCGGCCAAGCAGCGCGCGCAGATCCTCAAGCGCTGGAACGACCTCATCGTCGCGCACCAGGAAGACCTCGGCCGGCTGATCTCGCGCGAGCAGGGCAAGCCGCTGGCCGAAGGGCGCGGCGAGGTGGCGTATGCCGCGAGCTACGTCGAGTGGTTCGCCGAGGAGGCCACGCGCGCCAACGGCGACGTGATTCCGGCGCCGGTGGCCGGGCCGGCGCATGTTCGCGCTGAAGGAGCCGGTGGGCGTGGTCGCGGCGATCACGCCGTGGAACTTCCCGGCCGCGATGATCGCGCGCAAGATCGCGCCCGCGCTGGCCGCCGGCTGCACGGTGGTCTGCAAGCCGGCCGAGGACACGCCGCTCACCTCGCTGGCGCTGGTCAAGCTCGCCGAGGAGGCGGGCGTGCCGCCGGGTGTGCTGAACATCGTGACCGCGTCGCGCGAGCGCGCGGCCGAGGTGGTCGACGTCTGGCTCGACGACCCGCGCGTGCGCAAGATCAGCTTCACCGGCTCGACGCCGGTGGGCAAGCACCTCGCGCGGCGCAGCGCCGACACGCTGAAGAAGCTCTCGCTCGAGCTCGGCGGCAACGCGCCGTTCATCGTCTTCGACGATGCCGACCTCGACGCGGCGGTCGAAGGGCTGATGGCCGGCAAGTTCCGCAACGGCGGCCAGACCTGCGTGTGCCCGAACCGGGTGTTCGTGCAGGCGGGCGTGCACGATCGCTTCGTCGACAAGCTCGGCGCGCGCATCGCCGCGCTGAAGGTGGGGCCGGCGAGCGACGAGGGCTCGCAGATCGGGCCGATGATCAACGCGAAGGCGGTCGACAAGATCGAGCGCCACGTGCGCGATGCCGTCGACGCGGCGCACGCGTCGTCGTCGGCGGCAAGCGTCTGGCCGCGCTGGGCCCGCAACTTCTTCGCGCCCACGCTGCTGGTCGGCGCCGACGCCACGATGGCCTGCTCCTGCGAAGAGACCTTCGGCCCGGTCGTGCCGGTGACGCGCTTCGAGACCGAGGACGAGGTGATCGCCGCCGCGAACGGCACGCCGTTCGGCCTGGCCGCGTACTTCTATTCGCGCGACGTGCGACGCATCTGGCGCGTGGCCGAAGCGCTGGAGTCCGGCCTGGTCGGCATCAACGAAGGCGCGCTCGCCGCCGAGGCCGCGCCCTTCGGCGGCGTGAAGGAGTCGGGCTACGGCCGCGAGGGCTCGGTGCACGGGCTGGACGACTACATGCAGCTGAAGTACGTGTGCCAGGGCAACCTGCGTTAGGGTCCGCATGAACAACTCCCCCATCGAGGGCCTCGCAGGCGCCGGCCGGCTGGATCGCATCTATATCGGCGGTGAGTGGGTCCTGCCGGCCGGGCAGGCCCGAAGCGCCGTCATCGACCCGTCGACGGAAGAGCCCGTCGCGGAGATCGCACTGGGAAGCGCCCAGGACGTCGCCACGGCCGTGGCCGCGGCGCGGCGCGCCTTCGCGACCTGGTCCGTGAGTTCCCCCCAGAGCCGGGCCGCGCTGCTCGACCGCGTCCACGGCCTGATCCTGGAGCGGGCGGAGTCGTTTGCCCAGGCGATCTCGCAGGAGATGGGCTGCGCCATCACCGTGGCGCGCGGCGCACAGGTGCCGATTGCGGCGGAGCACGTCCGCGTGGCCCGCGACCTCGCGCTCAGCTATCCCTTCCTCACGCAACGCGGCGACACGGCCATCATGCGCGAGGCCATCGGCGTGTGCGGCCTGATCACGCCCTGGAACTGGCCGCTCTACCAGATCACCGCGAAGGTGGGCCCCGCGCTGGCGGCGGGATGCACCGTCGTCCTGAAGCCCAGCGAGCTGTCGCCGCTGAGCGCGCTGCTGTTCGCGGAAGTGATGCACGACGCCGGCGTTCCGGCGGGTGTGTTCAACCTGGTCAACGGCCAAGGGCCGGAGGTCGGCGCCGCGCTGGCCACGCACCCCGACGTGGACATGATCTCGATCACCGGCTCCACCCGGGCCGGCGTGCTGGTGGCGCAGGCGGCCGCGCCGACCGTCAAGCGCGTGGCGCAGGAACTCGGCGGCAAGTCGCCCAACGTCATCCTGCCCGATGCCGATTTCGCACGCGCCATACCGGCCGCGGTGGCGGCCGGCATGCGCAACGTCGGCCAGTCCTGCAGCGCCCCCACCCGCATCATCGTGCCGCGCGAACGCCTCGCGGAGGTCGAGCGCATTGCGTGCGAGGCGGCATCCGCGCTCGTCGTGGGCGATCCGCGTTCGCCGCAGACCACGCATGGCCCGGTGGCCAACCGCGCGCAGTTCAACCGCGTGCAGGAGATGATCGGTGTCGGCATCGCCGAAGGCGCGCGCCTCGTCTGCGGCGGCCCCGGCCGGCCGCAGGGGCTGGAGCGCGGCTGCTACGTGCGCCCGACCCTCTTCTCCGACGTGCAGCCGCAGATGCGGATCGCGCAGGAAGAGATCTTCGGCCCCGTGCTGGTGATCATCGCCTACGACAGCGTGGACGAGGCCGTGGAGATCGCCAACGGCACGGTGTACGGCCTGGGCGCGCACGTGCAGGGCCAGGACCTCGCTGCCGCGCGTGCGGTGGCCGCGCGCATCCGTTCCGGGCAGGTGCACATCAACAACCCGCCCTGGAGCCCCGATGCGCCCTTCGGCGGCTACAAGCGCTCGGGCAACGGACGCGAGTACGGCGTCGAAGGCCTGGAGGAATACCTCGAGACCAAGGCCATCCTCGGCTACCGGGGAGGCCCGGCGCCCGCTGCCGCATGAATGCGCCAACGCAAATGAACACCCGCAACTCAAAGGAACAATCACCATGACCGTGGCCCTGCTGCTGCACCGCGCCGATGGCGCACCGCCATCGACCTCTTTCCGCAGGGCCGCCTTCGGCCCGGCCGACCCGTTTGCGCGCAACCGAGAAATCGCCTGGGAAGGGCCGGGCGCGATGAGCGCCGGCCGTGTCGGCTTCATCGGTGAAGTCGATGTCGCGCACTTTCCCCACACCGAGACGATCGTCGTCGTGGAGGGCACGCTCAGCCTGATCGCTGCCGACGCCGCGCCGCTGGTGTTGCGCCGCGGCGAAGGCGCCGTCATCGCCCGCGGCACGGCTCTTCGCATCCAGGCGGCAACGCGCAGCCTGTTCGTGTTCTGTGCAGCCGCGGCCGAGCTGGCGAACCAGCCCGGCATCACGCGGCTGCGCGCCGACGCGAACTTCAAGCCGTCCAACTCGCTGCCGGCCGAGGTGCTGCTGGGCCCGGCCCCGCAGTGCCGCAGCGACAACGTCTTCAAGGACGAGTTGACGGGGGTCGTCGCCGGCACCTGGGATTCGACACCCTACCACCGCATCGTTCGCGCCCACCGCCTCAACGAGTTCATGTACCTGCTGGACGGCAGCGTGCGGTTTGCGGCCCCTGATGGCAGCGTGCTGTCCGCGGGCACCGGCGACGCGCTGTTCGTGCCGCAGGGCGCACCGATCGGCTGGGAAAGCAGCGATCGCGTGGCGAAGTTCTACGTGTGCCAAAGCGTCCCAGCCTGAAGCGACGACAGAGCCCCAGCCATGTCCCAGCCACTGCGTCTCGTTGAGACCTCGCCCAACCTGCCAGCCCGTGCCGACGTCGTCGTGATCGGCGGCGGGATCATCGGTGTCTTCACCGCCTACTACCTGGCCCGGCGCGGGCTGTCGGTCGCCGTGGTCGAAAAGGGCCGCATCGGCGCCGAACAATCGAGCCGCAACTGGGGCTGGTGCCGCCAGCAGAACCGCGACGCGCGCGAACTGCCCATGTCCACCCGGAGCCTCGAGCTCTGGGATCAGTTTGCCGCAGACAGCGGCGAAGACACGGGCTTCAAGCGCTGCGGCTTGCTGTACCTCAGCGATGACGAAGCCCAGATCGCCGGCTGGGCCAAGTGGCGCGAGTTCGCGAAGACGGCTGGCGTGACCACGCACATGCTCAGCGGCCGCGAGGCCTCGGAGCGGGGCCAGGCGACCGGCCGCGCGTGGAAAGGCGGCGTCTTCTCCCCCAGCGACGGCACGGCCGATCCGGCCAAGGCGGCGCCGGCCGTGGCAGCCGCGCTCATGAAACTCGGCGGCACCGTCCACCAGAACTGCGCCGCGCGCGGCATCGAGATGGAGGGCGGCCGGCTCAGCGGCGTCGTGACCGAAGCGGGGACCATCAAGACCCGCACCGCAGTGCTCGCAGGCGGTGCGTGGGCGTCCTCGTTCTGCAACCAGCTCGGCGTGCAGTTTCCGGTCGCCACGATTCGCCAATCGATCGTCCGTCTGGCACCGGTGGAGCAGCAACTGCCGGCCGCCCTCACCAGCCCACGTGTCGCCATCACCCGCCGCCCCGACGGCCACTACGTCCTGGCCATCAGCGGCCGTGGGCGCGCCGACCCCACGGCGCAGCTGGTGCGCTTCGCGCCGCAGTTCATCCCGATGTTCGCCAAGCGCTGGCGCAACGTGTTTCCCGGCGGCCTGGAAGGCATGCGCTGGGGCCACGAAACCCGGGCGAAGTGGAAGCTGGACGCTCCCACACCGATGGAACGGGCGCGCATCCTCGACCCGAAGCCCGACCCCGCGGGTGTGCGCGAAATCCACCGCCGTGCCGTCGACTTGTTGCCTGCGCTGCGCGAAGCCCGCATCGCCAACACCTGGGCGGGCTACATCGACAGCACGCCCGACGGCGTGCCGGGTATCGGGGAACTGCCGCAGGTTCCCGGGCTCATCCTGGCTGCGGGCTTCTCGGGCCACGGTTTCGGCATCGGTCCCGGCGCAGGCCACCTGATCGCCGACCTGGTGTCTGGGGCCAAGCCGATCTTCGATCCCGCGCCTTTCGACCCCGCCCGGTTCAAGGAGTCGATGTGGGGCAAGGTGGCTGATTTCTAGGCCTGTTCCATTTGACCGACCTGCCGTGCTGGCTGCGTACGCGCTGAGCGCCGCCCGGGCATCCCGGCGGCAAGCGTGCTGTGCGCGGCGGCAATCGACGCCCTCACCAGCGGCCGCCGCGACCTGCACGCTCGCCTTCGTGAGCGAGACTGCGGCCGAGTTCGGGCCACGCGTTCAGCGCATCGTCCTGGCGCAGGCCTCCTTGGCGCATCTGTCCGAATCGCTCCCCGCTCAACTGCGGCTATCTTGCCGCATCGGCTCACGTGAGCAACGAGGGCCCATCTGCCTCGGCCCTGAACGGCGCCGTGACGGCCCCGGGCCAATCCTCCAACGGGTTCGACTTCGGGACCCGGCACAACTTCCAACTAGCTCCTGGTCGCGCGAGTCGGCGAGCAGTTCGAACACGCCGATCAGTATTCGTTGTAGCGATGCACCTTCTCCTCGGCGATGGCCTTGCGCAGCGGAACCATCTCGTCGCGGTAGGTCCGGGCAATGTCCTGGGCTGTGCGGTAGGCACCGTAGTTCTCGCGCACCTGCGAGCTCGCATCGACGGTCGTCTGCGCCGCGCGGTGCAATGCCGCCATGTAAGTCGCCTGGTCCGTGGAACGCGAGGCGTCGCCGAAGTCGAAGATCGGCAGCGGCTCCGACAGCTCATCGCCCCTCTGCGGTGCCCGACGGCACGACCTGCGACGAGGCCGCGAGGCAGCGCACGGGTGCGCAGCGATTCGTACTGCACTCCACCCTTCGAACGATAACTTGTGTTGCGGGACCTTCGGCAACGGCACGCGACGCTACACATCGCCGCCTATTCTTCTCGCATGCATTGTTGTAGCGAGCGAGGTTCGAAATGGCACCGCATGACTCACACCACCATGGCGCCGCAACGAAGTCGCACGTCGAGTTGCGGTTCCTGCCACGTTTCGGAGGCCAACGCCGCCTGGTGTTTCCATGCAATACCGCCGGTCATGTCGAGATCGACAAGCTCAGCGAGCATGAGCGCGTCGACTATCTGTTCGCACGGGCGCTCAGGGGTCGGGACTACTCACTCGAGATCGTGACGGCGCTCGACGCCTGATACGCCGGGCTGCATCAAGCAGTCGCCGCCGACGCATCGCCACTGCTGCGCGCATCACCAGAACTGCGCCGCGCGGCATCGAGCTCGGGGGTGGCCGGGTCAGCGGCTTCGTGACCGAGGCGGGAACCATCGAACAGGCCACCTGATCGCCGGCCTGGTCAGGCGGCTGAGCCGATCTTCGATCCGGCGCCTTTCAACCCCGCTCGGTTCAACGAGTCGGTGTGGGCAAGGTGGCTGATTTTTTGGCAAGCGCGCCGCGGACGCGACGCCCGAAAGTCAAGGCCAAGCAAAGTTCCGGCAAGCGTCCCGATTGAAGCGGATTCCACTTGCGCCACATATGAATGCGGCATTTCCGCAGCCGCCGGATTCATAGACTTCTATCCACCCCAACCAGTGGATTTGTCGATGATGTTCAAACCCAAATTCATCAGCTTCGACTGCTACGGCACGCTCATCAACTTCGAGATGGGCCCGACCGCGAAGAGCTTGTTCGAGGATCGCGTTCCGGCCAGCCGGATGCCTGCCTTCCTGGACAGCTTTCGAGCCTATCGCCTCGACGAAGTCATGGGCGAGTGGAAGCCCTTCTTCGACGTCGTGGAGAACTCGATCCAGCGGGCATGCAAGGCGCACGGCGTGGACTACAGGCCGTCGGACGCCGCAGCGCTGTACGACGCCATTCCGACGTGGCAACCGCATCCGAACGTCGTCGAGGTCCTGGAGGCGATCGCACCGCACGTCCCCTTGGTGATCCTCTCGAACTCGATGGTCGACCTGATCCCGGCGAGCGTCGCGCATCTCAAGGCCAAGTTCCACGCGGTCTACACCGCCGAGGAAGCACGCGCGTACAAGCCGCGCTTCCAGACCTTCGAATACATGTTCGATCAGCTCGGATGCCCGCCGGACCAGATGATGCATGTCTCGTCGAGCTTCCGCTACGACCTGATGACGGCGTCCGACCTGGGCTTCATGGCGAAGGCATACATCGATCGCGCCCATGAGCCGGCCCGCGAGGGCTATGGTGTCAACCGCTTGACCGATGTCCGCCAGCTCCCGGGGCTGCTCGGCCTATGACCGCGTTGAGCACCACGGCGCCAGACCTCGCGCCCGCGGCGGTGGAGGCCTTGGTCCGCCGCATCTACGGCATCGAGGGTTCCGCCCGGCCGCTGGCGGGCGAGCGTGACCAGAACTGCCTGGTGCAGGCGTCGGATGGCTGTCGCTACGTCTTCAAGATCAGCAATCCATCCGAGCCGGCCGAGGTCGTCGACTTCCAGATTGCGGCGCTCGACCACATCGCCCGCGTGTCGCCGGACCAGCCGGTGCCGCGCGTCGTGCGGACACTGGAAGGACGCACGCACGGCACGATTGCGCTCGCCGAGGGCGTTCAGACACGCGTACGGATGCTGACCTACCTGGACGGCATCCAGATCCGCGAGACCGCGCGCACCGCCGCACAGCGGCGCGCCATGGGCAGCGGGCTCGCCGCGTTGAACCGCGCACTGCACGGTTTCGCGCATCCGGGCGCGGCGCATGACCTGCTGTGGAACGTCGCCACGGCGCATCGGCTGACCGAACAGCTCGACAGCCTCGTCGACGACAAGCGCCGCGCGCTGGCCCAAGCGTTCATGACGCGCTTCACGACGCACGTGCTGCCGCGCCTGCCATCGCTGCGGTCTCAGGTGATCCACAACGACTACCACCTCTACAACGTGCTGGTCGCCCCCGACGATCAGGCGCGCATCGTGGGCATCATCGACTTCGGCGACATGGTGCACGCACCGCTCGTCGGCGAGGTGGCGACGGCCGCCGCCTTCCACATGGCCGGCAGCCCCGACCCCTTCGAGGGGCCGGCCCAGTTCGTGGCCGCCTATCACGCGGTGCTGCCGCTGACTGGCGCCGAACAGGAGATCGTTGCCGATCTCATGGCGACGCGCCACCTCATCACGGCGCTGATCTCCGAATGGCGCGCCGCGCGCTACCCCGAGAACCGCGCCTACATCATGCGTCACAACCCCGCAGCGTGGGAGGCCCTGTCCCAGATGGCGGACCTTTCCCGCGACACAGCACGCGACCGGCTGCTGGCCGGCGTACAAACTGGA
Source organism: uncultured beta proteobacterium (assembly GCA_963827645.1). Lineage (GTDB taxonomy): Bacteria > Pseudomonadota > Gammaproteobacteria > Burkholderiales > Burkholderiaceae_C > JAEUPI01. The sequence goes on along the minus strand of CAWHBZ010000036.1, from coordinate 8,815 downwards.
GCCACATCAATGAAGAGCACGACCGACCTCAACATGGTCAACGCCTACATCCCCGGCCGCGCCGACGTGAGCCCGGCCACCGCCGCGATGATCGCGCGCCGCGACGCCTTGCTCGGCCCGGCCTACCGCCTGATGTACGAGCGGCCGCTGCACATCGTGCGGGGCGAAGGCGCCTGGCTGATCGACCCGCAGGGGCGCCGCTATCTCGACGCCTACAACAACGTCACGTCGCTCGGGCATTGCCACCCGGCGGTGACCGAGGCGATCTGCCGGCAGGTGCAGACACTGGCCACCAATACGCGCTATCTGCACGACTCGATTCTCGAGCTGGCAGAGCGCCTGCTCGCGAGCGTGTCGGAGACCCAGCTGGCCCACCTGATGTTGACCTGCACGGGCAGCGAGGCCAACGACCTCGCCTATCGCATTGCGAAGGTCCGCACCGGTGGCACCGGCGTGATCGTGACCGACACCGCGTATCACGGCATCACCGACACCGTCTCGAAGTTTTCGCCGTCGCTGGGCGTGACCGTCGATCTGGGCGAGCATGTGCGCCTGGTACCGGCTCCGCGCCTGTATCACGCCGAGGGCGCCGACCTTGCCGAGCGCTTCACGCGCGACGTCGAGGCGGCGATCGCCGACTTGCAGCGCCATGGCATCAAGCCGGCCGCGCTGATCGTCGATTCACTGTTCACCAGCGACGGCATTCTTCCCGGGCCGGCAGGCTTCCTGAAGGGCGCGGTCGACGCGATCAAGCGGGCGGGCGGCCTGTTCATTGCCGACGAAGTGCAACCCGGTTTCGGCCGCACCGGCGAACACCTGTGGGGCTTTCAGCGCCATGGTGTCCTGCCCGACATCGTCACGATGGGCAAGCCGATGGGCAACGGCCAACCGATCGCGGGATTGCTGGCGACCGCCGACGTCCTGGCGGAGTTCGGGAAGAACTCGCGCTACTTCAACACCTTTGCGGGCAACACCGTCTCCTGTGTGGCGGCGCTGGCGGTGCTGGACACGATCGAGCGCGACCGGCTGGTGCAGCATGCTGCCAAGGTGGGGAAGGTTCTGCACGACGGCATCGCCGCGCTTGCCGGCCGGCACGAGGCCATCGGCGATGTGCGCGGCGCGGGCTCTTTGTCGGTGTCGAACTCGTCAGCGATCGGGCATCGCGAGCACCGGATCGCGGGCTCACGAGCCAGGTGGTCAATCGGATGCGCGACAAGGGCGTGCTGATCAGCGCCTGTGCGATGGGGCACAACGTGCTCAAGATCCGGCCGCCGCTGGTGCTGACGGCGGATCAGGCCGGCCTCGTCGATCCAGGCGCTGGACGAAGCCCTCGGCGAATCGCGCACGGCCTGATCGGACCGATCGCGAGTCGACCTCCGGCACTATCATCTGCCCATGAGTTCGGCAGTTTCCCTCGACCGATTCGACCTCAAGATCCTCGCGCACCTCGAGCGCGAGGGGCGCTGCTCGAACGTCGAGTTGGCCGACGCCGTGGGCCTGAGCCAGAGCCCGTGCCTCGTGCGGACGAAGCGGCTGCAGGAAACCGGCGTGATCCGCGGCTATGGCGCGGACATCGCGCTGGAGAAGCTGGGCAATTGCGTGATCGTTTTTTCCGAAGTGACCATCAGCAGTCATCGGCGCGCCGACTTCCGCAAGTTCGAAGAGGCTGCTGATCGGCACCACGAGATCGTCGAGTGGTACAACGTCAGTGGCGGTTACGACTATCTGTTGAAGATCGTGACGCCGAGCGTTGTCTATTTTCAGGAGCTGATGGAGCGCCTGCTGCAAGAGGATGTCGGGATCGAGAGGTTCGCGAGCCGGATCGTTCTGCGCCAGTCATCCGGCAGGCGCACACAACCGCTGGGTCTCATCGCGGCGCAGCCCCATCGCGTCTGAGGGCCCTGATCATCGACGTGGTTGCCTCAGACCAAGCGCCAGCCTGACGCCCGCGCCCACCATCAAACCCGCGGCCCAGAAGACGCCCGCCGCGCCAATCAGGGACCCGGCCACGCCGGACACCATGGGGATGCTGACGCTGGACGCGTTGATCACGATCACGCGCATCGCCACCGCCTCGCCGTAGCGGTGCTCGGGCGCCAACTGGTGCAGCAGGCTCATGACCATCGGCTGCACGCTGCCCAGCGTGAAGCCCAACAGCACGGAGCACACGCCCATGGCCAGCGGCGCGTGCATCAGCGGATAGATGCCGAACAGGATGGCGGTGGCGGCCATCGCGCCGACCAGGATCGCCCATTCGCGCAGGTGCGCTGCGACCAGCGGAGTCAGGAGCCGCACGGCGGCGGCGGCGATGCCGAAGGCGCCCAGGATGCTGCCGATCACCGAAGCCGGAAAGCCTCGCTCGTGCCCGAGCACCGGTACCAGGAAGGTGTGGACGTCCCAGCAGGACGAAAGCAGGCAGGTGACGAGGAGGAGCCGGCGCAGGCTCGGGTCGCGCCACAGGTCCCAGGCACCGCCGCGGCGGTGGGCCGCCCCAGGCGGCATGGCCACGCGATTTGCCGCTCCTTGCACCGACAGCCAGGCCAGCACCGGCAGCGTGGCAATCGCGAGGAACGCCGCGCGAAACCCGGCGCCGTCGATCATGAAGCCGGCCAAGACAGGTCCCAGGACATTGGACAAAGCCAAGCCGATCGCCAACCACGAAAACGCCTTCCGCAGTGCGGCTGGGGCGCTGACGATGCGCGCAGTGTGGCGCTGAACCGCGATGATCGAGACGCCGCCCGCACCGCCCGTGAGCACGGCGCTCGCGCACAGCACGGGGAACACCGGCCACGCAGCCGCTATTGCGGAACCTGTCACGGCCGCCACAACCGACCACATGATCGGCTTCTTCAGCCCATGGCGCTCGCAGTACCGGCCCGCGGGTAGCGCCAGGAACACCTGGGCCAGCGCGAACAGTGCGATCAGAACTCCCACCGCCGTCTCGTCATGGCCCAGGCGCAGCGCCTGCAGCGGCGCGGCCATCCGTGTGCCCGTCACGCACGCGTTGAGGAACAGCTGGGCCAGCATCAGCCGGGCCAGCTCGCCGCCTGGGCCTCTGAGCGGCATGGGCGTCAGGTCAGCTTGTCCTTCAGCCGGTAGTAGGCGCCGACCAGCGGCAAGAACCACGGAGGGCCGAAGTGGCCCGGGATGGCGGGCCAGGTGAAGTCTTTCCAGGGATTGAGTTCCGCGCGCCCGTCCATGACCTCGGCCATGATCGTCCCCATCAGGGTCGACATCTGCGTGCCGTGGCCGCTGTAGCCCATCGAGTAGTAGATGCCGTTGCGCTCGCCCGCGCGTGGCAGGCGGTCACGCGTCATGTCGACCATGCCGCCCCAGCAATAGTCGATGCGCGCGTCGCGCAGCTCGGGAAAGACGTCGTGCAATGCCGCCTGCAGCCGGTTAGGCACCTACCAGAGGCAGACCAAGCGCCGGGATGGCGGGCCAGGCGAAGTCTTCCAGGGTTGAGTTCGACACGCCCGTCCATGACTCGACCATGATCGTCCCCATCAGGTCGACATCTGGTGCCGTGGCCGCTGTAGCCCATCATAGAGATGCCGTTGCCTCGCCGGCGCGTGGCAGCGGTCACGCGTCATGTCGACCATGCCGCCCCAGCAATAGTCGATCGCCGTGCGCAGCGGAATGCCGCCTGCAGGATCGCGCCGCTCTTCTCGTCCGAGTTCGGGTTGGAGACGGCGAAGCGTGCGCGTCCGCCGAAGAGCAGCCGGTTGTCGGGCGTGGTCCTGAAGTAGTTGACCAGGTTCTTGGTATCGACCGCCATCCGGCGCCGCGGCAACAGCCGGTCGAGTGTCTCTTTCGGCAGCGGCTCGGTGACGATGAGGAACGCGCCGACCGGCACGATCCTGCGCCGGATCCAGCCCAGCGGCCCGGTGTGCGAGGTACCGCTGGCCAGCAGCACTTGCTTCGCCCGAAGCCGGCCCTTCGGTGTGTCGATGTCGTGGCCGCCGCCGGGGGCGTGCCGCAGGCCCGTCATCGGCGTGCGCTCGTGCATTTCGACGCCGCGCCGCGCCGCCGCTTCGGCCAGCCCGCGCACGAAGCGCCCGACATGCATGCCGGCGCCTTTGCGGAAGACCAGCCCGCCGTAGAAGCGGTCCGACCCGACCTCGCCGGCCAGGTCGGCGCGGCTGACCATCTCGGTGTCGGGGTCGACGTTGGCCGCCAGCAGTTCCTGGCTGCGCGCCAGCTTGTCGTAATGCTCGGGCTTGGCCGCGAGCTTGATCTTGCCGACGCGCGCGAAGCTGCAGTCGATCTTCTCTTCCGCCACCAGGCGCTCGACCATGTCGACCCCGGCGTCGAAGGCCCGATAGAGCCGGTCGGCGACTTCCTTGCCGAGTTTGGCCGACATCGTGCCGTAGTCCTGGGCAAAGCCGTTGTTGCACATGCCGCCGTTGCGACCGGAGGCGGCGTGCCCGATGGTCTCGGCTTCCAGCAGCACGACGCGTGCACCCTTCTTGGCAAGCGCCAGCGCGGCCGAACAGCCGGTCAGGCCGCCGCCGATCACCGCCACGTCGCAGCTGCCCTGCACCGGTCCTGCAGTGGCGCTGCGGAAGGGCTCCGAGGTGTCGAGCCAATAGGAGGTCAGCTTCATAGCGGCGTTCCCGGCATCTGCGAGCGCAGCATCTCGATGTCTCCTTAGTTGAACGACTGGTTGGCCAGCGCGAACATGCGCGCCGGCCCCGTCGATGGGGTTTGCGTTCCCCTGACCATGGTGGTGGCGTCACCGACCTGGCGCAGGCCGATGCTTTCGAGCCAGTCCTCGAGTTGCGAGGTGGCGGTGGTGTCGACGCGGACGAAAACCTGGCCGAGACGTGCGAGCGCGGCTTCGATCAAGGCGCGTGCATCGGCCGCACTTTCGGCGACCACCGGACCGATGACCTGCCCGCGGCCGAACAGGCGTGAGATGGCACAGCCGCGGGGCTCGCCTTCACGCACGAGCACGTGGCCGTCACCGGCCTGGATGAGCCGATCCAGCATCTGCCGCCTAGCCCAGCCCGTGGCCTGCCGGTCCAGACGCGCGACCGCCTCGACATCCGATGCCGCCATCGACCTGACGAGGCTGGCCGGCGGCGTCTGGTGGCGCTCGTCGGGAACGCCTTGACGCTGCTGGATGGCGCCGATGCGGACGAAGCCGCGCCCTTCATAAAGCGCCAGGCCTTCGGCCGTCGAGTTCAGCGTGATGGTCCGTGGATGCGCCGCGGCCAGCAGCGCATCCATCAGCCGGGCACCGTGGCCACGGCCTTGGGCAGCCTTGGCGACGATGATCATCCCGGCTGAGGCATGGTCCTCGCCGTAGGCCCACCAGGCCGCGGTCGCGATGACCGAACCGGCGCCGTCCGGAGCACGAAGCCGTGGCCGAGCTCGAGCGCGATGGCCCAGTCCTCGAGCCGTAGGGCCAGGACATCTCCTGCGAAAGCCGCAGGGCGCCTTCCAGGTGTTCCTTGGCAAACGGGACCAGCACCACGTCGTCGTTGTCGTGGTGGCGGGCCGGGTCGCCGTGGCGGTCATGGTTCGCGCACCGCGATGGCGTCGATCTCGACCAGGTATCCGTAGTGCAACTCAGGCACCGGAACCACGCTGCGCGCGGGGCACGCATCCGGCAGCATGGACGCATAGACCGCGTTGAAGCGCGGCCAGTTGGCGATGCCGACGATGTAGGCCGTCACCTTGACCAGCTGCTGCGGCGAGCTGCCCGCGGCGCGCAGGATCTCCAGCATGTTCTGGATCGCCTGCCTGGCCTGGGCCTCGAAGCCGTCGTCGTCCAGCGGACGGCCATCCGCGCGAATCGGCAACTGGCCGGAGACGAAGACGTGTGCACCCGAGACGACGGCCTGCGCATAGTGACCTGCCGGCTTCGGCGCGCGGTCCGTCAGGATGCCGGTCACGCAGCTGCTCGCCGCTCATCGCCAGCCCCCGAAACGCGGCCACTCGGCTTCGACCTTGTCGCAAGCCCCGCGGACGACGTGATAGGCGCGATGCTGGGCGCCTGTGGCACAGGCATGGTTCGGCAGGATCCGCACACGATCGCCGATCGCCAGATCGGGCAGCTTGCCGCCCGATCCGGAACGCACCATGATGATCCCGTGCTCCTGGTTGGCGTCGACAACGATCAGGTCGGGATAGGGCACGCCGGCGGTGTCACACACCAGCCCATAGGCTTGATCGACCGCCTGCCTGCGGGTACCGCGGTCCTGCGACAGCGCCATCCAGCCGGCGTCGACCAGGATCCATCCCTTGTCGCGCTGGTGGCCGATCACCGTTGCCAGCACCGACAGCGCGATGTCGTCGACCTGGCAGACACCGATCCCGGCCATCACGAGATCGAAGAACACGAACACGCCGGCCCGGACTTCGGTGACGCCGCTGAGGTCGGTGGCGTTGTGCGCGGTCGGTGTGGAGCCGACGCTGACCACCGGGCAGGGCAAGCCCGCCTCGCGCAGGAGGGTGGCGGCATCGACCACGCTGCGGCGCTCGACCTCGGCACATCGACGCAAGGACTCGGCCCCACGGGCCGAATAACTGGCGCCGGCGTGCGTGATCACGCCACGCAGTTCCGCGCCGTCTTCGAGGGCGTGGCCGATGTCCAGCAGCAGCTGCCGGTCGGTCGGCAGCACCCCGGAGCGGTGGCCGTCGCAGTCGATCTCGATCAGCGCTGGAATGCGCGTGCCGGCCTGGCGCGAGGCCTGGGCAACGGCTTGCGCCTGCTCCACGGTATCCAGCACCACGGTCACGTCGGCGCCCCCGGCGCGCAGCGCCAGCACCTGCGGCAGTTTCGATGGCGCAATGCCGACGGCGTAGACGATGTCGCGCACGCCGGCCGCCGCGAACTGCTCGGCTTCGAGAAGCGTCGAAACGGTCGCCGGACCCGACGGCGACGTCATGACGCGCCGCGCGACGTCCACGGACTTGGACGTCTTGAGGTGGGGGCGCAGCGTGACGCCCAGGCGGTCCAGCCTGGCTTTCAGGCGTGCGATGTTGCGCTCCATCCGCTCAGCGTCGAGGACGAGGCAAGGCGTCGCCAGTTCCGCGAGCGTCGTTGCGATCTGTTCGGCTTGCGCCTGCTTCATGGCTATGGATTGGCCCAATGTCGTGCTCCGGGTTGTGCTTGTCCGATGCGGACTGCTGGATGCGGACCGGCACCGACCAAGTGAGATGGCCGGATGTTGCGCCTGATCGATTGAACCTACAATTTATCGAACCTGCATGGAGAGTTAAGGTCTCACTAAATGATCAGCTCTGACGATCTGCGCTTCTTCAACGTGCTGGCCCAGTCCGCGTCGCTCGCTGAAGCGGCCCGGAAGATGGATGTCACGCCGCCGGCCGTCACCCAGCGCCTGCAAGCGCTGGAAGCACGGATCGGCATCCGGCTGATCGACCGTTCCGGCCGCAGGATGGTCCTCACCGATGAAGGCGATCTGGTCGCATCGCACGGGACGATCGTGGCCGAGGCGATGGAGGCGCTGTCCGAGGCATTGGCCAATCGCAAGAAGGCCGTCAGCGGGCACCTGCGCATAGCCGCCCCGCATGGCTTCGGCCGGCTGCATGTCGCACCCGTGGTCGACGCGTTTGCAAAAGCGCATCCTGGCGTGACGGTCACCCTCGACCTTTCCGACCATCCCGGCGCGCAGCTGGTCGAGAGCAGCGACGTCATCGTCCACATCGGACCGCCTGGTGCCCAAAACCAGATCGTCACGACCCTGGCACCGAACCGACGCATCCTCTGCGCCAGCCCGGACTATCTCGCCAGTGCTTCGCCGATTCAGTCGCCTTCAGACTTGCTGCGGCATCGATGCCTGGTGGTCAGAGAGAACGACGAGGACGTCACGCTGTGGCGCTTCGGGCACGCTTCGCGCGAGCCGGAGACCGTCCGCGTCCGTCCCACCATGTGCAGCAATGACGGCGCGGTGGTGCGCGAGTGGGCGGTGGCAGGGCAGGGTGTCGCGATCCGGTCGGAATGGAACGTCGCTGCCGATCTGGCAGCCGGTCGGCTCAAGCGGGTGCTTGCGAGCTGGGAGGTTCCTGCCGCCGATGTCGTCGCCATGCTGGGCACCCGCTTCGGGCGAAGTGCGCGGGCAACGGCCTTTCTGGCGATGCTGCGCCAATCGCTTGCTCCGCCACCTTGGAGGCGAAGGACCGTGCGATGACGCCGGGTCTCAGGCCGCCTCCATACCTTCCGCACGGTTTCTAGAGTGCGCCAGGTGACGGCGTCGCCCACGATGAAGCGGTCGCGGGCCTCGTAAGGTCACGTGGGGCTGTCTGTCCCCAGGTGATCTCGACCAGGCCGAACAGTGCGAGGCAGAAGTCCCACGTATCGCCCTTGCGTTAGCGGTTGGCGCGACCAGGCGCTGAATCACGTCGGTCGCCAGCGCGATGACTGCCGCCCCGGCGGTGGTCGTCGGCCGGGTCAGCGACCTGGCGCACACGACCCTGCGCAGCAGCACCGGGGTGCGAGATGGTCGACATGGCAAGTCGTCCGGCCGCGACCTCTTCCGCCACGGCGCCTGGGGACAGGATCGTGCCGGCAACGCCCGCCTCGACCGCCTTCTCTGACGTCGGGAAGTTCGGTCTTCGGCCACACCCGGGCGCGATGCCTGGCGCCGATGCCGATCAGCACTTGCACGTAGAGCCGGCGAAGAAGGGGGACTTTGCCCATGGAGGACTGAATGCTGGTCGCTCATGTTGTCTCCTGGCGTCACGGCCACTGTCACGCTCTCAGGGAGCATCGACAACGCATGAGCCGCCGCAGTGTGTTTGGAACTTGGTCGAAAGCGCGTGCGCAAAGCCCCGCCTCTCGGCTGGT
>CAWHBZ010000035.1:0-242602 GCA_963827645.1 uncultured beta proteobacterium | reverse complement strand
CCTGGTTGAAGGCGCCTACTGACTCGACTGATTGCGTCGCGGATTCGACGTCGACAGGGAGAAGCGGAGAGCTGGTGGACGCTGCGCTGAGCATTCGGCGATAGCAACCGTTACGCATCCGGCGTGTACGAGGCGTTCGAGCGTGGGGTGTACCGGGCCTTGAGCCGATGATCAGCCGCGGCGCCGCGACACGAAGCGGCGCCCCATTCACCTCTTCGGCTTGCCACGCGACGGCCGTTTGCGGTCGAAGGCGGCATCGAACCGAGTTCTGCACCGAATTGGTCTATTCTGGGCCCCCAACCGTTTCACAGGAGGGCGCGAAATGACGGATCCCACAGCGCCGGCGGGGAACGCTGCCTCCGCGCCGGCAGACGCGAGCATCGACGAACAGGCGATTCGCGAGCGGGTGCGCGAGCTGACCGCACAGATGCTGGCGGGCGGTCGCCTCGATACCGAAGGCGTCAAGGACGTCGTGCGGACCATGAGCGGCGGCGTGTCGAAGCCGCCGCTCGAGAGCGTGCAGGCGCGTGAGGCGTTCGCGCAGGCGATCCGCGGCCTTGACGAGGCGTTGCACGCTTCGTCGCAGGCCACCCACACGGCGCTGCAGGTGCTGGTGATGCGCGGAACGGAGTTTTCCGACAACGATGTGAAGCATGCGTTTGCGGCCCTGCAGACCTTGCAGAAGGACTACGTCGCGGTCGCCAACCGCATGACCGACGCCACCACCGGAAACCTGCGCCGTGAACTCGCCGACCTTGCGCTGCATGCGCAGCGCGTCGGCGCCGATGTCAACGTGCGCTTCGCACAGGTGCTGAGCGAGTTCGCCAATCGCATTGGCTCGTATCGCGCGGGTTCGGTGCCCGGGTTCGACTCGGTGCGTCACTACGGCGCCAACATGACAATGCTCACCAGCGGGCTGCTCGCCGGATTCGCCGACGCGCTGCGCCAGCAGTCAGAAATCAAGAAGGCGAAGTAGGTCGTGCGCGAGGCCAGTGCGGTGCGGAATCTGCCGCGCCTGCACGAGATCAGCCTGGTATTCATCCGCCACGGACTCGGCGATCTCGTGCGGCGGCTCGGAGTCGCCTCGCTCCTGGAGCGCGCTGGCGAAGTGCTCCATTGGAGCGAGGTCGCGCGCAGTGAGCAGCTCGAGCCGCAACAGCGCCTTCGTCTGGCCTTCGAAGAGCTCGGCCCCACCTTCGTCAAGCTGGGGCAGATGCTCTCGATGCGGGAGGATCTGCTGCCACCGAAGTGGACGAAGGAACTCGCGCGCCTGCGCAGCAACGCGGCGCCGGTGCCGTTCGAGCAGGTCCTGGCGGTGATCGAGCGGTCGCTCGGCACGCCGCATTCGCAGGCCTTCGTCGATCTCGAACGAGAGCCGGTGGGGGCAGCCTCCATCGCGCAGGTGCATCGCGCGCGATTGCACGACGGCCGCGTAGTCGTGTTGAAGGTCCGCCGCCCGGGCATCGAAACCAAGGTAGAGGCCGACCTGCGGCTGCTGTCGCATCTCGCGCAGTTCGTTGAAAAGGAAGTACCCGAGGCGCGCCGCTACCAGCCGGTGCGGGTCGTCGAAGAGTTTTGCAGCTCGATGATGCGCGAGCTGGACCTCGCCACCGAAGCGCACAACATCGAGCGCTTCGAACGCAACTTCCGGGGTGAGCCATACGTGCTGATCCCGCACGTCTTCCCGCAGTGGACCAGCGAAGTCATGAACGTGCAGGAGCACATCGACGGCATCAGCGCCGAGGACGTGGCTGCCGTGGAGCGCGCCGGGCTCGACCTCAAGGTGCTCGCACAGCGCGGCGTGGACAACGTGCTCAAGATGATGCTCGAGCATGGCTTCTTCCAGGCCGATCCGCACCCGGGCAACGTGATCTATCTGCCGGGCAATCGCCTCGCGATGATCGACTTCGGCATGACCGGCAGGCTGTCGCTTGCACGCCGCAATCAGATCATCGATCTGCTTGCCGGGATCACGCGCCGCGACAGCGAGCCGATGGTCGACGTGCTGCTCGATTGGGCCGGCGAAGAGCTGGTCGATGAAGAACGACTCGCCGCCGACGTCGACGAACTCGTGGCCGACTACGGCGACCTGCCGGTCAAGGACATGCGCGTCGGCGAACTGATCGGTCGAATCACATCGATGATGCGCACGCACGGCATCGTCCTGCCATCGGACCTCACGCTGATGTTCAAGGCGCTGATCACGCTGGAGGGCTCCGGACGCCAATACGATCCGGAGTTCGTGCTCGCCGACCGGCTGAAGCCCTTTGTCGAGCGCGCGCTCGCCGCGCGCTACGCGCCGGTGGAAATGGGGCGCCGCGGTGGCGCGGGCATCGGCCAGTTTCTCGATCTGATGCGAGCCATACCGCGCGACCTTGCGCGGCTGCTCAAGGATGCGCGCCGCGGCCGCCTGCGACTGGATCTCGATCTGAAGCGGCTCGACAGCTTCGTGCGCAAACTCGACCGCACGATCAACCGCATCACTATCGGCATCATGACGGCCTCGATCGTCATCGGCTCGTCGATCGTGATGACGGTCACCTCCGGTCCGCAAGTCTTCGGCATCCCGATCTTCACGGTGCTTGGCTCGCTTGGCTACCTGCTCGCATTCGTGAACAGCGTGTGGGTCGTGCTGTCGATCTGGCGTTCGCGGTCGGACTGAGAACGGCCGAGCAGACCCCCGTCGCCACGCGCGTGGCCATCGCCCCGCGCAAATACAATCCCAGAGCTAGCCAATCCCAGAGCTAGCATCGACGACTCTGGGGAGCGACTGGATGATGCCCAAACTGCACGACCCGCTGCGAGTTCTCGCGAGCGCGATCCTGATCACGTTTACGGCCATCTTTCTGCTCGTTCCTGCGACCGGCATCACGCAATCCGACGCGAAGAAGGACGCGCGCCCGCCCTTCAACGACAACATCGACGACCCGGCCGAATGGGGCAAGGCGTTCCCGAAGCACTACGAGCTCTACAAGAAATCGGTCGACATGCAGCGCACCAGGCACGGCGGCAGCGAGGCGGTGCCGCACACGCCGACCCAGGCTGACCCGCGCTCGGTCGTCGCGCGCTCCAAGGTCGAGGACGACAAGGGCCTCAAGGCGATCTGGCAGGGCTACGCCTTCTCCGAGGATTTCCGCGAGGAGCGCGGGCACGCCCACATGCTCGAGGACCAGCGGCTCACGAAGCGCCAGGTCGTGGTGAAGCAGCCGGGCGCGTGCGTGAACTGCCACGCGTCGATGTACCTCGCGTACAAGCGGGCGGGCAACGGCGACATCACCAAGGGCTTCGAGAAGATCAACGCGATGCCCTATGCGGAGGCGTCAAAGCTCGTGAGCCATCCGGTCGCCTGCATCGACTGCCACGATGGCACGACGCTCGCACTGCGGGTCACCCGCCCTGCATTCATCGAAGGCATGCGTGCCTACAAGGCTTCGCTGGGTGTGAAGGACTACGACGTGAACAAGCAGGCCTCGTCCGCCGAGATGCGCGCCTACGTCTGCGGCCAGTGCCACGTCGAGTACTACTTCAAGGGACCCGAGAAGCGCCTCGTCTATCCCTGGTCGAAGGGCCTCAGGATCGAGCAGATCACCGCCTACTACGACGAGATCGGCTTCCGTGACTGGACCCACAAGGACACCGGCGCCCCCGCGCTCAAGGCACAGCATCCCGAGTTCGAGATGTGGAACCAGGGCTCGCATGCGCGCGCCGGGGTCACCTGTGTCGACTGCCACATGCCGTCGATTTCCAAGTCGTTCACCGATCACTGGGTGCGCAGCCCGATGTTGAACGTCCAGGCCGCATGCGTCGACTGCCACAAGAAGCACGACGAGAAGGCCACCGCGGAGGACCTGCAGGCCCGTGTGCACCAGATCCAGGACCGGCACTGGACGCTTCGCGAGAAGGCGATGGCAGCCGTGGTCGGGCTGATCGACGACCTGAAGGCGGCGAGAGCTGCGGGGCGCAGGGATGCGGACCTGGTCACCGCCCACTATCTGCAGCGACGCTCGCAGTTCTACCTCGACTTCGTCGAGGCGGAAAACTCCACGGGTTTCCATGCGCCGCAGGAGGCTGCGCGCATCCTGGGCGAGTCGATCGACTTCGCGCGCCAGGGCCAGATCGCGCTGCGTGACCGTACCTTCAAGCCGACCATTCCCGTGGTCAAGGTGCCGCCACCCCCGCCGGCGAAGCGCTGAGGGGCGATGGCCGAAATTCCACCAACCGATGGAGCACGGGGCCAACCCGGCCTGCCGAAACGCGCATGGCGGCGGCTGCGCAGCCCGAGTGCGCACTGGTCGGTGGCCGCGCTCGTCATCCTGGGCCTCGTGGTTGGCGCCATCGCGGTCATCAGCACCCAGGTGATGGTCCATGTCACGGGCACCGATGAATTCTGCGGGGCGGTGTGCCACTCGATGCAATGGGTCGCGAAGGAGCACCAGGAGAGCCTCCATGGCGCGACCCGCACCGGCATGCGCGCGACGTGCCACGACTGCCACATTCCCAACGAATACCCCGAACTCCTCTGGTACAAGGCGGTGGCCGGCACCAAGGACGTCATTGGAGAGATCCGCGGCGTCATCTCCACGCAGGAGAAGTTCAAGAACGAGCGCATGCACATGGCCGGGCTGGTGTGGTCGGAATACAAGGCCAACGATTCGCGCGCGTGCCGCGGCTGCCACCAGTTCTCCAAGGAAGTGCTCGCGAAGCAGCAGGACATGGTGCGGGAGATGCACGCTCCGGTGCTCGAGGGCAAGGCGACCTGCATCGACTGCCACAAAGGGGTCGGGCATGCGGCGCCCTGAGCAGCCAGACCAACGGCGGAGTTAGTTGGGCCGGCAATCAAGATCACGTGAGCGCACCTGTTCCCCTCCAACTGACCAGTCCGTCCGGGTTGGCGGTGCATGTGAACGCCAACGGGTCCAGGGAGCTTCGCTGCCGGACCCTTCGGGCCTCTTTAACTCCAGTCTCGAAGGCAACGTCAGGCGCGCCATCGACCTTCACGAAGGCGACAAGCTGGACGAGAAGGCTCTGAAGGCTCTCATTCGGGTGGCCGTGGCCTTGAACAAGTCTTCGGCCCGCGGCGGCTAGGGCGCGGGGCGCCAGACGCGCCTCAGCGTTGGGATTTCAGTCCTTCGCGGGCCAGATACTGGTGCACGAACGCAATGGCCATGCTGCCTTCGCCCACGGCCGCGGCCACACGCTTGATCGGGCTCAGCCGCACATCTCCACAGGCGAACACGCCCGGCAGGTTGGTTTCGAGCAGAAAGGGGTCGCGGGTGTGCGCCCAGCTGCCGAACTTGAGCACGTCGTCGCCGGTCAGCAGGTAGCCGTTCTTGTCGCGCACCACCTGCTGCGGCAGCCAGCCGGTGTCGGCATCGGCACCGATGAAGACGAACAGGCCGCCACACTCGTGGCGCGACACGGTCTGCTGCTGGCGATCGAGGACGTCGATGGCGTCGAGGTGGGACTCGCCGTGCGCTGCCTTCACCTCGCTGTGCAAGCGGGCGGCGATGTTGGACTTGCCCGCGATCTGCTCGACCAGATAACGCGACATGCTCTTGTCGAGTGAGTCGCCGCGCACCAGCAGAGTCACCCGGCGCGCGTGGTTGGCGAAGTGCAGCGCGGCCTGGCCAGCCGAGTTGCCGGCGCCGATGAGGAACACGTCCTGACCGTGCGTGGCGGCGGCTTCGCTGCGTGCGGCGCCGTAGTAGATCCCCTTGCCGATGAGGCGCTCGAAGCCTTCGATGACCAGCCGCCGCCACGACACGCCGGTGGCCACGATCACGCTGCGCGCGCGCACAAGCTCGCCGCCATCGAGGAACACCTCGCGCCTGGCCGGGTCCATGCTTTCGACGCTTCGCGTGACGAGGATCTCGGCGCCCAGCCGGCGTGCCTGCTGCAGCGCGCGGCTGGCCAGCTCGTCGCCGGACACGCCGTTCGGAAAGCCCAGGTAGTTCTCGATACGCGACGAGGTGCCGGCCTGCCCGCCGGGCGCTTCGCGCTCGATGACCAGCGTGCGCAGGCCCTCGCTGGCACCGTACACCGCGGCCGCCAACCCGGCCGGACCGCCGCCGATGATCAGCGTGTCGTAGACGTCCTCGTTGGGGCGCGTCTGCAGGCCCAGCCGCATCGCGAGTTCGCGCATCGTCGGCCTGTGCACCAACGTGCCGTCGGGCAGTCGCACGAGCGGGCAATCTTTCGCTTCGGGAAGGCTGCCGCTCCAGGAGCGAGCAAGATCCGGTGTCTCCGGCGACAGCCAGTCGTGAACGATCTGGTTGCGCGACAGAAAGCGGCGCATCTCGCTGCAGGCCGGATCCCAGCGCTCCCCATAGACGGTGATCTGTGCCTTGGGGGGCTGCATCGCGATGCCCTGCAACCCACCGATGCGCTCGCGCGCCAGAGCGCCGACCTTCTCGGCAACATCGGGCGCCGACGACGCGATGGCGAAATAGTGGTGCGGCTCCACCCGCATCACGCGCGATGGCTCGGATGCGCGGTAGCTGCCGGGGAAGGGCGTGGCGAAGGCCAGCGGCACTTCGCCGAAGATCGTGCCGGGCAGTCGCCAGCCCAGCGTGCGGTCCACACCATCGAACTGCTTGACTACTTCGATCTTGCCGGACAGCACGGCGTACAGCGCGCGCTCTCCGCCTTCGTGCACCGCGTGCTCGCCCGCGTTGAGGTGGATGTCTGCCGAGGTGCGCACCAGCCGGTCCAGATCGGTGTCGGACAGGCTTGCGAACAACGGTACCGCGCGCACTTCATCGCGTGTCAGCATGGCTTGGGGCACTCCAGGTTCCGCTATGCATCTTCGCCTTTGAAACGCCGCAGCCCTTGAAAGATCAGCGGCGCGGCGAGCGCCAGCACGGCCAGCGCCAACAGGATCGCCGAGCTCGGATGCTTGAAGAACACGAACGGGTCGCCGAGGCTGATCTGCAGCGCGCGACGAAACTGCGCTTCCGCCATCGGACCGAGGATCAGCCCCACGATCATCGGCGCCACCGGGTAGTGCCAGCAGCGCATCAAGTAGCCCACGATGCCGAACACCACGAGCAGCAACAGTTCCACCGTGGAGGGGTTGGCTGCCAGCGTGCCCATCGCAGCGAACACCAGGATGCCGCCATAGAGCCAGGGCTGCGGCACGGTCAGCAGCTTGACCCACAGACCCACCAGCGGCAGGTTGAGCACGAGCAGCATCAGGTTGCCGATGAAGAAGCTCGCGATCAGGCCCCACACCAGGTCGGCGTTCGCCACGAACAACAGCGGACCCGGCACGAGACCGTATTGCTGGAAGCCGGCGAGCAGCATCGCCGCGGTCGCCGAAGTCGGCAGGCCGAGCGACAACAACGGCACCAGCGTGCCGGTGGCGGCCGCGTTGTTGGCGGCCTCGGGTCCGGCGACGCCTTCGATGGCGCCCTTGCCGAACTGACTCGGCGGCTTGGCGAGCTTGCGCTCGATCGTGTACGACAGCAGCGTCGGCACTTCGGCGCCGCCGGCGGGCAGCGCGCCGATCGGGAAGCCGAGTGCGAATCCGCGCAGCCAGGCCTTCCAGGAGCGGCGCCAATCGTCGAGCGTCATCCACAGCGAACCGCGCACGGCCTCGATGCCATCGTGCACGGCGCGCGAGCGTGATGCCACGTAGAGCGTCTCGCCGATCGCGAACAGTCCGACGGCCAAGGTGGTGATCGACACGCCGTCGAGCAAGGTGGGCACGCCGAATGCGAGGCGGGGCTGACCGGTGAGCTTGTCGATGCCGATCAAGCCGAGCAGCAGGCCCAGTGCAAGACTGGTCAGGCCGCGCAAGACCGAGTCGCCAAACGTCGCCGACACGGTCACGAAGGCCAGCACCATCAACGCAAAGTAGTCCCACGGGCCGAACTGCACCGCCAGCTCCACCAGCACTGGCGCGAGCACAGCAAGCCCGAGCGTCGCGAGCGTTCCGGCGACGAACGAGCCGATGGCGGCGGTCGCCAGTGCGGGGCCGCCGCGACCCGCGCGTGCCATCGCGTGGCCTTCGATCGCGGTGGCGATCGAGGCTGCTTCACCGGGCGTGTTCAGCAGGATCGCCGTGGTGGAGCTGCCGTACATGCCGCCGAAGTAGATGCCGGCGAACATGATCAGCGAACCCGTGGGGTCGAGCTTGAACGTCACCGGCAGCAGCAGCGCCACCGTCAGCGATGGACTGATTCCCGGCAGGATGCCGACCAGCGTGCCCAGCATCACGCCGATGCCGGCGAACAGCAGGTTGCCGGGCTGGGCCGCGACTGCGATGCCCTGCGCCAGGGCGGCGAGGGTGGCTTCCATGTCAGTGCTGCCCGGCCGCCCGAAGGCACTGACGCGCCCCCTCGGGGGGCAGCGAACGCAGTGAGCGTGGGGGCGGTTTCATGCCAGCATTCGCTCGAGCGGCCCGCCCGGGAGGCCCAGCGACAAAGCCCTGGTGAAGAAGAAGTACACGATCGCGGACAGGACGACACCGATGGCGATAGACTTGACACCGATGGGCGCACCGAATCCGCGTGCAGTCAGCACAAACAGCCAGGCCGATGCCGCGATGAAGCCGCCGCCGAACTGCAGCACCAGCATCAGGCCCGCAAGCGCACCCAGCAGCCATGCCAGCGCACGCTGGTCGCTCGGGCCGTCGGGCCCTGCCGCGGCGGCTTTGCGCTTGCGATCACGCCAGGCGGTGAACAAGTGCGCTGCGGCCAGCGCCGCGACGAACGCTGCCACGATGCGCATCGCCGCAGCCGGCCCCACGCCCAGCGCCGGGCCCGGCGGCAGTTTCTGCGCCTCGACGAACACGACGCCGGCCACCAGCATCAGCACGACGCCGATGCCTGCCGCCACGGCCGGCGGCGGGCCGGTCTCACTCGTCGTGTTGTCGGGCGCGCGGCTCACTTGACCAATCCGACCGAGGTCAGCACGTCTTTCACGCGGGCCTGGTCCTCCTTGAGGAAGGCCGCGAACGCATCGGGGGCGAGGTACGCATTGTCCCAGCCGCGCGCCTTCAACACCTTGGCCCATTCATCGGACTTCACGGCCTTCTCGACAGCGGCAGCGAGCGCGGCCTTCTGCGCCGCGGTGATGCCGGGCGCCGCCACCAGGCCACGCCAGTTGGAAAACTCGACGTTCATGCCCTGTTCCTTGAGGGTCGGCACGTTGACACCGTCCATGCGCTTGGCACTCGCGATGCCGAGCGCGCGCAGCTTACCGGCTTTGATCTGGCTCTCGAACTCGTTGTAGCCCGACACGCCGGCGGCCACGCGACCACCGAGCATCTCGGCAAGCGCCTCGCCGCCACCGGAGAAGGGCACGTAGTTCAGCTTGCTCGCATCGCCGCCAGCGGCTTTCGCGATCAGCGCGGCGAGGATGTGGTCGGCGCCGCCGGCCGAGCCGCCGGCCCACACCACCTTGGAGGTGTCGGCTTTCAGTGCGGCCGCGAGATCGTTGATGGTCTTGTGCGGCGAGTTCGCCGGCACGACCACCACCAGCGCATCCGCGGTGATGCGCGCGATCGGCGTCACGGCATCGAGGCTGACCGGCGCCTTGTTGGTGAGCACGGCGCCGACCATCGTGACGCCCATCGTCATCAGCTGGTTGCCGTCGCCCTTGGCGGTGTTGACGAACTGCGCCAGGCCGACCGTGCCGCCGGCACCGGGCACGTTGACCACCTGCACGCTCTTGGCGGCGCCGGTGGCGGTCATCACCTGCTGCAGCGAACGTGACGCACCATCCCAGCCGCCGCCAGGTGCGGCGGGCGCGGTGATCTTCAGCTCCAACGGCGCTTGGGCGAACGCGCAAGTCGTGGCGAGGAGAGCGCCAGCGAGCGCGGTGCGGCGTGACAGTGGCATGGCTGTTTCCTTGTGATGAGGGACGACGGAGCGTCATTGTCCAGGGTGGACGCAGGCTACACACAAAAATGCAAACTAAGGGCATGGTCCATGCCGACCCTGCGGTTGCCGAGCTGGCGCTTGCCGGGGCCACCTACCGCCTGATCGACCTGCCGCGGGCAGGTGGGCCGCGCTTGGCGCGCCTGCCGACAGTGCTGCGCCTGTTGCTTGAAAACGTGCTGCGCGAAGGCCACGGCGAGGAACGCGAGCGTGCCGTTGCGGCCCTGCTGGCCTGGGCCGAGGCCGGCACCAGTGAGGCCGAGATCACGTTTCAGCCGCGCCGCGTGCTGATGCATGACACCACCAGCACGCCGGCGTTGGTGGACATCGCGGCGATGCGCGATGCGCTCGCCGAAGCGGGTGCCGATCCGAACCTGCTGAATCCTGCGCTGCCCGTCGATGTGTCGGTCGACCACTCGCTGGCGGTGGAGGCGTACGCGCGCGCCGATGCGCCGGCCGTGAACCTGCAGCACGAGCTGCGGCGCAACGGCGAGCGTTTTCGGTTCCTGCGCTGGGCATCGCAGGCGCTGCAACGGGTGTGCATCCATCCACCCGGCACCGGCATCATGCACACGATCAATATCGAGCAGCTGGCCACGGTGGTCTCGTTGGAGCAGCGCGATGGTGCCCAATGGCTCGTGCCCGACGTGATGATCGGAACCGACAGCCACACGCCGATGGTCAATGGCATCGGCGTGCTCGGCTGGGGTGTCGGAGGCCTCGAAGCCCAGACCGTGATGTTCGGCATGCCGACCGTTCTGCGCGTACCCGATGTGGTGGGTGTGCGCCTCATCGGGAGGTTGGGCGCCGGTGCCCTGGCGACCGACCTGGCACTCACCGTCACGCAGCGCTTGCGTGCGATCGGCGTGGCCGGCGAGTTCGTCGAGTTCTTTGGCCCCGGTGTGTCGACCCTCACCGCCGGCGACCGCTGTGTCGTGGCCAACATGGCTCCGGAGTACGGTGCCACCACCGGCTTCTTCGCTGTCGACGAGGCCACGCTGACCTATCTGCGCTCGACCGGACGCGATGCCGCGCAGGTCGCGCGGGTCGAGGCGTACACGCAGGCTGCGGGCCTGTGGTTCGACCCCGCGGCCGAGCCGCGCTTCACGCGCACGATCGAGATCGACCTTGCACGCATCGGCATGCACGTGGCAGGGCCAAAGCGCCCGCAGGACCTGCTGCCCTACGAGGGCACCGCCCAGGCGTTGGCGCGCGTCGGATTCAACCCGCGGCAATCACACCCCGAGCTGCCGAAGCACGCCATCGCGATCGCCGCCATCACCAGTTGCACCAACACGTCGGACCCGCGCCTGTTGATCGCCGCAGGTCTGCTCGCGCGCAAGGCGCGCCGGCTCGGCATGACCGTGCCGCCTTGGGTCAAGACGTCGCTGGCGCCCGGATCGCCCGCTGCCGCGTCGTACCTGCGGCGGGCCGGCTTGACCGCCGATCTTGCGGCGGTGGGCTTTGACATCGTCGGCCACGGCTGCACCACCTGCATCGGCAACTCGGGCGCGCTGCCGCCGATGATTCGCGATGCGATGGCTGCCGGGCAGGTGCACCCGGTCGCGGTGCTTTCCGGCAACCGCAACTTCACGGGCCGTGTCCATGCCGACCTGGACCTCGGCTTCCTGATGTCGCCGCCGCTGGTGATCGCGTTCGCGCTCGCGGGCGATGCCGCCCGCAACCTGCGCGACGAGCCGGTTCAAACACTCCCGGATGGCACGCGCATCGGGTTGTCCGACCTGTGGCCCGCCGCGGACGAGATCGATGCGTGCCTGCGTGCGAGCCTCGACCCGGCGGATTTCCGGCGTGACTTTGCCCGAGCCAGCTCGAACGCCGAATGGCATGCCTTGCCGAGCCCTGCCTGCGCGCGCTACCCGTGGGACGCTCGTTCGACGATCCTCAGGCGGCCGCCGTTCGCATCGTTGTCCGAAGGTTCGCAGCTTGGACACTATGTCGCGCATCCGTTGCTCGTGCTGGGCGACGACATCACCACCGACCACATCTCGCCCGCGAGCGCGATCCCACGAGACAGCCTGGTGGCTGACTTCCTGGTGCAACGTGGCGACGATCGCGACGACCTCAACGTGTTTGCGTCACGCCGTGGCAACTGGGAAGTGATGATGCGTGCGGCGTTCCACAGCAAGAGCGTCGGCAACCGGCTGGCGCCGGGTGCGCCGGTGGCACACACCGTGCACGCACCCAGCGGTGCGCTGCTGCCCATCTGGGAAGCGGCGCAGCGATACCGCGAGGCCGGCGATGCCGTCGTTTTGGTTGCCGGGGAACGTTATGGCACCGGCTCTTCACGCGACTGGGCCGCCAAGGGGCAACGGTTGCTCGGCGTTCGTGCGGTGCTGGCCTGCAGCTTCGAGCGCATCCACCGCTCCAACCTGATCGGCATGGGCATCCTGCCGCTGCGCCTGGGCCCCGCGCTTGGACCCGACGCGATGGCCCTCGCACCCGGCGACCGCATCGAGATCGAGGCCAACGCCGACGCCATCGCGCCACGCACCGGCGTGCCGGTTCGCATCCTGCGCAGCGACGGCCGCATCGAGGCCCTCTCAGCCTCGGCAGCCGTGGAGACGCAGTTCGAGGTCGAGTTGCTTCGGGCCGGCGGCGTGATCCCCATGATCCTGCGCCGCGCGCTTGCTGCAGCGGCCTGAATCGACCCTCACAATCGCTGATCACACCCATATGACCCGACCCAACACAGCAGTCACCGCCGCCTTCACCCCGACCGGTGTGCTGCGCGCCTCGATCAACCTCGGCAATCCGATCCTCGCCCATGCCGGCCCTGATGAGGCACCGGGCGGCGTTTCGGTCGATCTCGCACAGGCCCTTGCCAAGCGCCTCGGCGTGCCGTTGGAATTGGTCGTCTTCAAGACCGCCGGTCAATCGGTCGAGGCGGTCACGCAAGACAAAGCCGACGTGGGCTTCTTTGCCGTCGATCCGGTTCGTGGTGCCGGCATCGGCTTTAGCGCGCCCTATGTGTTGATCGAAGGCTGCTACATGGTGCGCAACGATTCGCCGTTGCTGCGCAACGAAGACGTGGACCGCGCCGGCACGCGGGTCGTGGTGGGCGCCGGCAGTGCGTACGACCTCCATCTCACGCGTGAACTGAAGGCAGCCACGATCGTGCGGGCACCCAGTTCTCCTGCGGTCGTCGATGTCTTCGTCGAGCAGCG
The DNA here is from genome assembly GCA_963827645.1 of uncultured beta proteobacterium. Classification (GTDB taxonomy): domain Bacteria; phylum Pseudomonadota; class Gammaproteobacteria; order Burkholderiales; family Burkholderiaceae_C; genus JAEUPI01. The sequence goes on along the minus strand of CAWHBZ010000035.1, from coordinate 229,536 downwards.
GGCCGATGTGGCGGCGGGGGTGAAGCAACAGCTCCAGGCCGATGCCATGCGCCACCCCGGTCACCGCCTGCTGCCGGGCCGTTTCATGGTCATTCAGCAGGCCATGGGCTGCCCCAAGGGCCGGGGCGAGGCCGTTCGCGCGTTCCTCGCTGCTTTCGTCGAGGACATGAAGGCCGACGGCTTCGTCGCCGCGGCGCTGAAGCGTCACGGTATCGAGGGCGCATCGGTGGCGCCGCCGGCGACCTGACTGCCGAGTGCAGCCGTGGGCCGACGGCGCGCGAGTCGTGGCGCCCGGCTCTTACCGAATGCAGCGCTGCGGGAACAGATCGCAGTAGCTGTTGACGTTGCACGAGGCGGTGTGGATGCCGTCCGCGGCAAGGATCGCGCGGATGATGGCGCGCGACAGCGCGTCGGCCGCCGCGCCGCCGATCTGGTTGATGCTCGCGGTCCCCGTTGCCTGGCCGGTGGCCAGCGCGAACACCGTGTCGCCGTCGCCGGTGCCGTGTGCCGGGCGGATCGCGCGCGCCAGGCCGTCGTCGGCCATCTGCGCGACCTTGTTCGCCTGCGCCTTCGTGAGCCGCGCGTTGGTGGCCACCACCGCGATGGTCGTCGCGCGCAGCAGTTCGTCGGTGTCGGCCTCGGGCCGCGCCAGCGCTGTGCGCACCGTTGCGTCCGCGCGGGGCGAGGGTGTAGCCGGCGAAGAAGTCGCCGGTCGTGGCGTCGAACGTGCGCCCGGCCGAATTGACCGCGACGATGGCGCCGACCACGATGCCGTTGGCGAGCACGGCGCTCGCCGTGCCGATGCCACCCTTCGTGCCGCCCGAGCGCGCGCCCGCACCAGCGCCCACGTTGCCCATCTGCACCGGGCCGTTGGTCGCGGCGCGGCAGGCGTTCATGCCGAACGAGGCGTCGGGCCGGAAGTTGAACGGCGCGCAGCGCCCCGGATCGAACAGGATCGCCGACGGCACGAGCGGCACGATGGCCCCGTTGGCCACCGGCGTGCCGATGCCCTGGCTCTCGAGGCACGTCATCACGCCGTCGGCCGCGGCCAGGCCGTAGGCACTGCCGCCGCTCAGCACCACCGCGTGCGCCGTGCCGAGCGCCTTCTCCGACTTCAGGATGTCGGTCTCGCGCGTGCCCGGCGCGCCGCCGCGCTGCGTGACGCCGGCAGTGGCGCCGCCGCGCGCGATGATGGCGGTGGTGCCCGTCATGCCGCCCGTTCCACTCGACGCCGTGTAGTGCCCGACTTCGATGCCGGGCACATCGGTGATCGCGTTTTTCAGGCCGGGGGTTTGTGGCAGCGTCTGCGCGAATGCCGTCGACGCGATCGCCAGCGGGACGATCCCGACCAGAGTGGTGTGAAGTCGCATGGTGTTGTGCTCCTACCGCTGGTGCCGGCACGCGGACGGGAAGGTGTCGCAGTAGCTCTGCTGGCACGAGGTCGACTTGGCCGACAGCAGCGCGTGCACGATCGCGCGCGAGACGGCGTTGGCTGCCGCGGTGCCGATCTGCGTGACCACCGCGCTCTCGTCGCCGAGCGTGGCCATCGCGAGCCGCGCCGTGCCGAGCACGAAGAGCGTGTCGCCGTCGCCCGCCGTGTGCGCGGGGCTGATGGCGCGCGCGACACCGTCGTCGGCCATCTCCGCGATCTTGGTCGCCTGGGACTTGGTGAGCTGCACATTCGTCGCGACGACCGCGTTGGTGCCGCTGCGCAGCGGGCCGCCCGGCAGGCTCGGCGGCACACGATGGCGGTGGCCGCCGCCCTTGGTCAGTGCGCGGAACTCGCTGTCGAGTTCGAGCGACGCCGCGTGGAGGTCACCGTCGCTGTCGTAGGCGGCACCCTCGGAGTTCACCGACACCAGCGCGCCGACGATGATGCCGTTGGGCAGCACGACGCTCGCGCTGCCGATGCCACCCTTGATGCCGCCCGACACGGCGCCGGTGCCCGCGCCGACATTGCCTTGCTCGACCGCACCGGCGGTGGCGGCCACACAGGCCTGGAGCCCGGCCGTGAAGTCCGGACGCGCGGCGGCCGGCCTGTTGCAGGTGGCCCGATCGAACGAGACGGCCGCCTGCACGATCGGCACGACGTTGCCGCCGCCGACGGGGAACCCGACGCCGCGACCCTCGAGGCAGCTCATCACGCCGCTGGCCGCGGCGAGGCCGTACGCGCTGCCGCCGCTCAGCACGATCGCGTTCATCGTCTCCACCATGTTGTCGGGCCGCATCAGGTCGGTCTCGCGCGTGCCGGGCGAACCACCGCGCTGCGTGACGCCGCCGGCCACCCCCTGGCCGGTGGGGCTCGCGGCGAGCACGACCGTCGTGCCGGCATCGCCGCCGCTGAAGTGCCCCACGCTGATGCCGGGCACGTCGGTGATCGCGTTGTGCTGGCCGGGGGAACCTTGCTGACCGGAGCCCTGGGCCCAGGCCGGGCCGGCGATCACGGTGAGCAGCAGCAAGACGACAACAGGCTGTCGACTGGGTCTCATCATGCTCTCCTGTGCTGGATCACTGCAACGATGCTCAGCGCAACCCGACCGAACGACACCCGATGAGGATCGGCGTCAGGGTCGGGGTGCGGATGTTCCTGCAACCCGCGCGATACTGTCAACGAGGATTCAGTGCCGCCAGCACGAACACATCGACCTCAGGTCATGGCGCCGTGAAGTGGAAGTCCTGGACCAGCGCATCCGTGTCGAGCACGATGTTGGCGAACTGCACTTCGGTGCTGCGCGTCACGGTCGCCGCGAGCCGGTAGTTTCCCGACACGGCGGCGTCGGTGGTGAACAGCAACTGCGCGGCGCCCGCGACATAGGGCGCCTTGACCGGTGCACCGACCGCCAGCGCCATCTCGTAGTGGCCGTCATCGTTGTCCGCGTTGGCGCTCGCGACCTCGATCGTTGGCCCGCCGGTCAGCAACTGCAGCGCCCGCACCACGCCGCCGGTGTCGACGGCGCTGGCACCGAACGTGATCGTTCCGCTCACCGTCTGCAGGTTCGACGCCGGGAGAAGAATCGGGAAGGCGGCACTGTTGACGGTGGTGGACACGCTCGAGTGCGCAGGCACTCCGGTCACGATCGCAGTGGCGTGGCCGCTGGCCGTGACGACGAGGTTGTAGCTGCCCACCGGAACCGGGAAGAGCTCGAATTTCAGGTTGCCGCCGCTGTCCAACATCGGCGGCGTCGCGCGCACGACCCGGCCCCCGGTCTGCACCGAGACCGTCGCCCCGGCGCTGGCCAGCGACGGATCCAGCCAACCCTGGATGCGCTGACCCGCTGGCGACAGGATCGGCAACACCGACAGCACCGGCTTGAGCAGGATCTTGCCCGACTTGCCGGCCTTGACGAACGACTTGCAGGCGTCGAAGTCGATCGCGAAGTCCGCCTCCTGGCCTGCGGGCACCGTCATGTCGACGTTGATCTTCAGGCCGCTTTGCTGGGCGCTTGGCGTCGTCAGGGGGACGATCGACCCGCCGGTCGGCTTGATCGCGTTCGCCAACGGATTGCTGGCCGTGTTCTTGGCGAGTATCAGGCGCAGCTGGTTGTAGGTGCCCGCGGGGAGCGGGACCTGGCCCAGCGGCACCAGCACGCCGTTGGTCAGCGTCAGCAGGTCCACCCGCAACGACTGTGGCATCGGCGCACCGGCCGGCAGAGGTTGCGGTTGGGGCAGTGGAAGGTCCACCCAGCCGGAGTCGCCGTCACCCGCCGAGCCGTCGCGGTGCACCCGTACCTTTTCGACGGTGATCCAGGCGTTGTCGTAGCCGCAGGCCGGGCTGTCGGTGAGCGAGATGCGCAGCGTGCCCGTGGGCGTGGCGCCGCCCGGCCCCACGTCCGTCGACCCACCGCCGCCACCGCAGGCAGCCAGGGCCGCGCTACACAGAGCCATGATCCAGCTGCGTAAGGGCGTGAGGGCCATGCATCTCTCCTATCGAGCCGAAACCCGAGTCGGGCGAGCAAAAGTGCTCTTTGCACACTTAGTTTCTGGCCGATCCGTTGCCAGCGCAAGTGCCTTGCGCTTTTCCCTTGTGAGTCAAGGGGGCGGAGGCCAAGGCCCAGGGTCGTCGGCAGGCATCGCGCCCCTGCGACGAACGGGACGAAGGCTCGTTCCCAATGGTGCGGCCGGTGCCGTGCACAATCCGCCAACACGCCGCGGGCGACCCTCCCACTCTGATCGGAACCAGCCGTGGACCTGAAGCTGCCCATCACCATCATCGACGAGCTGAGCGAACACGAGGTGCGCTCCGAGGGCGAGCTCGACCTGGCCAGCGGCGAGATCCGCCACGTTCGCTACCTGGACCCACACCGTGTCGAGCAGGGCTTTCCGGCAGCACAGCAGGACTACGAGTTCACCGTGGGCATCTTGCGAAGCGGCGCGCGCGAGGTCGAGTTCCGCATCGAAGTCGACGTCATGCAGGGCCGCTACTCGGTGACGCCGAGCGAGTTGCTGGAGTTGAAAGGCCGGGCTGCGAAGCTCTTCAGTCAGCGCCCGCCGAAGCTCCATTGAGAGCCGGGCTTTCATCGATCAGTCAGGAGACACATCATGAGAATGCGCAGCTACCAGGTCTGCGAGTGCGGCGCGCCGCTGCGGCTCGCCGAAACCGAAGCGCCGACGCCGCAGGGCACGCGAGGTGCTGATGAAAGTGCTCGCCGCCGGGGTGTGCCACTCCGACCTGCACATCTGGGACGGCTACTACGAGGTGGGCGGCGGCAAGAAGCTCAACCTCATCCAGCGCGGCATCAAGCTGCCGCTCACGATGGGGCATGAAAACGTCGGCGAGGTCATCGCGCTCGGGCCCGACGTCAGCGGCGTGAAGGTGGGCGACGTGCGCCTGGTCAACCCGTGGATCGGCTGCGGGCAGTGCAAGGTGTGCCTGCGCAACGAAGAAAACCTGTGCGTCAAGCCGCAGTCGATCGGCGTCTACGCGCAGGGCGGCTATGCCACGCACCTGGTGGTGCCGCACCCGCGGCACCTGTTCGACATCGGCAAGCTCACGCCGCGCGAGGCGGCGCCGCTGGCCTGCTCCGGGGTCACGGCGTACTCGGCGCTGAAGAAGGTGCAAGCCACGTTGCAGGAAGAGCCACTCGTCATCATCGGCGCCGGCGGCGTCGGGCTGATGGGCGTGACGCTCGCGCGCAAGATGGGCGCCAGCGAGGTCATCGTGGTCGACATCGACCCGGCCAAGCGCGACGCGGCGCTCAGCGCCGGCGCCACGCTCGCCATCGACGGGGCCGCGCCCGATGCGGTGAAGCAGGTCCAGACGGCCACCGGCGGCGGCGCCTGGGGCGTGATCGACTTCGTCGGCTCCAGCCAGACCGCGAACCTCGCGATCGGCTCGATCATCAAGGGCGGCACGGTCGTGGTGGTGGGCCTGTTCGGCGGCGATGTCACGGTGCCGACGCCGTTCTTGCCGCTGCGCGCGATGACGCTGCGCGGCTCGTACGTCGGCAGCCATCGCGAGATGGCCGAGCTGCTGGACTTGGTCAACCGCACCGGCATGCCGCGGGTGCCGATCCGCACGCGCCCGCTCGACGAGGTGAACGACGCGCTCGGCGACTTGCGCGCGGGCAAGGTCGTGGGGCGGGTGGTGTTGACGGCGTCGGCCTAAATGGGCGGGTGCCAAGTGCGCCCGCCGTTCGCCGTGCGTTGTCAGTCAGCGCAGATGTAGCTCGACGCCACGTTGATGTCGCCGCCGATGAACTTCGACTTCATCGGATACAGACAGATCGGCCGCGACTTGACCACCGGGAAGGTGGTGGTCACCGGCGAGGCGATGTCGATGCGCGTCGGCGCCACGCCGTTCTCCACCCAGTTGGTCAGCTCGTCGTAGAGCTGCTGCGTGCCGCTGGCCGCGTTGCGAGGCAGCGGCGGATTGGCGGTCGGGTTCGTCGTCCCGTTGCTCAGGCCGTGTGCCATGCCGGGGATCAGGAAGAAACGATAGAACCGCTGCACGGCTCTGAGGCTGCCCATTTCCCGCACCACGCGGTTGTAATAACGGATCGATCCCTGCGGCATGATCAGCACGTCCGCCAGGCCGTGGTACATCAGCATCTTGCCGCCTGAAGCCCGAAAGCGCCGCAGGTCATCGTCGTCGGTGTTGATGTGGCCGAACTGCCGCTGCAGCAGCAGGCCGTTGTCGTAGGCGTCGCCCAGTTGCGCGTACGACAGGCCGAGCCAGCCGTTGATGCCGTTGCCGGTCGGGTTCTGGAACGACGGTGTGGCTAGCGTCGGGTTCTGGTTCTCCAGCGCCACCATGTCGGTGGCGATCGTGAAGGGCGTCGGCACACCGGCATTCGATCCACCGAGCCCGCCGAAGCTCGTGCCTCGCGTCAGGCCGTACCAGAGATGGTTGCTGTCGAGCGTGTGCGCCCAGCTGTTGTCCACCGCGGGCGGTGGCACCGAACCGTCGCGCGTCTGGCCGTACCAGAGCTTGTTCATGGCTTGTGCCTGCGTGGTGCTCACGCAATCCGCGCTCGCGTTGAGGCCGCCGCTGGCCACGCACAACACGTTCACGTCACGCGTCGGGTCGTAGCGGCACTCCGACGGATCCTCGATGTAGCCGAGGTGCTGGCCGCCGACGAGGTCGCAGGCGTTGATCGCTGCATTGCCGAGCAGCGTGAGCTGGCCTGAGGTCAGTGGCACGCCGCCCAGATCGCGCTGGTAGACGAGCTGCGGATACAGCTCGTTGGTGATGAAGCGCGTCCAGTTGAACGCCGGCGCGCCGGCCAGGATGCCGTCGAAGTCATCCGGGTAACGTTGCGCCAGCTTGTGCGCCTGCCGCCCGCCGGTGGAGAAGCCATCCCAATAGGCGTATCGAGCGGGCTTGCCGTAGTAGGCCTTCGTGAGCGCCTTGGTCTTCACGGCCATCTCGTGAATGCCGCGCTGCGAGAAGTCGTTCCACAGCACCGTGTTGATTGTGCCGTCGGGGTTCATCGCGAACGAACCCGAGCCGGTCGCGCTGTGCCCGGTGTCGGTGGTCGCGGAGACTGCACCTTCGATCGTCGAGGCGATCCTCGGCGACGAGGTCGCTCCGCCGGCGCCTCCGGCGCCCGCCAGCAGGGTGACGTTCGTGTGCACCCCTCCCGCCCAGCCGCCACCGCCGATCGCGTGGATTCGCTTGTTCCAGTTGGCGCGCGCGGGCAGCCAGACTTCGATGCCGATGCCTGCCGAGGTCGAGGGCAACCCAGCCGGGCCCGGGTTGCCAGGCCCCACCAGCAGCTTGACCACGCAGACATCGTTGTCCGCAACCGGCGGCGCCGGCGTGGCCGGGGTGCCGGAGAGGCCAGCGCGTCGCCCTTGCTGAACGCCTTGACGAGCAGCACGGTGGTTCGCGAGTCCGGTTTGAACTCGTGCTTCAACGTGTCGTCGCAGGCCAGCAACTTGTGATGGTGTCCGTGTCCGCGCCCGTGCCGATCGTCGTCGTCATCGGCCCGCGAGGGGGTCGGCGCACCAACGGCAAACGCCGCCACCAGCGCCGTCAACACCCAGGAGACCGTCATGCTTGCCTTGGCACTGCATCCGCCTTGTCTCGTCCAGCTGTTCATGTGCACTCCTTTGCATCGCGTCGCGCCGCCCAGCGGCGCAGGAACGCATGCACGATAGGTCGTGGTCCGGCCCGGCTCTACCAGAACCCGATCGCGGATATCGAAACCGTGCTCGGCGGGGCCGGGACTTACCCGGACCCAGCTATTCCTCGAAGGGATGGATGGGCTTGCCGCCACTCGGGCTGGCCGACCTCAGGCCACGCCGCACCTGGCTGGGCGTCAGCCCCACACGCTGGCGCATCAGCTCGGTCATGTGCGACTGACTCGAGAAGCCGCATGCCGCCGCGATCGCGGCGATGGGCATGGCGTGGTCGCGTCGCAGTGCCGCGCTGGCCGAGTCGATGCGCTGGGCCTGCACGAAGGCGTGCGGCGTGGTGCTGAAGCTGGCCTTGAACAGGCGGGCGAAGTGCTGCGGACTGAGGCCGACCTCCGTCGCCATGGTCGCCAGCGAGAGCTTGGATCCGAGCTGCTCTCGAATCAGCTCGACGATGCGGTGCTCCTGTTGCGGGCTGAGTCTGCCGCGTGAGGGCGGCGTGTCGAGCGCTTGCGCGCAGTAGCGTGCCGACAGGATGCCGAGCAGCGCGATGCAAAGGCCCTGCACGTACAGTCGCCCGTTGGGCAACCCACAGACCGTTTCTTCGCCGATCTCCAGCGCCAGGCGGCTGACGCGATCGTCGAACACCTCATGCCGGGTTAACAACGCAAGGGATTTCAACCGCCCGTGGGTCAACGCCTCCACATCGGGATCGCGGAATTCGACCACCACGCAGCGTCCGGCAGCACCCTCCCAGACCTCGCGATCGAACGTCAAACCTTGCTCGTAGATCTCGATCATGCGCGGGGCGGTGCGCAGCTGGCGGGTCGCGCCGCCGCGGCTGTACCACCGGCGTCCCGCTCCCTGTTGAGCGACGAAGATGCGCGGGTTCGGATGAACGTCGTCGCGCAACTCCGCGTGACCCGGTATCGGCATGACCGAGATCGGCAAGCCCGCAATGGTCGCGGGACAATGCGCCAGCACCTCGCGGGGCGTGTTGGAGGTCGGCAGGTCGTGCAGGCTCGAGAACGGCACGAACACCTCTGCAAAAGCACAGCACCGCACAAAGCCGGTGCGGCCGGCATCAGGGGGCAGCAAGCATAGCGGCAGCGCTCGCGACCTCGAATCAACCCCTTCCTCGCATCGTCATCACCTGCCAGTGGCAAGATGGATCCATGGCTCAGGTCTTCGGCAACGAGATCCCGCGTCGGCACACCGAGACACCCACTCGCAAGGCCGCACGTTATCTGGTCGTGATCGAGTCCGGTGGCAGCGCCATTGCGCTGCTCTTCACCGACAGCCGCGAGCAGGTCGCCGATTCGACGCCAGCACGGAAGAGGTGACCCTGATGACACGCGGCCTCGTGCCACCACCGGTGCGAATGGTCCCGAGTGGGACCATGTGCTGGCAGGCCACAGCGCTGTCGAACGCAGCGCGGCGCGCGTCTACACCCTCGACGTCTAGCGCAGGGTCAGGGCGCGAAAGGCGTCAGCAGCGGCGGCAACCTGATGTCGACGCCGTCCCGCGCGGCAAACGCAGTCAGGTGTTTCATCGTGACGCCGAGGTCGTCGATCAGGTACGGAAAGGCCACCAACGGCTTGTCGAGCGGTTCGCCGAAGTCGTCCCAATGGATCGGGATGACCCGCTTGGCGCCGACGCGCGTCACGCTCTCGTCCCACCACCGGCTCAGGTAGTCGGGCGTCTGCTTGCCGGCACTGCCCACGCCGAGGAACACGGTGCCGGCGTGCACGCCCTCCAGGCCCCCAGGGACGAAGCCGGCGCTGCCGAGCACGAGCATCGGCGCGGCAGCCTGTCGGATGCTGCGACCAACAAGGCCCAGGTCTGGCCCTCGCGCCAGCGCAGGCTGTGCGCGGGCGGCACCAGCGGCGCATCGATCGTCTCGACCACGCCTTCGCGCAAGACGGGCAGCGGCACGTGCTTGGAAGCGAGGAACGTCAGCGTCCAGCGGCCGAGGGTCATGCGCTCGCGCGGCTGCACGCGCCGCATCCGGTCCTCGGGCATGCCGAGGCCGCGTCCCACGTTCAGCGTGGACTCCGAGCCGACGAGCAGCGCACCCGTGCTGCATCGCCACCAGCGGCGAATCCATCGCATGGTCGTAGTGCGAATGCACCGGCACCACCGCCGCGAGGCGGGCCACCCCCAGGCGCTTGAGGCCCGCGTCGATGGCCGCGCGATCCGGCGCGATGCGCATGAACGCGGTGCGCGCAAGCGTTGGACGCGAGAAGAAGCCGTCGGTCATCCAGGCGGTCTCGCCATCGTCGAACAGCAGCGTCGCGACACCGGCGAAACGAACCTGGATCGCGGCGCCGGCAGGCGCCGGCGGCATGAGGGGTAGCCCTCGAGCGATGGCCTGCGGTGGGTCTGCACCACGAAGAAGACCGCGCGCCAGCACCACCAGCGTCAGCAGGCCGAGCGCGATCCCGCGCAAGAGGCGGCGGATCATCGGGTGCAGTATGCGCGCCGGCTTAAGATCAACCAGCGTTCGCGCCGCCGCGAGCCATCCACTGCACGCTTGAGCGAATCCCCATGAACATCTTCGTCACCGGCGCCGGCGGCTACATCGGCGGCTCTGTCGCGATGGCGCTGCTCGCCGCCGGACATCGTGTGCGCGGGCTGACCCGCAGCACGGCGAGCGCCGAACGCCTGGCCAAGAGCGGCATCGAGCCCGTGCTCGGCACGCTTGGACGATGCCGACGTGCTGACCCGCGAAGCGCGAGCGTGCCGACGGCGTGATCAACGCCGCCAGCGCCGACCATGTAGGCGCAGTGCGTGCATTGATCGCCGGGTTGGAGGGTTCGGGCAAGCCGCTTGCTGCACACCAGCGGGTCGAGCGTGATCGGCGACGACGCACGCGGCAATCGCCGCTCGGAGAGCATCTTCGACGAGAGACACGCCGCTGGTCGTGAACCCGAGCAAGCAGGCCCGCCGGGAGCTCGACCTGATGGTCCTCGGCGGCGGCGGAAGCGGCATCCGGTCCGCGGTGATCTGCCCGACCCTCATCTACGGCTTCGGGCGAGGGCTCAATCCCAGCAGCGTGCAGGTTCCCTTCCTCGCCGCCAACGCCCGCGAGAAAGGCGTCGTGCAGATCGTCGGCCGTGGCCTGAACGTCTGGTCGAACGTGCACATCGACGATGTCGTCGATCTGTACCTGCGCGCTCTGTCCAAGGCGCCGGCGGGCGCGTTCTACTTTGCCGAGAACGGCGAGGCGTCGTTCGGCGACATCGCCGCGGCGATCGCCAAGCGGCTCGGGCTCGGCAGGCATCGAAGCGTTGCCGCCGGAAGTCGCCGCCGAGCGATGGGGCGAGTCCAAGGCGTACTTCACGCTCGGCAGCAACAGCCGGGTGCGCGCCAGGCGCGCGCGCCGCGAACTCGGTTGGGCGCCTCGCCATGCCTCGGTGATCGAGTGGATCCTGACGGAGATGGCCGACGCGTTGACCGCTCTGCACGCGATGAGTTCGCCGATCGCGCACCAGTTGCTGGCCGCAGCCCGCGAGCTTTCGCAGGCGCTGGCCAGCTTGCGCTTTGCGCCGCCGATCGCGCACGTGTACGACCCGCTGCAGTACGCATGGGCGCCCTACGAGGCCTACGTCGCGCGCTACGGCGATTCGCGCAAGCGCGTGGTGCTGCTCGGCATGAACCCGGGGCCCTTCGGCATGATGCAGACCGGCGTGCCGTTCGGCGAGGTGGCCGCGGTGCGCGACTGGATGGGCCTGCGCGCGCCCGTCGAGCGCCCGGCTCGCGAGCACCCCAAGCGGCCGATCGAGGGCTTCGACTGCGCGCGCTCCGAGGTCAGCGGGCGGCGGCTGTGGGGCTGGGCCGCGCTGCGCTTCGGCGCGGCCGCGGCGTTCTTTCGCGACTGGTTCGTGCTCAACTACTGCCCGCTCGTTTTTCTCGAGGCGTCGGGCCGCAACTTCACGCCCGACAAGCTGCCGGCGGCGCAGCGCCGCGCGGTGGCGCAGGCTTGCGACCGCCACCTCGCCGCGGCGCTGACCGCGCTGCAACCCGAGTGGGCCATCGGCGTCGGCGCTTTCGCCGAGCGCTGCCTGCGCGGCGTGCTCGAGGGCGATCGGGTCGACTCGGCGCTCGCGCGCCGCATGAAGGTCGCGCAGATCCTGCACCCGAGCCCGGCGAGCCCGGCCGCCAACCGCGGCTGGTCCGATGCGGTCGACCGCACGCTCGCGCAACTCGGCGTTCCGTTGCATGCAGCGGGAGGCGCGGCCATGCTATCGACTCGATTGGAAAGGTTTGATTGATCGGCCACTTCCCGAGTCCTAGACTGTCTCGACCGCATTCATTGCACGCTGCCACTGGAGGCAATCATGTCGACCGAATCCAAGTGCCCGTTCCATCACACCGCCGGCGGCGGCCCGTCGAACCAGCACTGGTGGCCGAATCAGCTGAAGCTGAACATCCTGCGCCAGCGCTCGTCGCTGTCCGATCCGATGGGCGAGGGCTTCGACTACGCCGAGGCGTTCAAGAGCCTCGACCTGGCGGCCCTGAAGAAGGATCTGCGGGCGCTGATGACCGACTCGCAAGACTGGTGGCCGGCCGACTTCGGCCACTACGGCCCGTTGTTCATCCGCATGGCCTGGCACAGCGCCGGCACCTACCGCACCGGCGACGGCCGCGGCGGCGCCGGCAACGGCAGCCAGCGCTTCGCGCCGCTCAACAGCTGGCCCGACAACGTCAACCTCGACAAGGCGCGCCGCCTGCTGTGGCCGATCAAGCAGAAGTACGGCCGCAAGATCTCCTGGGCCGACCTGATGATCCTCACCGGCAACGTCGCGCTCGAGTCGATGGGATTCAAGACCTTCGGCTTCGGCGGCGGCCGCCAGGACATCTGGGAACCGGAGCAAGACGTCTACTGGGGCGCCGAGGACAAGTGGCTGGCCGACAAGCGCTACTCGGGCGAGCGTGATCTCGAGAACCCGCTGGCCGCCGTGCAGATGGGCCTGATCTACGTCAACCCGGAGGGCCCGAACGGCAACCCGGATCCGCTCGCCGCGGCCAAGGACATCCGCGAGACCTTCGCCCGCATGGCGATGAACGACGAAGAGACGGTGGCGCTGATCGCCGGTGGCCACACCTTCGGCAAGACCCACGGCGCCGGCCCCGCGTCGCATGTGGGTGTCGAGCCCGAAGCGGCCGGCATCGAGGAGCAGGGCCTGGGCTGGACGAGCAGCTTCGGCACCGGCAGTGGGGGCGACTGCATCAGCAGCGGCCTCGAAGTCACCTGGACCACCACGCCCACGAAGTGGAGCAGCAATTTCTTCTGGAACCTGTTCGGCTTCGAATGGGAGCTGACCAAGAGCCCGGCCGGTGCGCACCAGTGGCAGCCCAAGGGCGGCGCAGGCGCCGGCACCGTGCCGCATGCCCACGACAAGTCCAAGCGCATCGCGCCGGCCATGCTGACCACCGACCTCGCGCTGCGCTTCGACCCGGCCTACGAAAAGATCTCGCGGCGCTTCATGGAGAACCCCGATCAGTTCGCCGACGCGTTCGCGCGCGCGTGGTTCAAGCTGACGCACCGCGACATGGGCCCGCGCGCCCGCTACCTCGGCCCGGAAGTGCCCGCCGAAGAGCTGGTCTGGCAAGACCCCATCCCGGCAGTCGACCACAAGCTGATCGATGCGCAGGACATCGCCGCCCTCAAGGGCAAGATCCTCGCGTCGGGCCTGTCGGTTGCGGAGCTGGTGTCCACCGCCTGGGCATCGGCGTCCACCTTCCGCGGCTCCGACAAGCGCGGCGGTGCCAACGGCGCGCGCATCCGCCTGGCGCCGCAGAAGGACTGGGAAGTCAACCAGCCGGCGCAGCTGGCCAAGGCGCTCGAGACGCTGCAGGCCATCCAGCGTGAGTTCAACAGCACGCAATCCGGCGGCAAGAAGGTCTCGCTGGCCGACCTGATCGTGCTGGCCGGTTGCGCAGCCGTCGAGCAGGCGGCCAAGAATGGCGGTCACGCAGTGACGGTGCCCTTCACGCCGGGACGCATGGACGCTTCGCAGCAGCAAACCGATGTCGACGCCATGGCCGTGCTCGAGCCGGTCGCCGACGGCTTTCGCAACTACCAGAAGGCGCGTTACGCCATCCCGGCCGAGGAGTTGCTGATCGACAAGGCGCAGTTGCTGACCCTGACCGCGCCCGAAATGACCGTGCTCGTGGGCGGCATGCGCGTGCTGAACACCAACGCCGGCCAGACCCGGCACGGCGTCTTCACCCAGCGGCCGCAGGCGCTGAGCAACGACTTCTTCACCAACCTGCTCGACATGGGCACGCAGTGGAAGGCGACCTCGACAGACGCCGACGTGTTCGAAGGCAGCGACCGCAAGACGGCGAGGCCAAGTGGACCGCCACGCGCGTCGACCTCGTGTTCGGTTCGAACTCCGAGCTGCGCGCGCTGGCCGAGGTGTACGCAAGCTCGGACGCGCAGAAGAAGTTCGTCGACGACTTCGTGGCGGCCTGGAACAAGGTGATGAACCTGGATCGCTTCGACATGGCCTGACCTGACAGGCGCTGCGTCGGCAAGCACGCAAGACTTGCCGACCAGCGACCTGCCAACGTGACTTCCGCGGCCGGGTTACCGTCGCGGGGTGTTCGCGCCGCCATTGACCCCTCGCCTGTCTCCAGCGGCCGCTGGCCTGGCCTGGGGGCTGCTGGCCGCGGCGATCTGGACGGTCTACTCGGTGCTGGCGCGGCTTGGCATCAAGTCGGGCTTGACCCCGTTCGACATGACGCTGCTGCGCTTCACGCCCGGCGCGCTGGTCATGTTGCCCTTCGTCTTGCGCTGGGGCCTGCGCGACCTGGCCGGCATCGGCTGGCGGCGTGGTGTGGTGCTGGCCGCGCTGTCGGGGCCGGTGTTCAGCCTGCTGATGATGACCGGCTTCGCCTACGCGCCGCTGGCGCACGGCGCGGTCATCGCGCCCGCCAGCCAGATGCTCACCGGCATCGGGCTGTCGGCATGGCTGGCGCGCGCGCCGGTCACCCGCGAGACCGTGGCCGGCGCCGCCTTCGTGCTGCTGGGCCTGGTCTTCATGGGCGGCGACGCGCTGTTGCACGGCGAGGGCAGCGCCGTCCTTCTCGGCGATGCGCTGTTCGCGGCCGCGGGCTGCAGCTGGGGACTGTTCGGCGCGCTGTCACGACGCTGGCGCGTCGATGCGGTGCGCGTCACCGGCGTCGCGGTCGTGTTCTCGTTCGCGATGTTCGCGCCGCTGTACGCGGCACTGGCCGACCCGCGGGCGCTGCTCGCCGCGGCGCCCGGCTTCGTCGCGCTGCAGGCGGTGGCCCACGGCCTGGGCGCCGGCCTGGTGGCGGTGCTGGCCTATAGCCGTGCGGCGGTGCTGCTGGGCCCGGGACGCGCGGCCTTCTTCGGCGCGATGGTGCCGGGCGCTGCGGCGCTGCTGGCGATTCCGGTGCTCGACGAAATACCCACCGCGCTGCAGGTGGCCGGGCTGCTGGCGGTCGTCGCCGGGCTGCTGCTGGCCTTCGGCGCCGTGCGCTTGCTGCTGCAGCGCCGACGCGGTGCCCGGACGTGACCCCCACATGCACACGGAGGCACACCCCTCGCAGGCGCTTGCAGATCACCGGCGTCGGAGTACGCTGTCAGCAGCCGACACCACGCGTCGAGGGAGTGATGCGCAACGACATTCTTCGCACCGGCATGATCAAGGTCACCGACGAACGCGGGCAGCCGCTCGTGGTCGACGAGTACGCCGAGGTGCTCGACGAGGGCACGGTGTCGTTCCCCGGCGCCGAGCTGCAGGGGATGCGCGAGTACCGGCTCGGCGACGACCACTGCAACGTCGAGAAAGACGGCACGTTCGTCGTGCTGCGCACCGGCCAGCGCCTGCGACGGCGGTAGCGGCGGCAGCGCGCGACCGGGAAGGGGCCGGCCACCATGAGCGCCTCGCCGCAAGCCGACCCCGAGCACCTGAAGCGCATCAGCGCGCTGCTCGACGTCGCGCTCGCGCTGCCGCTCGAGCAGCGCGAGCCCTGGCTGCGCACGCTGCCGCCCGGGCAGCAGGATCTCGTGCCGCGGTTGCGCGATCTGCTCGAGCGCGCCGCGCTCGAATCCGACGACTTCATGGACCGGCCGGTGCATCTGGCCGGCGACGGCAGCGATCCGTCCGACGACGCCACCGACGTTGCCGGCAATCTCGTCGGCCCTTACCGGCTGATCCGCGAACTCGGCGCCGGCGGCATGGCCACGGTGTGGCTGGCCGAGCGCAGCGACGGCACGCTGCAGCGTCAGGTGGCGCTGAAGTTGCCGCGCGCCGGCTGGGCGCACGGACTGGCGCGCCGCATGGTGCGCGAGCGCGACATCCTGGCCGCCCTCGAGCACCCGCACATCGCGCGGCTCTACGACGCCGGCATCACCGAGGCCGGCCGGCCCTGGCTGGCGATGGAGCTGGTGAGCGGCCAGCCGATCGACGAGCATTGCCGCGAGCACCACCTCGGCGTGGCCCCGCGGCTGCGCCTGTTCCTGCAGGTGGCCGATGCGGTGGCGCATGCCCATGCACGACTGATCGTGCACCGCGACCTGAAGCCCAACAACATCCTCGTCACGGCCGACGGCGAGGTTAGGTTGCTCGACTTCGGCATCGCCAAGCTGCTCGAGGAGGAGGTTGCGCCCGACGCCAACCTGACCCAGCTGCTGGGCCGCGCGGTGACGCCCGACTACGCGTCGCCCGAGCAGGTGAGCGGCCGGCCGGTCGGTGTGGCCACCGATGTCTATTCGCTGGGCATCGTGCTCTACGAGCTGCTCACCGGGCAGCGACCCTACAAGATCGGCAAGCACTCGGTGGCCGCGCTCGAGCAGGCGATCACCGAAGCCGACGTGCCGCTGGCCAGCTCGATTGCGGGCCAGGACAGCGGCCTGCGGCGCGCGCTGCGCGGCGACATCGACACCATCCTGGCCAAGGCGGTGAAGAAAGACCCGCGAGAGCGCTATGCGAGCGTGGAAGCATTCGCCGCCGACATCCGCCGCCACCTGGCGGGCCAGCCCGTGCTCGCCCGGCCGGACGCGCTGGGCTACCGGCTCGCGAAATTCGTGCAGCGCAATCGGGGTGCCGTGGTGGCCGTCGTGCTGGTGTTCGGCGCCGTTGTCGCCGGGCTCGTCGGCACGTTGTCGCAGGCCACACGCGCCGAGCGGCTGGCCGAGCAGGCCCAGCGCGAACGCGACACGGCGCTCAACGAGCTCAAGTTCGCCGAGGCGTCCGAGGGCTTCATGCGCTTCATCCTCAAGGAGACGTCGGACAAGCCGTTCACCACCGCCGAGCTGCTGGCACGCGCCGACGCGCTCGTCGACCGGCAGTACGCCAGCGACGCGGCGCTGCGCGCCCGCATGCAGCTCGTGCTGACCGACCTGTTTGCCGAGCAGCGCGACTTCACGCGTGCCCAGGCCGTGCTCGATCGCGCGCGCACCTCTGCCGAGGCCGCCGGTGACGTGATGCTGATCGCGCAGGTCGATTGTTATCAGGGTGCCCAGCTGAACGCCAAGGGCCAGTCCGAAGCGGCTGAGCCGCTGTTCGCGCGCGCGATCGCGCGCCTGCTCGCGCACACGCCGGTGGACAAGGCCGCTCTGGTGGAGTGCTACGAGCAGCGTTCGAGCTTGCAGATGCGCATGGAACGCCCGCAAGCCACGATCGACGACGCGAGCGAGGCCCTGCGCCTGATCGGCACGCCCCGCCCCGCGCAGGTGGCGCTCGTGCGCGGCCTGCGCGTGATGCAGGCCAACGCCTACGTGGCGCTCGGCCAGGCGCCGCGCGCCGTCGAGATCTACGAGCAGGAGATCGCGGCCGCGTTGCGCCTGGGCAGCGGCGGCGCGACGCTCGACACGGCGTTGCCCAACAACCTCGCCGTCGTGCTCGGGCGTACCGGGCAGGTGCTGCGGGCCCTGCGCGCCTACGAAGTCGGCCTGGCGACGACGACAGTCGACGGCGAGCCCACCGACCACGCGCTGGCGATCAACCACGCACGGCTGCTGGTGGAGGTGGGGCGCGCGAACGAGGCGGTTCCGCGCCTCGAGCGCGGCATCGCGGCGAGCCAGCGTGCCGGCGACCCGCTGTTCGTCGGCCTCGGCCGCTTCGGCCTCGCCGCCGCCCACTGCGAGCTGCGCGACTGGGCGCGCTGCGATGCGCTGATGAACGATGCGCGCGCCACCCTGCAGCCCGTGTTGCCGCCGGACCGCGCCATCTGGGGCACCATCGACGTGGCCGAGGCGCGTGCCGCGCTGGCGCGCGACGACCTGCCACGGGCATACGCGCTGCTGCGCGGCGCGATGGCCAAATACGATGCGGCGCCCGACCGCAGTCCCGGGCGCTCGCGTGCGCTGGCCTTGCTGGCGCGGGTCGAGGCGCGCCAGGGCGAGTTGCCCGCGGCGCAAGGGCACGCCAGCGATGCCGTGCAGGCGGCGCGGCTGATTGCCGCCGGCTTCACCACCAGCGAGTGGATCGGCAGTGCGCTGCTCGCGCAGGCCATCGTGGCGCTGGCGCAAGGCGACACCGCGGTGGCCACCACGATGCTGCGCGACGCACTCGAGCAACTGCGCGACAGCGCGGGCGACACTGCCCCCGCGACGCGCGAGGCCCAGGCACTGCTTGCGCGGCTGCGCTGACACGGCCTGGTTGGATCACCCTGCGCTCGAGCGCTTGTGGGCGACCGCCGACACCACCTGCAGCCGGCACAGGCGCTGCACGTCGTCGAGCTGCAGCAGGCGGCGCAGGACCGCGCGTCGGCACTCGGTTTGCAGCGCGGGCGGGAGGCTCTCGAGCCGGCGTGCCGCGGGCCCGCAGTTCGCGTGGATCGCGAGCAACCTGCGGGCACTCCAGCGGAACTCGAAGTCGTGGTTCAGCGCCGGCTGGCTGTCGAATCCGGCCTCCTCGAGCAGTGCCACCAGCTTGTCGGGCGTGTTCATCGGCGCGTGCTGAGTCACACACGCATCGTGAGGGTTGGCCGCGGCGCCGAGGGCGTCGAGTTCCTGGGTCCAGAACGCCGTGCCCGGCACGACGGCCAGCGAGCCCCAGGTGACGACGCCGATGGTGCCGGCGTCGCGCAGCACACGGTGCACCTCGCGCAGCGCCGCGATCGGGTCGGGGCAGTGCAACAGCACGTACGCCAGCAGCGCCACGTCGAACGATGACGAGCGCAGCGCCAACTGCTGCACGTCCATCGACGCGCACGTCACCACGCGGCGCGAGAGCTGCAGCATGCCCTCGGCACGATCGACACCGAGCAGCCACGCATCGGGCGCGGCGGCGCGCAGCGCCGGAATCAGGACGCCGCTGCCGGTGCCGACGTCGAGCACGCGTGCCGCCCGTGCCAGCGGCAGGCGGCGCAGCAGCGGCATCGCCATCGACGCCAGCAACGGCGCCGTGACGCGGTGGTAGACCCGCGCCTTGGCTGAATACTCGGCGCTCAGCCGCTCGACGGCGGCATCGTCAGGTGTCATGGCGACAGGGCGAGCGCTCCTACGGCCTCGGCTGCGGGCCGTCCCCCAGTCGCTCGCCGACCGTGCGGTAGTGAGGCGTCGGGCGGTAGTTGTGCGCAACGGGCGGCTTGTCGTCCTGCGGCCGCACGAGCACCTTCTGCTCGATGGTGTTCCCGTGCACGTCGCGTGCGACCGGGTCGACCTTGGGGTCGATCTTGCCGTTGGCATCGAAGAGGCTCGGTTCCTTGGACATCGGGTACAGCTTGAAGACGGCCTGGCCGCCGTGGGCCGGGAACGCACGCTCGACGACCTTTGCCCGCGCGCCTGTCGAGTCACTGCCCGCCTCGTAGAAGTTGACCTGCTTGACCGCCTGGCCGTTGGGCGTCTTGCTCCAGTCGGCGAGCCGTTGCTCGGTGAAGTATCTCGGATTCGGTTTGCCGTCGATGGGAGCGATGTTGAAGTGGTACATGCAGTCGTACAGCTCGAGCCGGTCGGCCCTCAGCAGCGTGCCGCCGGCCTTGTCGGCGTTGATGAGGTTGACCAGTGCCATGCCGCCGCCTGAATGCGCGGAGACGACGCTCTCGCCAACCTTGGTCACCCCCGCGGCAGCCAGTGCGTCCTTCGTGGTCTGCACCTGGTCCTTCACGTTCGACCAGTTGACCGGGTACTTGTTGTCCATCGCGGGAGAATCGACCGGGTGATGCGTGCGGGGTAACTTGTCCGGCGCCGTCGAGTTAGACGCCTCCGGCAGCACGAACACCGCCTGCGGGTCCTTGTTCAGGATCACCTCGCGGATGCGCGCATTGACACCCGCCTTGGAGCCCAGCGGGTCGGCGACGGTCGCGTTGTCGCCGTGGTAGTGGGTGTGCACGTGCGCATCGGCCTGCGGATCGAACTTCGGCCCTTTCACCACCAGCACCGGCACGCCGCCGTTGCCGGCGCTCAGCGTGACGTAGAGCTTCGCCGGCGGATTCAACGCCAGCAGGTCGGCGTACGACGCCTTCGCGTGCTCGATCGTGTCGGCCAGTTGCCGCTGCCCGCAGGCACGCAAATCCTTGATGACGTCTGGCGTGACCTTGGCGAGGTCGTAGGTCTTGTCCGGCGCCTTGCAGACGGCCGCTGTGGGGGCGTGGATCGGTGCCTGTGCGGCGTCTTTCTTCTTGTTCTTCGTCTCGAGCACCGGCGCATCGCCTGGCGGCAACTGCGCCTTGTCGGTCTTGGAGTCGGCGAAGCGCGCGACATCCTTGTGCAGGCCGTGCATCGCACCGAAGGCGGCCAACGGATCGCCAGCGGACGCGCCAGCGGGTGGCTGTGCGAGCCCGGCAGTGTCGGCCGGCGCCGCGGGTTGCGCAGGATCGATCGTTACCCGGGCGTCGACCAGGGGAAGGTTGCTCGGGACACGGATCATGGCGCTGCTCCCAGAAGTTGCGCATGCGAAGGGCCTCGATTGAAGACGAAACCGCCTCGTCTGCACAGCCGTGCGTTCGGCAGTCGGGGTGTGCCCGAATCACTGTCCGCATTGCAGGGCGTTTGCGTGGAACGCCACCGCGTCGCTCGCAGTCCGATCACGCTATCGGTGATTCAGCAGATCGGCTTCCAGGTCATGGCCGTAGAGCCAGCCGCTTTGGCGCAGCGGATCGCCGCTCGCGAACTGGGCATCGCGTTGTGCCTGTTCGGGTCCGTCGGCAAGGTGGTTGCGCACCTCGCGGCCCCGGCTCATCACCTGCACCTGACTGGCTCGCGGCCGGCGGATCCGCTCGTAGCGCCGCAGCGCCTGCGGCGCCGACCTGCGATCAGTGGCCTTCAGGCACGCTGCGAGCACGAACGCGTCCTCGATCGCCTGCGCCGCGCCCTGCCCGAAGAAGGGCAGCATCGCGTGGGCGGCATCGCCCAGCAGGCCGATGCGACCCGCGGTCCATCGTTCGAGGGGATCGCGGTCGTACAGGGCCCAGCGCTTGGTGCTGCTGGCCGACACGATCAGCTGGTGCACACGGGCGTCCCAGCCTTCGAACTGCGCCCTCAGATCCGAGATCTCGCCGTCGGCAGTCCATGACTCGGTCCGCCATGACCCGGCCGGTACGATCGCCACCACGTTGACCAGCCTGCCGCCGCTGATCGGGTAGTGAACGAAGTGGCGGCCGGGTCCGAGCCACAGCGTCTGCACGGGGCGCAGCGCCATCGGCGGCGCCTTGTCGGCCGGGACCAGGCAGCGAAAGGCACACAACCCGGAGAAACGCACGTCGATCTGCGGTGCGACCGCCTGCCGCACGGCGGAGTGGATGCCGTCCGCCGCGATGACGACGTCGGCCGTCACTGTCGTCCTGGCGCCGTCCGCGCTCACGAACGTGAGTGCCGCCTCGTGCTCGTCTTGGTTCACCTCGATGCAGCGGTGGTCCAGGCGCAGCCGGTGCGGCGGCAGTGCCTGCTGCAACAGGCCCAGCAGGTCGGCCCGGTGGGCGACGTAGCAGTGCGCACCGTACAGGCGCTCGCACTCTTCGCCCATCGGCTGGACAAACAGCACGCGGCCGTCCTGCCAGCGTCGAAACTCCCAGGCGGCCTCGAGGCGAACCGCGAACTCGGGCAACTGGTGGGCGAGCCCGAGCCGGCCCAGCGGCCGCACCATGTTGGGCGAGACGACGATCCCTGCGCCGACCTCGCGCAGTTGCAGCGCCTGCTCGTAGACGGTCGCGTCGAGCCCGGCATCGCGAAGAAACAGCGCGGCCGCGAGGCCGCCGAGGCCGCCACCGACGATCGCGATGCGTGTGTTCATCGCGTCCCGGGCCAGCACGCGCGCGCTGCGCGGCAGCTACCTCGTCGCAGAGTCCGGGGCGGCGACGTCCACCGGCGCGTAGTAGGGCCGGTCGCCCAACGCGTCGACCCGCGCCCAGAACTCCGGGCCGGCCGCCAGGCCGCGCGCGTCTTTGGCTGCCGCCTGCCGCCACATGGCCCACGAGTCGGGGTGCAGGCCGATGGCTTGCGCCAGCTGCGCCTGCGCCTCGTCGAGCTGGCCTTGCCGCAACAGGTGCTGCCCCAGGCGAAAGCGCGCGTGCGCCTCGGCGACGGTCGCATCGGGCACCTTCAGCCTGGCGGCGGCGCCGGCCTCGTCGAGCGCGTTCACGCTCGCCGCGCCGCGCAGCACCCAGTCGCGCACCGCGCCGATGTACAGCGTCTTCACGCGGTTGCGCTCCGCGAGCACTGCATCGGGCATCGCGAAGGTCTTGCGGTCCATGGCGCGAAAGCCGTCGGTCGAGCCGGCGGTCTCGGGCGGACGCACGATGCGGCCGTCTTCGTCGATCCACACCGCCTGCGGCACGTTGACCAGGTTGTACAAGTCGGCCAGGTGGTGATCGCGGTCGATCAGGCACGGGTAAGCGGGCTTGGCGGCCTCGATCCACGGCCGTGCGGCGTCGGCATGGTCGAGCGCCACGGCCAGCACGGTGAACGCGTGATCCTTCAGTTCGTCGTACAGCGACTGCCACACGGGCAAGTCAAGCCGACACCCTCACCAACTGGCCCAGGTGGCGAGGAAGACCTTGCGGCCGCGGTAGTGCGACAGCCGATGCACACGCCCGTCGAGATCGGGCAGCTCGAAGTCCGGCGCCTGCAGCGTGGCGAGTGCCGCGCCGCGCTGCTCGGCGCCGGTGCCCAGCACCCAGGTGCGCGACGCGCTGTCGTGCACCACGGGCTGCCCGCTGCGGCGCCACATCGCGGCGAGGTTCAGGCGGCCGTCGCGCACGAGCTCGTGTTTGGTGGCCGGCGGCAGCGGGACGCAGCGGTCACCGTGGCACAGGCCCTCGGGTTTCCAGGCCCAGCCGGTGGCTTGTGCGATCGCGGGGCCGTCGAGCCAGAGCGCGTCGCCTCGGCGGCGGCATCGGGCCACTGGGTTTCGCGTTGTTCGTGGAGCAAGGTGATCATGCGAAGCGCTCCTTTAGTGGCCGGGCCACGGCTGGTGGTTGAACGTGTAGCGCCCGAGCTCGCGTGTGCCACCGGGCTCCACGGCCAGCAGGGTGAGCAGCATGGTGTGGGCGGGCAGTGCCGCACTTGGCCGAGCTTGGGCAGGTAGTGCACCTCGCCGCGTTGGGCGTCGAAAGGAATGTCGTGCAGCCGGTGCTGCACGCCGGGCTCGGTCGACAGTTGCATCACCGCGTCGAGTTGCAGCACGCCTTGCAGCGGCGCCTCGATGTGCGACACCAGCACATCGTCGTCGGGCGCCACGCGTGCAGTTCACGCTGCCGTTGTGCGGCAGACGGTACTCGCGCACGCTGCAATCCTCGCTCGGCCAGCCGCTGCACGAAGGCGCCGCTGGCCACGGTCGACACCGCGCCGGCACGAAACGCCTCGCGCACGCCGTCGCCCAAGGCGATCAGCTCGTCGAGCGTTGTGCCGCAGGCGTCGCACTGCATCAGGTGCGCGTCCACGGCGTCGGTGGTGGCGGCATCGCTGTCGTGCAGCCAGTAGTCGAGCAGCGCCTCGAGCGACAGGATGGTTCGTGGCGGCGCTCATGAGACCCTCCTGCCCGCGTCGACGCAGCGCCTGAGTTTGTCGATGCCGCGGTGGCGGATCACGCGCACGTTGCCGGCCGACAGGCCAAGCTGCTCGCCCACCGCTTCGGACGGCTGCTCGTCGTAGAAGCTCATCACCAGCACCGCGCGTTCGCGCTCGGGCAGGCGCTCCAGGCAGTCGGCCACACGCAGATGGTCCAGGCGCGGTGCGATGTGCGCGTGGCCAACGGGCGCGGCGTCGGCGTGGCGCTGCAGCAGGTCTTCGCGCCGGCGTTCGCCGCGCCGCTGGTCCATCACCGTGAGCCGGCACGCGCCGAGCACGAACGACAGCACACGCTCGGGCTCGCGCAAGCTGGCCGCTGCGCAGTTGCTCGATGGTGAGGGCCAGCACGTGCTGCATCAGATCGGCCGCGGCATGGGCGTCGCGCAGGTGGCGCAGGCCGTAGCGCCGTGCACGCGGCGCGAGCAGGCGGTAGAGCTCGGCTTCGGCCTCTCGCGCCTCGCCGGGCGGCCGCCGCGGCGATGCGCAGTGCCGACCCGCGCTTCCGGGCTGTCGGCGGCGGCTGCATCCAGGGCTTCCATCGGCGCAAGCATAGCCAAGACAGGCCGAAAAAGAATCGTGTAACGCCTGCCGCCGTGGCGCCACATCCTGCGCCCATCCACTCTTTGACCTCGAAGGCACACCGATGATCACCAACCCGCACGCCGGCACCAACGTCCACGAGATCGCCGACGGCATCTACCGCATCAACACGCCGATCCACCTGCCCGACGGCCAGAGCTTCAGCTTCAACCAGTACCTGGTGCTCGACGACGAGCCGCTGCTGTTCCACACCGGCCCGCGCCAGCTGTTCCCGCTGGTGAGCGAGGCCATCGCCGCCGTGATGCCGATCGAGCGGCTGCGCTACCTCGGCCTGTCGCACTTCGAGGCCGACGAGTGCGGCTCGCTGAACCAGCTGCTGGCGCTGGCGCCGGCGGCCGTGCCGCTGTGCGGCCAGATCGCCGCGATGGTGTCGATCGGCGACCAGGCCGACCGGCCACCGCGCGCGCTGGCCGATGGCGAGCAGCTGGCGCTCGGCCGCCACACGGTGCAGTGGTTCGACACGCCGCACGTGCCGCATGGCTGGGAGTGCGGCCTGCTGATGGAGTCGCTGACCGGCACCTTCTTCTGCGGCGACCTGTTCACCCAGCCGGGCCACGGCGAGCAGGCGCTCACCGAGGCCGACATCCTCGGCCCGAGCGAGGCGTTCCGCCAACCGATGGACTACTACGCGCATGCGCCGCACACGGCGGCCACGCTGGCGCGCCTGGCGCAGCACAAGCCGCGCACCCTGGCCTGCATGCACGGCAGCGCCTGGCGTGGCGATGGCGGCGCGCTGCTGCGTCACCTGGGCGAGGCGGTCACCGCGTCGCGCTGAGTTGCCGTGGGACGCCACAGAGTTTGCTCTGGCGCAAGCAGGCGCGGGCCCGAATCGGCAGCTAGAACATCCAGCAGTTGCGCTGCGCCTGATGCGGCAACGCGCGGCGCAGCGCCTGCTGCTGCGCCTGCGCGTCGGCGCTCAGTGCAGCATGCGCGACAGCCGCGAGCGCAGGCCCGACAGGCTCTTCAGCACGCTGGCCGCCAGCGTGGCGTCCTCGAGCTCGCGTGACGGTGCGACGCCATAGCGCTTGAGCAGCGACGGTGACGTGCGAAAGCGCTTGTGCTCCTTCATCGCCGCGCTGACCGCGAGCTGCAGCGCGCCGGTGCGGATCGGCTTGGTCGCGAAGCGGAAGATCTGCACCTGGTTGATCAGCTTGACCACCAGGTCGGAGTCGGCGGCTTTGGTCAGCATCACCGTGGTGATCGACGGGTACTGCTGCTTCAGCGCGCGCAGCAGGGGGCCGGTGTCCTGGCTGCCGACGCGTGCCTCGGCGACGATGACGCCGATGTTGCGCGTCTCCAGCAGCGCGAGCGCCTCGCTGACGCTGGTCGCGCAGTGCGTCGTCAGATCCTTGTTGAACAGGGCGCGTATCGCCTCGCGGTCGGCCGGATTGTCGTCGACGATCAGCAGCTCGGGGCTGTCGGAGGCGTCGCTGCGTCTGCGCTGCGGCCGTCGTCTCGGCATGCACCGCGCTGACGTCGGTGGCCAGCGCGGCGTCGGCCGCCGCACGGATGATGGTCTTGATCTCGTCGTGGTTCCACGGCTTGTTGATGAAGCGGAACACCTCGCCGTCGTTGACCGAGCCGACGATCGCGGCCAGATCCGAGTAGCCGGTCAGCAGGATGCGCATCGTCGCCGGCGAACGCTTGCGCGCCTCGGCCAGCAGCTCGACCCCGAGCATGCCCGGCATGCGCTGGTCGCTGACCAGCACCTCGACCCGGTGCTTGGCGAGGATCTCGAGCGCCTGCTGGCCGGAGGTGGCGGTCAGCACGTGGTATTCGCTGCGAAACATCATGCGCAGCAGATTGACGATGCGTTCCTCGTCGTCGACGAAGAGCAGGGTGGGTTTCTGGTGGGTGGTGGTCATGGTACTTCCGATCGTTCGGCCGGCCTGCGGGCACTCAGGCGGCGACGAGGTCCTCCTCTTCCTGCAGTTGTTGCGCAGCCGGCCGTTCGACCGCCGAAGTCGGCAGCACGATCGAGAACACCGTGCCGACGCCGGGCTCGGTGTTGACGTCGATGCGGCCGCCGTGCTCCTGGATGATCTTGTACGAGATCGACAGCCCCAGGCCGGTGCCCTTGCCGACCGGCTTGGTGGTGAAGAACGGATCGAAGATCTTCGCCATCACGTCCTTCGGAATGCCGCTGCCGTTGTCCTGGATCTCCACGCGCACCATGTCCTTGCCTTCGCGCGCGGTGCGCAGCGTGATCACACCGGGCTTGCCCTGCGGCATCGCATCCACGGCGTTGGTGATGAGGTTCAGGAACACCTGGTTGATCTGCGACGGCGAGCAGGTGATCTGCGGCACGTTGGCGCCGTACTCCTTGCGGATCTCGACGCGGTTCTTCAGCACGTTCTTGGCCAGCAGCAGCGTGCTCTCCAGGCCCGCCTCCACCGAAAACTCGGAGACGCGCGCCCGATCCAGCCGGCTGAAGTTCTTCAGGTTGAGGACGATCTCCGAGATCTGGTCGATGCCGTGCAGGCCGTCGTGCAGCATCTGGTGCATCTCCTCCAGCTTGCCGTCCTCGACCACGTCCTTGATGGCGGCCTCGACGCTATGGAACTTCTGCGTCACCGCCGGCGTGTCGCGCTGGTTGCGGCGCAGCTGCTGCGTGAAGTCGTGGCTGCGCTGCGCCAGGTCGCGCACGGGGACGAGCTGTTCCTTCAGCACGTCGAAGGTGCCCTTCACGTAGGCCAGCGGCGTGTTGATCTCGTGCGCGATGCCGGCCACCATCTGGCCGAGCGCCGACATCTTCTCCGACTGCACCAGGTGCGCCAGCGAGGCCTTCAGCTCCGCGCTCACCTGCCGGTAGTTGCGGAACAGGCGCCAGCCCAGGTAGGACACCAGCGCGAGCAGCAAGGCCGAGTAGGCGATCAGCGCATGCCGGTAGATCTGCTGGTCGGCCAGCCGCGCCTCGTGCTCCTGCGCATGCGCGTCGGAGATCGCGTCGATCGTCTTCGCGGTGGGCATTGCCGCCAGCTCGGCCAGCGCCTTGTTGCTCGCCTCCTGCTGTTTGAGCACCGTCGCGATGTGGTCGACCAGCGTCTGCGTGCGCTCGCGCACGGTGGCCGGCGCCGCCGCGGTGTGCTGCTGCAGCGCGCGAGACTCGCTGGCGATCGCCTCGCGCAGCGCCGTGTCGGGCGTCTGCGTGTAGGTCATCGTGCTGGTCAGCAGGGCATTGATCGAACGCTCGATCGCGTCGCGCTGCGCGTCGGACACACCGGCGCCGCCCGAGACCTCGATCAGGTCGTTGGTCGCCACCGGCAGGAAGCGCGACGAGTTGCGCAGGATCGCGTTCTGCGACTTGAAGCGCTCGATCATTGCGGTCTTGCGCTCCATCGTCTGCTTGTAGCCGTCGAGCAGGCCCTTCATGCGCGTCTCGCCCTCGGCGCTCTCGTGCCACAGCGGGTTGCCCTTGGTCTGCAGCGCCTCCTCCAGCGAGGCGATCAGCGGCAGCGCGCTGGCCACCGGGTCGTAGTTGGTGTTCAGGCCGGTGCGCGAGCGCAGCACGTCGACGTTCCACTCGGCGTCCACCTGCTTGAGCTGCCGCAGCAGGCCGACCACCTCGTTGTGGGCGTCGAAGTCGACGGCGCGCGTCTTGTAGATCAGGCCACCCAGCACGGCCACCAGCGCCAGCAGGGCCAGCGCCACCGGAAAACGCCGGCCAGGCGCTGCCGCCACCGCCGATACGGCATCGGGCCTGGCCTTGTTCTTCATGAGCTTCATGGCTTACCTCGACGCGGAAACGGTGCCGGGATCGAGCGAGCGACCCTTGTACTCGCCGGTCAGCGTGTGCAGGAACTTGACGATCAGCTCCTTGTCCTGCGGCGAGGCCGGGCGCCCGAGCTGGAAGCGGAACATCACGTCGACCGCATCAGGCAGCGAGGCCGCCGAGCCGTCGTGGAAGTACGGCGCCGTCAGCGCGACGTTGCGCAGGCTCGGCACCTTGAACACGTGCTTGTCGGCCTCGTTCTTCGTCACGTTGTAGCGGCCGAGGTCGGCCTCGCCGACGTTGCCGCGCTTGGCAAAGTAATCGCCCATCACGCCGAACGACTGGAACATGTTGCCGCCGACGTTGACGCCCTGATGGCAGGCGACGCAGCCGTACGACTTGAAGAGTTGGTAGCCGCGTTGCTCGTCGGCGCTGAGCGCCGCCTTGTCGCCGCGCAGGTACTTGTCGAAGCGCGCGTTCGGCGTGTTGAGCGCGCGCTCGAAGGTGGCGATCGCGTCCTGGATGTTCTTCGGCTGCAGCCCGTCGGGATAGGCGGCCTTGAACTGCGCCATCAGGTCCGCGTCCTGCGACAGCTTGCCGAGCACCTCGGTCCAGTTGCTGCCCATCTCCTTCGGGTTGTGCACCGGGCCGGCAGCCTGCTCCTCGAGCGAGGCGGCGCGGCCGTCCCAGAACTGGCGGAAGTTGAGCGCGCTGTTGAACACCGTCGGCGCGTTGATCGGGCCCTTGGCGCCGTTGATGCCGGTCGACGACACCTGGCCGTCGACGCCACCCTTGGCGAGGTCGTGGCAGCTCGCGCACGACAGCGTGTTGTCCTTCGACAGCCGCTTGTCGTGGAACAGGCGGTCGCCGAGCGCCACCTTGCGCGCGTCGACGTTGGCGCTCGAGCGGAATGGGTTTGATCGGCTCGTCGGCCTGCGCGAACGCGCCGGCCATGCCGGCCGTCATGGCAACGCACGCTGCGAGCCTGCGTGTGGTGGCGCGGCGCGCGCTGGGGCGATTCGCATCGCTTGGCATCGGGACCCCTCCTTGCCGGTATGTCGGTCGTGCCGAGGTGGCACTCGACGGCATGCGCGAATATCGCGGCGGACCGTTCGCTTCAGCAAGGCAGCGCGGCGCAAGCCACAGACCGTCGTGACGCAGTGCCGGCACAACACCACGCCGATGTCTCGCACCCGGCCCGCGCCATGCCGCCTGCACGATCGCACGCCCCTCAGCTCAGGCTAACGCATTCAGCGCGTCGGCCAGGCTGCGCGCGATGTCACGCGCTGCCAGCGGCTTGGCCAGCACGTCCTTGATGCCGATCTCGCGCGCGCGATCGATCAGCGCCGGCGTCACGTAGCCGCTCATCAGCACGATCGGGATGTCGGGCCGGATGCGGCGGATCTCGCGCGCCAGTTCGCAGCCGGTCATCTCGGGCATCGCTTCGTCGGACAGCACCGCGTCGAAACGCTGCGGCGTATCGCGGAAGGCTCTCGAGCGCGGCGGCGCCCGACGCGAAGCCCACCGGCTCGTAGCCGAGCTCGGCCATCATCTCCTCGCCCAGCCGTACCAGCGTCTCCTCGTCGTCGATCAGCAGGATCGTCTCGCCGCTGCCGCCGGCGACCGGCTCGCTTTGTGCCTCGGTCGCCTGCGCACTGCCGTGCCACGGCAGATAGACGGTGAATGTGCTGCCGGCGCCGACCCGGCTGTCGACATCGATGCCGCCGCCCAGGTCGGCGACGATGCCGTGCACCAGCGACAGCCCGAGCCCGGTGCCCATGCCGGCGGCCTTGGTGGTGAAGAAGGGATCGAAGATGCGCTCGAGCACCTGCGGCGCGATGCCGGTGCCGGTGTCGCGCACGGCGAGCTTGACGTAGCCGCCGGGCGCCAGCTGCGTCGTCGACACGCACTTGCCTTCGGCCAGGTGCGTGGTTTGCAGGGTCACGACCGAGCGTTCCGCCCGCGCGCATCGCCTGCACCGCGTTCGCGCACAGATTCATCACCACCTGATGAATCTGTGTCGGGTCGCCGAGCACCGCGGCATCACCGGCGCTGAGGTCACGCTCGAGCCGCACCTGCGGCGGCAGCGACGCGGCGGTGGCCACCAGCGCCTCGTCGACCACCGACTGCACGTTGACCCGCACGCGTTCACCGGCGCCGCTGCGGCTGAACGCCAGGATGCGCTCGACCAGCGACTTCGCGCGCAACGCGGCGCTCATCGCGGCATCGATGTGCCGGCGCTGCGGCGTGCCTTCGGCGCAGTCGTGCTGCACCATCTCGCCGTAGCCGAGGATCGCGGCGAGGATGTTGTTGAAGTCGTGCGCGATGCCGCCGGCCAGCGTGCCCATCGCCTCGAGCTTCTGCGACTGGCGCAGTTGCGATTCGAGCCGGTCGCGCTCGGCCTCGGCGTTCTTGCGCGCGGTGACGTCTTCGAGCGAACCGGCCATCCGGTACGGCCGGCCCTGCTCGTCACGCAGCGCGACGCCGCGCTCGCGGAACCAGCGCCAGCTGTCCGAGCTCGCGTGGTGGAGCCGGTACTCGACCTCCCAGTGCGCGCACGGCTGCCGTCGAGGTAGGCCTTCAACCCGTCGTGCACGCGCTTCTCGTCGTCCGGGTGGTAGCGGAACAAGCGCCACCACTCCTGGCACGGGCGCATCGGCTCGCTCGGGCTCCAGGCCGAGCAGTTCCTGGGCGCGGGCGGAGAAGAAGAAGGTCTCGCTGCGCATGTCCCAGTCCCACATGCCTTCGTTCGATCCGGCGACCGCCAGCTGGTAGCGCTCCTGCGACTCGCGCAGCGCCTGCTCGGTGCGCTTGTGCGCGTCGATGTCGCTGATCGACCCCGACCAGCGCGTCGCCCGACCGTGCGAGTCGCCCAGGTGGCGGCCGCGAAAGCGCACCCAGCGCCAGCTGCCGTCGCCCTGGCGCACCCGGCAGTCGGCCTCCTGCACGTCATGGCCGCCCTGCGGCTGACGGCGAAACGTCCGTTTCACGCGCCGGCTTGTCGTCCGGATGGATGTCGAGCAGCGCCAGCCACTCGTCGTGCGTGCGCACGACGACGCCCGAGTCGATGCCGGCGATGCGCATCGCGCGCTCGGAGGCGAACATGCGGTCGTTGGTGATGTCCCAGTCGAGGATGCCGTCGTTGGTGCCCTCGACCGCGCGCGCGAACCGCTCCTCGCTCTCGCGCAGCGCCTCCTCGGCGCGCTTGCGCTCGGTGATGTCCACCGTCGAGCCTGCCACGCGGTCGGGCCGGCCGTCGGCGTCGCGGAAGCACTGGCCGCGGCTGTCGATCCAGCGCACCTCGCCGCTGGCCGGATCGATGATGCGGTACTCGACGCGCAGGCGCGGCGTCAGCCCGGCCAGGTGAAGGTCGACCGCACGCTGGGTGCGTTCGCGGTCGTCGGGATGCATCGGCACGCGTGCCCTCCATTCGCTGCGCGTCGCCGGTGGCTCGCCGTCGAGATACCGGTCAGCCGGTGCAGTTGCGGCGACGAGAACAACTCGTCGGTCTTCACGTTCCAGACCCAGTGGGCCTCGTCGGAGCCGGTCATCGCGATCGCGTAGCGCTCCTCCGACAGCCGCAGCGCCTCCTCGGCAGCGGCGCTCCTCTTCGGCGCGCCGGCGCGTGTCGATGTCGCTGACCGACCCGGCCATGCGCAGCGGCTCGCCGTCCGCGTCGCGCACGCACAGACCGCGCGCGCGCACCCAGCGGTATCTGCCGTCGGCATGGCGCACGCGGTACTCGAACTCGTACAGCGGCGTCTTGCCCGCCATGTGCGCCTCGATCGCCGCGAGCCGGGGCGCGACGTCGTCGGGGTGCACCCGCATCTGAGCGTGCCACTCCTCGCGTGGTGTCTTCTCGGGCCCGGGCGGCAGGCCGTACAGCTCGCGCGCGCGCGCCGACGCGAAGATCGTGTCGCTGTCGCGGTTCCAGTCCCAGATGCCGTCGTCGGAGCCGGCCACCGCGAGCGCGAAACGCTCGCGCGAAGCGCCCAGAGACTCGTGCGCGGCATCGAGCCGGCGCAGCTGGCGCGCCACGATCGCCAGCAGCAGCGCTGCCAGCAGGCTGAGCGCGAGCGTGCGCAGCGCCGTGCCGATCGCCTGGGCGCGCCATTCGGCGAGCGCGGTGCTCGACGTCGCGCGAGACGACGACGGCCAGCGGATAGTCGGGCACGGCCCGCACCGCGGCGAAGCGCTCGACGCCGTCGATCGGGACTGCGCATGCGCAACGGTCCGGCATCGCCGGCGCCGCGCGCCGCGAGCGTCGCATCGATCGCCGGGTACCGCTTGCCGAGCGAGCCTTCCACCGGCGGGTAGCGTGCGAGCAAGGGACCGCTGCGGTGCAGCAAGCGTCACCTTCGTTCCGGGGTTGACGCGAATGTCGCGGTAGAAGTCCTGGAAGTAGGAAACCAGCCCACGTGCGCCGACCAATCCGGCGAATTCGCCCGACGGCTTCTCCAGGCGGCGGCCGAGCGGCAGCGCCCACACGCCGTCGTCGGCGCGGATGACGTTGGCAATGCCCAGCTCGACCTTCGGGTCGGCGCGCAGCGCCTGAAAGCCCGGCAGGTCGGCGATGCTGCGCATGGTCGTGTCCGACGGCATCCCACGACAGCGCGACCGCGTTGCCGTTGGCGTCGTACAGGCCGAAGCCGTCGATCTGCTTCAGACCCGACCGACAGCTCGCGCAGGTAGTGGTGCAGCTCGTCGGGGCTCAGCCGGGCCAGGCGGCCGCGCTTGTACTCGGCGGCGACGTGGCGCAGCACCACGTCGATGGCCTGCACGCTGCGCGCGGTCTGCTCGGCGATCACGCGCGCCTGCGTCTCCAGCTCGCGATCGGTGTCGTCGGCCGCGATGCGGTAGCCGCGCACGACGTCCCACGCCGCCAGCGCCACGATCACGGCGATGAACAGGCCGCCGAGCCAGGGAATGCTGTGCCACCACCGACCTCGCGGTCGCGGTGTCCCATTCCACACGGCTACGCTTGTCTCGGCGAGCGCAGGTTGCTCGGGGACACTCTCATCCGCTCGACCGCCGACGCTGTGTGACGCTGTCACTGCCTGTGCGCTGGCCCTGTCGGCTATGCGTTGATGGCTTTGCATCCGGCACTGTCAAAGGGTGCCGTTGCGCGTCCGTTTCGCCGCCCGGGTGGATCTGTTGCAGCTGTAATCTGAGGCGGTCAGCCCTCGCCCAGACCTGCGCCCGCTTTGGC
Source organism: uncultured beta proteobacterium (assembly GCA_963827645.1). GTDB lineage: Bacteria > Pseudomonadota > Gammaproteobacteria > Burkholderiales > Burkholderiaceae_C > JAEUPI01. The sequence goes on along the minus strand of CAWHBZ010000035.1, from coordinate 196,452 downwards.
GCCGCTTCTCACTTCAGGTGAGGCGCCACCACCTCGCGCGTCTGCGCGCTCGGCACCACGGCAATGAACTCGAACGTCACGCCGGCTCCGCGCCACTGCAGCACCCATTGCTGCAGCAGCCGCGGATCGTCGCACTCCATCAGCTGGAAGCAGCGCGCAGAAGTTGGGCTCGACCCAGCTGTCGATGTAGCGCAGGCCCTCGGGCAGCATGCGCCCGCCGCTGTCGCGCACACGCTCGTACACCGGCACCATGTCGTTGTTCGAGGAATTGTTCGATCACCATGAAGAGCATGTGCCACCCGCTCAAGGCTTTGGCGATCGGCCGCCTGCGGTCGATCCGGTTTCGCGCGGGCCGAAGCGTTGCGCCGAGCGCACACGCGCCTTGGCGGCCTCCTCGTCACGGTTGCGCGGCTGGGCTTGCGTGACCATCGACCGGATCAGCTCGCGCGCGGCGGCGGCGACCTTTTCGACCGCGGCCTCGAACGCCTGCTCGTTGGCCTTCGACGGCACGGTGAAGCCGCTCAGCTTGCGCACGAACTGCAGCGACGCATCGCGGATCTCGAGCTCGGTGGCGGGCGGCTCGAAGTTGAACAAGGTCCTGATGTTCCTGCACATGATGACGGCTACACCTTCAGGTCCAGCTCGGCCTCGATCTCGACCGGCATGTCGAACGGCAACTCGGCCATGCCCACCGCGCTGCGGGCATGGCCGCCCGCCTCGGGGCCGTACAGCTCGAGGATCAGATCCGAGAAGCCGTTGATCACCGCCGGCTGCCGGTTGAAGCCGGGCGCCGAATTGACCATGCCGAGCACGCGATTCCACTGCAGCACGCGGTCGAGGTCACGCAACGTGCGCTTCAGGCTGCCCAGGATGCTCAGCGCCACCGTGCGCGCCTGCTGATAGCCCTGCTCCACCGTCAGCTCGCGGCCGAGCTTGCCCAGCGGCACGGCGATCGACCCGTCGGGGTTCTGCGGCCCGTGGCCCGAGATGAAGCCCCGCGTCCCGGACACCCGCACGAACTGAAACGGAAACTTCACGCCGGGCGGCAACTGGATCGGTGCGGGCAGCTGCAGGCCCAGCGCGGTGAGCTTGGATTCGATGGTCGACATGGTGGTCCTCGACTAGGCAGTCGCGTGTGCGCGCTCATCGGCCGGATGCGGCCGGCGGCGGCACCGCATGCAGGAAATCCTGCTGCTCCGATGAGCCTGGCAACTCGGGAATCACTGCCAGCCACGGTTGCGCCGATCGGCCCCAGATCTTGAGCACGGGCTTGAGCTCGCTGCGTTGCGTGACGCAGCCGGTGCGGATGATCACCTGGGTGGCGTTCTGCGGCGCGGTTGCGAACAGCGGTGTGCCGCACTCGCCGCAGAACGCCTGCACGCGCCGCGACCCACTGGCGGCGACCTTGACATAGCGCTTGGGTTCGCCGCGCAGGTGGAACGATTCGATCGCCGCCGCCACGACCACACGAAACGGTGAACCCGAAAATACTTGGCAATCGCTGCAGTGGCAGACCATCACGCGTGACGGGTCGACCTCGGCGGTGAAGGAAATCGAGCCGCAATGGCAGGCGCCGTCGATGTGCATGAGAGGTCTCAGCTTCAAAGCGCGCCGCACGACGCCGATGCGGCAAGCATGACAGGCCGCGGCCGAAGGAGCAAACGCAGGCCTCGGATCATGGCACCGCCAGCACCAGTTGCGGGCGAACACGCTGCGGCTGGCCTTCGATCGGCGCGCTGACCTGCCCGACGCGCACTGCACCGTTGGCCGTGTAGAAGGCCTCGGCGTGCGGATCGGCGTCGATGCGCATTTCGTGCACGCCGCCGGCGCGAGCGTGTTGCAGCGCCTGCGCCAGCAACGCCCCGCCCACGCCCCGGCGCATGAACGCCGGCAGCACCCAGAGGTCGTCGAGCACCGCGTGCGACACCTCCAGATGCTGCCGAACGAACCCCACCACGGCGCCATCGACCTCGGCAACGAGCGTGGTGCGATCGAGCACCGACTCGCGCGTGACCGTGAGATCGTGGTGCCAAGCAGCCAGGTCGGCCGTGCCGTAGCCCCAGTGCGCCTTCGCCTGATAGGCGATCTCGCGACAGCAACCGATGTTCGCCCGGATGCGCAGCGCGGATGTGCACGATCGAGACTCGGGCGAGACGGATGTGCGTCGTGTCGTGGCGCCGACGCGGGCCGCGCAACGCCGCTACACCATCGTCGAATAACCGCCGTCCACCGCGATCGCCGTGCCGGTGATGAACGTCCGATGCGCGGCTCGACAGGAACACCGCGATGCCTTCGAAGTCGTCGCTCGTGCCCCAGCGCCCGGACGGGCGACCGCGCCAGCACACGCTCGTGCAGGCCTTGCAGTTGTTGCCGTGCCGGCGCGTGAGGTCGGTGTCGATCCAGCCCGGCAGCACCGCGTTGACCTGGATGTTGTCGGGTGCCCAGCCGACCGCCAGCGACTTGGTCAATTGCACGATGCCGCCCTTGCTCGCGCCGTAGGCCGGCGCGAACGATGCGCCGAAGATCGACAGCATCGAACCGATGTTGATGATCTTGCCGCCGCCGGCGCGCTGCAGATGCGGATGCACGGCGCGCGAGCAGACGAAGGCGCTGGTCAGGTTGGTGTCGATCACCTGCTGCCATTGCTCCACCGGCAACTCGTGCGCCGGCTTGCGGATGTTGATGCCGGCGTTGTTGACCAGGATGTCGATGCGGCCGCACTGCTCGGACCGTGTCGGCGACGAGCGCCTCGACCGACCGCGGGTCGGTGACGTCCACCGCGAGCGCCAGCGCGTCGCAGTCGAGCGCCTTCAGCTCGCGCACCGCGGCGCTCGACTTTTCGCTGTTGCGCGCGGCCACCACCACGCGTGCACCGGCCTTGGCCAAGCCCTTGGCCATGCCCAGGCCGATGCCGCCGTTGCCACCGGTGACGATGGCCACGCGGCCCTTCAGATCAAACATGCGTTGGTCTCCCCATCCACGCCAAGCCCAAGGCCGCCACGGCGACGGCAGCCCACCACCACCACGGCCGCGGACAGCCACACCAGCGCACGCGGTTGGTCTCGATGCGCTGGATCAACTACGCGTTCTGATCGGCCAACGCCTTGATCAACTCGGACGACGCCAACATCTGCGCCTGCAGGTCGGCGATCGCGCGCTCGGTCGGCGTTCAGGCGCGGCTCGAGGGCCGCCATGGTCCGCGCGTCGGGCGCTGGCCGCGGCGGGCACCACCGCCTCGGGCGTCACGTCGGCCTGCGGCTTGCCGCCCACCGAGCTCCACAGCTTGCGCGCGCCGTCGGCCACCTTGGGCGCGTTCTTGATCACCTCCGTCCATGGCACGCTTTGCAGAACGGTCCAGCCAGGGCACGGGCATCGGTGCTCTCGCAGTGGCGCCAACCCGTCACAGACTGCCGAAGGAGGTGTCGCTCTGGGCGCGGGCATCGCCCACGAACAGGCGCAGCACCGTCGACTCGCCATCGCTCTCCCACACCCGCGTCTGGATGACGAACTGCCGCCCGCCCGAAGCGCACCACGTCGCCCACCGCCGGCGCCGCTGCGTGGCCCTGCCAGAAGCGCGGCACCACGATGCCCTCGCGCCGGATCCACGCCTGATCGTCGGCGTTGAAAACCAAACTCACCTGCAAGCCCTGCTGTGACATCGACCGCTAGCCTCCACGCCGCAGCATATCGCTCATCCGCCGCCATTGTCGGCGCCTGCGCGGGCCCCTGGCGCAGCGTCGGCACGTACCTGCCGGGCCTGCGCCTTGCCGGCATCGAACGCGGCGCGACGGCGCTGCAACTCCTCGGGCGACAGGCGCTGCACGTTGCAGTAGTCGAGCTTCCAGTCGGCGCTGGCGCTCCAGCGCAACGGCGATTGCACCGTGGTGCGCGCGGCGGGCGCCGACTCGAGCACCTGCAGCGCCAGCTCCAGCGTGACGGCCTGCGAATCAGCATCGAGCGGCCGCCCGGCGGCGTTGCCGAGCGGAAAGTCGGAAAACAGCAAGCGCGGCACGCCCACGTGCTCGACGATGTCCTTGGCGCACCCCATCACCACGGTGGCGATGCCGCTGGCCTCCAGCGCGCGCGCGGCCAGGCTCACGCTCTGGTGGCACACCGGGCAGTTGGGCACCAGGATCACCGCATCCACGGCGTCGGCTTTGCAGCGCGCGACCACCTCGGGCAATCGACATCGATCGTGACGCGATGGCTGCGGTTGGTCGGCAGGCCATGAAAGCGTGCGGCCAGCGCGCCGATGCGGCCCGCCGCCGCGCAGCGGCGCATCGCAGCCAGCGGAAAGTAGCTGCCGATGTCCTCGGCCGTGGTGTGCTGCGCGATCGATCGCCACGTGCGAGATGCGCAGGTCGGGGTCGCTCGCGGCTGTCGCCCGAGTAGACGCGTAGAACTTGGCGGCCGCGTTGTACGGAGCGCGCGGCCCTTGGTCGCCGCACTCGGGCCGATACGGCGCCGCGGTGGTGACGAGCGCCGATGCGGCACAGCGCCAGCGGCTTGGCGAGGCGATGAAACGGCACCTCGGCGAAGTGCGCCCATCGATACGGCTCGCCGTAGCCGAGCGCCAGGTAGTACTCGCGGGTGCGCTGCATGTAGGCGATCGGCACGTCGTGCGCGGACGGCAAAGCTCGATTCGGCGGCGGAATCCATGCGGTGGTCAGTCGAAGCGTTCAACGATCCAGACGTCGCACGGCGCTCAGGCCGCGCCGCGAGCAGCTCGACCGTGATGGGGCGCCAGATCGCTGTCACGATGATTCGCTGGCGACCGCCTTGTAGGTGAGCGCGCCGAGCACCGCGCCGACGATCGGCGCCAGCCAGAACAGCCACAGCTGCGCCACCGCCCAATCGCCGACGAACAGCGCCACGCCGGTGCTGCGCGCGGGATTCACCGACGTGTTGGTGACCGGAATGCTGATCAGGTGGATCAGCGTCAGCGCCAGGCCGATGGCGATGGGCGCAAAGCCGGCCGGCGCGCGCTTGTCGGTCGCGCCGAGGATGATCAGCAGGAAGAACATCGTCATCACCACTTCGCACACCAGCGCCGCCAGCAGCGAGTAGCCGCCCGGCGAGTGGTCGCCATAGCCGTTGGACGCGAAGCCCTTGGTGACATCGAAGCCGGCTGCCCGCTGGCGATGACGTACAGCACCGCGCCGGCGACGATGCCGCCGAGCACCTGCGCCACGATGTACGGCGCGAGCTTGGCCGCCGGAAAGCGGCCGCCGACCCACAAGCCCACCGAGACCGCCGGATTCAGGTGGCAGCCCGAGATGTGGCCGATGGCATAGGCCATCGTCAGCACCGTCAGCCCGAACGCCAGCGAGACGCCGTGCAGGCCGATGCCGACCTCCGGGAAAGCGGCGGCCAGCACCGCGCTGCCGCAGCCGCCCAACACCAGCCAGAACGTGCCCAGAAACTCCGCTGCATAGGTCTTCACGGTCGCCTCCTGTTACGCGCAAGGCGCGCATTGTGCGCCAGGCGCGTGTCGGAGCGCCTCGCGCGCCGTGACGGACTGCTCGCCCGGAGCGGCACATCGGCTCGAAGAGGTATCAAGTTCTGACTCTCTGCAACCGAATGTATGGCGGTGCCGCGACCGGCCTGCCAAACGGTCGGCGCCGGCACGCAGTGCGCTCGGATCCCTCACAACCGGAGAAAGCCTTGTCAGTCGTCTACCTCGTCGCTTTGATTGCGGTGTGCATGGCCCTGCTCGGGGCGCTTGCCGAAGCCGTCTGGTCGCTATCGCGCAAACCCGCGTGGAGCGAGCCCCGCCGTGCCCTGAGCCCGGTCATCACGATGGAAAGGCGCACACCAGGCGCTGCCGTTCGTGGGCGTCGATCGCCGCGCGTGCGCGTCGACGCGCACAGCGAAGTCGACAAGCTGGCCGCGTAGCCGCGCAGGCCGCGGCACCGGCGGCCGGCGCCGGCGCCGCCGGCCCGGCTCGGCATCGCATGTCTTGCTGCACTGCAGCGGGCGCCAGACATCGCCCGCGCCCATCGTCCTGGCCGGCTATTGCACGCCGCCGCAACCTGGACGAAACTGCACTTCCAACCAGGCGCAAAGCAGGACCGCATCATGCGCTCTGTCGAGTTCTTCACCTACCTGCTGCCGAGCGATCGTGCCGGCGGCGAACCGCAACCCTCGCGCTTCAAGCTCACGTCCTGGCAGGCCGTGGCTTTTCCGGGCGCCACCTGCGTCGAAGACTCGCGCGAGGTGCGAATGTGCCCCGAGTCGCCGGACGAGCGCGCGCTGCTCGGCGTGCCTGGGTTCGACGACGACAACGGCGTGCCCAGGCCGTAAGGCTCGCCGCTGCAGGCGCGCAGCCGCTGAAGCAGCTCGCCGGCACAGCCAGGTCAGCGCGACGACCGTCCGCTGCGGCGCTGATGCCGCGCGCCTGTCGGGCCGCCAGGCCTTGGCAGGAGAATGTGCGCCTGCGCCCGACCATCCGCGGGCGCAGACCACGGAGCATGTGCCATGGCCGACCTGTTTGACAACCCGATGGGCCTGATGGGGTTCGAGTTCGTCGAGTTCGCATCGCCCGATGCCGATGCGCTGGGCCCGCTGTTCGAGAAACTCGGCTTCACGCTGGTGGCCCGGCACCGCTCGAAAGACGTGCTGCTGTACCGCCAGGGCGGCATCAACTTCATCGTCAACCGCGAGCCCAGGAGCGCGGCAGCCTACTTCGCCGCCGAGCATGGCCCGATCGCATGCGGGCTGGCATTTCGCGTCAAGGATGCGCACAAGGCCTATGCACGCGCGCTCGATCTCGGCGCGCAGCCGATGGAGATTCCCACCGGCCCGATGGAATTGCGGCTGCCCGCGATCAAGGGCATCGGTGGCGCGCCGCTGTACCTGATCGACCGCTTCGAAGACGGCAAGTCGATCTACGACATCGACTTCGAGTTCATGCCGGGCGTGGATCGGCATCCGTTCGGCCATGGCCTGAAGGTGGTGGATCACCTGACGCACAACGTCTACCGCGGCCGCATGGCGTTCTGGGCCGGGTTCTACCAGCGCCTGTTCAACTTTCGCGAGATCCGCTACTTCGACATCCAGGGCGAGTACACGGGCTTGACCTCGAAGGCGATGACCGCGCCCGACGGCAAGATCCGCATCCCGCTGAACGAAGAGTCGTCCAGGGGCTCGGGCCAGATCGAAGAGTTCCTGATGCAGTTCAACGGCGAGGGCATCCAGCACGTGGCGCTGCTCACCGACGACATCCTGGCGACGATCGACAGCCTCTCGCTGGCCGGTGTGCCGTTGATGACGGCACCCAACGACGTGTACTACGAGATGCTCGAAGAGCGCCTGCCGGGCCACGGGCAGCCGGTGGCCGAGCTGAAGACACGCGGCATCCTGCTCGACGGTTCCGCCAGGGATGGCAAGCCACGGCTGCTGCTGCAGATCTTCTCGCAGACGATGCTGGGGCCGGTGTTCTTCGAGTTCATCCAGCGCAAGGGCGACGACGGTTTCGGCGAAGGCAACTTCAAGGCGCTGTTCCAGTCGATCGAGCGCGATCAGGTTCGTCGCGGTGTGCTCGAGGTGAAGTGACGATGAGCGCCATTCGCATCGACGAGACCCACGATCCGGCGCTCGCCAGCTGGGTCGAGTCGGCCAACGACCCGGCCACCGACTTCCCGATCCAGAACCTGCCGTTCGGGCGCTTTCGCGAAGCCAGCGACCTCGACTGGCGCATCGGCGTGGCCATCGGCGACCAGGTGCTCGACCTGCGCCGCGCCGGCCTGGTGCAGACGCACGAGATGAACCGCTTGATGCGACTGCGACCGCCGACACGCGTCGAGATGCGGCGCGCCCTCTCCAAGGGTTTGAGCAAGGGCAGCCCGCAGCAGACACGCTGGCGCGACGCGCTGGTGCCGATGGCGCGTGCGCAGATGGGGCTGCCATGCCAGATCGGCGACTACACCGACTTCTATGTCGGCATCCACCACGCCACCGCGGTGGGCAAGCAGTTCAGGCCCGACAACCCGCTGCTGCCCAACTACAAGTGGGTGCCGATCGGCTACCACGGCCGCGCGTCGACCGTCAACGTCAGCGGGCACGCCTTCCCGCGGCCGTGCGGCCAGATCAAGGGCCCGCAGGACGACACGCCGCGGCTCGGCTCCGTCGCAACGCCTGGACATCGAACTCGAGCTCGGCATCTTCATCGGCCGCCCCAATCGCGCAGGGCGAGCCGATCGCCATCGCCGAGGCCGAAGACCATGTGTTCGGGCTGGCGCTGTTCAACGACTGGAGCGCGCGCGACATCCAGGCCTGGGAGTACCAGCCGCTGGGCCCGTTCCTGTCGAAGAGTTTCGCGAGCACGGTGTCGCCCTGGATCGTGACGCTCGATGCGTTGGCGCCGTTCCGGCGGCCGTTCGTGCGGCCCGCCGGCGACCCCGCGCCACTGGCCTACCTGGATTCGCCGCACAACCGCGAGGCCGGCGCCTTCGACGTCGACCTCGAGGTCTGGCTGCAGACCGAGGCCATGCGCAAGGCCGGCTCGGCGGGCGATCGCGTGAGCCGATCGAACTTCGCCGACGCGGCCTACTGGACCGTCGCGCAGCTCGTCAGCCATCACACGGTGAACGGCTGCAGCCTGAGCAACGGCGACCTGTTCGGCTCGGGCACGCTGTCGGGCCCGCAACCCGAGCAGGCCGGTTCGCTGCTGGAGCTCACCGAAGGCGGCAAGCGGCCGATCACGCTGTCCAACGGCGAGCAACGCACGTTCGTGCAAGACGGCGACGCGGTGCGGCTCGTCGGCCGCTGCACCCGGGCGGGCTTTCGCAGCATCGGCTTCGGCTCGTGCGTGGCCACCGTGCTGCCCGCCGGCACTCGAGCGGCACCGCCCGCGGCCGACGACATCGACGACGATTGAGCCGGCAGGTCTGTCGCGTCAGAAGCGAACCGCGTAGTTGAGGTAGGCCCGCAACTGCGGCGCCGTCTGCGGTGAACCGCTCTGATGCAGCCAGGAGCTTCGCAAGGTGGCGACCAACCCTTCCAGCGCGGTGCCCTTGGCGAACGCGTAGTCGACCCGCACGTCGGTCTCGTTGCGGTCGGCAATCGCTGCGCCCGTGGCGGCGTTGATGCGGTCGCTGCCGCTGGCGTAGACGGCGGCGGCGGTGAGCCCGGGCACGCCGAGGCCGGCGAAATTGATGTTGCCCCCGATGCCCCAGGCTTTCTCGCCGGCGGTGTTGAAAGCCACCTGCATCAAGTTGAGGTAGGACGCGTGGTCGCCGAACGGGTTCTGCGTGTCGAACCCCTTGCCCGTTTGCGTGTAGTACAGCTGGGCCGCCGAACGGCCCGTGCGCAACCGCGGCCTGCAAGCCCAGACCCCAGGTCGAGAACGACCCGATCTGTGCGTCGCCGACCGACTTCTGCGCGGTGTACTGGGCGCCCAGTGCCAGCGACGTCTTGTTCGCCGATCGCGATCGGATACCTGGCCATCGACGTAGAACGTGTTGAACACGTCGACGCCGTACTGCTCGTCCAGCCGGACATACGCGTCCTTGGCGAAGGCCCAGGTCGCGCCCGCGTAGGCCACGCCTTTGTGGTCGCCGCGCGCCGCCCGCGGCACTCGACATCGGCTGAAGCTGTCGGCGTTTCGAATCTTGATCTTGGTGATGTAGCCGCCGGTGTAGGACACATCCGCCGCCGACCCGGTCAGCGTGTAGGCCTCGAACGTGTTGGGCACCATCCGGCTGTCCTGCGGATTGATGTACGGCCGGTTGATGAGCTGCCGGTAGCCGGTCAGCGTCTGGTCGAACAGCCGCACGGCGGCAAACGCCTCGCCGAGCACCGCGAACGAATCCTGCCCCGGCTCCAGCAGCCGGGTGCCGTCTTTGTCGTCCGGGCCATAGAGCTTCAGCGACGTGTAGCCGACGAGTCCCACCTGGAACAGATCGCCCCACCACGGGCTGCGCAGGCCGGCCCAGCCACCGGCCGCCCATGCTTCGCTCTCTGTCCCGGTGACGCTCTCCTGCCCGAAGTAGTAGGTGCGCAGGTGCAGCACCGGCTCGAACCCGCCGGGCAGCTTGTAGCCCTCCTTGGACAGGTCGCCGGGGTAGATGCCTTGCGCCGACACGCACGGCGCCGCTGCGGCGCAGCACGTTGCCACCATCCACCGCGCGCGTTGCCCTCGGCTTGCGCTTGTTCTGTTCACGGCCATCGGAGCCTCCTATCCGCCGGTCGACGATTGTCGTATGTTGACATGGTGCGTTCGCGGGCCAGGGGGTGACGTGCGGCGCCCAGAGGTTTCATGTTCAGGGCAACACTCGCTTGGGCCCCATGTAGCCGAACAGATGCCCGGCCACCTTGCGCATCTGGATCTCTTCCGACCCTTCGGTGATGCGGTAGCGGCGGTGGTGGCGATAGATGTGCTCGAACGGCTTGTGGCGTGAGTAGCCGATGCCGCCGTGCACCTGCATCGCGCGGTCGGCCGCCTCGCAGCACAGGCGGTTGGCCCAGTAGTTGCACATCGAGACCTTGTCGGACAGGCGCTTCTCGACCTCGGGCTTGGGCATCTGGTCCATCTGCCACGCGGTCTTGCGGATCAGCAGGCGCAGCATCTCGATCTGCGTGGCCAGCTCCACCAGCGGAAACTGGATGCCCTGGTTGCGCGCCAGCTCCTCGCCGAACGGCTTGCGCTGCCGCGCGTAGGCCACGCTCTCGCGCACGCAGTAGTCGGCCGCGCCCAGGCTCGACGCCGCCTGGCGGATGCGGTTCTCGTGCACGAAGTGCTGCGCCACGGCCAGGCCGCCGTCGAGCGGCCCGAGCAGCGCGCCGTCGTCGACCCACACACGCGTCAGGCTGACGCGCGGATGATCGGTGGGCATGTTGAAGGTCCAGAGGTACTCCTCGACCTTCACGCCGTCGGCGTTGGCGGGCACCAGCAACGCGCTGATGCCGCGTGCGTCGCCGGCCTTGCCCGCCGGTGCGCGCGAACACCACACAATGCGTGGCCACGTGCATGCCGGTGGTCCACATCTTCTCGCCGTCGATCAGCCAGCCCGCGCGGCCGCTGCGCGACTCGCGCACTGCACGCGTCTCCATGTGCGTGGCGTCCGACCCGTGCGCGGGCTCGGTGAGGCCGAACGCCATGCGCACGGTTTCGTCGAGCATGCCCGGGATGAACGCTTCGCGCTGCGCCGGCGTGCCGAAGTCGCGGATCGCCAGCACGCAGCGGGTTGTTGGCGACGATCGAGTGCTCGGTCTGCAGGTCGTTGTGCAGGCCCAGCCCCTTGGCTGCGAGGTGTTCGCGGATCACCGCCATCCACAGGTGGCTGCCGTCGCGGCCGCCGTATTCGCGCGGCAGGCCGAAGCGCAGGTGGCCCGCGCGGTCGGCGCGCCGCCGGGCCTCGGCCATCAGCGCCTCCCACTCCGGGCGCGGCAGGCCCTGGTTGTCGAAGTCGGTGCGCGCCCATTCGCGGCGGTGGTCGAAGAAGCGCTCGTTGTCGTCTTGCGCCTGCAGCGGCACGATCTCGCGTTCGATGAATGCATCGAGTTCGGCCAGGTACGCGGTCAGCTCGACAGGCAGGTTGAAGTCCATGGCTCAGGGGTCCTTGCGCTCGCTCGACGCGCCGCGTTGGTGTCGCACGTAGGTCTCGTAGCTCGGCTGATCCACCGCCAGCTTGTCGAGCGTGATCTGCCACAGGCAATCGGCCAGGCCGGGCGTGTCGAGGTCCATTGCACCGTTGGCGATGCGTTCGCAGAGCAATCGGTTCAGTTGCACCACGTCGTGGCCAGGTTCGGCACCCAGCAGCTTCGTCAGCGCAGCGTGCTCGCGCTGGTGCGCGGCCGGCGCGAGCGCCATCTGCCGGCGCACGATGTCGAGCGCATTGGCGGCCACCCGCGCGTGAAAGGCCACCTGGCCGCTCGCGGTGCCAGGCACCACGTGGTCGCGCAGGAACGCGGCCACGGCCTCGAGCAGTTCTTGCGGCGTCGGGCGGTCCTGCATCAGCGGCTTTCGCGTGGCGCCAGCAGCGCCAGCAGGTCGATCTCGGACTCCGACGCGCGGCGGCCGATCGCCGCCTTCTCGACGTCGCGCTCGTGCCCCGCCAGCCACGCGTGGGCCATCGCCTCGCAGACGATGCCCCACTTGAGCGTGCCCAGCACCTGCCAGTAGTGCACGCGTTGCGCGTCCACTTGCCCACCCGCAGCGGCATAACCTTCGAACAAGTCGTCGAGCGTGCCGAAGCCGCCCACCGGCAGATTCACGGCGCCGAATCGCCAGGAGTTGACGCACAGCCAACCGAGGTCTTCCATCGGGTCGCTCAGGTGCGCCAGCTCCCAGTCGAGCACACCCACCAGGCCGCCCTCGCCCACCATCAGGTTGCCGTTGCGAAAGTCGCCATGCACGAGCGCCGGCGTCACGTCGTCGGGGCAATGCTTGCGCAGCCACTGGAACGCCAGCTCGAACACCGGGCGTGTGGTGCCGTGGCTGCGGTGCAGATTCGATCTGGAACTGCAGTTCGGCACTCGGGCCGCCGAGCCGGAGTGTCTTTGGCAGCATCGTCAGTCGGCATCGCGTGGATGCGCGCCAACGCCTGCCCGCACTGGTGCGCCAGCACGCGCCGCGCCTGCGCGAAGCGCGCATCGCGCACGATGCGGCGCCCCAGCGTCTCGCCTGTCAGGCGGTCCATCACGAAGCCCTGGCCCAGTCCGTCCTCAGGGCGCAGCACGTGGCGGATGCCAGGCACCGGCACGCCCGCGGCTTTGGCGGCCGCGATCAAACGAGCCTCGACGTCGAGGCCGGCCGTCATGCTGGAACGCTCGCCGGCGCCAGCGGGCGCACGGCGCAGCACGAGCGGCACGCCGCCCGTGGCACCGCGGATGTCGAACGCCCACGTCTGCTGGCTCGCGCCGCCGGAGAGCCGTTGCACGCGCTCCACAGGGCCGGCACCTGGCGCGATCACTTCGGCCAGCCGCTGCAGGCCCGCGGCGAACAACGAATCGTCGGCTTGCATCAGCGCTTTCACCGCCAGCGGAACAGACCGAGATCGAAGCGAACCGGCTTGTCGCTGCACGAGGTCCGCAACGATCTCGCCGATCACCGGCGCGAACTTGAAGCCGTGTCCCGAGCACGGGCTGGCGACCAGCACGTTCGTTTGCCCGGGATGGCGGTCGACCCAGAAGTGCTCGTCCGGCGTGTTGGTGTACAGGCACACGCTCGACGCGAGGTGGCGCCCATCGGCCGCCGGAACGAACCGCCGCATCGCCGCACGCACCGCTTGCACTTCATCGGGCGTGACGTCACGACGCACGTCGGCCGCGGTGGTGGCTTCGCCGCCGTGGTGGAACGCCGCCTTCACGCCGGCACCCATGTCGGGAAAGCCGTAGAAGAAGCGCTCGCCATCGAACTGCCACAAGTGGATCGGGCAGCGCTCGGGCTTGAAAGCGTTCGCGTCGCCGACGGGCTCGAACCAATGCAGCACCTGGCGTTCGATGCGAAACGGCAGCCGCATGCCCGGGAGCAACGTGTCGACCCAGGCGCCGGCGCTGATGATCAGTTGCCTGGCGCGGAAGCGGCCACGCCCGGTGGTGACGCTGACGTGATCGTGCTCGGCCTGCCAGTGACTCACCGGCTCGTCCAGGTGCAAGGTCGCGCCGCCGCGCCGCGCCTGCTCGAGCTGCGCCGCCACGCAGGCCTCGGGCGACAGCACGCCGGCGCGCGGCTCCCACACGCCCACCATGTCGGGCGACGGATTCAGCACCGGGAACCGCGCGCGGATGTCGGCCGCCGACAGCACCGAATGCTCCAGGCCGTGCACCCGCGCGCTGCGCAGCGCGCCCTCCACCAGCACGCAACCCGGCGCACCGATCATCAAGCCGCCGGTCTGCCGCAGCAGCGCGGCGCCCGACACACGCTCCAGTTCACGCCACAGCTCGAAGGCCCGCTGCACCATCGGCACGTAGACCGGGTGCTCGAAGTAGGCCTCGCGGATGATCCGTGTGTCGCCGTGCGACGAGCCGAAGGCGTGCGGTGGCGTGAAGCGGTCGAAGCCGATCACGTCGGCGCCACGGCGCGACAGCTCGAGCGCGGCCGCGCCGCCCATGGCGCCCAGGCCGACGATCGCGACGTCGTGCATGTGTTCGGAAACCATGCCCGGAGCCTACATGCAGACCGTCGAAGCCGGCCAGGCCCCCGGGTGCGCCGCCAACACGGCGGCAAAGCGCCTGGCCCGGGTTCACTCCGGCAGCAAGCCGATCTCCTGGGTCGCGGCGGCCCAGCGCTGGTGTTCGGCGCGCAGGAACGCCGCCACTTGCTCGACGCCCATGCTGGCATCGGCGATCGGCCCGATGGCCGCGATGCGATCGGCCAGCGCGCGATCGGCGAGCAGCGTGTTGACGTCGCGATTCACGCGCTGCACCACGGCCGCCGGCGTGCCGGTCGGCGCGACGATCGCGAACCAGCCCACCATCTCGAAGCCCGGCAGCGTGTCTGCCAGCGTGGGCACGGCCTCGAAGCCGGCGACGCGCTGCGCCGAGCTCACCGCGAGCAGCCGCAGCTTGCCCGAGCGCACCAGCGCGGCGGTGGACGCCAGGTCGGCGACGATGGCCTCGACCTGTCCGCCGAGCAGGTTCTGTATCGCCACCGCGACCGATCCGTAGGGCACCTGGTTGCGGCTCGATCTTCAGCCGCGCCGCCAGCACGCGCGAGATCATGCCGCTGAAGGTGCGCGGCCCCTCGTTGCCGAGCGTCAGGCGCCCGGGCTCGGCCTTGGCCTTGTCGACGAAGTTCTGCAGCGATTGCAGCGGCGAGTTGGCTTCGACCAGCAGCCCGAACGGGCTGCGGGCGATGAACGCGACCGGCACGAAGTCTTTCTGCGGGTCGTAGGGCAGCGACTTGAACAGGTAGGCATTCGTCACCAACGCGGCCGTGGTCGCGAAGTAGAACGTGTGGCCGTCGGCGGGCGCGCGCGCGGCAGCCTGTGCACCGATGGTGTTCTGGCCACCGGGCTTGTTGTCGATCACGACCGGCTGCCCCCACAGCGCGCCCAGCCGCTCGCCGAGCAGCCGCGCGACGTTGTCCGGGCCCGACCCGGGCGGCTGCGACAGCACGAAGCGCACCGGCTTGTCGGGCCAGGCCTGCGCGCGCACAGCAGCGCCGGCTGCGAACATGCCGGCAGCCAGCGCGAGGGTGAAGGGTCGGCGTCGCATGGCTGGGTTCTCCTCGAAGAGTCGTTGTCGTCAGTTCAGTGCAGCGCGCGCTTGCGCGATCAGCCCTGGCACGGCCGCAGGGTCGGCCGCGGTGCCGAACACATAGTGGTCGGGTCGCACCAGCGCAGCCGCGCAGTCGATGCTCGTCGAAACCAGGCCGCGAGCACACCGTCGGCTTCATTCAGATCAGGCAACGACAGCGTGCGCAGCCCAGGGCAGCACCGCGTCAGGTGCCGGCGCGACGTCGCGCTGCACCAGGCGCCAGCCGGCGCCGACCGACGTCGTCCATGCGCACGCGCTTGCCTTCGCGGCGCAGCCACGGTTGCGGAAACAGCGTGCCGCGCGCAGGGCTGTCGTCTCGCGCCAGCGCACCGCCCTGCAGGCGCGGCAACACGTCCTGGCGCGGTTGCGGCCGCACCGCTGCCGCCGGCTTCGGCGAGCAGGCGCTCGTCGCGCGCGTGGGCCCGCGCCGCGTCGCGCTCGCCGATCAGCGCGCCGATGCTCTTCAGCCGCGTCGTCAGCTCGCGCACGTGGCGTCCACGCTCGACGCCGTAGCTGTCGAGCAGGGCTTCGCCCGCCTCGCGCTTGATCACCGCGTCGAGCTTCCACGCGAGATTGGCGACGTCGCGGATGCCCTGGCACATGCCCTGGCCGAGGAACGGCGGCTGCTGATGCGCCGCGTCGCCGGCGAGGAACAAGCGCCCCGCGCGCCAGCGCTGGGCCACCAGCGCATGAAAGCGGTAGCTCGCCTGGCGCCACAGCTGGCCGTCAGCGGGCGTGATCCATCGCTCGAGCAAGGCCCACGTCCCCTCGGTCGTCTCGGCCTGGCGCGGGTCGTCGCCGTCGTTCAGCGAGATCTCCCAGCGGCGATGGTTCTTCGGCCCGATCACCAGCGTGCACGGCCGCGCCGGCTCGCAGTACTGCACGCTGGTCGGCGGCAGCTTGGCAAGGCCGCGCTCGTTGGCGAGCACGTCCACCACCAGCCACGGCTCGTCGAACCCGAGGTCTTCGAGCGTCAGGCCGGCCAGGCTACGCAGCGTGCTGCTGGCGCCGTCGCAGGCGACGACCCAGCGCGCATCGACGCGGCGGCCATCGGCGAGCGTGAGCGCTGCGGCCTGCGGCATCCTGCTGCAGGCCGGTGACCTCGACGCCCAGCTCGACCCGCACGTTGGGCAGCCGCGCCACCGCCGCGCGCACCTCGGCGTCGACCGCCGGCTGCGTGAACACCATCGATGGCGTCCATGCCTGCGGATACGGCGGTGCCACCATCGTCATGCGCCGGATCAGCCGGCCGTCGGCGCCGTAGTAGCAGCTGTCGGTGAACGGCTCGGTGTGCGGCTCGATCGCCGCGGCGAGCCCGAGCTGCTGGAACACGCGCATGATCTCGTGGTCGAGCGCGATCGCACGCGGCTTGGGGTACACCTCGCTCGAACGATCGCACACCCAGACGCGGTGACCCGCCTGGCCGAGCAGGGCCGCCGCCACCGCGCCGCTCGGACCGAATCCGACGATGGCGACGTCGAAGGGCGCGTCCGCCATCACGTCATGCCCCGCCGCCCGAGGCCTGAGCTTCTCGGTTCGTTGCGAATCGGATTGCGCAGTGTGCCGATGCGCTCGATCTCGACCTCGATCACGTCGCCGGCCTTCATCCACACCGGCGGCGTGCGCGCCTGGCCCACGCCGGCCGGCGTGCCCATCACGATCACGTCGCCCGGCTCGAGCGTCATGCACTCGGCCAGCAGCACGATCGTCTCGTCGACCGCAAAGATCATGTCGGCGGTGTCGGCGCTTTGCATCACGGTGCCGTTCAGGCGGCTTTCGATGTGCAGCCCCACCGCGCCGGGCGGCAGTTCGTCGGCCGTGACGAGCACCGGGCCGAAGCCGCCGGTGGCGTCGAAGTTCTTGCCGATCGTCCACTGACCGGTGCGTTTCTGGTAGTCGCGCACCGACATGTCGTTGAAGCAGCTGTAGCCGAACACGTGCTTCAGCGCATCGGCGCGCGCCACGTGGCGCGGCACGCGCGTGCCGATCACCACCGCCATCTCGGCTTCGTAGTCGAACTTGGCTCGACACCTTGGGCACCAGCCCTGCGTGGCCGTGGCCGAGCAGCGAGCTCTTGCCGCGATAGAAGAACCACGGGTAGTCGGGCTTGTCGCGGCCGCCCTCCTTGGCGTGATCGAAGTAGTTCAGCCCGAGGCAGACGATCTTGCCGGGCTCGGGCACCAGCGGAGCCAGGCTCAGGCTGGCCAGCGGCAGCCGCGGCGCGGCCGATGCCAATGCAGCGCGCGCGGCGGCTGCGAGGTCGACACCGGCTTCGAGCGCGGCGCGCAGGTCGGCCGGCACGTCGGGGCGGCTGGCGTTCAGGTCGACCACGGCATCGCCGTCGACCACGCCCAGGCGCGGGCGCCCTTGTTGAGAAAAGGTGGTGAATCGCATCGAAGAAATCCTCAGGCAGTGGGCACGAAGAACACGGTGCGCTGCGCCTCTTTCAGACGCGCGCTCGGCGGCGCGGAGATGCCCCATTGGTCGACGCGGCCGGGTGGCCACGCCCAGTCGGCCGGGCCGCGCACGCGGTAGCTGTCGTCGACCTGCTCGACCTCGGCGGTGTACTCGATGACCTCGCCGAACGGGCCGATGAAGTAGTTGAAGGCGTTGTCGCCCGGCCCGTGGCGACCGGGGCCCCACTCGATCGCATGGCCGGCGTCCTTCATGCGGCCGCCGCCGCGCATCACCGACTCGAGGTCGGGCATCAGGAACGCGATGTGATTCAGCGCGTCGTTGTCGGTGTCGCCGAGCGCGAGGCTGTGATGGTCGCGGTTGCAGTTCATGAAGGCCATGATCCGCGTGCGGTCGGCCAGCGTGAAGCCCAGCGCGGTTTCGAGAAAACGCTGCGCCGCCGCGACGTCGTGGCTGTTGAGCACCGCGTGCGCCAGGCGCAGCGGTCGATCTCTCACGCTGCTGGGATCCGCACGCTGCGCATCGCCGTGCACGACCTGGAACAAACGGCCGTCGGGGTCGCGCACCGTGAGGCCGTTGCCGCCGGCCGGATCGTCCAGCGGCGCGATCGGCGCGAGCACGCGTCCGCCGGCGCGCACCGTGGCGGCCGCCACCTCGTGCAGCGCCGCTTCGCTGCGCGCGCGCAGCGTCACCTCGCGAATCTGCACCTGCGGGCCCCCGCGCATGCAGCGCGAGCAGATAGGCGTCGCTGCCGGTGCCGCGCAGATACAGCGCGCCGTCGCGGCGCGCCGCGACGTCGAGATGCCAGATGCGGGTGTAGAAGTTCTCCGCGACGGTGAGGTCGGGCACGTTGAGTGCGACGCTGCGCAGCGCCGCGATCCAGGGTGAAGCCATGGGGTCGCCGTCGGGTTTGCGCGAGTTTATATATAAAACTGGCAATTCGTCGGATTAAGGCACAAAATAGCCGCCACGATGGCCCGCACGCATGCCCTGCCCGCTCGCCGCCAACGGCGCCTCCACGCTGGCGACGACGCTGTACGACCAGCTGCGCGCCGACGTGCTCGCCGGCCTGCACGAGCCGGGTGGCCGGCTGGCCATCGAGGCGCTGTGCGACCGCTACGCCACCGGCCAGACGCCGCTGCGCGAGGCGCTGAACCGCCTGGTCGCCGATGGCCTGGTGCAGCGGCGCGAGCAGCGCGGCTTCGCGGTCAGCGAGGTCAGCGCGGCCGACCTGGTGGAGATCACGCGAACGCGTTGCTGGCTCGAGGAGATCGCGCTGCGCGAATCGATTGCCGCGCGCGACGCCGCGTGGGAGGAAGCGCTGGTGCTGGCGCACCACCGCCTGGCGCGCACGCCGCGCTCGCTGAGCGAAGACCGTTTCGAAGACAACCCGTTGTGGGAGCCGCTGCACCGGGCCTTCCACCGCGCGCTGATTGCCGGCTGCGGCTCGCGCTGGCTGCTCGGCTTTTGCGACCAACTCGCCGACCAGCACCATCGTTACCGGCGCCTGTCGGCACCCAAGGCCTTCGCACGCAAGCGCGGCGTCAAGGGCGAGCACCAGGCCTTGTTCGATGCCGCGGTGGCCGGTGACGCCGATCTGGCGGTGACGCTGCTGCACGCGCACTTCGAGCGCACCGCGCGCGTGATCCTCGGCGACGCGGCACGCCTGGAGATCACGCCGCTGCCGGGCCGCGCCGGCTCGGCGCCCATCAAGAGCATTCGGCCGCACGTCGCCGACCGTCGGGGGACCTCATGATTCATCGCAGAAACCTTCTGTTGGCCGCGGCGTCGCTGGCCGCGGGGCAGCGCCTGGCGCAAGCACAAACTGCGGGCAATGCCTTCGTCGTCTCGGGCTTTCCGCCCGGCGGCATGGGCGACATGGTGGCGCGTCCGTTGGCCGAGAAGCTGCGCGGCAAATATGCCGAGTCGCTGCTGCTCGACAGCCGGCCCGGCGCCGGCGGGCGCATCGCGGTGGAGTACGTCAAGCGCGCGGCGCCCGACGGCAAGACGATCCTGCAGATCCCGGGCTCGATCATGTCGCTGTACCCGCACATCTACAGCAAGCTGCCGTACGACCCGGTGGCCGACTTCGTGCCGGTCAGCACGCTGTGCGGCTACGTCTACTCGTTCACCGCCGGCCCCGGCCTGCCCGCCGAGATCAAGACGGTGGCCGACTACATCGTGTGGGCACGCGCCAACCCCAAGCAGGCGGTGTACGGCATCCCCGCCGCGGGCTCGGCGCTGCACTTCGCCGGCATGATGCTGCAGCGCTCGGCGAAGTTCGATTTCAACAGCGTGCCCTACCGCGGCGGCGCCCCGCTGCTGCAAGACCTGCTCGGCGGCCAGGTGCCGGTGAGCTTCAACGTGCTCGGTGAAGTGCTGCCGTCAATCAAGACCGGCAAGCTGCGCTCGCTGGCGCTGACGAGCCCGAAGCGTTCGCCGTTCATCCCCGAGGTGCCGACGCTGACCGAGCAGGGCTACCCCGACATCGCGCTGCAAGAGTGGCTCGGCTGGTTCGTGCCGGCCAAGACGCCGGCCGACGTCGTGCAGCGCCTGAACGCGCAGGTGCGCGAGGGTCTGCAGTCGCCCGAGTTGCAGGAGGCACTCGCCAGGAACGCCCTGGTCGCGCAGCACCAGTCGCCCGAAGAGTTCGCAGCGATGCTGAAGGCCGACATCGCGCACTGGGGGCCGATCGTCAAGGCCACCGGCTTCAAGGCCGAAGAGTGAAGCGCAAGGTGGCCGCATGCAACTGAGCGGCGCGCAAGCGTTGCTCGAGGCCCTGCGCGCCGAGCAGGTGGGCCACGTGTTCGGCATCGCCAGCGGCAAGCTGACGCCGCTGATGCACGCGCTGTCGTTGACGCCGCAGGTCCGCTTCACCGGCGTGCGCCACGAAGCCTCGGGCGCCATGATGGCCGCCGCGATGTTTGCCGGCAGCGGCCGCGTCGCGGTGGCGCTGGGCGAGATGGCGCCCGGCGGCATCAACCTCGCGGCGGGCGCGGGCGTGGCGTTCAACAACCACCTCGCCGCACTGCTGATCACCACCAACCAGCACCGCGCCGCGGCCTATCCGCACCGCGGCATGTTCATGGACATCGACACGCGTGCCATGTTCGCGCCGTTGACCAAGTGGAACGCGGTGGTCAACGACGCACGCCGCATTCCCGAGCTGGTGCGCACGGCGTTTCGCCAGGCCCTGGGCGGGCGGCCGGGGCCGGTGCACCTGGACATCCCGCAAGACGTGCTCGCGCAAGCCTGCGAGTTTGCCGATGACGAATTTCAGCTCGCGCCGGCGCGTTACCGCAGCGTCGCCGGGCCGCGCCCGGCCGCCGCATGGGTGAGCGAGGCGGCCGCATTGCTGCGTGCCGCGCAGCGGCCGTTGATCGTCGCCGGCGGCGGCGCGGTCGCGGCACACGCCCAGCACGAACTGCACGAACTCGCGCGGCGGCTGCGCGCACCGCTCGTGCCCACGCAGATGGGCTTGGGGCTGGTGGCGAGCGACAGCGAGCACTTCATCGGCCAGGGCGGCCTGATCGCCGGCGAGCCGGTGCGCACGGCGTTCGCGCAGGCCGACCTGGTGCTGGCCTTCGGCTGCCGGTACTCGAGCTGGCTGTGGGACGAACACGGTCCGTTCGTGCGGCGCTCGCAGCAGCACATCCATGTCGACATTGACCCTTCGGCGCTCGGCGAGCCGGCGCTGCACACGCTGGGCATGCAAGCCGACGCTCGCGCCGCGGCGATCGATCTGCTCGATGCCCTCGGCGCCGAACCGCTGCCGTCGGTCGACGCACAGTGGCTACCGCGGCTGCGGGCGCTGCGCATGGCGTACGAGCGCGAACTCGCCGCACTCGGCGCCGACGACGCCAGGCCCATGCATCCGGCCGCCCTCGCTGGCGCGATCGGTCGCGCATTGCCGCGCAACGCGCTCGCCGTCTTCGACGGTGGCCACACCAGCTTCTGGAGCAACGACCTGACACCGGTGCACGACGTTCGCACCCGGTTCCACGATCCCGGCATGTGCCAGCTCGGCTATGGCCTGCCGTTTGCGTTGGCGCTGCAGCTCGCGCACCCCGGCCGGCCGGTCTTCAACATCACCGGCGATGGTTCGTTCGGCTTCACGCTGCAGGAGCTCGACACGGCACGGCGCTATCAGTTGCCGGTCGTCACGCTGATCCACAACAACGCCGCGTGGGGCATCATCCGCGCCGGCCAGCGGCGTCAGTTCGATTTCGAGTTCGCAACCGACCTCGCGGGCACCGATCACGCGGCGATCGCGCGCGGCTTCGGCTGCCACGGTGATACGGTCGACACGCCAGGCGACGTGGCTGCGGCGATCGATCGCGCCCTCGCCAGCAAGTTGCCCGCGGTCATCGACTGCCGCACGCGCTTCGAGCCGCACCCGTGCATGCCGGCGTTCGGCGCGATGAACCGATTCGACTTCCCTTCAGCCTGACAGGCGATTCCTGCTTAACATGCGCGGCCAAAGGGAGGCTGCCATGAGTCGTTCGGGCGTTTTCGCGCAGATGGTCGCGCTGGTCGGCGACGCGGCGATCCGGTGGCGACGGCTGCAGGGCAGCGTGCACCAGCAGGCGCTCGGCACCACCCCGACCATTCCCGCGGCCAGGCCGCAAGGCCGCATCCCCACGCTCAAGATGCCCACGGCCCGGGGCTGGGTGCCGGGGCAGGCGCCGATTGCGGCACCCGGCCTCACGGTCAATGCGTTCGCCAGCGGCCTGAAGCACCCGCGCTGGCTGCACGTGCTGCCCAACGGCGACGTCACGGTGGCTGAAGCGCTGTTCATGCCCGCGCAGCCGCGGTCGGTGTTCGACCACGCGATGGTCAGCACGCTGAAGCGTGCCGCCGCCGTGGGTGCAAGCCCCAATCGGATCACGCTGCTGCGTGACACCAACGGCGACGGCGTGGCCGAGACACGCGAGGCGTTTCTCGAGGGCTTGAGCCAGCCGTTCGGCATGGCGCTGCTGGGCGACACCTTCTATGTCGGCAACACCGACGGCGTGGTCGCCTTCCCGTACACGCCGGGCACCACGCGCATCACCGCGCCGGCGCGCAAGTTGACGCCCTTCAAGCCCGGCGGGCATTGGACGCGCAGCCTGCTGCCGAGCCCCGACGGGCGCAAGCTCTACGTCGGCGTCGGCTCGCTCAGCAACATCGCAGACCACGGGATGGAGGTCGAACAAGGCCGCGCGTGCATCGTCGAGCTCGATCTGGCCAGCGGCGCCAGCCGCATCTATGCCAGCGGCCTGCGCAACCCCGTGGGCCTGGCCTGGGAGCCGCGCAGCGGCGTGTTGTGGACGGTGGTCAACGAGCGCGACGGCCTGGGCGACGAGACGCCGCCCGACTACCTGACCTCGGTGCGCGACGGCGGCTTCTACGGCTGGCCGTATTGCTACTGGGGGCAGACGGTGGACGACCGGGTGCCGCAGGATCCGGCCGCGGTCGCCAAGGCGATCACGCCTGACTACGCGCTCGGTGGACACACCGCATCGCTGGGCCTGTGCTGGCTGCCCGCCGGCACGCTGCCCGGATTTCCCGACGGCATGGCCGTCGGGCAGCACGGCTCCTGGAACCGCAGCACGCTCAGCGGCTACAAGGTGATCTTCGTGCCGTTCGCCGACGGGCGCCCCTGCGGGCCGCCGCGCGACATCCTGACCGGCTTCCTCGCTCCGGACGAACAGGAGTCCTATGGTCGACCGGTCGGCGTGGCCATTGGCCCCGACGGCGCCTCGCTGCTGGTGGCCGACGACGTGGGTGACGTGATCTGGCGCGTGTCGGGCATCGACCCGCGGTAGCGAGCGTCCCCCAGGAGCCGCTGTCTATTGGGTCGCGGTGATGCCGCCGTCCACGTACAGCACCTGGCCCGTCACGAACGACGCTGCGGGGCTGCAGAAGAACAGCGTCGCGCCGACCACGTCCTGCGGTTCGGCGACGCGTCCGAGCGGAATGCGCTCCAGCAGGCGTTGGTGCGTCTGCGGGTTGTCGAGCCAGTGGCGCGCCATCTCGCCACGCACGACGGTCGGCGCCACCCCGTTGACGGTGATGCCGTGCGCACACAGCTCCACCGCGTGCTGGCGGATCATCGTCACCAGTGCTCCCTTGGTGGCGCAGTAGGCGGTGTAGCCGCGGTCGCGCATGCCCAGCATCGCGCGCACCGACAGCACGTGCACCTGCCGGCCCGGCAGGCGCCCGGCTTTCGCACCGGTGGCCTGCTGAGCCGCGCACGCCTGCGCGAGGAACACCGCCGCCTTCAAGTTGACCTGCACCACCTCGTCGAATGCAGCCTCGGTCAGGTCGCCGATTCGCTGCTCGCGCTGCATGCCGATGCAGTTGACCAGCAGATCGAGCGCGCCACAGCGTTCGACAACGCTGTCAACCGCAGCGCGGATGTCGCTGACGGCGTGCGCGTCCATCGCCAGGGCGTGTGCCGATAGGCCCGCGTCGCGCAAACGTTGAGCCAGCGCCTGCGCCTTGTCGGCACTGCGGCCTGCCACCACCACCTCGGCACCGGCCAGCGCCAGCCCCCAGACGATGGCCTCGCCGATGCCGCCATAGCCGCCGGGCACGAAGGCCACCCGCCCGCGCAGGTCGAACAGGCGATTCGGAGTCTGGTCGTGCAGCGCGATCGTCATCGCATCAGTCCATCAGCAGGCCACCGTTCAGATCGAGGATCTCGCCGGTGATGAAGCCGGCGAGCGGCGAGGCGAGAAAGCGTACCGCATGCGCAAACTCCTCCGGTTCGCAGAAGCGCCCCACCGGAATCTGCTTGAGCAGCGCCTGGCGTTGTGCTTCGTTCAGTTGCTCAGTGACCATCGGCGTGCGCACGTAGGCCGGCGCGATCGCGTTGGCCGTCACGCCGTCGCCCGCCAGTTCGCGCGCCAGCGAGAACGTCAGCGCGCCCAACGCACCCTTGGAAACCGCGTAGGCGGTGCCTGCGGTCAGGCCGCCGGTCTTGGCGGCCAGCGAGCTGGTGTTGATGATGCGCCCCCAGCGTCGCGCCTTCATGGCCGGCACCACGGCCTGCGCCCAGAACAGCGCGCCGTCGAGGTTGGCCGCCAGCACGCGGCGCCACTCGTCGAGTTGCGTGGCGAGCAGCTTGTTGTTCGACAGGATGCCGGCGTTGTTGACCAGGATATCCACCTCGCCGAGTGCGTCCACCACCGTGCGGTGCGCACGCTGCACCTGCGCGGGGTCGCCGATGTCGCATGCCACCGCGCACACCGCATCGCCGTGCGCGAGCTGCAGTGTCGCGAACGCGCCCTGGTTCAGGTCGATCGCGCCGACGCGGCAGCCATCGTCGATTAGCGCCTGCACGACCGCGCGGCCCATCGTGCCGCCAGCGCCGGTGACCAGCGCGACCTTTCCTTGCAACGGCTTCATCGCATTCATGCGTCGAGCACGCTCTTCTTGCCGAACAGGCCGCGCGAGCGGAACGTGACGACGGCGATGAACAACAGGTACATCGACATCAGTGACCACTCCGACGCATAGGCGCCCGCCAGCCCGACCACCATGCCCACCAGCAGCCCGGCCAGCACCGCGCCCCACAAGGATCCGACGCCACCGAGCACGATGATCAGGAAAGCCGGCACCACGGCGTCGACGCCCACGTGCGGCCGGATGCCCCAGATCGGCGCCATCACGACACCCGCCAGCGCGGCCAGCGCCACACCGAGCGCAAACACCGCGGCGCGCAGCCGCGGCAGGTTGATGCCCAGGGCACGCACCATCTCGCTGTCGTGCGCGCCTGCCTTGATGATGGCGCCATAGGGCGTCTTCTCGAGGAACAACCACAGCGCGACGATCGACACGATCGAGAACAGGCTCGCGAAGACCCGGTAGCTCGAGTAGATGAGGCCGTCGAACACGAACGCACCGGAAATCGCCGCCGGCAGCGGCAGCTGCTTCTCGGTCGATCCCCACGTCAGCCGGATCAGCTCTTCGATGACCAGCGCCGCACCGAACGTGAGCAGCAGGCCATACAGCGGATCACGCCCATAGGTACGCCGCAGGCACAGCTCGAGCAGCAAGCCGAACAGGCCGACGATCAACGGGGCGATGAACAGCGCAAGCGCATAACGCGTGCCGATCGGCAATCCGAGATACGCCGCCTGCAGCTCCGGAAACCATCCGAGCCGCGGCGCCGCGATGAACAGCGCCACATAGGCGCCCAGTGCAAACAACGAGCCGTGCGCCAGGTTGATGGTCTCCATCACGCCCACGATCAGCATGAAGCCGAGCGCGATCAGCGCGAACAGCAGTCCCAACGAGATGCCGTTGACGAGATGCGGCAGCAGGTTGCCGATCATGGGCATGCCCGCTTCGACTAGACCTGGTAGCTCGGCGTCGCGTCGTAGCTCTCGAGCTTGCAGGCGCCCGCGCTGTCGCCGTCTTGCACCTCTTTCGGGTCGACGTTGGCGAGGATCCTGAAGATGTCGTCCTTCTCTGCCGGCGTGTCGTTGTAGCTCGCCATGTAGATGGTCTGCTGGCACTGGTGCGTGTTGGGGTCGATCCAGGCGTCGTGATGCTGCAGGCGGTCGCGTGCGCTCATCTTTCGGCCCTCGAGCTTCTTGATCACCGCGATGTTTTGTGTGGTGCCGGCCTCCTCCACGCAGCGCAGCAGCTCGCGCGTGGCCATGTAGCCGTTGTGATACACGTTGCCCGGCACGCGAATCGCCATGCCCGGGTACTGCTTCTGGTACGCGGCGACGAACTCCTTGACGCCCGGCAGGTCGAGCCGGTAGTACCAGGTGGTGCCGAAGACACCGAAGATCGCCTCCGGCCCCAGGCCGTAGACGTCGGGCCAGTCCTGCTGATTGTTGATCCAGGCGGCGCTCTTGTTGAGCTTGAGTTGCACCACCTGCTGGCGCAGTGCCTTGATGTCGTCGCCGCCGATCGCGGTGGCCACGACTGCCGGCTTGAGCTGCTGCAACTTGAGCAGGTACGACGAGAAATCGCGCGTGTTCTGCGGCACCAGCAGCTCGTCGACGACCTTGCCGCCGTTGGCCTCGACCACCGTGCGCGTGGCCTTCGACGTGTTGTGGCCCCACACGTAGTCGTTGGTCAGCAGCACCCATTCCTTGCCACTGGCGCGGATCGCGTTCTTGACGATCGCCTGCGCGAAGTTGGTGCCATTGCCGTCCCACACGAACTTCACGCGGTGGCAATCTTTGCCCGATTCGGTGGGCGAGCTCGAGTTGGTGTTCAGGAAGATGCAGCCGTACTTCTGCGCCACCTGCGAGATCGCGTTGGCCACGCCCGAGTGCACGGCACCGATCAGGAACGCCGCCTCGTTGCGCGTGATCATGCGTTCGGCCACGCGCGAGCCGGTGGCCGGCGTGGTCTCGGTGTCCATGTGCACGGCCTCGATGCGGCGGCCGAGCACGCCGCCTTTGTCGTTGAACTCCTTGATCGCCATCATCGCGCCCAGCCGCTCTTCGCCGCCGCTGGCCGCGTACTGGCCCGAGTTGTCCATCGTGAGCCCGATGACCAGTGGCTTGGCCTGCGCGGCCTGCGCCCACACGCGGTTGTGGGTCCACGGGCCGAAGAACGGCGTGGTGCCGGCGACGGCCACGGCCGAAGCCTTCAGCACCTGGCGGCGGGTGGTCTTGCGGTTCTGTTCCATGGTGAATGTCTCCTGGGTGAAAAGGTCGGAGTGGTCTCCGTTCGCTAAAGAGGTTGTTCGGCTCCGGCACGCGCCTCGCACCAGCGCTCGATCAGGCGCTGGTAGCGAGAGGCCACCTGCTCGACCACGCCGGCGTCATCGAGCGTGCCGGCAAACCAGCCGGCCGCAGCGTCGGCAAAGATCGAGCGGCCGATCGCGAAGCCCTTGCAGATCGGCTGCGTGGCGGCCACGCGAAAGCTTTCGGCAAGCTCGGCCTCGGCGGCGCCCAGCCCGAGCAGCAGCACACCGCGGCAGTGCGGATCGTGAGCGCCGATTACCGCTGCGATCTCGCGCCACGCCGCATCACCATCAGGCGGCGGCAGCTTCCACCAGTCGGGAAACACGCCGGCCTCGTAGACCTGCGCCAGTGCGCGGGCCAGCGTGCGGGCGTCGCTGCGCGCTTCGGTCGGTGGAATCACCTCGACCAGCAACTCGTGGCCGGTGGTGTGGCATGCGCGCGCGAGAGTGGCCAGCGTGGCGAGTTGACGGGCGGCGAGCGCGGTCTCGTCGTCGGGGTCGTGGCTCAGCAGGCACTTGATCACGTGCTCGGCGGGCCAGCTGCGCAGTTCTGCCCACAGGCCATCAGCCGCTTCGAACGCCAACGGCCGCGAGCCCGGCACTTCGACCGGCCGCGCGACCCAGCCGCCGTGGCCCGTGAGCCGCGGCAGCAGCGCGCCACCGAAACGGCCATCAACGATCACACCGCGTGACGGCAACGCGGCGGCGCCCCCGATGTCGCGCTGCGCGTCGGCATAGCCCCGTTGCGCCGCGTCGGCCACCAGTTGCTTGAAGGCGGCGATGCGCTCGCCGTTGGCGCCGTGCGACCGCGCCAGTTCGTCGAACTGGCTGCGGTGGTCGAACGCCAGCACTGCCAGCGATGGCCAGCGCCGCGTTCGCGTGGTGGCGCGATGGATACGTTCGAGCAACACGTCCTCGCGCAGCCGCGTAGTCGGCGAGCCATGCGCCAGGAAATGGCTCAGCTCGATCCAGCTCGGCATCGCCGGTGCGCAGCCGTGCCGCGACACCACCAGCGCGCCGCAGGCGTTGGCGTAGCGCAGCGCATTGGCCAGCGGTTCGTCGCGCACCCAGCCGCGCAGCAGGCCCGCCATGAAGGCGTCGCCGGCGCCGAGCACGTTGAACACCTCGACCGGAAAACCGGGGCCCGCCGCGCCATCGTCGACGCGCTCGGGGATCGCGGCGGGAAATGCCACACAGCCCATCGGGCCGCGCTTCATCACGATCAGCGCATTCGACAGCTCCGCGAATTCGACGCAGTGCCGCCAGGCTCTCCGGGCTGCCCCCCGCGATGTGAACTTCTTCTTCGGTGCCGACGATCAGGTCGCACAGCGGCAACACGGTCTGCAGGTGTTCGCTGACGCGATCGGAGCGCACGTAGCGCTGCTCGCCCAGCCCGGGGGACGTCAGCCCCCACAACACCGGCCGGTAGTCGATGTCGAGCACCACGCGTGTGCCGGCGGCGCGCGCCGCCTGCATGGCCGCCATGCAGGCCTCGTAGGTCTGCGGCTGCGACAGGTGGGTGCCCGAGATCAGCAGCGCATGCGCGGAGGCGATGAAGGCCGCGTCGACGTCGTCGACGCACAGCCCCATGTCGGCACAGTGGTCGCGATAGAACACCAGCGGAAACGTGTCGTGGTCGCGGATGCCGAGGAACACCAACGCGGTCAATCGCTTGGGGTCGGTGCGAACCTGCGATACATCCACACCTTCGGCGGCCAAAGTCTCACGCACGAAACGGCCGTTGTGCTCGTCGCCGACGCGCGTGAGCATCGCCGCGCGCAGGCCGAGCCGCGAGGCACCGACCGCCGTGTTGGCGGGCGAGCCACCGAGGTACTTGGCGAACGACTGCATGTCTTCGAGCCGGCCGCCGATCTGCTCGCCATAGAGGTCCACCGCGGCACGGCCGACGCCGATCACATCGAAGGTGCGTGTGGGCCTGCTCACGAGGTTGCTCCGTTGCGACGCCGCTTGGGCGCCGGCTTGCTTGCCACCTCCGCCAACCGATGGCCCACGCCCACCACCAGTGCCTGCGCCAGGCACAACGGCGCCACCAGCGAACGGAAGGCAGGCTCGCTGCCACCGCCGAGCTCGAAGCACACGCGCGCCGAGGCCTTCAAAGGCGAGAACGCGCTGTCGGTGATGGCGATCACCGGCACGCCGCGCGCGTGCGCCGCGGCCGCCGCATCGACCACCTCCGGCGAATAGCTGTGGAAGCTGGTCACCAGCAGCAGGTCGCGCAGCGCGATGCTGCGCAGGCCGTTGTCGAGCATGCCGCCGATGCCGTCGAGCAGCTGCGTGCGCAGCTCGAGCCGGCCGAGCGCATAGGTGAGGTAGGCCGCGATCGGAAACGCGCGCCGCTGCGCCAGCACGTGCACGCGCTCGGCGCGGCACAGCAACATCACGGCGGCGTGCAGATCGGTTTGCTTGACGCTGTCGTCGAGCTGGCCGAGCTCGGCCACGGCATCGCTGACGAACTGGTGCAGCACGCCGCCCTCGCCCTTGGGGCGGCCGCTGCTGCGGCGCAGCTGCGCGATGCGATCGCGGTAGCTGGTGGAGCGTTCGACGAGGTGCTCGCGGAACACCTGCTGCATCTGCGAGAAGCCGCCGTAGTCGAGCGCGTTGGCGAAGCGGATCATCGCTGACGGCTGCACGCCGGCCGCCTCGGCCACCGCAGCCACGGTGCCGAGCGCCAGCTCGTTGGGCCGGTCGAGTGCGAAGCGCGCGATGCGCTGCAGCTGCTTGGGCAGCGCCGGGTAGGCGCCCGCGATCGCCTCTTTCAGTTCGTCGAACGTCGCCGCGGTCATCGTGGCTCTAGTGGAATACACGTTCTTGCACGCTCCCAGAATAGAACATACATTCCATTCTGTCCAGATGTCGTTTCACCCACCCGCCGATGCCACCCGCGCCGCCCCGACACGCCCCGCTGATCACGGCGCCGATGCTGCTGACGTTCGCGCTGATGGCAAGCACGCCGCTGTGGCTCAAGCAGGTGGGGCTGTACCAGTACCTCGCGCTCGAGGTGATGATCTGGATGCTGTTCGCGCTCGGCCACAACCTGCTGCTCGGCCAGGCCGGATTGCCGTCGTTCGGGCATGGTGCGTACTTCGGCATCGGGGCCTACGCGTTCGGGTTGCTGCAACTGCGCGCCGGCAGCGGCCTGTGGCTGGCGCTTGCCGCGGCTGTGCTGGCGGCTGCTCTGTTCGGCGCGGCGGTCGCGGCATTCATCTCGCATCGGCGCGGCATCTACTACGCGCTGCTGACCATCGCGTTCGGCCAGGTCGCCTGGTTCGTGGCGGTCAAGTGGCACGGCCTCACCGGCGGCGAGGACGGCTTGCTCAACATCAAGCGCCCGGTGCTTGCTCTCGGCTTCACCGACGTGCCGCTGGCCAGCAACGAGGCGTTGTTCTACTTCGCGCTGGCGGTGTTCGCGCTGTGCGTGGTGGCGCTGTGGCGGCTGGTGCACTCGCCGTTCGGCCGCGTGCTGCGCGCGATCAAGCAAAACGAGATGCGCGCCGCCTTCGTCGGGCACCCGGTGTGGCTGTACAAGTGGCTGGCATTCGTCATCTCGTCGGGCATCGCCGGCCTGGCCGGTGGGCTGTTCGCGCTGGCGCAGCAGTCGGCCTACCCCAACGTGATGAGCCTGCACCAGTCGGGCTTCGTGGTGATGATGGTGCTGATCGGTGGTGGCCTCGTCAGTTTCTGGGGGCCGGTGATCGGTGCGCTGGTGTTCATCCTCGCGCGCGACCTGCTCGGCGCCTACACCGAGACCTGGCTGCTCTGGTACGGCCTGCTGTTCGTCGTGATGGTGCTGTTCCAGCCCGATGGTGTGGCTGGGCTGTGGCAGTCGCTGCGCGCGCGCTTCGCGCGGCGCCACGCGCCGGCACCGGCGCCGGCTGCCAAGGTGGCCTGACGATGGCGCTATTCGAAGCCCGTGGGCTGCACAAACGCTTCGGCGACCAGGTGGTGCTGGAGAACGTGTCGCTTGCCTTCGACGAAGGCCGGCTGTCCGGCATCATGGGGCCGAACGGCGCCGGCAAGACCACCTGCTTCAACGTGCTCACCGGGCGCTACCGGCCCGATCGTGGCAGCGTGGTGTTCGAGGGTGTCGACATCACCGGGCTGTCGCCGCGCCGAATCGCGCTCAAAGGGCTGGCGCGGTCGTTCCAGACGATGAACCTGTTCAACGACGAGACCGCGCTCGACAACGTGCTGCTGGCACTGCCCGCGGTACGGGCAAGCGGTTTGTCGATGTGGCGCGACCTCGGCCGCGACGGCGCCGCGCAAGATCAGGCCGCTCAGGTGTTGTCGAGTGTCGGACTGGCCGGAAAGGAGCACGTGCCCGCTGCCCGGCTGTCGTATGGCGAACGGCGTGCGCTCGAGATCGGCGTGGCGCTGGCCGCGCAACCGCGGCTGTTGTTCCTCGACGAGCCCACGGCCGGCCTCGGCGCAGAGGGCACGGCGCGCTTGCGCGACCTGGTGCTCGAATTGAAGCGCCGCGTCACGATCGTGGTGATCGAACACGACATGTCATTCCTGTTCAGCCTGGCCGATCGCATCTCGGTGATCCATTGGGGCCAGGTGATTGCCGAAGGCACGCCCGACGCCCTGAAAGAGAACCCGTGGGTGGCGCGGTCGCGGCTGGGGATGTCGGCATGGCCGGCCGAGGCGGCCCGATGCTGCGAGTGCTCGAGAGCGTCGAGGCCTTCTACGGCGAGGCGCAGGCGCTGTTCGGCGTGTCGCTGTCGCTTGCCGCCGGCGAGGTGTTGGCCCTGCTCGGCCCCAACGGCGCGGGCAAGACGACCACGCTGCGCTCGATCCTGGGGCTGACCGCGGCGCGGCGCGGCCGCGTGCGCTTCGATGGCCACGACATCACGCGCGAGGCCACGCACCGCATCGCCGGCCGCGGCATCGGCTGGGTGCCCGATGACCGGCGCATCTTTCCGACGTTGACCGTCGCCCGCAACCTCGCGATCGCCCGCAAGCACACGCGCTTTCGCGCCTGGAGCGAGAAGGAGTGCTTCGAGGTCTTTTCGGCGCTCGAGTACCTGATGCCGCGCGAGTGCGAAAACCTGTCGGGTGGCGAGATGCAGATGGTGGCGATCGCGCGCGCGCTGCTGGGTGCGCCTGGCCTGGTGCTGTTCGACGAGCCGAGCCAGGGCCTGGCACCGAAGATCGTGCAGGACGTGATGGCCACGGTGCAACGGCTCAAGCGCGAGGGTGTGGCGGTGCTGCTGGTCGAGCAGAACACCGAGAGCGCACTGGCGGTGGCCGACCGCGTGTGCGTGATGCAGGCGGGCCGCATCGTGCACGAAGCGCCGGCGGCAACGTTCCGCGCCGATGCGGCGCTACGCCGCCGTTGGCTGGGAGCCGAACGATGAGCCGGCGCCGGGCTGCCCCATGACGACGCCGCTGCTGCAGGTCGAGGGGCTCGTCAAGCGCTACCGGCACGGCTGGCCGAAGCGCCAGACCACCTTCACGCTCGAGGCCGACCTGTGCATCGAGGGCGCAGCCATCGTCGGCGTGATGGGCCCCAACGGGGCCGGCAAGACGACGCTGTTCGAGCTGATCACCGGCAGCAACCTGCCCAGCGCCGGCCGCGTGCGCGTGGCCGGGCAAGACATCCATCAGGTGCGCTACCGAGAGCGCGATCGCCTGGCGCTGCACTACCACCAGTCGTACCAGGTGCGCTCGTTCACCCGCACGCGGCCGGCCTTCCTGTTGGAACGCGCAGCCACGCAGCGCGCGGCGGTGCACCTGTTCGACGAGCCGCAGTTCAACACGCAGGACGGCTACATCGGCTTCATGCTCGACTTCTTCCGCCACCTGCGCAGCCAGGGCAAGGTGGTGTTCGTGTGCCTGCACCCGAACGAGCCGGTGCACCTGGACATCCTGGCCGAGATCTGCGAGCGATTCGTCTTCGTGCACAAGAACGAACAGCGCATCAGCCGCTTGCTCGAGGCGCCGACCTTGACGAGCCTGGCTGGCGATGTGCGCGTGGCCCAGTACCTGGGACATCTTGCGAAACCGCTGTCGTAGCAACGCTGATGGTCGTGATCGAGCCTTGTCGATCACTTAGCCCCGGACTTCGACCCGGCCGCCCAGCGGCCGTCGAGTCGTTACCGATGCCTGCGACAATTGGGGCATGAGCAAATCGACACCTTCAACCAGGGTCTCTGCCAGCGGCTTGCGCTACTCGGCAAAGACCTCCGGGTCTCCATTCACCGGCGCGGGCCACACACGTTCGTGCTTTCTGTGCGGCAAACATCGGCAAAGCGCCGGACTCAAGTCAAAGCGCGTATTGGGTCGCATCGAGATGGTCTGTGCTCCAGCGTGTTCGACGCCCGATTGACAGCGTCTGTCGGCCAGCGGTTGATTGAGTTCGACGTTCTGGACTGCTCTCCCTAGACATTCAAGTGGATTCTGGGTATCGCTCTCTATGGCGAGGCGCCTAGACTGGCCGTCCGATGAATCTCAGTCACTGCAAACGGACCCACCCACAATGAACTCCCAGACCCTCAACGACGTCACGCTCGAGACCCTCAACAACTACTGCACCGCTGCCACGCAGGCAGTGGTCGCGTACAAGCTCGGTGGCCACCGGCTGGTGAGCGTGGTCAATAGCGCCCTCGCCAACAGCGTCTACCCGCGCACCGCCAGGCTCGCGCCGCGCGCCACCGTGCGCCTGGACGAAGTCCGCGGCAACATCTCCGAGGTCGTCACCAAGGGAATCGACAAGATTGCCGATCGCACCGTGAAGGCGATCGAGTCGAGCTCGACCGCTGCGGTCGTGCAACTGAACAAGGTGTCCAAGTTCGCGGCCGGCATCGACAACCCCATCGTTATCAATGGCCTGCAATCCGCCGCCCGCCTGACGATGCCCGGCGCCAATGTGGCGCTGTTGGTGTCGAGCAAGGTCGCCGAAGGCGCCAACGCGCTGGCCGGTGCTGCCGGTGCGCGCCCGTTGCGCAAGGCGGTCCGCAAGAGCGCAGCCGGCGTCAAGCGCAAGGCCGCCCCGGTGGTGCGCAAGGCCAAGGCAGTGGCACGCAAGGCAACCCGGCGCGCTGCCTAACTCGAGAGGACCGCAGACGCAGCGCGGTCCACTTGCGCCCTTTCCTGCCTGGGGCGAGACTCCAGGAAACGAAAAGCCCTGTCTGACAGGGCTTTTTTGCGTTTGACTGTTTGCCCGCCCGACTGCCGTTTCAGTCCATCTTGCCGTTGGGCATGTCACCGGCCGCCTTGCCCTTGGCCGGGTTGGCCATCGCGCCCAGCGGCATGCCGCCGGCGCTGGCTTTGGAGGCGGCTGCGCGCTTCACCGGGGATCGGGTGGTGGGCATGGCCGTCGACTTCTTGCTTTTTCGACTTGCCGCAATCGCGCTCCTCTCGCGGCGTTCGTTGTCTTTGGCCGCAGCGCGTGCCAGGGCGGCCACGCGCGCAGCGGCGCGCCGCGACTTGGCTGCGAGCGCGGCGTCGCTTTGGCGCCCAATGGCTCGCGCAGCGAACTTCACCACGCCGACGTCCTTGTCGTCCAACAACTTGCTGATCACCCGTGCAGCGGAAGCACTGTCAGGCAACAAGGCTGCCGCATGCGCCGCCGCCACACGCACCATGGTGTTGCGCGACTTCGCTGCATCAGCGACAACGCCAACGCTGTCGTCGTCACCGATGATGCCGGCCAGCGATACCGCCTTCGAAGCCAGCGAGGTATCGGCCGAGGCCGCCATCTTGCGCAAGTGCTTCATGGCGCCGCTGACCGACTCGGCCAAAGCCGCATAGTCCGGCTCGTCGACATCGAGCATCGCTTTCAGTTGTGCATAGGTCGTTGGCATCGCTGGCTCCTCGCGCGCGGCGCGTGACTCATCCCAGATTCTGAGTGAACGGACTGTTGTTCATCGTCTGCACCTCGACGGTCACGAGGTCGGGCGGCGGATTGGTGATGTTGTTGGTGCCGCCATCCATCATCAGCCGGTCGGTCGGTGTGACATGCCTCAGGCCCAACACATGCCCGACCTCGTGCGCCAGGGTCCATTCGCTGGCGATCGAGGCCACCACGGCCGCAGGTCGGTTGGCCGGGTGCGCCGCGCAGCCGTTGAAGCTCGGATTGGTGGAACGGACGAAGTAGGCAACGACGTCGTTGTTGACGGCACCGTTGCGGTTGGCCATCAGCTGCGTCTGCTCGGCGGTGACGTTGCCCATGGTGCAAGCGCCGACATCGAGGTCGTTCAGCAGAGGCAGGTTCAGGTTCTGGTCGCTGACCCGGTGCACGCGGATGCCGAATGTGGCATAGACGTCGATCATGTTGCGCACCATGCGATCGATGCTGAAGCGCGTTGGCTGGCTCAGGACCTTCACGTGCAGGCGCACGGTGGGCAACGTCTGCGTCCACCATTTGTGCCACATCGCGTTGTCCATGCCGCGCGCAAAGACGTCGATCCGGCCCAGGCTCCACGACACCGCGGCCGGGGTGTCGTCGATGACGCCACCCAGGGACTCCCAACCGCTCCAGCCACCGGCGAACCACTTGTGCCACAGCGCGTTGTCGGCTCCCTTGACGAAGATGTCGAGCCGGCCCGGTGCCCAGGAACTGGCCGCCGGTCCGGCGGTGATGATGCCACCGAGGGATTCCCAGTTGCGCCACGTTCCGTCAAACCACTTGTGCCACAGCGCGTTGTCCATGCCGCGCGCAAAGACATCGATGCGCCCGGAAGCCCACGACACCGCGGCGGGCTCGTCGTCGATGACACCGCCCAGCGACTCCCAGTTGCGCCACGAGCCGTCGAACCACTTGTGCCACAAGGCGTTGTCGGCGCCCTTCGCAAAAACGTCGAGCCGGCCCGGCGCCCACGAGCAGACCGCAGGCCCGGCCGTGATGATTCCCCCGAGCGACTCCCAGCCGCGCCAAGCACCGTCGAACCAGCGATGCCACAGCGCGTTGTCCATGCCGCGCGCGAAGACATCGATGCGTCCGGAAGCCCACGACACCGCCGCCGGCGAGCCGTCGATCACGCCGCCGAGCGACTCCCAACCGCTCCAGCCGCCGGCAAACCATTTGTGCCACAGCGCGTTGTCGCCACCCTTGACGAACGCATCGAGCCGATCACCAGCCCACGAACTGACCGCGGGCCCCGCAGTGATGATGCCACCCAGCGATTCCCAGTTGCTCCACGCCATGGTGCCTCCCCGATCTCGCCGCGAGAACCCGGTCAAGTGCAGCGCACGTCGCCAGTTTGATCGCGAGGGCAGCACCATGCAATGGGCCGCTGACTCGCAATGGTGTCCGAGCCTCGCAAGCGTCCACAGTCTTGTGGATGCAACCTGGAGCCCTAACGTTTCGCGCAGTGGTTCTGATCACGGCCCCGGCCAGACAAGCGACCGCTCGCTGGCGGCGAGAGCATTGAACCAGCCTGCGCAACCTTGGACTCGCTGGCAGCGCCGGCCCGTGCTGGTGGTGCCGTTGGTTCGGCGGCAATACGGGACGCCCTGGGTGCGTATACCGCTTGTCCTGCCTTGGCCTGACGCAAAATCCATCTGGGGTCCAATGCTTGCAAGCGCTCGTGTCATGGTCGTGCTCTGCGCGCTGGCCGGCTGCGGCCTGCCGACGCCGTCAAACGCCACACCGTGCGAGGTGGCGCCGGGAACCCGGGAGTGCCAGATCTGGATGGACAATCGAATGGGCGCATAAGCGGGCGGGGTCGCCCTCCCCATGCTCCGGGGTCACACCTCGGTCACAGTTGGGGTCACACACTGGACCGTGAGATGCTGGCTCATACCGCCGCTGCGACGCGCAGGCGCATACTGTCCCTGCGCCATTCTGGAGGGAGCCAAGGTGCATCGCCAGCTCGTCACGCGGACGCAGTACCTCGCCGAGTTGAACAGGCGGCTGGGCGAGCACGCTGCGTACAGACTTGGCATGGCATTCGTGATTCGTGGAACCCAGGACCCCGAGACCGCCGCAGGCTTCGACTGGGTAGCCGACACCAGCGGAACGGCATCCCCGATCCCGTTCGCTGAAATTGCGGGCGAGGTCCACGCGCTGTATCGCGTCGTCGACCTGTAGCGCCCCAACGCATCCGGCGCGACGCTCCCACAGCGCGCGGGCGCGCGCGTTGCCTGCATGGGTGCATGGACACCGACGAGCCAGCGAGGCAACCCCCGCCGCTGGACTTGCCAGAGGTGGAGTTGCTCTGGCACGCGCTGATGGCCAAGTTCGAGGACGCCAGCCAAGAAGTCCTTGCCACCTTGCACGCTCACGAGACGCAGGGAACCCAGCAAGCCCTCGATGCGCTCATCCGCGCGCAGTTGCGACGCAGCAGAGCCCTGCACGACATGCTTCACTTCTTGGACACCATGGAAGACATGAACAGGCGCCGTCATTGAGCACCGCGATCGGCGCGCCCATGCGTCGTGCCCCTCCGCTCCGCTCGCGGACCAGCGCGCGCAAACGCAATCCAAGTCACGCAGCTGGGCTATCGGGCCCTGGGGGCACACCTCGGGGCCGCACTCGGAAGGAAAGGGACAGGCCGGAGAGCTAGATTTGGCGCGGCTTCCCTTGCGCGTGAAGCACTTAGGGAACAGGCCCAACGCTCTGGCGGAGACGGTGGGATTCGAACCCACGATGCAGGTTTTGCCCGCATACTCCCTTAGCAGGGGAGCACCTTCGGCCACTCGGTCACGTCTCCTTCGGCCAGGTGCGGCGATTCTAGCCCTTGGCGCGCAAGCCGCCAGGCGCGCGCGGCAAACGCCGTAGCGCCGCGGCGATCGGCGCCGCGCTGGCTTTCGCAAGACGACCAACTCGCGTCCACTGCCGCGCACAAGCCGGCTGCTTTGCAGCATGTAAGGCGCGTGTCGAGGACTTTGCGGTTCGGCCGCCGCACACGCTAGGCATCGCGTGACGCGTCTAGGCAGCGCGAGCCGTTACCAAACGAGCGACGTTTTGCGATCCGAGGCATGTAGTAGCGACCTGCCCAAACTCGGTGCCTAAGCTGCGCCCCCTCACTCGAGCCATGAAAGGGGACTAGCCATGAAACGATCTGCACGATTGCTGCCGGTGCTCGTAGCGCTGACGTGCCCGCCCCTGTGGGCAGACACGGTGGACGCCCGGTTTCCGCGCCAGCAGCGCCACGCCGACAACATGTTCACCCGCATGTTTCCCGAGCTGCCGCCGTTCGCGGCGCAGACGGACCGCATGCGCAACGCGGCGTCGCTGCTCGGCGCCCGCGAGGGCCCGCTCGATGCCCGCGACAACCTGACCGACCCTGTCCAGTCGATCATCAACCCGGCTGTGTTCAGCCCGAACAACGCGGACAACGCGGCGATGACGGCCGGGGTGACCTTCTTCGGCCAGTTCCTCGACCACGACGTCACCTTCGATCGCCGCTCGGTCCTGCTCGCCAACGCCGACCCCGCGCGCACGCGCAACTTCCGCACTGCGGCGTTCGACCTGGACAGCGTGTATGGCGAAGGGCCCCAGCGCTCGGCCGAGCTGTACGACACCCGCAGCGGCGACTACAAGTTCAGGATCGACCCGATCCCTGGCTCGCAGGCAGTGTCGCGCGGGGGCGCGCTGCGCTACGACCTGCCGCGCGACTCGAACGGCGACGCGCTGATCGGCGACAGCCGCAACGACGAGAACGTGATCCTGTCGCAGTTTCACGTGGCGATATTGCGCTTCCACAATGCCGTCATCGACCATCTGCGCGCGCAGCCGCGCAAGCAGGGCATGTCGGCACGCGACATGTTCGAAGAGGCGCGGCGCATCGTGACCTGGCACTACCAGTGGATCATCCTGAACGAGTTCCTGCCACAAACGATCGGGCAGCCGCGGCTCGATCGCTTGCTGCGCGAAGGCTCCACGTACTACCGAGCCGAATCACGCCGCGACTCGGGCGGCAATCCGCTGCTGCCGATCGAGTTCTCGGTGGCCGCCTACCGCTTCGGCCATTCGCAAATCCGGCCCAGCTACCGAATGAACTTCGGCGCCGACGCCAACACGCAGGTCTTTGCCTTCATCTTCGACGACTCGCTCGACCCGCACAGTGCCGACCCGAATGACTTTCGGGGCGGCACGCGCGCGGCGCGCCGCTTCATCGACTGGCAGACCTTCTTCGACTTCGGGGACGGCAATGTGCGCCGAAACAAGCTCATCGATGCCAAGATCTCCACGCCGATGTTGCTGCTGCCCGGCTCGCTCGCGCCGGCGCCCGGCCTGCCCACCGATGGCGTGCAGTCACTGCCCTCGCGCAACCTGATTCGCCATGTCAACTTCGGACTGCCATCGGGCCAGGCGATCGCCCAGCGCCTGCGCGTGCCCGCGCTGACCCCGGCTCAACTGGCCGAGTTGCAGCCCTACGGCATGACCGAGAGCACGCCGCTGTGGTACTACATCCTGAAGGAGGCCGAGGTGATGGAGGCTGGCGCGCGCCTGGGTCCGGTGGGCTCACGCATCGTCGGCGAGGTGTTCGTCTCGCTGCTGCGTGCCGACCGTGACTCCTATCTGGCGGACAACCCGCGCTGGAAGCCGACTCTGCCGTCGGCCGACGGCCCGGGCAAGTTCCGCATGACCGACCTGCTGCGGTTTGCGGGGGTGGTGGTGCCGCTGCAATAACCAGTCGCGGGCGGCGGGCGCAGCGCGCAGGTGGCCGGTCAAGCCGCCTGCGGCTGCTCCAGCTCGAACGCCTTGTGCAGCGCGCGCACCGCGAGCTCCATGTACTTTTCGTCGATCACCACCGAAGTCTTGATCTCGCTGGTGGTGATCATCTGGATGTTGATGCCCTCTTCGGCCAGCGTGCGGAACATCTTGGCCGCCACGCCGACGTGGCTCTTCATGCCGATGCCGACGATCGACACCTTGCAGATGCGCGCATCGCCGCTCACCTCGCCGGCGCCCAGCGCCGGGCCGACCTGGCTCTTCAGCAGATCCATCGTGCGCGCGTAGTCGTTGCGGTGCACCGTGAACGAGAAGTCGGTCTTGCCGTCGTGGCTGACGTTCTGCACGATGACGTCGACGTCGATGTTGGCGTCGGCCACCGCGCTCAGGATCTGGTAGGCGATGCCCGGCTTGTCGGGCACGCGCATCAGCGTGACCTTGGCCTCGTCGCGATTGAAGGCGATGCCTGAGACGACGGCTTGTTCCATTTTTTCATCTTCCTCGAACGTGATCAGCGTG
Source organism: uncultured beta proteobacterium (assembly GCA_963827645.1). Taxonomy (GTDB): domain Bacteria; phylum Pseudomonadota; class Gammaproteobacteria; order Burkholderiales; family Burkholderiaceae_C; genus JAEUPI01. The sequence continues at coordinate 155,980 of CAWHBZ010000035.1, read as the reverse complement.
CCCGATTGCGCCTCTTCGGCAATCGGGATGTCCCACGGCGTGAAGCTGGAGAGCACACGCAGCGGCACCCGGTACTTGCCGGCGAACTCCACCGAGCGGATCTGCAGCACCTTGCTGCCCAGGCTCGCCATCTCGAGCATCTCTTCGAAGCTGATGGTGGTGAGGCGCCGCGCCTCGGGCACGATGCGCGGGTCGGTGGTGTAGACGCCGTCGACGTCGGTGTAGATCAGGCATTCGGCAGCCTTCATCGCGGCGGCCACGGCCACGGCCGACGTGTCGCTGCCGCCGCGGCCGAGCGTGGTGATGTGGCCATCGCCGTCGATGCCCTGAAAGCCCGTGATGATCACCACCTTGCCGGCGGCCAGGTCGGCGCGCACGCGCGCATCGTCGATGCGCTCGATGCGTGCCTTGGTGAACGCGCTGTCGGTCTGGATCGGCACCTGCCAGCCGGTGTAGCTCACCGCCTGCTGTCCCTCGGCCTGCAGCGCGAGCGACAGCAGGCCCACCGACACCTGCTCGCCGGTGGCCGCGATCATGTCGAACTCGCGCATGCTGAGTGCGCTCTCCTTGGCAGGGGCCACTTCCTTGGCCAGGCCGAGCAAGCGGTTGGTTTCGCCGCTCATCGCCGACGGCACCACCACCAGCTGGTGACCCGCGCGCACCCACTTGGCGACGCGCTTGGCCACGTTGCGGATGCGCTCGGTCGAGCCCATCGAAGTGCCGCCGTACTTGTGGACGATCAGTGCCATGGCTGCTGCGTTGCGAGCGATGCCGCGCGCTGTCGATCGGTTGCGCTGGCGTTCACTGCATGGACCCGGGTTCAAGGAGGCGGCGATTTTAGCCGCTGGGGTGTGGTGGCTCGACGCGGCGCATCCGCGCCATCCGGGCGCCATTGCACGGCCAGCACCACGCGGCGTCCGTGCGGCGCCTGCGCGCACACGCGCGCATCGAGGCCGAGACCCGGCACGAACACGAGCTGGTCGTCGGCATGCAGCAGCGGGCCTTCGCGCTGCCACACGGCGACGCCGGCGGCCTGGTATTGCTTCTTCAGGCTGCGCGGCACGCTGCGTGGGTGCTGCTGCCACTGTTCGCCGCCGCTGCGCGCCGCCACGCGACAGGCTCTCAGTCGCGAAGCCGGCACGCCGGCCCCGGCCGTGCGCACGACCTCGAACGCCCCCCGCCACTGCGGCAGCGCGTACACGCCGGGCCGTGACAGGTCCAGGGATTGTTCGCCGGGCAGCGCGACGCGTGGCACCGGTGCCGCGGCAGTCAACTCCAGGCGGCCGCGGTACAGGGCCAACTGGCGCGCCGCGTCCACCGGCCAGCGCGCGTCGGCAGCAGCGGGCAACTCGACCATCAGGCGCTCGATCAGCGACTCCGGGGCGCCGCGCTCCAGACAGCTGAGCAGCCAGGCCCGCAGCGCGTTGTTGCGGCGCGCGGCAGTCAACGAGCGCCAACCGGCCACATCGAGCCGGCCGGCGTCGTCGACCCGCGTGGCCAGGTCGCGCCATGGCCACCTCGACGAGCAGCGCCTGAGCCTTGCTGGGCGCGGCGCGCCAGTGCGGCCAGCGCGACCTCGGCATCGGGAAACGCGCGCAGCAACGCCGCCCACACCTTCTCGCGCACGCGGCTGCGCGCAAAACGCGGGTCGGCGTTCGATGCGTCGTCGACAAAGCGCAAGCTTGTGCTGCCGCACGTAGGCTTCGACCGCCTCGCGCGGCCGCTCGAGCCACGGCCGCAGCCACCAGACACCGTCGCGCTGCACGGCGCGCGGCATCGCGGCCAGGCCGGCCGGGCCGGCGCCACGCAGCGCCTGCAGCAGCACGGTCTCGGCCTGGTCACGGCGGTGATGCGCCAGCAGGACCGCACCCGCGCCAACGTCCCGCGCCATGCGCGCAAGCGCCGCGCGCCGCTCGCGGCGCGCCCACGCCTCGACACTCTCGCCCTTGCCTGGCTTGCCCGTCAATCGAGTGGACACCAGGCGCACCGGCAAGCCGGCCTTGCGCCACCGCCTGATCTGCTTGTCGGCGAACTCGAGCCAGCTGTCGGCCTCGGGCATCAGTCCGTGGTGCACGTGCAGCGCCACTACCTCGATGCCAAACTCTTGCGCTGCGCGCGCCGTGGCGTGCAGCAAGGCCGTCGAGTCGCGGCCGGCGCTGTAGGCCACCGCTACTGGCGGCGTGCTCGCGGCCACATCGGCGCTGCCTGCGGCAGCGCCGATGTGCTCACCGCTCCTTGGTGTCGCTGAAGCGGCCGTAGGCCATCAGCCGCTCGTAGCGGCGTTTCAGCAGCGCCTTGGTGTCGAGGTCGGCCACCTGGCGCAGCGCATCGGCCAGGCCGCGCTTCAACTGCGCGCTCATGTGCTTGAAATCGCGGTGCGCACCGCCCACCGGCTCGCTGACGATCTTGTCGATCACACCCAGCGCCTTGAGCCGGTGCGCCGTGATGCCCAGCGCCTCGGCGGCGTCGGACGCACGCTCGGCGGTCTTCCACAGGATCGACGCGCAGCCCTCGGGCGAGATGACCGAGTAGATCGAGAACTGCAGCATCACCACCTGGTCGGCCACGCTGATGGCCAGCGCGCCGCCGGAGCCGCCCTCGCCGATGATGGTGGTGATGATCGGCACCTCCAGCTGGCTCATCTCGTAGATGTTGCGGCCGATCGCCTCGGACTGGCCGCGCTCCTCGGCGCCGATGCCCGGATAGGCGCCCGGCGTGTCGACGAAGGTGAAGACGGCCAAGCCGAACTTCTCGGCCGTCTTCATCAGGCGCAGCGCCTTGCGGTAGCCCTCGGGGCGCGGCATGCCGAAGTTGCGCAGGCCGCGCTCCTTGGTGTCGCGCCCTTTCTGGTGGCCGATCAGCATGCACGACTGGCCGTTGAAGCGCGCCAGGCCGCCGACGATCGACGCGTCGTCGGCGAACGAGCGGTCGCCGTGCAGCTCGACGAAGTCGGTGAAGATCTCGTTGGCGTAGTCCAGCGTGTAGGGCCGCTGCGGGTGGCGCGCGATCTGCGTCACCTGCCAGGGCGTGAGGCTGGAGTAGATGTCCTTGGTGAGCTGCAGGCTCTTCTTGTCGAGCCGGTCGATCTCTTCGGAGATGTCGACGGCCGATTCGTTTTGAACGTAGCGCAGCTCTTCGATCTTGGTTTCGAGCTCGGCGATCGGCTGCTCGAATTCGAGGAAGTGTCGTTTGCTCATCGATGGCGGTTCGGGCTCGTTGGCGCGGGTGTCGCGCGGGGGCCGCTCGCAAGCGGGCTGGAGCGCCCGGGGCGGACGGCCGACACAGCGAGCTTCACGGCCTTCAGTAGTCCACGGGCAGCGGGTCGAGGCTGCGCCAAATGTACCACGTGGCTACCGAGCGAAAAGGGGTCCACGCCTCGCCGACCTCACGCGCTTCGGCCCGCGAAACCGGCTCGCCGCTGAAATAGTTGACGCTGATGCCCTTGATGAGGCCCAGGTCGTCGAGCGGCAGCACATCAGGCCGCAGCAGGTGGAAGATCAGGAACATCTCGGCCGTCCAGCGGCCGATGCCGCGGATGGCCACCAGCTCGTCGATGATGGCTTCGTCTTCCATGACCTGCCACTGCTTGGGGTGCACGCGGCCGTCTTCGAAGTGGTGCGCCAGGTCGACCAGGTACTCGCACTTGCGGGCCGACAGGCCGGCGCCGCGCAGCGACGTGGCGTCGACCTCGAGCACCGCAGTGGGCTCGACCCGAGTCGACGGCCCGCCGATGGCTTCGACGAACTTGCCCCACACCGATTGCGCGGCTTTCACCGAGATCTGCTGTCCGACGATCGAGCGCGCCAGTGTCGTGAAGGCGTCACCCCGGCTTTGCAGCCGCGCCTCGCCGAACTTCGGGATCAGCTTGCGCATCACCCGGTCGCGCTTGCCGAGGTGGCGGCAGGCGTCGTCCCAATAGTCGGGCACGGCGGCAGCAGCGGCGCGAGGCATGGTGGTTGTCCTAGTCGCTCAAGCCCTGACCCAGGTGGTGCCCTGGGCCGAGTCCTTGAGCACGATGCCTTGCGCGAGCAACTCGTCGCGGATGCGGTCGGCCAACGCAAAGTCACGCGCCGCTTTCGCCTGCGCGCGCGCGGCGATGCGCGACTGGATCGTCGCCTCATCGAGTGCCGCGCCCCCTTGCAGGTACGCACGCGGTTCCTGTTGCAGGAAGCCAAGCGTCGCGGCCAAGTGCTTGATCAGCGCAGTCAGCGCGCCGTTGCGCGTGCGGTTGGCCTCGCCGGCCAGCTCGAACAACACCGCCAGCGCAGCGGGCGTGTTGAAGTCGTCGTTCATCGCCAGGCGGAACGCCGCCGCCTGCGGCTGCGCCCAGTCGAGCGCGCCTTCAGAGGGCGGCACCGACTGCAGCGCCGTGTACAGCCGTGTCAACGCCGCGCGCGCATCGTCGAGATGGGCATCACTGAAGTTGAACGGGCTGCGGTAGTGCGTGCGCAGCATGAAGAAGCGCAGCGTCTCGCCGTCGTAGCGCGCGAGCACGTCGCGGATGGTGAAGAAGTTGCCCAGCGACTTGGACATCTTCTCGTTGTCAACGTTGAGAAAGCCGTTGTGCAGCCAGTAGCGCACGAACGGCTTGCCGAGTGCTCCCTCGCTCTGCGCGATTTCGTTCTCGTGGTGCGGGAATTGCAGGTCCATGCCGCCGCCATGGATGTCGAACGTGTCGCCTAGCAGTGCGCAGCTCATCGCCGAGCACTCGATGTGCCAGCCGGGGCGCCCCGGGCCATAGGGGCTGGCGAATTGTGCGTCCGCCGGTTCGCTGGGTTTGGCCGCCTTCCACAGCACGAAGTCGAGCGGATCGTCCTTGCCTTCGGCCACCGCCACGCGCTCGCCGGCGCGCAACTCGTCGATCGACTTGCCCGACAGCTTGCCGTAGCCGGGGAATTTGCGCACCGCGAAATTCACGTCGCCGTCGGCCGCACGGTAGGCCAGGCCCTTGCTCTCGAGCGTGCCGATCAACGACACCATCTGCGGCACGTAGTCGGTGGCACGCGGTTCGTGCGTCGGCGGGGCTGTGCCGATGGCGCCAAGGTCGGTGCGCATGGCCGCGATCATCTCGTCGGTTAGCGCGCGGATCGAGATGTGGCGCTCGAGCGCACGCTTGATGATCTTGTCTTCGATGTCGGTGATGTTGCGCACGTAGGTGACGCGGTAGCCGAGCGCCAGCAGCCAGCGGTAGACGACGTCGAACGCCATCATCATGCGCGCATGGCCCACGTGGCACAGGTCGTAGATGGTCATGCCGCACACGTACATGCGCACGTGTCCCAGTTCGAGCGGCACGAAGGGTTCGACGCGGCGCGTCAGTGTGTTGTAGACGTTCAGGCTCATGGGCCCAGATCAGCGGACGCGCTCGTCTCGATACAATCGAATCCAGTATAGCGGCGCCACGGTGCCGCAACTGCAACCAACCGCCCTCGTGCAATCCCTTTGGCGCCCCTTCATTGCCGCTGCGCTTGCGCTGGCCGCGACGGCGGCGCCGGCGCAGGAGGCACGCGAGATCGACAAGCTGTTTCGCAGCGGCGACGCCACGTTGGCCATGCAGCGCGTCGACAAGTTGATTGCAGAAAAACCGCGCGATGCTGCGCTGCGATTCCAGCGCGCGGTGATGCTCACCGAGTTGCAGCGTACCAACGAGGCGATCGACGCGCTGAACAAACTGATCGAGGATTTTCCCGACTTGCCAGAACCGTACAACAACCTCGCGGTGCTGCTGGCGGCTCAGGGGCGCATCGACAGCGCGCGCGGGCTGCTCGAAACGGCGCTGCGCCACGACCCCAGCTACGCCGTGGCGCACGAGAACCTGGGCGACGTGTTCCTGCGGCTTGCGCAGCGCGAGTTCGATCGCGCCATCGCGGCAGGTCGCACCGACGAGGCTTTGCAGCGCAAGCTCAGGCTCACGCGCGATCTGGCCGCCGCGGGTCAGCCGGCCAGGCCGTGATGGCCCGATCCTTTCCGACACCCTGAACGAACACGAGGACGCAAGACGATGATGAGCAACGCACGCTGGCTAATGACCCTGCTGCTCGCCGCGCTGGCCAGCCACGCCGCACTGGCGCAGAAGGTGAAGCTTGCCACCAGCATGGGCGACGTGGTGATCCAGCTCGATGCCGACAAGGCACCCAAGACGGTGGCCAACTTCGTCCAGTACGTGAAAGACGGCCACTACGACGGCACCATCTTCCACCGCGTCATCGACAACTTCATGATCCAGGGCGGCGGCATGAAGCCGGACATGAGCGAGAAGACCACGCGCGCGCCGATCGCGCTGGAAAGTCGCAACGGCCTGGCCAACCTGCGTGGAACGGTCGCGATGGCGCGCACAATGGTCGCCGATTCGGCGACCTCGCAGTTCTTCATCAACCTGAAGGACAACGCCTTCTTGGACCAGGTCAACGCGCGCGACGGCAACGGCTACGCCGTCTTCGGCAAGGTGGTCGAGGGCATGGACATCGTCGACAAGATCAAGGCGGTGCCGACGGCGACATCCGGCCCTCATGCCAACGTGCCGGTCACGCCGGTGATCATCCGCAAAGCCACCCTGGAGAGCAGCAAATGACCAAGACCGTCGAGTTGACCACCAACGAGGGCACGATTCGCATCGAGCTCGACGACGTCAAGGCCCCGGCCAGCACGGAGAACTTTCTCGCCTACGTGCGTGCCGGCCACTACAACGGCACGGTGTTCCACCGCGTGATCAAGGGCTTCATGGTGCAGGGCGGCGGTTTCGAGCCCAGCATGAAACAAAAGCCCACGCGCGAGCCGATCACCAACGAGGCCAACAACGGCTTGAAGAACACCAAATACACGCTGGCGATGGCCCGCACGTCGGCGCCGCATTCGGCCAGCGCACAGTTCTTCATCAACACGGTGGACAACGACTTCCTCAACTTCCGCTCCGAGACGGCGCAGGGCTGGGGCTACGCGGTGTTCGGCCGCGTGGTGTCGGGCAACGACGTGGTCGACAAGATCGAGGGCGTGGCCACCGGCCGCAAGGGCAGCCACGACGACGTGCCGCTCGAGGACGTGACGATCATCAAGGCGACCGAAGTCGCCTGAGCGACAAGCTCATCTCCGAGTGGCCATGGCACCTGCCACCGCGCCGCTGGCGCTGCACCGCTTCGACGCCCCGCCGCACTGGCAGGTGATCGAGCTGCTGTCGGACGTCCACCTGCAGCCTGAGGCACCGCGCACCTTCGACGCCTGGCGCACGCAGATGCTCGGTGGCGATGCCGACGCCATCTTCATTCTTGGCGACCTGTTCGAGGCCTGGGTCGGCGACGACTCGCGCGACGATCCGTTCGAACGCCAGTGCGCCGAGGTGCTGCGCGAGGCCAGCGCATTGCGCACCGTCGCATTCATGCCCGGCAATCGCGACTTCATGCTCGGCGAGACGATGCTCGCGCACTGCGCCATGCGGCCACTGCCTGACGCCACCGTGCTGCACGCTTTCGGCCGTCGCACCGTGCTGACCCACGGCGATGCGTTGTGCCTCGAGGACGCCGACTACCAACGCTTTCGGGCGATGGTGCACAGCCCGGACTGGCGCGCTGCGGTGATGCAGCTGCCGCTGGCCGAGCGGCGCGAGCGAGCACGCACGATGCGCGACGCCAGCACCGCGCACCAGGCGCAGCGGTCGCCGGCGCTGTGGGCCGATGTCGACGCCGCCGCCGCGCTGCAGCTGCTCGACGCCGCCGGCAGCGACACGCTGGTGCACGGCCACACGCACCGGCCCGGCCGGGTCACGCTGGCGCCGACCGCGACGCGCCACGTGCTGTCGGATTGGGACTTCGATGGCGACGCGCCGCGCGGCAACGTGATCCGGCTCACGCCCCAAGGCCTGCAGACCGCCGCTGCGATCGCGCTCGACGCGGAGCGCTTGTGATCGGCGGCTGGCTCGCGCAGCTGCGCGCGCGGCGCGAGCAACGCATCGTGCAGCGGCGTGCGATCTCCGACGCGATGTGGTTCGACACCCTCACCTCGCTGCCGTTTCTGGCGCGCTGGGGCGAGGCCGACCTGGCCGAACTGCGCCGCCTGGCCAGCCTTTTCCTCGATGAGAAGGAGTTCGCCGGCGCGGGCGGTTTGACGGTGACCGATGCGATGGCCGTGCGCATCGCGGTGCAGGCCTGCCTGCCGGTGCTGCGACTCGGCCTCGCGCCGTACCGCAGCTTCGTCGGCATCGTGGTGCACGCCGACGAGGTGGTGGCGCCGCGCGAGTTGGTCGACGACGACGGCGTGGTGCACAACTACGACGAGGTGCTGGCCGGCGAGGCCATGGGCGGCGGCCCGCTGATGCTGTCATGGACCGACGTGCGCGACGCGGGCGAGTCGGCCGACTGGGCCTACAACGTGGTGATCCACGAGTTCGCGCACGTGATCGACATGGCCGACGGCGAGGCCGACGGCGTGCCGCCGCTGCCCGGCGCCGAGCAACGCAAGCACTGGGCGGGTGTGCTCGGCGCCGAGTACGAGACGTTCTGCCGGTGGATCGATGACGGCCACGACACCGTGCTCGACCCCTACGGCGCCACCGACATCGGCGAGTTCTTCGCTGTGGCGGTGGAAGCGTTCTTCGTCGCGTCGGTCGACATGCGCGAGCAACACCCGCGGCTGTACGAGCTGCTTCGCCGACTACTTTCGGCAGGACCCGGCAGCCCTCGAGGGTTGAATGAAAACGGGCCGCTGTCGCGGCCCGTCTCATGCTGGAGGTCCGATTTCAGACCTGGGTCGTTTCGGTCTTCGGCTTGTCGCTCTTGCGCGGTGGCTGGATGTCGAGCAGCACCTCGCCCTTGTCGTCGATGTCCACCGTCAGGCGACCGCCGTCAACCAGGCGGCCGAACAGCAGCTCGTCGGCCAGCGCGCGGCGGATCGTGTCCTGGATCAGGCGCTGCATCGGCCGCGCACCCATCATCGGGTCGAAGCCCTTGACCGCCAAGTGCTTGCGCAGGCCATCGGTGAAGGTGACCTCGACCTTCTTCTCGGCCAGCTGGCCCTCGAGCTGGAGCAGGAACTTGTCGACCACGCGGAGGATGACCTCTTCGTCGAGCGGCCGGAAGCTCACCGTGGCGTCGAGCCGGTTGCGGAACTCGGGCGAGAACAGGCGCTTCAGGTCGGCCATCTCGTCGCCCTGCTCGCGCTTGGTGGTGAAGCCGATCGTCGCCTTGCCCATGGTCTCCGCGCCCGCGTTGGTGGTCATCACGATGATCACGTTGCGGAAGTCGGCCTTGCGCCCGTTGTTGTCGGTCAGCGTGCCGTGGTCCATCACCTGCAGCAACACGTTGAAGACGTCGGGATGTGCCTTCTCGATCTCGTCCATCAGCAGCACGGCGTGCGGCTTCTTGCTGATGGCCTCGGTCAGCAGGCCGCCCTGATCGAACCCCACGTAGCCCGGCGGCGCGCCGATCAGCCGGCTCACCGCATGGCGCTCCATGTACTCGCTCATGTCGAAGCGAATCAGCTCGATGCCCAGGATGTAGGCGAGCTGACGCGCCGCCTCGGTCTTGCCAACGCCGGTGGGCCCGGAGAACAGGAACGAGCCGATGGGCTTTTCGGGCTTGCCCAACCCCGAGCGTGCCATCTTGATGGCCGCTGCGAGGGCCTCGAGGGCCTGATCTTGGCCGAACACCACGCTCTTGAGGTCGCGGTCGAGGTTCCTCAGCTTGCTGCGGTCGTCGCTGCTGACGCTGGCCGGCGGGATGCGCGCGATCTTGGCGACGATCTCTTCGACCTCGCTCTTGGTGATGGTCTTCTTGCGCTTGGCCACCGGCAGGATGCGCTGCGCCGCGCCGGCCTCGTCGATGACGTCGATGGCCTTGTCCGGCAAGTGGCGGTCGTTGATGTACTTGGCCGACAGTTCGGCGGCCGCCTGCAGAGCACCCAGCGCGTACTTGACGCTGTGGTGGTCTTCGAAGCGCGTCTTCAGGCCCTTGAGGATTTCGATGGTCTGCTCGACCGTCGGCTCGACGACGTCGATCTTCTGGAAGCGCCGCGATAGCGCCGCGTCCTTCTCGAAAATGCCGCGGTACTCGGTGAACGTGGTGGCGCCGATGCACTTCATCGCGCCGGTCGAGAGCGCGGGCTTGAGCAAGTTGCTCGCATCCAGCGTGCCGCCCGAGGCGGCGCCGGCGCCGATCAGCGTGTGGATCTCGTCGATGAACAGGATCGCGTGCGGCTGGTCCTTCAGCGACTTCAGCACGCCCTTCAGGCGCTGCTCGAAGTCGCCGCGATACTTGGTGCCGGCCAGCAGCGCGCCCATGTCGAGCGCGTACACGGTGGACTGCCCGAGCACCTCGGGCACGTCGTTTTGCGTGATGCGCCAGGCCAGGCCCTCGGCGATCGCGGTCTTGCCGACACCGGCTTCGCCCACCAGCAGCGGATTGTTCTTGCGGCGGCGGCACAGCACCTGGATCACCCGCTCGACCTCGGCCTCGCGGCCGATCAACGGGTCGATCTTGCCGTCGCGAGCGAGTTGATTCAGGTTCTGCGTGAACTGGTCGAGCGGGGAGCCCTTGGTGTCGCTGGTCTCTTCCTTCTCGCTCTCGGCGCCACCCTCGTTGCTCTTGGGCGTTTCGGGCGGGTCGCTCTTCTTGATGCCGTGGGCGATGTAGTTCACCACGTCCAGCCGGGTGACACCCTGCTGATGCAGGTAGTACACGGCGTGCGAATCCTTCTCGCCGAAGATCGCCACCAGCACGTTGGCGCCGGTGACCTCTTTCTTGCCCGAGCCGGTGGACTGCACGTGCATGATCGCGCGCTGGATCACGCGCTGGAAACCCAGCGTCGGCTGCGTGTCGACCTCTTCGGTGCCGCCCACCGTGGGCGTGTTTTCCTTGATGAAGGTGGTCAGGCTCTTGCGCAGGTCCTCGATGTTGGCGGCGCAGGCGCGCAGCACTTCGGCGGCCGACGGGTTGTCCAGCAGCGCGAGCAGAAGGTGCTCGACCGTGATGAACTCGTGTCGCTGCTGTCTGGCCTCCACGAAGGCCATGTGCAGACTGACTTCCAACTCTTGCGCAATCATGCAGCCTCCATAATGCACTGCAGCGGGTGCCCCGCGCGGCGCGCCGCCGCCAGGACCAGTTCAACCTTGGTGGCCGCCACGTCCTTGGAGTAGACCCCGCAGACGCCGCGGCCCTCGTGGTGGATTTTGAGCATGATCTGCGTGGCCGTCTCGATGTCACGCTTGAAAGTTTGCTGCAGCACCATGACGACGAACTCCATCGGCGTGTAGTCGTCGTTGAGCATCACCACCTGAAACATGCGCGGCGGCTTGGTCTTCGCCGTCTTGCGCTCGACCACGACCGCACCCTGCCCACCGTCCGGACGTGTGACGGTCGGCGCTTTCGGTGGCAGTTTCGGGGGCTCGGGAGGCATGACTCATTCTATCGACTTGCCTTTCGCGGCGTGGTCAAGCCCCGATGTTGTGGCGGTGCGCTCCTTGTCAAGCCGTGAAAATAGCGACAGCCGGACGCCTTGTTTCGGCGCTTTCGAAACGCCGGGGTGACACCGGCGCGACGGCGCCTGCGGGTCGCACCGTCTTGACACGTTTGGGAACGCCCGCAAAATTTTGGGTGGCGCCCCAAGGCCAACATCAAAGATCGATCGTGAGGGAGGCTGACATGCCGATTGGCACAGTCAAGTGGTTCAACAATGCCAAGGGATTCGGCTTCATCGAACCCGAAGGCGGTGGGCCCGACGTTTTCGCGCACTTCTCGGCCATCCGCATGGATGGCTACCGGACGCTCGAACAAGGCCGCCGCGTGCGCTACGAACTGGTCGAGGGCCCCAAAGGCTGCCTGGCCCAGGGCATCGAGCCGGTCGCCGAGAGCGGCGACGCCGCCGCCTGATCTGGCGCCGCGGCCAGCGGGCGGGCAACAGCTCGTCGGCCGCTGCTTAGCCGCGCTCAGCGCAGCGCGCCGATGTCGGTAAGCACCGAGCGAATCAGCGCGGCGTTCGAGCGACCGTCGGATTTGCCGTTCTCCTGGATCTCGTCGGCGCGGGCGAACAGCGGCGCGAACAGCCCCAGCTGATCGACCGGGCCACGCAGCGTGACAGTGCCCTGCTGCGCAAACGCAGTCGTCCAGCTGTCGCGCACCTGGTCCCAGAACTCGCGGGTGCGCTCGTAGTAGCGGTCGGCGCCGGCGAAGTCGGCGTCGCGCAGCCGCTCGTAACGCACCACGCCGTATTCGCGGCCGGCGTAGGGCCTGGCCACGTCGACGTCGCGCTGCTCGGTGAGCACCGTCTTGAGGTTGTTTTCTTCCTGCAGCCAGCCGGTGGGCACGATGGTGTGCCGGTTGCTGCCCACCAGCAGCTGGTAGTCCTTGCGCACGCTCCATTCGCGGCGCGGCAGCGGGCGCCACGTGTCGGCGCTCAACCACGTCGAGAAGCTCGGCGTGTGCTGCCAGCGCCCGGTGCTCGCGTAACGGGGCGACTCGTCGACCTGGTAGACGGTTTGCAGCCACGCGCCGCGACGCTCGGAGTCGGGCAGGCGGCGACGCTGCCAGCGATCGCGGCCCTTGTACTCGACGATCGCCTCGGGCTCGTAGGCCCAGTCCTGCCGCCAGTGCTTGGTGATCATCGGCTCGCCCACCGCGCCATCCTTGCCGACGAACCGCATCTCCAGGATGTGCACAAGACTCACGAACCCAGGCCGATCCTGATCGACGTACACCTTCTCGGTGGCCCAAGACTGATAGGGCGTTGCCGGCCGGTCGGCGCCGAAGCCGACCACCTCGAGGAAATCAAAGGTGACGCGATAGGTGCCCGCCATCGCCGCGATCGCCCGGCGGTCGCGCTCGGGAGCGCTCAAGCCCGGCTGCTGAAGCGCCCGCCAGGCGGACGACGGCTCGCTGTCCAGCGTCACCGGCGCGCCGCGCGTGGTGCCGCCGCGCGGCTTGGGGTTCGCGCCGTCGAGCGGCCAGGTAAACGTGTAGCGCCCGGCTACCGCAGGGACAGGCTCGGTTGCTGCGGCCACCTGTGCCAGCGCAGGCGCCGCCCAGCCCAGCCACAACGCCGCAAAGAACATCGCATGGGATCGTCGTGTCATTCGGCGATTCTCCTTGGCTCACTGCGCAACGTGAATGCCCCTTTTTGGCGCGAGGCAGCGGCAGGCGCCGCACAACCGAGCGTTTGACCGGGCATCGCGGCCGACCGGTCGTTTCTAAACTGCACGCGTGTAGCCGGCGACGAGCCTGACGTCACGCCACAGTCGAGGAACCCGGATGCCCGCATCGCCACGCGCCCATGTACTGGACAAGCTGATCGGAAGCGAACTGCCCATCTTTCGATCGATGGCCGACGTGCGGGCCTTCGAAGCCGTCGCGCCGTTCTCGCAGCGCGTGGCGGCGAACAGCACCTATGAGGCGTTGCAGCTCGGCGCCGCTTTGGACCTCGCCGCACCGGCGATCCACTTCCTGCCCAACGCCAGCCCCGACGAACCGCCGCTGACGCTGACGCACGCGCAGTTCATGGCCCGCGTCACGCAGGCGGCCAACCTGTTTCACAGCCTTGGAGTCGGCCGCGGCAGCGTGGTGAGCCTGCTGCTGCCGCTGCTGCCGCAGGCCTTCGTCGCGCTGTTCGGCGCGCAGGCGGTGGGGGTGGCCAACCCGGTGAACCCGATGCTGTCGGCCGCGCAGCTCGCCGACATCCTGCGCGCCGCCGGCACGCGCGTGCTGGTGACGCTGGGGCCCACCGAGGGGTCGGACATCTGGGACAAGGTGACGGCGATCCGGCAACAGGTGCCGAGCTTGAAATCGGTGCTGGTGGTCGGTGCGCGCGCGCAGCCCGATCTCGCGGTCGACGACTTCGATGCGTGGCTCGACGAACAGCCCGCCACGCACCTGATCAGCGGCCGCATGCCGCAGGCCGCCGAGGCCGCCGGCTACTTTCACACCGGCGGCACCACCGGCACGCCAAAGCTGGTGCGCCACACGCATGCCAACCAGGTGTCCCAGGCCTGGGCGTTGCGCCTGCTCGGTCTGGCCGCGCCCGGCAAGGGCATCCTGTTCGGCCTGCCGCTGTTCCACGTGGGCGGCGCGCTGACGCAAGGCCTGGCGCCGCTGGCCAACGGCGGCCACGTGGTGGTGCTCAGCGCGGCAGGCTGGCGCGACCCGCGAGCCGTGCGCAACGTGTGGGCGCTGGTGCAGCGTTATCGGCCGGAACTGTTCGGTGCCGTGCCCACGGTGCTCGCGGCGGCGCTGCAGGTGCCTGTCGGCGAGCACGACGTCAGCAGCCTGAAGCGTGCTTCGGGCGGCGGCTCGGCGATCCCGGTCGCGGTGATCCAGGCCTACGAGCAGCAGATGCACCTGCCGGTGCTCGAGGTCTACGGCATGACCGAGACCTCGAGCGTGCACACGATGGCCTACCCCGACATGCCGCGCCAACCCGGCTCGGTGGGCAAGCCGCTGCCCTACGCGGGCACTCGCGTGGTCAAGCTCGACGCCGAGGGCCGTTTGCTCGGCGACTGCGCGCCCAACGAAATCGGCGTGGTGGCGATGGCCGGCCCCGGCGTCTTCAGCGGCTATCTGAGCGACGCGCACAACCGCGGCGCGTTCGTCGAGCCGGGATGGGTCAACTCCGGCGACCTCGGCCGCCTCGACGAGCACGGCGAGTTGTGGATCACCGGCCGCGCCAAGGACCTCATCATCCGCGGCGGCCACAACATCGACCCCGCACCGCTGGAGGAACTGCTGTACCGGCACAGCGCGGTGGCATTGGCCGCGCTGGTGGGGCAGCCCGATCCGTACGCGGGTGAGCTGCCGGTGGCCTACGTGCAGCTCAAGCCGGGGGCCACCACGGCAGCCAGCGAGCTGATCCACTACCTGCGCGAGCGCACGCCCGAGCGCGCCGCCGTGCCGGTGGCGCTGCACTTCGTCGACCCGATGCCGCTGACGGCGGTGGGCAAGATCTTCAAGCCGGCGTTGCGCATCGATGCGGCGCGGCGTGTGGCCGACCAGTTGCTCGAAGGCCTCTTTGCCGCAGGCGAGCGGCTGGCGGTTCAGGTGGTCACCGATGCCAAGCACGGGCAGTTGATCCGCGTCTCGTTGGGCGCGGTGTCGGCCGCCGAGCGTGACGGTCTGGCAGCTGCGGTGCACGAGCGCTTGAGTCCGCTGGCGATCCGGCACGAGGTGGTCTAAAGACACGGGCACTCAAGACGGAGCACGGCCTCCGTGGGAATCCCCAGTCGTCCCGCTGCGCAGCCACGCCACCAGCGGCGCCAAGACGCGCGGCCGCCAGCTCAGCGTGAAGGCCACGCACAGCGCTGCACCCGCCAGCGCCATCACCCACACCAAGGCGGCCATCGTGGCATGGTCGATGTAAAGGCACAGCGCGAGCGACAGCAGCAGCCCGGCAGCGCCGAGTACGCGCAGCAGCACCAGGCCGCGTGCCGTCGGCAGCGCATCACCGCGCACCTGATGCCAGTGCGTCTTCATCGCCAGCGCGAGCCAGGCCACACTCGCGGCACACAGCACCAGCGCCGCCAGCAGCAGCACGCTACGCACGGGCGGTTTCCGGTGTCGTGCCGGGCTCGGTGGGGTCGGCAGGGGTTCCTGCGCCGGCAAGGCCGGCACGCTCGCGGCGTTGCAACCGGCGCGCGGCCAGTGCCGCCAAAGCGGCGGCCGCCAGCAGCGACAGGTCGAGCCCCGCCACCGGCCAGTAGCCCTGGCCGATGGTCTTGGCCAGGTGGTCGCCGGTGGTGGCCCAGTTCAGCAGCACCGCAGCGACCGCCAGCACGACGATGGCCCAGCACTGCTCGCGCCAGGCCGGCGCGATGCGCGCCTGCAGCACCGGCGCGCTGCGCCATGCCGCATGCACGAACGTCAGCAACCACGCCGCCCAGAACGCGCGCTGCTCCCAGTCGCCGCGATGCGGCAGATCGATGGGCAACAGGCCCGATTCGCGACCAGCATCGCCGCCGTCGCCACCACGATGCCGGTGACCGTGGCCGCGGCCAGCGCATCGACCCAGCGCGCGCCGCTGACGCCGTCGCGTGGCGTGCTGCTTCTTGCGCTTCTCGACGAAGAAGATGAAGCCGGTGGCGATGCACACGCAGCCCGACAGCCCGCCCAGCACGTAGAACCAGCGCAGCAGCCAGTGCTCGAAGTGCTGCAGGTGCAGCCCGGTGAGGAAGTCGTTCACCGCCGAGGCGCGGCGCCGGCGGCGGATCCTCGCGGATCACGCGGCCGGTGGGCGCCTCGAAGTGCACCGCCTGCCCGACCAACGTGACACGGTCGCTGCCGGCGCGATAGATGCTGACGTAGCTGTTGGCGTCGCCGACGTGGTTGACCATCAGGAAGCCCACCTCGCCGGGCATGCCGCGCGCGGCCCAGCGGCGCTTGGCCTCGAGCACCATCGCATCGACCGAGGCCATCGGCGCCGCCACGCCGGCGGGCTTGAACGCCAGGCCCTTGGCCTCGGCTTCGAGCCATCTCGTGCTGTTGCGCCAGCGGCTTGAGCATGGTCTCCGACACCGGCAGGTAGATGCTCGCGAAGATCGTGAGCCCCGACAGCGCGAAGACGAAGTGAAACGGCAGCGCCACCACGCCGGTGAGGTTGTGCAGGTCGAGCGCGCTGCGCTGCGTGTGCTTCTTCGGGCGGAAGGTGAACAGCTCGCGGAAGATCTTGCGGTGCATCACCACGCCGCTCACCAGCGCGGCCATCATCACCAGCGCGGCCAGCGCCGACGATCCAGTAGCCGAGGTCCTTCCAGGTGAGGTGCAGGCTGAAGTGCAGCGGATAGAAGAAGCTCGCTGCCGACCTTGAGCTGGTCGTGCGGCAGCACCTTGCCCGAGCGCGGGTCGATCGTCACGTGGCCATGCACGTGATCGTCGGGGTCCTTCGGGTTGTTGGTGATCGCGAACTCGGCGAACAGCGACAGCACCGGATCGCGGTGCGTGGTGTAGGCGCCCCAGTTCATCACCGGCATGTCGGCGGGCAGCGGGCCGCCGACGCGCTCGCGTGCCGCCTCGAGCTCGTCTTCCTCCGGCTCGATGCGTCTTGAAGATCGGCGCCAGCATCGTGTCGAACGACGGCATGCGCTGCGGCTCGAAGCGGGTCTCGGGTATGGCCCAGCGGTCGATCTCGCGATCGAACACCGACAGCGCGCCGAAGAAGAACGCGACCATCAGCACGTAGCCCAGCACCAGGCCGAACCAGGTGTGCAGCCAGGTCATCGAGAGTCGGAACGACTGGAACACGGCGCCCTCCGTCGAATCAGTTCGCCACCGCGTGGCGCGCCAGCAGCCACGCCAGGCCGGTCATCAACGCGCCGCCGCCGGCCAGCACTGCCCAGACGCGCGCCACGCTGGCGGCGACGTAGGTCCACAGGAAGCAGACCAGGAACACCAGGAAGGCCAGCAAGAACGCCAACGTCTGCGCTTCGCCGTAGAGCATGCCGGCCGCCACGCCCAGCGTGATGCCGAGCGTGGTGAAGCCCCACACGAAGGCATAAGCCACCGAGCAGGCTGGCAGCTATGCGCGAGGCAATGGGCACGAACGGCGAGCGGGTCGGCGGCATGACGCGAGGTCGGCGTCAGGCCGCATGCGACTGCGCGTGCCCCGGGACGCCTTAAATGCGATTGGTTCTCATTATGCATTCAGGCGCCGGGCCGCGCCCGCCTGCCCCCGCGCGGCCGGCGTAGGACGCACCTGACAACGCGTCGGCCGCTTGGCCCACCCCGCACCACCTGCCTTTGCCTGCACACTCGGCCACCCTGATCGAGGAGGTCGTGATGAGTACCGTGAAGATCATCGGCATCGTGCTGATCGTGGCCGGTGCGCTGGGCTTGGCCTATGGCAGCTTCAGCTTCACCAAGGACACGCACACGGCCAAACTGGGTCCGATCCAACTCTCGGTGAAAGAGAAGGAGACCGTCAACGTGCCGGCATGGGCCGGCATCGCAGGCCATCGTCGCCGGTGGCTTGATGCTGCTGGCCGGCTCGCGCAAGGGCTGACAGCCCACTGCCGCTACCGCGGCGGCGTTTCGCAGAAGAACAAGGCTTGCGCAGCGTCGTCCCGACGCTGCGCGGCATGCTCACATGTGTTCGATCATCACCTGCCCGAAGCCCGAGCACGACACCTGCGTCGCGCCTTCCATCAGGCGCGCGAAGTCGTAGGTGACCTTCTTGCTGCCGATCGCCTTTTCCATCGAGCTGATGATCAGGTCGGCGGCCTCCTTCCAGCCCATGTGGCGCAGCATCATCTCGGCCGAGAGGATTTCGGAGCCCGGATTGACGTAGTCCTTGCCCGCGTACTTGGGCGCGGTGCCGTGCGTCGCCTCGAAGCACGCCACGTCGTCTGACATGTTGGCGCCCGGTGCGATGCCGATGCCGCCCACCTGGCGGCCAGCGCGTCGGACACGTAGTCGCCATTGAGGTTGAGCGTGGCGATCACCGAGTACTCGGCCGGGCGCAGCAGGATCTGCTGCAGGAAGGCGTCGGCGATCATGTCCTTGACGATGATGTCCTTGCCGGTCTTCGGGTTCTTGAACTTGCACCACGGGCCGCCATCGATCGGCTGGGCGCCGAACTCCCTCTGCGCCAGCGCGTAGGCCCAGTCGCGGAACGCGCCTTCGGTGAACTTCATGATGTTGCCCTTGTGCACGATCGTGACGCTGGGCTTGTCGTTGTCGATCGCGTACTGCATCGCGCGCCGCACCAGGCGCTCGGTGCCTTCGCTGGACACCGGCTTGATGCCGATGCCCGAGGTGTTGGGGAAGCGGATCTTCTTGACGCCCATCTCCTCTTGCAGGAACTTGATCAGCTTCTTGGCCTTGTCGCTCTCGGCGGCCCACTCGATGCCGGCATAGATGTCCTCCGAGTTCTCGCGGAAGATCACCATGTTGACCTTGTGCGGCTCCTTCAGCGGCGAGGGCACGCCCTTGAAGTACTGCACCGGACGCAGGCAGACGTAGAGGTCGAGTTCCTGGCGCAGCGCGACGTTGAGCGAGCGGATGCCGCCGCCCACCGGCGTGGTGAGCGGGCCCTTGATCGACACCACGTACTCCCGCAGGATCTTCAGCGTCTCCTCGGGCAGCCAGACGTCGGGACCGTAGACCTTGGTCGACTTCTCGCCGGCGTAGATCTCCATCCACTTGATCTCGCGCTTGCCCTTGTAGGCCTTGGCCACCGCGGCATCGACCACCTTGATCATCACCGGCGTGATGTCGAGACCGGTGCCGTCGCCCTCGATGTAGGGAATGATCGGTTGATCGGGCACGTTCAACGAGTAGTCCTTGTTGACGGTGATCTTCTGCCCGCCCTGGGGCACCTTGACGTGTTGGTACATGGCTTCCTGCGCTCGCTGTGAACCGGTGATTTTATGCCACGCCAACGGCGTCAACCCGCAGCGCCGAGGCGGCGTTGGCGGGCAGGCACAATGCACGCCGCCCGACTGGGATTGCACCCGATGAAGAGCCTGCCGCCCGCGCGCACCGCCGCCACACACCTGCGCCGCGCCGCTGCGCTCTTGCTGGCGATGCTCGCCGCCGGCGCGGCCTGGGCGCAAGGCCAGCCGCAGAACCTGCCCGCCGCCACGCTGCAGGTGGGCATGCACAACATTCGCGCTCAACTGGCGGTCACGCCCGAGCAGCGCCAGATCGGCCTGATGTTCCGCCAGACCATGCCCACGCACGAGGGCATGCTGTTCGTGTTCGAGCAAGCCACCACGCAATGCTTCTGGATGCGCAACACCCTGATCCCGCTGTCGATCGCATTCCTTGCCGACGACGGCACCGTCGTCAACCTGGCCGACATGAAGCCGCAGAGCGACGACTCGCACTGCTCGGCCAAGCCGGTGCGCTACGTGCTGGAAATGAATCAGGGCTGGTTCGCCAAGCGCGGCGTCAAACCCGGCACCCGCATCAGCGGCGAGCTGTTCGGAAAGTGACGCCCGCGATGGCGGCCAGCGCCGCAGTGCCCGTGGCGCGACACGATCGTGTTTCCCTCTCGACGACGCGCGCTGTTTGGCTATAGTCGGCGCTTCTTTCGCGACGAGGAGAACAACGATGGGCGCGATATTGCAATCGCTGGGTCGCACGGTCGCCGCCGGGGTGGTGGTGCTGGTGGTGCTGGTCGTGCTGGTGGCGGCATTGGGCGCTGGTTCAGCGACCTACGACCACGCCTGGGGCGCCTTCTTCATGCGCTACCTGCACGTGCTGAGCGGCGTGATGTGGATCGGCCTGCTGTGGTACTTCAACTTCGTGCAGATCCCGTCGATGCCCAAGATCCCCGACGAGCAGAAGCCGGCGGTCGGCAAGGTGATCGCGCCGACCGCGCTGTTCTGGTTCCGCTGGGCGGCGCTGGCCACCGTCGTCACCGGGGCGCTGCTGGCCTGGATGAACGGCTACCTGTTGCAGGCGCTGTCGCTGCAGCGGCCGTTCACCGCCATCGGCATCGGCGCGTGGCTCGGCCTCATCATGGCGTTCAACGTCTGGTTCATCATCTGGCCGAACCAGAAGAAGGCGCTGGGCATCGTGACGGTGACGCCGGAAGAAAAAGCCAAAGCGGCGCGTTTGGCCATGCTGACCTCGCGGGTCAACACGATGCTGTCGATCCCGATGCTCTTTTGCATGGTGGCGCAGCAAAACGGCGGTCTCTGAGCAGGTGCGCGCGAGCGCTTCAGCGTTCGCGCGGCCGTACTTCACGCGCAACCAGATCGGCCTGGCCCTCGGCCAGGCTGATCGTCAGCCGCTCGCCGACGCGCAACTGCGACGGCGCGACCACCACGCGCCCGGCTTCGCTTTCGATCAGCGCATAGCCGCGCGACAGCACCTGCTGCGGATCGAGCAACGTCAGGCGATCACCCAGCGCCGACAAGCTCGCACCACGCCGATCGAGCCCGGCCGCTGCGGCGCGCTGCCAAAGCCGTGCCGCATGCACGAGCGACTGTCGGGCAGACCGCAAGCGTTGCGTGAGCGCTGAGCTCACGCGATGCGCCAACAGGTCGAGCCGCTGTCGCTGCGGACGCAGCGAGGTCACGGCATGCGCGAAGCGCGACGACAGCAGGTCCAGGCCCTGCGTTGCGCGATCGAGCCGCTGCCTCTGTGCGCGGGCCAGTCGACGCGCCCATTGCTCGAGCGTCTGCAGCAGTTCGTCACGCAGCGGGGCCGCGAGCTCGGCGGCCGCAGTGGGCGTGGCCGCGCGCAGGTCGGCCGCGAGGTCGGACAGCGTGATGTCGGTCTCGTGCCCCACGCCGCATACCACCGGCAGCGGACACGCCGCGACGGCGCGCACCACGGCCTCGTCGTTGAACGCCCACAGGTCTTCGATCGAGCCGCCGCCGCGGCACACGATCAGCGTGTCGACTTCGGCGCGACGGCCGGCGCGCTGCAGCGCCTGCACCAAGGACGCAGGCGCCTCCGGGCCCTGCACCACGCTCGGATAGACGATCACCTGCACGTGCGGCGCACGGCGCGCCAGCGTGGTCAGCACGTCGTGCAAGGCCGCGCCGGCGGTGGAGCTGACGATGCCGATCGCACGCGGGTGCGCGGCAACGGGCCGCTTGCGCGCGGCGTCGAACAGTCCCGCCGCCTCGAGCTTGGCCTTCTGGCGCAAAAACATTTCGTAAAGCGAGCCTGCGCCCAGCGGC
Source organism: uncultured beta proteobacterium (assembly GCA_963827645.1). Lineage (GTDB taxonomy): Bacteria > Pseudomonadota > Gammaproteobacteria > Burkholderiales > Burkholderiaceae_C > JAEUPI01. Next base: position 134,385 of record CAWHBZ010000035.1, on the reverse strand, counting down.
AGCATCGCCTCGACCACGTACTGCAGTTCGCCGCGCGGCTCGTAGATGCCGATGCGGCCGCGCACCTCGACCTGCTGGCCGTCGCGTGGCGAGAAGTCCAGCAGCGACGCCGCACGTCGAAACATGGCGCAACGCAGCACCGCGTTGGCACCGTCGGCGTCCTTCAACGCTGAAGTAGCAGTGGCCGCTGCTCGCGCGCGAGAAGCCCGACAGCTCGCCGCGCACCGCCACCGCACCGAGCCGGAACTGCAGCGCGTCGCTCGCGGCCAACAACAGCGCTGCAACGCCGAGCGCGCGCGGTGCCACCGCCGCCGTGGAGTCGCCGATGTCGTTCATCGCACCTCGATCGCGCGTCGTTTGGCCGCCTGGGCGGCGTCGAGTGCATCGCGCATCATCAACAACGGCTCACTGCTCAAAACTCGGGCAATCCAACGCGAAGCACGAGAACACGCGCCCTCGCGGCGACCGACGACAGGCTTGCCCACAAGCTTTTCCACAGAAGCAGTGGATTGTTCGAGGCCCATCTGCGAATTTTTTCGTGGCGCCGATGCTGCGGCGCGAGGTTGGAGGCGCCGCCGCCGCACGGTATCGTCCACAAGCTCGGCCATAATCGCGCCTCGCCGCATCGCCACGCCCCGCGCGACGCCCAACGCACCATCGGGTCACCTCTTGTTTTCGATCATACAAGCCGCCGGTTGGCCGATCTGGCCGTTGCTCATCTGCTCGGTGGTGGCGCTGGCGCTGGTGATCGAGCGCTTCATGAGCTTGCGCGTGCCGCGCATCGCGCCGCCCAAGCTGCTCGACGAGGTGTTGTCGGTCACCCGGCAAAGTTTGCCGGGGCCCGACGTGGTGACCAAGCTGGCCGCCAACTCCGAGCTCGGCTCGGTACTGGCCGCCGGGCTGCGCGCCGTGATGGGCGACCCGCGCATCCAGGAAGGTGCGCTTGCGCCAGGCGTTCGAGATCGCGGGACGCAGCGCCGTGCATCGGCTGGAGCGCTACCTCAACACGCTGGGCACCATCGCCTCGGCGGCGCCGCTGCTGGGGCTGCTCGGCACGGTGATCGGCATGATCGAGATCTTCGGTTCGCAGGCGCCCACCGGCGGCTCCAACCCGTCGATGCTGGCGCACGGCATCTCGGTGGCGCTGTACAACACGGCGTTCGGCCTGATCATCGCGATCCCGTCGCTGATGTTCTATCGCTACTTCAGGCGCCTGGTCGACGAGTACGCGCTGGGCATGGAGATGGCCGCCGAACGCATGGTGCCGCACCTGATGCGATTCGTCGTGCGGCCCGCCGCGTGACACCGCCACTGGCCTGACGTGACCCCCTTGCTCGCTGCGCTCGCGTCCCCCCGAGGGGGATCAGGCCCCTTCGGGCGGCCGGACGGGGCCTGACGCGCGATGCGTTTTCGACGCCGCCGCTCCGAGGAACCGGAGATCAACCTGATCCCGTTCATCGACGTGCTGTTGGTGGTCCTGATCTTCCTGATGCTGTCGACCACCTACTCCAAGTATTCGGAGCTGCAGATCACGCTGCCCACCGCCGACGCCGAGCGCATCCGCGAGCGGCCGGCCGAGATCATCGTCAGCGTGTCGGCCGAAGGCCGCTACCTGATCGACAAGAAGCCGGTCGAGGGCCGCAGCGTCGACATCCTGGCGCTCGAGCTGCAGGCCGCCGCGGCCGGGCGGCCCGACGTGATGGTGATCGTGTCGGCCGATGCGCTGACCGCACACCAGGCGGTGATCAACGTGCTCGACGCGCGCGGCGTGCCGGCCTCGGCCGCTGCCGGCCAGGTGCCGCCGACCGCCGCTGAGAAGTCCCTGTCGCGGCGCTCAGTTGCCGGCCGAGCTCCCGGCGCAGGCGTTCGCCAGCACGCAGGTGCTGGCTCTCGTCCGGCCTCACCCCCGAGGGAGATCCGTCGGCTTGGGGCGGCCCGGCGCCGAACTGTTGCCCCCGTCGCTTCGCTCGCTGCCCCCCAGGGGAACGTCGGCTTGGGCGGCCCGGCGCCGACGGGCCGCGATGAACCGGCCGCGGCTGGGCCCTGCCCTGGTCGCATCGTGGCGGCAGCCGCAGCCCGATGCCTGGCGCGCGTGCTGCAGCCGTTGTCGTGGCTCTATCGCGCGCTCACGGCCGGCAGCGCGCGCTGTTCGCGAGCGGGCTGCGTTCGAGCCAACGGGCACCGCGACCGCTGATCGTGGTGGGCAACCTGCTGGTCGGCGGCGCCGGCAAGACACCCACCGTGATCGCGCTGCTGGAATTGCTGCGCCAGCGCGGCTACACGCCCGGCGTGGTGTCGCGCGGCTACGGCCGCACCGATCGCACGACGCGCGATCGTGAATGCCGCCAGCAGCGCCGACCAGGTGGGCGACGAGCCGCTGCTGATCCACCTGCGCGCGCGCGTGCCGGTGGCGGTGGCGGCGCAGCGCATCGATGCGGCGCGCGTGCTGTGCAGCGCGCACCCCGCAGCTCGACGTGCTGGTGGCCGACGACGGGCTGCAGCACCTTGCGCTGGCGCGCGACGCGCAGGTGATCGTGTTCGACGAGCGCGGCACGGGCAACGGCTTGTTGCTGCCCGCTGGCCCGCTGCGCGAGCCGCTGCCGCGCGTGCTGCCGCGAGCGCACGCTGGTCATCTACAACGCGCCGCAGCCCAGCACCGCCCTGCCCGGCTTCATGGTGCGTCGATCGCTCGCCGGCGTGGTCGAGCTGGCGGGGTGGTGGCAAGGCCAGCGCGCCGACCCGCAAGGCTGGCAGGCCCTGCAAGGTCGCCGCGTGGTGGCGTGTGCGGGTACCGCGGTGCCGCAACGATTCTTCTCCATGCTCCAGGCGCAGGGGCTCGCCTTCGAGCCGCTGGCGTTGCCTGACCATGCCGACTACGCCGCCTGCCGTGGCCCGAGGACACGCGCGACGTCGTCGTGACCGAGAAAGACGCCGTCAAGATCCGCCCCGAGCGTGTGGGCCGCACGCAAGTGTGGGTGGCGCCGCTAGACTTCGCATTTGACCGCACTGACTCGCCGTCGTGCGACGGACCATTCGCAGCACGCAGGCTGGCTGCGTACCCTCCCGACATGACGGCCTCGACCATCGACTGATCGACCTGCTGGTGTGCCCGCTGTGCAAAGGGCCGCTGCGCGCCGAGCATCCGGCGGGCGAGCCGTTGCGCGAACTGGTGTGCCCGGTCGACCGGCTCGCCTTCCCGGTGCGCGACGGCATCGCGGTGATGCTCGAGAGCGAAGCGCGCGCGCTCGATGCGCCGAGCGCGCCGTCGCCGCTGGAATGACGGCACGCCGCGCCGGCACGCCCGGCGCGCAAGCGCCACGAACACCGCTGCACGCGCGACGACGCATGAGCTTTACCGTCTTGATCCCCGCGCGGCTGAAGTCGACGCGGCTGCCCGACAAGCCGCTGGCCGATCTGCACGGCGCGCCGATGGTGGTGCGCGTGGCGCAACGGGCGGCGCAGTCGGCGGCCACGCGCGTGGTGGTGGCGGCCGACGACAACCGCATCGTCGACGCCTGCCGCGCGCACGGCGTGGACGCGCTGCTCACACGCACCGATCACGTGAGCGGCAGCGACCGCCTGGCCGAGGCCTGCGAACAATTGCAGCTCGACGGCGAGGCGATCGTCGTCAACGTGCAAGGCGACGAGCCGCTGATCGCCACCGCGATGATCGACGCCTGCGCGGCGTTGTTGAAGCAACGCGGCGACTGCGTGATGGCCACCGTGGCCCACGCGATCGACGATGCCGAGGAGTTTGCCAACCCCAACGTGGTGAAGGTCGTGCTCGATGCGGCCGGGCGCGCGCTGTACTTCTCGCGGAGCGCCGATCCCGCACTGGCGCGACCGCAGCGGCCGGCGCCACGCTGCCCGCCGAGCCGCGCCCGCTGCGCCACGTCGGCCTGTACGCCTACCGCGCGGGCTTCCTGCGCCGCTTCCCGTCGCTGCCGGCGGCGCCGCTCGAGGCGGTGGAGGCGCTCGAGCAACTGCGCGTGCTGTGGCAGGGCGAGCGCATCGCCGTGCACGTGAGCAGCGAGCGGCCGGGGCCCGGCGTCGACACGCCGGCCGACCTGGCGCGCGTGCGCGCGCTGTGGCCCACGGCTGGTTTGAGTGCTAAGCTCGTTTCACGCCAGCGCCGAGACGGCCGAGGAGACCATGCGACTGATCCTGTTGGGCCCGCCGGGGGCCGGCAAAGGCACCCAGGCAACAACCATCTGCCGGCACTACGGCATCCCGCAGATCTCCACCGGCGACATGCTGCGCGCCGCAGTGAAGGCCGGCACGCCGCTCGGCCTGGCTGCCAAGAAGGTGATGGACGCCGGCAACCTGGTCAGCGACGACATCATCATCGGGCTGGTCAAGGAGCGCATCGCGCAGCCCGATTGCGCCAACGGCTTCCTGTTCGATGGCTTCCCGCGCACCATTCCGCAGGCCGAGGCGATGAAGAACGCGGCCGTCTTGCTCGACGTGGTGCTCGAGATCGACGTGCCCGACGAGGCCATCATCGAGCGCATGAGCGGCCGCCGCGTGCACGAGGCCTCGGGCCGCTCGTACCACGTCAAGTTCAATCCACCCAAGGTCGCGGGCAAGGACGACGTCACCGGCGAGCCGCTGATCCAGCGCAAGGACGACAGCGAAGAGACGGTGCGCAACCGGCTCGACGTGTATCAACGGCAAACGCGTCCGCTGGTCGCCTACTACTCGGCGTGGGCGTCGCAAGGCGACCCTGCCGCGCCGCGCTGCCGCAAGATCTCGGGCCTCGGCAGCGTCGAGGAGATCGGCGCGCGTGCGCTGGCCGCGCTCGAGGCCTGATTCCGCGATTTCACGAGAGGTCATTCACCATGGACATCGCTGGCAAGGTCTTCATCGTCACCGGCGGCGCCTCGGGGCTGGGCGAAGGCAGCGCACGCATGTTCGTCGCGCGAAGGCGGCAAGGTCGTCATCGCCGACGTGCAGGCTGACAAAGGTGAATCGCTGGCCAAGCGAGCTCGGCGCCGGCAAGGCGGCCTTCGTGCGCTGCGACGTCACGCAAGAGGCCGACGGCCGCGCGGTGGTTGCCAAGGCGCTGTCGATGGGCAAGCTGATGGGGCTGGTCAACTGCGCCGGCATCGGGCCGGCGGCCAAGACGGTGGGCAAGGATGGCGCGCATCCGCTCGATCTGTTTACGCGAACCGTCACGATCAACCTGATCGGCAGCTTCAACATGATCCGCCTCGCCGCCGAGGCGATGAGCAAGAACGAGCCCGAAGCCACCGGCGAGCGCGGCGTGATGATCTCCACCGCCAGCGTGGCGGCCTACGACGGCCAGATCGGCCAGGCCGCGTACTCCGCCAGCAAGGGCGGCATCGTCGGCATGACGCTGCCGATCGCGCGCGACCTGGCGCGCAACGGCATCCGCAACATGACCATCGCGCCGGGCATCTTCGGCACGCCGATGCTGTTCGGCATGCCCAAGGAAGTGCAGGACGCGCTGGCCGCGTCGGTGCCCTTCCCGTCGCGCCTGGGCAAGCCCGACGACTACGCCAAGCTCGTGCAGCAGATCGTCACCAACGACATGCTCAACGGCGAGGTGATCCGGTTGGATGGGGCGATCCGGATGGCGCCGAAGTAGGCGTCGCGCCCGCCTCACACGCCGCTCCCGCGCGGCAAAAAGAGGCCCGCGATCGCGGGCCCGTTTGATTTCTGGCTGTCTTGGCGCAGCTTCAGAACGTGTACCTCGCTCCCAGCGTGAAGAAGCGACCCACCGCACCGGCCTGGTGATAGGCCTGGTTGTAGTTGATCGCGTACGGGAACGCCAGGTACGGATCGAACGGCGCCTTCTTGTCGAACAGGTTCTGGATCGAGAACATCACGTCCCAGTTCTTGTTCGGCGACCACTTGCCGTAGAGATCCCAGGTCGTGAACGACGGCAGCTTGCAGCCGTTGTAGATCGTGCCGTCCGGGTGGAACACACCGCAGTCGTACTGGCCCGCGTCCGTATACGACACACCGGTGTTCGAGTTCGTCATCGTGCCGTCGCCGTTCGACGTGGTCTGCTCACCCTGGTGGTCGACCATCTTGATCGGACCGATGTAGTTGGCCGACAGCGTACCCGTCCACGGACCCTGCTCGAAGGTCAGCGCGAAGGTCGCGCGGTCCTTCGGCGCGCCCGTGCCCGAGCTCTGCACCAGCGGCCCATGCGTCCCGGCGTAGTCGACCGTGACGCCGTTGACGTCGGTGCGCTCGAACTTGAGGACGTGCGTGTAGAAGAACTGACCCGTCAGCTTGGCGCCCTCGCCGAGGTCCATCCGGTAGCGCATCTCGAGGTCGATGCCATCGGTCTTGGTCTTGGTGGCGTTCTGGAAGAAGCCGGTGATCGTCAGGTTGCCCTGCGAGTCGTAGAACAGGAACGTGTTCGGCTGCAGGCCGTTGGCCCTCGTATTTCTCAGATCGGCAGTTCCGTCAGGCACCCCGGTGTTGTCGTCGAGACCATCGCACAAGGTGGTGCACGAGCCGCCCGGGATGATCGTGTTGGGGTCTGCCTGGATGATTTCATCCTTGCGATCGATCCGCCAGTAGTCGATCGTCGCGCTGAAGTCGCGCACCGGCTCGAAGATGGCACCGATCGTGTAGCTCTTGGCCTCCTCCGGCTTGAGGTTGGGATCGCCCTGCGACAGGATGCCGAAGGACGTGAAGCCGAAGCTCGAGCCGCCGACCTCCGCCGCGCCGGGCGCGCGGAATGCCGTGGAGTACGTGCCCCGGAACGCCATCCAGTCGGTGGCCCTCGCCTTGAAGCCGAGCTTCGGGTTCCACGTGCTGCCGAAGTCGGAGTAGTGGTCGTAGCGCAGTGCGGCGCTCAGTTCCAGCCACTTGGTGACGGGCGCGTTCAGTTCGCCGTAGATCGCCTGCACGCTGCGGCTCATGTCGAATGCCTGAAATCCCAGGCCGACGATCGCGCCGGTGTCGGTACCGGGCACGGGCGGTGTGTGGGCCTTCTCCCAGCGCGCTTCGGCGCCCAGCGCCAGGCCGAGCGACCCGCCTTCGAGCGCCATCAGCTCGCGCGACGCCTTGACGTCGATCGAGGTGACCGAGCTGGTCGACTTGTCCTGGAGCGTCGGAGAAACGGCGGCCAGCACGCTCGGGCTGGTCAGGCTCGGGCTCGTCAGGCTCGGGCGGTTGATGAGGTACGTGCCGTTGTCCAGCGCCGCCTGCATCGCGTTGTAGTTGATGAAGCCGGTGTGGACGTTCTTCAGCTCGCTTTTCGAGTACAGCAGGCCGGTGTCGTAGTCCCAGCCGAATGCATTGCCCTGCAGGCCGACGAGGCCCCGGAACACCTTGTTGTCGGTCGTCTGGTCACGCCCACCGAGCTCGTACGGGACGTAGAAAAGCGACCGGTCGACACCGAAGGTGTTGTCGGGATGTCCGGCCGGCAGGTTCATCGGGCCGTGGAAGAGCAGCGGATTGGCGGGGTCGCCGGGCACGAAGACACCGGCGTCGTTGTTGGCGCCCAGCGTGCCGTTGGACTTGGTCTTGGTGTTGAAGTAGCCCAGCTCCGTATAGGCCTGCATGTCGGACGAGATCTGCAGCACGCCCCGGCCGAACAGGTTCAGGCGGTCGATCTCGGGCTGCACTTCCTGCTCGTCGCGCGCGTTGTAGCGGCACAGGCCGGTCTCCGGATCGATCAGGCTGGCATCGCACGGAATGATATTCACGCGAGGTCCGAGGCCCGTGGCGTCCCGGGTCACGCCATAGGGCGAGTTGGAGCTGGGGCCGGCCAGCAGGTGGGGCCGGTTTGCGCCGTTGGTCAGGTCGAAGTAGCCGAGCGAGCGCAAATCGGTCTGGCCAATGAAGCCACGATCCTTCGACCAGATGTTCTTCTGCTTCGACGCTTCCGCCGTGAAGAACACGTTGTACTTGTCGGTGTCGAGGTTGCCGAAGCCGCCCGTTCCATACACGCGGGTCGTCTGGCCGTCGCTCTCGCCGGTCTGGCCGTACGAGGCGCCGATCGACGCGCCGGTGTAGGTCTTCTTCAGGATCACGTTGACCACGCCACCGACGGCGTCGGCACCGTAGATCGCCGATGCGCCGTCCTTCAGCACCTCGATGCGATCGACGGCCTCCAGCGGCAGCGAATTGAGGTCGACGAAGGTGCGCGTGCCGTCATCGGCCAGGCCATAGGTCGACATGCGGCGGCCGTTGACCAGGGTCAGCGTCGAATTGACGCCCATGCCACGCAGCGACACCGCTGCCGAGCCGGAGGCGAAGCCATTGGAAAACGACGTCGGAATCGTGCCCTGGCTGTCCGCGGTGAGGGTGCGCAGCACCTCCTGGATCGACGACTTGCCCGACCGCTCGATGTCCTCGCGCGTGAAGACCTGCACCGGCGCCGCGGTCTCGGTGTCGGTGCGCTTGATGCGCGACCCCGTGACTTCCACGCGCTGCCCGCTGTCCTGCGCCCATACGCCAGGCACGGCCACCGCCAACCCTCCTACAGCCAGCGCTGCCGCCAGGCTGATCCTGTTCCTCTTGAACATGTAGTGACTCCTAGTCTGAAAACGGTTGTTCCGTAGGTTTCTGTCCGCCTGTTGCAGCCTCCGTCACCTGTAGGTCACGGAACGGCAACGAAACGAACATGAAACTGAATTGTCAGTGTCGCGAGGGCAGGCTGGACTGCGGGGAAGTCCCCGTGCTGGTGCAACAGCGGTCGGTGTTTGGTGTCGCACAGGTGATGCGTGCCCGCCGGAGGGACGCGTCACCTCGGATCCATGCGGTTCGCTGTCACGCGATCGTGGTGCATGCAGCGCGGCCCCTCGGGGAAAGCCCTAGGCCCGATGTAATTCCTGGACGTTGGTGCGCGGCAACACTCCCCGCGCGTGGGTGGCTTGACCCGCGCCACCAGTTCGTTCACGCGATCGGTCGCGACTCAGTTCGCAGCCTGGGCACCGCGGCCAGCAACTGTCGCGTGTAGCCGGCCTGCGGGTCCTGCAGCACCGCCTGAGTCGGGCCGTGCTCGACGATGCGGCCTGCGTTCATCACCGCCACTTCGTCGGCCAGGTACGCCACCACGGCGAGGTTGTGCGTGATGAACAGATACGCCACGCCGAGGTCGGCCTGCAACTCGCGCAGCAGGTTGAGGATCTGCGCCTGCACCGACACGTCGAGCGCCGAGGTCGGCTCGTCGCAGACGATGAGCTTGGGCTGCACGGCCAGCGCGCGCGCGATCGCGATGCGCTGGCGCTGGCCGCCGGAGAACTCGTGCGGGTAGCACGACAAGGCATCGCCGCGCAATCCCACGCGACGCAGCAGCTCGGCCACCCGCTCGACCCGCTCGCCGCGCTGCAGGTCGGGGCGCAATGCGATCAGGCCTTCCTCGAGGATCTCGCCGACGCGCATGCGCGGGTCGAGCGACGAATACGGATCCTGGAACACGATCTGCACTTCCCGGCGCATCGTTCGCAACGCCTCGCCCTGCAGCTCGAACAGGTTGCGGCCTTCGAACAGCGCCTCGCCGCTGACCTCGGCCTGGCGCCTGAGCAACTGCACGATCGCCTTGCCGGTGGTGGTCTTGCCGCAGCCCGACTCGCCCACCAGCGCCAGCGTGCGGCCTGCGGCGATGCCGAAGTCTCACCCCGCGCACCGCCTCGAATGCGCCGATGCGACGCTGCAGCACGCCGCTGCGAATCGGGAAACGAACGCTCAGGTCGCTTGACCTGCAGCAGCAACTCGCCAGCGCGCCGCTTGGTGTTCGCCGCAGCAGCCGCCGCGGGCGCGGCCGCTGTCGGCCCGGGCCGGCGCGGCGGCGGCCGCGCCGCCACCGGACCGCCGGCCACGGCGCATCGCCGGCATAACGCACGCACCGCACCAGGCGGCCTTGCGTCTGCAGCAACTGCGGGCACCGTGTGCGCGCAGTCGTCGCGCGCCACGGCGCAGCGCTCGCTGAAGCGGCAGCCGGTGAACGTGCGCGTGAGCGACGGCACCGTGCCGGCAATCGCCTCGAGCGCATGCGCGCGCCGCTGCGCATCGGGCAGCGCGCGCAACAGCGCCTGCGCGTAGGGATGCAACGGCCGCGCAAAGAACTCGTCGGCCGGCGCCACCTCGACGATCTGGCCGGCATACATCAGCGCCACGCGGTGCGCCATGCCGGCCACCACCGCAAGATCGTGCGTGATCAGCAGCAGGCCCATGCCCTGCTCGCGCTGCAGGTCGCGCAGCAGCTCGAGAATCTGCGCCTGGATCGTGACGTCGAGCGCCGTGGTCGGCTCGTCGGCGATCAGGAAGTCGGGCTCCGCGGCCAGCGTCAGCGCGATCATCACGCGCTGCCTCTGGCCGCCGCTCAAACGAAACGGGTAGTCGTCGATGCGGCGCTCGGGCTCGGGGATGCCGACCTTGCGCAACCAGTGCAGCGCGCGCTCGCGCGCCGCCGCGCCGCGCAGATCGGTGTGCGCCTCGATCGCCTCGACGATCTGGTCGCCCACCCGCATCACCGGGTTGAGGCTGGTCGCCGGCTCCTGAAAGATCATGCCGATGCGCCCGCCGCGCACCGCGCGCATCTCGCTCTCGGGCAGCGCCAGCACGTCCGTGCCGGCCAGCACCACCGAGCCCGCGGTCACCGCGCCGCTGTCGGGCAGCAGGCGCATCAGCGCGAGCGCGGTGATGCTCTTGCCGCAGCCTGACTCGCCCACCAACGCGAAGGTCTCGCCGCGTGCGATGGCCAGGCTCAGGCCGTCGACCGCCTTGACGAGGCCGGCATCGGCATCGAGCACCACCTGCAGTTGGTCGATCGCCAGCATCGCGGTGCGCTCTCAGAGCGCCTTGTGCGCCGCGCGCCGCGGGCGGAAAGCGCGGGCTCGCGGATCGAAGGCATCGCGCACGCCGTCGGCAAACAGGTTGGCCGCCAGCACCAGCGCCAGCATGAAGCCGAACGCGGCGGCGAACGACCACCACACCAGCGGGTCGCCGCTCATCTCGCTGCGGGCCAGGTTGATCATGCCGCCGAAGCTGTTGAGGCTCGGATCGACGCCGACGCCGACGTAGGTGAGCACCGCCTCGTACAGGATGAGGTCGGAGAAGTTGAGCACGGTGGTGATCAGCACCAGGTGCATCACGTTGGGCACGACGTGGCGCGCCATCGTGCGCACGTGCGGCACGCCGAAGGCCTCGGCCGCCTGCATGAACTCGAGGTCGCGCAGCTTCAGCGTCTCGGCGCGCACCAGGCGGCACAGCGTGGCCCACCCGGTGAGGCCGAGAATCACGCACAGCAGGAACATCTTCAGGTCGGCACGCTCCAGCCCGGTCTCGAACATCTCGGAGTGGGTGTCGACGAACACCTGCACCATCAGCACGCAGGCAGCGATCAGCAGCACGTTGGGCACCGAGGTCAGCACCGTGTACAGGTACTGCACCGCCTCGTCGACCCAGCCCTTGAAGTAGCCGGCGAGCACACCCAGCACCAATGCCAGCGGCACCGTCGCCAGCGTCGACAGCGTGCCGATCACGAACGCGGTGCGCACGCTCTTCAGCGACTGCACCAGCACGTCGTTGCCGGTGCGGTCGGTGCCGAGCACGTGGTAGTGGCCCATCAGCGCCACCACCGGCCCGGCCACCAGTGCGATCGCCGCCAGCGTCAGCAATGGCACCCGCCACGGATACCGGGTGCGGCCGGCGAGCACGGCGCGCCAACGCGCCAACAGCGCGCCTTGCTCGCGCTCGACTGCTGCACCCAGCGCCAGCGAAGCCAGCACAGTCAGCAGCAGGCCGCCGACCATGCCGAACACGCACGCGGCCGAGCACGTCGGCTGCCCGATCGCGCTCGGGGTCGGCCAGGTGCGCACCGCCGAACTCGAGACGCGGCACGTCGCGCACGATGGCGCCATCGCGCTCGAAGTTCTGCTTGATCAGCGCGTGCGTGGCCAGCGGCGCCGAATAGCTCGACTCGCGCATCTGCAGCGGCCGCGCCAGCAGCAGGTCGAGCAGCGATGCGGTGCGCGTGTCGTAGAACGTCACCCCGAGGCCCTGCCCCGGGGCCGCCGGCAGCGCGCGCCGGAAGTGCACGCTGTCGAGCGCGCTGACGAGCACGAACAGCGCCAGCACCGCGGCCGCACCCAGCGTGGCGCCGTCGTGCATCGCGCGCGACCAGGTCGCGCGCAGCGGCGGCGAGCGCGAGATGCGCCAGCCGTACACCGCGAACGCCGCGAACAACGCCCACAGCGCGAGATCGGTCCACAGGAAGACGAACTTGAAGCATCATCGTCAGGCCAAGCGCACGCGCGGGTCGACCCAGCTGTACGCCAGGTCGATCAGCAGATTGCTCGCGATGTACAGCAGCGCGCTCAGGAACACCATCGTGCGCACGATCGCGAAGTCCTGGCCGCTGATCGCCTCGATCACGAACGCACCGAGCCCCGGAATGCCGAAGAAGCTCTCGAACACCAGGCTGCCGAGGAACACGTACGGCAGGTACGAGCCGGCGCTGGTGATGATCGGGATCAGCGCGTTGCGCAACACGTGGCGGCCGAGCACGCGCAACTCGCTCAAGCCCTTGGCCCGCGCGGTGCGCACGTAGTCCTTGCCGATCTCCTCGAGAAACATCGCGCGGTACAACCTCGCCTCGCTGCCCAGCCGCGACAGCAACGACAGCAACACCGGCAGCAGCAGGAAGCGCACCGCGTCGAGCCCGCCGGCATAACCCGAGATCGGCACCAGCTTGAGCACCCGGGAGAACAGGAACTGGCCGACGATGATGTAGAACAGGCTCGAGATCGACAGCATCACCACGCACAGCACGACGCCCCAGAAGTCGATGCGCGAGTGACGAAAGAACACCAGCAGCAGCGAAAAGCCGATGCTGACGATCAACTGCAGGATGAACAGCGGCAGCGCGAGCTGCAGGCTCACCCACATGCGCGTGCGCACCTCGTGGCCGATGTCGACGCTGCGCCCGGAATCCGAGCGGCCGAACTGCAGCGCCAGCAGCGACACCGAGCGCTCCCACAGCACGGTGCGTGTCAGCTTGGCAGTGCCGCTTTCGGCCGCGTTCCAATACAGCGGCCGGTCGTAGCCGCGCTCGGACTTCCACTTGTCGATCTGCTCCTGCGTCACGCGCTTGCCGCCGATGTTCAGGCGCGCCATGTCGTCGGGCGTGTTGACGGTGAAGAACAGGAAGAAGGTGAGCAGGTTCACGCCGAGCAGGATCGCCAGCGCGTACCCCAGGCGCCGCAGCAGATAGGTGGTCATCCCCGGTGCGTGCCTGCAACCTCAGCCGGTTGCCGGCACCGGCCGCCGGGCAGTGGCCTGCTCACGCGCGCGCCAGCTGCGCCAGGCCCACAGCAGCACGGCCAGCAGCGCGATCAGCGGCAGCACGAGCGGCCAGACGATCGGGCGGTTCCATACGCCTGCATGCGCACACGCAGCGCCGGGTCGACCCGGTAGTACTGCGCCATGTCGCGGATCAGGATGCTCGGCTTGCCGTTGTAGACCCATTGCTGGAACGCCAGGCCGCCCCACGAGATGAAGCCGAACGACCACGGCGCATCGTGCTGCACCAGCGCCACCAACTCATCGAGCACCTGCTGCTTGCGCGGCGTGTCGTCGAGCGTCTGCAGCTCGCGAAACAGCGCGTCGAAGCGCGGGCTCTCGTAGTTGGCGATGTTCTCGCCGTTGTTCCTGCTCTTGGCATTGGGCCCGTACAGCAGGAACAAGAAGTTCTCGGCGTCGGGATAGTCGGCCAGCCAGCCGGCCCAGAAGATCTGGTGCTTGCCCTTGAGCGTCTTGTCCTGGAACTGGTTGAAGTCGGTGGCGCGGATCTCGAGCTGGATGCCGATCTTGGCGAACTGCTTGACCATCCAGTCGTTCTCGGCCTTGAACTCCGGCGTCAGCGCGCGCTGGAAATCGTAGTTCAGCACCAGCGGGCGGCCGCTGGCTGCTTCACGGCCATCGGGATAGCCGGCCTCGGCCAGCAGCCGCTTGGCGTCTTCGATCGGGCGGCGCTCCACCTTGCCGTCGACCAGACGATGCGTCACCGGGTTGTAGAAGCCCGGCGTCTGCTCGCGCGAGCCATACAGGCCCGGCGGCATCGGGCCGTGCGCGGCATCGCCGCCCTTGTAGCGAAAGATGCGGCCGTAGCCCTCTTCCCAGTCGATGGCGATCGAGATCGCCTGGCGCAGCTTGCGATGGCGCTCGCGCTCTCGGCCGCCGTGCCGACGTCGCCCACCACCGGGTCGAGCATGTTGAAGCCGAGATACCAGTTGGAGATGTCGGCGGTGAGCGGGAACTTGAACTTGCGCTCGTCGAACAAGCGGCGCACCTCGTCGGAGTCGTCGCTGTCGGCCTTGAAGCCCACGCCCCATTCGGGGCGCTCGATCTCGGGCACGTCGAGATAGCCCTGCTTGAACTTCTCCTTGCGCGGCGTGCGTTCCTTCTCGATCGTGACGTACAGCTTGTCGACGAACGGCGTGGCCTTGCCGCAGTCGTCGAGCAGCCCCGCGGCCTTGTCCTTGGGCTGGCCTTCGCACGGGTAGGTGCCGCCGCGGTAGTTGGGGTTGCGCTCCAGCACGTGCAGGCGGTCGCGCTCGAAGGTGCGCATCATGAAAGGGCCCGTGCCCACCGGCCACTGGTTCAACGACAGGCCGGCCTCGGCCATGCCGGGCTGCGCGTAGAAGGCGTCGGCCTCCCAGGGCAGCGGCGCGGTGAACGGCATCGCCATCCAGTAGCGCCACTGCGGATACTTGCCCTTCAGGCGAATGCGAAACGTGTAGCGGTCGATCGCCTGCGCGCCCGCCAGCGGCCAGTGCCGGAAGTCGAGGAACGGCTTGTCCTGCAGGTCCTCGGGCAAGCCGGCCAGCAGCTTGGCGTCTTCGCGCTTGATCAGCTCGCCATACTCCTTCAGGCCGATCACGTACTCGGCGAACACCGCATACACCGGCGCTTCGATGCGCGTGGTGGCGTGGCGCTTGAGCGCGTAGACGAAGTCCTCGGCCACCAACTCGCGCGTGCCCTGCTCGAACTGCCACGGCGAACGGCGGCCGCCCAGTTCGGCCCGCGTCAGCGCATGATCGGTGTGGTAGCGATGGCGGCCTTGCGCGTCCTTGGCGAACGCCGGGTGCGGCTGGTACATCACGCCGCGCTCGATCGGGATGTCGTACACGCTCTCGGCGATGCGCTCGGCCGGCGCATCGTCGGGCAGGCGCTGCCCGTTGGCATCCAGGAACAGCGGCGCCACCACCTGCGCGGCCACCTTGGGGATCAACTCGTACGGGCGCTTCAGGTAGTGGTAGCCGTAGGGCGGCTCGTAGATCTGGTAGGTGTAGGCCGACTCCGGGATTCGAATACGACGCCGTCGGATCGAGATAACGCGGCGAGCGCTCGTCGAACGTGTAGACCAGCGTGTTGCTGCGCATCAGCTCGGCCGGGTACGGGTTGTTGCTGCAGGCGCCGACACCCAGCGCGAGCGCCAACGCGGCGCCCCAGCCGCGCCGCGCGCACCATCACCACCCCACCAGCACGTCGCGATCCTGCACCGCGAGCTCGACCCGCTGGCCGAGCGGAAAACTGACCTTGGTGCGCACGTGGCCGAACGGCAGGCCGGTCAGCAGCGGCGTGCGCGACACGCCGCGCAGGTAGGCCACGGCCGACTTCAGCGTGTAGCCGCGGTCCAGCGGCGAGGCCCGGTAGTCGCTCACCGCGCCCAGCAACACCGCCTTCTGCTGGCCGAGCACGCCGGCCTGGTGAAGCTGCAGCAGGCAGCGCTCGACACGATACGGATGCTCGTTGACGTCTTCAACGAACAGGATGCCGCCCTTCACGCGCGGGAAGTGCGGCGTGCCGAGCATCGAGCACAGCATCGCCAGGTTGCCGCCCCACAGCACGCCCTTGGCGTGCAGGCCGTCGAAGCCGGCCTCGGTGCGAAAGCCCACCGCCTTCAGCGCACCGGTCATCGCCTCGACGAAACAATCTCGCGTGATGTCGTCGACGCCGCCCTCGCCGTCGGGGCGGCCGAAGTCGTCGCAGGCCATCGGCCCGGCCCACGACGGCGCGCCCTGGTGCGCGAGCAGGCCCATCTGCAGCGCGGTCATGTCGCTGTAGCCGACCCAGCGCGTGCCGTTGGCCACGCTGCGCGCAACGCGCTTCCAGTCGATCGCCGCCAGCAGGCGCGTCATGCCGTAGCCGCCGCGGCACGCCATCGCGATCGAAGGCGCCGCGTCGGCCACCCGGTACAACGTGGCCAGGCGCTCGTCGTCGCTGCCGGCAAAGCGCTGCTGGCGCAACTTGACGCTGGCATCGAGTTCGACGCCGAATCCCAACGCTCTTCAGGCGCACGGCGGCGCTGCGCAACGCATCGCCGCGCAACTCGACGCCGGCGCAGGTGTACACCTGGATCAGCGTCGTCTTCATCGGGCGGGCGGCTCGTCGGGCGGCGGCGATTCAATCACCTCGCCGGTGGGAATCGGTGGCGCATCGCTGCCGGCGTCGCGTTCGGCGCGCAGTTGGGCGCGCCGCTCGCTGAAGAACTCGCGCAGCAGCGCGCCCGCGCTATCCGCCAGCACGCCGCCCACGCACTCGGTGTGGTGGTTGAGCGTGCGGTTGGCGAACAGGTCGACCACCGAGCCTGCGGCGCCGGTCTTCGGATCGGCTGCGGCGAATACCACGCGACGCAGCCGCGCATGCATCATCGCCATCGCGCACATCGCGCACGGCTCGAGCGTCACGTACAGCTCGAGATCGGGCAGCCGGTAGTTCTCGGCCAGTTGCGCGGCATGGCGCAGCGCCACGATCTCGGCGTGCGCGGTGGGGTCGTTGGTGGTGATCGGCCGGTTGTAGCCGGTGGCCACCACCTGCGGGCCGCCTTCGGTGCGGCGCACGATCACCGCGCCGACCGGCACCTCGCCGGCCAATTGCGCGTTGAGCGCCTGGTCCAGCGCCAGCCGCATCGCGGTCTCGTCGAAGACGTCAGGGCTCACGGCTGCGAGTCCGACGTGCGGGCCGCGCCCTGCTCGAGCGCGCGGTTCACGTCCTGCAGCACCTTCTGCTGCGCGGCGCGCGACTGCTCCTGCACGGTCGGTGCGTCGCCGCCGGCGGTGGTGGGGGTCGGCGGCACGATCGCCGGCGCCACGGCCTGCAACTGCTTCTTGGCGATCATCGCGATGATGGCCACCACGACGAGCAGGCCCACCAGGCTGAACAGCGCGCGCATGGCGTTGTTGACTTCGTTGTCGGTCGAATGACGTTTCGTTGGCCGCGACCGCCAAGCCGCAGCCGCTGCCTGACTGTACCGTCACTTCCAGGCCCGCACGGTGTCGCCGCCCGGGCTGGATGAGCAGTTCTTGCGGTTGCCGGCCTTGCGATGCGCAGCGGCGCCACGCCAACGCGTCGCGTTGCTCGACACGTCGTAGGTCACGCGCGGATGCCGCGCACGTCGTTGATCGCCGAGCGCTCCTGGTCGAAGCGCTGCTTACTCTGCCGGCGCCTCGACCGGCTCGTCGTCGGGCGCGGTCTCGTCAGCCGGTGTCGGGTCGTGTTCGTCCGGAATCACCGGCGTGTTGACCAGCGAGGGTGTCAACGGCTGCGGATCGGCAAGTGCGTCGGCGAGCGGCTGCGGGTCGAGCGCCCAGGCTTCCAGGTTCTCGGGCAGTACCAGGACCAACGCCGGGTCCGCAGCGGGCAGCGGTGCGTCGCCCGATGTCGTCGGTGGCGCGCATGCGGCTCCATAGCAGGCGCGCGCCACCAGCGCAGTGGCCGCGTCAGGCGCCGCCTCGATCGGCGCCGCCGGCGGCGCCGCGGGCGCCAGCGCGACCGCAGCGAGACGGTCGCCAGCCACGACAGCCACGCGCTCGGGCGCTGGCTCGCTGGTGCTCCACGACCACCACAGCAGCGCCAGCGTTGCGACGGCGGCGAGCGCCGCGCCGGCGACCCACGGCCGCCAGTCGAACGCCGGGCGCCAGATGCGCACCGGGCCGTCGCCGAAGAAACGGTCGGCGTCGCTCTGCGCCGCGTCGAGGCAGGCGGCGAGCGAATGCGGGGCGGCGTTCGAGGTCTTCTTCATGGTCGTCATCGTCGGCTCCCGGCCCGCTACCAGGTCAGCAGCGCCGAGCGAATCTCTTCGCGGTAGAGCTCGTTCGACGCCTTGTTGTACGTCGCTTGGTGGACCGCGATCTGGGGCATCGCTGAACCCGTTCGCTCGGCACGTCGGAGATGAAGCGGCCGAAGACGTAGGTCCGGTACTGCACCGTCGACCGCCGACTTGACCGGCAGGCGGATGATGCCGGCGCCCGAACGCGATCGTCACCGTCGTGCCGCAGTCGCCGGCCGAGTTCGGCAGGCAGGTGCCGTAGCTGCCGCCCTTGGTCCAGCGCTGCACCAGGGCGCCGAACTGCGTCGGCGATCGACGACTTGCCCTGCGCCGCCGCCTCCTGATTGATGATCGTCTGCAGGTCGGAGCTGACGCCGGTGGCGGGGTTGGCCGATTCCAGGAACTCGTCGCGCCGGGTGCCGGTCAAGAACGTGCGAGTTCCACACCCCTTCGTAGATCCGCGCCAGGTCGGCCGCCGTGGTGTCGTTGCGCCTGCCGGTGGTCGGTCGTACTTGCCGGTTGTCAGGTTGCGGTAGGCGCAGCCGATGTTGTGCCGCATCTCGGTGCCGGTCGAGGCCCAGCGTGTTCGCGGTCGCGTTGATGGCGCCGAAGCCGCCATAGCGCAGGACCACGCCGCGCGTGGTGCGGTTGTCCGAGATGCGCATCATCTCGTCGAGGCCCTTCTCGAGGTTGTAGTCGGTCTTGCGATTCGCGAGGGTCTCCTCCGCCGGGTTCGGGCAGGCGTTCTTGCACAGCACCGGCTGGGTCGTGCTCGGGTAGTTGTAGTAGACGAAGCTCGAGCCGAGCGACGTCGTTGGTGCGCAACGTGTGCAGGAGATGCAGCGCCTTGAGCGAGCTCGCGGTCTCCGCCGACGGAGGCGTTCAGGTCGACCTGAGCACCGACGACCCGGCCCGCTTCAGGTAGGCCTCGAAGATGCCGCGCGTCGGGTTGCCGTTGGCGTCGAGGAGGTCTGGTCGCGAACACGCCGCGGATCCGCCGCGTCGCGGCGTTGCGCGTTGTCGATGAACACCGCGGCATAGCGCCGTTCGCCGGAGCCGTTGAGGTAGGTCTCGATGTCGACCGGCCGGACGGCGAGCTGGTTGGCGTAGTTCGATCACCGCGGTGATCGAGGTGAACGCCGTACCAGTACCACCACGCCGAGGCGTCGCCGCCGCTGTTCTTGCACCAGGATGAAGTTGTAGCTGCCGTCGGGCTGGCGATCGAGCTCGACGATGCGGCCGTTGAATGCCGACACCTTGGACGACGACGCCGGCGGTCGACTGGTTCAGCCACCACTGCCAGGCTTCGAGTCGCGAGCCGGTGTTGGCGATGGAGATCGCGCTGTAGCGCTTGGTCGAGCCGACGAAATAGCTGTCGAGGTCGATCAGGCGGTCGCCGGTCGTGTTCAGGTGAGTCGAGACCTGAGCCGAGGTGACTGCCCGAGAGGTACGACCACAGCGCGGGCCGCGGAGCCGGTGTTGGAGACCAGGATCACCGCGCTAGCGGATCAGCCGCCGCCGGTGTTGTAGGGCTCGATGTCGATCAGCCGGCCGCTTGTGCGTTCGGTGAGCCGTTGACCGACCTGCGTCAAGGTCTGGCCGTAGTACCACCACCAGCCGGACGCCGCGTAGGCGCCGCTGTTCTTGACCATGCGCACGGTGAAGGTCGGCACGCCGCCGCTGACCGACTGAATCTCGATGTCGGTCAGCCGGCGCCGCGTTGGTGGTCAGCTAGTTGGTGACCTGTGGCCTCGTTGACGCCGGTGTAGAACCACCAGCCGGTCGGCTTGTTGATCGACAGGTCGGTGGTCGCGGTGCTGGTGTCGAGGCTGAGCGGCCTGACCCTCGACGACAGCGAAGGCTCCTCGATCGCGTCGGGAGCGTCGGCGTCCGGCTGCGCAAGGCCGCCGAACGAAACCGCGGCCAGCGTCGCGGCAAGCGCCCAGCGGCGCCAAGTGAAAAGGTGTGGGAAGGGCATGGTCGTCTCGCTCCGCAATGGGTGTGTGCCGAAACTCTAGGTTCAGCGGCGCCGTTTGAACATGCCTCGGCCCCCCTAGGACGCCCCCCCGAGATAGGGCACCCGCCTGTGCCGCTGCATCACCCGCCGGGCGCTGGCCTGCGGCGTTAGGGGCGGGTTGACCTTCGTCGTGGGCGCGCAGCGCCTGCGCGTGATCGACGACGGCGGCTCATCGGCGATCTTCCAGTTCACCGCGGCCAATGCTGACACGAGCCGTGACCGTCGACGAGTTGTCGCTCCGCTGGCGATCATCAGCGGCAATGCCACTCTCGGTGCCAGCGACTTCAGTTTGTTCTAGCAGCCGCCGCGACGCGATCGAGCAGCGCGAGCGAGGCCGGCAGGCAGTGGCGGCGGATGTCGTAGCGCTCGACGACGGTGCGGCGCGCCGCCGCGCGGACCGCGGCGGCGTCGGGCCGGCCGGCCAGCACGTCGGCGATCCGGGCGGCCAGCGCCGGCGCGTCGAAGAAGTCGGTCAGCCAGCCGTTGACGCCGTCGTCGATCACCTCCTGCACCGGCGGCGTGCGCGACGCGACGATCGCGCAGCCGCTGGCCATCGCCTCGAGCAGCGACCACGACAGCACGAACGGGTAGGTCAGGTAAGCATGCACCGCCGACACCTGCAGCAGTGACGCGTAGGTCGCATGCGGCAGCTTGCCGGTGAACAGGATGCGGGTGGCATCGATCGTGTCGCCGAGTTCCTTCAGCAGCCGGGCCCGGTAGCTGTCGCCGGGCGGCAGCCGCAAGCCGTAGCTGACCTCGTCGCCGCCGACGACCACGACGCGCGCCTGCGGCGCCGCCTTCTGCAGGTGCGGCAGGCAGCGCATGAAGGTGTGGAAGCCGCGGTAGGGCTCGAGGTTGCGGGCGACGTAGGTGACGATCGGCTCGCCGGCGCGAGCTGCCAGTCGCCGATCTGCACGTGGGCGTCCGGCCGCGGCGCCAGCGCGTCGGTGTCGATGCCCTCGTGGATCACCGTCAGCTTGTGCTGATGCTCGGCGGGAAACTGCGCACGCTGCCATTCGGTCGGGCAGATGCCGGCATCGATGTCGTCGAGCGCGAGCAGATGCGGCAGCTTGCGGATCTGCAGGCGATAGAGGCCCGCGAGGCTGCCCGGATACTCCGGGTCGAAGCCGTAGTCGGCGCCACTGGCGCGGTAGAAGAACTCGCAGTAGCCCAGCAGCGGAACGTCGGGGAACTCGCAGCGCACGAACGTCACCTCGCCCCAGCCCGGATGCGCGACGATCAGGTCGGGAGCGAATTTCTTCTCGCGCATCACGTGCAGCGCCCGCCCGACGGCCTGGCCGCGTGCGACCTGCGTCTCGAACTCGCGCAGGTGCGGCGGTACCGACGCACGCTTGTCCTCGGGCGCCAGCGCATAGCCGACCAGGCTCAGACGCGGGTGACGCAGCGTGAATCGGTCGATGGCTGACCGCTCGCCGATGCCGAACACCTCGTCGCCGCGCTCCAGCAGGGCGCCGATCATGTGGCGGTACTGGCCGGGCATGTTCTGGTGGATGAAGCACACGCGCAAGGGAGCCTCCAGCAGGGACGGCAACACAGCACACGGGAAACCTACTCCCACTCGATCGTCGCCGGCGGCTTGCTGCGACACGTCGTAGGTCACGCGGTTGATGCCGCGCACCTCGTTGATGATGCGGCTCGACACCTTCTTCAGCAGCGCGTAGGGCAGCTCGGCCCAGTCGGCGGTCATGAAGTCGCTGGTCTGCACCGCGCGCAGCGCCACCACGTAGTCGTAGGTGCGGCCGTCGCCCATCACGCCGACGCTCTTGACCGGCAGGAACACGGCGAAGGCCTGGCTGGTCAGGTCGTACCAGCTCTTGCCGCTGGCCTCGTCGACGGTCGTTGCGCAGCTCCTCGATGAAGATGGCGTCGGCGCGGCGCAGCAGGTCGGCGTACTCGCGCTTGACCTCGCCGAGGATGCGCACGCCCAGGCCCGGGCCCGGGGAACGGATGGCGGTAGACCATGTCGTGCGGCAGGCCGAGCGCGACGCCGAGCTCGCGCACCTCGTCCTTGAACAGGTCGCGCAGCGGCTCCAGCAGCTTCAGGCCCAGCGTCTCGGGCAGGCCGCCGACGTTGTGGTGGCTCTTGATCGTGGTGGCCTTCTTGGTCTTGGCGCCGCCGGACTCGATGACGTCCGGGTAGATCGTGCCCTGCGCCAGCCACTTGGCGCTTGCGCCAGCTTGCTTCGGCCTCGCGCTGGAACACCTCGACGAACTCGCGGCCGATGATCTTGCGCTTGGCCTCGGGGTCGGCTCACGCCCTTCAGCTGCGCCGAGGAACTGCTCGCTGGCGTCGACGTGCATGCACCTTGGCGTGCAGCCGGCCGGCGAACATCTCCATCACCATCGTCGCCTTCGTTCAGGCGCAGCAGGCCGTGGTCGACGAACACGCAGGTCAGCTGGTCGCCGATGGCGCGGTGGATCAGCGCCGCGGCCACGCTCGAATCGACGCCGCCCGACAGGCCGAGGATCACCTCCTCGTCGCCCACCTGCTCGCGGATGCGCGCCACCGCCTCGGCGATGTGGTCGCGCATGACCCAGTCGGGCTGGCGCCGCAGATGCCGAGCACGAAGCGCTCGAGCAGCGCCCGGCCCTGCACGCGTGTGCGTGACCTCGGGGTGGAACTGCACGCCGTAGTAGCCGCGCGCCTCGTCGGCCATGCCGGCGATCGGGCAGCTCGGCGTGCTGGCCATCAGCTTGAAGCCCGGCGGCAGCGCGGTGACCTTGTCGCCGTGGCTCATCCACACCTTGAGCATGCCGTGGCCTTCGGCGCGTGCGTGAAGTCCTCGATGCCGTCGCAGCAGCTTGGTGTGGCCGTGCGCGCGCACCTCGGCGTAGCCGAACTCGCGGTGCGTGCTGGCCTCGACCTCGCCGCCCTGCTGCACCGCCATCGTGAACATGCCGTAGCAGATGCCCAGCACCGGCACGCCCAGCGTCCCACACCGCCTGCGGCGCGCGCAGGTCGTGCTCCTCGTAGGTGCTGGCGTGGCTGCCCGACAGGATGATGCCCTTGGGCGCGAACTCGCGGATGAAGGCGTCGCTGACGTCGTTGGGATGGATCTCGCAGTACACGTGCGCCTCGCGCACGCGGCGCGCGATCAGCTGCGTGACCTGCGAGCCGAAGTCGAGGATCAGGATCTTGTCGTGGTCATGGCGGATGCGGGTCAGGCTGCGCGGTGCACGCGGCCGCGGCGCGCTGCGCTGGCGGCGGAAGTGCGCGCAGGCGACGACAGCGGCCGACGGCCTGCAGCGCGGCGCAGAAGAAGAACGGCAGCGCCGATGCGCCAGTCGCCCGGCGGCAGGTGCGACACCAGCGCCAGCAGCGGCGCGCCGATCACCGGCGCCAGCACCGCCATCAGGCTGTTCAGCGACGCCACCGCGCCCATGCGTCTGGCCCTGGCGTCGTGGGGTCGGCGGCGTTGGAGACGAGGCTCTGCATCGCCGCCGGCGCCGCGCCGCCGAGCAGCGTTGAGCGACGATCACCGCGTACATCATCCAGCCCTCGGTGGCCAGGCCCACAGCCGAGGTACGCACAGCGCCGACGACAGCCAGGCCGACCACCGCCAGCCGCTGCGGCGAGAAGCGCTTCAGCAGCGGCCTGAGCAGCACGCCCTGCACCAGCGCCGACATCACGCCGACGGCGAACAGCGACCAGCCGTTCTCGCGCCGGCCCCCAGCCGAACTTGAAGGTGGTGTACAGCACCCAGGTGGTGTGCAGCATGAACTGCGCCAGGCTCGCCAGCGCCATCACCGACACCAGCGGGCCGACGCCCTTGAGCGCGCGCCAGGCCCTTGCAGCGACGCCACCGGGTTGGCGCGCCGCCACTCGAACGGCCGGCGCCTGTCCGGCGGCAGCGACTCGGGCAGCACGAAGTAGCCGTAGCAGCCAGTTCACCAGCGCCAGCGCGCCGGCCACGAAGAACGGCAGGCGCAGGTCGATGCCGCCGAGCAGGCCGCCGATCACCGGGCCGAGGATGAAGCCGATGCCGAACATCGCGCCGAGCAGGCCGAAGCGCTCGGCGCGGTCTTCGGGCGCGCGTGATGTCGGCCACGTAGGCGTTGGCCACCGCGGCGTTGGCCTGCATCGCGCCGCCGAACAGGCGCACGGCGACCAGCATCCACAGCGCCGTGGCCAGCGCGGTGACGAAGAAGCTCAGCGCCAGGCCGCAGAAGCCGAGCAGCAGCACCGGCCGGCGGCCGTAGCGGTCGGACAGCGCGCCGAGGATCGGCGCGCCGAAGAAGTTGGCGATGCCGAAGGCGAAGCGTCACGCGCCGTACCAGAACGCCTGCTCGGCCTGCGATGCCGGTGAAGCTGGCCGACGAGCGCGGCAGCACCGGCACGATCAGGCCGATCGCCACCATGTCGATCAGCACCGTCACCAGGATGAAGGGCATCGCCGCCGTCGCGACCGCACGTCCGGCTGGCGCCGGGGTCGCGCGGACGCAGTGCGCGCTGCGGCGCAGCGCCGCGGTTCGAGTCGGTCGCCAGCTCATTCCATGCGGTAGTTCGGCGCTTCCTTGGTGATCTGCACGTCGTGCACGTGGCTCTCGCGGATGCCGGCCGCGGTGATCTCGACGAACTCGGCCTTGCTGCTGCATCTCTTCGATGGTGGCGCAGCCGCAGTAGCCCATCGCGGCGCGCAGGCCGCCGGCCATCTGGAACATGATGCCGACCACCGAGCCCTTGTACGGCACCCGGCCCTCGATGCCCTCGGGCACCAGCTTGGCGGCGTTCGGGTTGTCGCCGGTCGTCTTCCTGGAAGTAGCGGTCGGCGCTGCCCTGCTGCATGGCGCCGATGCGAGCCCATGCCGCGGTAGCTCTTGTAGCTGCGGCCCTGGTACAGGATCGATCTCGCCCGGCGCCTCTTCGGTGCCGGCGAACATGCCGCCCATCATCACGCGTGCTGGCGCCGGCGGCGATGGCCTTGGCGATGTCGCCCGAGTAGCGGATGCCGCCGTCGGCGATCAGCGGCACGCCGCTGCCCTGGAGCGCCGTGGCCACGTTGTCGATGGCCATGATCTGCGGCACGCCGACGCCGGCGACGATGCGCGTGGTGCAGATCGAGCCCGGGCCGATGCCGACCTTGACCGCGTCGGCGCCGGCCTCGACCAGCGCCAGCGCGGCGGCGCCGGTGGCGATGTTGCCGCCGATCACGTCGACCTGCGGGTAGTGCTGCTTGACCCAGCGCACGCGCTCGATCACGCCGGCGCTGTGGCCGTGCGCGGTGTCGACCACGAGCGCGTCGACGCCGGCCTTGACCAGCAGCTCGACCCGCTCTTCGGTGCCCTCGCCCACGCCCACCGCGGCGCCGACGCGCAGCTTGCCCTGCGCGTCGCGCGCGGCGTTCGGGAAGTTGGTCTGCTTGGTGATGTCCTTGACCGTCATCAGGCCGCGCAGCTCGAAGGCGTCGTTGACCACCAGCACGCGCTCGAGCTTGTGCTTGTGCATCAGCGCCTTGCCGTCGTCGAGCGTGGCGCCTTCGCGCACGGTGATCAGCCGCTCGCGCGGCGTCATGATCTCGCGCACCGGCACGTCCATGCGGGTCTCGAAGCGCAGGTCGCGGTTGGTGACGATGCCCACCACCGTCTTGCCCTCGCAGCACCGGGAAGCCCGAGATGCCGTGCTGCTCGCGACAGCGCGATCACCTCGCGCACCGTGCACGTCGGGCGTGATGGTGATCGGGTCGCGCAGCACGCCCGACTCGTAGCGCTTGACGCGCGCCACCTCGGCGGCCTGCTGCTTGGGCGTCAGGTTCTTGTGCACGATGCCGATGCCGCCTTCCTGGGCGATGGCGATCGCCAGGCGCGCTTCGGTCACGGTGTCCATCGCGGCGGACACCAGCGGCAGGTTCAGCGTGATGTTGCGGGACAGCCGGGTGGCGAGGCTGGTGTCGCGCGGCAGCACCTGGGAGAACGCCGGCACCAACAACACATCGTCGAAGGTGAGCGCTTTGCCGAGAAGGCGCATGGGAATGCTCCAGACGCAAAAGCGAATTATACGGAGTCGACCTGTGCGGTATTGCGCACACCGGCACGCCCCACGCGCCGGTGGCGCGCGACGCACTGCACGGGCCGGCCGCTACACTGCGCGGCACCGGTCGCTCTCGCCGGGATGTCGGAGTGCGCGATGCGCTTGCACGTGTTGTTCTGCGTCGGGTTCAGCCTGTGGGTGGCCACGCTGCCCGCGGCCGCGCAGTGGAAGTGGAAGCGACTCGCGGGGCCAGGTGGTCATCAGCGACACGCCGCCGCCGCGCGACATTCCCGAAGGCAACGTGCTGCAAAAGCCCGAGCGCTGGTGCGTCGCAGCGCTCCGCCGCGGCGGCTGCCGCCGGCGGCCAGCGCGCCGGCGGCCGAGACCGTCGCCAAGGCCAAGGTCGACCCCGAACTCGAGGCGCGCCGCAAGAAGGCCGAGCAGGAGCAGAGCGAGCGCCAGAGGCCGAAGAGCAGAAGGTCGCGGCGCAGCGCGCCGACAACTGCCAGCGCGCCAAGACCTACGTGGCAACGCTGGACAGCGGGCATGCGCCTGACGCGTCGCAACGACAAGGGCGAACAGCGAGTATCTCGACGACCAGCAGCGCGCCGCCGAGACGCAGCGCGCACGCCAGGCGATCGTCGACCGACTGCCGCTAGCGCTCGTCGCGCGCCTTGCCGCGCGCCGCGTCGCGCCGGTAGCGCTGGCGCCGCGCCTCCTTGGGATCGACCAGCAAGCGGCGCGGTAGCTCGACGCGGTCGCCGTCGCGCAGCGGCGTGTCCAGCGGCTGCCACGCGGCCCCAGATGCCGGCCTGCAGCGCGTCGGCCTGGGTCGGTGACAGGCCGTCGAGCAGCCGGCTCGCGCGCAGCGCGTCGGCCACGGTGCTGCCCTCGGCCACCCGCAGCAACACCTGGCGCACGTCGTGCGGCGCCGCCGCGTAGACCACCTCGATCGCTCAACTCAGCGCGCGCCATACACCTGCTCGGCGCGCTGCACGAAGCGGTCGACCAGGGTGTCGGCCACCTTGTCGAACACCGGGCTCAACACCGTCTCCAGCGCGCTTGCTGGCAAACGCATAGTCGCAGCTCGAACTCGATGCGGCAGGCCTGCTCGCACGCCGCCCTGCGCCGCCGATGCGGCTGGAACTGCCACAGGCCGTCGAGCAGCGAGAACGGACCGTCCACCAGTTGCAGCAGCACCGAGCGCGCCGGCTCGTGCGTGTTGCGGGTGGTGAAGGCGTGGCGCACGCCGGCATAGGCCAGGTGCAGGCGCGCGGTCATCGCCGTCGCCGTCGCGCTCGCAGCACCTCGGCCCGCTCGCACCAGGGCAGGAACTGGGGGTACTGCTCGACCGCGGTGACCAGGTCGTACATCTCGCGTGGCGAGTACCACAGCAAAACGGACTTGTGCACTCGCTTCATACTATGCGGCCATTCTAGAGACGCCAGCCGCATGACCGCACCGATCGCCGAGAACCGGCGCGCCCGCTTCGACTACCTCATCGAGGAACGATTCGAGGCCGGCATGGTGCTCGAAGGCTGGGAGATCAAGGCCATCCGCGCCGGCCAGGTGCAGCTGACCGACGGCTACGTGCGTGATCCGCGACGGCGAGCTGTTCCTGATCGGCTGCCGCATCAACGCGCTGCGCTCGGCGTCGACGCACGTGCATCCCGAGGCCGACCGCACGAAGAAGCTGCTGATGCACAAGGAGGAGATCAAGCGCCTGGTCGGCAAGGTCGAGCAGCAGCGGCTACACGCTGGTGCCGCTGAACCTGCACTACAAGGGCGGCCGCGTGAAGGCCGAGATCGCGCTGGCCAAGGGCAAGGCGCAGCACGACAAGCGCGAGACCGAAAAGAAGCGGGACTGGGAGAGGGAGAAGGGACGCTTGATGAGACACAAGGTCTCATCGCCCGCCAAGAGCTGAGGCGCGCTCAATCGGCGGCCAGGAACTGCACCGCGCGCTGCACGCCGCCCTCGCCCACCGCGACGCCCAGCGACAGCAGCGCCGCTTCGACACCCGCGATCGCACCGAGGATCACCGCCGGGTTGCAGTCGCCCAGGTGGCCGATGCGAAACGCGCGGCCGCCCAACGGCCCCAGGCCGCCGGCGATGGCCACTTGAAATCGTTCGCGCGCCACGGTGCGAAGCGCATCGACGTCGACGACCTCGGGCCTGACCGCGATCGTCGTCACCGACACCGAACGGCTGGCCGGCTCCTGCGCGAAGAACTCCAGCGCGCCGCCGCCGCGCCAGCCCGCCACCGCAGCCTGCACCGCGCCGGCGAGCCTGCGCGTGCCGCGCCCACACCGCGGCCAAGCCCTTCGTCGAACATCAGCGCCAGCGCCGCCTCGAGGCCGAACAGCAGGTTCTGCGGCGGCGTGCCGCAGAACTTGCGGTACGACAGCGCGTCCTTGCGGCGCACCCAATCCCAGTAGAAGCGCGGCGCCGGGCAGCGCTGCGGCCGCGGCCATCGCCTTCGCATTGACCGCGATGAAGCCCACGCCCGGCGGGCACATCAGGCCCTTCTGCGACGCGCCCACCGCGACGTCGATGCCCAGCGCATCCATCGCGAACGGCGCCGCAGCCAGCGACGCCACGACATCGGCCACCAGCAGCGCCGGATGGCGCGCCGCGTCGATCGCGCGGCGCATCGCGGCCAGGTCGCTGGTGACGCCGCTGGCGGTGTCGGTGTGCACCGCCAGCACGGCCTGGATCTCGTGCGCGCGGTCGTCGCGCAGCGCCTGCTCGATCGCCGCGGCGTCGATCGGCCAGCCCTCGCGCCACGGCGTGCGCACGACGCGGCGGCCGAGCGCCTCGGTCTGCACCGCCCACGACTCCGAGAAGTGCCCGGTGCCGGGAACCAGCAGCAGCCTGGCCCGGCGTCGCCAGGTTCTCGATCACCGCCTCCCACACGCCGTGGCCGTTGGACGCGTACAGAAACAGCTCCGACGCCTCGGTGTGCAGCAGGCGCTTCAGGCCACGCTCGCAGGCCGTCGATGTTGGCGTCGACGCGCGGGTCGCCCAGGTCCATCGGCTGCACGCTCATCGCGTGCAGCACGGCGTCGGGCAGCGGCGTCGGCCCCGGCGAGTGGAGGAAGCGGCGGCCCGGAATGCGCGGTGGACTCATCCTCGCATCGTAAGGGGCGTCAGCCGGCCTTGGCCTTGCGCTGGTCTGACCCACGTCTGCACGCCGTCGAGCGCACACGGTTCCATCATGTTGCAGGCCATCGTCTGGCCGGCATCGGCGTACGCGTCGGCGATGCCGACTTCGAGCTGGCGGTAGAACAGCGCCTTGCCCATCGCGATGGCCGCACGCGGCTTGGCCACGATGCGCGACACCATGCGCCTCGACCTCGGCGTCGAGCTCGGCGGCGTCGACCACGCGGTTGACCAGACCTTTGTCGAGCGCCTCGTCGGCCGAAATGAAGTCGCCGGTCACCAGCATCTCGAACGCGGCCTTGCGCGCCACGTTGCGCGACAGCGCCACGCTCGGCGTGCTGCAGAACAAACCGAAGTTGACGCCGCTGACCGCGAAGCGCGCGTCGCGCGACGCCACGGCGAGGTCGCACATCGCCACCAGCTGGCAGCCCGCGGCGGTGGCAACGCCCTGCACGCGCGCGATCACCGGCACCGGCAGGCGCTGGATCGCCAGCATCATGTGCGAGCAGCGCTCGAACAGCCGCTGGTAGTAGCCGAGCGATGGCGCGGCGCGCATCTCCTTCAGGTCGTGGCCGGCGCAAAATGCCTTGCCGGCGGCGGCGATGACCAGCACGCGCAGCGTCTCGTCGTTGGCCAGCGCATCGAGCTCTGCCTGCAGCGCCTGCAGCATCGCCTCGGACAAGGCGTTGAACGCCTGCGGTCGATTGAGCGTCAGCGTCACCACGCCGCGCGGGTCGCGCTCGCGGTGCAGCAGCGGTTCGTCGGTGGTCAACATCGAGGTCTGCCTCTCACTCGATCGCGCTGGCCGATTTGGCACGCTCGCGCAGCGCGAACTTCTGGATCTTGCCGGTCGAGGTCTTGGGAATCTCCTCGAAGCGGATCTCGCGCGGCACCTTGTAGCCGGCCAGCAGTGACTTGCAGTGCGCGATCAGCTCGGCAGCGTCTGCGCTCGACCCGGCCTTGAGCTCCACGTACGCCAGCGGCGTCTCGCCCCACTTGGGATCGGGCTTGGCCACCACCGCGCAGGCCAGCACCGCCGGATGGCGATACAGCGCGTCCTCGACTTCGAGCGAGCTGATGTTCTCGCCGCCCGAGATGATGATGTCCTTGCTGCGGTCCTTGATCTTCACGTAGCGGTCGGGCTCCATCACGCCGAGGTCGCCGGTGTGGAACCAGCCGCCGGCAAACGACTTGGCGGTGGCGTCGGGGTTCTTCAGGTAGCCCTTCATCACGATGTTGCCGCGGAACATGATCTCGCCCATCGTCTGGCCGTCGGCCGCGGTCTCGTGCAGCGTGTCGGCGTCGAGCACCGTCATGCCCTCCTGCAGCGCGTAGCGCACGCCCTGGCGGCCGTTGAGCCGCGTCTGCTCCGACAGGGTCTGCTCGGCCCACGCCGGCCGCTTGACCGCCACCGACGCCGGCCCGTAGGTCTCGGTGAGTCCGTAGACATGCGTGATGTCGAAGCCGATCTTGGCCATGCCTTCGATCATCGCCGCCGGCGGCGCCGCGCCGGCCACCATGCCGCGCACCCGCTGCGTGATGCCCTCGCGCTGCGCGGGCGGCGCGTTGACGATCAGGTTGTGCACGATCGGCGCCGCGCAGTAGTGGTCGACGCCGTGCTCGCGCATCGCATCGAGCATGGCCTTGGCCTCGACCCGACGCAGGCACACGTGGGTGCCGCCCAGCAGCGCCACCGTCCAGGGAAAACACCAACCATTGCAGTGGAACATCGGCAGCGTCCACAGGTACCTCGGGAAGTGCGGCATGGTCCAGGTGAGCGCGTTGCACACGGCGTTCAGGTAGGCGCCGCGATGATGCGTGACCACGCCCTTGGGGTCGCCGGTGGTGCCGCTGGTGTAGCTGACGGCGATCGCGTCCCACTCATCCGCGGGGGGTTGCAGCCGTCGGTAGCGGCTCGTGCGCGGCCAGCAGCGCCTCGTACTCGTGCTCGCCGAACCGCTCGCCCGCACCGGTGTATTCGCTGTCGGCGACGTCGATCACCGCAGGCGTTCGCGCGTGCTCGGCGTCGCAGGATCTGCAGCGCCTTGCCCATCACCGGCGAAAACTCGGTGTCGGTGATCAGCACCTGCGCCTCGCAGTGGTTGAGCTGCCAGGCCAGCAGCGGCGCATCGAGCCTCGTGTTCAGCGTGTTGAGCACCGCGCCCAACGCCGGCACCGCGTAGTGCGCCTCCACCATCTCGGGCGTGTTGGCCAGCATCACGCTCACCGTAGAGCCGGGGCCGACGCCGGATGCGCGAAGCGCCGCGGCAAGCCGCGCGGCACGATTGCGGGTTTGCCCCCAGGTGTAGCGGCGCGCGCCGTGCACCACGGCGGCAGATCGCCGAACACCTCGGCGCTGCGTTCGACGAAGCTCACCGGGCTCAACGGCACGTGATTGGCAGCGCAACGTTCGAGGCCTTGCTGGTAGATGTTCATCGTCGCACCTCCAATGGACGGCACCGCTCGCCGCATTCGAAGCGCTTGCCGCGATGCTGCCGCGCCACTGTCGCTCAGCGGACAGTGCAAGCGCGCATTGTCAGATCGCACCTGCCCCCCTATAACCCGAGCGGCCTTGCGGACCCAAGGAACGGACGGCAGCTCGCTCAACGACACCGATGGCACAACTCCCAGGCTCCGCATCGACAGCGCCCGCAGGCAGCGCGTTGCTCAGCGTGCGCGGCGTGTCGGTGCGCTTCGGCGGCATCGTGGCGCTCGACGACGTCAGCTTCGACGTCGCCCGCGGCGACATCTGCGGCCTGATCGGCCCCAACGGCGCCGGCAAGACCACGCTGTTCAACTGCATGAGCCGGCTGTACCAGTACCAGGCGGGCGACATCCTGTTCGAGGGCCAGTCGATCACCGACGAGCCGACCCACCGCATCGCCGCGCTCGGCATGGGCCGCACGTTCCAGAACCTGGCGATGTTTCGCACGCTGTCGGTCACCGACAACGTGATGGTCGGCGCGCATGCGCGCTCCGAAGCCGGCTTCGTGTCGAGCGCGCTGCGGCTGCCGAACGTGGGCGCCGAGGAGAAGCGGCTGCGCGAGCGCGCCCACGAGATCATGGACTACCTCGGCCTCACGCCGTTCGCCAGGCGCGCCGGCCGGCGACCTGCCGTTCGCCACGCAGAAGCGCGTCGAGCTCGGCCGCGCGCTGGCCGCCGAGCCCGAAGCTGCTGATGCTCGACGAGCCGGCCGCCGGGCCTCAACCACGAGGAGCTCGAAGCGCTGCGACGACGTGATCCGCGACATCCGCGACCGCCTGGCAGCATCACCGTGCTGCTGGTCGAGCACCACATGAGCCTGGTGATGAGCCTGTCGGACCACATCGTGGCGCTGAACTTCGGCCGCAAGATCGCCGAGGGCACGCCCGAGCACATCCAGAACCACCCCGACGTGATCGAGGCCTACCTGGGAGCGCGGCGCGCAATGTCTAGCGGCCTGCTGGAGGTGAACGAGCCTGCACGCCGCCTACGGCGCGACGCAGGTGCTGCACGGCATCGACTTCGGGCTCGAGGCCGGCCGCATCACCGCCATCCTCGGCGCCAACGGCGCCGGCAAGACGACCACGCTGCGCGCCATCTGCCAGATGGTGCGCACCAGCGGCAGCATCGCTGTTCGAGGGCCAGCAGCTGGTCGGCAAGGCCACCGAAGAGGTGGTGCGCCTGGGCGTGGCCCACGTGCCCGACGGCCGCGGCACCTTCACCGCGCTGTCGGTGGATGAAAACCTGCGCCTGGGCGCGCACGTGCGGCGCGACAAGGCAGCGCGTCGGCGCAAGACATCGAGAAGATGTACTCGCGTTTCCCGCGGCTCGGCGAGCGCCGCCACCAGCAGGCGGGCACGCTGTCGGGCGGCGAGCAGCAGATGCTGGCGATCAGCCGCGCGCTGATGCTGCGGCCCAAGCTGCTGCTGCTGGACGAGCCGTCGTTCGGGCTGGCGCCGAAGATCGTGGCCGAGATCTTCCGCATCCTGCGCACGCATCAACAGCGACGACGGCGTCAGCATGCTGCTGGTCGAGCAGAACGCGCAGCCTGGCGCTCGAGCTGGCCGACCACGCCTATCTGCTGGAGACCGGCCGCGTCGCCCTGTCGGGCAGCAGCCAGCAGCTGATGGCCGACGAATCGGTGCGCCGCGCCTACCTCGGAGTCTGAACGGTCCGCCGACAGCCAGCACCATGGAAGCCTTCCTGCATCAGATCTTCTCCGGCCTGGCCAACGGCTGCATCTACGGCTCGATCGCGCTGGCGCTGGTGATGATCTACCAGGCCACGCACCACCTCAATTTCGCGCAGGGCGAGATGGCCACCTTCAGCACCTTCATCGCCTGGGCGCTGATGCAGCGCGGCTGGCCGTACTGGGCGCGCGTTCGCCATCACGGTGGCGGTGTCGTTCGCCGGCGGGCTGCTGATCCAGCGCATCATCCTGCGGCCGGTCGAGAAGGCGCCGGTGCTGACCAACGTGATCGTCTTCATCGGCCTGCTGCTGATCTTCAACGCGCTCGTCGGGCTGGATCTTCGACCACACGGTCAAGGCCTTCCCGAGCCCGTTCCCGCAGGACTCCGTGCTGACGACGCGCTTACTTCTCGGCGCACGAGTTCGGCTCGTTCCTGGTGATGCTGGCGGTGCTGCTGGCGCTGTTCGCGTTCTTCCGCTTCACGCCGATCGGCCTGGCGATGCGCGCCGCGGCGCAGAACCCCGACTCGGCGCGGCTGGTGGGCATCCGCGTGTCGTGGATGCTGGCGGTGGGCTGGGGCCTGGCGGCGGCGATCGGCGCGGTGGCCGGCATGATGGTCGCGCCGATCGTCTTCCTCGACCCCAACATGATGGCCGGCATCCTGCTCTACGGCTTTGCCGCGGCGCTGCTGGGCGGCATCGACAACCCGCTGGGGCGCGGTGATCGGCGGGCTGATCGTCGGCGTGCTCGAGAACCTGCTCGGCGCCTACGTCATCGGCACCGAGCTGAAGCTCACGGTGGCGCTGGTGCTGATCGTCGGCACGCTGACGCTGATGCCCAACGGCCTGTTCGGCAAGCACGTGGTGACGCGGGTATGAGCACACGCATCGATCGCAAGTCCACGCGTCGTCTGGATCGGCGCTGCGCGCTGCTGCTGGTGGCGGCTGCTGGTGCTGCCGTTCCTGGTCAAGAACTACCGCGTGTTCCAGTTCAACCTGGTGCTGGTGTATGCGATCGCGATCCTTGGGCTGAACATCCTCACCGGCTTCAACGGCCAGATCTCGCTCGGCCACGGCGCGTTCTATGCCATCGGTGCCTACGCGGCGGCGATGCTGATGGACCGCCTGCGGCGTGCCCTACTGGGCCACGCTGCCGGCTGGCCGGCGTGGTGTGCTTCGTGTTCGGCTTCCTGATGGGCTTTCCGGCGCTGCGGCTGGGCGGCCACTACCTCGCGCTGGCCACGCTTGCGCTGGCGCTGGCGATACCGCAGTTGCTGAAGTACAAGCACCTCGGAGCACTACACCGGCGGCGTGCAGGGCATCGTGCTGGTCAAGCCCGAGCCGCCGTTCACGTTCCGCTTCCTCGACCAGCCGCTTCAGCGCCGACCGCTGGCTCTACTTCTTCACGCTGGCCGTCACGGTCGTGATGTTCGTGCTGGCCTGGAACCTGCTGCGCGGCCGCGTCGGGCGCGCGTTGGTCGCGATCCGCGACCATCCGATCGCCGCCACCGCGATGGGCATCAACCTGCCGATGTTCAAGTCGCTGACCTTCGGCGTCTCGGCCGCCT
Organism: uncultured beta proteobacterium; assembly: GCA_963827645.1. Lineage (GTDB taxonomy): Bacteria > Pseudomonadota > Gammaproteobacteria > Burkholderiales > Burkholderiaceae_C > JAEUPI01. Next base: position 99,439 of record CAWHBZ010000035.1, on the reverse strand, counting down.
TCACCGGCGTGGCCGGCGCGCTGGGTGCGGTGGTCGATCGCCTTCGTCTCGCCCGACAGCTTCACGGTGGCGCTGTCGATCTTCCTGCTGGTGGGCGTGGTCGTCGGCGGCCTGGCGTCGATCCCGCGGCGCGATCTTCGGCGCCATCTTCATCCAGTTCGTGCCCAACATCGCCGACGAGATGTCGAAATCGGCGCCGGCGGCGATCTACGGCGTGCTTGCTGATCGTCCTGATGTACCTGATGCCCACCGGCGTGATGGGCATGGTGCGCAGACTGTGGGCGCGCTGGCAGCCGGGTGCCGCGCGTCCGCCCGTCAACGCCAGACCCGGCGCTTCCGTTCCTGTTCCACCCGACCTGACCAAGGAGTCCACGACATGAAGCTCAAGCATCTCAGTCTGGCCGTCGCAGGCATCGCCGCAGCCGCGATCAGTCTGTCGGCCGCGGCGCAGAAGAAGTACGACACCGGCGCCACCGACAGCGAGATCAAGATCGGCGACACCAAGCCGTACTCGGGCCCGGCCTCGGCCTACGGCACGATCGGCAAGGCGATCGCCGCGTACTTCGACAAGGTCAACGCCGAAGGCGGCATCAACGGCCGCAAGATCAAGTACATCTCGCTCGACGACGGCTACAACCCGGCCAAGACGGTCGAGCAGGTGCGCAAGCTGGTCGAGGAAGACGAGGTGCTGTTCGTCTTCAACCCGCTGGGCACGCCGTCCAACACGGCGATCCACAAGTACATGAACAGCAAGAAGGTGCCGCAGCTGTTCGTCGCCACCGGCGCCACCAAGTGGGGCGACCCGAAGAACTTCCCGTGGACGATGGGCTGGCAGCCCAACTACCAGACGCGAGGGCAAGATCTACGCCGCGCACATCCTCGAGACCAAGCCCAACGCCAAGATCGGCGTGCTCTACCAGAACGACGACTACGGCAAGGACTACCTGAAGGGCTTCGAAGACGGCCTGGGCGACAAGGCCAAGACGATGATCGTCTCCAAGGTCTCGCTACGAGGTCACCGACCCCACGGTCGACAGCCAGATGGTCACGCTCAAGGGCTCGGGCGCCGACACCTTCTTCAACGTCACGACGCCGAAGTTCGCCGCGCAGGCGATCAAGAAGGCGGCCGACATCGGCTGGAAGCCGGCGCACTACCTGAACAACGTGTCGGCGTCGGTCGGCTCGATGCTGACGCCCGCCGGGCTGGACAACAGCGGTCGGCATCATCACCGACGGCCTACGTGCAAGGACCCGACCGATCCGCAGTGGGCCAACGACAAGGGCATGCAGGACTGGAGGGCCTGGATGGGCAAGTACTACCCGAGCGGCGACCTGAAGGACGGCGAGCAACGTCTACGGCTACACGGTCGCGCAGAGGCTGGTGCAGGTGCTCAAGCAGTGCGGCGACAACCTGACGCGCGAGAACGTGATGAAGCAGGCGGCCAGCCTCAACATGGAGCTGCCGATGCTGCTTGCCGGGCATCAACGTCAAGACCGGCCCGAACGACTTCTATCCGATCGAGCGCGAGCAGCTGGCGCGCTTCGACGGCAAGACCTGGGTGCTGTTCGGCAAGGTGTACGACCCGGGAAGCAACTAATCGGGCCCACCCCCGAGGCGGCTCCCCGCCGCCTCCCCCTCAAGGGGGCGACGCCAACGGCCTGGCAGAGCCAGATCCGTGGCGTCCGCTTGGTGGACGCCGGGCACGTCGTGGCCCGGCTTTTTCTTGACCGGGCGCGTCGCTAGCCGCAGCACATCCTTGCTTACCGCGCGGCTCGGTCCTTCGCGTTCTGCGCCTCGATGCGCTCGCGCGCGTCGGTCCACTGTTTGTCGCTCCAGGTGCGCAACTCGTAGAAGTTGCCGCCGCTGGCCAGCGCGTTGCCGCCGTCCATCATGATGCTCTGGCCGGTGAGCCAGTCGCATTGCCCGGGCGCCATCAGGAACGTCGCGAGGTTCTGCAATTCTTCGAAGGTGCCGGGGCGCGCCATCGGGTTGCGCTCCTTGCTGCGCGCGCCGGGTTCCTCGCCGGGGTTCAGGCGCTTGCTCATGCCCTCGGTGGGGATCTCGCCGGGCCCCACCGCATTCAGGCGGATGCCGTACTTGCGCCCACTCCACGGCCAGCGACTTGGTCATCACGTCGATGCCGGCCTTGCTCATCGCCGACGGCACGACGTAGGGGCTGCCGTTGTCGACCCAGGTGGTGATGATGCTCATCACGCTGCGGAAGGGCTGGCCACGTTGCCAGAGGCCGGCCTTCGCCTGCTCGACCCAGCGCTTGCCGACCGCCTGCGTGACGTAGAAGCTGCCGTGGAACACGATGTTGGCAATGGCGTCGAACGCCCGCGCCGACAGGCTCTCGGTGGGCGCGATGAAATTGCCGGCTGCGTTGTTGATCGAGTCCGGTGAGCCCGCCGCTTTCGAACAGCGACTCGACCATCTCGTCGACCGCCGGCGCGGTGCGGATGTCGACGCCGAAGGTGTCGATGCGGGCTTGCGGAAACTGCTCGCGCCACGCGCCGGCCGTTTCGTCGCACACCGCCTTGCGCCGGCCGCAGATCGCCACCTCGGCGCCGAGCGCGAGAAAGCCTTCGGCCATCGCCTTGCCGAGCCCTGTGCCCCCGCCGGTGACGAGGATGCGCTGGCCTTTCATCAGATCGGCTCGGAACATGGTGTGTCTCCTTGTGCGCGTGATGGCACGACGCGCGTCAGCGAGCGTCGCGGTCGCTACGCGCTCGCCTTGGCGAGCGCCTGGTCGATGTCCCACAGGATGTCGTCGATGTGCTCCAGCCCCACCGAGATGCGGATCATGTCGGGCAGCACGCCGGCAGCGCGCTGCTGTGCCTCGTCGAGTTGGCGGTGCGTGGTGCTGGCCGGGTGGCTGATCAAGGTGCGCGTGTCGCCGATGTTGACCAGGTGGCTCATGAACTGCGCGCTCTCGATGAACTTGATGCCGCGTTCCACGCCCCCCTTGACGCCGAAGGCGAGCAGGCCCGACGCGCCCTTCATCTGCCGCTTCATCAGCGCGTGCTGCGGGCTGTCTTCGAGAGCCGGGGTAGTTGACCCAGCTCACCGCCTTGTGCCCTTGCAGATGCTGCGCCACCGCGAGCGCGTTGCTGCAGTGGCGCTCCATGCGCAGCGGCAGCGTCTCCACGCCCTGCAGCACCTGCCACGCGCTCATCGGCGCCAGCGCAGCGCCGTAGACGCGCAGCGTCTCCATGCGGCAGCGCATCGTGAAGCCGAAGTCGCCGAAGGTCTCGTAGAACTTCACGCCGTGATAGCCCGGCGACGGCTCGGTCATGCCGGGGAACTTGCCGTTGTCCCACGGGAACTTGCCGCTCTCGACCACGATGCCGGCCAGCGTGGTGCCGTGGCCGCCGAGGTACTTGGTGGCCGAGTGCACGACGATGTCGGCGCCCAGGCCGGATCGGGTTGCACAGGCAGGGGCTCGGCACCGTGTTGTCGATCACCAGCGGCACGCCGTGCGCGTGCGCGACCTCGGCCACCGCGGCGATGTCGAGCACCACCAGGCTCGGGTTGCCCAGGCTCTCGGCGAACACCGCGCGCGTGTTGGGCCGCATCGCGGCGGCAAACGCCTCGGGCCGGGTGGCGTCGACGAACGTGGTCTCGATGCCGAACTTCTGCAGGTTCACCGCCAGCATCGTCACCGTGCCGCCGTACAGCGCGCCGGCCGCGATCACGTGGTCGCCGGCCTGCAGCATCGTCATCAGCGCCATCGCTTCGGCGGCCATGCCGCTGGCCGACGCCACCGCGGCGCGGCCACCCTCGAGCGCGGCCACGCGCTCCTCGAGCGCCGCGACCGTGGGGTTGCTCAGCCGCGAATAGACGTTGCCGAAGGTCGCGAGGTTGAACAGGTTCGCCGCGTGCTCGGCCGAATCGAACACGAAGCTCGTGGTCTGGTAGATCGGCAGCGCGCGCGCGCCGGTGGCCGAGTCGGGAATCTGCCCGGCGTGGATCGCCAGCGTCTCGGGCTTGAAGGCGTGGTCGGCCATGTCAACAAACCGGAGCGTCGGGCTGTGTCAGGCCACCGTGGTACCCGGCGATACCAGCGGCCGCCTGGCCGACACCACGCGCGTGTTGACGCCGACCCAATGCAGCCCGCCGAACAGCCGCGCGTGCTCGATCTTCACGCAGCGATCCATCACCGAATCGAGCCCGGCAGCGCGCGCCTCGGCGTCGGCTTGCAGGTTCTTGACGCCGATCTGCTGCCACAGGCACTTGGCGCCGATGGCGATCGCACTGCGCGCGATCGGCAATACGTCTTCGGTGCGCCGGAACACGTCGACGATGTCCACCGGCTCGGTGATGTCCTCGAGCCGCGCCATGCAGCGCTGGCCGAGGATCGATTCGTAGCGCGGGTTCACCGGGATCATGCGATAGCCCTTGGCCTGCATGTACTGGGCCGCGAAATGGCTCGGCCGGTGCCATTCGGCCGACAGGCCCACCACCGCGATGGTGCGCGCCGACCCCAGGATGCGGCGCAAGGTGGTGATGTCGTCGGCCATGCGCCGATCCTAGCGCCAACGCCGAAGCGGCGAGCCTCAGGCCACCGCGCGTGACGCCGCCGCGAGGAACGCACCCGGCAGCTTCTGCAGCGCCGCCGCCCTGACAGGCGTGCACGAGTTTGATCACGTGGTCGTCGTCCGAAGCGACGGCCCGCTGCACGATGGCGGGCCACATCCATCACCGGAATCGGCGGCAACGCTGCCGGCCGGATGGCCGCCGACAGATAGGCCGCCGTGAATGCCGGCACGACCTCGCGCAGCGCGGCATCGGTGTCGTCGCACCCAGGGCAGCAGCACGCGCAGTGCGCGCATGCCGGTCACCAGGTGCAACACGGTGAAGTTGCGTGTGTCGGCGTAACGCTGCGCGGCAAACGCTAACAGCCGCTCGTGGCAGGTCGGCGGCGGGTGCCAGGCGGCCGGCCAGCTCGCGGTACGGCGCCGACTGCGCCGCGCCGGCCATGCGCAGCGAGATCAACGAGCCGTCGAAGGCACAGGTCTCACCTGCCGCGACCAGCCGCTCGCACCATTCGTCGAACGGCATCGGCGTGCCGCGCGGTGCCGGTGCGAGCGGCTGCCAGCGCCAGGCCCAGTACGCCAGCGCCGCGGCCAGTTCGCCTTCGTGCCCGGCTTCAACGGCATGCGCGGTGCGGATCGCGCCGTGAAACGCAGCGGCCGCGACACCCGGCAGCAACGCGGGCAGAGCGGCGCGCAGCACCGCGTCGCGGCCGTCGCGCGCCAGCGCGGCAGCGAACGTGGCGCGCAACGGCGCGAACGTATCGGCTTGCCCGCGCAGCGCCAGCCAATCCTCTGCCGCCGCGGCAGCGGGCTCGGCCACCCGGCCGGCAAAGCGGCGGGTGTAGCGCTCGAAGAACTGCTGCATCCTCGCGTCGTCGGCGCCGAGTTCGGCCAAGGCATGCAGCGCCATCGGCAGGTGGTTGGTCAGCTGGTCCGCATACTCGGGCGGCAGGCCGAGGTTGGCGTCGAGCAGCCGATGCCACGCGGCGCCCTGCACGGCGATCGAATGTCGCGCTCACGCGGCCGACTCCCACAACGGCGCCAGCCGTTGCGCCACATCCTGCGGCGCCAGCGAGCTCGCGGCTGCCCTGCCCTCGTGCAACAACGACAACACCACCGGGAAGCCGCGCCCGGCCAGGCCGCCGAACACCGACATCGACTCAGCCAGGGCCCAGCGGCCGGGGCGGCGCTCGGCGCGCGTTGAGCTCGCCAGCGGCCTGATGCAGCGGTGCATGGTTGAGCCGGTAGTTGCTCGTCGCCGAGCACCAGGCCCGGTGGGCGCCAGCGATCGGGCGTCTCGGCCCAACAGTAGCCCGGGTACAGCAGGTCGTGAAAGCAGCCCTCGCCGGCCTGCACCGAGATCAGCTGCAGGCGCTGCGCATCACGTTTGGCGCGCGCCTGCGGCAGCAGCAACACCGGGGCGGCCAAGTCGGCATCGAAGCGCGGCACCGCCAGGCAACTGGCCAGGTCGGGCGCCGCCACGTGGGTCGGTACACGAAAGTGCACCGCGTGCGCGCCGAGCGCGACACGTTCGATCTGATCGGACTGCAGCAACGCCAGCGAGCGCTGCAGCGCCGCGATGCCGGCATCCGCCTGCGGCAGCGGCGCGCCCTCGAGCGCAGCCCGCACGAGGGCGAAGGCACCTTCGCAGCGCTCGAGCGGATCGGCCTGCTGCCGCGCCGGATCGTGCAAGTGCAGCACCAGCGCCTGATATAGCCGCTGCGCAGGCGGATCGCCCCAGCCCTGGAAGTCGCCCATCTCGGCGACCTGCACCAGCAAGGCGCGGTGCGCCAGCTCCAGCTCGGCGTGCGACAGCACGAACAGCGCCAGCGTGCCGTCGATGTCGACATGATTGTTGACCGCCAGCTCGAAGCCACCCTCGCGTGAAGCGTCGGCCACGAAGCGCAGGCAGATCCCGGTGGAGGTGTCGGCCTTGTAGCGCGCCGGCGTGAGGTTTGGCACCCAGTGGCTCAGCTCGAGGTCGATGCCGGGCCGGAACGCCGCATCGTGCGAGCCGTCGCAGTAGATCGTTCGAGCACTCGGCGGTCGCGGGTGGCGGCTGCCTTCGAGGTGGACATTCATCATGGGCCGCATGCTCGAAGTTAAAGTAAGCTTCAAGTCAAGCCCACCCGCTAAGCCGCCATGGCCATCACCGACAGCTGGCTTTCGATCGGCGACTTCGCGCGCCGCGCCGGCGTGGCCGCCAGCGCGCTGCGCTTCTACGAGTCGCAAGGCCTGCTGCACGGCCGCCGCAGCGCCGGCGGCCACCGCCAATACCGCCGCGGCGAGCTGCGCCGTGTCGCCTTCGTGCGCGCCGCGCAGGCGGTGGGGCTGACGCTGGAGCAGATCCGCGCCGCGCTGGCCACGCTGCCCGACGGCCGCACGCCGACGCAGGCCGATTGGCAGCGGCTGTCGCGCGCCTGGCAGCCGCTGCTCGACGAACGCATCGCGGCGCTGACACGGCTGCGCGACCAGCTCGCCTCGTGCATCGGCTGCGGCTGCCTGTCGCTCAAGCGGTGCGCGCTGTACAACCCCAACGACACCATCGCGGCGCGCGGCCCCGGCGCGCGTTACCTGCTGGGCGACCGCGTGGCAAAGGCGCCGACCCCACGGTTGCCGGGCCGGTAACCTGTTTCTCGAGTCGCGCTGCTACACTGGCCGCGGCCAGGAGAGAGCCTTGCTGCAAAGCGGGCCGCCGAAGGCGAAGCCGCAAGGCCAAACGCTCAGGCAAAAGGACTGGCCAACGCTTCGGCGACGAGGCGTACCTCACTGGAGAGAGGCGGGCACACAGAGCCCACCCACCGAAGGGGCAAGCGGCCGACGCGGCGTGGCGTCGAACCGTAAATCTCTCAGGTAAAGCGGACAGCGAGGGCAGAGCCCACCGTGCGAGCGGTGGTGAGTGGGCCCTCGGGAGTTCTGCATGTCTGCCGCCGACCTCCGGCACACCCCGCTGCACGATCTGCACGTCGAGCTCGGCGCCAAGCATGGTGCCGTTTGCCGGCTACGAGATGCCGGTCAACTACCCCGACGGCATCCTCGCCGAGCACCGGCATTGCCGCCAGTCGGCGGCGTTGTTCGACGTCTCGCACATGGGCCAGCTGCGCCTGATCGGCGACGACGCGGCGCGCGCGCTCGAGACGCTGGTGCCGGTGGACGTGGTCGACCTCGGCGTGCACAAGCAGCGCTACGCGCTCTTCACCAATTCGCAAGGCGGCATCCTCGACGACCTGATGATCACGCGCCGCGCCAGAGCGACCTGCTGCTGATCGTCAACGCCGCCTGCAAGGACGCCGACACGCGCCACCTGATCACCCACATCGGCCACCGCTGCATCGTGGTGCCGATGCCCGAGCGCGCGCTGCTGGCGCTGCAGGGCCCGAAGGCGGTGCACGCGCTGTCGCGGCTGAACGCCGAAGTGGCCAAGCTGACCTTCATGACCGGCGGCGCGTTCCGCCTGGCCGGCGCCGACTGTTTCGTCACGCGCTCGGGCTACACCGGCGAAGACGGCTTCGAGATTTCGGTGCCGGCCGACGAGGCGGTGGTGCTCGCCAAGGCTCTGCTGCGCGCAGCCCGAGGTCAAGCCCGCCGGCCTCGGCGCGCGCGACACGCTTGCGCCTCGAAGCCGGCCTGTGCCTGTACGGCCACGACATCGACGACGACGACCACGCCGATCGAAGCCGGCCTGACCTGGGCGATCCAGAAAGTGCGCCGCCCCGGCGGCGCGCGCGCCGGCCACTACCCGGGCGCCGCAGCGATCGAGGCGCAGCTGGCCACCGGCGTGGCGATCAAGCGCGTCGGCCTGGTCGGCCTGGAGCGCATGCCGGTGCGCGAAGGCGCCACGCATCTTCGACTGCGCACGGCCACAAGCTCGGCCACGTGACCAGCGGCACCATCGGCCCGACGGTCAACCAGCCGATCGCGATGGCCTACCTGGCCGCCAACCACGCGCTGCCGCACCACGAGGTGTACGCCGAGGTGCGCGGCAAGCGATAGCCGATGCGCGTCAGCGCCGATGCCCTTTCGTCCCCCACCGCTACTACCGCGGCTAGCCACGCCACCGAGGAGAGCCGCCTATGACGACCATGTTCACGCCCGATCACGAGTGGATCAACATCGAGGACCACGAAGCTGCCGTGGTCGGCATCACGCCGCATGCGCAAGACGCGCTGGGCGACGTGGTGTTCGTCGATCTGCCCGAGGTCGGGCGCACCTACAAGAAGGGCGAGGTCGCCGGCGTCGTCGAATCGGTCAAGGCCGCGGCCGACCTGTACATGCCGGTCGAAGGCGAGGTCGTCGAGGTCAACGAAGCGCTGCGCAAGGACCCGGCGCTCGCCAACCGCGACCCGATGGGCAACGGCTGGTTCTTCAAGGTGCACGTCACGCACATGGAGCAGTTCGACCAGCTGATGGACCCGCCGGCCTACGACAAGCTGCTGAAGACCCTCTGATTCACCCGACCCGCACTTTTCTAACGCTCACCCGCCATGCTGATGTCCGCCCGCACGCCGCTTTCGCGAACTCGAAGACGACTCGAGTTCGCCGCCCGCCACATCGGGCCCGACGCCGAGCGAACAGCAGCACATGCTGTCGGTGATCGGCGCCGCATCGCGCCGGGCGCTGATCGATGCGGTCGTGCCGCGCAACATCGCGCGCAGCACGCCGATGCAGCTGCCGCCGCGCGGCGAGCGAAGCGCAGGCGCTGGCCGAGCTGAAGGCGCTGGCGCAACGAACAAGGTCCTCAAGAGCTTCATCGGCCAGGGCTACCACGGCACGCTGACGCCCGGCGTGATCCAGCGCAACATCCTCGAGAACCCGGCCTGGTACACCGCCTACACGCCCTACCAGGCCGAGATCTCGCAGGGCCGCCTGGAGGCGCTGATCAACTTCCAGACCATGGTGTGCGACCTCACCGGCATGGCGATCGCCAACGCGTCGATGCTCGACGAGGCCACCGCCGCCGCCGAGGCGATGACGCTGGCCAGGCGCAGCGTGCAGCAGCAAGAGCGACACGATCATCGTCGCCGGCGACTGCCACCCGCAGACGATCGAGGTGGTGCGCACACGCGCCGAGCCGCTGGGCCTGAAGGTGCTGGTCGGCGTTCGCGCCCGCAGCTGATGCAGCAGCGACGACTACTTCGCGGTGCTCGCGCAGTACCCGTCGACCAGCGGCTTGATCCACGACCTGCAAGCCGCATGTCGAGCAGGCGCACGCCAAGCAGGCGGCCTTCATCGTCGCCGCCGACCTGCTGGCGCTGACGCTGCTGAAGCCGCCCGGGCGAATTCGACGCCGACATCGTGGTCGGCAACACGCAGCGCTTCGGCGTGCCGATGGGCTGCGGCGGCCCGCACGCCGCCTTCATGGCCTGCCGCGACGAGTACAAGCGCTCGCTGCCCGGCCGCCTGGTCGGCGTCAGCGTCGACAGCCACGGCCAACCGGCCTACCGGCTGGCGCTGCAGACGCGCGAGCAGCACATCCGGCGCGAGAAGGCCACCTCCAACATCTGCACGGCGCAGGTGCTGCTGGCGGTGATCGCCAGCATGTACGCGGTGTACCACGGGCCGCAGGGGCTTGAAGCGCATCGCGCAGCGCGTCGCCTGCTACACGGCCGTCGCTGGCCGATGGCCTGGCGACGCTGGGCTCAAGAACACGCACGCCGCACGCCTTCGACACGCATCACCGTCGAGACCGGCGATCGTGCCGAGGCGGTGCTGCAGCGCGCGCGCGACGCCGGCGCCAACCTGCGCCGTCGATTGGGGCCACGCGCACATCGGCATCGCGCTCGACGAGACCACCACGCGCGACGACATCAGCGCGCTGTGGCCGTGGTTCGCCGCGCCGGGCCAGGCGCTGCCGGACGTGGTCAGCCTATCGAAAAAGGCATCGAGCCGCTGATCCCGCCGGCGCTGCGCCGCACCAGCGAGTTCCTCACGCACCCGGTGTTCAACACCCACCACAGCGAAACCGAGATGCTGCGCTACATCCGCAGCCTCGCCGACAAGGACCTCGCGCTCGACCGCTCGATGATTCCGCTGGGCTCGTGCACGATGAAGCTCAACGCCACCAGCGAGATGATCCCGATCACCTGGCCCGAGTTCGCGCAACCTGCACCCGTTCGCGCCGGCCGACCAGCTGGCCGGCATGCACGCGCTCAACGACCAGCTGTGCGCAGTGGCTGTGCGCAGGCCACCGGCTACGCCGGCATCAGCCTGCAACCCAACGCCGGCTCGCAGGGCGAGTACGCCGGGCTGCTGGCGATCAAGGCCTGGCACGAGTCGCGCGGCGAGGCGCAGCGCCGCATCTGCCTGATCCCCGAGTCGGCGCACGGCACCAACCCGGCGCAGCGCGCAGATGGTCGGGCATGCAGGTGGTGGTGGTGAAGTGCGACGCGATGGGCAACGTCGACCTGGACGACCTGCGCGCCAAGTGCGAACAGCACCGCGCCGAGCTGGCCGCGGTGATGATCACCTACCCGTCGACCTACGGCGTGTTCGATCCGCACGTCAAGGAGCTGTGCGCGCTGGTGCACCAGCACGGCGGCCGCGTGTACGTCGACGGCGCCAACATGAACGCGCTGGTCGGCGTGGCCGCGCCCGGCGAGTTCGGCGGCGACGTCAGCCACCTGAACCTGCACAAGACCTTCTGCATCCCGCACGGCGGCGGCGGGCCCGGCGTGGGCCCGGTGTGCGTGGTGAAGGACCTCGTGCCGTTCCTGCCCGCGGCACCGGGCAGCGGCAGCGACGACCGCGGCGCGTCGGCGCCGTGTCCGCCGCGCCGCTGGGCAACGCCGGCGTGCTGCCGATCTGCTGGATGTACATCCGCATGATGGGCGCCGAGGGCCTGCACCGCCGCCACCGAGATGCGCGATCCTGTCGGCCAACTACGTGGCGGCACGGCTGGCCGACCACTACGACATCCACTACAGCGGCGACGTCGCCGGCATCAAGGGCGGCGGCGTCGCGCACGAGTGCATCCTCGACCTGCGGCCGCTGAAGGACAGCAGCGGCGTCAGCGCCGAAGACGTGGCCAAGCGCCTGATCGACTACGGCTTCCATGCGCCGACGCTGAGCTTCCCGGTGGCCGGCACGCTGATGGTCGAGCCCACCGAGAGCGAACCGCTGGTCGAGCTCGACCGCTTCTGCGACGCGATGATCGCGATCCGCGACGAGATCGCCGAGGTCGAAGACGGCGCACTGGCCGCGCGACGACAACCCGCTGAAGAACGCGCCGCACACCGCCGCCGCGCTGCTGGCCGCCGACTGGCCGCATGCCTACACGCGCGAGCAGGCGGCCTATCCGCTGACAGGCGCTGCAAGCAGCACAAATACTGGTCGCCGGTGGGCCGCGTCGACAACGTGCACGGCGACCGCAACCTGTTCTGCAGCTGCGTGCCGATGAGTGCGTTCGAGCACGATTGATCCGCTGCCGGCAGCGGCCACGAGCCCACGAGCAAGCACGACGATGACCGCACCGCTGAGCATGCTGATCGTCGGCGCCGGCTTCGGCGGGCTGGGTGCGGCGATCCATCGCCGCAGGCTCGGCGACGACAACTTCCTGGTGGTCGAGCAGGCGGGCGGCGTGGGCGGCACCTGGTGGGCCAACCGCTACCCGGGCGCGGCGTGCGACATCCCGTCGCACCTGTACTCGTTTTCGTTCGCACCACATGCGGCATGGACGCGCAGGTATCCGGCGCAGCGCGAGATCGAGGCCTATCTCAACGACTGCGTGCAGCGCTTCGGCCTGGCGCCGCGGCTGCGGCTGCACACGCGACTGAGCTACCTGCATTGGGACGAAGTGCAGCACCTCTGGCACGCCCGCGTGCTCGATGCCGCCGGCCACGAGCACGAGCTCGCGGCGCGCACGGTCACGCTGGCCACCGGCCCGCTGAGCCGGCCGATGACGCCGGCCATCGAAGGCCTCGAGCAATTTCGCGGTCCGGTGATCCACAGCGCGCGGTGGCCCGACGGCTTCGACGCCGCGGGCCGGCGCATCGGCGTCATCGGCACCGGCGCCAGTGCGATCCAGCTGGTGCCGCAGCTGGCCCCGCAGGCGCGGCAGCTGACGGTGTTTCAACGCAGCGCACCGTGGGTGCTGCCGCGAGGCGACGCGCCGATCGGCCCCCTGAAGCGCTGGGCCCTGGCGCGTGTGCCGGGGCTGCGCCGCGCGTGGCGGGCAGCGATCTATGCCCGGCACGAGTTCCGTGCGCCGGCGTTCACGCGGCGGCCGCAGTGGCTGCGCGCGCTCGAGCCGCTGGCGCTGCGGCACCTGCACAAGCACATCCCCGCGGGCCCGTTGCGCGACGCGTTGACGCCGCACTACCGCATGGGCTGCAAGCGCATCCTGATCGCCGACGACTACTACCCGACGCTGCAGCTTGCCGCAGGTGCAAGTCGAAACGACGGCGATCGCCGCGGTCGAGCCCCATGCCGTGCTGCTGGCCGACGGCCGCCGCGTCGAACTCGACACGCTCATCACCGCCACCGGCTTCGACGCCGCCGAGTTGAAGCCGCCGTGCCCGGTGATCGGCCCGCAGGGGCGCACGCTGCACGGGATATGGGCGCAGGCGCCCGAGGGCTACCTCGGCACCATGGTGGCGGGATTCCCCAACCTCTTCACGGTGATCGGCCCGAACACCGGCCTCGGCCACAACTCGATGGTGTTCATCATCGAGTCGCAGCTCGCCTTCATCGACGACGCGATGCGCCGGCTCGCCAGCCACGCCTGGTTGTCGCCCACCGCCGACGCACAGGCGCGCTTCAACGCCGAGCTGGCGCAACGGCTGCCGCGCACTGTGTGGACCACCGGCGGCTGCAGCAGCTGGTACCAGACCCGCGACGGCCGTATCACCACACTGTGGCCCGGCAGCACGCTCGAGTACCGGCGCCGCACGCGCCGGCTGACCAGCGGCGACTTCGAACTCGCATTCGCCTGACAAGCCAGGTGCTGCTGTGGCCGTCTCGGTGTTCGACCTCTTCAAGATCGGCATCGGTCCGAGCAGTTCGCACACGGTGGGCCCGATGCGCGCAGCGCGCCTGTTCGCGCTGCGCCTGGCGCACGACGGGCTGGCGGCGCGCGCGACGCGCCTGAAAGCCGAGCTGTACGGATCGCTCGGCGCCACCGGCAAGGGCCATGGCAGCGACAAGGCGGTGCTGCTGGGGCTGGCGGGCCACGAGCCCGACAGCGTCGACGTCGAGCAGATCCCCGCGCTGCTGCAGGCGATTCGCCACGCCGGCCGCCTCACGCTGGCGCAAGGGCCGGCGATCACCTTCGACGAGCGCAACGACCTCGTGTTCCACCGCCGCGAATCGCTGCCGTTCCACGCCAACGGCATGCGCTTCAGCGCCTTCGATGCTGACGGCCAAGCGATCGCCGAGCGCGTCTACTACTCGGTGGGCGGCGGCTTCGTCGTCAGCGACGAGGTGGCCGCCGACGGCACTCGCCACAAGACGGTGGCCCCCGACACCACGGTGCTGCCGCATCCCTTCCACACCGGCGCGCAACTGCTCGCGCTCACCGACGACCTTCACTGCAGCATCGCCGAGGTGATGCGACGCAACGAGCACCATTGGCGCGATGACGCGGGCATCGACGCCGCGCTCGATCGCATCTGGCAGACGATGCAGGCGTGCGTGGTACGCGGCTGCGCCACCGGCGGCGTGCTGCCCGGCGGCTTCAAGGTGCGCCGCCGCGCGCCGGCGCTGCATGCCGCGCTGACCGCCAAGCCCGACGCCGCGCACGGCGACCCGCTGATCGTGCTCGACTGGGTCAACCTGTTCGCGCTCGCGGTCAACGAAGAGAACGCTGCCGGCGGCCGCGTGGTCACCGCGCCGACCAACGGCGCCGCGGGCATCGTGCCCGCGGTGCTGCACTACTACGCGCGCTTTGTCCCAGGGTCGGACGAACGTGGCGTGCGCGACTTCCTGCTGACCGCTGCAGCCATTGGCATCCTCTACAAGGAGAACGCGTCGATCTCCGGCGCCGAGGTCGGCTGTCAGGGCGAAGTGGGCGTGGCCTGCTCGATGGCCGCCGGCGCGTTGTGCGCGGTGCTCGGCGGCACGCCGGCGCAGGCGGAGAACGCCGCCGAGATCGGCATGGAGCACCACCTCGGCCTCACCTGCGACCCAGTGGGCGGGCTGGTGCAGATCCCGTGCATCGAGCGCAACGCGGTGGCCTCGGTGCAGGCGATCAACGCCGCGCGCATGGCGCTGCGCGGCGACGGCACACACCACGTCAGCCTCGACAAGGTCATCAAGACGATGCGCGAGACCGGCGCCGACATGATGACCAAGTACAAGGAGACCGCACGTGGCGGCCTCGCGGTGAACATCGTCGAGTGCTGAGCGGGCGCCAAGGGCCGGCCGCTCACGCGACCGCGGCAATCACTTTTTCAAACCGATCTGCTGCATCAGGCGCGCGAGATCGGCATCTTCCTTGGCGATCAGATCGCCGAACTCGGCCGCCGGCAGGTATGCCGGCCGTACCCCGAAGGCCTCGCTGCCCACGGCGAACTCGGGCGCTTCCACGCTGCGGCGGATCGCCGCCTCGAGCGCCGCGATCACGGCGCGCGGCGTGCCGCGCGGCACGGCGATGCCGCGCCACGCCTCGAGCGCCACATCCACGCCCTGCTCGCGCGCGGTCGGCACGTCGGGCAGCGCGGCATCGCGGCTCGGAATCATCGCGGCGAGCAGGCGCACCGACCCTTGCTTCACCTGGCCGATCAGCGCCGCCGGCAGCTGCACCACGGCATCGACATGGCCGCCCGTCAGGCTCGGCACCACCTGGGCCGCGCCGAACGGGATCTCGTTGAAGACCACGCCGGCGGCGTTGGCCAGCGCCACCAGCGAGATGTGCGTGTGGCTGCCGACGCCGGAGTGGCCCACGCTGATCTGCTTGGGCCGCGCGCGCGCATCGTCGATCAGATCGCTCAAGGTCTTCCAGCGCGCATCGGATCGCACGGCCACCACCGGCGACTCGACCAGCACCCGCGCCACCGCCTCGAAGGCACGGTAGTCGACGTCGAGCTGGCCCGAGTGGTAGGTGGTGGAGATCGAGTTGGAGTTCCACACCAGCGAATAACCATCGGGCTTCTGCGCTGCCACGTGTTTGTAGCCGATGGCCCCGCCGGCGCCCGGCCGGTTGACGATCAGCACCCGCTGCCCGAGATGGCGCGCCATGCCGTCGGCCAACAGACGCGCCGTCAGGTCGGCCGACGACCCGGCAGGAAACAGCACCGTGATCTCCAGCGGCGCGCGCTGCGGAAACGCCGGCTCCTGTGCGCCGGCAGCGAACGCAAGCAAACCGAGCAGCAACAGCAGCGCCTTCATGGCAGCACCTCCTTGACCTCGACCCTGCGCCCTTCCTGCGCCGCTCGAATGCCGGCCAGGATCACCGCGAGCGATGCGGTGCCGCGCTCGCCATCCATCTCGGGCTCGCATTCACCGCGCACCGATCGCACGAACTCCTCCAGCTGCTCGACGATGGGATCGTTGTTCGCGCAGGCCACCGGCTGCGGGCCGGAGTCGCCGCGCCGCAGGTGGCGCAGGCCCTGATGCAGGTCGTAATAGGCGCTGGCTTCCTTGCCGTAGATGTTCATCGCGTAGTGCTCCGAGGCCGAGGCGTAACTCGCGTTCAGCGTGGACAATGCGCCGTTGTGATGCTCGAGCAGGAGGCTGGCCACGTCGTTGTTGTCGCCAGGCAGCACCAGCTTGGCCGCCTGCGCGCTCACCGCCTTGACGGGCCCCATCAGATACTCCAGCACGTCGGTGTAGTGGATGCCGATCTGCAGCATCACGCCACCGGGCATGCCTAACGCGGTGTAGCGCCATGACGTGAGGTCGATCTTGCCCAGCCGGTCACGGCTGATGTTGGCTTCGGCATTGACGAGCCGGCCGAAGCCGCCCTCGTCGATGGCCTGCCGGATCCAGCGAAAGGGGCTCTCGCGGCGCCGCTGGTAGCCCAGCGCGAGCACCACCTTGGCGTCGCGGCAGGCCTGGGTGACGGCGCGCGCGTCGGCGATGGTGTTGGCGATCGGCTTGTCGAGGAACACGTGCTTGCCCGCCGCCGCCGCGGCACGCGTGGTCTCGAGGTGCACGCCGTTGGGTGTGGTGTTGACGATCGCCGAGATCGTCCGGTCCTCGAGCATCGCCTCGTAGCTCGCCACGGCGCGGCAGCCGTACTTGGCTGCGAACTTCGAGCGCTTTCTTGCGAGCGGCTGAAGCAGGCCACGATCCTGAGCTTGCCGGAGCGTTGCATCGCGTCGGCCAGCACGTCGGACCACCAACCGATGCCGACGCAGCCGACGGCCAGCGGCGGCTCACTCACCAGCGCTGGCTCCGATCGACTCGACCGCCGTGCGCGCCACCCGTTCGTCGAACTCCCAATCGCCGCCGGCGACGCCGACGCCGCCCACACACTCGCCGCCCACGATGACCGGGCAGCCGCCCTCCATCGCCGTCCAGTTGGCGGCACCCGCGGCCAGCGCGAGGCCGAGCGCATGATTGACGTCGAGCGCCTGACCGCGCGCGCCGCGCGGCCCGGTGGCTCGACGCGTGGATGCCGCGCACACCGCCTTGGTGGTGGCCGAGTGCACCGTGTGAAAGCGCCCGCCCTCCATGCGCTCGAGCAGCAGCAGGTGGCCACCGGCATCGGTGATCGCCACGGTGACCGCGACACCGGCTTTCTCAGCCAGGCCGATGGCGGTGGCCATCAGGTGCTTCGCCCCGGCGGGGGTGAGGCGCTTGCTGTCGGCAACGTACATGGCGTGCTCGCTCGTGTCCACCATATAGTAGTGCATGCCCCTGTCGCACATCGAGCATTTCCTGGTCGCCGCCGACGACATCGACGCCACGCGCGACTGGTATGCGCGTGTGCTGGGCATGACCTCGGGCACACACCCCGAGTTCGGCTTTCCGGTGCACTGGATGTACCTCGGCGGCGTCGACGTCGTGCACATCGGTCCCAGCGCCAAGGCCGCCAATCCGATCCAGCGCGCCTACCTGGGCCGCACCTCGCAGGACACCGGCAGCGGCACCGGCGCGATCGACCACATCGCGTTTCGTGCGACGGGGCTGCGCGTGATGATCGAACACCTGCGCGCGCAGGGCGTGCCGTTCAGACAGCGCCGCGCGAATGGCCAGGCGCTGTTCCAGCTCTTCTTCCACGACCCCAACGGCGTCAAGATCGAACTCAACTATGCCGCCGAAGAAGCGCAGGGCATCGAGGCCGAGTTGATGGCAAGCGACCTGGTGAACGCACCATCGGCAAAAGGCGCACCCTGAATGCCCCACACAGCGGCGGACAGCGTCCGCTGCGCTGCGGCGAATCCGCCCGCATCGGGTGGCCCTCTAGAATCGAACCTCGTTCTCGGCCCGTGAAGTCACGGCGGAATAAAAGGCCCACATGAAACGGTTGCTGGCAACGCTGGTTCTCGCGGCGATGACGATCGGCCCAGCGCTGGCGCAATCACAATCGGCCGTGCCCGCCGCGTCGGCGCCCCAAACGCCATACAAGCGCGTGCAGCCGCTGCCGCCGCCGGAAGCCCCGGCGGTGCAACGAAGCAAGGAAGCGACGATCCCCGGCGACTTGCGTCCCGAGCGCGAGACCGTGCCGCAGATCAGGATCCCGCTGAACAAGCAGAAATATCCCTCGGGCGGGTCGAGCGGTGGCGGCATCGACGACAGCGTGGCGCGCTGTCGTGCGAAGCGCACGAGCGAAGAGCGCGAACGCTGCGAGGCCGGGCTCGACAGCATCTGACGGCGCAAGAAGGCAGCCTGCCGAGCCACACACTCGGCAAGGCTGCCCGCTCAACCCGTCATGTCGGTGTGCCGCCGCGCGTCTCGACGAACACCGCGTACAACGAGGTGCTGCCCGCCATGAACAGGCGGTTGCGCTTGCTGCCGCCGAAACTGATGTTGGCAATGATCTCGGGCATGCGGATCCAGCCGATGCGCTTGCCGTCGGGTGCGAACACGTGCACGCCGTCGAAGCCGTCGCCGACCCAGCCCATGCCGGCCCAGACGTTGCCATCCTCGTCGCAGCGAACACCGTCGGCAAAACCCGTCTTGCCGTTGAACTTCATCTCGGCGAACACCTTGCCGTTGCGCAGCCGCTTGCCGTCGACGTCGTAGACCCAGATCACGCTCTTGGCGTTCGGGTAGTGCGAGACACCGGTATCTGCCACGTAGACCTTCTTGTAGTCGGGCGAGAAGCACAGCCCGTTGGGCTTGTACGGTTCGTCGGCCACCTTCTCCACCTGCCCGGGCGCGTCGACGCGGTAGATGGCTTCCTTCTGGATCGGCTGCGGACTGTTGGCGCTCGAGGGCAACCGGTTGCCCTCGTATTCCATCAAGCTGCCGTAGCCGGGGTCGGTGAAGAACAGCCAGCCCTCGGGGTGCACCATGCCGTCGTTGGGCGCATTGAGCTCCTTGCCGCCGGCGCGATCGGCCAACACCGTGACCTTGCCGTCGTGCTCGTAGCGGATCACGCGCCGCGTGCCGTGACAAAACGCGATCTGGCGGCCCTGGTGGTCGAAGGTGTTGCCGTTGGAGTTGCCCGACGGGTAGCGGAAGCGCCGGCCGACGTGGCCGTCTTCCTCGAGCCAGCGCAGGCATTCGTCGGCCGGGATGTCGCTCCATACCAGGTAGCGTCCGACGGCGTTCCAGGCCGGCCCTTCGGCCCACATCGTGCCGCGGTACAGCCGCACGATCGGCGTGTTGCCGAGCTTGTACTTGAAGCGCGGGTCCAGGCCGATCACATCGGGCTCGGGATAGCGCACCGGCGGCGCACCGGGGTCGTAACGATCCATCGTCTGCGCGAACGCGCTGCCCGTGGTGGCGGCGGCAAACGCCGTGAGCCCCGCAGTGCGCAGCAGCGCGCGACGTTGTTTGAGCCTGGGCGACGCGTCGTCGGGTTCACGCGCGGTCAGGTCGACCAGGCGCATCGATTGCACATGTTCCATGAAAGGTCTCCTGTCGTTTACAAGGGCATTCAGGCCCTCGATCGGCCTCGCGGCCATCCCCTCCTGAACCAGCGGCTTGCCGGCACGGGATTGGTCGATCCGGTCATCGTCCGCTTTCGTTGCTGCCCGCCGGCCTCGCCCCGGAGGCGGCAGCCTCCACTTGTGCGATCAGTCCGGGCATCAGGCTCTCGCTGACGCCCGAGACCAGGCACAGCAGGTACAGCAGGCTGGAGTCGCCACCCGCGGAGTTGGCGATGCCGAGCAAGAGGTTGGCGCGCACCGCCAGGACGACGAGCACCGCGCCGACCGCGCCGATGGCGACGCGGCTGAGTGCCTCGACGTAGTGGATGGTGCGCCCGGCACCTGCGGCGACCTGGATCCTGGCCGAGCGCATCAGCAGCGACATGAAGGCCCCCAGCGCGCCGAGCGCGGCACCGTAGACCGTCTCGATGATCTGCGGGGTGAACCATTGCTCGAGCGCCACGCGGTTGAGCCAGACCACCAGCATCGCCAGCATCGCCAGCAGCGCAAAGACGCCGGCCGCAGACAGCATCCAGATGCGCGCCATCTCGGCCTTGCGATCGTTGAGGTAAATGCGCGCGTCGAGCAGCAGCTTGCGCGCCGCCTTCTCGCTCTCTGGCCCACCGCTGAAGATGCGCGCCACCGCCTCGGCGAGCAGGCGGCGCACCTGCATGAGGTTCGTCGTGTTGCGCAACGGCACCGACAGCGTCTCGAGCAGACCCACCTCGTTGAGGATTTCGTGCGCGTGCGGCGTGCAAGAGTCGACGTCCCTGCCCGGGAGCTTCCACTGAACGTAGAGGTCGTTGTCGAGGTAGACGATGTAGTCCGGCCGGCGCTGGATCAGCACCCGCACCTGCTTCTTGCGGCCGGGGTCGAGGTCGCCTTCGCTCAAGTTGGTGGTGTTCGGATCGAGCGTGCTTGCATCCATGTCGGTCTGTGGCCTTCCGGCCTCGGGCGGCCGGCAGTGTGCGCCGGGCCCGAGGGGATATCAAGCTCGGCCCGCTGCGCCGGGCCGCCGTCGCCGACAGCCTCTTGGAACGCGTTATGCGTGCCGCGCGGCATTCAAACCGCTGGAGTCACCCCCATGCTCGACGGCACGACCACCCGCTTCTCGCACGTCAAGGAAGGCCAGACGCCCTGGCGCGGCGAGGGGCTGCGCGACTTCTTTCTCTACAGCGACCTGGGCATCGAAGAGGCCACGGCCGGGCGCGTGCTGGCGCAACTCGTCAAGGCGCATGAGGCACCGGAAAAGGGCACCGGCTGGCACCGCCATGAGGCGGACTTCCACATCGTGATCATGCTCAAGGGCTGGGCGCGCTTCATGTACGGCGACACCGAGACGCTGGTCGAGGCCGGCGACTGCGTGCACCAGCGGCCGGGCATCGTGCACTACCTGTTCGACTACTCGCCCGACATGGAGTACCTCGAGATCGTCGGCCCGTCGGATTTCAAGACCATCGACATGCCGGCGCCCTGCGCGGTGCCCGATCCGAAGCCGTGGTGACGAGGCAGCGTCGCGGCAGCGCCCTCCTAGAACTCCATGTCGAGTTCTTCGATCTCATCGGCCTCGCGCAGGGCCGCCGCGATCCACTCCTTCATCTCGGGCATCGCCGTGATCGTCTTGGCGTAGGCGGCGCACGCCGCGTCCAGCGGCACGCGCGTAGGTGAGGAAGCGCGTCACCACCGGCGCGAACATCGCGTCGGCCATCGTGCGGCGTGCGCCGAACAGGTACGGCCCGCCGTAGCGGGCCAGGCAGTCGCGCCAGATCGTCGACGATGCGCTCGATGTCGGGCATGCGCGCCGGCCCAGATCTTGAAGCTCTTGTGGCGCACCTTCAGGTTCATCGGCAGCGCCGAGCGCAGGTTGGCGAAACCCGAGTTCATCTCGCCGCAGATCGAGCGGCAGTGCGCGCGCGCGGCGCGCTCGGCGGGCAGCAGGCCGGCCGCGGGAAACGCCTCGTCGAGGTAGTAGGCGATGGCCATCACGTTCCACGACCTCGTGCCCTCGTGCGTGAGGCACGGCACCAGGATCGACGGCGCCAGCAGCAGCAGCTCGCGCCGCGCGTCGACGTCGTCGGGGCTGACCATCACCTCGTCGAACTCCAGGCCGGCGAAGCGCGCCAGCAACCAGCCGCGCAGCGACCACGACGAATAGTTCTTGCTCGACAGCGTCAGCGAGGCGCGGGCGGTGGCCGGCGCCGGCCGCGAGCGCTGCGGCGCCTTGCTGCGTGCGGGCTTGGCAGTGGCGGTTGCAACCATGGCGCGTTGTCTCCTGAGGACCGCTGCATGAGGTCCGCTCCCGCACGTCGAGCAAGCCCTGTGCCATGGCGACCGTGCCTTGGCGCGCAAGTTGCGTATGAGCAGGCATGCCCACGCCCAGCGCCATGCTGTACACCGCTTTCGAGCAACAGGCGCGGGCCTTGTGGCCGTTGCGCCAATGGGCGCGCGCCGCCGCGCCGGTGCTCGCGCAACGGCCACTTCGGCCCGCACCGGCCGCAGCGCCATCTGGCCGCTGCGCTCGAGGTGATGCGGCTGGCCGAGATCACCCACCGCCGCCCGCCGTGGGACATCACGCAGGCGGCGGGACACGAAGTGACGGAAGAAACCGTGGCCGCCACGCCGTTTGCCACCCTCACCCGCTTTGCCAAGATCGGCGCGCCGCCGCAGGCGCGCGTGCTGGTGGTGGCGCCGATGTCGGGCCACTTCGCCACGCTGCTGCGCGACACCGTGCGCACGATGCTCGCCGATCACGACGTCTACGTGACCGACTGGCACAGCGCGCGCGACGTGCCGCTGCGCGCGGGACCGTTCGGCCTCGACGAATACACGGAGCACCTGATGCGGTTCATGCGCGCGCTGGGTCCGGGCTCCCACCTGGTGGCGATCTGCCAGCCTTGCGTGGCCGCGCTGGCCGCCACCGCGCTGATGTCGGAAGACGATGATCCGGCGACGCCGGCGAGCCTGACGCTGATGGCCGGCCCGATCGACTGCCGCATCAGCCCGACTGCGGTCAACGCACTGGCCACCAGCAAGTCGATCGAGTGGTTCGAGCGCAACCTGATCTCCACCGTGCCGCTGCCGCTGCGCGGCGCCGGGCGGCGCGTCTACCCCGGTTTCGTGCAGGTGGGCGCGTTCATGGGCATGAATCGGCAACGCCACATCGACGCCTTTCGCAACTACTACCAGGGCCTGGTCGACGACGACCGCGAGGCCACCGAGCCGATCCGCCGCTTCTACGAGGAGTACCTCGCGGTGTCGGACCTGCCCGCGGAGTTCTACCTCGAGACGGTGCGCCTGATCTTCCAGGATTACAAGCTGCCGCGCGGTGAGCTCACCTGGCGTGGCCGTCGAGTGGACCCATCAGCGATCCGCCGCACCGCGCTGGTCACGGTCGAGGGTGAACGCGACGACATCTGCGCGCCGGGCCAGACGCTGGCCGCGCAAGACCTGTGCACGAAGCTGCGCCCCTACATGCGCACGCACAGCGTGCAGGCGGGCGTCGGGCACTACGGCGTGTTCAGCGGCCGGCGATGGCAGCACCACATCTACCCGATGGTGCGAGACGTGATCCACGTCTCGCAGTAGTCGCAGCGCCGCGCTCGCAGCATTGGCTGGCACACGGCCGGGCTTGCATGCCCGGCCGGCTCGGCAGCCGTTCGCCAGCACGCAGGTGCTGGCTCACGTCCAGCCTCGCCTACAGCGGTGCCGGCATCGTCGGCAGGCCGACGAACAAGGACTCCGGCGCGTCGGGCCGCTCGGGTGGCGCTGCGGCGGCGTTGTGGTGCACCAGTTGCCCGGCCGGCAGCGGCCTGCCGAGCAGGAAGCCTTGCAGCTCGTCGCAGCCATGCTTCTGCAGCGCGCGCATCTGGCCTTCGCTCTCCACCCCTTCGGCATTGACGCGGATGTGCAGCGCGTGCGCCAGCGAGACGATCGAGCGCACGATCAGATTGACCTTCGGATCCTCGGCCAGGCCTTTGGTGAACGCGCGGTCGATCTTCACCTTGTCGAACGGGAAGCGCCACAGGTAGGCCAGGCTCGAGTAACCGGTGCCGAAGTCGTCCATCGCGATGCGCACGCCAAGTGCAGACAACGCGTGCAGCGAGCGCACCACGCGATCGGTGTCGACCATCAGCAGCGACTCGGTGATCTCGACTTCGAGCCGCTCGGGCGGCAGGCCGGCTTCGCCCAGCGCGTCGATCACCGTGCGCACCAGCGCATCGTTGCGAAACTGCGCTGCCGACAGATTGACCGACACCGTCAAGGGCCCCGGCCAGGTGGCGGCTTCGGCGCAGGCGCGCCGCAGCACCCAGCGGCCGAGGGCTTCGATGAGGCCGGTCTCTTCGGCCACTGGGATGAAATCCCCCGGCGGCACGTTGCCGCGCAGCGGGTGCGTCCAGCGCGCCAGCGCTTCGTAGCCATTGAGCGTCACGCCATCGGCCGCGTACAGCGGCTGGTAGTGCAGCGTCATCGCGTCGGACTCGATGGCCTGGCCGAGGTCGTGCGCCAGTTCGCGCCGTTCGTGCAGGTGACGATCGAGTCCCGCCTCGTAGAAGCTGAAACTGCCGCGCCCTTCGGCCTTGGCACGGTACAACGCCAGGTCGGCCTTGCGCAGCAGGTCGTCGACCTGCTTGCTGTCGACACCGAAGATGGCCGCGCCGGCGCTGCCGCCGCAGACGATCGGGTGGCCCTGAAACTCGTAAGGAGCAGCCAGCGTCTCGACGACTCGCCGGGCCAGCGTCGTGACGTCGGCCGGCCCGGTGACGCCGCTTTGCAGGATGGCGAACTCGTCGCCGCCCAGCCGCGCCACATGATCGCCGTGGCGCAACAACGCGCGCAAGCGCTGCGCGACCTGGCGGATCACCTCGTCGCCGGCGGCGTGGCCGAGGCCGTCGTTGACTTCCTTGAAACGATCGAGGTCGACGCACAGCACCGCGAACCCCGGCCCATCGGCCTCGGCGCACCAGGCGGCTCGCTCGAGCTCGTCGCTCAGGCTGGCGCGGTTCAGCGCGCCGCTCAACACGTCGTGCTGCGCCAGATAGCGCACGCGCTCCTCGGCGCGGCGCTGCGCGCGCAGGCGGCGCATCCAGTGCGCCGTGCTGATGCCACCCAGCGCCACCAACACCAGCGCGACGGTGAGCGCCACAGTGGTGAAACTGGCGGTGGCGTTGCGCTTGAGCTCGGTCTGGTCGACATAGACCTCGACCACGCCCATCACCTGGCCGTTGCGCACCAGCGGCACGTAGGCTTCGCTGAACGCAGGCGGGCGGTCCTTCTTGCCGGTGCCGTCCTTCAGCTCGATGAAGTTCTGACCCGACAGCACCAGACGGCTGACCACCGCGCTGCGACTCGCCATGCTCGTCGCCGAGCAGCGCGCCGTTGGGGGCCAGGCCGGCGGCCGGCTTGTCGAGGTCGTCGGACACCAGCAGTTGCCGGCCATCCTGCGCGAACAGCTTGAAGCGGAACACCGTGCCGACGCGCCGCAGGTTGCGCAGCTGCTCCACGGTGGGCTGATCCAGCCGCCCGCGCTGCAACAGGTCGGCCAATCCGGGCACGGCAGCGCCGAGCAGCTGGGCGTGGTGCAGCGCGGCCGCTTCGGCACTGCGCTCCAGATGGCGCAGCGCCACGTGGCGCAGCACGGCGGTCACAGTGGCCAAGCCGATGGCGATGCTGACCAGCCACAACACGATGGGCCGGCGTTCGTTGGCAATGATCGTCATCCCCTGTTGCCCGATGGGCGGATTGCGAGCGGGTTGGCGCCTGCCGTGGGCAGACGACGCCATCGTATCGACGCGCCGGCAGTGAACTTGAGGGCCGCGGGCGCTGGCGCGCCGCGAGCGTCAATCGTTCACGCCGCCATTTGGCGCACGGCGCTTGCCGCGGCATCAGTGGCGGTCGGCCGGCACCGGCTGCGGCGCGCCGGCGCTGCCGGACGCCGCCGCCGCGTGACCGACTGCCTTGCGCTCGCGCACGACGAAGCTGTAGATCACCGGCACCACCACCAGCGTGAGCAAGGTCGAGGTGATGACGCCGCCGATGATGGCGCGGCCCATCGGCGCCTGGATCTCGCCGCCGTCGTTGAGCGCCAGCGCCAGCGGCAGCATGCCGAACACCATCGCCGCAGTGGTCATCATGATCGGCCGCATGCGCGTCAGGCCGGCTTGCAGCAGCGCATCGGCCACCGTGGCGCCGGCCTTGCGCGCGTGGTTGGCAAAGTCAACCAGCAGGGAGCGCATCGGCCGAGCGGCCATTGTGTTGATCTACCCATAAGCACGTACCGTGCGCGGGCTTGGGAGCGCTGGCCGCTAGGGATGACCGCAATGGCTCGCGTGTCCGTGTGCGCGAAGTGCGTGCGTGGTACGTGATGCCCATCGTCGCGCTTGCACGCCAAGGAGATCCCATGACCACCACCATCGGCCCCACCCCGACGCCGCTGCCGTCGATCGCGCCGGAGCAGCCGCAGGACACAACGCACGACGCCGCCGCAACACACGGCGGCACCGCGCTCGCCGAAACAGCGGCGGGCGAGCATCCGCTGGCCAAGCTGGCTGCGGGCGATCTGCATCGATTCGCGCAGGGGCCCACGCTGCTGGCACCGTTTCAGGCGCCGCCGCAGGCCGGCCCGCAGCCGGGCCCCGGCAGCGCCACGCCGCTGTACGACACCAAGGATCCGAATGGCCCGGGCCCGCAATTGGCGCCGCCGGTCAAGCCCGCGCCGCCGATGGAGCTGCGGCAGCTCGAGGCACTGAACAAGAAGGCGCAGGACTACGACATCAACAAGGCCCCGAAAGACGACGACCTGCGGCGTGAACTGCAGCAAGCCAAGGGCCACCTGAAGGCCGCCACCGAGGCGCTGAGCAAAGGCGACTACAAGAAGGCTGCCAACGAGATGCGGCACCTCGGCCTGCCGCTGCCATTGGCCCACAGCGGCGAACGCCTGTCGCATGAAGGCGCGGTCACCGCGATCCTGCTCGGCGCGCCGGTGCAGAACAAGAAGAACGGCTGGGATCTCGGCCACGTCGGCTGGGAGAAGGGCGGCTTCCAGCCGCTGATCGACGTGAACGGGTTTGCCGCCAACGCGATCATGATCAATCGCATGAGCGCGCTGCCCGGCGGCGTGTCGAACCCGCCGACCGAAGCGCAGGCCACGCAATACATGCGCGATTTCACGAATCCGGCCACGGGCCCCAAGCCGACGCCGCAGGAGGTCTTGAAGGCCGCCAGCGAGATCACCAACGGCATGATCATTCACTACAGCTCGGCCGGCCACGCCAACCCGACCTACGGCGCCAACCCGAACCCGCACGCGTCGTACAAGGGCACCGACGGCAAGACCCACGAGTTCGATTCGTTCGCCAAGGCCGATGCAGCCGCCAAGGCCGGCAAGCCGCCGATCGGCGCCGGCGAGAAGATCGCGACACTGCACGCGACCTCGCCCGACGCGTGGAGCGACATTGCGTCACCCGGCGCGCGCGCCGGCCGCCACGTGGGCGACTGCGAAAGCAAGGTGTTCGTGCAGACCCGCCTGCTCACCGCGGCGGGCTTGACGTCGCTCGGCAGCGTGAACGTGGAGCACGGCAACAGCGGCCACATGTTCGGCGTGTTCAAGGCGCGCGACGGCACGATCTGGATCACGTCGAACGAGGAGTTCAAGCAGGTGATGCCGGCCGTGGCCGACAAAGGCGTCGTCACGCAGGAGCATCTCGACTACACGCTGCGCAACATGACGGCCGAGGTGTACGGCGTGCAGCCAAACTACAAGGGCGAGTTCGACGGCATCAGGATCGGCTCCGCGGCCACCGCCAACCTCAAGGGCGCCGACGTCGCGATCGATTCGATCCGCCGCTCGACCGAGATGACCATGATGGGACTGACCGAGGCGCTGATCCCGCCGCCGCCGCCGGCGGGCAAGAAGCCTTAGCCGCCTTGTGCGCGGCGGCCGCGCGCGGCGCTCAGGTGGCCGGCGCGGTCACGCTTGCGTACAGGCGCAGCCGGTTCATGCCTTCGCGCTTGGCGGCGCGCAGCGCTTGGCTCGCGTGCTTCATCAGCGCACGTTCGTCGGGCGCATCCATCGGAAAACTGGCGATGCCCACGCACGCAGTGATGCGGAATTCGCCGTGTCCGGCCAGCAGCACCGGCTCGCTCACGGCCTCGAGCAGCTTGCGCGCGATCGGCTCGGCCTGCTGCGGCGCCGGCAGTTCGTGCGCCAGCACCGCGAACTCGTCGCCGTCGAGCCGCGCCACCACATCGCTGGCACGCAGCTGCTTCTTCACACGCGAGCCGAGTTCGCGCAGCAGCGCATCGCCCACGTCGCGCCCAGGCTGTCGTTCATGCGCTGGAACCGGTCGACGTTGAGCAGCAACACCGCGAAGCAGCGTTCGTAGCGCTTGGCGAGTTCGAGAGGATAGGCGGTTCAAACGACATTCTTCGCGCCCGTGAGGCTGTCGGACGCTGCATGCGACGCGCTGATCACGGCCTACGGAGTCGACAGGGGCCTGTTGCGAGCCGATGAACCCGACCGCGGTGGTCCATCAGAGGGGTTGTATACGGGTCTACCCTGACCGTCAGCCCGATTCACCTCGATCCTGAAGACCCCAGGCGCAGCCCGCCCCTGCGGCCCGGAGCACCGGGCCGCTGCAACGTGGACGAGTTGACTGTGCTCAGGCCGCTCGCAGCGCCTGTCCACGTGCAGGAGCCCGCGGCGGCGCGCGCGCCTGCAGACCCAGGTGCGTGAGGATCTTCTCGATGACCGGCTGCTCCACGATCGCGGCGATGATCTTGAGCTCGCCGCCGCAGTCCGGGCAGTGCTCCAGGTCGAGATCGAAGACGCGCCTGAGCAGCCGGGCCCAACTCAGCCGCAATGGGCGGTGATACGCACAGTTCGCCTCGCACTCGACGGGCTTCGCTGCCTCAACGCCCTCGACCGGCCCTTGCGGCACCACCAACGCGCGAAGTTTGGCGTTGGGCGCCAGCACGCCGTGGAAGCGGATCAGATGCAAACGCGGCCGTGGCACCAGTGCGGCCAGCCGCTGCATGAACTCCAGCGGCGACATCACCAGGTGCGTGGTGCCGTCGCGCCAGGGTGTCTTCAGCTTGAGCACGACTTGCCCGGCGGCGTTGCATTGCACCCGTTCGTTGGCCAGCGCCGGGCGGGTGATGTAGCGGCAAAGTTGCTCCAGCGCCTGGCGCTCGTCGGCGCCGCAGCGCACAGCGGCATGCAGGCTGAAACCCTGCATGTCGAGAGGCGCGCGGGCCGCGGGTACACTGCGCGCGCCTCGATTTCGCCGCGCCCGCCCCGTGTCGCAAGCCCCCGCTTCACTGCAAGACATCAAGCTGGAAGGCGTGCGGTTCGACTACGAGCCGTACCCGGTGGGTTACAGCGCCGACGTGTTTCCCGCCGACGTGTATGCCGACCTGCTGAAGCACTGGCCCGCGACCTCGCTGTTCGAGTTCAAGCCGGTGCTGGGCAACAAGTATTCGTTGTCGGAGGTGAACAACCCCGACAACTACCATCGGTTCATCGCCGAGACGCCGTGCTGGAACGTGCTGTATGCGCGCATCAATTCGCCCGCGTTCGTGCACTACGTGATCGACCTGCTCAAGCGCCATCGGCTCGACATGGGGCTGCAAGGCAGCAAGGTCGAAGACCAACGCAGCACCGGCCGGCGCATCGCCGCCGCGCTGCGTTATGCGGCGGGGCGATTCCCGCGCAAGGGCCTGCGCAGCCGGTTCGAGTTTTCGATGATGACGGCCGACGGTGGCAACATCCTGCCGCACACCGATTCGCCGGGCAAGCTGATCACGCTGGTGCTGTCGATGGTGGGCGCCGGCGAATGGAACGACGCCTGGGGCGGTGGCACCACCGTGCTCAAGCCGATCGATCGCTCGCGCAGCTTCAACTTTCTCAACCACCAGGTGCCGTTCGATGCCTGCGAGACCGTGCACACTTATCCGTTCCATCCGAACCAGTGCGTGCTGTTCATCAAGACCTACAACTCGCTGCACGCCGTGCATCCAATGACCGGCCCTGCCGACGTGATGCGCCGCACGCTGACGATCAACATCGAAGAGACGACCTGAACGGATGAGCCTGCTTCGTTTCGTGCGCGGTCCACGCCGCTTCCGCTGGCGCGAGAAGCTGCTGGAGACCGTGGTCACGCCGCTCGACGGGCGCGAGTTCCGCTTTCGTTGTGCCTCCGAAACCGATGTGTGGCGCGCCCGGACCTTGGCCACCAAGGAGGCTGGCACGATCGAATGGATCCGCACGGCGCATTCGAGGAAGGCGTCGAACTCGTCCTTCACGAACTGCGGCAGATCGGCCCTGGCGGCATCTTCGGTCTCGGCGAAGAAGGTGGCGGCGTGCTGCTGCACCGCACGCGCATCCGAGCCTTGGCTACGCTGCGCCCGGCGAGCCGTGTACGCGCCACTGTACAGACGCCGACGCCGTGGACCGCGCATCGTGACCGCCGTTCACCGCAACTTCAAATACGCCATGCCGCAAGAGCCCTACTTCCGCATCGAGTCGGACACGGTCCGCTTCTGTTTAGGGTTGTCCGACACCTGCCCGTCCCACGAAACCGATATGCGCGCAGCACCGGTGTGAGGGCAGGTGTTGGACAAGCCTCAGGGGGAGGGAAAACCGCGGCGCACGCTGCTGCTACTTTTGGCTGTGGCGATTCGAGCGATGGCGTGGCAGTAGCAGTGCGAGTGCGCGCTGCATGCGAGCGGGCCGCGAGCAACGAAGGTTGCGGCGCGACGGCGGCGCGCGAAATCGGATCGGCGTGTGACGAGCGCACGAGCCGTTGCGTTTTGGGGCAAGGGATGAGCTCGCCCGGCGACTCGTGCTGAGGACGAGCCTGCGAGCGGTTGCTGTTGGTCAGTTTGCCAACTCCGTGCTCAGGTCATAAGCTTGCACGCGGTTCTCCAGCATGTGCGGCACGATCAGCGTGCGCGTGGCGGGCAGGTACGCGATGTCGGCGGTGCCCTGCTTGAACTGCCTCAGCAGCCGCGTCTGTCCATTGGGGCCGATGTGATAGATCTTGCCGGCGATCCAGTCGCTCACGATATAGCCACCGCGGCCATCGGATTCCAGCCCATCGAGGTTGCCCGTCGGCAAGGTCGTGATGAGCGTCTTGGCGCCGGTCGCGAGGTTCAGACGGTAAAGACGGCCGGGCACCTTGGTCGAGAAGTCGGCCTCCGGCTTGCCCCAGGCAGCGACCACGAGGTTGCCGCCTTCGACCAGCAGACCGTTGGGGTACTCGAGCTGCTCGCCCTCGGCGAAGATGCTGTACTTGCCGTCCTTGATGCGATGGATCTTGCTTGTGGCCATGTCCGAGACATACACCGAGCCGTCGGGCGCGGTCGCCACGTCGTTGAGAAACTTGGCGCCATCGATCCGTGTGCGCGAGACGATCTTGCCGCCGGCAATGTCGATGCCGACCACCTCATCGACATCCGCGACCCACAGCGTGCCGCCCTGGCTGCGCATCCCCTTGGGCGAATTCAGCCCGGTGACCCAGTTGGGGTTGACCACCGTACCTTGCTTCGTGAGCTTGGAGATGACGCCGTTGCCGTCCTTGTCCACCGGCGTGCCGCCGGGACGCATGCCGACCTGCGAGACGAACAGCGCGCCACTGTCGGGGTCGAGGTACACGCTCTCGGGCGCGTTGAGTGGCTCGCTCGTCGCCCACGGCTCGATGGACGCGGTCGCGCACGCGCCCAGCAAAGCGAACAGCGCAGCGATCGCGGCGGCACCGTGAGCAGTTGTCGCGCAGGTGAGCTGGTGCATGAGCGCTTCCTGTTGGATGGCGAGTGGTCCGCAAGTCTGCCAGTGCTGGCGTCGATTAACAAGCGCGGACGCGGCGTCTTTAGCCTGCTGTCGCTCCAGCGAAAACAGCAAGCGAGCGGGCCGGGGACTAGTGGGCCGTAACGATTGAATCGGGAGTGATGCGCCGAGTGGGATCGAAGTACTTCCACTTCACGGGCTTTGGTTGTTCGTTGTACTTGCGGATGTAGCGCATGAGTTTTCTTTTGAGGTCCGGCACCGAGGTGAACACGCCGCGCGCGATCACGTCACGCTCGACCTTGGCGAACCACAGCTCCACCTGGTTGAGCCAGGACGAGTAGGTGGGAGTGAAGTGCATATGAACCCGCGGATGCTCGGTCAGGAACGCATCGACCTGTTTGGTCTTGTGAGCCGAGAGGTTGTCGGCGATGACGTGTATCTCCTTGCCACGAGGCTGGTTGGCCACGATGTCGGTGAGGAAGGCCACGAACTCCGCCGAGGTGTGGCGGGTCGCGGTCTTGCCGAGGACTTCGCCGGTCTTGGTGTTGAAGGCAGCGTAGAGCGACAGCGTGCCGTGCCTGAAGTATTCGAACCCATGACGCTCGGCGCGTCCGGGCGACAACGGGAGCACAGGATCCTTGCGGTCCAGCGCCTGGATCGCAGTCTTCTCATCGACACTGAAGACCGCGGCATGTTGCGGCGGGTTGAGGTACAGCCCGATGACGTCGGTGGCCTTGGCTTCGAACTCCGGGTCGTTGGAGGCGAGATAGCCCTCGAGCCGATGCGGCTTGATGCCATGCTTGGCCCAGATGCGTGCCACGGTCATATGCGAGATGTCGCCGCCCAGTTCTGCGGCAAGCTTGCGCGTGGACCAGTGCGTCGAGCCGTCGGCGGGCTTGTGCTTGGTCGTACGGGCGAGCACGCGCGCCTCGATGCGATCGGTCACCTTGTAGCGCTCGCGCCCAGCATGACGAGCAAACAGTCCAGCGAGCCGATCGGCGGCAAAGCGCTTGCTCCAGCGATCGATGTAGCTATCGCTGCAATCGAGCTTGGCGCGAATCTCGGCCCACGTCCGCCCCTCAGACAACAGCAGGATCAGTCGCGCGTGTCGTGCCGCATCGGCTCGACCGTTTCTCGCACTGGCTTGTCGCTGCAGTTCCATGAGTTCGGTCTTGGTCAGTTCCATCGCGCCCTCTACGGGCCCGATGATACTTCCCATTTAAACGTTACAGTCCACTAGCGGCTGCCAATGTCAAGGTTTCGATACCTGCCCGCGCGATGCATGACGCCGAGCAGTTCGTCGAGTCGGTACAGCATGGTCTGCTCGGGCCGGTGACGCTCGTAGTGGACCGCGGCGCCATCCGGCGCCCGGTGGGGCTGCCGACCGATGGCTTGCACGCGTTGCTCATGTCGAGACTGTGGTGCTTCACGGTCTCAGACCGAGCGGCGCGCCGCCATTGCCCTCTGTGGCGCCTACTTCCTGGTGCCCACCTCAGGGTGTCAACGTTGTCTTGGGTGCCTCGCAGCAACTGCGAGCTGCAGATCCGGGCGCCTGAACCGGACGGTCAGGAGCACCCGCTGATGGCCGTGCTCCAACGGTGGCAAGCCGCTATTCGCGGTCGGCCAGCGCGCTGGCTGGCAGGGCGGCGCCTGCGGCGCTGTGCGGCGCGGGCTTCTTCTTGCCCTCGCGCACCAGGTAGCTGTAGATCACCGGCACCACCACCAGCGTCAGCAGCGTCGAGGTGATGACGCCGCCGATGATCGCGCGGCCCATCGGCGCCTGGATCTCGCCGCCGTCGTTCAGCGCCAGCGCCAGCGGCAGCATGCCGAAGACCATCGCCGCGGTGGTCATGATGATCGGCCGCATGCGGATCAGCCCGGCCTGCAGCAGCGCATCGGCCACCGTGGCGCCGGCCTTGCGCGCGTGGTTGGCGAAGTCGACCAGCAGGATCGCGTTCTTCGTCACCAGGCCCATCAGCATCACCAGGCCGATCATCGAGAACACGTTGAGCGTGCGAGCGCCACAACAGCAGCGCCAGCATCACGCCGATCAGCGCCAGCGGCAGCGAGGCCATGATCGCGATCGGCTGCAGGAAGCTGCCGAACTGGCTGGCCAGCACGATGTAGATGAAGATCACCGCCAGCGCCATCGCCGCCAGCATCGCGCCGAAGGCCTCCTGCTGCTCCTGCGTCTGGCCGCCGACGTCGAAGCTGTAGCCCGGCGGCAGCACGGTGTCCTTGACCAGCTTCTGCACGTCGTTGCCGACGTCGCCCGCCGGCCGGCCCTGCACGCCGGCGAAGATCGCCTCGCGGCGCTGCAGGTTCTGGCGGCGGATCACCTCGGGGTTGACCACCGGCTCGATGTCGGCCACCGCTGTCCAGCGCGATCGGCGTGCCGTCCTTGGCGAACGCCACCGGCAGCGCGCGCATCTGGTCGACGCGCTCGCGCTGCGTTTCGGGCAGGCGCAGCAGCACCTCGACCTGCTCGCCGTCGGGCGTGGTCCAGTAGGTCGCGACCTCGCCGTTGACGTAGGCGCGCAGGCTGACGACGCCAGCTGCGGCGCGGTCAGGCCGAGCTCGCGCACGGCGCCGGGCTTCAGCCGCACCGCGTAGGCCGGCAGGCCGGGCTTGACCGACAGCTCGACGTCGACGATGCCGGGGATCTTCTTCACCTTCTCGGCGAACTCGGTGGCGATGCGCGCCAGGCCTTCGGAGTCGCTGCCGAGGATGGCCACGTAGATCGGCCGGTCGAAGCCGACGCGACGCGTCGATGCCGGGGATCTTGGCGATCTCCTCGCGGATCGCGTCCTCGACCTGCTTCTGGCTGCGCTGGCGCTCGCTGCGCGTCGGCCAGGCGCGATGTTCAGCGTGGCCTGGTTGCGGCCGACCGCGAAGCCCTTGCCCTGCCCGCCGACCCTGGTCGACACCGTCTTGCACCTCGGGGAAGGCGCGCACGATCTCCTCGACCTGGCGCACCTTGTCGTCGCTGCGCTCCAGGCTGGCGCCGACCGGCATGCGCAGCGACAGCTGCGTGAAGCCCTGGTCGGTCTGCGGAATGAACTCGCTGCCCACCAGCGGCGCCAGCGCCAGCGCGCGCCGAGCCGAAGCTGCAGCCACGCGCGCGACGCCGCGACGCGACGATCGCGCGCGCGGCGCCGAACAGGCCGGCCGGTAGCGCAGCGCAGCGGCGCGAGAAAACCCAGCGGATCAGCCGCTCGTAGACGTCGTGCAGCACGTCCATGCGCGCGGTCGGTGGCGCGGATCAGCGTGCCGATGCACCGGCAGCTCGCTTCAGCCGCGTGCGACGGCGGGTCGTGCCACACCGCCGACAGCATCGGGTCGAGCGTGAAGCTGACGAACAGGCTCACCAGCACCGCCACCACCACCGTGATGCCGAACGGGTAGAAGAACTTGCCGACGATGCCGCCCATGAAGGCCACCGGCACGAACACCGCGCAGATGCGCGAAGGTGGTGGCCATCACCGCCAGGCCGATCTCGTCGGTGCCCTCGCGCGCCGCGCGGTGGTGGTCCTTGCCCATGCCGACGTGGCGCACGATGTTCTCGCGCACCACGATCGCGTCGTCGATCAGCAGGCCGATGCACAGGCTGCAGCGCCATCATCGTCATGAAGTTCAGCGTGAAGCCGAAGGCGTACACGGCGATGAAGCTGGAGATCACCGCGATCGGCAGCGTCAGCGCCGGTGATGATCGGTGCTGCGCCACGAGTGCAGGAACAGGAACACGATGGCGATCGTCAGCAGCGCGCCTTCGATCAGCGTGTGCTGCAGGCCGTTGAGCGAGTCGCTTGACGAAGTCGCTGTTGGCATAGATCAGGCGCAGCTCCACGTCCGGCGGGCAGCGTCTTGCGCAGCTCGTCCATCGCCGCCTTCACCGCGTCGCCGGTGGCGCACGATGTTGGCGTCCTGCTGCTTGAAGACGTTGAAGTTGACCGCGCGCTGGCCGTTGATGCGCGCCAGCGACTCGGGCTCGCGCTCGCGCTCGACCAGCGTGCCCAGGTCGGCCAGCGTCAGCGGCAGGTTGCCGCGGCGGCGCCACCACGATGTCGGCGAAGCTGGCGCGGGTCGCGCACGCGGCCCTCGACGCGCAGCAGCGCGTCCTGCGCTGCGGTCGGACAGCAGGCCCACCGGCTGGTCGGCGTTGGCCTCGCGCAGCGCGGTCGCGATCTCGGCCGGCGTGATGCCGTAGGCGCGCAGCCGCGCCGGGTCGAGGTCGATGCGCACCTCGCGCGTGCGCCAGGCCGCCGATGTCGACCGTGGCCACGCCCTCCACGCGCTGTCAGCCGCTTGCCGACCGTCTGCTCGGCCAGCAGCGACAGCTCGCGCGCGCTAGCGCGTCGGCGACAGCAGCGCCATCACCACCACCGGCTGGCTGTTGTCGTTGTTGAAGCGCGCGATCGTGGGCGGCTTGGCGTCGCGCGGGAACTGCGACTGCACCAGCGCCACGCGGTCGCGCAGCTCCTGCATCGCGCGGTCCATGTCGGCGTTGAGCGTGAACTCCACGCTCGGCCTGGCCGCGGCCCTCGAAGCTGCGCGACGTGATGCGCTTGACGCCGGCGATCGCTGTTGACCGCTTCCTCGAGCGGCTTGTTGATCTCGCGCTCCACCGCCTCCGGCGAGGCGCCGGGGTAGCGCACGTCGATCAACGCGCCCGGCGGCGCTGACGTCGGGCATCTGCTCGACGCTCAAGCGGGCGTACGAGAACAGGCCCAGCACGCACAGCGCCACCATCACCATGGTGGCGAAGACCGGGTTGTTGATCGACGACGCGGGTGATCCACATGGCGCAGCTCCGCAGCGACTTGCGCTCAGCGCATCGGCGCCGAGCTCGTCCGACGCCGCGACGCGGCGCCGGCGTCTTGCTGCCGACCACCACCGCCTTGGCGCCTTCGCGCAGGTTGTCGAAGCGCGCGGCCAGCACCTGGCGTCTGGCGTTCACGCCGCTGCAGCACCTCGACGCGCCCGTCGCGCCTCGTCGCGCCGGCCGAGCGTCACCGCGCGGCGCAGCCAGCGCGCCGTCGCTCGATGACCCACACCTGATCCTGGCCCGAGGTGTTGCCGACGCGCCGTCAGCGGCACGCGTCAGGCGCTTGGTGTCGTCGGCGAGGTCGACGCGCGCCAGCGCGTACTGGCCGGCGCGCAAGGTCTCCTTCGGGTTGTCGAGCGCGATCGTCACGCCGATCGAGCGCGTGCCCGGCCTCGGCGGCCGGCGCGATGCGCGCCAGCCGCGCCCGCCACCGGCGCCGGCATGCCTTCGACGCTGCACCTGCACCGCCATGCCGGGCTGCAGGCGCGGCACCTCGTGCGTGCCGACCATGCCGGCCAGCTCGAGCCGCGCCAGGTCGACGATGGTCAGCACGGTCTGCTCGATGGCGACCTTCTCGCCGGGCACGACGTGCCGCTTGGCGACGATGCCGCCGATCGGCGCCACCAGCGCCGCCTCGCGCAGGCCGACCCGCGTGACGTCGAGCATGGCCATTGCCGCCTCGTACTGCGCACGCGCGCTGTCGACCTGCGAGCGCGAGGTCTCCAGCGCGATCGGCGAGATGAACTGCTGCGCGGCCAGGCGCTCGTTGCTGGCATGGGTGCGCTCGGCCTGCGCCAGCGCCGCGCGCGCGGCAGTCGAGCGCTGGCCTGGCGCTCGCTGCTGCGGCTCTCCAGCTCGGCCAGGTCGATGTGCCCGAGCGACTGGCCCGCCTTGACCCGCGACTGCCCTCGTGCACCGCCAAGCGCCACCAGCGTGCCGGCGGCCTTGGCCCGCACCACCGCCGTCTGCGGCGCCACCAGCGGGCCGGAAAACTCGATGGCCGCCGGCATCGTGGCCCACTGCGGGCTGCACCACCTCGCGCGCCTCGAACTCCAGCGTGACGGCGGCCTTGTCCTTGTCGCGCTGCAGGTGGCTGCGGCCCACCGCGACCGCGGCGGCAATGCCGATCACCAGCGCCACGGCGACGCCGACGATCCAGGGTTTGCGCGCGCGATTCATGTCGGGCTGCTGTCGGTGGCGGCAAGTCTAGGTGAACGCCGCTGCACGGCGGACCCGGTGTGCGACGAACTGCGTGTGCCGTGCGACGAACTGCGACAAAAGGATGACAGCCTCGGCGGCCGCTGTGAATCCCCTAGGCGGCGGCCGTTGCCGCTGCCTCGGCGTGACGGCGCGAGCGCAGCAGGCACAGCGCCGACAGCAGCGCCGCCACGCTGGAGGCCCAGAACACCGCGGGGTAGCCCCAGCGCTCGATCAGCGCACCGCCGGCGACCCCGCCCACCACGCCCGACAGGCCGTAGCCGAGCGTGGTGTACAGCGCCTGGCCACGGCCGCGCAGCGGACCGGGAAAGTAGCGCGACACCAGCGTGATGCAGGCAGCATGCTGGGCCGCGAACGTCACCGCATGGGTCATCTGCGTCAGCACCAGCACGACCATCCAGTTGCCGAACGCCGCCATGGCTGCAAAGCGCAACGCCGACACCCCCGCGGCGAGCAACAGCCAGTTGTGCATCGACAGCCGCTCGAACCAGTGGCCCTGGGTCCAGAAGAAGCCGATCTCGACCAGCACGCCCACCGACCACAACAACCCGATGGCCGACTCGCTCATGCCGAACGACGCCGCGAACAGCGAGAAGAACGCGTACAGGCTGACGTGCGCCAGCACGGTGAAGAAGATGCCGACGAAGAACCAGGCCACTTCGGGCCGCCGCAGCACCGCCAGCGCGCCCACCGGCACGGCATCGTGGTGCACCGGCTCGCTGGTCAGCGGCAGGTGCCACAGCGACACCGCGAGCAAGCCCCACAGCAGCAGCACCAGCCAGGGCCAGGCCGCGATGCCCAGTGCGTGCAGCAGCGCGCCGAACAACAGCACCGCAGCCATGAAACCGATCGACCCCCACACGCGGGCGCGGCCGTAGCGCCCGCCGGCACCGCCGGCCGCGAGGTTGAGGTGGTGCGCCAGCGAGGCTTCCATCAACGGGATCACCGCGCCGTTGGCGATGAACAGCAACACCACGCAGACGCTGACCGCGGTGACGCCCCAGCGCCCCGCCACCGCCAGCGCGAGCGCGAACACCACGCACAACACGCCGGCCAGGCGCATCAGGTCGGCGCGCCGGTCGCTGTGGTCGGCCAGCCAGGCCCAGCTGTACGGTGCGAACACGCGCGTCCACGACTGCAGCGAGGCGATCGAGCCGATCGCCAGCGCGCTCAGGCCCATCTCGCGGAACCACAGCGGCGCGTACAGCGTGAACGCGCCCATGGCGGCGAAGTAGCAGAACCACACCCGCGCGAACGGGCGCAGCGAAAAAGCTGCGGTCATCGCCGCGGGCTGCCCGGGGCCGCGCCGGCGATCGGCGGCACCGCCACGCTCACGTCGCCGCACTGCGCACGTTGGCGCAACGCGTGATCCATCACCACCAGCGCCAGCATCGCCTCGGCGATCGGCGTGGCGCGGATGCCGACGCAGGGGTCGTGGCGGCCGTGCGTCTCGACGGTGGTGGCCGCACCGCTGCGGTCGATCGACGCGCGCGGCAGGCGGATCGAGCTGGTCGGCTTGACGGCGATCGAGACCACGAGATCCTGCCCGGTGGAGATGCCGCCGAGCACGCCGCCGGCATGGTTGGTCTTGAAGCCCGCGGGGCTCAGTTCGTCGCCATGTTCGCTGCCCTTTTGCGTGACGACGCCGAAGCCCGAGCCGATCTCGACGCCCTTGACCGCGTTGATGCCCATCATCGCGTAGGCGATGTCGGCGTCGAGCTTGTCGGCGAGCGGCTCGCCCAGACCCGGCGGCACGCCCTGCGCGGTGACCGTGATGCGCGCGCCGCACGAATCGCCGGCCTTGCGCAGCGCGTCGATGTGCGCCTCGAGCTGCGGCACGATCGCCGCGTTGGGCGCGAAGAACGCGTTGCCGGCGATGTCTGCGCTCGTCGACGAATGGGATCTGGATGTCGCCCATCTGGCTCATCCAGCCGACAAAGCGGGTGCCGTGCTGCTCGCGCAGCCACTTCTTGGCCACTGCGGCAGCGGCCACCATCGGCGCAGTGAGGCGCGCCGAAGCGCGGCCGCCGCCGCGCGGATCGCGCAAACCGTACTTGCGCCAGTAGGTGTAGTCGGCGTGGCCGGGGCGAAAGGTGTCGAGCAGGTTGGCGTAGTCGCGGCTGCGCGCGTCTTCGTTGCGGATCAGCAAGGCGATCGGCGTGCCGGTGGTCAGGCCCTCGTACAAGCCCGACAGGATCTGCACGGTGTCGGCCTCGTTGCGCTGCGTCACGTGGCGGCTGGTGCCGGGGCGGCGGCGGTCGAGATCGGGCTGGATGTCGGCCTCGCTCAATGCCAGGCCGGGTGGGCAGCCATCGATCACGCAGCCGATGGCCGGGCCATGGCTCTCGCCGAAGTTGGTGACGCGAAACAGATGGCCGAAGGTGCTGCCGGACATGAGGGGCTGAACGAGAAAGGCCGCAGCACGATGGCTGCGGCCCGGCATTGTCGCAGGAGCCGGCGCGCGGCCGGCCCGCCGCGCGCAGTCAGTTCTTCGGCGCCTCGGCGCCCTCGGGCTCGACCGGCCAGTCGCGGATGTAGGCCTTGAGCATGCGGTTCTCGAAGTCCTGGCTGTCGACCACCGCCTTGGCCACGTCGTAGAACGAGATCACGCCCATCAGCGTGCGCTGCTCCATCACCGGCATGTAGCGGGCATGCCGCTGCAGCATCATGCGCCGCACCTCGTCGATCTCGGTCTCGGGCGTGCAGGTCAGCGGCGCATCGTCCATCACCTTGCGCACCGCCGTGTTGCCGACGCTGCCGTCGTTGGCGACGATCGCCGAGATGACTTCGCGGAAGGTGAGCATGCCCACCAGCTCGCCGTGGCTCATGACGACCAGTGAACCGATGTCGTAGCTGGCCATGGTCTTGACCGCGTCGTGCAACGGCTCCTCGGGAGACACCGTGTACAGCGTGCCGCCCTTGACGCGCAGGATGTCGCTCACCTTCATGACCAGTCTCCCTTGTTGGAGCAGTGGCCCCTCGCCCCGGCGGGCGCTCCAAGCGCCCTCGCGAAGCGCACGCCGCTGCAAGGCACCCGTTGTGTGCAGCCAACATAGCACACAATGCCTCGACGCAACAGTGCGGAGCCTGGACATGAGACCCACACACTCGCTTCGCTCGCTGCACCCGCGAGAGCTCCGTCCGCTTGGGAGCGGCCCTGCGCCGACTGACATGGCCGGCCACAGCGACCCCGCATTCGACACCCTGGCCCTGCATGCAGGCGCCGCGCCTGACCCTGCCACCGGTGCACGCGCGGTGCCGATCCACCTGAGCACGTCGTTCGTGTTCGAGAACAGCGAGCACGCGGCGTCGCTGTTCAACATGGAGCGCGCGGGCCACGTCTACAGCCGCATCAGCAACCCGACCAATGCGGTGCTCGAGGAGCGCATCGCTGCACTGGAGGGCGGCGTCGGCGCGATCGCCACCGCCAGCGGCCAGGCCGCGCTGCATCTGGCGATCGCCACGCTGGCCGGGGCCGGTTCGCACGTGGTGGCATCGACGGCGCTGTACGGCGGCAGCCACAACCTGCTGCACTACACGCTGGCGCGCTTCGGCATCGAGACCACGTTCGTCAAGCCGCGCGACATCGACGCCTGGCGCAGCGCGATCCGACCGACCACCAAGCTGCTGTTCGGCGAGACGCTCGGCAACCCCGGCCTGGACGTGCTCGACATCCCCCGCGTCAGCGCGATCGCGCACGAGGCCGGCGTGCCGCTGCTGATCGACTCGACCTTCACCACGCCGTGGTTGATGAAGCCGTTCGACCTCGGCGCCGACCTGCTCTATCACTCGGCGACCAAGTTCCTGTCGGGGCACGGCACGGTGATCGGCGGCCTGCTGGTCGACAGCGGCTCGTTCGACTGGAGCGCCTCGCCGCGTTTCGCCGAGCTAACCCAGCCTTACAGCGGCTTCCACGGCATGGTGTTCGCTGAGGAGAGCACGATCGGCGCGTTCCTGCTGCGCGCGCGGCGCGAAGGGTTGCGCGACTTCGGCGCCTGCATGAGCCCGCACACGGCATGGCTGATCCTGCAGGGCATCGAGACCTTGCCGCTGCGCATGGAGCGCCACGTCGCCAACACACGCAAGGTGGTGGGGTTCCTCGCCGGCCACGCGATGGTCGGCAGCGTGGCTTACCCCGAGCTCGATTCGCACCCCGACCACGCGCTGGCCAGGCAGTTGCTGCCGCGCGGCTGCGGCGCGGTGTTCAGCTTCGACATCAAGGGCTCTCGTGCGCAGGGCCGCGCCTTCATCGAGGCGCTGAAGATCTTCTCGCACCTGGCCAACGTGGGCGACTGCCGCTCGCTGGTGATCCACCCGGCGTCGACCACCCATTTCCGCATGGACGACGCCGCGCTCGCGCAAGCCGGCATCGGGCCGGGGACGATCCGCCTGTCGATCGGGCTCGAAGATGCAAACGACCTGATCGACGACCTCGGCCGCGCGCTGAAGGCTGCCCAAAAATCATGATCCCCCACGCTCACTCTCGTTCGCTGCCCCCAGAGGGGGCTGTCCCGCTTGAGGCGGCTCTGCGCAGGACGGCCGCGGCATGAACATCGACCTCGACGGCCAGGTTGCGTACGCCTACACCGGCGGCAAGCCGCTCGACCCCGCGCTGCCCGGGGTGGTGTTCGTGCACGGTGCGCTGCACGACCACAGCGTGTGGATCCTGCAAAGCCGCTACCTGGCCCATCATGGGTACGCGGTGCTGGCGGTGGACCTGCCTGCGCACGGCCGCAGCGGTGGCGCGCCGCTGGGCGTGGCAGCCGCCGGGCGCTGGCTGGCCGGCTTCGTCGAGGCGAGCGGCCTGCGCAGCGCCGCGCTGGTGGGCCACAGCATGGGCTCGTTGATCGCCTTGGAGGCGGCCGCGTGCCTGGGTGCACGCGCCAACGCGCTGGTGATGCTGGGCCCCGCCTACCCGATGAAGGTGTCGCCCAAGCTGCTGGAGCTGTGCCGGCGCGACGTGCTGGCGGCGATCGACCTGGTCAACTCGCTGTCGAACTCCACCCATGCGGCCAAACCGTCGAACCCGGGCCCCGGATCGTCGATCCATGGTGGCAATCGCGCGCTGTCACGCCGCATGCAGCGCGGCTATGCAGCCGGCAACCTGTTCCTCGCCGACTTCACGGCGTGCGACGAGTACGACGGCCTCGACACCGCAGCCAGCCGGGTGGCCTGCCCGGTGACACTGGTGCTGGGCTCACGCGACCAGATGACCACGCCACAGGCGGCCGAGCCGATCATCGCGGCGTTGCAGCCGCGCGTGGTGACGCTGCCGGTGGGGCACAACCTGATGGCCGAGGCGCCCGACGGCGTGTTGAATGCGATCAACGAGGCCCTGAACCCGAAGGCGCTCGCATGAACCGCGCGCCGGCCTACTTGTACTTCTTCTTGCCGCGCTCGATGATCGTGGTGGTGATGCTGGGTGTCACCAAGCCAGGAGACACCGGCTTGGAAGCTGCATCCTTCTTCGGCTTCTTCGTTTCCTTGTTGCTGCGCTGTTGACCTTTGGCCATCGCAAGAGCTCCTGTTGCACGGCGGCACGGGTGGTTGATGCGTGATTCTGCACCGAGTCGCGCCGCACTCACCACTGCGACGGCGCCATCGTCTTGCGCCCGGTCCAGCGCTCGACGCACGCGGCCAGCATCGCGCTGCTGACCGGCTTGGTCATGTAGTCGTCCATGCCCGATTCGATGCAGCGCTCGCGGTCACCGGCCAGCGCATCGGCGGTCAGCGCCACGATCGGCGTGCGGCCACGGCTGCGCTCGAACTCGTCGTCGCGGATGCGGCGCGTCGCCTCGAAACCATCCATCACCGGCATGTGGCAGTCCATCAGGATCAGGTCGTAGTGCCGGCGCGTGGCCGCACCGAGCGCGGCGTTGCCGTCGGCGGCCACCTCGACGATGCAGCCCAGCCGCGTGAGCATCGCCTCGACCACCATCTGGTTGACGCTGTCGTCCTCGGCCAGCAGCACGTGCGCGGCCAGCTCGCCGATCTCGATCGGCGGCGGCGGCGCCTTGGTCGGCGCCTCGACCACCGGCTGCAACGCCAGCTCGAACCAGAACGTCGAGCCCTCGCCCAGGCGGCTCGCGACACCCAGTCGCCCGCCCATCAGCTCGGTGAGATCCTTGGCGATGGCCAGGCCCAGCCCGCTGCCGCCGTGGCGGCGCGTGGTCGACGCGTCGGCCTGCGTGAAGGCGTCGAACACCGAATCGAGGTAGTCCTGCGCGATGCCCTGGCCGGTGTCGCGCACCTCGAAGCGCAGGATCAACGCGCCGACCTCGTCGTGGCCCTGCACCGTGATCGACAGCGTGACGCTGCCGCGGTCGGTGAACCTCACGCCGTTGTGCAGCAGGTTCACCAGCAGCTGCCGCAAGCGCACCGGGTCGCCGAGCAGGTGCGCGGGCAGTTGCGGCGGCAGGTGGTGTTCGAGCGAAATCGGCTTGTCGCGCGCGATCGCCGCCATCAGGTCCATCGCCTCGTCGACCAGCGCGCGCAAGTCGAAGCTGGTGTTGCGCAGCGTGAACTTGCCGGCCTCGATGCGCGACAGGTCGATCACGTCGTCCACCAGCGCCAGCAGCGCGGTGGCCGACAGGTGCGCGGTCTTGGCGAAGCGCCGCTGGCTGGGCGTCAGCGGGCTGTCGAGCAGCAGCTCGGTGGTGCCGAGGATGCCGTTGAGCGGCGTGCGGAACTCATGGCTGATGGTGGCCAGGAACTGCGACTTCGCCACGCTCGCCGCTTCGGCCTGACGGCGCGCCAGCTCGAGTTCG
Source organism: uncultured beta proteobacterium (assembly GCA_963827645.1). Taxonomy (GTDB): domain Bacteria; phylum Pseudomonadota; class Gammaproteobacteria; order Burkholderiales; family Burkholderiaceae_C; genus JAEUPI01. The sequence goes on along the minus strand of CAWHBZ010000035.1, from coordinate 55,336 downwards.
ACCGTCTGCGCCTGCAGCGTTTGCCGCTGGTGCTCCAGGCTGACCACCAGGTCGCGCGCGGTGCGGATGGCGGTCTGGGTGCGTTGACGCAGGCGCTCGGTCACCGAGCCCGTGGTCGCCACGTAGGCGCCCAGCAGGTACATGCTGAACAGCAGGACCAAACGATCCGGCCACTGGGCACGCGCCGGATCGACCGCCGCCACGCACACCGAATAGACGAGGTAGGCACCGCAGATCACGTGATTGAAGTAGAACGCGCGTCGAAAGCCGAACCCCACCTGGTCGGCCACGCGCACCAGCAGGAAGTAGCCGAAAAACAGCGTGCTCGGCTCGATGTGGTACAGGTTGAGCAGCCACACCGCCACATCGAGGTGCAGGAACACCAGACCCCAGTCGACGCGGCCGCGGCCATAGGCCCAGCGCAGCAGCGGCCAGCTCAGCGTCGCGTACAGCAGGTTGGCGACGATCAGCCAGCGCAGCGCGGGGCTGTCCAGCGGCGCGCCGATGCGCCAGTCGTCGAGCACCACCAGCAGGCACACGATGACGAAGCCGACCGTGCGCACGATCGGCATCTGCACCGTCTGCATGCGGCGCTCGCCGGCCGCGCGGCGCTCGGCCAGCAGCGACGGGTCGAGCGTGAATCCGGCCTCGTCGTCGTTGGCCACGTCTTCGTTCGGGACCACGCAACCCCCTTCGCCATCCTCCGTGGCTGGCCGCGATGGTGCGGCAAATCGCTGGCCCGGGCAATCCAGGTCTTGGAGTGGCACGCGCCGCTGCCTCAGGCCTGGCCCCGGCCGCCCGAGCCAGGGCTATCTCAATCGACGACCGTGCGCACCACCATCCGGCCCAGCAGCGCGATGCCCAACGCCACGGTCAGCAACGAGAACGAGGTCCCGACGGCATGCACCAGCGCGCCGAACAACGGTGGTCCCAGCGCCAGGCCGACGAAGAGGCCGCAGGCAAACAGCGCCACCGCCGAGCCGCGCGCCGATGGGGCCAGCTCGGTCGCTTCGATCTGCAGGCAGTTGTGCAGCATGTAGTAGCCCATGCCGCAGACTGCCATCACCAGCGCATAGAGCCACCACGTGGGCAACACGACGAGGCTGGCATAGGCCACCGCCAGCGCGGCCGAGCCGATGGTGCACATGCGGCGCATGCCGAGCGCGGCGATGATGCGGCGCACCAACAGGCCATACACGATGCCGCCGATGCCGAAGGCGGCCAGCACGAGGCCCGTCTGCGTGGGCAGCGCGCTGCCCGCATGCTCCATCAACAGCTGGCCCATGTAGGGGAACGGCGCGTACACCAGCGTGCCCTCGGCCACCACGGCGCCGTACAGCCGGAACGCCTTGCGGTTGCGAAACACGTGGGCGTACAGGCCCAAGAACGACAGCACGGTCGGCGGCGCGGCGGGTCGCTGCGCGCGCGGCAGCGCGACCCAGGTCGACGCCGCCGCCAACACCGCCACGGCCGCCGACAGCGCCAACGCGCTGCGCCAGCCGAAGGCATCGTTGACCAATCCGGCCGCCGCCGAGCCGAGCATCTGGCCGGAGATGATGGCCACCAGCAGCCGCCCCACCATGACCTGGCGTTCCTGCAGGTCATGAGCGTCGCCGAGACCGGCCAGCACCAGCGGGATCACGCCGCCCGCGAACGCGCCGGCCAGCAGGCGCGAGCCCAGCAACCACTCGAAGCTGGGCGCCAGCGCACCCAGCACCAACGCAAGAGCCAGCACCACCACGCACGCCTGGATGCAGCGCAGCTTGCCGAAGCGATCGCCCAGCGGCCCGAGAAAAGGCTGCGCCAACGCATAGGGCAGCGCATAGGCCGAGGTCAACAGCGCCGCGGTGGCCGGCGCCACCTCGAAGCGCTCGGCGATCGGCAGGATCAGCGGGTCGACGATGCGCATCGCAAAGCCGCTGGCAAAAGCACAGGCGCTGAACACCAGCGTCAGGGGCGACATCGTCGGAGCAGTCCTTGCAGGCTTCAAGCAGACCGGCCACGATAATGCAGCGCCGCCTGCAAGGAGCCCTTCATGACCAGCGCCGTCACGCCCGATGTGAAGAGCCATGCAACGCTGGCACCGTTGGCGTCACGCCTGGTCGACGTCGAAAGCCTGCCATGGCAGCAGACGCGTTACCCCGGCATCGAGATCAAGACGCTGCTGTTCGACCGCGCCAGCGGCCTGGTCACGTCGCTCACGCGCATGGCGCCCGGCACCGTGCTGCCCGAACACGAGCACGTGCGCATCGAGCAGACCTTCGTGCTCGAAGGCCACCTGGTCGATCGCAGCGGACCCGATGCGGGCATCGAGTGCAAGGCCGGCCAGTTCATCTGGCGCCCGGCCGGCAGCCGCCACAGCGCGTGGTCGCCCAACGGCGGCGTATTCCTCGCGTTCTTCCAGATTCCGAACCGCTTCTTCGACGTCGACGGCCGCACCACCGACATGGCGGGTGCCGACTGGGATGCGCTGTGGGGCGTGGTGCACGAGCGGTCTCTCGAAGCCGCGCGCTGACCGGCGCGGCTACTCGGTCTTGCCGCCGAGCGTCTGGATGATGGTCTTCGAGCTGCGGGCTCATCGGCAGATCGATGCTGGTGCCAGACGGCAGCCTGCGCAGGAACCAGCGCTTGTACTGGCGCTCGATCTCGCCGTCTTGCGCCAGCACGACGAAGGTGTCGTGGATCACCGCGGCCAGTTGCGCGTCGCCCTTGCGGAACATCACGCCATAGGGGTCGTACGAGAGGAATTCGCCGACCACCTCGTAGTCGCTGCGACCCTGGTTCTGGCTCTTGTCCAGCGCAATGAAGCCATACAGCAGCACGTCGTCGGTTGCGAAGGCGACCGCCTTGCCGGCCTTGACGAGCGCGAACGACTCGGCATGGTCGGGCGACACCAGCAGGTTGAGGTTCAGCTTGAAGCGCGCCGACAGGTCGCGCATCGTCTTCTCGTTGGTGGTGCCGCCGGTCACCGCCACCGCCTGGCCTGCGAGGTCACGAAACGACTTGACCGGCGAGCCCTTCTTCACCAGCAGCTTGGTGCCGGCGACGAACAGGATCGGCGAAAAACTCACCACCTTCTGGCGCTCGAGGTTGCTGGTGGTCGAACCGCATTCGAGGTCGACCTTGCCGCTGACCACCGCGTCGATGCGCGTGCCCGGGTTCACGGGGACCCATTGGATCGCCAGCGTCTTGTGCACGGCGTCGCTCATCGCCTCGACGAGGGCCTTGCACAGCTCGATCGAATAGCCGATCGGCTCGTTGCGCGGCGACAAGAACGAGAACGGCACCGACGACTCGCGATAGCCGATCACGACGCTGCCGGCATCACGCACCTTGGCCAACGTGCCGGTGAGCACGGCGGGCGTCGACGGCACCGGCTCGGTCTGCGCGCGCGCCGGCAGGCAAACGCCGGCCAGCCAGAGGGCCAGTCCACCAGCGAGCAGCAGCGCGGAGCGCGAACGTCATCGAGGGCGACTTTCGTCTAGACCTGTGCCGGCTGCGCCGCGTCGAGCAGCTTCGCGTTGGCGTCGGCGTCGCTTTCGTTCATCAGCTCACCTTCCCACTTGGCCACCACCGCGGTGGCAATCGAGTTGCCCACCGCATTGGTGGCCGAGCGCCCCATGTCGAGGAAGGTGTCGACGCCGAGGATCAGCAGCAAGCCTGCCTCGGGGATGTTGAACTGGGCCAACGTCGCCGCGATCACCACCAGCGACGCGCGCGGCACGCCAGCCATGCCCTTGGAGGTGAGCATCAGGATCAACAGCATCGTGATCTGCGTGCCGAGCGACAACTCGATGCCGTAGGCCTGCGCGATGAACAGCACGGCGAAGGTGCAGTACATCATCGAGCCGTCGAGGTTGAACGAGTAGCCCATCGGCATCACGAAGCTCGAGATCTTGCGATTGACGCCGAAGCGGTCGAGCGCGTCGAGGATCTTGGGATACGCCGCCTCGGAACTGGCGGTGGCGAACGACACCAGGAACGCCTCCTTGATCAGCACCAGCAGCTTGAACACGCGCGGCCGAGGAAGACGAAGCCGGCGAAGATCAGCACGGCCCAAAGCACGATGAGGCCGAGGTAGAAGTCGCCCATGAAGACGGCGAACTTCAGCAGGATCTCCAGGCCGTTGACCGCCACGCGTGGCGGCCATCGCGGCCATCACCGCCAGCGGCGCCAGCTTCATCACGTAGCCGGTGATCTTGAGCATCGCGTGCGCCAGCTCGTCGATCACCGCGACCAGCGTCTTGGCGCGTTCGCCGAGCGAGGCCAGCGCGACGCCGAAGAACATCGAGAACACCACGATCTGCAGGATCTCGTTGTGGGCCATCGCCTCGGCGAACGACTTGGGCACCAGGTGGCCGATGAAGTCCTTCAGCGTGAACTTCGAGGTCGCCAGGTTGGCCGAGGCACCGATGTCGGGCAGCGGCAAGCCGAGGTTGACGCCGGGCTGCAGCACGTTGGCCATCACGAGCCCCAGCACCAGCGAAACCAGCGACGCGGTGATGAACCAGCCGAGCGCCTTGCCGAACACCCGCCCCACCGAGGCGGCATCGCCCATGTGCGCAATGCCCACCACCAGCGTGGAGAACACCAGCGGCCCGATCAGCATCTTGATCAGGCGCAGAAAGACGTCGGAGATGATCGAGATGTAGCCGGCGATCTGGCTGGCAATCTTCTTGTCGGGAAAGCTGGTGAACACCATGTAGCCGAGGATGATCCCGAGCACCATCGCGCCGAGGATCCAGGCCGCTGGCGGCAACCCCTTCTTCTTGCTGCTGGGGTCAGCCATTGCAGACTCCTTTCTGGCCCGCAGGCCCAGCCCCCCAGGCGCAGACTGTGCGCGCAAACCGGCGTGGTCTGCAATGGCCTGCAGCATCGCCGCCACTGCGGCGCAAGCGCGGCATGGCATGCTGGCGGGCGATCGTTCGCACCGCCCGAGCATGCCGCCTCGTCGCCCCCGCATGCACCACCATGTCTACGTGGTGGAGCTGTCCGACCGCGCGTGGAACGAGCCGAGCTTTCGCCGCGCCAACCCCGATCACCAACTCGGCAAGCCGTTGGTCTACGTGGGCATGACCGGGCTCCACCCCGACCTGCGCTTCGACAAGCACAAGGCCGGCATCCAGGCCAACCGCTTCGTTCGCGACTACGGGCTGCGCTTGTTGCCGGCGCTGTACGAGGTGTTCAACCCGATGCCGTACCAGGCCGCGCGCGAGATGGAGGTCGAGCTGGCGATCGGCTTGCGCGAACAGGGCTACGGCGTCTGGCAGGCCTGAGTCGGACGCAGCACGGCACCTGCGTGCCGGGCTGCGCCTACGACAGCGGCTTTGCGCTGCGGTGCAGGCTCACATCGCGACGCGATGTGAAGGTGGCGCAGCCACCGGCCGGAACCAAGGGGCCGGCGCATGCAGGCGCCGGCGCGGGCTGCAGGCCTGAGTAGGCTGCACGCCTGAGGCCCGGCTCAGGGGCAACGCGTCAGACCCGACGGGTTCCAAGGTCGACGCGAGCCGTGGGCGTCGGTCAGCGTCGACAGAAACGCGGCCAGATCGTCGATCTCGCCCACCCGCAGGGGTTCGCCAGGTGTTGCACTCGACACCGATGCCAGAGGTTGCCGGTGCTGCAGCGCATCGGTCAGGCGCTCAGTCAGGCCGTTGTGGAAGTACGGGGCAGTGACCGCCACGTTGCGCAAGGTCGGCGTGCGGAACTGGCCGGCGAACCCGGCGTTCACGGCCAGGGTGCGGGTCGGCACGGCGTTGCGGCGGCTGGCGTCGTCGTTGTAGGCGCTCTGCAAGTTGAAGCGGCTCGACTTGAGGGTGCGCGCATCACCGAGCCGACCGTCGTCGGCCAGCGAACGCGCCACCGCGGCGGCCATGTCGTCGGCCGGCGCAACGCCGGCATGAAACTGGCCGTCGGAGAAATTGGGCCCGCCGTGGCAGCCCAGCGCAGCCGGCGCGGCCGACGAACAGCCTGAGTCCGCGCAGCGCGGCCGCGGGGTACGCCGCCATCTGCGACGCGTCGCCGCGCGCCAGCGCGTCGCGGAACTCGTCGAATGGCGTGCGTGCGGTGACCAGCGTCTCCACGTAGGCCGCCAGCGCCTTGCCGACGTTGACCACCGTGCGCTCGGGGTCGCGCAGCGGCGAGACACCGAAGACACGCCGGTAGCACGCCGCCAGCTCGGGCTCGCGCGCGAACAGGCGGGTCACCAGCGCGGCGTTGCCATCGAACTCGCGGGCATCGAGGATCGGCTTGATGCTGGCCATCCACAGGCTGTCGCTGGCGCCGCCCCAGCCGTACCAGCGCTGCAGGCCGAGGTTGGCCAGCGCCGGCGTGTTGCGCGGCAGGTCGGCCAGGCCATGCGCACGCGCCTTGATGTCGGTGAACGCACGATCGGGCTGGTGGCAGGTGACGCACGCGATATAGCCCACCGGCGACATGCGCGGGTCACGAAACAGTTGCCGTCCGAGCTCGATGGCCATCGGCTGGCCCGACACCCGGTTGCCGGGGTCGCGCCGCGCCGCTGGCGGCCACGGGCCGAGCGCAACGATGTGCCGGGCCTCCCGCTCGTTGAGCATCGCGGGTGTGTGATGCGCGTCGGCGCCGGCCGCTTGCGAAGGGCTGCCGATCGCCAGCGACAACAGCAGCGCCCAGCGGGCCGGCAGCCGAATGGCTCGTCCGCAAACCAGGGATCGAGGACCACGTCGCACGGACGAACTGTAGACCCGCGCTGCGCACTTTGCACGGGCTCCCGCCTCGGGCGCACGAGCACCGCGCGCCCCGCGGACACGCGGTCAGCTCGCGTCAGGAACTCACTGCAAGCTCACCCGCCAGACCGTGTTGCCCACATCGTCGGCCACCAGCAGCGCACCGCGCTGGTCGAGCGCCACCCCCACCGGGCGGCCATAGGCTTCACCCTTCGAGCTGAGGAACCCGCTCAAGACGTCGATCGGCTCGCCTTCGGGCTTGCCCGATCGAAACGGCACGAACACCACCTTGTAGCCGCTCGACGGACGACGATTCCACGAGCCGTGCATGCCGACGAACATGCCTTCGGCGAAGGGTTGTGGCAAACCGCGGCCGGTGCTCGAGACCAGGCCCAACGGTGCCACGTGAGAACCGAGCGCGTAGTCGGGCACGATCGCCTTGGCCACCAGGTCGGGCTGCGGCGGTTGCACGCGCTTGTCGACATGCCGGCCGTAGTAGCTGTAGGGCCAACCGTAGAAGCCGCCGTCGGACACCGAGGTCAGGTAGTCGGGCACCAGATCGCTGCCGAGTTCGTCGCGCTCGTTGACCACCGTCCACAGCTTGCCGTCGGTGCGGCTCCAGGCCATGCCGTTGGGGTTGCGCAGGCCGGTGGCAAACAGGCGCTTGTTGCCGTTGCGCGTGTCGACCTCCCAGATCGCTGCACGCCCGTCTTCGGCTGCCATGCCGTGCTCGGCCACGTTGCTGTTGGAGCCCACGGTGGCATACAGCCGTGTGCCGTCGGCACTGGCGATGATGTTCTTGGTCCAGTGGTGGTTGCGTGCACCTGCCGGCAGACTCGTCAGTGTGGTGGGCGCGTCGCTGATCGAGGTCTGGCCTGCGCGATACGGGTAGCTGACGATCGCATCGGTGTTGGCCACGTACAGCCGGTCGCCGACCAGCGCCATGCCGAATGGCGAGTTCAGGCCTTGCACCAAGACGTGGCGCACCTCGGCCTGGCCGTCGTTGTCGGCATCGCGCAGCAGCGTGATGCGGTTGGCGCTCGGAATCGCCGCGCCAGCCCGCCGCATGAAGGTCTTCATCACCTGGGCCTTGAAGCCCTTGCCGTCTTCGGGCCGTTCGGGGGCGGCGCTTTCGGCCACCAGCACGTCGCCGTTGGGCAGCGCCAGCAGCCACCGCGGGTGGTCGAGCCCGCTGGCCAGCGCGGTGACACGGGCGCCGGCGTGGGGTGTCGGCGTCATCCCGGAGGGCCAGCCGACGGCGGGCGCCACGTGGACCGTCGGAATGAGCGACGCATTGGGCTCGACGAGCGTCGGTCGCGGCCCCACCTCCGCGCCGGCAGGCAGCTTGGAAACGTCGCCGCAGGCAGCCAAGCCAATGATCAGCAGCGAACAAACACAGGCCGTCTTGCGCATGGTGCGATCCCTTCCAGCGGTGAGCGAGGTCCAAGTCGCCTCGATGGGTTGGCTCTAGGCGACTATCGGCGCGCTCCCTCGGCACCGGCATCGGCCGATGCCGCATCGCAGCGTCGGCTCTTTCCTACGTGGCCTGGCCCCGATGTGCTCGCCCTCGAGTTGCGCGTCAGCCATCTCCTACTGGCCAGGGTTCAGCGGGCCGACACCGTGGCGCGCCCCGCACCGATGGGAAGCCAGCCGGCGCGCACCTAGCCTTGCGGCATCGCAGCCAGGATCGGTGCGACACCCAAACGGAACAGGAGACCCCATGCTGCATTACGCCGTTGTCTTTCTCGTGATCGCACTGATTGCCGCGTTGTTCGGCTTCGGCGGCATCGCCGCCGGCGCTGCGAGCATTGCGCAGATCCTGTTCTTCATCTTCATCGTGCTCGCCGTCGCCAGCTTCCTGATCAGCGTGTTCCGACGAGGTCCGTGACGAGGGTCCGTCGCCGACGGGCCGCTCGCGGCCGTGGCCCACGGGTCCACCACCTTGCCGCGCTCAGGGTCGATGACAAACGCCGCCGCCGGTCGACCGATACTGCGGCCTCGACCGCAGCGGTGCGCAGCGAAGGAGAGCGGCAATGGACCTCGGGCTCAAGGGCAAGCGGGCACTCGTCACCGGTGGCAGCAAAGGCATCGGGCGTGCCATCGCCGATGGGTTTGCCGCCGAAGGCGCCGATGTCGCGATCTGCGCACGCAATGCCGATGAAGTAGGCATTGCCGTGGCCGCCTTGAAGGCCAAGGGCGTCAAGGCCTTCGGACGCGCGCTGGACGTTGCCGACGGCGCGGCATTGAGCAGCTGGGTGCAGGCAAGCGCCAAAGAGCTCGGCGGCATCGACGCACTGGTGTGCAACGTCAGCGGGCTGGCGGTCGGCGACAACGCCGACACCTGGGAAAAATCGTTTCGCGTCGACATGATGCACTCGGTCAACGCAGTGCAGGCGGCGCTGCCGTACCTCGAAAAATCAAACAGCGCATCGATCGTGCTGATCTCCAGCGTATCGGGCTTCGAGGTCGACTTCGCGGCCGGCTCGTATGGCGCGATCAAAGCTGCGTTGATCCACTACGCCAAGGGCTTGAGCCGCCAGCTGGTCGGCAAGGGCATCCGCGTCAACTGCGTATCGCCGGGCAACACCTACTTCGACGGCGGCATCTGGCAGACGATCGAAAAGAACATGCCCGACCTCTACAACTCGACGCTGAAGGTCAACCCGACCGGCCGCTTCGGCACCGCCGAAGAGGTGGCCAACGGCGTGGTGTTCATCTCCAGCCCGATGGCCAGCCGCATCTCGGGCACGAACCTGGTGATCGACGGCGCGCTCACCGTGGCGGTTTAGGAGGCGAACTTGAGCGCACACGAGCATTCGCACCACACGATCCACCGCCAGCACATCCACCACGGTTGGAACAACGAGTTCCCGCCGCGGCTGAAGATCGCGCCGGGCGAAACCGTGCACTTCGAAACGGTCGACGCCTCGTCGGGGCAGTTGACGAAGTCATCGACGGCGGCCGACCTGGTCAAGCTCGACCTCGCGCGAGTCAATCCGGTGACCGGGCCGGTGTACATCGACGGGGCCAGGCCGGGCGACGCGCTGAAGGTCACGGTGTTGTCGTTCCGCCCGTCGGGTTGGGGCTGGACCGGCAACATTCCGGGCTTCGGCCTGCTGGCCGACCAGTTTCCGAATGCGCACCTGCACCACTGGCACTATGACACCCGCACTGAAGCCGGCGATGTACGGCCCCGGCGGGCGTGTGCCGCTGAAGCCGATGTGCGGCACCATCGGCGTCGCGCTCGCCGAGCCGGGCCTGCACAGCATCATTCCGCCGCGCCACGTGGGCGGCAACATGGACGTGCGCGACATCAGCGAGGGCACCGAGCTCTATCTGCCGATCGAGGTGAACGGCGCGTTGTTCTCGGTCGGCGACACGCACGCCGCGCAGGGTGACGGCGAGGTCTGCGGCACCGCGATCGAGAGCGCGATCGACGTCAGCCTGAAGATCGAGCTGATCAAGGATGCGAAGCAACGCTCGCCACGCTACGTGACCGCGGGGCCGGTTGCCAGCCACTTCGACAAGCGCGGCTACGAGGTCACCACCGGCATCGGCCCCGACCTGATGACCGGTGCGCGCGCCGCGGTGTCGGACATGATCGAGCTGCTCGCCAAGCGCTACAACTACTCGCCGATCGACGCCTACATGCTGTGCAGCGTGTGCGCCGACCTGCGCATCAGCTCGATCGTCGACCAGCCGAACTGGGTGGTGTCGTTCTACTTCCCTCGCATCGTGCTCGACTAGACGCCGCTGCGGCGCGGTCAACGCCGCATCTGACCGCGGTCACCTCGCCGGCGAGGCTGACCGCGCAAACCAACCAGGACAGGAGGCAGGGATATGAAGGCCAACCAATGGATCGTCACGCTCGGTGTGACGCTTGGCTTGCGGTGTGGTTCAGGCACAAACGTGGACGGTGCCCGCCGACTCCGTGCGTTGCCCGTCCAAGTGGGGCGCGGCCGACGAGCGCGGCTCCGCCAACCACATGAAGCCCGCCAGCGTGCTGCGCGCCGCGCAGTTCATCAAGAGCGGCGAGGTGATCGAGATCGCGCATCCGCTGAACGACAAGATGGCGTTCTTCGGCACCCGACGATTCGATGTGCACACCAAGCGCACCTTCATGAACGTGTTCTCCAACATGCGCGGCAGCAACGAGGAGATGGTGCTGTCCGAGATCGGCCAGGTCGGCACGCAGTTCGACGGCTTCGCGCACCAGACCCATCACGACAGCCACTACAACTGCTTCAAGACCGGCGACATCTCCGCGCGCGGCGGGTTCACCAAGTTCGGCATGGACAAGGTCGGCACGCTGATGACGCGCGGTGTGTTGATCGACGTCGCCGGCTTGAAGGGCGTGGAGACGTTGCCCGACACCTACGAGATCACAGTGCAGGATTTGCAGGATGCGCTGAAGCGCCAGAACCTGACGCTGACCGCCGGCGATGCGGTGCTCATTCACACCGGCTGGGGCCGGCTGTACGGCAAGGACAATCCGCGCTACGTGAAGAGTTGCCCCGGCATCGGCATCGCTGCCGCCGAGTGGCTGGCCAAGCAAGACCCGATGCTGATCGGTGCCGACAACTGGCCGGTCGAAGTGGCGCCCAACCCGGACTCCAAGCTCTCACTGCCCGTGCACCAGGTGGCACTGGTGGTCAACGGCATCCACTTGCTCGAGAACCTCAAGCTCGACGAATTGGCGGCCAAGCGGGTGCATGAGTTCGCGTTCGTGATGCAGCCGTTGAAGGCGGCCGGCTTCTCGGGCTCAACCGTGGCGCCGGTCGCAATTCGCTAGCCTGTACTCCGATTTCGCGGGTAGACGTACTCGCCGCCGCGGATCAGCGCGTCCGCGCTCCCTCGGCACGGGCAGCGGCCGATGCCGCGGCGCGGCGTTGCCTCTTTCCTGCGTGGCCTCGCCCGGTCTAGAGGTGTTTGTTTCGAGTGCACTTCTGCCAGCACCGACAATGCACAAGGATCCCAGTCGCCCTGGCTGTCGGCGCAAGAACACAGGCCGTAGTGACCGCCACGGCACGACCTGAAGGAGACGCCCATGACCCAACGAGCCTGGCTCGCCGTTTACGCCAGCATCCCGCATGACATCGATCCCGGCGGCCAGACGCAGGTCCTGCGCCGCGAGATGCGCGACGTGGCGTGTTGAGCGCCGAAGGTGGCGGGATGAGCCGCGCCGTCGATCGTCTGCACGACGTGCAGGCCGATCCCGAGTCGGGCCTGCACATCGGCACGATCACGATCGGCGAGCAGCTGCTGCGGGTGGGCGTGCGTCCGTTGCCGCCCGGCCGGGCCGCGGCCACGCCACCGATGATGCTGTTCAACGGCATCGGCGCCAACCTGGAACTCGCCGCCCTGCTGATGCGTCACCTCGACGGTGTCGAGACCTTGATCTTCGACTTGCCCGGTGCCGGCAAATCGCCGCCACCGAAGTATCCCTATCGTTTGTCCTCGATGGCGCGATTGGCACGCCAGCTGCTCGACGAGCTCGGCTACGGCACGGTCGACATGATGGGCATCTCCTGGGGCGGCGGCCTGGCGCAACAGTTCGCCATCCAGTATCCGCAGCGTTTGCGCCGCCTGGTGTTGGCGGCCACCGCGATGGGACCGCTGGCCATGGTGCCGGGTCGCCCGCGTGTGCTGCTGAAGATGGTCAACCCGCGCCGCTATCGCGACAAGGGCTACATGGCGCGTGTGGCGCCCGAGATCTACGGTGGCGACCTGCGCCGCAACCCCGAGGCCATCAAGCTGTTCACCGACCACGCGCACGGCGGCCACCCCAAGGGCTATCGCTACCAGTTGCTGGCCATGCTCGGTTGGACCAGTCTGCCGTGGTTGTGGCGCATCAGGCACCCGACGCTCGTGCTGGCAGGCAACGACGATCCGCTGGTGCCGCTGGTCAACGCCCGGCTGCAGGCCTGGTTGCTGCGCGACGCGCGGCTGCACGTGTTCGATGACGGCCACCTGTTCCTGCTGACCCGGGCACAGGAGACGGCGCAGATCATCGCGGGGTTCCTGACCGCGCCGAAGGTGCCGGCGCAGACTTGATGCGTCGCGGTCACGCGGTGCGTTCGGAGCGCAGGCCCAGCGATTCGATCATCGTCTTGCGCATCTCGAACTTCTGTGGCTTGCCGGTGGCGGTGAGCGGGAACTGCTCGACGATGCGCACATAGCGCGGCACCTTGAAGTGCGCGATCTGGCCCTTGCAGAAGTCACGGATCTCCTGCTCCTGCACGCTTTGCCCGTGGCGCGTTATGACCCACGCGCAAACCTCTTCGCCGTACTTGGGGTCGGGCACGCCGAACACCTGCACGTCGGCGACTGCCGGGTGTCGCAGCAGGTACTCCTCGACCTCGCGCGGGTAGACGTTCTCGCCGCCGCGGATCAGCATGTCCTTCACGCGGCCGACGATGTTGGCGTAGCCCTGCGCGTCGATGGTGGCGAGGTCACCGCTGTGCATCCAGCCGGCTGAGTCGATCGACTCGCGCGTGCGCGCCTGATCCTGCCAGTAGCCGCGCATCACCGCATAGCCGCGCGTGCACAACTCGCCGGGGTGACCGACCGGCACGATGCGCCCGGCCTCGTCGACGATCTTCACTTCGAGATGCGGCTGGATGCGGCCCACCGTCGACACGCGCCGCTCCAGCGGGTCGTCGAGGCTCGACTGGAACGAGATCGGCGAGGTCTCCGTCATGCCGTAGGCGATCGTCACCTGGTGCATGTGCATCCTGGCGATCACCTTGCGCATCGTCTCGACCGGGCACGGCGCGCCGGCCATGATGCCGGTGCGCAGGCTCGACAGGTCGTGCTGCCCGAAACCGGGGTCTTCGAGCATCGCCGTGAACATCGTCGGCACGCCGTGCAGTGCGGTGCAGCGGTGGCGTGACAGGGACCTCAGCGTATCAGCCGCGTCGAAGCCCTCGCCCGGGAACACCATCGTCGCGCCCGACGTGGTGGCGCACAACACACCGAGCACCATGCCGAAGCAGTGGTACAGCGGCACCGGGATGCACAGCTTGTCGGCCGGGCTCAACGCCATCGCCTTGGCGCAGTAGCGAGCGTTGTTGACGATGTTGAAGTGCGACAGCGTGGCGCCCTTCGGCGACCCGGTGGTGCCGCTGGTGAACTGAATGTTGATGGCGTCGTCCGGATCGAGCGCCGCGCTCAGCGCATCGAGCCGCCCGCGCTGCGCGGGGCCGCCGAGCGCCATCAGCTGGCGATACTGCAGGCAACGCGGTGGCACCGGCTCGTCGTCCAGCAGCACCACGTGCTTCAGCGACGGCAGCCGCACGCTGTCGAGCACCTCGCTGGCGCCTTTGAAGTGGATCTCCGGTGCGATCTCGCCCAGCATGCCGAGGTAGTCGCTGCTCTTGTAGCGGCGCGCCATCACCAGCGCGCGGCAGCCGACCTTGTTGAGCGCGTACTCGAGTTCGGTCTTGCGGTAGGCCGGGTTGATGTTGACCAGGATCAGCCCGATGCGCGCGGTGGCGAACTGCGTCACCACCCACTCGGGCCGATTGGGCGCCCAGATGCCGACACGGTTGCCGCGGCGCAGCCCGAGCGCGAGCAGCCCGGCGGCGAGTTCGTCGGCCTGGCGCTTGAGGTCGTACCACGACAGCCGCACACCGGTGGCATCGAATACCGCGGCGTCGCGCGAGCCGTGGCGCGACACGGTCTTGTCGAGCTGCTGCGGGATGGTGATGAAACGCAGCGGCTCGTCGGTCGAGCCCGACACGTACGACTGCGTGCCCTGCGGGCGCAGCCGATCGCCGGCGCCGCCGTCGAGCCAGTCGGAGCGAAACGGGTTGGCGTGCCGACAGATGTCAGAAATTGCGCCAGTCGCCGAGCTGCTCGAACGCGTGCGCCGCGCGGTAGATCGCCGACTCGTTGTAGTGCGCGCCGACCAGCTGCATGCCCACCGGCAAGCCCGCCGACATGCCACACGGCACGTTCATCGCCGGATGGCCGCTGACGTCGAACGGGCAGGTATTGGGCAGCATCTCGAACGCGCGCTGGCAATACAGCGACAGCGGCGCGTCCTGCGGCGGGATCGGCGTCGCCTTCATCGGCGTGGTCGGCATCAGCAGCAGCTCGTGGCGCGACAGCGCGTCGTTGTAGGTCTTCTTGAGCAGCCGCGACAGGTTTTGCGCCTTGGCGTAGTAGTGGCCGCGGTACTGGCGGATGAAGTACTCGCCGGCCAGCATCGAGATCTTCAGCGTGCGCGACAGCTGGTTCGCGCGCGCGCGCCAGTTGGCGTGCGCATCGAGCAGGCTGGTCGTGTACAGCCCTTCCCAATTGAAGCCCATGCCGTTGCCGTGCATCATCTGCGCCTGCAGACCTTCGAGCGCGATCGGCGTCCAGATCGCCGGGCCGTCGAGGTGCATCGGGATCGACACCTCCTCGACGATGGCGCCCAGTCCACGCAGGCGTTCGGCAGCCTCGCGCACCTTCTGGTCGACGTCGGGCTCGGAAGACAGCATGGCGGAAGCCCTCGGTCAGCACGCCGATGCGCATGCCGGCCACGCCACGGCCGAGTGCAGCGGTGTACTTGTCGACGCGCACGTTGTACTGGCGCGGGTCGAGCCCGTCGGCGCCGGCGATCACCTCGAGCAGCAGCGCGTTGTCGGCCACCGTGCCCGTCATCGGCCCGGTGTGATCGATCGTCGCCTCGATCGGCATCACGCCGGTGTAGGGCACCAGGCCGTGCGTGGCTTTCATGCCGTAGCAGCCGGAGAACGACCCCGGCATGCGGATCGAGCCGCCCTGGTCGCCGCCGATCGCCATCTCGACCTCGCCGGCACCGACCAATGCGGCGCAGCCGCTCGACGAGCCGCCGGCCGAGTAGCCGATCTTGTACGGGTTGTGCACCGGGCCCGAGGCCGACGTGTGGCTGCCGCCCGAGAGGCAGAAGTACTCGCAGTGCGCCTTGCCGACGATCGTGCCGCCGGCATCGAGGATGCGGGTGACCACGGTCGCGTCGACGTCGGGCACGTAGCCTTCGAGCGTGGAAGCGCCATTCATCATCGGCACGCCGGCCAGGCAGACGTTGTCCTTCAGCACGACGCGCTTGCCAGCCAGCGGCCCATACGGCGCGCCCTTCACTTCTGACTTCACATACCACGCGCCGAGCGGGTTTTCGCTCGGCGGCGGGCGCGTGCCCGGCGTGCGCGGATAGCGCACCTCGGGCAGATAGTCGGGCAGTTGTTCGACGCGGTCGTAGGCCTGCATCGTGCCCTCGAGCACGTCGAGGTACTCGCCGACTTCGCGCTCCGACATGCTCATGTGCAGCGAACTGACGATCTTCTGCAGCTGCTCGATCGTGGGTCGCTTGACCATCGTCATGGTGTCACCTCGGTTGGCGGGTGCGGATGCGGGCGGCATCGGCGCAGGAAGGGATGGCAATGCCGCACGCTTGGCGCTCGACGGCGCGCGTGGCGATGACGAGACGGCGGGCGGGCTCGTGGCCTGCCGAACCGGCGCGCGTGTCGCGCCGGAACCTGGCGCCGGCGCCGGCGCAACCGGCTGCGCCGATGCTCGACTCACTGCGCCGCGGCTCGCCGGGCGCCGTGCGCCCATTCCCAGCATCTCGGCCAGGCCGCCGGCTTGCACCGCGTGGGCGTCGACCTCGCGTTCGATGCGGCCGCGTTCGACCACGACGATGCGGTCGGCGACGTCGAGCACGAGGTCGAGGTTCTGCTCGACCACGATCAGCGACAGCTTGTCGCGCTTGCGCAGCGCGACCAGGATCTCGCCGATCTCTTGCACGATCGACGGCTGGATGCCTTCGGACGGTTCGTCGAGCAGCAGCAACCACGGCGCCGGCACCAGCGCGCGGCCGAGTGCGAGGATCTGCTGCTCGCCGCCCGACAACGCCCCGCCCTTGCGATCGAGCAGCGGCCGCAGTCGCGGCAATGCATCGACCACGCGTTCGATGGCCGCCGGCTCGATCTCGCCGGCGTCGGGTGTCCAGGCCAGACGCAGGTTCTCCAGCGCCGTGAGGCCGGGCAGGATGCCGCGACCCTGCGGCGACATAGCCCAGACCCAGGCGGCAACGTTCGTGCGCCTTCATGCGCGTGACGTCGATGCCGTCGATCGAGATCCGCCCTGCGCTTGCCGGCACCAAGCCGATCAGCGCCTTCAACAAGGTGGTCTTGCCCACGCCGTTGTGGCCGACGATGCCGACTGCCTCGCCTTCGCGCAGCAGGAAATCGATGCCGTGCAGCACCGGCAGCTGCCCATAACCCGCGCGCAGACCGGCGACGTCGAGCACGACATCGCTCTTTGCGGCATCGCCGTTGGCGGCGTCCTGGCCGTTGACGGCATTCACATCGGACTCGCTCATTTCGCGCGGCTCCCGATGTAGACCGCGCGCACCAGCGCATCGGACAGCACGTCGTCGACCGGCCCTTCGCGCAGGATCGCGCCCTGGTGCAGCACGGTGACCGGGGCGCCCAGCATGCGCACGAACTCCATGTCGTGATCGACGACCACGATGGTCGCCTTCTGGTTCACCTCGTGAATGATGCGCACCAGTTGTTCGGTTTCGGCGCCGGTGATGCCGGCCGCGGGCTCGTCGAGCAGCAGCAGCCACGGGCGCTGCGCCAGCACGAGGCCGATCTCGACCAGCTGGCGCTGACCGTGCGCGAGCTCGCCGACCTTGCGGCGTGCGATGCCGGCCAGCGACATCTGCTCGATCACTTCGGCGACCACCGCAGCAACCGACTCGCGGCCGTTGACGCGACGCGCCGACAGCCACAGGTTCTCCTCGACGTTCAAGCCCGTTCATCACCGACGGCACCTGCGTCTTGATGCCCACGCCCAGGCGCACGATCTCGTAGGCGCGCCAGCCGGTCACGTCGTGGCCGCGGATGAAGACGCGGCCGTGCGTGTGATTGAGCCGGATCTGCCCGGTCAGGCACTTGAAAAGCGTGCTCTTGCCGGCGCCGTTGGGCCCGATCAGGCAGCGCAGTTCGCGCTCCCTCAGCGAAAAGTTGACGTTGTTGACCGCCTGCACGCCGCCGAAGCGCATCGACAGGTCGCGCGTGTCGAGCACGGTGTCGGTCACATGTCTCCCCGCGCACCACGCCGGCGCCGCGTGCTGCTCGCCTGCCGCCGGTTGATCACCGCCATCGCACGGCGCTCGCGCCAGCGTGTCAGCGTCGGCAGCAGGCCACGCGGCAGCAGCAGCACCACCAGCACCAGGATGCCGCCGAGCACCAGCGAGTTGTCGATCAGCGTCTGCTGGCCAAGCAGCAGCTTCAGCATGCCGAGCGCGATGGCGCCCAGCATCGGCCCGGCCAGCGTGCCGAGGCCGCCGACGATCGTCCACACGATCACCTCGGCCGACTGGCCGAGGCTGAACACGCCCGGCGTGACGATCTCGGCCCAGTTGGCGAACAGGCTTCCGGCCAACGCCGCCATCGCCGCGCTGATCGTGAAGATCGCGGTCTTGTACAGCGGCGCGCTGTAGCCGAGCAATTCGACGCGCGCTTCGTTTTCGCGGATGCCGATCAGCACGCGGCCGAAGAACGATGCCAGGATCCAGCGGCACAGCAGGTAGCACAGCAGCAGCAAGACCACGACCACGTAATAGAACGGCGTGCCGTAGATCTGGACCGACGCATCGCCCGGCACGTTGAGCACCGGAAACGCCGGGATGCCGTTGAAGCCGCCGAGCCGCGCCGAGCCGATGCGGTAGGCATCGCCCGCCGTCGCGCCCATGAACTTGAACAGGATCAGGGTCACCACCAGCGTGATCACGCCCATGTAGACGTCGCTGATGCGGCCGTAGAACATCATCGCGCCGATCACCGCCGCCACCGCCGCCGGCAGCACGATGGCGAGTAACAGCGGGCCGGTGCTCTCGCCGATGTTCATGGAGGCGATCGCGTAGGTGTAGGCGCCGAGGCCGAAGTACGCAGCGTGCCCGAAGCTGAGCAGCCCGGCGAAGCCCCACATCAGACCCAGCGACAGCGCGAACAACGCCCAGATCAGCAGCAGCGTCGGCGTGTGGGTCCCGGTGAAGGCCGGCAACAGCAGCAGAATCAACGAGCCGACGATGAACCAGCCCCAGCGGATGCGCCCGATGCCGAAGGTCGGGTTTCCCGTCATGTCGAGTTCTTGAAGAAGCGCCCGGTGATGCCCTGGGGCATCAGGCGCAGCAGGATGATCGCCAGCGCGAGCATCGCGATCTCGCCGATCACCGGCGTCGAGCCGAACGAAACGATTTGATTGATCGTGCCGAAGATCGTCGCGCTGGCCAGCGTGCCCGAGATGATCGCGGCGCCGCCGGTGATCACCGTGATGAAGGCCTTGGCGATGTACAACGATCCCGACGACGGCAGCAAGCCGGTCAGCGGCGCCATCACGCCACCCGCCAGGCCCGACAGCGCGGCGCCGGCGGTGAAGGTCCACATGTAGATCTTCTGCGGGTTGTAGCCGAGTGACGACGCCACCTCGGTGTTCTGCATCGCACCGCGCGCCACCAGGCCGAGGCGCGTGTAGCGCAGCACCAGCCACAGCAGCAGCACGAGCAGGATCGCGACCGCGATGATGAACAGGTTGTAGCCGCCCATCTGGTACGCGCCGACCTCGTACGACTGGATCGGCGCCGGCACGCTGACCGCGGTGTTGCCGAAGATCAGCGTCACCAACCCGACCATCAGCAGGCTCAAGCCCCAGGTGGCGAGCATGGTGTCGATCATGCGGCCGTACAGATGCCGGATCACGATCCGTTCGACGATCAGACCGATGATGCCCACCACCAGCGGGGACAACACCAGCATCGCGAACCAGATGTCGATGCCGGCACGGATGCTGGCGATCGTGGTGTAGCCGCCGATCATCACGAACTCGCCGTGCGCGAGGTTGATCACGCGCATCATCCCGAACACGACCGCCAGCCCAGCGCTGATCAGCGCCAGGAAGGCGATCATGTACAGGATCTCGAGCAGGACGACGGCGGCGTAGTCCACGGCGCGCGGCGGTCGTTGTCTGGCGAACGGACCTAGATCGTCACCTCGTACTGCTTGTTGTCGTTGGGGTTCTTCTCGAGGTTGCACGACGCCGCGGTGTCGCTCGGCGGACGCGCCTTGGACGACGACTTGATCGTCAGCTTCTGGCCCTTGACCTCCATCACCTTGATGTCGAGCGACGCGTGGTGGGTCTTGCCGTCCATCTTCACGGCGCCCCCCGGGCCCTCGACGCTGACGCCCCCCTCCAGCGTCTTGATCAGCTTCTCGCGGTCGAGCGAGCCGGCCTTCTTCACCGCCTCGGCCCACAGCTTGATGCCCTGGTACTGCGACACCGCGATCTCGTGCACGACCTTGGTGTCACCGAAGCGCTTGCCCCAGCGTGCGAGGAAGTCCTTGTTCGCAGGAGACGGGTCTTCCTGGCTGTAGTTGCCGGCGATCAGGATGCCGTCGCCCTCGGCGGCCGACAGCGCGAGGTGCTCGTTGCCGACGCCGAAGGTGGTGGAGAACAACGGGATGCGCTTGTTCATGCCCGAGGCGGCCCATTGGCGGAAGAACGACAGGTGCGCGCCACCCACCAGCGCCGCGCACACCGCGTCGGGCTTGGCTTCCTGGATCTTGGCGATCGTCGAGCCGAAGTCGGAGACGTCGAGCGGGAAGAAGCTGGTCTGCGCGATCGTGCCGCCGCGCTGCTTGACGTAGTGCGCCACCCACTTGGCGGTGATCTGGCCGTAGTTGTAGTCGGCGGCCAGCACGTAGATCTTCTTGCCCCACTGCTTCATCGCGATCTCGACGATCGGCTCCACCGCTTGCGCCGGCGTCGTGCCGGTGACGAAGCAGTTGCGGTCGCAGACGCCGCCTTCGTACAGCACGTTGTAGAAGTACAGCACGTTGGCGCGGCGGAAGGTCTGGCGGATCGCCTCGCGCGACGCCGACGTGATGCCGCCGTGCACGATGTCGACCTTGTCGTCGCGCGCCAGTTGCTGCGCGTACTTGGTGTACAGCGCGATGTCGGACTGCGTGTCGTACTGCACCACCTGAATCTTGCCGGCCCAGCAAGCCTCCAGCAGCATTGATCTCTTCGGCGGCCAGCTGCGTGGCCTGCACCATCGGCTTGCCGTAGGCGTCGAGGTTGCCCGAGTTGTCGAGCACCGAGCCGAGCTTGATCGGGCCGCCCTGCGCGAATGCATGGCCAAACGGGAGCGCGCTGCCGGCAGCCACGCTGGATGCGGAAGCAATGAAGTGGCGACGTGAAAACGACATGCTCTTCTCCTGGTTGTGCGCCCGTTGGCGAGCGAAAAGGCGACAAGGGTGATCGGTCTCAGGCCCTTGGCGGTGTTTTGGCGCCGGTCGGCGCCGGCGTCGGCGAGCCCTCGGCCGCGGTCTTCGCCGGCACGACGGCCGACGCCAGGTCCACGCCGATCGACTCGCCGATGCTCTTGAGCGCCGGCAGTTGCAGCGCCATGCCGAGGATGCTGTCCATCACCTGCGTCATCGGCGGCTTCGATGGGTCGGTGGCACCGCCGCTGCTGCCGATGGTGCCGCCAAGATTGGTGGTCGCACCGAAGCCGGTCACCTGGTGGATGCGGATGCTGTCGATCTTCTCGGCCGGCTTCATCATCTGGCCGATGATCTCGGGCATGCGATCGAGCCGGTATTGCTCGAGCTGCATGCGCATCAACTCGCCGGTGCGCGAGTTCTCGGCCGCGATCAGCGCCCGTGTGCCTTCGGATTCGGCGGTCAGGCGGATGCGTTGCGCTTCGGCGCGCGTGGTGGTCGCGCTGGCTTCGGCCTTGGCAGTCATCAGCAGCACCTCGGTCTCGCTTTGCGCCTTCGACGCTTCGACCTCGCCGCGCTCCTGTTCGCGCTTGAGCGCCATTTCGCGCGAACGCTCGGCGACCGCGCGCTCGCGCTCGGTCTGCACCTGCTCCTGCGCCAACACGATCTCGGTGCGCGCACGTTCGGCCACGGCCTGCGCCTTGGCCTCTTCAGCATGCTTCTGCGCCAACGCGATCGAGCTGTCGACCTTGCGCACCTCGGAGCTCGATCTGGGCCTCGATCTCCAGGCGCCGCAGCTCGCGCTGCTTCTGGATCTCGGCCAGCCGCGTCTCCTTCTCGCGCTCGATGCGCGCGCCCTCGGTGGCCACGGCGGCCTGCTCGCGTGCACGCGCGGTTTCGGCGTCGCTGGCGGCCTTGATCTTCTCGATCTCCAGCCGCTGCGCGATCTGCGCCTGTTCTTCTTGACGCGACAGGTCGAGCCGCTGCTTGATCGCCTCGAGTTGCGTCTGCCGCACCGACACGTCGGCGTCGGCCTCGATCTCGGCGCGCTGCTTCTTGCTGGTGGCGATGATCTCGGCCAGCTTGCGCAAGCCCACCGCGTTGAAGGCGTTGTTGTCGTCGAGCGCGGCGAATGCGGCCTGGTCCATGCGGGTCAGCGACACCGATTCGAGCTGGAGCCCGCTGTGCGCCAGGTTCTCGCGCACCGCCTCGCCGATGATGCGCACGAACTCGCCGCGACGGTCGTGCAACGAGTCCATCGTCAAGCCCGGCCGCGGTGGCCTGGATCGCGTCGATGAAGCGGCCTTCGAGCAGGTTGCGCACGCCGTCGGGGCTGAGCGACTTGGAGCCGATCGCCTGCGCCGCCGTGGCGACGCCGTCGACCGTGGGCTGCACGCGCAGGTAGAACTCGAGCTCGACATCGACCCGCATGCGGTCTTCGGTGATCAACGACTTCGCACCGGTGCGGCTGACCTCGACGCGCATCGTGCGCATGTTGAGTTCGTCGACCTTGTGCAGGAACGGCAGCGCCAGCGTGCCGCCGGCCAACACGATCTTCTGGCCGCCGAAGCCGGTGCGAACCAGCGCCACGTCGCGCGAGGTCTTGCGGTAGAAGCGATTGAGAAACGCCACCGCGATCGCGATCACGACGATCAGCGCGATGACGCCGAAGAGCCAGGCCAGCAGGATCATGAAAACCCTCCTCGATCACCCGTGCCACGTCGCGGCAGCACCGGACGCAGCCATTACTTTCCGCGGAAACTATAGCAACTTCAACCCCCGGCGGGATGCTTGTTTTCCTGAGGGCCCGCCCGGCGCAGACCCACTGCACCAGCGTGCGCCTCCCGGCGCACGGGATCGATGCGTGCCGCGACGTCGCGGTGCGCTACAGCGCGACCGGGGCCTGAAAGAAGTGCCCGTGCGCCTCGGCCAGATACGTCGGCTGCAGGCACTGGTCGTTGCCGAGGTAACGCGTGCCGCGCACCGAGCGGAACGGCAGCGGCGTCGCCAGGGGCCCGATCAAAGGCGCTTCGTCGTCGGCCGCACGCCGCGCCAGCGCGGCCATGAAGTGCATGCCTTCATAGGTCGACTGGCCGAGCGAGTTGAGCGTCGGCGCGCGCTGGCCGAAGTGGTTGTAGTAGCGCTCCTTGAACGCCATGTTCGAGTCGTTGTCGAGCGATGCGAAGTAGCCCGACGAGACGAACAGACCGTCGGTGTTGTCGGCACCGATGGCGAGCAAGCCGTTCTCCTCGATCGCGCACGACAGGCGGAACCTGTCGCGCGACAGGCCGCTGCGGCCGAACGCGCGATTGAAGTTGACCGCGTCCTGACCCACCAGCGACAGCAGGATCGCATCGGGCCGCAGCCGGCGAATCTCGTCGAGCAGCTCGGAGTGGTCTTCGACCCCGAACGGCAGGTACCGATCGGCCAGCACCTGGCCGCCGCGGTCGAACACATAGCGTGCGGCGAGCCGGTGCGAGACACGCGGCCACACGTAGTCGTTTCCGATGAACATCCAGCGCCGCGCGCGATAGCGCTCCATCAGGTGCTCGATTGCTGGCCGCAACTGCTGTCCCGGCGTCTCGCCCAGTGCGAACACGCCCGGCGTGCGTTCGCCGCCTTCGTACAGCGGCGTGTAGACGTACGGGATCTGGCGCGCCACGTCGCGCAGCACTCGCTGCCGGACCTGGCTGGTGTGCATGCCGACGATGGCGTCGATCGCGCCGTTGCGCATCAAATCGCCGGTGATGTGTCCGACCTCGAGCGCTTCGTCGGACGAATCGATCACGCGCAGGCGCAGCCGGCGGTCGAGCAATCCACCGGCGGCGTTGATCTCGGCTTGCGCCAACTGCGCGCAGGCGATCGACGAAGGCCCCCAGATGCCCGCTGAACCGTTGATCGGCACCAGCAGACCGACGACGAACTCATTCTGGCTGTCGACTGCCGCGCTGCCGGGCAGACGAGTGGCTGGCGCGCGCCCGGGACGGCGAGACCTTGGATGCGGCATCGATGCCGCCCGTCGTCTGCTGCATGGTGACCACACCCCTCGGAGGCCGCGCCAGCCATCGGACCTGTGCAGTCCGCGCGTTGCTTTACAAGGAAAGCAACTTCTACAATATCACAGCGATGTCCGCGTCCAAACCCCACCTTGCCCTGCTGCTCGAGCGCGCCAGCCGCGCGGTGGCCGACCGCTTGAGCCGCGACATCGGTCTCGACGGCGTCACCTCCGACCACTGGCGCGTGCTGCGCCACCTGTCCGACGCCGCCGGCCACGCGATGGGCGAGATCGCCGAGCGCCAGGGCATCAACCCACCGACGCTGACGAAGCTGATCGACCGCATGGTCAGCATGTCGATGGTGCAGCGCGGCGCGGACCCCGAAGACAGCCGCCGGGTGTTGGTCTACGCCACCGATGCCGGGCTCGACCTGCTCGCCGAATTGCAATCGCGCATGGACCGGCACCATGCCGAACTCGGTGCGCTGCTGGGCGAGCGCAACGCGCGTCAGCTCGAGCGCCTGCTGCTGCTGCTCATCGACGGCTCGGAGCAGCCGAGCGCGTGAGCGTCTGCCGCGGTGGCAGTGTCAAAGCTTCGGATGGCGCCGGTGCCAGTCGGTGGCGCGCTGGAAAGCCCGGCCGGCGCGGCAGATGTCGGCTTCGCCCAGATGCTTGCCGACGAACTGCACCGCGACCGGCAAGCCCTTGGCCGTGAACGCAGCCGGCACTGTCAGCGTCGGATGGCCTGACATGCTGAACGGCGCGGTGTAGCGGATCAGCGCGGCCAACTCTTCGGGCACCTGCCCCAGCGTGGCCATGCGCGCCACCGTCGGCACGGTGAACGGGATCGCGGGAATCAGCATCACGTCGACTGCTTCGAGTGCTCGGTTCACGCGCCCGGTGAAGTCGCGGCGCCGCAGCAGGATCTGCTGGTACGCCGATTCCGGACAGCCCACGACCCATGTCGATGAAGCCGGCCAGGCCAGGCCCGTACTCGGCGCGCCGGGCCGGAAACGTGGCGGCGTGCGCAACGGCGGT
Source organism: uncultured beta proteobacterium (assembly GCA_963827645.1). Lineage (GTDB taxonomy): Bacteria > Pseudomonadota > Gammaproteobacteria > Burkholderiales > Burkholderiaceae_C > JAEUPI01. The sequence goes on along the minus strand of CAWHBZ010000035.1, from coordinate 30,347 downwards.
CTCGACAGCGCAGTTCGCCGGCCAATCGGCCACCGCGGTCTCGACGGCCGGAAACGTCATCGGCACGACCTGCGCGCCGATCGACGTCATCACGCGCAAGCGTGTCTTCGACGGCGCGTCGAACTTCGGAGTCGACCTTGGACAGCGCATACCCTTCGTCCAAGCCGATGCGAAAACCCCGCAGGTCGCGATCGTCGGCGCTCTGGTAGTCCGGCACGTCGGCGCGCAGCGTGGTGGGGTCCGCCACGTCGATGCCCGCGATCGAGTTCAGCATGATCGCGGCATCGGATGCACTGCGGCACATCGGCCCGATGTGATCGAGTGACGCAGCGAGCTCGAAGCAGCCGTGACGCGAGACACGACCCCAGGTGGGCTTCAAACCGGTCACGCCGTCGGCCGCCGACGGCAGGCGGATCGAACCCCCGGTGTCGGAACCGAGCGAACCGAAGCACAAGCCGGCCGCCGTCGCCACGCCGGAGCCACTGGACGACGCGCCCGACCAATGGTCGGCGTGCCAGGGGTTCAGCGGCGCCGCGATGGCCGGGTGGTGGTCGGCGAACGCGCCCTCTGTCAGCTGCAGCTTGCCGAGCAGCACGGCCCCGGCCTCGCGCAACCTGCGCACGACGGTGGCATCGAACGACGGCACGAAGTCGCGGTGCAGCGGCATGCCCGACGCGGTGGCCACGCCTTCGGTGAAACACAAGTCCTTCACCGCAATGGGCACGCCGTGCAACTGCGACAGGATCTGCCGGCGCGCCGATCATGCGATCGGCCTCACGTGCCTGCGCAAGCGCAAGCTCCGGTGTCACGAGCGCGTACGACTTGAGCATCGGATCGACACGCTCGATTCGGCGCAACAAGCGCTCGGTGAGTTCCACCGATGAGATCCTGCGCGATGCCAGCAGCCGCGAGACCTCGGAGATTTCGAGGTCGTGCAGATCGTCGAACTCGGTCACGATGGCCTCGAAGGTGCGCTCAAGTGGTGCAGCATATCCTGCACCATGGCTGTCAAGTCGTATCGCGTGCGCCAACCCCAGTCATCGCGCGCCTGCGCATCGTCGATCACCTGCGGCCAGCTGTCGGCGATCGCCTGCCGAAAGTCGGGCTCGCAGGTCAGGACAAAGCCCTTCACCTGCTCGGGCGATCTCGTCGGCGATCTCGCGCGGCGTGAAGCTCAAGCCCGCCAGGTTGTACGAGCCGCGCTCGCGGATGGCCTGCGCCGGCGCTTCCATCAGCTCGATGGTGGCGCGGATCGCGTCGGGCATGTACATCATCGGCAGCCGCGTGTCCTCACGCAGGAAGCAGGTGTAGCGCCTGTCCTTCAGCGCGGCGTGGAAGATCTCCACCGCGTAGTCGGTGGTGCCGCCGCCCGGCGGCGTCTTCCAGCTGATGAGGCCGGGGTAACGCAGGCTGCGCACGTCGACGCCGTGATTGGCGTGGTACCACGCGCACCAGCGCTCGCCGGCGAGCTTGCTGATGCCGTACACGGTGGTCGGGTCCATCACCGTGTGCTGGGCGGCGGCGGCCGGCGTGGTGGGGCCGAAGGCCGCGATGCTGCTCGGCCAGAACACCTGCTTGAGCTTCACCGTGCGCGCCAGCTCGAGCACGTTGAGCAGCCCGCCCATGTTGAGGTTCCAGGCCCACTGCGGATGTTTTTCGCCGTTGGCCGACAACGCGGCGGCCAGCAGCACGATGCGCTCGATGCGGTGGCGCGCCACCACCGCCGCCAGCGCCGCCGCATCGGTGACGTCGAGCGCCTCGTGAGCCAGCCGCTCCACCCGGCCGGTGGGCGCGAGGTCGCTGGTGACCACTGCATCGTCGCCATGGCGCTCGGCGAGCGCCTCGGCCAGCTCGGTGCCGATCTGGCCGTTGGCGCCGACGATCAGGATCTTCGGCGCACTCATGCCGAGGCGTGTGCAGTCATGTCTTGAGCAGGCCGAGTTCGCCGCCGGCCTGCGCAAACGCCGCCACCGCGCGCTCCAGGTGTTCGCGCTCGTGCACCGCGCTCATCTGCACGCGGATGCGCGCCTGGCCCTTGGGCACCACCGGAAAGAAGAAGCCCACCGCATAGACCCCGAGTTCGAGCAAACGCGCCGACAGCGCCTGCGCCTTGACGGCGTCGTGCACCATGATCGGCACGATCGGGTGCGTGCCGGGCTTGATGTCGAAGCCGGCCTCGACGATCGCCTTGCGAAACCAGTGGGTGTTGTCTTCGAGCTTGTCGCGCAGCGCGGTGCTGCCTTCGAGCAGATCGAGCACCGCGATGCTGGCACCGGCGATCGCCGGCATCAGCGTGTTGCTGAACAGGTAGGGCCGCGAGCGCTGGCGCAGCAGCTCGACCACTTCGCGACGTGCCGCCGTGAAGCCGCCCGATGCGCCGCCGAGCGCCTTGCCCAGCGTGCCGGTGATGATGTCGATCTTGCCGAACACGCCGCGGTGCTCGTGCGTGCCGCGGCCGCGCGCGCCCATGAAGCCGCTGGCGTGGCACTCGTCGATGCCGAGCAGCGCGTCGTGCGCATCGCACAGCTCGCGCATGCGGTCGAGCTGCGCGATGGTGCCGTCCATCGAGAACACGCCGTCGCTGAAGACGAGCCGAAAGCGTGTGCCGGCAGCGCGCGCCTCGGCCAGGCAGCGTTCGAGGTCGGCCATGTCGTTGTGCTTGTAGCGCCAGCGCTGCGCCTTGCACAGGCGGATGCCGTCGATGATCGACGCGTGGTTCAGCTCGTCGGAGATGACCGCGTCGCGCTCGCCCAGCAACGGCTCGAACAGGCCGCCGTTGGCATCGAACGCGGCGGCGTAGAGGATCGCGTCCTCGGTGCCCAGGAAGCTCGCCAGCCGCGCCTCGAGCGCCTTGTGCAGGTCTTGCGTGCCGCAGATGAAACGCACCGAGCTCATGCCGTAGCCGTGATCGTCGAGCGCCTGGTGGGCCGCCCGGATCACCTGCGGATGCGACGACAGCCCGAGGTAGTTGTTGGCGCACAGGTTGATCACCTCGCGGCCGTCGGCGGTGCGCACCAGCGCGCCCTGCGCGCTGGTGATCACGCGCTCGCGCTTGAACAGGCCCGACTGGTCGAGCTCGTGCAGCTGCCGTTGCAGCTCGGCAATGAAGTCGGTGGTCATGATGAAGGTCACCTGCCCGAGGGGATGCAGGCGATTGTGCCGCGAGCCGGTGATCAGAACAGTTCGGCCAGCCTCATCGACGCAAACGCCGCGCGGGCCCTGAATGCCTGCGTCGGCAGCGTCGGCTCGAGCAGCAGCGAGTCGACCAGCGGGGCCGCCAACGTAGCCTGCGGGTCGGCCAGCAGCACGTGGCGGCGCTCGCCGTCTTCGTCGAGCCGGGCCACCCAGTCCAGCGCGATCAGACTCTCCAGCACCGGCTCGACCTGCAGCGGGTCGACGCGCACCGCGCCGGCCAGCGCGGCGAGCGACAGGCCCTTCTGACCGGCCCCGCGCACACGCGTCAGCTCGCGCAGCAGCGACACCGCCAGCGCGAAGCGATAACCCGGCGTGTCGGGCACACGCGCCACCCGCATCGCCAGGCTCGGCGCGTAGGCGGCGATCACCGCGCCCAGCAGCACGACGACCCAGCTCAGGTAGATCCACAGCAGGAAGATCGGCAAGGTCGCGAAGGCGCCGTAGATCACCGAATAGGTGGGAACGAGGCCCACGTACCACGCCAGCCCGCGCTTGGCGAACTCGAACCCGACGGCGGCGAACAGGCCGCCCGCCCAGGCATGCGTCCATCTGACGTAGGTGTTGGGTGCGAAACGGTAGAGCCCCGCCAGGCCGCTGGCCAGCAGGCCGAATTCGATGGCCGACGAGCAGCAGCCTGACGCCGCCGGGAATCGACTCGACCAGGCCGCGCGAGGCCGAGATCGCGTACGACGTCAGGCTCAGGCTGACGCCCAGCAGCAAGGGCCCGAGCGTCAGCGCCGCCCAGTACACCAGCACCCGCTGCGCCAGCGGCCGGCGCTTGCGCACGCGCCAGATCGCGTTGAGCGTGCGATCGATCGTGAACACCAGCGCCAACGCGGCCACCAGCAGCACCACCAGCCCCACCGTGCCGACCTGGCTCGCCTTGGCGGCGAACTGCGTGAGCGCGGCCAGCACCGGCTTGGCGATGCCGTCGGGCACCAGGCTTTGCAGCAAGTACCGATCGAGCGCCTGCTGGAAACGCGCGAACATCGGAAACGCGGTGAACAGCGCCAGCATCACCGTCACCAGCGGCACCAGGCCGACCATCGTGGTGAAGGTCAGGCTGCCGGCCGTGAGGCCCAGGCGGTCTTCGGCAAAACGCTGGCGCATCGTGTGCCAGGTGTCGGCCCACGGCCACGTGCGCAGCGTGTGCCACAGCGCGCTGAAGTGGGCCGGCCAGGTGGCCGGCGCGTAGGCTGATGGGGGCGAACCATCCATGCCGACTATCATGCCAGCCATGTCCGCGAGTCCCCTGGGCATCACGAACGACGCACTCGTGGCTGCATCGCGGGCCGCCCTGTTGGCGCTGCTGATCGCGTTGGTGGTGCTCGGCCTGGCGTGGGAGTTGTGGCTGGCACCCACCGGAACACGCTCGCTGGCTCTCAAGGTGTTGCCGCTGGCGTGGCCGCTGGCCGGCGTCTGGGCCTGGCGCCTGACCAGCGTGCGCGCGCTCAGCCTGCTGGTGTGGCTGTACGTGGCCGAAGGCGCGATGCGCGCGGCCACCGAGCGCGGCGTGTCGGCGCAGCTGGCCTGGTTGGAACTGCTGCTGTGCGGGCTGCTTTTCGCGGCCTGCGTGGTGCACATCCGCAGTCGCACGCAGCGCGCTCGATGAGCGCCGTGCGGCGTCCGAAGGCGCTCGCTCCCCCTCGGGGGGACGGCGCGCAGCACAAGGGCTCAATGACTGCGACCTGCTCGACTGCGCGGCCGCGGTCGGCGGCAGCCAGGTGTTGACCGCAGGCGACCTGTCGGCTTACGAGCTCGATTGGCGCCGCCGCTGGCGCGGCAAGGCGCTGGCCGTCGTGCGGCCCGGCAACACCGACGAGGTGGCGCGGGTGGTGCGCGCCTGCGCGGCCGCGGGCGTGAGCATCGTGGCGCAAGGCGGCAACACCGGCCTCGTGGGCGGCGGCGTGCCCGACGACAGCGGCCGCCAGGTGCTGCTGAGCCTGACCCGCATGAACCGCGTGCGCGCGATCGACACCGCCAACGCCACGATCACGCTCGAAGCCGGCTGCGTGTTGAAGGCCGCGCAAGAGGCGGCGGCGGACAAGGGCTCGTTGTTCCCGCTCAGCCTCGCGGCCGAGGGCAGCTGCACGATCGGCGGCAACCTCGCCACCAACGCCGGCGGCACGCAGGTGCTGCGCTTCGGCAATGCGCGCGAGCTGTGCCTGGGGCTCGAGGTGGTGACCGCGCAGGGCGAGGTCTGGAACGGCCTCACGGGCCTGCGCAAGGACAACACCGGCTACGACCTGCGCGACCTGATGATCGGCAGCGAAGGCACGCTGGGCATCATCACCGCGGCGACGATGAAGCTGCATCCGATGCCGGCCGCGCAGCTGACCGCGTTCGCGGCGTGCAGCGACCTTGCAGCTTGCGTGGCATTGCTCGAACTGGCGCGCCGCCAGCTCGGCGCCGCGCTCACCGGCTTCGAGGTGATGGGCGCAGCCGCGCTCGAGCTGGTGGCCAAGCACTTTCCGCAGTTGCCGCGGCCGCTGCCGGCCGCCGCCTGGACCGTGCTGCTCGAATGCGCCGACGCCCACAGCGAGGCGCAGGCGCGCGAACGGGTCGAGGCGCTGCTGCAGGCGGCGATCGAGCGAGGCCACGTCGATGACGCGGTGCTCGCCGAGAGCGTGGCCCAGGCGCGCGCGCTGTGGCACGTGCGCGAATCGATCCCGCTGGCGCAGAGCCTCGAAGGGCCCAACATCAAGCACGACATCGCGCTGCCGGTGTCGGCGATTCCGGCGTTCGTGCAGCGCACCGACGCCGCGCTGCAGGCTGCCTTTCCCGGCAGCCGCGTCGTCAACTTCGGCCATCTGGGCGACGGCAACCTGCACTACAACCTGCAGGCCGCGCCGGGCACGCAGGCGCAGGCCTTTCTGGACCAGCACGAAGGCGCGGTCAACCGCATCGTCTACGACGCGGTGGCGGCTCTGCGACGGCTCGATCTCGGCCGAGCACGGCATCGGCGCGCTCAAGCGCGACGAGTTGCACGAGCGCAAGTCGCCGGTGGCGCTGGCGATGATGAAAGCGATCAAGCAGGCGCTCGACCCGAGCGGCACGCTAAACCCCGGGCCGCGTGTTGCCCGACTAGGGCGTTGCCTACGGCTCGCACAGGCCGAGGATCTTCTGCTCGGTGGTGCACGACCTTGGCCGGCTTGGCGGGCTTTTGCACGCAGCGGCGCGAGTTCCTGTGCGGTCGGCGCGAAGTAGCTCCAGCCCTGGCCCGAGCTGCGGCATCGCCAGCGACACCTCCTTCCACTTGGGATGCCCGCTGGCCTGCAGTTGGCCGAAGTTGTCGCACAGCGACTTGGCGAACTGCCCAAGGCGGCTCTTGGTGGCGGCCATGGTTGTAGTCGTAGGTCACCAGGTAGGCCTTCACCGCGATGCCGGGCACGTCTTCGGTCAGCAGATTGGGATAGCTCGAGGCGCGCACGGTGCTCGGGAAATAGGTCTTCAACGACCGCCTTGCTGGCGGGCTGCTCGCGCGTCGAACTTCAGCAGCTTGATCAGCGCGCGCGCTTCGGGCTTCATGTCGACCAGCAGCTTGGCGGGCTGGCCGGCGACGACGACCACGACGTCGATCGACTTGTCGCCGGTGAGCTTGACCAGCGCCTCTTCGTTGCTGAGGAACGACAGGCGATCGTCGCGGCGCGGACGCTCGAACATCAGGCGGTACAGCGTGGTGGCCGACATCGCCGTGCCGCTGCGCAGCGGGCCGACGTTGATCTTGCTGTCGCGGATCTCGTGCACGAAGTTCAGCGGTGAGTCGGCACGCACGATGAAGTAGAGCTCTTCGTTGTACAGCGGCATGATCACGCGCAGCGGCTTGATGATCGTGGCGGCATTGCCGTCGCCGGCGTTGCCCTGGTTGATGAAGGCCTGGTAGACGTCGGACTGCACCAGCGCGAGCTTGACGCCGGGCTCGTAGCGCAGCCGGTGGATGTTCTCCGCCGAGCCAGCCGACGGCAGCGCGTCGAGTTCGATCTGCGCCTGCGGGGCGACGAACTTGGCGAGGTCGCGGCCGATCTGGATGTAGGTACCCCGCTCCGACGCGGTGACGATCTTGTACGCGGCGGCCGTCGCCGCGCACGGCGCGCGACGGCAAAGCCACGATCGCCATGCCGCACACAGCAGCCCCGCAGCGACTCTCGGTCGACCTTGTTCCTCGCATGTCGTCTACCTCCCAGTGACCTTGGCGCCGGGTGCGCACAAGCCCAACGCATCCACTTGCGGCGTGCACTCCGGCGTCGGCTTCGCAGGTGCCATCGCAGGCCGCGGCGGCGGCGCGGCGCGGCGCGGCTCCGCTGCCGCGCTGCGCGTTGCGCTCGCGGCTCGCGGCTGCAAGCTTGGCATTGTCGCGTGGCCCGGACCGGCCGCGCCGGGGTTGTCGGGTTCACGCGCGCTGCGGACAACGATCGCTTCGGTCGTCGCGACACGAATGTCCGCGGCGATGGTGCCGCCGCCGCCGGCACGGCCAACGCGCGCGTCAGCGCCGTCGTCGGCACGGGCGAAGCCGCCTCGGTCGGTGCGGTGCCGGCAGCGGACGTGTCCGCTTCTAGCGCCGGCGCGCCGGTGTGCGGGCGCGACCACAGCGCGGCGGCCATCAACATGACCGCGCCGCCGCCAAACCCTAACAGCACCGGCGTGCGCGCGACCCACGCCGGCAACGGTGGCTCCTGCCCCCGGGCGGCGACGCGGTCAGCGAGACGCAACCGGCTGAGTCGCCGGGTGCCCTCGGCGGCATGGCCGGCGCTGGCGCCAGCGGCAGGGGCACATCGTCCGGGCCGATCACCACATCGGTCAACGCCGGCACGTCGCGCGGGGCATGCGATCGCTGTGGGCGGCAGCGGGATGGCGGGTGCAGACAGCGCGGTGCCGCACGACTGGCAGAAGCTGCGAATCTGCGTCGTTGATCACGTGGCACTGGCTGCAGAACTTGCGCAGCAGTCCCGCCCCGCATTGGCTGCAGTACCGCGCCTCCGACGAGTTCGGATGGTTGCAGCGCAAGCAAATCAAATGAACCAAGCGTCGCCCCTCGAACTACACAGTCGACGCGTGCGGCCCTGCCGCCGCAGGCGTCGCACCCAGAGTTCGTCACCGATGTTGGCGCAGCGTGACGCGTCGTGCGACACGCCCTAATCCGAGGGTGGGCCCGGGGCTGGTGATGGCGTCGTCGCGCGCTCAGCGCGCCCAATGCAGGCGGCGTGCGCTCAGCGAGCCCAGTGCACACGGCGCGAGTTCACGCCGTCGGACAGGCCGAACTCATAGCGCCCGCCAGGCGGCAGCGCGCCGGTCGGCAGCGTGGCCTGGCCGCCTTGCAGGTCGAGCGCGATCACGGTGCGCCGGCGCCCAACGTGGGTCACCGTCAGGTACGGATGGCGGCCCGGCATCCCACTGCAGTTGCAGCGTCCTGCCTTGCTCGCTGGCCTGCACGCTGCTCGGCGCCGATGGGCGCTCGCCAGGGCCTGCGCCCGCGACGCGCGCTGCAGACACGACGCGGCCGCCGTGCACGATCTGCGCCCGGTCGATCGCGCCCCGGATGCGCCATCGTGAAACCGAAGCGCTGGCGGTCACTGCTCGTGGTCGAGCTCGCGGCTCGGCAAACGGCTGCTCGATCACTGCGCCGCACTCGCGCGTGATGCGCAGCAGATACGGCCCGTTGCGGGCGCGGCCGCGGCGTGCCGGTCGCGGCCTTGACCGGATCCAGGTGCACGCCGCCTGCGCGTCGATGTCGCCGCTGACGACCAGCAGCTCTTGCTCGTCGGTGCCGGCTGCGGCTGGCCTGCGCGCGCTCGACGTCGCCTCCAGCGTGCGGTCCGACGGCGTCAGGAACACCTGCATCAGGCGGTAGTTGTAGTCGGAGAACCAGTCGCCGCTGCAATAGCTCATGACGTCGTGCACGCTGCTCGGCGTCGGGTCGATGAAGCGGTTGGCCGCGGCGTCGTAGCCCCAGATGAAGCGGTTGCCGGCGCCCATCGCCGCGTTGGCATACGGGTAGTTCGGATCGGGGCTCGACGGGTCGCCGCACGGCGCGTGGCGCAGGCTCAGGTTGTGTCCGATCTCGTGCACCATCGTCTCGCGCACGGCGCCGGGCTGGTGGGCAGGTCGAAGGCCGACCGCCGCATTGCCGGGCCGATAGCCCATGCCGGCCAGGCCGGAGTTCGTTTGGGAATGAAGCCGAAGTACAGCGTGCGCGACGACGCGTTCTCGAGCAGGTGCAGGTCGTCGACCTCGCCGAGGATGCGGCTGAACGCCGTGCTCCACTCGTCGGACGTGGTGGGCAGCGTGGTCACCTGCGCCGACACCATCGGCGCGTGGTCGACCCGCGTGACCTGGGCCGGCCGGCAGGCGCGCGCGCAGGTAGGCGTCGGAGTCGGCCACCACCTGGCCGACCGTGCTGCCGATCTGCACCGGCACCGTGACCACGCGCAACGCGACGCTGCCGCCGACGCGCGGCGTGACGGTCAACGCGTTGCTCGCCGATGGCGTGAACAACGCGCTCACGCGCATGCCGGCGCGCACCAACTCGGCGGGAATGGTCGCGCTGTAGCTGTCGGCGAAGCTGGGCCGCGTCGGTGCCGTGCTCGGCAAGCTGCCGCTCGGAGCACTCAACGGCAACTCGCCCAGCAACGCGCCGCCGGCGTCGTCGACGCGCACGATGCCGCTGGGCTTGATGGCCGGCGACGTGGGCGCCACGACGTTGACCTTGACCAGCGTCGCGCGTTTGCCGGCCAGCACGAGCTCGGCATCGCCGCTGGCGAACACCATCGATTGCGCGAAGTCGATGCCGGCGATCGCATGGTCGCCCGGGCGGTGCGGGCGCCGGTGGCGGGGCAGGCGCTGGAGCAGGCGCGGGCCCTGGGGAAGGCGCCGGCGCAGGTGCCGGTGCCGCCGCGCTGGGCGGCGCAGGCGCAGCAGAATCCGAGCCCCCGCCGCAGGCGATCAGCGCCGCGGCCGCGGCGGCCGCGAACAGGGCTTGCAGCGAGGTTCTCATGCGAATGACAGGGGGCAGCTCGATCGTAGCGGCCGCGTCGTTGGTCGCACAGCGCGGCGAACACTATCGCGTCGTTCGTCGCCGAGGCTGCCGGGGCAGCGTAACGAGTGTGTCGATTACGCAGGCGGACGCGGCCAGTCGCCGTGCCGTTGCGCCGTGGTTCACATGCCCTGCCGAGGCGACCCGGCGCCACAGGCAGCCGCGCTCACTGCAGCGGGCCGTCGAGTGCGCGCGGCAGCGGCAGCGCGAAGATCTCGATGCCTTCTTCGATCAGCTCGTCGCGTTGCTCGGGGTTCACCTGGCCGCGGATGCCGCGTTCGGGCGCCTCGCCGTAGTGGATGCGGCGCGCCTCTTCGGCAAACCGCTCGCCGACGTCTTCGGTGTGGGCCAGCACGTGGCGCACCGCCTTCAGCCACATCGCCTGCACCTCGTTGGCCTGCGGGTCGGCAGCAGCGGGCGCCGCGGCGACGGCACGCTCGACCGGCGCCCGCCGTCGCGGGCGCCCGAGAGATTGAGCCGCGGCGCACTGGGCAAGCGCGTGATCACGCTGTCGGCGCACAACGGGCACTGACAGCGCGCCGCTGCCGTTTTGCTCCATGAACTCGTCGTCCGAGGCGAACCAGCCCTCGAAGCCGTGGCCGTTGGAACAACGCAGGTTGAGCACCTTCATGACAGGCGCATTATCGACGACGAGCACACTCAGGGGGCCGTGAACCATTGCAATGGCCAGGCACCATTGCGCCACTTTTGCAGCCACATCAGCGAAACCAACGTCTTGGCATCGGTGAGGTCGCCGCGCGCCGCCGCGGCATCGAGTTCGGCCTCGCTCATCAGCACCAGGTCGATCAGCTCACCGTCGTCGAGCGCACGCTGGCCCTCGGTCAGCTCGCGCGCGAACACGATGTGGATCACCTCGGTGCAATAGGCCATCGCGTTGTGCAGCACGCCGGCCACCGCCCACTGGCGAGCGCGATAGCCGGTTTCCTCGGCCAGCTCGCGTTGCGCGCATTGCAGCGCGGGTTCGCCGGCGTCGATCTTGCCGGCCGGGAACTCGAGCATCGCCCGACCGACCGGATAGCGGTACTGACGCTCCAACACCAGGCGGCCGTCGTCGAGCATCGGCACCACCACCACGGCACCGGGATGCACGACGTATTCGCGCGTGGCGTGAGCGCCGTCGGGCATCGCGACGACGTCGCGCCGCACGTCGAGCAGCGCGCCCTTGAACACCTGCTCGCCGCTGACGAAGCGCTCGAGCTGGTGCGCCGGTGCGGCCTGCGGATCGGGCGCCATGCGCGCCCGCCGTGTGCCGGTCGGCAGCGGTGCGCTCAACTGGTGAGCGCCTTCAGGATGGCGTCGCGGCACATCGCCATCAGGCCGCCGGGCAAGCAGCCCCAGCACCAGCACCGCGGCGCCGTTGACGGCCAGCAGGCGCTCACCCCGGTGCCGCTCTGGATCGCCGGCATGCCGGCAGCCGGCGGATCGAAGTACATCACCTTGACGATGCGCAGGTAGTAGAACGCGCCGACCAGCGACATCAGCACCGCGAACACCGCCAGCGCGATGTAGAACACCTCGGCGGTGGTGACCAGTGCCTGCAGGATCGACAGCTTGGCGTAGAAGCCCACCAGCGGCGGCACGCCGGCCAGCGAGAACATCAAGCAGCGTCATCACGCCGGCCATCCACGGCGCGCGCTGGCCGAGGCCGGCCAGATCGCTGATCTCCTCGCTCTCGAAGCCCTGGCGCGACAGCAGCATGATCAGGCCGAAGGTGCCGAGCGTGGTCAGCACGTAGGTGACGATGTAGAACATCGACGAGCTGTAGGCGTTGGCCGCCGACAGCGTGTTGGCGCCGATCACCGTGGGCGTGAGGCCCAGCAGCATGAAGCCCATCTGCGCCGATGGTCGAGTAGGCCAGCATGCGCTTCAGGTTGCTCTGCGCGATGGCCGCCAGGTTGCCGAGCACCAGCGAGGCCACCGACAGCACCACCAGCATCTGCTGCCACTCGGGCGCCAGGCCGCTCAGGCCTTCGACCAGCAGCCGGATGGTGATGGCGAAGGCCGCGAACTCGGGCGCGCCGCCGATCATCAGCGTCACCGGCGTCGGCGCGCCGTGGTAGACGTCGGGCACCCACATGTGGAACGGCACCACGCCGAGCTTGAAGGCCAGGCCGGCGACGACGAACACGACGCCGAAGCTCAGCACCTCCTTGTTGATGCGGCCGCTGTTGATGGCGGTGAAGGCGTCGGGGATCGTCAGCGTGCCGGTGGCGCCGTACATCATCGACAGGCCGTAGAGCAGGAAGCCGCTGGCCAACGCGCCGAGCACGAAGTACTTCATCGCCGCCTCGGTGGCCACCGCATGGTCGCGCCGCAGCGCGGTCAGCGCGTACAGCGACAGGCTCATCAGCTCCAGGCCGAGGTAGACCATCAGGAAGTTGTTGGCCGCGGTCATCACCGAGATGCCCAGCAGCACGAACATCGCCAGCGTGAAGAACTCGCCCTTGAGCATGTCGCGCGACGCCACGTAGGGCTGCGCGTAGGCCACCGTGAAGATCATCGCCACGGTGGCGAAGAACGCCAGCGCATGGCCCATGGGTCGCTGACCACCATGTCCTGCATGCCGTAGGGCCGGGCTGTCCTGCAGCAACCACAGGTGCAGCGCCGCCACGACGACGAAGCTCGCCTGCGTGAGCCAGTAGGTGACGCGGCGCCGCGGGTCGGTGACGAAGAGGTCGACCATCGCCACGACGCACGCCATCGTGAGCAGCACGATCTCGGGGAGGACGACGCTCCAGTTCATGTGTCCAGTGCGTTCCTGAGTTCGATTCGCAGCTTGGGCTTGGGCTGCCACGTGCTTGATCAGCTCGCCCACCGACACGTTCATCACATCGGTGAAGGGCTTGGGATACACGCCCATCCACAGCACCGCGATCGCCAGCACCGACAGCACCGGCCAGCTCGCGGGCGTCGAGGTCGGCCAGCGCCTTGACGTCGGCGTTGGCGACGTCGCCGAAGTACACGCGCTTGACCATCCACAGCGTGTAGGCGGCGCCGAACACCAGCGTGGTGGCGGCCAGCGCGGCGAGCCAGAAGCTGGTCTTCACGGTGCCGAGGATCACCATCCACTCGCCGACGAAGCCGCTGGTGCCGGGCAGGCCGCAGTTGGCCATCGCGAACAGCACCGCCAAGCGTGGCGAACTTGGGCATCGTGTTGACCACGCCGCCGTAGGCCGAGATCTCGCGCGAATGCACGCGGTCGTAGAGCACGCCGATGCACAGGAACATCGCGCCCGAGATGAAGCCGTGGCTGATCATCTGCACCAGGCCACCCGAGATGCCGAGGTCGCTGAAGATGAAGAAGCCGAGCGTCACGAAGCCCATGTGCGCGATCGACGAGTACGCCACCAGCTTCTTCATGTCGTTCTGCACCAGCGCCACCAGGCCGATGTAGATCACCGCGATCAGCGACAGCGCGATGATGAACCAGGCCCATTCGCGGCTGGCGTCGGGCACGATCGGCAGCGAGAAGCGCAGGAAGCCGTAGGCGCCGAGCTTGAGCATGATCGCCGCCAGCACCACCGAGCCGCCGGTGGGCGCCTCGACGTGCGCATCGGGCAGCCAGGTGTGCACCGGCCACATCGGCACCTTGACCGAGAACGCCGCCAGGAAGGCGAAGAACAGCCAGCTCTGCGCGCCGCTCGCGCAGCGGCAGCTTGTGCCAGGTGAGGATGTCGAAGCTGCCGCCGCTCTTGAAGTACAGGTAGATCAGCGCCACCAGCATCAGCAGCGAGCCGGCGAGCGTGAACAGGAAGAACTTGAACGCCGCGTAGACGCGCTTGGGTCCGCCCCAGACGCCGATGATCAGGTACATCGGGATCAGCGTGCCCTCGAAGAAGGTGTAGAACAGCACGCCGTCGAGCGCGCAGAACACGCCCACCATCAGGCCCGACAGCACCAGGAACGAGCCCATGTACAGCGCGACGCGCTCGGTGATGACCTGCCAGCCGGCCAGCACCACGACCACGGTCATGAACGCGGTCAGCGGCACGAACCACATCGAGATGCCGTCGACGCCGAGGTGGTAGCGCACGTTGAAGCGCTCGATCCAGGGCTGGTTCTCCACGAACTGCATGGTCGCCGGTGTGCGGTGTCGAAGCCGCTGATCAGCGGCAACGTCACCAGCAGCGACGCGATCGCGCCGAGCAGCGCCACCCAGCGCACGGCGCGCGCGTTGCCGATCGTGCCCCACGCGAACAGCAGCACGCCGACGGCGATGGGCAGCCAGATGGCGGCGCTCAGAAGGCCCATCTCAGCGCCCCCAGAAGGAAGCAGAGCGCCGGCGCCAGGTTCGGCCAGATGCGCCAGGTCAGCAGGCCGAACACACCGAGCAGCATGACCAGCGCATACCAGTACAGGTGGCCGGTTTGCAGCAGGCGCACGACGCGCGCGAATGCCGTTGACCGCGGCGGCCGAGCCGTTGATCGCCACGCCGTCGATCAGCCCGAGGTCGCCGCCCTTCCACAAGCCGCGGCCCACGCCGCGCGCGGCCGGCGCCAGCACGTTCTCGTTGATCCAGTCCATGTAGTACTTGTTCTCGAGGAGGCGCACGATGGGGCCGAAGCGTGCGCGCCAGCGCCGCCGGGATCGACGGCTGCTTCAGGTAGAACCACCACGCCGTCGCCACACCGGCGGCGGCCAGCCAGAACGGCAGCGTGCGTCAGCGCGTGCAGCGCCATCGCGGTGGCGCCGTGGAAGTGCTCCGCCAGTTCCTTCATCGCGCCGTGGCGCGTGGCATCGACCGCGATCGAGTCCGTGAAGAAGCCGCCGAACAGCATCGGCCCGATCGTCAGCGCGCCGATCACCACCGACGGAATGGCCAGCAGCACCAGCGGCCCCGTCACCACCCACGGCGACTCGTGCGGATAGTGCGAGCCTGCACCGTGGTCGTCGTGGTGGTCGTGTTCGCCGGGGAACGGCTTGTGGTGGAAACGCTCCTGGCCGTGGAACACCAGGAAGAACATGCGGAACGAATAGAAGGCGGTCACGAACACGCCCGCAGTGACCGCAAACATCGCGAACCCGGCACCCGGCAGCTGGCTGGCGTGCACCGCCTCGATGATCGAATCCTTCGAGTAGAAGCCGGCGAACAACGGCGTGCCGATCAGCGCCAGCGAGCCCAGCAGCGACGTGATCCAGGTGATGCGCATGTACTTGGCCAGGCCACCCATGTTGCGGATGTCCTGGTCGTGGTGCATGCCGATGATCACCGAGCCCGCGGCCAGGAACAGCAGCGCCTTGAAGAAGGCGTGCGTCATCAGATGGAACACCGCCACCGAATACGCCGACACGCCGAGCGCCACCGTCATGTAGCCCAGCTGGCTCAGCGTCGAGTACGCGACCACGCGCTTGATGTCGTTCTGCACGACGCCGAGGAAGCCCATGAACAGCGCCGTGATGGCGCCGATCACCAACACCACGTTGAGCGCGGTGTCCGACAGCTCGAACAGCGGCGACATGCGCGCCACCATGAAGATGCCGGCGGTCACCATCGTCGCGGCGTGGATCAGCGCCGAGATCGGCGTCGGGCCTTCCATCGAATCGGGCAGCCACACGTGCAGCGGGAACTGCGCGCTCTTGCCCATCGCGCCGATGAACAGGCAGATGCAGATCACCGTGATCAGCATCCACTCGCCACCGAACAATGGAAGCGGGAACGCCATCTTGGCCAACTCGCCGCCTTTGGCGAAGGCCTCGGCATAACTCAATGTGCCGGCATAGGTGACGATCAGGCCGATGCCGAGGATGAAGCCGAAGTCGCCGACGCGGTTGACGATGAACGCCTTCAGGTTGGCGAAGATCGCGGTGGGCCGCTTGAACCAGAAGCCGATCAGCAGGTAGCTCACCAGGCCCACCGCCTCCCAGCCGAAGAACAGCTGCAGGAAGTTGTTGCTCATCACGAGCATCAACATCGAGAACGTGAACAGCGAGATGTAGGCGAAGAAACGCTGGTAGCCGTCGTCGTCTTCCATGTAGCCGATGGTGTAGATGTGCACCATCAGCGAGACGAAGCTCACCACCGCCATCATCATCGCGGTGAGGCCGTCGACCAGGAAGCCGATCTCCATCTTCAGGCCGCCGACCACCATCCACTCGTAGACGGTGGCGTTGAAGCGCGCGCCGTCGACACCACCTGCTTGAGCACGATGGCCGACGCGATGAACGACACCAGCACGCCGAGGATCGTGATGCGGTGCGAGCCCTTGCGGCCGACCACGCTGCCGCCGAGCCCGGCCACCACGGCGCCCACCAACGGCGCCAACGCGACCACCAGCAGCAGATTGGAAGAAATGGTCGAGGCCATGGCGCGTCTTGTCTCAGCCCTTCAATGCATCGAGGTCTTCGACGTCGATGGTGGCGCGGTTGCGGAACAGCACCACCAGGATCGCCAGGCCGATCGCCGATTCGGCGGCCGCCACCGTGAGGATGAAGAACACGAACACCTGGCCCTGCATGTCGCCCAGGTAGTGCGAGAAGGCCACGAAGTTGAGGTTGACCGCCAGCAGCATCAACTCGATGGCCATCAGCAGCACGATCAGGTTGTGCCGGTTCAGGTAGATGCCCACCACCGACAGCGCGAACAGCAGGCCGCCGAGCGACAGGTAGTGACCGAGCGTGATGACGCCGAGGTTCAATTGAGCCCCCTTCGGTGCTGCGCACCGTCCCCAGGGCTCTAGGGGCCGGCCTTCGTGGCCCTTGGGGAGCGATCGCCTTCGGAGCGGCCGGGCGGCGATCATGGCTTGGCCGCTCCACCCGCCGGTGCGTCGGGAGTCGCCGGCTTGGCTCGACCACCGGCTTCATCTGCACGATGCGCAGGCGGTCGGCCTTGCGGGCCTTCATCTGTTCGGCCGGGTCGATGTAGCGGCTGTCCTTGCGGTGGCGCAAGGTCAGCGAGATCGCCGCGATGATGGCCACCAGCAGCAGCACGGCGGCCACCTGCAGCGGATACAGGTAGCGCGTGTAGATCGCCGACGCCGAGCAGCTTGGTGTTGCCCATCTCCAGACGCGGCGTCGGCCATCGGCGGCGCGCTGCGCATGTCGAAGCCGCGGATCAGCACGAAGCGCCATCTCCAGCGCGATGACCGCGCCCACCAGCCCGGCCAGCGGCATGTGCTTCCAGAAGCCCTCGCGGAAGCGGTCGCTGTTGAGGTCGAGCATCATCACCACGAACAGGAACAGCACCATCACCGCGCCCACGTACACCAGCACCAGCGCGATGGCCAGGAACTCGGCGCGCAGCAGCAGCCAGACGCAGGCCGCGTTGCCGAACGCCAGCACCAGGTACAGCGCGGCGTGCACCGTGCTGCGCGCGGTGATCACGCGGCGCCCGCGAACAGCAGCACCGCCGAGAACAGGTAGAAGAGCGCGCTGGTGGTGGTCATGGTTTGTTGTTGTGCGAAAACGCCGCTGCAGCGTCAGCGGTACTTGGCGTCGGCCGCCCGGGCGGCGGTGATTTCCTTTTCGTAGCGGTCGCCCACCGCCAGCAGCATGTCCTTGGTGAAGTAGAGGTCGCCGCGCTTTTCGCCGTGGTACTCGAAGATGTGGGTCTCGACGATCGAGTCGACCGGGCAGCTCTCCTCGCAGAAGCCGCAGAAGATGCACTTGGTGAGGTCGATGTCGTAGCGCGTGGTGCGGCGCGTGCCGTCGTCGCGCACGTCGCTCTCGATCGTGATGGCCAGCGCCGGGCACACCGCCTCGCACAGCTTGCAGGCGATGCAGCGCTCCTCGCCGTTTTCGTAGCGGCGCAGCGCGTGCAGGCCGCGAAAGCGCGGCGACAGCGGCGTCTTCTCTTCCGGGAACTGGATGGTGATCTTCTTGTGCAGGAAGTGGCGCCCGGTGAGCTTCATGCCCTTGAGCAGCTCCAGCAGCATGAAGCTGGAGAAGAAGTCCTTGATCGATGACGTGGCAGCTGGCCATAAGCGGTCTACTTCCAGATGTTCAGCGGGGTCTGCATCCACAGGCCCACCACCACCAGCCACACCAGCGTGACCGGGATGAAGATCTTCCAGCCCAGCCGCATGATCTGGTCGTAGCGGAAGCGCGGGAACGTGGCGCGCACCCACAGGAACATGGTGACGACGGCGAAGGTCTTGCCGAACAGCCAGCACCAGTCCCAGAACCACTGCGTCTTGACGATCCACTCGGGGGTGGCCATGCCGAGCAGCGAAAACGAGATCGGCGCGGTCCAGCCGCCGAGGAACATGGTCACCGCGAGCACCGACACCAGGATCATGTTGGCGTACTCGGCGAGGAAGAACATCGCGAACGCCATGCCCGAGTACTCGATCATGTGGCCGGCGACGATTTCGGATTCGCCCTCCACCACGTCGAACGGGTGGCGGTTGGTCTCGGCCAGGCCCGAGACGAAGTAGACGATGAAGATCGGCAGCAGCGGCAGCCAGTTCCACGACAGGAACGTGGCGCCGTGGTCGGCGAACCAGCCGCGCTCCTGCACCTGCACGATCTCGGTCATGTTGAGGCTGCCCGAGACCATCAGCACGACGACGAGCGCGAAGCCCATCGCGATTTCGTAGCTGACCATCTGCGCCGACGCGCGCAGCGCGCCGAGGAACGCGTACTTCGAGTTCGACGCCCAGCCGGCGATGATGACGCCGTACACCTCGAGCGAGGTGATCGCCATCAGGAACAGCAGGCCGGCGTTGATGTTGGACACCGCGCGGTCGGGGCCGAACGGCACCACCGCCCAGGCGGCCAGCGCCGGCATGATGGTCATCACCGGGCCGAGGAAGAACAGGCCCTTGTTGGCCGCCGTCGGACGGATGATCTCCTTGAAGATCAGCTTCACCGCGTCGGCGATCGGCTGCAACAGGCCGAACGGGCCGCACGCGGTTGGGGCCGGGGCGGATCTGCGACCAGCCGATGGCCTTGCGCTCCCACAGCGTCAGGTAGGCCACGCAGCACAGCAGCGGCACGATCAGCGCGATGATCTTGATCAGGTCCCAGCCCACCGTCAGCGCAGCGGCCCAGCCAGCCGCGCCGAACATCGAGACGCCGTAGTCGTTGAGTTGCGCCAGCACCGGTGGCCCTCAGGCGGCAGCGACGCTGATCGCGCCGAACATCGCGCCCAGCGACGCGGTGCTCGCATGCCCCGCCGCCACGCGCACCGCGGTGGCCGCCAGCGACGGATCCTCGCGCGCGGGCAACACCGCGGTAGCGCCGTTTTGCGACACGCGCACTCGGGCGCCGGCCTGCAGACCGAGTTGCTGCCACAGCGCGGTCGGCACGCCGACCACGGGCGCCTGCGCGTCGCGCGTGGCCTGCAGCGCCGCCGCGCGGCGCACCAGCGCATCGGTGCAATAGATCGGCACGTCGGACACCCGCTCGAGGCCGCGCACAGCAGCTGGCAGCGCTGGCGCCGCGACCGGGGCGTTCGACAGCCGGGTCAGCGAGTCGGTGGCCGCACAGGGCCTCGTCGCGAACGACCTCCGAGCTGTCTTGATCGAAGCCCGGCAGACCGAGCAGGTTGCCGAGCACCCGCAGCACCTTCCACGCCGGCCGCGCCTCGCCGAACGGCTTGACGACGCCGAGGAAGCTCTGCGCCGCGCCTTCGGCATTGACGAAGGTGCCCGCGGTCTCGGAGAACGGCGCGATCGGCAGCAGCACGTCGGCGTTGTCGACCGCGGCGTCGCGGAACGGCGTCAGCGCAACCACCAGCCCCGACCCTTGCAACGCCGCGCGCGCGGCGGCCGGGTCGGCGGCATCGATGCGCTGGCTCCACGTTCAGCAGCAGCAGCGCCTTCATCGGCTGCGACAGCATCTGCCCGGCGTTCAGACCCGCGGGCCCCGGCAGCGCGCGCACCCATTGCGCGCCGACGCTGTTGGCCGCTTCGCCGAGCACGCCGACGGATGCGCCGCATTGCTCGGCGATCCAATGCGCCAGCGCCAGCAGCGTGCCGGCCTGCGGATGCTGCATGGCGGCGTTGCCGAGCAGGATGGCCTTGCGTTGGCCCGACAGCAACTCGGCTGGCGACCGCGCGTGCCGCGTCGTCGGCGTTGCCGGCCACTGGCGCGGCAACGCCCTTGGCCTCGGCCACTGCACCGGCCACGTCGGCCAGCGCCTGCGCCCACGCGCTCGGGGCGGCGGTGACCTTGTGCGCCACCGGCATCGCCCAGTCGTCGTGCACGCGCGTGCAGGCTCATCACCTGGCCGCCGCGGCGAGCGGCCTGGCGGATGCGCAGCGCGAACAGCGGATGGTCCTTGCGCAGGAACGAGCCGATCACCAACGCGCGATCGAGCGTCGACAGCGCGGCGATCGGCAGCCCGAGCCAGCGCGCGGCACCGTCACTGGCGCGATTGCCGAAGTCGCCGTGGCGCAGGCGGTGGTCGATGTTCTCGCTGCCCAGGCCGCGCACCAGCTTGGCCAGCAGGTGCAGCTCTTCGCAGCGTGCTGTGCGGCGAGCCGAGCGCGCCGATGCCTTGTGGCCCGTGCTCGGCCTTGATGCGTTTCAGGCCGTCGGCGACGTAGCCGAGCGCGGTGTTCCAGTCCACCGCCTGCCACTGCCCGCCCTGCTTGATCATCGGCTCTTCAGCCGCGACTCGGCGTTCAGCGCTTCGTAGCTGAAGCGGTCGCGGTCGGCGATCCAGCACTCGTTGACGGCTTCGTTCTCCAGCGGCACCACGCGCATCACGCGGTCGCCCTTGACCTGCACGACCAGATTGGCGCCGGTGGAGTCGTGCGGGCTCACGCTCTTGCGGCGCGACAGCTCCCAGGTGCGCGCGCTGTAGCGGAACGGCTTGCTGGTCAGCGCGCCGACCGGGCAGATGTCGATCATGTTGCCCGACAGCTCGCTGTCGACCGTGCGGCCGACGAAGGTGGTGATCTCGGAATGCTCGCCGCGGTGCTTCATGCCGAGTTCCATGACGCCGGCCATCTCCTGCCCGAAGCGCACGCAGCGGGTGCAGTGGATGCAGCGGCTCATCTCTTCCATCGAGATCAGCGGGCCGACGTCCTTGTGGAAGACGACGCGCTTTTCTTCGGTGTAGCGCGAGGCGGAGCCGCCGTAGCCGACCGCCAGATCCTGCAGCTGGCACTCGCCGCCCTGGTCGCAGATGGGGCAGTCGAGCGGGTGGTTGATGAGCAGGAACTCCATCACCGACTGCTGCGCCTTGATCGCCTTGTCGCTCTTGGTGCGCACGATCATGCCCTGCGTCACCGGCGTGGCGCAGGCCGGCATCGGCTTGGGCGCCTTCTCGATCTCGACCAGGCACATGCGGCAGTTGGCCGCGATGCTCAGCTTCTTGTGATAGCAGAAGTGCGGGATGTAGGTGCCCGCCGCGTCGGCCGCATGCATCACCATGCTGCCTTCGGCCACGCTGACCTTCTTGCCGTCGAGTTCGATTTCGACCATGGGTTCTGCTTGCGTCAGGCGGTTGCCAGGTCGGCCACCTTGGCCAAGCGCTGTGCTCCCGGCCCCACCATGCAGCGCTTGTGCTCGACGTGGTAGACGAACTCGTCGCGGAAGTGCTTGAGCATGCCGCGCACCGGCATCGCCGCCGCGTCGCCCAGCGCGCAGATGGTGCGGCCCATGATGTTGTCGGCCACCGAGTCGAGCAGCTCCAGGTCGTCGGCCCTGCCCTGGCCGTGCTCGATGCGGTGCACCATGCGCCACAGCCAGCCGGTGCCTTCGCGGCACGGCGTGCACTGGCCGCAGCTACTCGTGCTGTAGAAGTACGACAGGCGCAGCAGGCTCGACCATGCAGCGCGTGTCGTCCATCACGATGACCGCGCCCGAGCCCAGCATCGAGCCGGCCTTGGCGATGGCGTCGTAGTCCATCGTCATGTCCATCATGATCGCGGCCGGCAGCACCGGCGCCGACGAGCCGCCGGGAATCACCGCCTTCAGCTTCCGCCGCCGCTGCACGCCACCGGCCAGTTCGAGCAGCTTGGAGAACGGCGTGCCCAGCGGGATCTCGTAGTTGCCGGGCGCTCGACGTCGCCGACCACCGAGAAGATCTTGGTGCCGCCGTTGTTGGGCTTGCCGATCGCCAGGTACGCCTGGCCGCCGTGGTTGATGATCCACGGCACCGCGGCGAAGGTCTCGGTGTTGTTGATCGTCGTCGGCTTGCCGTAGAGGCCGAAGCTGGCCGGGAACGGCGGCTTGAAGCGCGGCTGGCCCTTCTTGCCTTCCAGCGATTCGAGCAGCGCGGTCTCTTCGCCGCAGATGTAGGCGCCGAAACCGTGGAAGGCATGCAGCTGGAAGCTGAAGCCGCTGCCGAGGATGTTGTCGCCCAGGTAGCCGGCGGCGCGCGCTTCTTCGCAGCGCTTCTTCGAAGCGTTCGTAGACCTCGAAGATCTCGCCGTGGATGTAGTTGTAGCCGACGCTCGACGCCCATCGCGTAGGCGGCGATGGCCATGCCCTCGATGACGATGTGCGGGTTGTAGGCCAGGATGTCGCGGTCCTTGCAGGTGCCGGGCTCGCCTTCGTCGGAGTTGCACACCAGGTACTTCGGCACCGGGAGCGCGCGCGGCATGAAGCTCCACTTCAGCCGGTGGGAAACCCGGCGCCGCCGCGGCCGCGCAGGCCCGAAGCCTTGACCTCGGCGATGACCTGGTCGGGCGTCATGCCGGCGCCGCCGTCCAGGCCGAGGATCTTGCGCAGCGCCTGTAGCCGCCGCGCGCTTCGTAGTCCTTCAGGCGCCAGTTGCTGCCGTCCAGGCCGGCGTAGATCTGCGCGCCGATGTGGCGGTCGTGGAAGCAGGTCTCCAGGCCGTTGGCCTGGAACTTGGACAGGTCAGGCAGCATGTTCATCGCGCGCTCGCCTTCAGCGTGTCGCAGCAGTTCGTCAAGCCGCTCGTTGCTCATGAAGCTGAGCATCTGGCGGTCGTTGACCAGCATCACCGGCGCGTCGGCGCAGGCACCCAGGCATTCGCTGGGCTGCACGGTGAACAAGCCGTCGGCGGTGGTGCCGCAGGGCTTCACGCCGAGCTTGCTGCACAGGTGCTCCAGCGCGTCTGGCCGTCGCGCAGCTGGCACGGCAGGTTGGTGCAGACGTTGAGCTTGAACCGGCCCACCGGCTGCTGGTTGTACATGTTGTAGAAGGTGGTCACCTCGTGCACCGCGATCGGCGGCATGCCCAGGTAGGCGGCCATGGCGTCCTCGGCCTCGGCGCGACACATAGCCCTGCTCGTGCTGCACGATGGCCAGGCAGGCCATCACCGCCGACTGCTTCTGGTCGGCCGGGTACTTGGCGACTTCGCGCGCGAAGCGCGCCTTGGTCGTGGTCGCTCGCGAGAGAAGTTCATCTATCGATCTCGCCGAACACGATGTCCATCGTGCCGATGATCGCCACCGCGTCGGCGATCATGTGGCCGCGCGCCATCTCGTCGAGCGCCGCCAGGTGCGGGAAGCCGGGCGGGCGGATCTTCAGCCGGTACGGCTTGTTGGCGCCGTCGCTGACCAGGTAGATGCCGAACTCGCCCTTCGGGTGTTCGACCGCCGCATAGGCCTCGCCCTCGGGCACGTGCATGCCTTCGGTGAAGAGCTTGAAGTGGTGGATCAGCTCTTCCATGTTGGCCTTCATGTCCACGCGCGACGGCGGCGCCACCTTGTGGTTGTCGGTGATCACCGGGCCGGGGTTCTTGCGCAGCCAGTCGACGCACTGCTGCACGATGCGGTTGGCCTGGCGCATCTCCTCGATGCGCACCAGGTAGCGGTCGTAGGTGTCGCCGTTGACGCCGACCGGCATGTCGAAGTCCATGCGGTCGTAGACGTCGTAGGGCTGCTTCTTGCGCAGGTCCCATTCGATGCCCGAGCCGCGCAGCATCGGGCCGGTGAAGCCGAGGTTCAGCGCACGCTCGGGCGTGACGACGCCGATGCCGACGGTGCGCTGCTTCCAGATGCGGTTGTCGGTGAGCAGCGTCTCGTACTCGTCGACGTTCTTCGGGAAGCGCTTGCAGAAGTCGTCGATGAAGTCGAGCAGCGAGCCCTGCCGGTTCTCGTTCAGCGCCTTGATCGCCTTCTCGTTCCGGATGCTTGGCTGACCTTGTACTGCGGCATCGAGTCGGGCAGGTCGCGGTAGACGCCGCCGGGGCGGAAGTAGGCCGCGTGCATGCGCGCGCCGGACACCGCCTCGTACATGTCGAAGATGTCCTCGCGCTCGCGGAAGCAGTAGATGAGGATGTTCATCGCACCGCAGTCGAGGCCGTGCGCGCCCAGCCACAGCAGGTGGTTCAGCATGCGCGTCAGCTCGGCGAACATGACGCGGATGTACTGCGCGCGCTCGGGCACGTCGATGCCGAGCAGCTTCTCGATGGCCAGGCAGTAGGCGTGCTCGTTGCACATCATCGACACGTAGTCCAGCCGGTCCATGTACGGCAGCGACTGGATGTAGGTCTTGCTCTCGGCCAGCTTCTCGGTGGCGCGGTGCAGCAGGCCGATGTGCGGGTCGGCGCGCTGGATGACCTCGCCGTCGAGTTCCAGCACCAGGCGCAGCACGCCGTGCGCGGCCGGGTGCTGCGGACCGAAGTTCAGCGTGTAGTTCTTGATCTCGGCCATGACTAGTGCAGCCCGCCGTACTTGTCTTCGCGGACGACGCGCGGCATGATCTCGCGCGGCTCGATCGTCACCGGCTGGTAGATCACGCGCTTCGTCTCGGCGTCGTAGCGCATCTCGACGTGGCCCGTTGACCGGGAAGTCCTTGCGCATCGGGTGGCCGATGAAGCCGTAGTCGGTGAGGATGCGGCGCAGGTCGAGGTGGCCCTCGAAGATGATGCCGTACAGGTCGAAGGCCTCGCGCTCGAACCAGTTGGCGCCGACCAGATTTCGGTCACCGAGGCCACCACCGGCATCTCGTCGTCGGGCGCGAACACCTTCAGCCGCACGCGCCAGTTGTGCGTCACCGACAGCAGGTGCAGCACGACGCAGTAGCGCGGGCCGTCCCAGGGCTGGTTCCTGTAGCTCGAGTAGTCCACGCCGCACAGGTCGATCAGCTGCTCGAACCTCAGCGCCGGGTGGTCGCGCAGCGTGCGCGCGACGCCGAGGTAGTCGTCGGCGCCGACCGTGACGGTGATCTCGCCGCGGTCGCGCACGAGCTTCCTGATCCTGTCGCCGAGCTCGGTTCGCAGCGCCGCCTGCAGGGTGTCGAGCTTGGCTGTCATCGGAGGTTAGGGCGCGCGATGGTGTTCTCGCGGCGGATCTTGGCCTGCAGCTGCAGGATGCCGTACAGCAGCGCCTCGGCCGTCGGCGGGCAGCCGGGCACGTAGACGTCGACCGGCACGATGCGGTCGCAGCCGCGCACGACCGAGTAGCTGTAGTGGTAGTAGCCGCCGCCGTTGGCGCAGGAGCCCATGCTCAGCACCCAGCGCGGCTCGGCCATCTGGTCGTAGACCTTGCGCAGCGCCGGCGCCATCTTGTTGCACAGCGTGCCGGCGACGATCATCAGGTCGCTCTGCCGCGGGCTCGGGCGGAACAGCATGCCGAAGCGGTCGATGTCGTAGCGCGCCGCACCGGCGTGCATCATCTCGACGGCGCAGCAGGCCAGGCCGAAGGTCATCGGCCACAGCGAGCCGGTCTTCGACCAGTTGATCAGCTTGTCGACCGAGGTGGTGACGAAGCCTTCCTTGAGAACGCCTTCAATGCCCATGTACGTTGCCTTCATTCCCAGTCGAGGGCGCCCTTCTTCCACTCGTAGACGAAGCCGACGACCAGGATGGCCAGGAAGATCATCATGGCCCAGAAGCCCGTCGGCCCGATTTCCTTGAGCGCCACCGCCCACGGGAAGAGAAAGGCGATCTCCAGGTCGAACAGGATGAAGAGGATGGCCACCAGGTAGTAGCGCACGTCGAACTTCATGCGCGCGTCCTCGAAGGCTTCGAAGCCGCATTCGTAGGGGCTGTTCTTCGCCGCGTCGGGCCGGTTGGGGCCGAAGATGAAACCGATCACCTGCGGCGCGACGCCGACACCGATGCCCACCAGGATGAACAGGATGACGGGCAGGTAGGGTTGCAGGTCCATGAGGACGTGTGTCGGGACGGGCGCTGCGCAAGGGTTCAGTACCTGTCGAGTCGCATCTTGGTGCCGACGGCGAGACTCGAACTCGCACAGCTTTCGCCACTACCCCCTCAAGATAGCGTGTCTACCAATTTCACCACGTCGGCACGTCGTTCTTGAGAGCCCGATTGCCCGGCAAGGCCTTGAGGCAGGCCCCAGGAACAGCCAAGAATTCTAGCCTCAAAAGCGCGGCCGTTGTCGCGTTGACACGCGAGCGCTGCGGCACGCGAGCAAGGCCGAGTCGCGGCCTGCGACGCGCGCCGGGGCGGCCGCAGCGGCGGCCGGTGCGGCCGGCGCGGCGGGCGTGCGCGCTGGCCGCCCGGGAATCACGGCGCCGGGAATCACGCGCCGGGGTGCGCCGCGCGGGCGCGCTGGCCGCCGGGCGGGCCGGTCGAGCACGCTGCCGCCGCCGCGGCGCGCCTGTGCCGCTGCCGCAGGACAGAAGGCCAGCGCCAGCGTGCAGACGAAGAACACCGTGGCGCAGACCGCGGTGGAGCGCGACAGGAAGTTGGCGCTGCCGGTGGCGCCGAACAGGCTGCCCGAGGCGCCGCTGCCGAACGAGGCGCCCATGTCGGCGCCCTTGCCGTGCTGGATCAGCACCAGGCCGATCATCGCCAGCGCCGACAGCAGCTGCACGGCCAGCAGATGTCGTCAACATTTGCATGATTGAAAGAACTCCAGGATTCGCTGGATGTCGGTGCGCTCAGCGCCGCGGCGCGGCAGATGGCGATGAAGTCGGCGGCCTTCAACGAGGCGCCGCCGATCAGCCCGCCGTCGATGTCGGGCTGCGCGAACAGGGTCGCGGCGTTGTCGGCCTTGACGCTGCCGCCGTACAGGATCTTCATCGCGTCGGCGTGCGCGCGTGGCGGCCTGCAGCTGCGCGCGCAGCACCGCGTGCACCGCCTGCGCCTGCTCGGGCGTGGCGGTGCGGCCGGTGCCGATGGCCCACACCGGCTCGTAGGCCACGACCATCTCGCCGGCGCAGTGCGCCAGCGTGTGGATCACGGCCGACAGCTGGCGCTTGACGACGTCCTCGGTCTGGCCGGCTTCGCGCTCCGCCAGCGTCTCGCCGACGCAGACGATCGGCGTCACGCCGC
This sequence comes from uncultured beta proteobacterium, assembly GCA_963827645.1. Classification (GTDB taxonomy): domain Bacteria; phylum Pseudomonadota; class Gammaproteobacteria; order Burkholderiales; family Burkholderiaceae_C; genus JAEUPI01. The sequence continues at coordinate 2,994 of CAWHBZ010000035.1, read as the reverse complement.
GCGCCAGCGCGGCCTGCGCCTTGTCGGCCACCAGCTGGTCGCTCTCGCCTGGTACTGCGCGGCGCTCGCTGTGGCCGACGATGGCGTAGCGGCAGCCGAACTCGTGCAGCATCGCCGCCGAGACCTCGCCGGTGTAGGCGCCCTGCTCGTGCGCCGACACTCCTGCGCGCCCCAGCGCAGGTCGCTGCCGGCCAGCGCGGCCGCGGTCTCGCTGAGGTACGGAAACGGCACGCACACCGCCACGTCGGCAGCGTACGGCCGGCCGCGCACGAGCCGGCCAGCAGTTCGGCGTTGGCCGGGCGGCTGCCGTGCATCTTCCAGTTGCCGACGACCAGCTTGCGTCGCATGCGTCATGCGCCTCCGCGTCACCAGGTCAGGACGATCTTGCCGACGTGCGTGCTCGACTCCATCAGCGCATGCGCCTGCGGCGGCCTGCGCGGCCGGGAACACCTGGTGGATCGACCGGCTTGACGCGGCCCGGCTTCGAGCAGCGGCCAGACCTTGTCGCGCAGCGTCGCGCGCCAGCACCGCCTTGTAGGCGACCGAGCGCGGGCGCAGCGTCGAGCCGGTGATCGCCAGGCGCTTGCGCAGCAGCGCGCCGGCGTCGATCTCGCTCTACACGCCGCCCTGCACCGCGATCACCGCCAGCCGGCCGTCTTCGGCCAGGCACTCGATCTCGCGCGCCGAGGTAGTCGCCGGCGACCATGTCGAGCACGACGTCGGCGCCCCTGCCGCCGGTCAGCCGCTTGACCTCGGCGACGAAGTCCTGCGCCTTGTAGTTGATCGCATGGTCGGCGCCGAGCGCGACGCAGGCGGCGCACTTGTCGTCGCTGCCGGCGGTGACGATGACCCGCGCGCCGAGCGCCTTGGCCAGCTGGATCGCGGTGACGCCGATGCCGCTGCTGCCGCCCTGCACCAGCAGCGTCTCGCCGGCCTGCAGCCCGGCGATGTGGAACACGTTCTGCCAGACGGTGAAGAAGGTCTCCGGCAGGCTGGCCGCCTCGATGTCGTCAGGCCCTTGGGCACCGGCAGGCACTGGCCGGCCGGCGCGACGCAGAACTCGGCGTAGCCGCCGCCGGCGACCAGCGCGCAGACGCGTCGCCGACCGCCAGGCCGGCCGCCGCCAGGCCTTGGCGTCACCGCCGGCCACCGTGCCGGCGACCTCCAGGCCCGGCAGGTCGGACACGCCGGGCGGCATCGGGTACAGCGCCCTTGCGCTGCAGCACATCGGGCCGGTTGATGCCCGACGCCTGCACGCGCGATCAGCAGCTCGCCGGCCCCCGGCTCGGGTCGGGCCGCTCGTCAGGCTCCAGCACCTCGGGCGCGCCGGGGCCGTGATCTCGATGGCACGCATGGCGCGGCGCTCGTCAGTCACTGCGGTTCTGTTGCGGCAGCGGCTGCTGTCGTGCTCGGCCTGCTCGGCGCCTTCGCGGCTCTTCGCGCGGCGCCTCACGGTCGCGGCGCGGCGGGCGATCGCCGCGGTCACCGCGGTCGCGGCGCGGCCGGTCGCCGCGGTCGCGGCGCGGCGGTCGCGATCGCCGCGGTCGCTCTTCGGCCATGCCTTCGGGCCGCTCGAGCAGCGCCTTCATCGTCAGCTTGATGCGGCCCTTCTCGTCGGTCTCGAGCACCTTGACCTTGACGACCTGGCCTTCCTTCAGGAAGTCCTCGACCCGCTCGACGCGCTGGTGCGCGATCTGGCTGATGTGCAGCAGGCCGTCCTTGCCGGGCAGGATGTTGACCAGCGCGCCGAAGTCGAGGATCTTGGTGACCGGGCCTTCGTAGACCTTGCCGATCTCGGCCTCGGCAGTGATCTCGGTGATGCGCTTCTTGGCGAACTCGGCCTTGTCGGCGTCGGTCGCTGGCGATCGTGATCGTGCCGTCTTCGCCGATGTCGATCGTGCAGCCGGTCTCTTCGGTCAGCGCGCGGATCACCGCGCCGCCCTTGCCGATGACGTCGCGGATCTTCTCCGGGTTGATCTTCATCGTGTACAGGCGCGGCGCGAACTGGCTGACCTCGGTCTTGGCACTGCCCACCGCCTCGACCATCTTGGCCAGGATGTGCAGGCGCGCTTCCTTGGCCTGCGCCAGCGCGACCTGCATGATCTCCTTGGTGATGCCCTGGATCTTGATGTCCATCTGCAGCGCGGTCACGCCGGCGTCGGTGCCGGCCACCTTGAAGTCCATGTCGCCGAGGTGATCCTCGTCGCCGAGGATGTCGGTCAGCACGGCGAAGCGGTTGCCGTCCTTGATCAGGCCCATCGCGATGCCGGCCACGTGCGCCTTCATCGGCACGCCGGCGTCCATCAGGCTCAGGCAGCCGCCGCAGACGCGGGCCATCGACGACGAGCCGTTCGACTCGGTGATCTCGCTAGACGACGCGCATCGAGTACGGGAAGTCCTCCTTGTTCGGCAGCACCGCCACCAGCGCGCGCTTGGCCAGGCGGCCATGGCCGATCTCGCGGCGCTTCGGGCTGCCGACGCGGCCGGTCTCGCCGGTGGCGAACGGCGGCATGTTGTAGTGGAGCATGAAGCGCTCTTCGAACTCGCCGGCCAGCGCGTCGATGCGCTGCGCGTCGCGTTCGGTGCCCAGCGTCGCGGCGACCAGCGCCTGCGTCTCGCCGCGCGTGAACAGCGCCGAGCCGTGGGTGCGCGGCAGCACGCCGGTGCGGATCTCGATCGGGCGCACGGTGCGCGTGTCGCGGCCGTCGATGCGCGGCTCGCCGGCCAGGATCTGGCTGCGCACGATCCTGCGCTTCGATGTCGAACAGCAGGCCTTCGACCTTGACGCTGTCGAACTCGGCGCCCTCGCTCTTCAGCGCGCCCATCACCCGGCGTAGGCCTCGCGGCAGGCCTGCGTGCGCGCCTGCTTGCTGCGGATCTGGTAGGCGGCACGCAGCTTCTCTTCGGCCAGCGCCGTCGACCTGGCCGATGAACGGCCTCGTCCTTGGCCGGGGCCTGCCACTGCCACTCGGCTTGCCGGCGTCGCGCACCAGC
>CAWHBZ010000034.1:0-42944 GCA_963827645.1 uncultured beta proteobacterium | reverse complement strand
CACATGCGGGATGAGGTGGTCGACCAGATGGGCAGCGGTCTGCGCCATGCGCCGCCGCCGCGAAGTGCGTTTTCCTGGTCGATCTGAGCCTGCTCCCCCGCCTCATCTGCCAGATCAGTCGTTCCGGCGACCGCCTGGAAACACGACGCGTTGGTCGCAGCCGCAGCCAAAAGTTCGATACTGCGTTCACTCAGCCAGCAAGAGGTGAGTCGTGAAATGCTCGAGCTGTGGCGCGGCCAATCCACAGAGCAAGCGGTTCTGCGCCGACTGCGGCACGCCGCTTGCCGTGGTGTGCCCGGCGTGCGGTGGCGCCAACGAGCCGGGCCAACGATTCTGTGGCGATTGCGGGCAGAGTCTGATCGAAGCCACTTCGCGCAGCCAGCCAACGACCCACACGACGCGACCCACCGGTACGGGTGAGCAAGCCGCTGAGCGTCGCCAGCTCACCGTAATGTTCAGCGACCTGGTGGGCTCCAGCGTGCTGGCCAACCGGCTGGACCCCGAAGAGATGCGCGGCGTGCTGGGCGTTTTCCATGCGGCGGTGGTTGGCGCAGTGGCACCGTTTGAAGGCCATGTAGCGCAACTGCTCGGTGACGGCGTGCTCGCCTACTTCGGCTACCCGCGCGCCCACGAGGATGATCCGAGCCGAGCGGTGCGCGCGGCACTCGCGGTTCTGCCCGCAGTCGCGGCAATGAACGCCTCAGGCAGCAGCGCAATGCAGACCCGCATCGGCATCGCCACCGGCGTGGTCGTGATCGGCCAAATCGGCCAGGGGACACCGGCTGCCGAGCACAGCGCCAGCGGCGAGACACCCAACCTGGCCGCGCGACTGCAGGCGCTTGCGGCCCCCGGCGAAATTGTCGTTGTCGCAGGCGACCCGGCAACTCCTGGATGCGTCCTTCGAACTCCAGCCACTCAGACCACTCGCTGTGAAAGGCTTCGATGTTCCGGTGCACGCCTGGCGCGTGTTGGGCGAGCGTGATATCGACGAGCCGCTTCGAGGCCCAGCACGACAAAGCGCCCAGCAGCCTAGTTGGGCGCGACAGCGAGGTCGCCCTCCTGCTCGACCGCTGGGCTCTGGCCCGCGACGGCGAAGGCCAGGTCGTCATCCTCTGCGGCGAAGCAGGTATCGGCAAGTCGCGCATCGGCCAAGCGCTGCGCGAACGGCTCGCGGGCGAGGAGCACGCCACCGTGGTGTTGCAGTGTTCGCCGTACTTCAGAGGCAGCGCGCTCTATCCGGTGGTGCAGCACCTCAAGGTCGCCGCGGGAATCGCAGCGCAGACAACGCATCGCAGCAGCGCCACAAGGTCAGCCAAATGACTGCGGGGCTGGCCCCCGAAGGGCAGAGCGCATTGCTGCGCCTCATGGGCCTGGCCGACGAGGGCTTGAGCGAAGAAGAGGCGCAGATGCCGCAACAGCAAAAGGCGCGCACCCTGAATGCCCTGGTCGACCTGATGCACGAGCTGACGCAGCAACAACCCGTGTGGCTGTGGGTCGAAGACGCGCACTGGATCGACCCGACGACGCAGGAGCTGATTGCCAATCTCGTCGATCGCCTGCGCGACGCACGGCTGCTCACCCTCGTCACATGCCGGCCCGATACGACGCTAAACCTGGGCAAACCGGTGCACCTGACGCACCTCACACTGAACCGCATGGGGCAACGCCAATGCGCCGCGTTGATCGACGCGGTCACGCAAGGTACGCCCTGCCGCAAGAGGTGCTGGCCGAGATCATCCGCAAGACCGATGGCGTGCCGCTGTTCGTTGAAGAGCTGACGAAGACCGTGCTGCAGTCGGGTCTGCTCGAACAAGCGCAAACGGGCTATCGTCTCACCGGGGCGCTGCCCGAACTCGCGATACCGTCGACACTGCAAGACTCACTGATGGCACGGCTGGACCGGCTGCCCGATGCCAAGGAGGTGGCGCAAGCCGGCGCGGCGATCGGGCGCGAGTTCACGCGCAGCTTGCTTGCGCAGGTGCTGCAAGACACCGCAGCGGCACAGTTGGACAAGTCCCTGGCCGAACTGGAAGGGGCGGACCTGCTGATTCGGCGCGCCGAAGGGCCGAGAGCTAGCTATGCGTTCAAACACGCGCTGGTACGCGACGCAGCGTACAACTGCATGCTCAAGACGACGCGGGCGCTGCGCCACAAGCAAATCGCCGAGGCGCTTGAGCAGCTTGACCCCGGCACGATTGCGGGACTGCCGGAATTGCGGGCGCACCACCACGAGCAAGCCGGCGCCGCGCAGCGCGCGAGCGAACTGTGGACTGAGGCGGGGCGGCTGGCGGTAACGCGTGGGGCGAACCGGGAAGCTGTGGCGGCGTTCGAGAGGGCGTTGGCTCTGCTGGAACGCTTGCCGCAGTCGGCCCAAACCGATGCCGCGGCGCTGGACATTCGGATTGCGCTGGGCCGGTGCTGCGGGGGTTGTATGGCAGTCGCTCGCCGGAAGCTGAAGCCTCGTACGGGCAGGCCCTGGCCTTGGCAGAGCGGCACGCCGACCGCCCGCGCCTATTTCAAGTGAATTGGGGGTTGAACTACACCCGTTTCTTGGCTGGACGCTACGCCGAAGCCCTGCAATCCGCCAGGCTGCTCCTCGAACTGGCGAGCCGAGACGACGATGGCGGCGAGCAGTTGGAAGCGCACCATCTATTGTGGGTAATCCTGCTGGCGATGGGCCAACCGCGCGAAGCCCTTGTGCACCTCGAGCAAGGATTCGCGATGTACCAAGCGGAACGACACGGGTATATGCGCTATAGCTATGGCGGACACGATCCCGAAGCTTGTTGCTCGGGGTGCAGCGCGATGTCTAACTGGTTGATCGGGTTTCCAGCGCGCGCCAAGCGCGATCTTGCGGCATTTCGCTCCAGCATCGATCGCCTCAAGCACCCAATGACAACCGTCGCTCTGCCCCAGGCAGGTTGGGTCCTCTATCAGCTCGGCGAAGTGAAAGCGGCGGCTCGGTTGGGAGATGAACTGACGGCCATTGCAAGCAAGCACGGACTCCAAGCCAGGGCCGACACACTCTTCATCTTGAGCGAACTGGCACGGGAGGTGCCCCATACTCCCACTCAACTGCGCCTTCTTCATGAGCGTCTTGCGAAAACCAGGTCGAGTCAAATAGTGACGTTGTGGATGGCAAGCATATTGGTCGACTTGTGCGTGGAAGCTGGCGATGCAGAACTGGCACACGCTGTCCTCGAGCCCTTACTCGCCATACGAGACACCATGCACCGCGCCGAGTTCCTTCGACTCGAAGGAGCCTTGCTGCTACAGCGTGCCGACGCCCGATGCCGTTGCCGCCGAACGCTGTTTTGAGAATGCTATCGAAGTCGCCCGCGAACAGGGTGCCAAGTCGTTCGAATTGCGCGCCGCGACAAGCCTGGCCAGTTTGTGGCACGAGCAAGGTAAGCGCGATGAAGCGCAAGAACTGCTCGGCGGCGTCTATGCATGGTTCACGGAGGGCTTCGATACGCCCGATCTTCGGCGAGCCAAGTCGCTTCTCGATGAATGGGCGAGCGGATAGTGCGAGCCAGGGCCAAACTCATCGCTGGCCACGCGCCCTGCTGGTGAACGTCAAGGTTCAATGTAGAGCGGTCCGCTGCCCGGGGAAATGCTCACCGACGGTCTCGGCAATCGCCGACATTCGTCCGCCAAATTGAACGGCTGCAGCCGTCTGAATCCGCCACTCATCAAGACGAGTCGAACGTCAACAAGTGGCCGGGTCTTGCCAAAGGGAACCGCCGAGCGACGGTTCGCTCAGCGTCGCATCGCCGACGTTCGCCGGGTTAGCGTCGAGTTCACCCAACGCGTTGAATTGCCGTGGAGACGGTCCGCTTTGCTGCGGTTAGCTACGAGGTAGCGGCAGCAACTCGCCGGCTTAAAGGAACTGCGGACTCACCGTCCGTAGCTTCTCGAGGTTGTGCCCGTGCCTCTCGGAGTTCAAAGAAGAGCGCGCGGTGCTCTGACGATCGTGGCACCTTGTCTGCGAACTCCGCGACCCGTTGAGTGAGTTCGAGTCGGGCGAGGTCAACAAGGGCAACGTCGGCAACGTGGTGTTCAGCGGACCTTGGCCTCGCGCTGCTATGGGGCGGCACCCGGCCAGAAGCAGACGGCCGCGAATGACTGCTTCTCGCCTGCGTCTCGTTGCGATCCGCGAGCTTGGTCGGCCGAGGGCAATCACCCGTAGTCTGTTGCTATCCTCGCCTCCGATGTCGACCGAGCAACAACAGCTGGAAGCCGGTATCCAGGCGCTCGAAGCCCAGCGCGCCCTCCTCGGCGACGCGGTCGTCGATGCATCCGTGGCCGGCCTGCGCGCGAAGCTAACCGCTCTGACCGCTCCGCCCTCGCCATCACCCACGCCGGCCGACCCGGCGCAGACCCTGAAGCAGGTCACGATCCTCTTCCTCGACGTGGTGGGCTCCACAACGCTTGCCCAGCAACTCGACCCCGAGGCCGTCAGCGCGGTGATGGACGGCGCGCTCGCCCGCGCCTCCCAGGTCGTTGAAGCCCATCAGGGCAAGGTGCTGCAATACGCAGGCGACAACCTGTTGGCGGTGTTCGGTGCCGGTGATGTCCGAGAGGACGATGCCGAACGGGCGGTGCGCTGCGGTCTGGTGCTCCTCGAACTCGGTCGGGTTCTTGGCAGCGAAGTGCAGACCGCCTACGATCACCCGGGCTTCAACGTGCGCGTCGGCATCCATACCGGCGGCGTGCTCCTGGGCGGTGGAGTCGATGCCGAAGGCACCATCCGCGGCATCGCGGTCAACATTGCCGCGCGCATGGAACAAACTGCGCCTTCCGGCGCCCTGCGCGTCAGCCACGACACATATGCGCTAGTGCGCGGGATGTTCGACGTCGAGCCCCAGCCACCCCTGCTGGTCAAGGGCCTCGACGAGTCGGTGCAAAGCTATCTCGTACTGCGAGCCAAGCCACGCTCGTTCCACATCGGTACGCGCGGCATCGAAGGCGTGGCTACGCGCATGGTCGGGCGCGATGCTGAATTCGTTCTGCTGCAGCAGGCCTTCGATCGGCTGTTCGTGGAAAGGCAGCTGATCATGGTGACGGTGGTCGCCGAAGCCGGTATCGGCAAGAGCCGGCTGCTCTACGAGTTCGAGGCTTGGTCCGAGGCGCGGCCGGAGGCCTTCTTCGTCTTCCGCGGCCGAGCCACTCCTCAGACCCAGAGCCAGCCGCTTGGTTTGCTGCGCGACGTCCTGGCCTGGCGTTTCCAGATTGCCGATGACGACACGCTCGAAGTCGCAAAGGCCAAGTTTGAACAAGGCATCGTCCCGCTCTTCCTGCATGAAGACGGCGCAGATCTCGCAGAGGGTCATGCCCACGTGCTGGGTCACCTGCTCGGCATCGACTACAGCGGCAGCCGCCATGTCAGAGGAATCCTTGACGACCCCAGGCAGATCCGCAACCGCGCGTTGCGTGCTGCGGCGCAGGTCTTTCGAAGACTTTCGGTCAGCGGCGACCGGCCCGTGGTGCTGGAACTCGAGGACCTGCACTGGGCCGACGAGGGCACGCTCGACTTCTTGAGCGAGTTGTCCGAGCTGAACCGCGATGTGCCGATGCTGGTGCTTGCGCTGACCCGACCTGCGCTATTCGAGCGACGCGCCGAGTGGGGAGGTGGCGTGCACCAGCGCATCGACTTGAAGCCACTCGACCACAGCGCCAGCCGGCAGCTGGCTGGCGAACTGCTGAAGTGCCTGCCCCAAGCGCCCGCGGCCCTGAGCGAACTCGTCTCCGAGCGTGCCGAAGGCAACCCCTTCTACATGGAAGAACTGGTGAAGATGCTGGTCGACCAGGGCGCCATCGCGACCACCGGCACGCAGTGGACGCTGCGCCCCGAGAAGCTGCTCGCCACGCAGGTGCCTGCCTCGCTGACGGGTGTGCTGCAAGCGCGGCTCGACGGGCTGCCGGGGCCTGAACGGCTGGCGTTGCAGGAGGCCAGTGTGATCGGCCAGGTGTTCTGGGATCAGGCCTTGGCGGCGCTCGATGTGCAAGCACCGGTAGCGCTGCCCGCGCTGGTGCGGCGTGGACTCACGCCGCCGCGGCTGAATGCCACGATGGATGGCATGCGCGAATACGCGTTCAGTCACCAGATTCTGCAAGAGGTGACGTATGCCACCTTGCTCAGGCGCACGAAACGCGGGCTGCACGCCCGGGCGGCGACCTGGCTTGCCGGCCTGACCGGTGCACGTGCGAGCGACTTTCTCGGTGCCGCCGCCGAACACTTCGAGTTGGCCGGTGAGAGCAGTCAGGCGTGCGCCTTCTTCGCCCGCGCTGCCGAGCACGCGAAGGCGCGTTATGCGCACGATGTGGCGTTGCGCCACGTCGTGCGCGCCATCGCGCTGCTCGACCGCAGCACGGACTCCGAAGGGCCCGAGACGCTCGCGCTGCGCTGGCGGCTGCTCTTCGTGCGGGAGCATGCGTTGAACCTGCAGGGCCATCGCGCCGAGCAACGCGCCGCGCTCGATGGCCTGCAACGGGTGGCCGATGCACTGGACGATGATGGCCGTCGCTCGTACGCCGCCAGGCGACGCAGCCAGCTTGCCATGCGCACCGCCGATCCTGGCGCGCAAGAGGCCGCCGCGCGTCAGGCCATGGCATTCGCGGAGCGCGCCGGGGACGTGGAGGCGAGGTTGCACGCACAGCGTCTGTTGGCCGATGCCTTGGGCGCGCTCGGCGACTTGTCCGCAGGCGAAGCGCTGGCTCGCGACGGCCTGGCCGAGGCACGAGCGCGAGGACTGCGCAGGGTCGAGGGCGTCTTCCTCAATGCGCTCTCGTACATCGCAGGCATTAAGGACGACCAGGTTACGGGGCTGAGCCTGGACCTGCAGGATCTGCCGATTTGGCGCGAGTTGGGCGACCCGCAGGGCGAAGCCATCGCGTTGGCCAACGTGGGTGGCGACTGGCTCTGGTTCGGCGAACTGACCCAGGCGCGGCAGTGCCTGGAAGGCGCCCTGAGGTTGAGCCGCATCGTCGGCGCGCGTTCATTGGAATGCGGTCCCCTGACAGACTTGTCGCAGGTCCTGCGTCGCCAGGGTGACGCGGCGCAGGCGCTCGCCGTCGCCCGCACGGCGCTCGACATCGCGGTGCACGTGCAGGCGCGGGACTACGAGGCGCAGAGCCTGTACCGTGTCGGTGAGGCCGAGTTGGCGCTGAAGCACTTGGAGGCCGCCGCAGCGGCTTTCGAACGAGCCGAGTCCGTGGCAGCCGCAATTGGCCACCGCATCGAACACGATGCCGTGGCAGGCCGCGCAAGGGTGGCATTGGCGGGCTCCGACATCACCGGCGCAATGGCTCTCGTTGAGCGACTGCTGGCTTCACCGGCGACCACCGGCGCGCTGGATGGCTTCGACGCGAAGCTCATCATGTTCACTTGTCATCAGGTTCTGGCGTCTACCGGCGACCCGCGCGCCCCGGCGCTGCTGGACAGCGCGCACGCTCTGCTGCAGAGACGGGCCGCCACGATCAACGACGCCGCGCTTCGCCAGAGCTTTCTAACCCACATCTCCGAGCACCGCGAGATCCTGATGGCTTGGCAGAAACAACGCGAACAGAGCGCCGGCTTAGGAGTGATCTCCGGGCAGGCTGTCGACGGTCCGCTTCTATGAGGACTCGTTTGTCAAGCCGCTGTAGTTCACGGCGGGCGGCTTGTCTGTGTGGCCCATCTAGATCCAAGGTCGGGATGTGACGAGCGTTCGAGCCACTGCTCGGACGAACTTCTATCCGTGCCGGACGTGTCAATCCAGCACCCGATGCTCAATGCGCGCAAGGCGCGTGGACAACCCCCAGTTACCGAGGCGCCCCTTCTATAAGGACGGCCACTGTGCAGTGACCCGCGGACCGTGCGGGCGCTTCGACCTTCGATCATGATGATGCGATCTGTGCCAAGCCGTGCATCGGGCGGGTTGGATTCAAGCTGCGGCTGGCTTGAGCGCGGCCCCGGCCGGGATCTCACCGTGCTCCAGATAGCGCCACAGCGCGATGGCCAGGCGCCGGGCTAATGCGACGATGCCGATGCGCCGCATGCGCTTGCCACCTGCAGCGAAGCGTCGGTTGAACCACTGGGTCAAGGCGCTGTGGGGCTGCAATCGCAGCCAGCCCCAGGCGAGCTCCACCAGCAACGCCCGCGCTCGTTTGTTGCCGGCCTTGCTGATGCCTTGCTCGAGCTGGCTGTCGCCACTGTCGTAGGGGGTAGGCGCCAGCCCCAGGCAACCTGCCAGCTCGCGCCGATTGGCGAAGCGCCGCCAGCCAAACAGCTCCTTGACCAGCACCCAGGCGCCCTTGGGCCCGATGGCGCGCAGTCGGGCCAGCTGCGCCACCAGCGGCTGCTTGCCATCCTCCAACGCCTGGCGCCGCGCGGCTTCCAGCGCCTTGATCTGCTGCTTGACCAACGCCAGCCGCGCGCTCTCACGCTCGAGCTCAACTCGCAGCACAGGTGGGACCTGCTCGCAATGGCTCGCCCACCAGCCAGCCCAGTCGCGCCCGCCGATGATGATGCGCGGACGCAGGTTGTGCAGCACCAACAGCGAACTGATGCGGTTGGTGTGCGCCGTGCGTTCGTGCATCAGCCGCGCCAATTCGCGGTGCGTGCGGCGCGCGTCTTCATCCTGCAGCGTCGGCTCGTGCAGCACTGACCAGACACGCTCGCCGCCGTGGTGGCGCAGCAGCATCGCCAGTAACTTGTCGCCATCGAGTCGATCGGTCTTGGCCCGCCTGGCACGTCGGTTCACTTCGATGCTCGCGGCGTCGACCACGATGTTGTCGATGCCTTGCTTGATCAGCCACCGGTGCAACCACCAGCCGTCGCGGCCGGCCTCGTAGCAGCAGTGCACCTTGGCCTCGGCGCTCAGGCCGCAGCGTGCTCGCGCCTTGGACACGCACTCCAGCACCGCGCTCGTATCACCGGCGGCGACGTTGTAGCGGCCAGGGCCGCGCCGGCCATCACCGAACGTCAACTTCCACGACTTGTCGCCCAGTTCGAAGCTCATGTACAGCTCGCGCTGTGTCGCCGTATCCTTGCCCTGTAGGACTGTCTGGGTCGTCGCCATTTCCGTTCTCCTTCGCAACAGAAGTTTGGAAATCTCGTTCTAGCCCAACGGGTGTCGCTTGGGCAGTCCTACATAGCATCTTTAGGGGGTCGGTCCTCGCGATTCCGACTTCCGCTTTGGGTCGCGACGAGGCATTCGCCGTCGCGATCAAGTCGCCCGAAAGCGGACGGCCCAATCTCGCGGCGACGCCGAGCCCCGTGTAGTCGCAGCTTCCCTTGGCGTCCGAACTTGCAATGACCGGGATGCCCACGCTGGCAAAGCACGCGCTCAGCAAAAGTCCTGCACTGCCCGGTCACTGCCTTTCGGCCTGTGTCGATCAACGAGCATGCACGCGCGAAGGCAGATGCCGGCGTGTTGGCTTGGTCACACTGGCCGCCCTACCCGTTCGATTGGGCTGAAACACGCATAACCGAGGCCACCTGAGCTGTCTGATATTCGACCCCCGAACTGGCTGGAACCTGGGCGCACTTGGGCGAAAGTTGGCGGAAATATCAGACAGCCAAACAGCGCAAACCCAGCATTGGCGCGCCCTAGCGCCCGATACGGGGGTCGGACTGTTAATCCGTATGTCCCTGGTTCGAGTCCAGGTCGGGGAGCCAAGAATCAAAGAAAATCAACATGTTGCGTGCGAATGCAGCCGATTTGTTCGCCGGATAGATATCAGACAACTGTCTGATATCCGCAGACGCAGGGCCAAGTCGAGGGTCCCCTGCACGAGGGAAGATGAACGGCTATAGCGCATGGGCGAGCGTCGGACTCGACTGTGGACCTGGTAAGTCTTGAAGGCCGCGCCCGCGAGATGCCGAGGCCGCCTTCTGAGGTTTGACGCCTCGATGATCGGTGAAGAACAGGAACTGCTTCGGATCCTGGAAGGTGTCCCCGTGATGATCATCTTGCGCACGAGTTGCGGCTCCATCAGCACGATTTCCTGAGCAATCATCCCGCCCATCGAAAACCCGAAGAGGTCGACCTGATCGAGACCCAGGGCCTTGATGAAGGTGATGGCGTCCTTGGCCATATCCTCCATCAACGTCGCCGGGGCTCCGCTCGACGCGCCGACGCCTCGATTGTCGAATGTGATCACGCGATGGGTTGCCGCGAAGCCGTCGACGATTCGAGGATCCCAATTGTCCAGAACGGCTGCCAGGTGGATGAGGAACACGACCGGCGTGCCGGGATTGTCGATCCCGAGTTCCCGGTAGGCGAACTCCACGCCACCTGCGGTGATCGTCCGCGTTGGAACGTCCTTCCAAGTGACCTTCAGTTTCTGCGACGCGTTCATGCTGCTCCACCCTCGCGGTAGTCATTCAGGCCGCAAGGGCCGGATAGTCGGTGTAGCCCTTTGGGCCGGGGGTGTAGAACGTCGCCATGTCCACGGCATTCAGCGGCGCATCGGCGCGCATACGCTTAACCAGGTCGGGATTGGCGAGGAATGGGCGGGCGAAGGCGATGAGATCGGCCTGCCCTGCCTTGAGCGCATTTTCGGCGCTGGCGCGATCGAAACCGCCAGCAAGGATGAATAAGCCCTGGAAGGCACCGCGAAGCCGAGATTTCAACTCGACAGGCACCGACGGCGCGCCCATTGCCGAATGGTCCAGCAAGTGGACGTACTGCAAGCCCAGCTTCGACAGTTCCTGAATGAGCGCCAGGTACTGGGCGTCGACGTCGGGGAACACGCCTGTGCTGTTGAACACGCCGTAGGGCGACAGCCGGATCCCGACACGATGAGCACCGATGGCGGCCCCAGTGGCGCGGCAAACCTCGAGCGCAAAGCGATTGCGGCCTTCGATGCTGCCGCCGTAAGCGTCGGTGCGTTGATTCACATTGGCGTTCAGGAACTGCTCGATCAGATAGCCGTTCGCGGCATGCAGCTCGACACCGTCGAATCCCGCTTCGATGGCGAGCCGCGCCGACTTCGCATACTCGTCGACGGCATGCGCGATGTCGGTCGCGGTCATCGCTCGCGGGGTGCTGTGCGGTTGCATGCCCTGCGAGTCGGTGTACATCTCGCCGGGGCACGCATTGGCCATCGGCCCCAGCACTTCCGCCCCCGCAGGCAGGTTGGCCACCTGGGTCACGCGGCCGGTGTGCATGAGCTGCACGAAGATCTTGCCGCCGCTGGCGTGGACCGCATCGGTGATCGCCTTCCATCCACGCACCTGCGCAACATTGAAGAGCCCAGGGATGCGCGGGTAGCCCAGGCCGTTGGGCGACGGCGAGGTGCCCTCGGTGATGATCAGGCCAGCCGTTGCACGCTGGGCGTAGTACTCGGCCATCAACGCGTTGGGTGTGTTGGCATCGAGGGCTCGACTGCGCGTCATCGGCGCCATGACGGCGCAATTGGCGAGCTGAATCGAAGCAGCGACGAGAGGTTCGAAGATCATGATGGTCCTTGAGTGATGTGTAGGGCGGGCCGACGATCGAGTTCGGTCTCAGCAGCCCTGCGGCAGATAGCTAGGCCTTGCCGCCGTCATCCCGCGCTTGACTTGCAGGGTGAGTTCATCGGCCAGTACCTCGTCAAGGCCCGATTCGAGTCCGTCGAGCGCGCGCTTGACGATCTGCTCAGGACTGGACTTCGGGGCATCGAGCCCGCGCGTGAGGTCGGTGTCGACGTAGGCCATGTGCAGTGCCAGCACCTGCGTGTTCTGCGCCGCCAGTTCGTTGCGCAGGGCATTGGTGAGCGACCAGGCTGCGGACTTGCTGGCCGAATAGGCGGCCAGCTCGCCGCCGTTCACCCACGAGGCGACCGACAACACATTGAGCAACGCGCCACCGCCGTTGGCCTTGAGAACCGGTGCAAAGGCCTTGCTCATGCGCAACATGGCGAAGAAGTTGGTCTCGAAGATGCGTCGCGCGACGTCTTCGCTATCTGGCGCGAGCAATCCCCCTGGTTGGGCAATGCCGGCGTTGTTGATCACCAGCGTCACATCCGACGCCAGCTCTGCGCCAGCCGCCACGTCGCCCGACTTGGTGACGTCGAGTCGCAGAGGCTGAACACCGGTTTGCATGACGGCCGCGGGGTCGCGCGCGCCGGCATAGACCTTGCGGGCGCCACGGGCGAGCAACTCGCGCGCAAATGCCAGGCCGATGCCGCGATTGGCACCCGTGACGAGGCCAACAGCGTTCTCAATCTTCATGGGGGACTCCAAAGTTGGGTGGGAACCAGGCTCACTTGATCTTGACGACGACCTTGCCCTTCGCGCGGCCGGCTTCGACGTAGGCCAGGGCCTCGTTGGTCGAGTCGAATGGAAAGACCCGATCTATGACGGGGCGGATGGCCCCAGCCTCGATGAGTCGGGTGATCTCGCGCAGTTGGCTCCCGTTCGCCTTCATGAAGAGGAACGAGTAGCCGATGCCTCGGCCTTGCGCTTTTCGCCTGACGCCCGAGCTCAGCAGCCGCATGACCAGCCTCACGAACCCGGGTGCCGCGATTTCCTTGCCGAATTCGGGGTCAGGCGGCCCGGAGATGGAGATGAGTTTCCCGCCGCGCTTGAGCACCCGAAGGGATTTTTCGAGCGTCTTGCCATCCTGGCTGTTCAGGACCACGTCGTACTCGCGCAAGGCATTTTCGAAGTCTTGCGTCTTGTAGTCGATGGCGACGTCTGCACCCAGGCCCTTCACGAGCGCGACATTGGCCGTGCTCGTCGTCGTGGCAACGGTCGCGCCCAGATGCTTGGCCAACTGGATGGCGAACGTGCCAACGCCGCCGGAGCCCGCCTGAATGAAGACCTGTTGCCCTTTCTTCAGGTTGGCCTTCTCAATCAGTGCCTGCCATGCCGTCAGGCCCACCAGGGGGATAGATGCGGCTTCCTCCATCGAGAGGTTCCTCGGCTTAAGCGCAAGCGATGCCTCCTTGACCGGGACGAATTCGGAGAACGTGCCGATCCGGAAATCGTCCGGCCGCGCATACACCTCATCGCCCGGCTTGAAATGCCGCACGCGTGGGCCGACCTTGACGACCACACCCGCCACGTCGTGCCCCAGGATGAGGGGAAGGCGATAGGGCAGGATGAGTTTGAACTCGCCGTCCCTGATCTTGGAGTCCAGCAGGTTCACGCCGGCGGCATGGACCTCGACCAAGACCTCGTCATCGCGCAGTTCCGGAGTCGGCATTTCTGCCAAGCGCAACGCGCGCTTTTTTCCATAGCGATCGACGATGAATGCTTTCATGATGTTTTCACGACCTGCGTCGCGTCGAGCCGCAGATCTCTTCGAATCCCGGCATCCACCAGACCAGCAGGCGCAAATCTGCGCAGCAATCGCAGGCGGCTCGCGAGCCCGCCGGCTGTGTATCGGAGTTTCGGGCGAGCGGCACTGGCAGCTTTCAGCACGACGTCAGCCACGACGCCCGGCAGTTCCGCAGTGGCCATCACTTCCTTCACGCGCTGGTTCACGGCGGCGCGAACCTCACGATACTCATCGAGCTTCGCGTCGGGTTCCAGGAAGTTCGCGTCGAACGGAGTCTTCGTGTATGCGGGCTCGATGACCGAGACCCGGATGCCCCTCGTACGCAGCTCATGGTCGAGCGACTCGGAATAGCCTTCGATCGCATGCTTCGTCGCGGCATACAGTGCCCCGTACGGCATCGGCAGAAAACCAAGCACCGAGCCGATGTTGATGATGCGCCCCGCACCCTGCCGGCGCATCTGCGGCACGACGGCGCGCGTCATGCGGACGATCCCAAAGAAGTTGGTGTCGAAGATCGACCGAGCCTGCTCGATCGAGCTCTCTTCCGCGCCGGCGGGCGCGACCCCGAAGCCGGCGTTGTTGACGAGCAGATCGATGCGGCCCTCCAACTGCATCAGCTTCTGGACGGCTGCATCAACCGATTCGTCGTTGGTCACGTCCAGGGGCAGCATCTCGAACGATCGAGCGCTCGCATCGCCGCCACGTCGGCTCGTACCGTAGACCTTGTAGCCCGCCTTCGCGAGCAACTGCGCGGTGGCTTGGCCGATGCCCGACGAGGCACCCGTGACGAGGGCGACCTTGCTCGCCTTGCTTTTCGTGGTCATGAGGTTTCTCCGTTTCGCATGATGTGCGTAATGTGTAAAAGCGAACCAACAGGCTGCGTCCGTCAGTGGATTCAGTGACCGGCGGGGGTCAGGTGCTTGAGCGCGGCCTCGCGCAGGCCGTTCGACAGACCCGGATCATCGACTGCGCGAGCCAACAACAAAGCACCCACCATGGTGGCGATGGTCACGAGTGCCCGCTGGTGGGCGCCGGGCTGTCCCCAGTCCGGCGACTGGCGGGCTACAAGGTCGATCATTTCCTTGATGTGCCGGGTTGCCACTCGACGCACTTCGGGAACCTGGCGCCACGTTTCAGAACCCAGTGCGGCCAGGGGGCATCCTATGTCGGCGTGCCTCACGTGCTCCCTGGAGAGATAGGCGCTGAGCATGGATCCCAAGGCCTTGTCGGGGGGCACTCTGGTCACAACGTCCGCCGCGGCGGCGGCGGACTCAGCACACGCCCTCCCGGCCGCTTCGGCCAACATGGCCTCACGTGACGTGAAGTGAGCGTAGAAGGCGCCATGCGTCAGGCCGGCCTCCTTCATGATGTCCGCGACTCCGGTACCGTCATAGCCGCTACGACGGATCGCTCGGGCGGCCACGGACACGATGCGTTCATGCGTGGCATCCTTAGCTGCTGCTCTGGCACTGGCTTTCCCGTTTCGCATGATGTTCATCATACTATATTTTCCAGCACTGGGGCACTTCGGCGTTTTCGCAGCAAGGTCGCACTCAACGCTTTGCGCGGCCTGCACCAGCTCTGCCTTTTGCCGTCACGCGGGTCGCTGCCGGTCGCGACGTCATTTGCTCCCGCAGCGCCTCGACGCACAGCCTTACCTTGGCCGACTGCGCCGATCGCGTGGTCGAGACGGCATAGACGTTCGCGCTCTGCTCCCATCGCGGCAGCACGCGCACGAGCTGGCCGCTGGCGAGGCTGGGGGCAAACAGCCACTGCGAGCTCATCACGATGCCGTGACCATCGTGCGCCCAGCGCAGCAGCACGTCGATGTCGTTCGTCGCCAGTGATCCGCTGGCCTTGACGCTCTCAATGCCAGACGGGCCGGTGAGCCGCCAGGTACCAAAAGGATCCTGGCGTTCGCGCAGCAGAACGCACTCGCGGGTGGCAACCTCGGCCAGGGACTTGGGTGTGCCGTGCTTCTTGAGGTAGGACGGTGCCGCGCACAGGACGCGTGAGTTATGGGCGATGAGGTGGCCGATCAGATTCGGCTCGTCGACATCACCCGCCCGCACGTCGAGATGGAAGGCCTCACCGATCAGGTCTACGCGGCGATCGAGCAGTTCGAGCCAGACGTCCATCGCCGGGTAGCGTTGCTTCAGGCGCGACAGCGCCGGTGCCACCACCTCGCGACCGAGCCGCGCGCTCGAGCAGATTCGCATTGGCCCCTGCGGGTCGCCGGCGCCCCGGGCGACGTCGTCGCGCATGTCTTCCACGTCATCGAGGATGCGTTGCGCCCAGGCCAGTACCTTGGCCCCTTCGTCGGTGACGCTGACCTTGCGAGTCGTGCGGCGCAGCAGCTTTACTCCGAGCGCCCGCTCGAGCAGCGCAACACGCTTGCTCATCAGGGTCTGCGACACGCCTGCCTCGCGCGCCCCGGCCACGAAGCTGGCCTGCCGCGCTACGAAGCTGAACAAACGCAGGTCCTGCAGGGCTGGATAACTATCCACGATTTGTGGTAAGTGAATCCCAAGTCGGAGCGATTGTATTTCGGATTGGAATTACTAAGCTGACCCCCACGACGCACCCAGTTGATCGCGTTTCAGCAAGGAGACCCCGCATGCCAACGATCGAGAACTACCGCGGAATCATTCCCGCGATCGCCTGCCCGTTCACGCCCGACTATCAGATCGACGAGCCCGCGCTGCGCAAGCACGCGTCCTGGCTGGCCGCGCAACCCGGCGTGGTCGCGGTGATGACCAACGGCCACACCGGCGAAGTGTTCTCGCTGACGCCGCGCGAGCGCGCGGAGGTCACGCGCATCGTCGCCGACGAGCTGCAAGGGCAAGCTCCCGGTCATCTCGTCGATCGTCTGTGAGGGCCTGAACGAAGCCAAGGAGCATGCCGCGATGGCGCAAGGAAGCCGGCGCCAAGGCGCTCGACGTGATGCCGCCGCACCATTGGCTGCGCTTCGGCTTCCGCCCGGATCACGTGACCGAGTACTTCGAAGCGATCGCCGAGGTCGGCCTCGACCTCGTCGCGCATGTGTATCCGGCGTGGACCCGCGCCTCCTACTCGTCGGCCACGCTGGCGCAGCTCGCGAAGCTTGCCCTACGTGCAGGCATTCAAGGTCGGCCAGCGCGACATGAACAAGTACGCCGCGCGACATCAAGGCGATCCGCGACGCCGATCCGTCGAAGGTGATCCTGACCTGCCACGACGAGTACCTGCTGGCGACGATGGTCCAGGGCGTCGACGGCGCGCTGGTCGGCTTCGCCACGTTCATTCCCGGCCTCATCAACGATCTGTGGCAGGCGGTGAAGGCGGGCGATCTCAAGCGCGCGATGAAGATCCAGGACGTCATCACGCCGCTCAAGGATGCCGTCTACGGCGGCGGCGAGCCCACCGGCGAGGCGCACGCGCGCATGAAGATGGGCATGTATCTCGCCGGCGTGCTCGACGCTCCGACCGTGCGTCCACCGACCGAAGCCCCCAGCGAGCAGGAGATGGCCGCGCTGCGCAGCTGCCGTCGCCAACGCCGGCCTGCTGAAGCGCTGACAACTCGATCGAGGAGACATCACCATGCAATCGCAGACATTCTCGTCGAAGCCGCTGCTGCCGCGGCTCTGCGCGTCGGCATCGCGCGCGATCGCTGCTCGCAGAGCATACCCGAGCAAAGCCGGTCACCATGATCATTCCGTTCCCGCCGGGCGGAACGCTCGACGTCGTCGGCCGCATGCTGGCGCAGAAGCTGGCCGAGCAGATGGGCCAGAGCTTCGTCGTCGACAACCGCCCGGGCGGCGACGGCACGATCGGCGCAAGCGCGGTCAGCCAAGGCGCAGCCCGACGGCTACACGCTGCTGTTCAGCGCCGTCGACGTTCACGACGACGCCGATGACGATGCCGACGCCGCCCTACGACGTGATCAAGGATTTCACGCCGGTCGCGCTGGTCGCCAAGGCCCCGCTCGCCGATCGCGATCAACAAGAACCTGCCGGTCAACGACGTCAAGGGCCTCATCGCGTACGCCAAGGCCAATCCCGGCAAGCTGATCGTTCGCGATCGGCTCGACCGGCATCGGCGGGGCACCTGTCGACCGAGCTGCTCAAGCGCGCGAGCGGCATCGACTATCTGATCGTGCCGTACAAGGGCTCGGCGCCGGCCTACCAGGACCTGATCGGCGGCCGGATCGACGGCTTCATCGATCCGATCCTCGGCTCGGCGTCGTACGCCAAAGCCGGCAGGCTGAAGGTCATCGCGGTCACGTCGAAGGACGCGCGTGCCGCATCTGCCCAACGTGCCCACCGTCGGCGAGACCGTGCCGGGCTTCGAGTTCTACAGCTGGTACGGCCTGTGGGGTCCCGCCAAGCTGCCGAAGGAGATCGCGCAGCGGCTGAATGCCGAAGTCAACAAGGCGCTCGCCGGACCGACATGCGCGAGAAGCTCACGCAGCAAGGACTGCTGCTCACGCCGGGCTCGATCGACGATTTCGTCGCGTTCCAGAAAGACGACATGGCGCAGCGCCGCGAAGATCATCAACGAAGGCAAGATCCGTGCCGAGTGAGCCGGTCGCGCAGCGCGCTCGTCACCGGCTCGAGCTCCGGCATCGGCCAGGCGATCGCGCAGGCGCTGCTGGCCGATGGCTGGCGCGTGCATCGGCTTCGATGTCGCCGCGCCGGCGCATCGAGCATGCGCGCGTTCGACGCCGGTGCGCGTGGACCTGACGCGATGGCGCCGCGACCGAACGGCGGCGGCGCGCGGCGGATGCCGTGTCGGGCGCTCGTGCACGCCGCCGGCGTGCTGCGCGTGGCTCCGCTCGGCGAGCTGCGGCCTGCGGACGGCGAGTTGATGTGGCGCCTGCATGTCGAGTCGATCGCGCGCATCGCCAACGTCGTGCTTCCCGGATGGCAGCCGCACGCGACGGCCGTGTCGTGCTGATCGGCAGCCGCGTCGCCCAAGGCAAGGCCGGGCGCAGCCAGTACGCGGCGACCAAGGCGGCGCTCATTGCGCTGGCGCGCAGCTGGGCGGCCGAGGTCATCGCGGCGGGCGTCACGGTCAACGTCGTCTCGCCGGCCGCGACCAGACCGCCATGCTGGACGACCCGGCGCGCAAGAGCGAACCCCCGATGCTTCCGCCGCTCGGCCGGCTGATCCGGCCGGACGAAGATCGCGGCGCTCGTCGCTTCCTGCTGTCACCGGCTGCGCGGCGATCACCGGACAGGACATCCAGATCTGCGGCGGCGCTTCGCTGCCACGCTGATCCCATCCACCTCATCAGATGCACTGCCATGAAGATCGTCGAGATCCGCGAGAAACCATACCCATCAGTCCAGCCCGATCCGCAACGCGTACATCGACTTCAGCAAGATGACGCTGAGCCTCGTGGCCGTCGTCACCGACGTGATTCGCGACGGCAAGCCGGTGGTCGGCTACGGCTTCAACTCGAACGGCCGCTACGGCCAGGGCAGCCTGATGCGCGAGCGCTTCATCCCGCGCGTGCTGGAGGCCAACCCCGAGACGCTGATCGATGCCGAGCGGCAAGAACCTCGACCCGCACAAGATCTGGGCGACGATGTTGACCAACGAGAAGCCCGGCGGCCACGGCGAACGCTCGGTCGCCGTCGGCACGATCGACATGGCGGTGTGGGACGCAGTGGCCAAGATCGAAGGCAAGCCGCTGTTCCAACTGCTGGCCGAGCGCTACGGCAACGGCAAGCCGAACCGCAAGGTTCTTCGTCTACGCGGCCGGCGGCTACTACTACCCCGGGCAGGACCTCGAAGCCTCAAGGACGAGATGCGCAGCTACCTCGACCGCGGCTACACGGTGGTCAAGAAGAAGATCGGCGGCGCATCGCTCGACGAAGACCTGCGCCGCATCGACGCGATCCTGAGCGTGCTGCAAGCACGGCCAGAAGCTTTGCGGTCGATGCCAACGGCCGCTTCGATCTCGACACCGCGATCGCGTACGCGAAGGCGCTGTCGCAGTACGACCTGTTCTGGTACGAGGAGCCGGGTGACCCGCTCGACTTCGAGCTGCAGGCCGACGCTCGCGCAACTACTACGAGAAGCCGATGGCCACCGGCGAAGACCTGTTCTCGATGCAGGACGCGCGCAACCTGATCCGCTACGGCGGCATGCGCCCGGACCGCGACTGGCTGCAGTTCGACTGTGCGCTGAGCTACGGCCTGGTCGAGTACCTGCGCACGCTTGACATGCTCAAGCAACACGGCTGGTCCCCGCGCCGCTGCATTCCGCACGGCGGCCACCAGATGTCGCTGAACATCGCCGCGGGCCTGGGCCTCGGC
This sequence comes from uncultured beta proteobacterium, assembly GCA_963827645.1. Lineage (GTDB taxonomy): Bacteria > Pseudomonadota > Gammaproteobacteria > Burkholderiales > Burkholderiaceae_C > JAEUPI01. The sequence goes on along the minus strand of CAWHBZ010000034.1, from coordinate 23,393 downwards.
GGCAACGAGTCGTACCCCGATCTGTTCCAGCCGTTCGGCGGGTTCCCCGATGGTGTGAAGGTCGAGAACAGCTACGTGACGCTCCCCGATCTGCCCGGCATCGGCTTCGAGGGCAAAGCGGATCTGTATCGCGAGATGAAGGCGTTGGCGGCCTGAGCGTCACGGGCCGATGGGCAAGCGCGCGCTCCACTCCTGCAAGCGCCTATGCTGCGTACCTTGCGAGTACCTGCTACAGCGGGCTTCTACCGCCTCCGTAGGCGGGTGAGCTACTCGAGCAATGCGAGGCTCTGAGCAAAGCCACGAGCGGCATGCGATTGCTCGAACCCCTCGCGCTCGGCGCACTGGAACTGCCCAATCGTGTGCTGATGGCGCCGATGACGCGAAGCCGCGCCCTCCCGGGCAAGATTCCCGGCCCCGATACGGCGACTTACTACACCCAGCGCGCGAGTGCCGGGCTGATCGTCAGCGAGGCGACGCACATCGCCCAGAGCACATCGCACTCGCCGCACAGCGCCTGCATTTATACCGACGCCCAGGTGAAGGCCTGGGCCGCAGTGGCAACGGCGGTGCACGACGCCGGCGGCCGAATGTTTCTGCAGCTGTGGCACTTGGGCCGTGCCTGGCATGGCGGCACCCACCCGCCGATCGGCCCGTCGGCGATCGCGGCGCGTCTGGAACGGCCCGACAGCACGGGGGTCACTCGGCCGCTGCCGACCCCGGTTGCACTGGACCAAGCTGGCATCCGCGTCATCGTCGATCAGTATCGGCGGGCCGCGTCGAACGCAATCGACGCCGGCATGGACGGTGTCGAAGTTCATGCTGCGAACGGATTCTTGATCGATCAATTCCTGCGCGATGGATCGAACCAGCGCAGCGACCGCTACGGCGGTACTCCCGCCCGACGTGCGCGACTGCTGTTCGAGATCACCGAAGCTGTGTGTTCGGCGGTGGGCGCTGGCCGCGTCGGTGTGCGGCTGTCCCCCTGCAAGCACTTCAACGACATGCACGACTCGACGCCGTCGGAAACCTTCAGAATCGCTGTAGAGGGCCTCAACCGTTTCGGTATCGCCTACGTGCACCTGGCTTCCGCGGCGCCAGGCTCGGCCGAGCTTGAACCGGGAACGGAGGGTCTGACGGCGGCGCTGCGCGGGTGCTTTTCGAGACCGCTGGTGCTGAACGGCGGCTACGACCGGGAACGCGCCGAGCACGACGTGGCCCAAGGCGCGGCCGATGCAATCGCATTCGCCACCGCGTACGTCGCCAACCCCGACCTGGTGAGGCGGCTGCGCGAGGCCGCACCGCTGAACGCTACCGACTCGGCCCGTCTCTACTGCGGGGGCGCGCAGGGCTACACCGACTACCCGACGCTGGACGAACAACGCGTGCGGCCCACCTGACACGAGCGCGCGATCGGTCCAACCGCCATTTTGCGGCACGAGGGCGAGCCTGCGGATAGCTCGATGAGAGGGCACACTCCACGCTTGACAAGGTGTCAGCGTTGCGCCGGCGCTCTCTCGGGTAATCGTCGAGGCGTGCCGCTAGGCTCAGCAGCCACTGCCCTCAAGCGCGCTCTTGTGGACAGCTCCACGCTTATTAGAGACAAGTCGGCTCAGTCGTTGTCAAACCACCGAGAAACAACCCGCGCGCGCCGCCAAGGGTTCGGATCCGCCTGGCTACAACGGCGGGCATCTGGGCGCGGCTTGTGCACTGTCAGTCAATCCGGTGGGCGGTGTCGGGCAATGCCGGCGAGCCAAGTGGAGCCGGGATGCGCGCTTCCACTAGGCGCCACCGCGTCGACCGGGCTCTAGACTGTTTCAGTCGGAATCTTCCTGCTCACGCGATGAACAGCACGCACTGGTCGACCCGCCGTGTGCATGCCGGCGATCGCGCCGAACTCTGGAGCCATATCAACGCGCGCTACTTCGGTCGGCTGCGCGTCGGCTGCCTTGACGAGGAGCCGCTCGACGCGTCGCTACACGTCTACGACGTCGGAAAGTTGCGCATGTTCCACATCGACGCGCCGGCGCACAAGGTGGTGCGCGATGGCGGTTGCGGAGACCTGCCAAGCGATGAGTTCTACAAGCTCGTGCTCCAGGTGCGCGGCCGCGGTATCGTTGAGCAGCAGCATCGTCGTGTCGTGCTGCAGCCGGGCAACTGGCTGCTTTACGACCCTCGTGCGCCGTATTCCATTAGCAACGCCCAGCGCTGCACGCTGCTCGTCACGCAGGTGCCGCGCTCGCTGCTCGCCGGGCTTCGGCTTCCCGCGCCGCACGCCGGCGAGTCGGGCCACGACAACGTGGCCGGCCTGCACGGCGTCTTCGGCACCTACCTGCGCTCGCTGAGCGAACAGCTACCCGCGCTGCCCGACGGCGTCGGGAGGCGATCAGCGAATCAGTGCTGGGCCTGCTCGGCTCGACGCTCGCTGAAGGGCAGCGACGCGGCGGCGAAGCGGTGGCGCTTCCGGCGGTGTTGAAGTTGCGCGTGCGTCAGTACGTCCAGGCGCACCTGTTCGATCCGGACTTCAGCATCGCAGCGCATCGCCGACGCGCTGCACTGCTCTAAGCGCTATCTGCATCGCGTCTTCGAGGACGACGCTGCCAGCCTCGAGCGACAGATCTGGACGCAGCGCCTGGAGCGCTGCCATGCGGCGCTGAACCAAGAAGGCAACGAGCACCGCTCGGCCGCCGAGATCGGTTTCGCGTGGGGTTTCAAAAGTAGCGCGCACTTCTCCCGCCTGTTCAAGAGGCACTACGACATCACCCCGGGTGCCTGGCAGCGCCTGGCCGGCGAACAGCGCCGACGCGTGCCGACGCAGTGAAGCGACGGCTGCTCCCCTCAGCCGAGGTAGCAGCCGTGCAGAATCTCCGGCTGCGCGCGCAGACTCGACGACGTGCCCGCCCAGACCGCGCGGCCGCGCTGCAGCACGCAGGCGCGCGCGGCCAGCCACAGCGCCGAGCGTCGTGAACTGCTCGATCAGCAGCACACCGACGCCATCGCGGCACTTTGGTCTGCACCACATTCGGCCAGCCGCGACGACCAGCGGCGCCAGCCCGAGCGACAGCTCGTCGACGACCAGCACCTTGGGCTGCGCGAGCAGCGCTTGCGCCATGCAGACCATCTGCTTCTGGCCGCCCGACAGCGACCGCGCCTGGTTGCGCGAGCTTCGCCTCGAGTTCGGGAAAGATGCGCAGACACGCGCGCGAGCGCCGGCTCCGCCTCGGCGCGCGGCAGCGTCAGCGCCGCCGCGAGCAGGTTGTCGCGCACGCTCAGAGCGTACCCGAGCACGTGGTGCCCTTCGGGCACGATCGCCAGTCCGGCGCGCCGCACCGCATCGGCGCTACAGGCCGTCGAGCGGCTCGGCCATTCATCTGCACACTCGCCCTGCGTACGCGCGATCGCGCCGGCAAGCGCCAGCACGTGCTCGACTTGCCGGCGCCGTTCGGGCCCAGCAGCGCAACGATCTCGCCCGCCGCCGACGTCAAGGTCGACACCGTGGACGACCGCCTTGCCGCCGCGGCTCACATGCAGATTGCGGACGCTCGAGCATGCTGGCCTCATGCTCCGAGATAGGCATGCCGCACGGCGGGATCGGCGAGCACCTCGCGCGTCGGCCCGAGCGCGAGCCGGCGGCCGAAGTCGAGCACCAGCGTCTGCGTGCACATCGCGCGAGATCAGGTCGACGTCGTGGTCGATCAGCAGCACCTGCGCGCCGAAGCGGACGGGAATGCCGGCGATCGCATCGCGCAGCACCGTCGACTCGCGCTCGTCGAGCCCGGCACCGGGCTCGTCGAAGAGGATCAGGCGCGGCCGCCGACCAGTGCCTTCGCGACCTCGACCATGCGGCGGCGGAACAGGTCGAGCTCGCGCGCCAGGCACGGCCGCCACGTCCAGCAACCCGGCATGCTCGAGCGCCGCGCCGCACCTGCGCCGGCGCGTCGCGCCAGCGCGTGCGGCACATGGTCGAGCATGGCCTGCACGTTGTCCCACACGCTGAGGTCCTCGACGACCTGCTCGGTCTGGAACGAGCGCCGCAGTCCGAGCCGCGACGCGGCGCGCCGGATCCATGCCGAGCAGCTCGCATGCCGTCGCAGCGACACGTCGCCGCTGCGCAGCCCGCACGAAGCCGCTCAGCAGGTTGACCAGCGTCGTCTTGCCGGCACCGTTCGGCCCGATCAGCCCGCAGACCGGCGCATCGAGCCGCGCGTCGAGCGCGTCGATGGCCTTGACGCCGCCGAACGCGACGCTGAGCGCCGCGAACCTCGATCACTGCGCTCCTGCCTGCCTCGCCGCGCAGCAGCTGCCCACGCACCGCTGCAGCTGTCCGGCGATGCCCGTGCGGCGCGGTGATGAGCGCATGCAGCAGCGCCGCACCGAAGAAGACCATCGCCAGGTAGCCATTGACGCCGAGATCGATCAGCAGCGACGGCACGGCACGCAGCAGCAGGCCAGCGATCAGCGCACCGATCCAGTGGTAGGCGCCGCCGACGATCGTCAGCGCAAACAGCATCACCGATTCGCTCGCCGCGAACGCGCGCCCGTCGAGCTGGCCGACGGCACCGGCGAGCAGCGCACCGGCGACGCCGGCGCAGATGCCGGCGAGGCCGAAGGCCCAGGTCTGGTACAGCAGCACGTTGCACGCCAGCGCTGATCTGCCACCGCCTCGCCGCGCCGGATCAGCGCCCAGGCACGCCCAGCGCGTGTGCGCCGATGCGCTTCGATCAGCACCAGCATTGCGGCCAGCCAAACGGCAACGTAGGTGAAGTAAGACGACTCGCTTCTGCGCGAGCGCCGGCCGCGGCATCAGCAGCCGTTCGCTGCCGCTGATGCGGCCCAGCCAGCCCGGCGCCGCCATCCGGGAAGCCGGTCGCGCTGACGACGACCTGGAATCCGCCGGCCAGCATCAGCGTGACGAGTGCCAGGTACAGCCCCTTCAATCGCAGCGCAGGCAGCCCGGCAAGCATGCCGAGCAGGCCCGCCGACGACTCCGCCGGCGACGCACGCACAGCTCGAACGGCCACTGCCAGGCCATGGGCAACACGCAGCGCGACCCAGCCGCCGACACCGAGCAGAGCGTACTGGCACAAGCTGACGAGACCGAGCTGGCCGTAAAGCAGCGCCACGCCCGCGGCCCCGATCGCGAGCGCGAGCGACGACGTCAGCGTCTTGATCCAGTAGGCGTTCGCGAGCCACGGCACGAGCACGCCGATCGCCAGCACGACCAGCACCATGCGCACGAGCGCGATGCGCGCGGCGCTGGCGCTCATGCAGGACCGATGCAGGCGAGCATGAGACTCGACTTCGTGCCGTGCGCGCGGGGTTTCGCCCGTGCGGACCGGCGAACTCATGCCTTGCGAGAGGCGTCGCGCCACGTCACGATTGCAAGCAGCGCGATCAGGAACGGCGTCGCCGTGCGGAACGGCGCGAAGCCCGGCAGCAGCACCGCCAGTGCCTCCAGCATGCCGATTGCGATGCCGCCTGCTACGGTGGCCGGCAGTGACGACAGGCGGCCGATGATCGCCGCCGCGAAGGCCGGGATGACGAGAAAGGTCAGCACGGTGGCCTGCAGCCGCACGATGTTACCGAGCAGGATGCCGCAGACACCGGCGAAGGCACCCGAGATCACCCACGCCGTCGTGTCCGACTCGCAGCACGCGGATGCCAAGGATCGCACTCAAGCCCCGATGGTCTGCCAGCGCGCGCATCGCCAGGCCGACGCGCGTGCGCACGAGCAGCAGGCCGATCGCGGCCATCATCGTCACCGCCACCGCGAGGCCAAGCACGCGGGTGTAGGTGAGCCTGACCTCGGCGAACTCGATCGCGTCGGCATCGGTCGGCAGCACCAGCCGGCGCGGCTGATCGCCCCAGAACCATTCGGTGAAGCCCAGCACGACGAGCGCAAGGCCCAACGTGCCTATCGAGCGCACTATCGGATCGCGCTCCGACAGGCGCGGCGCGACCAACCGGCCGTAGGCAAGCGAAACTGCCGATCGCAGTCGTGACTGCAGCCAGCGCGGCAAGCGCCAGCGGCCATTCGTGATCCAGCCCCGACCAGGCGACATAGGCGGCCACCGCGCCGAGCGCACCGAACGCGAAATTCAGCACGCCCGACGAACGGTACAGCACGACCAACCCAACGCCCGATAGCGCATAGACCGCGCCGACTCCCAGGCCGGAAATCACGAACGGGAGAAGCTCCGGCATCGGTGGCTCACTGGCCTTGCTTCTTTTCCTGCTCGCGCAGGTCGGCGAGTTCGGGGTCCGCGGCGGTGAGACAGCCGCACGAGACCTGCTTAAAGCCGTTGCCGCTGACCTGCGCGATCGGGCCGCTGCTGTTTGCGTTGTGACGCGCGCCGTCGCCAACGTAGAACGGCTTGCACAGGATATCGCTCTTGAAACCCTTCACGCTGCGCAGCGCAGTGCTGACGCTGGCGCGGTCGATCTTCTTCGGATCCATCTTGAGCAGTGCCTCGGTGGCGATGCGAGCCGCCAAGTAGCCCGCCTGCGCGAATGAGTCGCGCGGATCGGTCTTGCCCGCGTAGGCGTCCATCGTCGCCTTCCAGTTCAGGTTGTCTGGCGCCGGCGGACTCCACTGGCATGAACTCCAGGTGAATGTCGAAGTTGTTGGCCCAGGTCTTCGCCGATGGCCTTCGGCACGTCCGAGTTGTAGGCCGGCGTCGACGAGCCGAAATGGATCTTCTTCGCCAACCCCTGTTGCTCGGCCGCCGCCAGCATCGGCACCATGATGCCCTTGGGCACGTTCAGCACGATCGCGTCCGGCTTCATCGAGGCCGCTTGCAGCATCGTCGAGGTCGCGTCCGGTGATCCCGGATCGATCGTGATTACTTCGACGTCGACGCCGTTCGCCTTGCCCCATTCCTTGACGCCGTCGCAGGCCCAGTTGCCGAGGCTGGGGATGTTGGGTATCACGCAGACCATCTTCTTCGCCTTGTAGGCCTGCGCCATGTGCATCGCGACCACGGCAGCGGACACGCGTGGGCCCGCGTTCACTGGCACATAGTTCTTCGCGAAGAAGCATTCGCGCGGCACACCGACGCCGGCGATCACCATCACGTCGTCCTGCGCGTACATCTTGCCGTTCACGCCGCATTCGACGAAGCTGGAGTTGCCCACCATCGCCACCACGCGTGCGGTCCTTCACCAGCTTGGCCGCCACCTGCGCGGCAATCTCCGGATTCCACTGGTCATCGAGGATCGTGTAGTCGATTGGCCGCCCGTGGATACCGCCATTGGCGTTGACGCACTTGAAATACGCCTGGGCTGCGAGCGCCGAGGCGCTGAAATCGTCGGGCCCCGTCTTGCCAACCACCGCGCCGATGGGGATCGGCTCGCCCGTCGCAGGCTTGCCGTTGTTCAGGCCGCACACCGGCTTGGCCTGTGCGTAGGCGCCACCGGCGGCTAGTAGCGTGCCACCGATCAAAGTGCGGGCACCATGGCCCGGGTGAGGAAGTTCATGCTTGTCTCCTTGCTGTGTTTGTGATGACGCTCAAACGGACATGCACACGCTTTTGACCTCCGTGTACGACTCCACCGCGGCGCGGCCGAGATCACGCCCGAAGCCGCTCTGCTTGTAGCCACCGAAAGGCAGATTGGCGTCGAGCAGGTTGTGCGTGTTGACCCACACCGTTCCCGCCTTCAGGCGGGGCACGAGGCGGTGCACCGACGACAGGTCGCGCGACCAAACGCTGGCCGCCAGCCCGTACGGCGTGTCGTTGGCTTGGCGCACGACGTCGTCGACGTCGTCGAACGGCATCGCGGCGAGCACCGGCCCGAAGACCTCTTCGCGCACCACGTCCATGCCCGCGTTCACGCCGACCAGCACCGTAGGCTGGATGAAGCAGCCGGCATCGCGCGCCGGCGCACCGCCTGTCACGGCCGTCGCGCCGGCGCGGCGGGCACCGTCGATGAAACCCATCACGCGGTCGAACTGGCGACGCGAGACCACCGGGCCAAGCTGCGACGCGGCATCGAAGCCGGAGCCGATGCGCATGCCCTCCGCCTGGCGCGCGACCTCATGCACGACGCGGTCGAACAGGCTGCGGTGCACGTACAGCCTCGAGCTCGCGCTGCACACCTGCCCCTGGTTGAAGAAGATGCCCATCGCGGCACCGGCCGCCGCGGCGTCAGGGTCGGCATCGGCCAGCACGATCATCGGTGACTTGCCGCCGAGTTCGAGCGTGAACCGCGCCATGCGGTCGACCGCCGCATGGCCGATCGCACGCCCTGTCGGCGTCGAGCCGGTGAAGCTGATCTTGTCGATGCCCGGATGGCCGCACAGCGCGGCGCCGGTCGCGCCGCCGCCGCAGACGACGTTGAGCGCTCCCGGCGGCAGGCCGGCCTCGACAGCGAGAGCCGCCAGCCGCAGCGCGGTCAGTGGCGTTTCGGGCGCGGGCTTGAGCACGACGGTGCAGCCAGCCGCCAGTGCAGGCGCGACCTTCCACAGCGCGATCGCGAGCGGGAAGTTCCACGGCACGACGGCGCCGACGACACCGACCGGCTCGCGCTGCGTGTAGGTGTGATAACGCGCCCCGGGCGGAAAGGGGATCGAGTTCTGCAGCGTGCTGCCGTCGAGCTTGGTTGCCCAGCCGGCCATGTAGCGCACGAACTCGGCGCTGAAGCCGACGTCGATCATGCGCGCGACGCCCTGCAGCTTGCCGCTTTGCAGCGTCTCCATCGCGCTCAGCTCGTCGCCATGCTCCTCGATCAGCTGCGAGAGCCGGAACAGGATGCGCTCGCGGTCGGCCGGCCGCAGGCCAGACCAGGCCGACCCTTCGAACGCCCGGCGCGCCGAGGCGACTGCGGCGTCGACGTCGCGCGCATCACTGTCCGGCGTCTCGGCGACGGTCATCTCCGAGGCCGGATCGATCACCGACAGCGACTTGCCGCTGGCCGCGGCGCGGAACTCGCCGTCGATGAAATTGCCGTGGCTGCGGCTGGCCAGAAAGCCGATGCGCTGCAGCTCCTGCTGGGAGAGGTCCTTCGGGTTCATCAGGCGGTCCTTGTGGTTCGTTGGAGGCGACCGCCTCGTCAGTGCGCGAGCATGAACTCGGCACCGCGCTCGGCGATCATGATGGTGGGCGCGTTGGTGTTGCCGCTGCAGATCGTCGGCATCACCGACGCATCGCAGACGCGCAGACCCTGCACGCCGCGCACGCGCAACTGCGGGTCGACGACAGCGCCTTCGTCGCTGCCCATGCGGCAGGTGCCCACCGGGTGGTAGACGGTCTTCGCGTAGCGGCGCACGAACTGCTCCAGCTCGGCGTCCGGCATGTCCTGCTGCGGGCCCGGATAAAGTTCCTCTTCGATGACCTTGCGCATCGACGGCGCACGCACGATGCGGCGCGCCAGCTTCAGCCCGCGCACCAGCGTGTCGACGTCCTCCTGCGCGCTCAGGTAGCCGCCGTCGAACGTCGGCGGCTGCATCGCATCGGCACTTGCGGCGCGCAGGCGGCCGCGCGACTTGGGACGCAGGAAGCACGGGTCGATCGAGATGCCGTGCACCTCGGGCATCGGCCGATCGACGTCGCCGACGAGCACCGGCAGCACGTGGAACTGGATGTCGGGCCGCCCGCTGCCCAGTGTGTCGACGAAGCCGCCGCACTCGACGACGTTCGATGTCAGCAGCCCGGTCTTGAACAGCTCCCACTGCAAGCCGTGCTTCAGCGCCGCCAGCCCCTTGTCCTGACCGAGCAGGCTGATCGGCTCGCGGCAGCGGCCGTGCACGATCACCTCCAGGTGATCCTGGTAGTTCTCGCCGACGCCGGGCGCATCGCGCACCACGGGCACGCCGATGTCGCGCAGGTGCTCTGCGGGCCCGACGCCCGACACCTGCAGCAGCTTCGGCGTCGACAGCGCCCCCGCCGTCAGCACGACCTCGCGGCGCGCCAGCGCCGTCATCGATTCGCCGTTCGGCATGCGATAGACGACGCCCGTGGCGCGGGGGCCATCGAAGGTCACGCGCAGCACGTGCGCGCCGTTGCGCAGCACGAGCTTCGGATCGTTGCTCACCGCGGCGAGGTAGGTGGCAGCCGTGCTACCGCGCGCGCCCTCGATCGTCGTCGTCTGATAGAAGCCGACGCCGTCCTGTCGGCCGCCATTGAAATCGTCGTTGTACGGCAGGCCGACCTCCTGCGCACCCTTCAGGAAGGCTAGGCTGAGCGGATGGCGGTAGCGCGTGTCGCTCACGCGCAGCGGACCTTCGGTGCCGTGCAGCACGCCGGAGAGGCGCTCGTTGTTCTCGGCACGCAGGAAGGCGGGCAGCACGTCGCGCCAGCCCCATCCGGTGGCACCGGCACGCTCCCACTCGTCGTAGTCGGCCGCCGCACCACGGACGTAGATCATCGCGTTCAGCGAACTGCCGCCGCCGGTCATGCGCCCTTGCGGCACGAACATCTTGCGGTTGCTCGCGTGAGGCTGCGGCTCGGTCTCGTAGATCCACGAGCGTTCGGTGCCGATCACGCGCACGAACGTGGCCGGCATCCTGACGAACTTGATGCCGTCGGTCGGCCCCGCCTCGAGCACGAGCACCGTGTGCCCGGCATTGACGAGCCGATGCGCGATCACGCAGCCGGCCGATCCGGCGCCGACGACGATGTAGTCGCAGGTCTGGGTCTCCACCCGTTGTCTCCGTCTGATGTACTTGCGTCGATGCTCGGCCGCTGTCGGCTCGATCGCGAGCGTGGCCCCGTTGCCGTGCGCTGTCGGTCAATCCGCAGTGCGCTTTCGAATAGGTCTGGCCCTGTGCTCATGGCATCCGCGGTCAGACGGTGAGGTAGCCGCCGTCCACCGGCAGCGTCGCGCCGGTGATGTAGCGGGCCGCCGGCGAGCACAGGAAAGCGATCGCGTCGGCCACGTCGGCCGGCTCGCCCCAGTGGCCCAGCGGCGTTCGGTCCATGATGCGGCGGCTGGCGTCGGCGTCGCCGCGCAGCCCGGCGGACAACGGCGTCGCGATCCACCCCGGTGCGACCGCATTGACGCGGATCTTCGCCGGCGCATAGGACTGCGCCAGCGACTTCGTCAACTGGACCACGCCGCCCTTGCTGGCCGCGTACGCGGGCCGATCGGCGCTGCCGAAGGTGCTGAACATCGACGCGACGTTGACCACGCAGCCGCGCGCGCGGATCAGTGCGGGCATCGCCACCGAGCAGGCGCGCATGATCGACGTCAGGTTCACGGCGAGCACGCGTTCGAAGATGTCGATGCGGTACTCGTCACGGTCGCGGCTGATGCCGGCGCAGTTCACCAGGACGTCGAGCGACGGCAAGGCACCGAGCAGGCGCTGGACATCGGTCTCGTCGGTGGCGTCCAACAGGGCGCAATGCACGCGCTCGTGGCGTGGAGCCTGCTCGCCGTCGGCCGCCAGCCCCGCAGCGGTGACGCGGGCGCCGAGTTCTGCCAGACGCAGCGCCGTCGCTGCGCCGATGCCCGACGTGCCGCCCACCACGACGGCAACGCGTCCATCGAAGAGATCGGATCGGTAGCTCATTGGGCATCCTTCGCGCTACGCGCTCCGGAATTCGCCTTCAGAGCGGCCGGGCGGCTCATGCGCCGCTCCGTGGCGAAACCAACACCTTCACCTGGCTGCGTTCGGTCAGCAAGGCGTCGAAGCCGAGTGGCACGGCGTCGTCCAGCGCGACGGTGCGCGTGACGATGGCCGACGGATCGAGCAGGCCGCGCGCCGTCCAGTCGATCAGCGTCGGATGGACATCGCGATAGCCGACGCTGCTCGTCATCCGCAGCTCGCGGTTGACGACGTCGAACACATCGACCTGCGCCTTGCCCATCAGGCCGACGAGCACCGCCTCGCCGCCCTTGCGCAGGCAGGCGAGCGTGGCGTCCAACGACGCCTGCACGCCGGCCGCCTCGAACGCCACCGCGGCGCCGCGGCCGCCCGTGCACCGGTGAATCACTGCAGCAGCGTCCTCGCGTGTCGAATCCACCGTTCGCGTGGCGCCCATGGCCTCTGCGAGCGATTGCCGGATCGGGTTGATGTCGACGGCGATGACCTCACCAGCGCCGCATTGGCGCAGCATCGCGACGATCAGCAGGCCGACCGGCCCCATGCCGAAGACCGCGCAATGACCACCCGGTTCGAGCATGCTGCGTCGCACGGCATGCAACGCCACCGCCGCGGGCTCGAACACAGCGGCCTGCTCGAACTGCACTTCGTCTGGCAATGCGTGCACCGTGTATGACGGCACGACGACGGACTCGGCCATCGCGCCGTCGCCCATCAGGCCGATGAACCCCATCCAGCGGCAGAGGTTGTAGCGGCCGCTGCGGCAGTCCACGCACTCGCCGCAGCGGTACTCCGGCTCGATGACGACGCGCGCGCCGACCGCCACGGCCGAATCCGCCGACTCGACGACGGTGCCGCAGAACTCGTGGCCCAGCGTCAGCGGCGCCTGGCGGCCTGACAGCGGGTGCCGGTGTCCGACCGGGATCGCGTGCGGCCCGTCGACGTACTCGTGCAGGTCGCTGCCGCAGATGCCGCAATAGGCCACGCCGACGCGCACCTCCCCGCGGCGCAACGCCGGCTCCGCCACCTCGTCGAGCCGCAGGTCGCGCGGACCGTGCCAGCGCAGGGCTTTCATCGCGCGCTCCTGAGTGCCCCCAGGGCCGGGCCGTTGCCCGGCCCGCCCCCCAAGGGGGTCAAGGAACTCGGGAGCGGCCCTTCGTACCTTGAGACCATCAGCGGAACAGCGTGTCGATGTGGGCGGCGCCGATGCCGGACTTCTCGTAGTGCTCGCGGCACAGCTTGATGTAGTCGTGCACGTCGAAATGGCCGAGCGAGCCGCCCTTCTCGTCGAGCCAGATCAGCGGCCCCTTGACGATGAAGAACACGCGCATCGGGTCGGGGTGGTGGTACGCCACCAGCGTGTGCCCTTCGCCTGGGGTCTCGTAGACGAAGTCGCCCGCGGTGGCGATCCACGGATGCTCGAGATAGCCCCACTTGCCGGAGATCGTGTACGCAAAGACCTCGTGCGGGTGGTAGTGCCGGTTGACGAGACCGGGACCGTCGGCCCGCAGGATGTCGGCCCACCGGTTCTCGCTCGGCGAGATCCACAGCGGGCGTGACGACACGGTCTCGCTGAACGGCACGTAGTAGCGCTTGTCGTCGGTGGGGGCATTGGCAATGTGGACCTCGGGCTTCGCGTCCGGCTTGAAGACGTCGGCCAAGGGCGCGATGTCGCGCCAGAACTCGGTCTTGAGATTCATCGAAGGGCCTCGTCGTGTCGACTCGCGCTGGACTCTGAGCGCAGCCGGCGAAGTTGGCTTCTCTCGATCGGACGACTTGCTGTCCTGGAGCGGACAACCTTTGACGTCTCGGGCGCGTCTAGTGGATTCCACCAACGGTATGCATCGAGGCGCCCGCGGGCTCGCTGCTACGATGCCCCGCACCGAGGACCATGCTCGCAACAACTGCCCATGCGACGCGCAGCGTCGCCATCGCGCAGGCGTCGACCGACGACGTTCCTGCGGGCGAGCGGCTGCGCTACTGGGAGGCGCACACGGCTTCGCAACTCATCGGCGTGCGCTGCTCATCGTACGCTGCGGACGGGCTGCGCGCGCGACAGCGCAACTTCGACCTCGGCAACCTGCGCCTCGCCGAGATCGCCGGCAACGAGCACGTGGTCGAGCGCACGACGCCGATCATGCGGCGCCATCCGAAGGCCTCGATCTTTGCCTGCATGCTGCTCGAGGGCGAGGCCTTCTTCTACCAGTCCGGTCTGTGCCTCCCCGTGCGCGAGGGCGACCTGATCATCTACGGCACGACGACGCCGTATCTCTACGGCGTCACGCGGCAGGCGCGACACGTGCAGATCGATATCGCAGTCGATCAGCTGATCGATACCTGCCCCGTTGCCCCGATGAAGTCACCGATCAGGATCGACGGCAGCTTGCGCGCGGGACGCTTGCTGACACAAGCGCTACGCCGCGACATGCTCGAGTTCGTCGATGCGCCATGGGCCGACAAGGCGCCGAGCGTGAGTCGGCGCCTGCAGTCGACGCTCGAACTGCTGATCCGGGCGCACGGCGTCGATCGGCGGCACGGCGGCGATCTCGGCGCGCTGCGCGTGTTGCGCGCGGAACAATTCATCGCCGAGCACTTGTGCGATTCCGAACTCGATGCAGTGGCGGTCGCGCAGCACGTTTCGATGTCACTGCGCAACCTGAACCGGCTGTTCGAACCGCACGACTGCAGCGTCAGCCAGTGGATCTGGTGCGAACGCCTGGCGCTTGCGCATCGCATGCTGGCCGATGCGCGACACATCGCGATGACGATCAGCGACATTGCGCTCGCGTGCGGCTTCTCGACCCCCTCGCACTTCGCGCGTGCGTTCAAGGACAAGTACGGCGCCACGCCGAGCGATCATCGCTTCAAAGCCATCGGCGCTTGCGAGAAAGACCTTCGCAGCCAGCGATGAGCCGGAGGCCTGTCTTGGCGCGCCTGGCGGCACGTTCTACGAGCGGCGGCGCGGTCGCGCCAGCGGGCGCGACCGGGGTGGCTCCGCGTCCCATGGCGCGACATCGCCGCTGAAGCGCGCCGCGAGAAAGTCGATCAGCAGGCGCAACGGCATCGGCTGATGCTGGCGCGACAGGTACATCGCGTGCACCCCGAGCGGCTCGGGTTCGTGGTCGGGCAACAGCCGCACGAGCGCGCCGCGCGCCAGATCGTCCTTCACGAAGTAGGTCGGCAGCATCGCGATCCCGCCACCGGAGAGCGCCGCCTGGCGCACCACCGAGGTCTCGTTGGCCGACAACACGCCGCGCACCGCCACGGTCGTCGTGCGCCCGTGGCGGCGCAGCCGGTACTCGGCGCCACTGCCGAAGGCATGCATGACGCAGTGATGGTCGCGCAGTTGCTCGGGCCGCGACGGCGCGCCATGGCGCGCCAGGTAGGCGGGCGACGCGCACAGCGTCGACCGGCACACCGCCAGCTTGCGCGCCACCAGCCCTTCGTCGAGCCGGTTGGTTATGCGCACGGCGACGTCGATGCGTTCTTCAACGAGGTTGACCGGACGGTCGACGGAGATCAGTTCGAGCTCGACACGTGGATGCAGGCGCTGGAAATCGACCAGCGCGGCCGCGAGCTGCGACACGGCGAACGACTGGCTGGTCGTCACGCGCAGCCGGCCCGCGGGCTCAGCGCTGCGCGCGCCGGCCGTGGCCTGCAGATCGGCGGTCAGGTCGAGCATCTGGCGCAGCCGAGGCAGCGCCTCGTGCCCTGCCTCGGTGAGGCTGACGCGACGCGTCGTGCGATGCAGCAGGCGCGCGCCGAGCCACCGCTCGAGCCCTTCGAGATGACGGCTCACCATCGCGCGCGACAGGTCGAGGGCATCGGCAGCCCGGGTGAGACCACCGCGATCGGCGATCTCGACGAAGGTTCGGATGGCGCCGAGGTGGTCCATGGATTGATTCGATTCGGTTGACAAACTGTCGAGCGAGGCGAAGTTTATTTCCGAATTCCAAGCCAATAGAGTACGACGCAACGAACCCACCCGGAGCACCCGATGTTCACGATGAAGACGCTCGCCCGCCTGCTCGCCCCCGCCGCGCTGGCCCTCGGCGTGGTGGCGCAAGACGCGGTCGCGCAAGCTGCACCGCTGTCGCTGCAGGTCTACAACGCCGACAGCGGCAGCTTCCACGTCAATGCCGTGCTGGTGTCGGGCAAGACCGACGCCGTGCTGCTCGACACCGGGTTCACGCGTGCCGACGCGCTGCGCATCGCGGCCATGGTGCTCGACAGCAAGAAGACGCTGAAGACCATCTACATCAGCCAGGCCGACCCCGACTTCTACTTCGGCATCGACGTACTGAAGCAGCACTTCCCGCAGGCGCAAGTCGTCGCGACCGCGCCGACGCTGAAGAAGATCCAGGCTACGCTGGCCAACAAGCTGCAGGTCTGGGGCCCGCGCATGGGCGGCAACGCCCCGACCACGGTGCCGCTGCCGGCGCCGCTGGAGGGCAACGTGATCACGCTCGAAGGCCAGAGCCTCGAGATCCGCGGCCTGGACGACAGCCTGCCGCATCGCAGTTATGTGTGGATCCCGTCGATCAAGGCGATCGCCGGCGGCGTGAACGTCTTCGCCGGGCTGCACCTGTGGACCGCCGACACGCAGAGCGCGCAGGAGCGTGCCGACTGGTCGCAGAAGCTCGCCGCGATGGCGTCGCTGCAGCCGGCCGTCGTCGTGCCGGGCCACAGCGCACCGGGCGCCAAGCAAGACGCCTCGCAGATCGCCGCCAGCCAGGCCTATCTGGCGCGCTTCGAGCAGGAACTACCGAAGGCCGCCGACAGCGCCGCCCTGATCCAGGCGATGAAGAAGGCTTACCCCGATGCGGGACTCGGTATCGCACTGGACATCGGCGCCAAGGTCAACAAGGGCGAGATGAAGTGGTAGCACCGCGTCACTTGCCGGTGATCGGATGCCGGTAGTGGAACGGCGGCACGAAGACTGCCGCGGAAGGTCGTAGTCGATGCTCGGCGGCCGGCTGGCGGATGGGCGCTGCGCACACCGCCCTTCGGTGACGCCGCCTTGGCCCAGCCCTGGTCGAACGGCGTGATAGGTGCGGAAGAAGTGCGAGGATTGCGATCGGGGGCGCCTCGTGCGCTTCTTTGATCGAGCGGGTCACCCGGCCGAGTCCGCCGCCGTTGCGCCGCGCGTAAGGAGGCACGGGTTCGATCGCGTCACACCACAACGGTGACCCCGAGCCAATCCGACGCAGACCGGAGAGGCAGTCGCCATCGGCGCCGTCGTGGTTGTGGGCATGCGTGCCTGAGCGGCGCTTTGTGGGCAAGAACGGGACTGACCGGCTATGGCCAAGTGCGCGACGGTCCGGTGTAGAGCGCGAGCTCGAGCGTCAGGTCATGGCCGGCACTGTGAATTCGCAAGCAGACCCGTAAGCCGTCGCTCGCGCAGACGGCGGCTTCTCCCATCAGGGTCGCTCCTAGCTGGCGTCTGTGCTGTCTTGGCAATCGTTGTGCAGACGTCTTCAATGCAGGCAGCGACACGGACAATGCAAGCAGGAGCAAATCATGAACGCCATGCGATCCGCGCAAGAGGCCACTACCTACGAGATGCGCTTCCGCTCACTTTTCCACGAGGGCAGAGCGTTTGCGTTTCCCTGCGACGCCGATGGCCGTGTCGACATCGACTCGCTGAGCGACAGCGCGCGCAACAACTACCTCTACGCGCGCACGGTCATCGGTCGCGAGTTGTCGATGCCTGCAGTGCATCTGATTTCGTTGAATTGAGGCGCACGGAGCGCATTCCCAAGCGTCGCGGCTTGACGAACACCCATTGCAATCTGACGCGATTTTCCTAGCGACGGACCGGTCCACCTTGGGACCGGTCGTCCGCCGACTCACCGCGAAAATCAGCGCCGGGGCGAAGCGGTCATTTGCCGGCACACACCGGTGATACGGACGAGAGGGTAGCCGAGCAGCCGCTTCCAAAGAGTACGAACTGTGCTCGCGACCCCTTGCTGTCCTTGCGCGGAAGGGGGTCATGGAGGCCCGCGCCTACGAGCCATCTCGCGTCCAGCTGCCCAACTTGATCGCACCGGCGATGATCAAGCCATAGACGGCCAGACTGATCGCGACCACGATGAAAAAGCCGCCCGCCGAGGTCTGCAGAACATGCACGCAAGCCCAGCCGCCCAGCGCCACGATCACCAGCCTGGCGACGCTGCCGGCCAGCGGCCAGAACATGCGCCCGGCGCCCTGCGAGGCGAAGAACAAGGCCAGCCCGAAACCATACAGCCCATAGAAAGCACCGACGATGCGCAGGTACGAAGCACCGAACTCGCGCACCGCCGCATCCTGCGTGAACAGGTTCATCCATAGCGACGGGGCGATCGCCGTGGCGAGCCCGATGCTGCCGGTGATCGCGGCGACGATGGCCGCGCCCAGCCAGGCCACGCGCAGCGCGCGCGGCGGATTGCCTGCGCCCATGTTGGTCGCGACCATCGCTGTCAGCGCCGTGCCGAAGCCGAAGGCGATGGGCACTAGTATGTATTCGAGGCGTGCCGCCACGCCGTAGCCGGCCAGTGCGGCGGTGCCGAAGCTGCCGACGAAGGCGGTGGCCACGGCGATCGACGCATTGCTGACCACCGGGCTCATCGATGCGGGCACGCCGACGCGCAGGATGTCGCGCACCAGCGCCACGTGCAGCCGCCAGGGCGATCGGTTCAGCGCCGCCGCCGCACCGCGGCGCGTCAGGTGCACGGCCAGCACCACCGCGGCGGCGCCGTTGGCGACGAGCAGGCTGACGGCGGCGCCGGGCACGCCCAGGCCGGGAATTGGACCCCAGCCGAACACCAGCGTCGGACACAGCACCAGGTGGATCAGGGCCGTCAGCACCAGCATTAGTGCTGGCAGCAGCATGTTGCCCGCGCCGCGCACCACGGCGCCCAGCACATTGGTGGCCCAGATGATGACAGCGCCGCCGAACAGCACGTTGGAGTACGCCAGCGCCACGTCGAGCGCCGCGCCGCGCCCACCCATGGCCGCATACACAACGCGGCCGAAGCCGAGCAGCGCGAGCGTGAACGCCGCTGCCAGCACGCAGGCGATGAACAGCGACTGTTGCGCCAGGCGGCCGGCTTCTTCGCCACGCCCCGCGCCCAGCGCGCGTGCGACGGCGGCGGTGACGGCACCGCCGATGCCGCCGCCCGACATCTGCATCATCAGCATCGACAGCGGAAAGACCAGCGCAATGCCGGCCAGCGCGTCCGCACCCAGCCGGCCGAGGATGTAGCCGTCGTAGCCGATAACGACCGTCATTGCGAACAGGCCGATCACATTGGGTGTGGCCAGGCGCAAAAGCGTCGGTAACAGCGGCCCGTGCAGCATCTGCTGTGTGCGTGATGTGGCCGGTGTGGTGGCAGGCGTGGCAGCGCTTGCGCCGATGGGTGTGGTCAGGGTACTCATGCGGGCCTCAGCCAACGGCTGCAGTCGCAACGGGCGCGCCGGCGCGTGGGTCCAGCAAATACACGGCGGGCTCGGCCGAGAGCCCCTGCTTGATCTGGCGTGCCCGTTCGTCGGCCAGCACCTCTTCTGCGCCGGCTTCCAGCGCGTCGAAGGTGCGCCGCACAATCAGCTCCGGACTCGACTTGGGCATGTCGATGCCGCGCGTCAGGTCGGTATCGACGAAGCCCACGTGCATGCCAAGCACCTGGGTGCCCTGGGCACGCAGTTCGTGGCGCAGGCCGTTGGTCAGCGCCCATGCTGCCGACTTGCTGGCGCCATACATCGCCAGCATCGGCGCATTGATCCAGCTCGCCACCGACAGCACATTCAGGATCGCCCCACCGCCGTTGGCGTCCAGCACCGGTGCGAAGGCCAGGCTCAGGCGCAGCGGACCGAAGAAGTTGGTCTCCAGCTGAGCGCGCGCAGAGTCGATGCTGTCGGCGGACAGGAAACCGCCGACGGCCGCGATGCCGGCGTTGTTGATCAGCAGCGTCACATCGGTACAGCGGCTCGCCGCTGCGGCCACGTCTTCGGGGCGGGTGACGTCGAGCCGGATGGCCTCGACCCCGGCCAGCGTGAGCTTCGATGGGTCGCGCACGCCGGCGTAGACCTTGCGCGCGCCGCGGGCGAGCGCTTCACGGGCGAAGGCCAGGCCGAGGCCGCGATTGGCGCCGGTGATGAGGACGGTGGCGTTGTCGATCTTCATGGTTCAGGGTCTCGTCGGTGGTGAGGGGTGGGAAGATTGCAGGTCCATGATGGTCGTCATATTTCTACGCAAGCTCATGGCGACGCGGCAAGCGGTCATTTTTCAGTCGGACGATTTGCGGTCGTACTGTGCCAACAGCGCCCGGCGTGACGCCTTGAGCAGCGCCTGGCCTTCGGCGTTGTCGCCGAGGGCCCGGGCCAGTTGCAGCGCGCCGACCAGTTGACTGGCGATCGCCGGGCCGCTGTCAGCCGGTGCGTCATGCAGCAGTGCGCGGCGGACGGCGTCGACCAGGCGGCGTACCCGTTGCGCTGATGCCTCGCGGACCTCAGGGGACTGGCGCGGCATTTCCGACGCCAGCGCCGCCACCGGGCAACCGGCTTCGACGTCGCCGAGGTGGCGATCGGACAGGTAGCCTTCCACCAGGGCACGCAAGGCACTGGCGCCGCGTGCCTGGCGCACGGCGGTGCCCTGAGCGACACGGGCCGCACTGTCCTGACCTGCACGCTCGAGGGCTTCGGCCAGCAAGGCATTGCGCGAGCTGAAGTGGGCGTAGAAGCCGCCGTGGGTAAGCCCGGCTTCTTTCATGATGTCGGCCACGCCCACACCCTGAAATCCGCCTCGGCGGATCGCCCGTGCGGCGGTCGCGACGATGCGTTCGTGGCTGAGTTCTTTGCGGCTGGGTTGGCTGACCATGTTGAACTCTAGCGTAAATATGACGAGCGTCATAATCACTGGTGACGACAGGGTCAACTTCCCACGATGTCGGGCCGCTGGGACGCCGGCAGCGGCCGACAGCTTCGTCGCTGACAGCGGTCATCCGATCGCGAAGGTCTGCTACGCCGCCCTCACCTGCCCGTCGAATCCATCCGCTGGCCGGCCAGGAACCGTAGTTGGCCGCTTTGACTCAAAGCGGACGTTCGCAACGCAGAAGTATTCTCTGTTGATGCTCATGAATTAAGGACCGTCGCGCGCAAAGCTCCGCAGGGCCTGAAGATCCTTGACCAGCAAGCTGCCATAGCTTGCCCGCACGAGGTTCGCCTCTTCCAGGTCCTTGATCGCAGCATTGGTTCTTTGCCGCGAGAGACCGGCGAGTTCGCCCAGTTCCTGCTGGGACACGAGCAATGCAGAGCCCATGCCGGGATAGAGCACGGGGTTAGAGACTCAAGATCGAGCGCGCCAGCTTGATGCACGGGTCGTCGATCCGGTCGGTTTCGACCATCCCCATGAATTGCGCGAGCCGCTCGTTCAGGTGGTCGATGATGAAGTGGTTGAAGTCGAGGTTCGTTTCGAGCAGCCACCTGAACGTTGCACGAGGGATATGGACGGTGCGGGTCGGTCGCACTGCCACGATGTCGTAGTGCCGAGGCTCGCGCTTGAGTACCGAACCTTCACCGACCCAGCTGCCTGCAGGGATGCCGCTGTAGATAAACGTCTTGCCGGTGCGAAATCCGCCGCTGGCTTTCAGCAGTCCTTGGACGACGCCGATCCACGAGTGTGCCGGCTCGCCTTGAGCCGCCACCACCTCCTTCTCGGCATGATTCGATTCGTAGGCCTCTGCAATGACACGCTGGCGTGCTGCGTGCGGCAACAACTGCATCCAGCGCGTGCCCTCGAGCCACGCCGCCATCGACACCACTGACTTCAGTCCCTGCACGTTCGCCCTGTGCTGTTTCAACCAGAGCACACGATGCGAAGCGTTGAAGGACTGCGCCATCGGGTCCAGCCCGAACGCGGCGCGCTCGCAAGCCCGCGGTCAATCGTCGTCTTCGTCGTGGTCGTTGTGCCCGTGCCCGTGACCATGGCTGTGCCCGTGGTTGGGCCTCCGGCATTTGAAGTTGGCTGCGTCGTCGGTGCTACCGCGGCCGTCATAGACCGCGACCTTCGGGTACACACACAGCGGCCGTGTACGCAGCACGCCCTGCGTCGGCTGATCGTTGACGTACTTCACCGCATCGATGCGTTTGGGTGGCACGCCGTGCTCCACCCATCGCTCCAAGGCGCTCAGGATGTCATGCTGCGGCGAGTTGCTGAGCGGTTTGGCTTGCGGCAGCGACTGCCCGAACGAATTAGGCCCCGGTCCACCGCCGCAATGCAGCATCCCCGGCACCATGAAGAGCCGGAAGAAATCGTTCGCGTCGTGGTTGTGCCGCTGCACGCCTTCGTAGTAGTTGATCGCGCTTTGCCCGGAAATGGCCGGGTCCTTCCAGCCGTGCCACATGATGATCTTGCCGCGTCGGTTGAAGTGGCGGAATGCGAAGAGGTGCTCCTCGTTGGCGTTGAAGTTGAACGCGGTCTTCACGTCGGTGGCGATCATGTCGCCGTCGAAGTCGAAGCTGGAGTAGTCCCACACGCCCGGCGCCGGGATCTCATAGACCACGCGGCCGAAGAAGGCGTTGCCGAAGAAAGCCTGCACAGAGGCGCCGGGTATCGCAGGACCGGTGATCCACAGCGGCCAGGAGGCGGCCTCGCCTGCAGCGCTGGTGAAGTAGCCCGGAAAGATTTGTCGCCCGGTGCGCGGACTGTGCGGACCCGACATGATCTTGCCGACCGCGGTCACCTGCGGTGGCGTGAGGCAGCTGGGACCATCGGTCCCTGCGGGACAGGCGAGGCTGGCCGGATCGAAGCGGCAGCGGCGCGGGTCTTCAACCACGCCATCGACGACGCCGTCGCGCGCATCGCATGAGGCGAGCGTCGCGGCCTGGATGGCTGCGAGCTTGCTGGGCGCCAGGTGTGCGCCGGGCGTGTTGAACAAGGCCTGCTCGTTCCACACGAAGCCGGCGAACAAGTGGGTCCAGTCGTTGGCGGGCGCGCCGACCAGCACACCGTCGTAGTCCTGCGGGAAGCGCTGGATTTCCATCAGCGCCTGCCGGCCGCCGTTGGAGCACGAGCTGAAGTACGAATGCCTGGCCGGCTGTCCGTAGTGCGCGCGGATGATGTCCTTGGAGCGCGCGGCCTGCAGGTGCTTGCCGCGCCAGCCGAAGTCGACGACCTTCTGGGGATGACCGGGTGCGAAGTCGGCGTTGCCGCCGACGTGCCCGGTGTCGGTGGAGCCACCCGCGTAGCCGCGGCGCAGGGCCTCGGCGATGCCGCCGTAGTTCACGGCTCCGGCGAAGCCGCCTTCACCAGCGGACAGGAATTTGCGGTTCCAGCCGCTCGTGGGCATCCACACCTCGAAGGCGATGCTCGAATCGCTGGTGGGCTTGATGATGCCGGCCACGCGGCATGCCGCGGTATCGATGGGTGGCGTGGCGCCAGGCGGATCGAACGCACCCGCGGGCACGACGGCAGCGACCGTGATGGTCGTGTCGGGCAGGTGCAACGAGGCAAGCCCCTCACAAGGGACCGGGGTGGCGAATGCGCTGGATGTGACGAGGGCCGCGAACGGCATCGCGGCCAGCAAAGCTCTGCTCGACTTCATGCTGCTCCTCTTGTATGTGTGGATACGGCGAGGCGTGCAGTCTTGCATTCACCGGCCGAACAGACTGTCCTTGTTCGGACAATGCGCGTGCTAGGAAACCCGAGACGGCTGGGGCGGGCGCCACACCGTGCCCTCTCAGGCCAGCACGAACGGCTTCCTCTTCCACGCCCACCGGATGACGACTTGATCAACTTCCATCGACAACTTCTTTGACCTGCGCTGAAGTGCGAGGCCATCGCTCGACTCGGACATCCCCTGGGGAAGGCCGAGGTGGTAGG
>CAWHBZ010000033.1:0-66187 GCA_963827645.1 uncultured beta proteobacterium | reverse complement strand
GAACTGTTGAGCAGGCGCCACCAGATGTTTCCGGTGCTCTCCGACGCGGACATCGCGCGCATGCGCCGCTTCGGCGAGCTCCGGAGCTATCGGCAGGGCGACACGTTGTTCGTGGCGGGTGGAACGAGTCCAGGCATGTTCGTGGTGTTGAAGGGTCTCGTCGCGCTGAGCCAGCGCGACGGACTCGGCTCCGTGGTGCCGATCGTGCGGCAGGGCCCGGGGCAGTTCACCGCAGAAGTCGGTACGCTGTCCGGACAGCCGCCTCTGGTCGACGCGCGCGCCGATGAAGACGTGCAGGCGTTGCTGCTGACACCAAGGCAGCTGCGCGCGCTGATCATCGCCGAGGCCGACCTGGGCGAGCGTCTGGTGCGCGCACTGATCCTGCGTCGCGTCGCGCTGATCGAGGGCGCACACAGCGGCCCGGTGTTGATCGGACAGCCGCAGTCGCCCGACGTCATGCGTCTGCAGAACTTTCTGCTCCGCAACGCCCATCCGCATCACGTGGTCGACGCCAGCCAGGATACCGGTGCTGCCGCGCTGATGGAGCAATCGGGGGCAGCGCCCGGTGATGCGCTGGTGGTCTGTCCGGATGGTGCCGTGCTGCTCAATCCATCGGCCGATGCACTGGCGAGATGCATCGGCATGGTGGACACGTTGCCACATGACGAAGTGTTCGACGTGGCGATCGTGGGCGCTGGTCCTGCGGGCTTGGCCACGGCGGTCTACGCCGCATCGGAGGGTTTGAGCGTGGTGGTGCTCGACTGCCGGTCCTTTGGTGGACAGGCCGGTGCCAGCGCGCGCATCGAGAACTACCTTGGCTTTCCCACCGGCATCTCGGGGCAAGCGCTGGCCGGGCGCGCGTATGTGCAGGCACAGAAGTTCGGCGCGCAGATCCTGATCCCGGCGCAGGCTGTCGCGCTCGATTGCAGTCGCGAGAACCCCGACGGCGCGCTGTCGGTCGTGCTCAACGACGGACGGCGCTTGAAGGCGCGCACCGTGGTCGCTGCCAGCGGCGCGCGCTACCGCCGGCCCGCGGTCGCGCGCCTGGCGGAGTTTGAAGGCCGCGGCGTCTGGTACTGGGCCTCTGCGATCGAGGCTCAGGTGTGCGCACAGACCGAGGTCGCTCTGGTCGGGGGCGGCAACTCGGCCGGGCAGGCAGCGGTGTTTCTGGCCGCGCACGCCAGCAAGGTCTTCGTGCTGGTGCGCGGGCCGGGGCTTGCCGCCAGCATGTCGCGCTACCTGATCGATCGGCTCGCGGCCACGCCCAACATCGAGTTGCTCCCGCAAACCGAACTCACCGCGCTGCACGGCGAAGCGTCCGGTGGCCTGGAGGGCGTGAGCTGGCGTGACCGGCGCGAAGGCATCGAGTCGACACGCCCGTTGCGCAACCTGTTCCTGTTCGTGGGGGCCGATCCGGAAACCGAGTGGCTCGACGGCTGCGGCATTGCAGTCGATGCCGCGGGCTTCGTGCTCACCGGCGGCGCTGCTGCACACGCCGGCACCGCGCATGCACCGGCGCCGCTGGAATCGAGCATCCCCGGCGTGTTCGCGGTGGGCGACGTGCGATCGGGATCGGTCAAGCGAGTCGGCGGCGCCATCGGTGAAGGGGCGGCTGCGGTGGCGCAGATTCACAGCGCATTGGCGGCTGCCGTGCGCAGGCGGAGGCCAGGACTTGACTGCCGGACCCATCGAGTGGTCGGTTTTCTGGGTCGCGCTGGGCGTCGTCTTCATGGTCGACGCCGTGCTGGTGCGCCGCGCCGGCAGCGAACCGACGATGCGCAGCGCGGCCATGTGGAGCGCGATCTGGATCGGTTTGGGCGTGCTGTTTGGTGTGTGGCTCGCCGTGCGATTCGGTGTCGACATCGCAATGACCTACTGGACAGCCTACGCGCTGGAGAAGGCGCTGTCGGTCGACAACCTGTTCCTGTTCATTCTGGTGTTCTCCCAGACGGGCGTTCCGGCACAGCTGCAGCATCGAGTGCTGTTCTGGGGCATCGCGAGTGCGCTGATCATGCGCGCGGTGCTGATCGGCGTCGGCGTCTTCCTGCTGCAGCGCTTTCACTGGGTCATCTACCCGTTTGGCGCACTGCTGGTGTGGGCTGCCGTGCGCATGCTGTGGGGCGAAGAGAAGCAGCGCCAGGTCGTGCAGGCAACCTGCGCGCTGTGCACCAGCTGGATCGCGCGATTCATTCCGATCACACCGGTCATGGAGGGTTCGCGATTCCTCGTCCGCTCGGGCGGTCGATGGGTGGCGACGCCCCTCCTGGTGGCATTGGTGGCCATCGAAGCGGTCGACGTGGTGCTCGCGCTGGACTCGATTCCCGCCGTGTTCGCGGTCACCCAGGATCCGTTCCTGGTCTACACATCGAATGTGTTCGCGCTGTTCGGCCTGCGGTCCTTGTATTTCCTGCTGGCGCGCTCGATCGAGAGATTGCGGTTCCTGCGCGTGGGCTTGGGGGTGATGCTGCTCCTGGTGGCGGCCAAGATGCTGCTCGGACACGCGGTGGAGGTACCTCCCGCCGCGTCGCTGATCGCCATCGGGTGCATCCTGGGGATCGCCATCGCTGCGTCGAAACTCTTCCCGGAGCGCGCTGGGCCGACCGCGTCAGCGGCGTGTTCCCACCTCGATCAGATCAACCACGTCACTCCGATCAGCCAAGGCTGCGAGGAGTGTCTGAGGGTTGGCGATCGCTGGGTTCACCTGCGCATGTGCCTGACGTGCGGTCATGTGGGCTGCTGCGACAGCTCGAAGAACAAGCATGCGGCCGGACACTTCCAGACCTCCGGCCATCCCATCATGCGATCGATCGAGCCCGGCGAGGACTGGCGCTGGTGCTTCATCGATCAGGTGCAGCTCGAGCCGCCGCGTTGATTGCTTGCGCCTGGTGTGCCTTCAGGACGAATGGATCCGTTCGATCGGCAACCCAGCCGCAATCCACGCATCGATGCCACCCATGAGTGGCCGCACGTTGAGGAAACCCGCACGCCGGAGCTGGCGCGCCACCTGAGCGGCCGACACCTCGTTCGGGCAGGCGCAGTAGACGACCACCTCGGTATCGCGCGGCAGGTCGGGCGCTTCCTCGTGGGCGCTGTCCAGCGAGAGGTGCAGGGCGCCGGGGATCGTGCCGTCCCGAGCCCGGCTGGCCGCCGGACGCACGTCGACGAACGTCGGTTGCACGCCCGCGTTGATCAGTTGCTGCAGTTCCGGCACCGTGATGCGGGCACCGCGCAGTTCGCGCAGCAGCCGCTCGCGCTGCCACCACTTGGCGGCCAGGAACATGGCCAGCGCAGCGAGGAGCAGCACCAGGCCCATGCGACCAAGGCCCTCGAACACGGCCAGCAGGTCGCTCACAGCCTCGTGAAAGTACACGCCCAGCCACACCCCGATGCCGACGTACAGCGCCGCTCCGACGGTATCGACAGCGATGAAAGCTGGCAAGCGCAGACGCATGTTGCCCGACAGCGCCGTGGCGATGGTCGCGAAGCCGGGTACGAACTTGGCGACCAACAGCGACCAAATGCCCCAGCGCTCGAACAGCGATTGAGTCTCGCGGACGCAGCTGTCCGGGCTGATCGAGACGCGACAGATCGTGCGAAGGACCCTGCCACCATGGCGGCGTCCGGCCGCATACCACGTGAGGTCCGCCAACAGGCATGAGGCTACGGTTGCCGCATGCAGCGCAAAGGCCGAGTGGTGGCCGCCGACGCTGAGTGCGCCGGCGACCACGAGCACAGGGTAGGCGGGCAATGGCAGGCCCAGCTGCTCGACGAGCACGGCCAGGAACGCGATCACCACGCCGTGCGTGGTCAGCCAAGTCACTAGCAATTCCATGAGGGTGCGTTGCGAGTCAGCGCTGCGCAGCCGCGACCCAGCTCACCAGGTCATCGAGGGCTTGGTCGAGCGCTTGACGCAGGCCGGCGACCGCTCCGTCGGCGTCGTACGACTTCGCCGGTGCGGCGGCCGCGAACGTGCGCCTGTCGACCAGCGCCCGTGTGCTCGGATCGCTGAGCTGCGCCGTCAGCACGATCCGCGCGATGCCTGGCGACATCGCCGCGTCGTGGTACAGCTCGTCGACGTGCACGCGCAGCAGCAGCGTGCCATCGACCCTTGACGCAACATGCGCAACCTTGCGGAAGCTGCCGCTGCGCTCCAACTTCGGCATCAGTGCGTTGCCGATCGCGATGGCTGGCGGCTCGGTCCAGTTGCTGTATTGATAGTAGCCACGCGTGCCGGCAGCGCGGCTGTAGGCAATTTCTCGCGTAGCGTAGAAGCTCGCCGCGGTGACCGGCGCCACCAGCACGGTGTGAGCGCTCGGCGTGGCGGCGGCTGGCTCTCGCGCCCGCGCCGCACTGCCATCGAGGATGAAATACCGATGCGCCTGGTCCGACGTGGCGCAGCCGGCGATCAGCCAGGCCGCGAGAACCATGACGGGACCTCTCATCGCTTGTCTTCTCCGGGCCCCAAGTCCGCGGTGGAAGGCCCAAACAGGGCGGCACGCGGGTCGCCGAACCGGCGTGCAGCGACCGTGACGGCGTCGCTGGCGGTGCGCAGATCCTGTGCAGTCACCCGCAGCTCGGTGTCGGTCACATCGAGCAAGGCCGTGGCGCGCTGCGACACCTGCGCGATGTCGGAGCGCAATTGGCGCACCGCTTGCGTGATCTCGTCCGCACTGGTCGCCGCTTGCGCACCAAACGTGTCATAGCGGTCACCCAGCCGTCGCGCATCCGAGCTGATGCCGGCGAACGTCTCGCGCGCCGAATCGGCGGCGCTCCCAATCGACGCCAGGGTCTTGTCGACCCGCGCAACGGTGGCTGCTGCTCCCCGTGTCGCGACTCGCAGCTGATCGAGCGTTTCACCGAGCGCCTTCACGTTCTCGTCGGACAGCGTGCTGTTGATGCGGCGCAATGTCTCGTCGGCGCGCTGGGCGAGTTGACTCAAGTTGTCGGAGAACTGTTGGGAGGAGCCCTCCGCGATGACCGCACTGTCGTTGTTGTCGGGCGGCTCCAGGGGTGGGCTATCTTCGGCCAGGTTGAGCAGACGGATCGTGGCCAGCCCGGTGATGAAGTTGCGGTCCACCACCGCGCGCGTGCTCTGCAGCACCGGCGTGCCAGAGTCGATGCCGAACGAGACCTCCACGGAGCCGGGCCGGTCTTTCGAGAACCGAAAACCCCTCACGGAACCCACGCGGATGCCCTTCATGCGCACGTCGCTGCGCACTTCCAGGCCTTCGAGCGACTGGCGGGCGAAGAACACTTTGTATGGCACCCGCTCGCTCGTCGTGCGAGTCGCGGTCAACCAGGTGATGCCCGCAGCGATGGCCGCGACCAGCACAAGCACGATCGTGCCGACGAGTGCATAACGTGCCTTAGGTTCCATCACGTCCTCCTTGGGTGTGGGGCGCGCGCGCCGAAAAGTACTCTTTGAGCCACGGGTCCTGACTGGCCGACACGTCGCGCCAGCGAACCGTCCGCGATCACCTTGCCGCCCGACAGCGCAATCGTGCGGTCGATGATCGACAGCAGCGTGTCCAGGTCATGGGTCACCATGAACACCGTGAGGCCCAGGCTGTCGGCCAGCGCGCGGATCAGGCTGTCGAATGCGCGCGCGCCGATCGGGTCGAGGCCGGAGGTTGGCTCGTCCAGGAACAGGAGTCTCGGGCTCCAGGGCGAGCGCACGCGCCAACGCCACGCGCTTGCGCATGCCGCCCGACAGCTGCGCAGGAGATCTTGGTGCCGGTGTCGGGCGCCAGCCCCACCAGCGACAGCTTGAATCCCACCAACGGCGCGATCAGGGCCTCGGGGATGTCTGTGTGCTCGCGAAGCGGCACCGCGATGTTCTCGGCCACGGTCAGCGACGAGAACAGCGCCCCATCCTGGAACAGCATGCCGAAGCGACGGCGCAGCGCGTTCATCTGGGCGTCGTCTGCCTGGGAGATGTCTTGCCCCAACAGTTCGATGCGCCCGGCCGTTGGCCGCAGCAGGCCGATCGCCTCTTTGAGTAGCACTGACTTGCCGGTGCCGCTGCCGCCGATCAGCGCGACCACTTCTCCGCGCTCGACCCTGAAGCTCACGCCGTCGTGCACCAAGTTGCGAGCCGAATCGCGTGACCACTGTGTCGACCCTCAGCACGGTGTTCATCAGATGCCCAGCAACTGCAAGGTTGATGGCGAACACGGCATCGAGCACAATGACCCACACGATGCTCTGCACCACGGTCGAGGTGGTGTGCTCGCCGACGCTGCGCGCGTCGCGTGAAACCGACATGCCCATGCGACAAGCGATCATCGCGATGAAGAGCGCGAAGACAGGCGCCTTGGCCAGGCCGATCACCACTGCGCTGACGTCCAGTGTGGCGTGCAGTCGGTTCGACAAACGCCGGAATCGAGATGCCGAGCTGCAGCGTGCTGATCAGCATGCCCCCCGCGATGCCGGCGACGTCGCCGACGAACACCAGCAGCGGCAGGCCCAGGGCCAGCGCAGCCAACCGAGGAATCACCAGCACCTGCACAGGTGACAGGCCGAGCGTGCTGATGGCATCGATCTCTTCCTGCACCTTCATCGAGCCGATCTGCGCGGTGAACGCGCACCCGAGCGGCCGGCGACGATCACGGCCACCAGGATGGGTGCCAGCTCGCGGCACACCGCCAGCCCGACGCCGTCGACGACGAAGATCGTGGCGCCATAGCGTTGTGCCTGCACACCGAGCAGGTAGGCGAACACCACACCGATCAGGAACGTCACCAGCACAACGATCGGAATCGCGTCGACCGTGGCGCTCTCGAACTGCGACACCGTCTCTTTGAGGCGGAACAGGCGCGGCCGTCGCACGAGCGCGAGCATCTCCAGCGCCACTTGGCCAACAAAGCCGTTGTGCGCGGCGATGTCGCGCACCATGCGCAGCGTGGCCTTTCCGATGCGCTGCACAGCGCTGGGAGAGGTCAGCGGCGCCGCCACCGGCGAGCAGCGCATGCGCTCATGCACCAGGCGCAGCAGCCGGGCGTGATGCGCGTTCATTGCGCGGGTGCCGATGGCCTCGGCGGCGAATCCAACCTTGCCGAGATGATGAAACAGCAGGAAGCCGGCCGCGGTGTCGAGTTCTCGCAGTCGGCTGCCATCGAGGACGCACGTGCGATCGGTGCGCAGCGGCAACGCAGCCACCGCGGCGGCGATCTCCGCCGCGCGGTCGAGCCGCCATGAGCCTTGCAGGTAGAGCACGTCGGAGTCAGCATCCGACGACAGTTGGATCGGAGACAAGCCGGGTGTGTCCATCGCGCCGCCGCCGCATTGTCAGGCCCAGCCGCCCCGATCGGGCCATCGGGTGGCTGCATCAACCGTTCGGAGTATGTCCTCGTCTTCAGGACCCACGGACAGTGGCATGCAACCGCGAGCTCGTGGCCGTGCGCTCTTGCCTGCACTCAGCCCATCTGAGTAGCGCATCCAGTGCGGGGCAGAGCTTCTGTCCCCACTCTGTCAGCCGGTAGTCCACCCTCGGTGGCACCTGCTGATGCACAGTGCGTTCGACGATGCCGTCATCCTCGAGCTGGCGCAGCTGCTGCGCCAGCATCTTTTGCGAGATGCCGGTGACCAGCTTCTCCAGATCCGAAAAGCGCTGGACCTGTCCGCCGAACAGGTGAAAGAGGATGACCAGCTTCCATCGACCTTCCAGCAGCCGAATGATGGCCTCGACGTCGATGGCGGCGGCAATGGGTGTGTAGGTTTTTCTGGCGTTCAAGGGGGGACTTACCTTTTGGTGCGTTCTTGCGATTTGGTAAGCCTAGCTCCACGATTGGCGCATGTCCAACATTGCAGTGAAGGAGCAGTTGATGAACGTGAGCATGCCGCCAGCGCTGGCGACCTACTTCGCTGCTGAGGACGCCGCCGATACGGACGTCCTCGAGCGCTGCTTTGCACCCGACGCCGTTGTGCATGACGAAGGGCGCGTCGATGCAAGGACTCGATGCGATCAAGGCCTGGAAGCTGGCCGCGCGGGCGAAGTACCAGTACAACGTGACGCCCAAAGTGCGTCGAGCGACGGCGCAACCACCACGGTGCTCGCGCGAGTGACCGGCAGCTTTGCAGGCAGCCCTGTCGAACTGACCTACAGCCTTCGGGCTCGCCAACGAAAAGATCGTGAGTCTGGAGATCCACTGATGCGAGCCTGCACTCGAGCTTCAAGGCCGTCGGGCGCTCGTCACGGGCGGGACCAAGGGTATCGGCGAAGCCGTCGTCGCGCGCTTGCTGGAAGTCGGTGCCGATGTTGTCACGACAGCGCGCTCACGGCCGAGCGGCATTCCTGCGGATCGTTTCATCGCTGCGGATATCACGACTGCCGCCGGCGTCAAGATGGTCGTCGATGCGGTGCTCGAGCGATGGGGCTGCGTCGACATCATCGTGCACGTCGTCGGCGGGTCGTCAGCGCCTGCCGGCGGTTTCCAGGTGCTTGACGATCGCGAGTGGCAGAAGGCCTTTGACCTGAACTTGTATCCCGCGGTCCGCATCGACCGCGCGCTGTTGCCGTCGATGATCCAGCAGCGCTCCGGGGTCATCGTCCACGTCACGTCGATTCAGAGCCGGTTGCCGCTGCCGGAAGCCACCATGGCGTATGCCGCCGCCAAGGCCGCGCTGTCGAACTACAGCAAGGGGCTTTCGAAGGAGGTGAGCCCGCTGGGCGTGCGCGTCGTTCGTGTCTCGCCCGGCTGGGTCGAGACCGATGGGGCAGTGGGTCTTGTCGCAGAGATCGCCAGGCGCAACGCGATCGACACCGAGTGGCGAGAAGGTCATCATGGATTCGCTGGGAGGGATTCCGCTGGGTCGGCCCAGCCGGCCGCAAGAGGTGGCGGATCTCATTGAGTTTCTCGTTTCCGCCCGCGCAAGCGCAATCACGGGCACTGAGTACGTGATCGATGGGGGGACGGTTCCAGTCGTATAGGCTCATCGATTGAGAAAGGCGCGAACCAGCTCCGACTGTGGCTCGCGAGTCGAATCTTGGAGCGCTTTCGCCAGGCGTGGATTCGCGCGGTTGATCGACGCGCGCTGACGGTGAGCAGCGAGTTTGTTCGCGCCGTCAGGCCGTCCGGTACAGCGTGACCACACACGCGCCGCCGAGGCCGAGGTTGTGCTGCAAGGCGATGCGAGCGCCATCCACTTGGCGCTGCTCGGCGCTGCCCCGCAGCTGGTGCGTCAGCTCGAAGCATTGCGCCAGGCCGGTCGCGCCGAGCGGGTGACCCTTGGACAGCAAGCCGCCGGACGGATTGGTCACCACCTGGCCGCCATACGTGTTGTCACCGGCATCGATGAACGCGGTTGCTTCGCCTTCCGGGCACAGCCCCAGCGCCTCATAGGTGATCAGCTCGTTCTGCGCGAAGCAGTCGTGCAGCTCGACCACATCGAGGTCCTCCGGGCCGATGCCGGCCTGTTCGTACACCATCCGCGCCGCGGCCTTGCTCATGCCGTAGCCCACGAGCATCATCATGTCGTGGCTGTCGAAGCTGTCGGGCCGGTCGGTCGTCATCGCCTGCGCGGCAATGAACACATCGGTGCGCAGGCCGTGTCGCTTGGCGTACGGCCTCGGAGACGAGCACCGCCGCCGCCGCGCCGCAGGTCGGCGGGCAGGCCATCAGTCGTGTCAGCACGCCCTGCCAAAGCATCGGCGCGTTCATCACGTCGTCGACCGTGAGTTCCTTGCGCAGCAGCGCGAGCGGGTTGCGCGCGGCGTGTCGGCTCGCCTTGGCGCGCACCTTCGCGAAGGCCTCCAGCGGCGTGCCGTACTTCTCCATGTGGGCCAGGCCCGCGCCGCCGAAATAGCGCAGCGCCAGCGGCAGCTCGGGCATGCCGACCAGCGCTTCGGCCTCGCGGTCGAAGTCCTCGAACGGGCTCGGCCGGTCGTCGAACACGGTGCCCAGCGCGCCCGGGTTCATCTGCTCGAAACCGAGCGCCAGCACGCAGTCGGCCGCGCCGCTTTCGATCGCCTGGCGGGCCAGGAACAGCGCGGTCGAGCCGGTCGAGCAATTGTTGTTGACGTTGAAGACCGGAATGCCGGTCATGCCCAACGAGTACAGCGCCTTCTGGCCGCTGGTGGAGTCGCCGTAGACGTAGCCCACATAGGCCTGCTGCAGCGCGTCGAACCCGATGCCGGCGTCGGCCAGCGCGAGCCGGCCCGCCGCTGCCGCCATGCGGTGATACGGCTCGTTCGCGCCGGGCTTGGTGAACGGGATCATGCCGACGCCGGCGACGAACGCTTTGCTCATCGAGCGCCTTCCGCTGCGCGCCTCAGCATCTCGGCGCGAATGTCCTTCTTCAGCACCTTGCCGACCTTCGAGCGCGGCAGGTCCGGCCAGATCTCGACGAGCTTGGGCGTCTTGACGCTGCCGATGCGGGCCTTCACGAAGGCCTGAATCTCATGCGGGTCGGCTCGTTGCGGCCGGCGTGCAGCTGCAGCACCGCCACCACCTTCTCGCCCCACTTGTCGTCGGGCAGGCCGATCACGGCGCTGTCCTGCACATCGGGGTGCTGCATCAGCGCCTGCTCGACCTCGACCGAATAGACGTTGAAGCCGCCGCTGATGATCATGTCCTTGGCACGGTCGACGATGTACAGGAAGCCGTCGTCGTCGATGCGGCCGATGTCGCCGGTGTGGTGCCAGCCGTGGCGGCCCGCTTCCTCGGTGGCCGCCGGGTCCTTGTAGTAGCCCATCATCACCAGCGAGCCGCGGATCACGATCTCGCCGGTTTCGCCGCGCGGCAGCAACGCGCCCTCGGTGTTCATCGTCGCGACCTGCACCAGCGGCCCGGGGCGGCCGGCAGACGACAGGCGCTGTCGCGCGACGCTGCCGTCGGCGTTGAAGTGCTCGCGCGGCGCCATCATCGAGATCATCATCGGCGCCTCGGTCTGGCCGAACAGCTGCGCCATCACCGGCCCGATCTTCGTCAGCGCCTCCTCGAGCCGCGTCGCCGAGATCGGCGCCGCGCCGTACCAGAAGCACTGCAGCGAGTCGCGCTTCGTCTGCGCGAGCTTGCGGGTGCTCGAGCAGCATGTAGATCAGCGTCGGCGGCAGAAAGGTGTGCGTGATGCGCTGTCGCTCGATCAGCGCGAGGAACTCGTCGAGGTCGGGCTTCGGCATGATGACCACGCGCCCGCCGAGCGCCATCACCGGCAGGCACAGCACGCCGGCTGCGTGCGTCAGCGGGGCGAGGGCCAGGTACGACGGGTCGGCCCTCGAAGGGATAACCCATCAGCGTCAGCGCGCTCATGGTCTCCAGGTTGCGGCCCGACAGCATCACGCCCTTGGGCTGCCCGGTGGTGCCGCCGGTGCCGGCGATCATCGCCAGGTCGTCGAGGGCCGGCACGTCGATCGGCTCGTCGCTCACGCCTTCGAGCCACTGCGCGAGCGACGGCGCGAACGCGCACGGCTGATCGATGCAGACCAGCACGCGGACCTTGGGCAGCCCGGCGCGCATCTTCTCGACCATCGGCGCGTACGCGCTGTGGAAGATCAGGCCCGCGCAGTCGAAGGCGTCGAGCACGAAGCGGTTCTCGGCCGCCTCGTTGCGCGGGTTCACCGGGCACCAGACGGCGCCGGCGCGCGACAGGCCGAACACGCAGGCGAACGCGTGTGCGTCGTTGCTCGACAGCACCGCCACCTTGTCGCCGGCGGCGATGCCCGAGCGCTGCAGGCCGCGCGCCACGCGATGGCTGAGGCGCTGCACCTGCGCGTACGACAGGTCCACCTCGCCCATCGTCAGGCACGGCGAGTCCTCGCCCAGCATCGCCCCCTTGTCGAGGTAGTCGATCAGGCGCATGGGTGCGCCCGGTCAGCGGTGCACGGTCAGCACGGGCGCCTGCACGAGGCCGAAGCTGCGCAAGGTGCCCAGCAACTCGTGGTGGCCGAAGGCCTGGCAGCCCGACGCAAAGCCCACTCGCTTGGGCGCCTGCTGCAGCAACGACGCGGCAGCATAGGCCTGCAGCAAGCCGGTCTGCTTGTAGTTGCAGTTGCCGAAGATGACGCAGTGCGCGCGCGCCAGCGGGCCCGACGCGTGCACCGAATCGACCGACTTGTTGATTCGCGGGTTCTCGCGCGGCGGCATGGTGTTCATCACCCCGGCCGCCGTCTTCGCCAGCGCGACGTAGCGGTCTTCCGGGTTCATGCCTTCGGTAGCTTTCAGCGCCGCGCCGACGATCTGCGGCACGCCCAGCATCAAGCGGCTTGTTGAACACGCCGCCGAGCACCTTGACGTTGGCCACGCGGGGATCGCGCTTGAACCACACCGGGTGCGAGGTGCCGCCCCAGGGCAGCGCGAGCGCCGCCTCGTGCTGGCCCGGAATCGTCAGGTTGTACAGGCCGGCATCGGGCTGATGCTCGACGTACTGGTTCTGCTCGAGGTAGTAGGCCTTGGCCATCGCCGCATTGACCAGGATCGTCTGCGTCGACGCGATCGTCGGGCTGCCGCCCCAGAACACGGCGATGTCCAGCGTGTCCAGGCCGGGGGTCTCGAGGCACAGCTGCGCGGCGATCTCGCCGGTGGTGTACATCTGCGCCAGACCCGGCGACAGCAGCAGGCCGGCAGCGGCGAAGCTTGGCCGCCGTACTCCTGGTCGAGCGTGATCAGCCAGTCCTGCTCACCGGTGGTGTCGGTGTAGTGGCACTTGGCAGCCAGGCAGGCCTGCACGACCTCGTGGCCGAACTTCGCAAACGGGCCCACGGTGTTCAAGACGACCGAGGCGCCTTTGAAGAGCTGGGTCAGCGCCTCGGTCGAGTGGTTCACTTCGACCACGTCGTAGCTCGCGGTCTCGATGCCGGCGACGTTGGATTTCATCGCGGCCTGGATCTTGTCGGCGCTGCGCCCGGCGGCGACGAACGGGATGCCGTACTCGCGCAGGTACTCGCACACCAGCCGGCCGGTGTAGCCGGAGGCGCCGTAGACCACGACGGGTTTCTTGCTGCTGTTGCTCATGGTTGTCTCCGTCCTTGACGCAGTGTGTCTCACATGCCATAGCCGCCGTCGACCGGCAGGCCCACGCCGGTGATGAAGCGCGCGGCGTCGGAACACAGGAAGACCACGGCGTCGGCCATGTCGCCGACCTCGCCCAGGCGGCCCGCCGGCGTCTGCTCGATGATCGCGCCCACTGCGGCTTCGGGCGACGCGAACAAGCCGGCGGCGACCACGTCGCCTGCCAGCTTCATGCCCATCTCGGTGGGCACCAGGCCGGGGTAGATGCAGTTCACGCGCACGCCGTAGCCGAGCTTGCCGGCCTCCATGGCGGCCACGCGCGTCAGGCGGTCGACCGCCGACTTGGTGGCCGAGTAGCCGGCGATCGCCGGGAACGCGATGGTCGCCGCGACCGACGAGATGTTGACCACCGCGCCACCTTTGCCCGCCGCGCCGCCGGGGCGCATCGCGCGGAACGCATGCTTCAGGCCGAGCGCGGTGCCGACGATGTTGACGTCGAGCATGCGGCGCAGTTCGCCGGGCTCGATTTCGGCCACCAGCGCGGTGATCTCGATGCCGGCGTTGTTGATGAGGATGTCGAACCCGCCGAGCGTGTCGACGGTCGCCTTCACGGCAGCGACCCAATCGTCTTCCTTGGTGACGTCGAGCTGCACGAAGCCGACCTTCGCGCCGCCGGCCGAGAGCTTGCCCGCGGTGTCGCGGCCGAGCGACGTGAGCACGTCGCCGATCATCACCGCCGCGCCGGCTGCCGCCAGCGCCTGCGCCATGCCTTCGCCGAGGCCGCGCGCGCCACCGGTGACCAGGGCCTTGCGGCCGGTCAGGTCGAACTTCTTCATGCCTGTCTCCTGTTGTGTTTGGACAATCGTCAAGGAACGGGGAGTCGATGCTAGGAGTCGTCTTGGACAACTGTCAAGAGTTTGTTGGACGATCGTCAAGATCGCACATCCGGTCCAACGCGGCTTGGGGCAGTGCGTCGCTCTCCCTACAATCGCGCGCATGGCACCCACCCCCCGAAAAGGCGACATCAAGTTCGCCGAGCGCCGCGCCGAACTCGGCGAAGCGGCGCTGCAGACGCTGGCCGAGCTCGGCTACGCACGCACCAGCCTGCGCGAGATCGCCCAGAACTCCGAGTTCTCGCACGGCGTGCTGCACTACTACTTCACCGACAAGCTCGACCTGATCCTGTGCAGCGTGCGCCAGTACAAGGCGCGCTGCGTGAAGCGCTACGACGACGTCACCGCCACCGCCACGAGCTTCGACGAGCTGCTGGACGGTTTCGTCGCGGCGCTGGGCGACACCTTGCGCAAGGAGGCACCGCTGCATCGGCTTTGGTACGACCTGCGAGCCCAATCGCTGTTCGAAGAGGCGTTCCGCGCCGATGTGGCCGAGATCGACAAGAGCCTGGAGAAGATGATCTGGCGCGTGATGTCGCGCTTTGCCGAGATCACCGGCGAGCCGGTGCGGGCGCCGAGCAGCGTGACCTACGCGATGTTCGACGGGTTGTTTCAACAAGGCGCTGCTCAAGCACCTGTCGGGCGACAAGAAGGCCGTCGCGAAGATGCAGGCCGACGTGCGGCTGGTCGTCGCCAGCTGGTCGGGCGCACCCGCGCAGACGAAACGGCAGAGACAGCCGGTGCCGACGTAGCGACAGCACGAGAGAGCGGTGGCCGAACGGTCAGCGACCCGCCGGCGGCGCCGACATCCTGGAGAATCGCGTGAAGTCACTCGGCAAGAAAGCAGAAGGCCTGCGGCTGGAGCGCATGAGGGCGTCGCCCTTGTGGAGCGGTGACGGGTTTCGCAATCACCATCCGATCCAAGCGGGTCTGCGCGACCTGGCCGCGCCGCGGCCGACCTTGAGTGATTTTCTCTGCGGCGGCGCGCGGCGGGTGCCGAGCAGCCCTTTGCCGTCGCTCGATCCGCGCGACAGTTGGGCGCGGCCGCCGGGCTCCGGACTGCGCGCCACCTGGCTCGGCCACTCGACGGTGTTGATCGAGACCGGCGGCCTGCACGTGCTCACCGATCCGGTCTGGGGGCAGCGCGCGTCGCCGTCGCGCATCGCAGGTCCGAAGCGCTTCCAACCGGTGCCGGTGCGCTTGAGCGCGCTGCCGCCGATCGATCTGGTGATCGTTTCGCATGATCACTACGACCACCTTGACTACCCGACGGTCCGCGAGCTCGCCAAGCGCGAGGTACCGTTCGTCACGTCACTCGGCGTCGGCGCACATCTGCAGGCGTGGGGCGTGCCACCCGAGCGCATCACTGAGCTCGATTGGTGGGAGTCATACCGAGTACCGAACAGCGAGGTGGTGATTACCGCCGCACCGTCACAGCATTTCTCGGGCCGTGGTCTGAACGACCGCAACGCGACCTTGTGGTCGTCGATGGTGATCCGCTCGCCTCGACATGTTGTGTTCTTCAGTGGCGACACCGGACTCACCACCGAGTACGCAACGATCCGTGAACGGCTCGGCCCGTTCGATCTGGTCATGCTGGAAGTCGGCGCGTTTCATCCGTCTTGGGGCGACATCCACCTCGGGCCGGCGAATGCGCTGGAAGCCTACAGACTGCTTGGCGGCGGCGCGTTCCTGCCGGTGCACTGGGGCACGTTCAGCTTGGCGCTGCATGCGTGGGACGAGCCGGCGGAGACGCTGTACGCGCTTGGTCCGACGCAGCGCGCGCAGCTGCTGATGCCGCGACTGGGCGAGGCGGTTGAGCCTGCTCATGAGCACGTCATGCTGCCGTGGTGGCGAGGTGTCGATGTGCTGCGGGGCGCCGAGCGCCTGGACGAGCCAGCGCCGATGACGCTGCCGAAGTCGATGCCTTGGCCGATCGATTGAGCAGCCAAGAAAGACAGCTTGCTTCTTCGGTTTGCGAGTCCCGCCGCCCAGCTGCGGTGGTTTCCCTGCGCGCCTCGGCCCACTGTTGCGCCCTTTAGAGCGTCGACGGAACGGGGCGTCGCTCTGTACGAAATGTCATCGATCTAGGGCAAATACCGAGCGCTCGGTGCAAGGCGGTATAGGCCCGTGCGCGGCAAGTATCAGGCGTCGACTTCTGGGACGCCTATCTTTGCGGTGTCCGGCGCGTCTCGCATGACTGCGAACCCGGCAACAGAAACACGACAGGAGACGTCCCCATGATGATCAAGCCAACTCTGGCAATCGCCTGCCTGGCCTTGGCCAGCGGCGCGGCGTCGGCCACCGACCTGGTGATCGCGACCGTCAACAACGGCCACATGATCGAGATGCAGAAGCTCACGCCGCACTTCGAGAAGGCCTTCCCGGACATCAAGCTCAAGTGGGTCACGCTCGAGGAAGGCACGCTGCGCCAGCGCGTCACCACCGACATCGCCACCAAGGGCGGCCAGTTCGACGTGATGACGATCGGCATGTACGAGACGCCGATCTGGGGCAAGAAGGGCTGGCTGAAGGAGATCAAGCCCGACGCCGCCTACGACGTCGACGACCTGCTGCCGGCGATGCGCAACGGCCTGTCGGTCGACGGCAAGCTCTACGCCGCGCCGTTCTACGGCGAGAGCTCGATGCTGATGTACCGCAAGGACCTGACCGACAAGGCCGGCGTCACGTTCGCCGAGCGGCCGACCTGGGACCAGGTGCGCGACGCCGCGGCGAAGATCCACGACCCGAAGGCCGGCGTGTACGGCATCTGCCTGCGCGGCAAGCCGGGCTGGGGCGACAACATGGCCTTCATCACGACCATGGTCAACAGCTTCGGCGGCCAGTGGTTCGACATGAGCTGGAAGCCGCAGCTCGAGAGCAAGCCCTGGAACGACGCGATCACGTTCTATGTCGACCTGCTGAAGAAGTACGGGCCGCCGGGGTCGGCGGCGAACAGCTTCAACGAGATCCTGGCGCTCTACAACGAGGGCAAGTGCGGCATGTGGATCGACGCGACGATCGCGGCGTCGTTCATCACCGACCCCAAGCAGAGCAAGGTGGCCGACAAGGTGGCGTTCGCGCAGGGTCCGTACAGCGCGACGCCCAAGGGCGCGAACTGGCTGTGGGCCTGGGCGCTGGCGATTCCAGCCGGTACCAAGAACACCGAGGCCGCGCAGAAGTTCATCACCTGGGCGACCTCCAAGGACTACATCAACCTGGTGGCCAAGGAGAAGGGCTGGGCTGCGGTGCCCACCGGCACGCGCAAGTCGACCT
This sequence comes from uncultured beta proteobacterium, assembly GCA_963827645.1. GTDB lineage: Bacteria > Pseudomonadota > Gammaproteobacteria > Burkholderiales > Burkholderiaceae_C > JAEUPI01. Next base: position 49,071 of record CAWHBZ010000033.1, on the reverse strand, counting down.
ATGCGAACCCGGAGTTCCTGAAGGCCGCCAAGTTCGCCGACGCCGAGAAGAAGGCGATCGACAGCGCCAACCCGAACGACAGCACGCTGCCCAAGAGCCCGTATGTCGGCGTGCAGTTCGCGGCGATCCCGGAGTTCCAGGCGATCGGCATCGCGGTCGGCCAGCAGATGAGCTCGGCGCTGGCGGGCAAGGCGACGGTCGACCAGGCGCTGAAGGCCTCGCAGACCGCTGCCGAGCGGGAGATGAAGAAGGGCGGCTACTACAAGTGAGCCAATCCCCTCCCTGGCCGGAGGGGGCTAATCGCTAACCCGCTGCTCGTCGGACAGAGGGAGTCAGAGCTGCCATGAACCGACTGTTGCCCCGGGCGCTGATGGCGCCGGCGGTGGTCACGCTCTTCCTGTGGATGATCGTGCCGCTGGCGATGACGCTGTACTTCTCGGCCGTGCGCTACAACCTGATGCAGCCCGGCGACAAGGACTTCATCGGCCTGGCGAACTTCGAGTACTTCGTCACCGACCCCGACTTCGGCCCGTCGGTGCTGAACACGCTGCTGTTGCTCGGCTCGGTGATCGCCATCACGGTGGTGCTCGGCGTCGGGCTCGCGCTGCTCGTCAACGAGGCGTTTCCCGGCCGCGGCATCGTGCGCGTGCTGCTGATCTCGCCGTTCTTCGTGATGCCCACCGCCAACGCGCTGCTGTGGAAGCACATGATGATGAACCCGGTGTACGGCGTGCTGGCGCAGGTCTGGATCTTCTTCGGCGCGCACACCGGTGGACTGGCTGACCGACTTCCCGCTGCTGTCGGTGATCTTTGATGGTGGCCTGGCAATGGCTGCCGTTCGCGTGCCTGATCTTCATCACCTCGCTGCAGTCGCTCGACCGCGACCAGATGGAAGCGGCCGGCATGGACGGCGCCAACGCGCTGCAGAAGTTCTGGTTCCTGACGCTGCCGCACCTGGGCCGGCCGATCGCGGTGGTGATCATGATCGAGATGATCTTCCTGATGAGCGTGTTCGCCGAGATCTTCACCACCACCGGCGGCGGCCCCGGCAACGAGAGCACCAACCTCGCGTTCCTGATCTACAAGCAGTCGCTGATGAACTTCGACGTCGGCGTCGCCTCGGCTGGCGCGCTGTTCGCCGTGGTGCTCGCCAACATCGCGGCGGTGTTCCTGATCCGCATGATCGGCAAGAACCTGGACTGAGGGATTCACCGATGAAACACCTCGCGCTGATCGTTCGCACCGTGGCGGCCTGGGGCGTCACGCTGCTGATCGTGTTCCCGCTGATCTGGCTGGTGCTGACCGCCTTCAAGACCGAGCAGCAGGCGATCTCGGTGCCGCCGCAGCTCTTCTTCACCCCGACGCTGGAGAGCTTCGCCGAGGTCAACCTGCGCAGCGACTACCTGCTGCACGCCAAGAACTCGGTGGTCACGAGCTTCGTCTCGACGATCCTCGGCCTGATGATCGCCGCGCCGGCGGCGTACTCGATGGCGTTCTTCCGCAGCCGCGCGCACGCGCGACATCCTGATGTGGATGCTGTCGACCAAGATGATGCCGGCGGTCGGCGCGCTGGTGCCGGTCTACGTGATGGCGCAGACCGCCGGCATGCTCGACACGCTGTCGGCGCTGACCATCGTGTTCACGCTGTCGAACCTGCCGATCATGGTGTGGATGCTCTATTCGGGCTTCAAGGACATCCCGCCCGACATCCTCGAGGCGGCGCGCATGGACGGCGCCAACGTGTGGCGCGAGTTCCTGCACGTGATCCGGCCGCTGGCGATGGGCACGCTGTCGTCCACCGCGCTGCTGTGCCTGGTGCTGAGCTGGAACGAGGCCTTCTGGTCGCTCAACCTGAGCTCGGCCAAGGCCGGCACGCTGGCCACGCTGATCGCCTCGTACTCGAGCCCCGAGGGCCTGTTCTGGGCCAAGTTGTCGGCCGCCTCGCTGATGGCCATCGCGCCGATCGTCGTGGTCGGCTGGTTCAGCCAGAAGCAGCTGGTTCAGGGCCTGACCTTCGGCGCCGTCAAGTGAAGGAGACACCATGTCTTTCCTCGAACTGCGCGGTGTCGAGAAACTGCTTCGGCACCCTGCGCGCGATCAAGGGCGTCAACCTGTCGATCGAGAAGGGCGAGTTCGTCGTCTTCGTCGGCCCGTCGGGATGCGGCAAGTCGACGCTGCTGCGCATGATCGCCGGGCTGACCGAGATCGACGGCGGCAGCCTGCAGCTGGACGGCCGCGACATCACCAGGCTCGCCTCGTCCAAGCGCGACCTGGCGATGGTGTTCCAGAGCTATGCGCTGTATCCGCACATGAGCGTGGCCGACAACATGTCGTTCGCACTGCGCCTGGCCAACGTCGACAAGGCGGTGATCCAGGAGAAGGTGGCAGCGCGCCGCCGCAGATCCTCAACCTGACGCAACTACCTGCAGCGCACGCCGAAGGAGCTCTCCGGCGGCCAGCGCCAGCGCGTGGCGATCGGCCGCGCGATCGTGCGGGCGCCCAAGGTCTTCCTGTTCGACGAGCCGCTGTCCAACCTCGACGCGGCGCTGCGCGGCCAGACGCGGGTCGAGATCGCCAAGCTGCACCGCGACCTCGGCGCGACGACGATCTACGTCACGCACGACCAGGTCGAGGCGATGACGCTGGCCGACCGCGTGGTCGTGCTGCGCGACGGCGCGATCGAGCAGGTCGGCACGCCGCTGGAGCTCTACGACCAGCCCGGCGAACCAGTTCGTCGCCCAGTTCATCGGCACGCCGCAGATGAACGTGGTCGACACCGCGGCACTGCCGGCGTTGCGCTCGGTGGTCGGGGCCACCGACGATCTCGACGGCTTCATAGGCGTGCGCCCGGAAAACGTGCTGGTGCGGCCCGCCGGCGCGGGACGGCTCGCCGGCCAGGTCGATCTCGTCGAATCGCTGGGCGCCGACACGCTGATCTACGCCAACGTCAGCGCCAATGGCAAACCCGGCGTCCAGCTGGTGGCGCGTCAGAACACAGCGCACCTCGCTGCATCCGGGCGATGTGGTGGGCCTCGACATCGCGCCGCACTCGTTTCATCTGTTCAGCCGGCAAGGCCAGGCCTTGACGTCGGCCGCAGTGAGAGATGCTTCGACACACCATCCTGCACATCGGCCTCGGCTCCTTCCATCGCGCGCACCAGGCGGCCTACCTGCACCGGCTGCGCGAGTCGGGTGATCGCGCATGGTCGATTGTCGGCGCCAACATCCGCAACGACATGGCCGACACGATGGCCGCGCTGATCGCCCAGCGCGGCGAATACACGCTCGAGACCGTGTCGCCGGCGGGCGAGCGCCACTACGAGCGCATCGGCGCCATCCGCGAGGTGATCCCGTTCGAGCCGTCGCACACTCGTTTGATCGACCGCGGCGCCGATTCCTCGACGCGCATCATTTCGTTCACCGTCACCGAGGCCGGCTACTACCTCGACGCGAAGAACCAGCTCGACACCAGCTACCCAGACTTGCGTGACCGACCTTGAAGGGCGCACCTGCAGCACGATCTACGGCGCGATCGCAGCGATCGCGCGCGAGCGCGTGCGTCGCGGCGGCGCACCGGTGACGCTGCTGAACTGCGACAACCTGCGCAGCAACGGCGAACGCTTTCGCTCGGGGCTGCTCGACTTCCTCGAACGCCGCCGCGAAATCGCGGTGCGCGACTGGGTGCTGACGAACACGACCTGCCCGAATGACATGGTCGACCGCATCACGCCGCGACCGCCGACCGATCTGGCCGAGCGGGTGCAAGGCCGCCAGCGGCTGGGACGACCACGCGCCGGTGATGGCCGAGAGCTTCATCCAATGGGTCATCGAAGACCACTTCATCGCCGGCCGTCCGGCGTGGGAGTCGGTCGGCGTCGAGATGGTGGAGTCGGTGCTGCCCCACGAGGAGGCCAAGATCCGCAGTGCTCAACGCCAGCCACAGCTGCATCGCCTGGGCCGGCACGCTGCGCCGACTTGACCTACATCCACGAAGGCGTGCAAGTGCCCGAGATCCGTCAGATGGCCCACGACTACGTGACCGACGACGTGATTCCGTGCCTCACCTCACCCGAGCACCCCAGCACCATCGATCTGCCGCCTATCGCGACGTGGTGCTGGACCGCTTCGGCAACCCCTGGTTGCGCGACACCAACCAGCGCGTCGCGATGGACGGCTTCTCGAAGATCCTGGGCTTCATCGTGCCCACGCTGCGCGAGTGCCTGGCGCGCGGCGCCGCAATCGCCAGCACCGCGATGCTGCCGGCCCTGTTCTTTGGCGTGCTCGGTCGCTGGCATCGCGGCGAGCTTGGCTATGCATACCAGGATGGCGTGATGGATCCGGCGGTCGCGCACGCGTTCTTCGCGGCCGCCGATCCGATGGCCGCGTTTTGCCGCGACCCAGTGCTGTGGGGACCACTCGCCGGCGACGGGGTACTCGAGGACGCGATCCGCGCCGCGTACGGACGTGTTCAGTCCTTCATGAATGGGTGATTGGCATGTCGGGAGGCCATCGACTGCAAGGGCGCCACGCGCTGCTGACCGGCGCAGGCGGCGGCATCGGGCTGGCGGTCACGGAGGCCTTCGTCTTGCGAAGGTGCACGCTGCACGGCAGTCGACCTGTCCGACAAGCCCAGCGACGGGCTGGTCGAGCTGCTGGCGGACTACCCCGGTCGATTGGCCTATGCGAGTGGCGACGTCACGCGCGTCGACGCGCTCGGCGCCCTCGTCGATGACGCCGCACAGCGCTTTGGCAGCGTCGACCTGCTGTTCAACAACGCCGCGGTGTTCGACATGGCGCCGCTGCTCGATTCCGACGAAACCATGTACCAGCGCCTGTTCGATGTCAACGTCAAGGGCATGTTCTTCGTGATGCAGGCGGTGCTGGCACACCTGGTCGCAGCCGGCAGGCCGGGCAGCATCGTCAACCTCGCGTCGCAGGCCGGCCGGCGCGGCGAAGCGCTGGTGTCGCACTACTGCGCGAGCAAGGCGGCGGTGATCAGCTACACGCAGAGCGCGGCGCTTGCCATGGCGCCGCACCGCATCCGCGTCAATGCCATATCGCCCGGTGTGATTGATACGCCGATGTGGCAGCATGTCGACGCACTGTTCGCGCGCCACGAGGGGCTGCAGCCGGGCGAGAAGAAGCTCGCGGTCGGCAAGGCCGTGCCGCTGGGTCGACATGGGCGCACCGGCCGACATCGTCGGCGCCGCGGTCTTTCTGGCCAGCGACGAGGCCGCTTACATCACGGCGCAGACGCTCAACGTCGATGGCGGCAATGTGATGAGCTGACGCGACCACTGCTTCGGAGACTCTGATGCACGCTCACCGCGACCGCAGCCTGCCTCGGCAGCGCCAGCCCGAGCTGGAGCATGAGCATGCACGCCCGACCTCGCTCGGCTATGAAGCCCCTGAAGACACAGGGCATCGTGCGCTGCCTGGCGCATGGGTTCCCGACACCGTTGGCGCGCTGGCACTTTCACGACGAGTACGAGCTGCACCTGATCACCGCGACCTCCGGCAAGGCGTTCGTCGGTGACTGGATCGGTCCTTTCAACCCCGGCCACCTGGTGCTGTGCGGGCCACGCTTGCCGCACAACTGGGTCTCGCTCGATTTGCCCGAGGGCGGTGTGCCCGAGCGCGATCTCGTGATCCAGTTCCGCCACGAGCCGATCGCGCATGCCGCGCAAATGATTCCCGAGCTGGCCGAGGTGTTGCCGCTGCTCGAGCGCTCGCGCCACGGCATCGAGTTCTTCGGCCTGTCCGAGCGTGCACGAACCCACTGGCTCAGCGTCAAGCACAGCCACGGCATGCAGCGCTTTGCAGCGTTCTGCGACTTTCTCGCCGACCTCACGCGCTGCACCGACTACCGCCTGCTGTCGAACGTGCAGATGCAGGGCGAGGACGACGACACCGAGATGGAGCAGATCAATGCCATCGTCGATCGCATCACTGGAGACGTCGCCAAGCCGGTGTTGGCCAGCGACGTCGCCGCCGACCTGGGCATGAGCGAGAGCCGCTTCTCGCGCTTCTTCCGCCGCGCCACCGGCAACACCTTCACCGACTTCGTCAACCGGGTTCGCGTCAACCGCGCCTGCCACCTGTTGATGGAGACCGATCGCCAGGTGACCCACATCTGCTACGAGGTCGGGTTCAACAACGTGGCGAACTTCAACCGGCGCTTCCTCGAGATCAAGGGCATGACGCCCAGTGAGTTCAGGCGCCAGGCCGACCACCGCTTCGGGCGCGGCGGCTGAGGGTCGCGCGTGTACCTCGGCATCGACCTCGGCACGTCCGAGCTCAAGCTGCTGCTGCTCGACGAGCGGCATCGCATCGTGGCGAGCGTTGGCGAGCCGCTCACGGTGTCACGCCCGCATCCGCTGTGGAGCGAACAAGCACCCGCCGATTGGTGGTACGCGCTTGATGTCGCGATGCAACGCCTGCACGTCAACGACTCGTCGGCAATGGCGGCGGTGCGCGCGATCGGGCTGGCCGGACAGATGCATGGCGCGGTGCTGATCGACGCACGCAACACGGTGCTGCGGCCGGCGATTCTGTGGAACGACGGGCGCAGCGGCGCGCAGTGCGCGGCGCTCGAGGCGGCGCTGCCGACGCTGCATGCCATTGCAGGCAACTTGGCGATGCCAGGCTTCACTGCACCCAAGCTGTTGTGGATGCGCGAGCACGAGCCCCACCTGTTCGCCCAGACGGCCCGGGTGTTGCTGCCGAAGGACTGGTTGCGCCTGCAGCTCACGGGCGAGTGCGTCAGCGAGATGTCCGACGCCTCGGGCACTCTCTGGCTCGATGTCGGCGCGCGTCGCTGGTCTGGTGAAGCGCTCGCCGCCTGTGGCCTCACCCGCGACCACATGCCGCGGCTGGTCGAAGGCAACGAGGTCTCGGGTCAACTGCTGCCCGCGTTGGCTGACCGCTGGGGTCTGCGCGCGGGCCTCGTAGTGGCCGCAGGTGGTGGCGACAATGCGGCCAGTGCGGTGGGCATTGGTGCCGTGCGCCCAAACCAGGGGTTTGTCTCGCTGGGCACGTCGGGTGTGATCTTTCTCGCCGACGACCAGTTCCGCCCCGAACCGCGTTCAGCGGTGCACACGTTCTGCCACGCGTTGCCGGGCCGTTGGCACCGCATGACGGTGATGCTTTCGGCGGCCAGCGCCTTGCGCTGGGCGCGCGAGGCGCTCGGCTTGCCGAGCGAAGTCGCGCTGCTTGACAGCGTATCGAGGCTGACACCCGCACAACGCGCGGGTGCGCCGCTGTTCCTGCCGTATCTGAGCGGCGAACGCACGCCGCACAACGATCCCAACGCCCAGGGCGTGCTGTTCGGGCTGACGCACGCACACGATGCGGCTTCGATCGGCTACGCAGTGGTCGAAGGCGTGACCTTTGGTCTGGTCGATGGCTGGACCAGTCTGCAGCGCGGGCCAAGTCCAGTGGCGGCGCTTTCGCTGGTCGGTGGCGGTGCACGCAGCGACCTGTGGGCGCAGTTGCTGGCGTCGGCGCTCGGGTTGACGCTGCGCGTTCACGCGGGCGCGCCGGCCGGTGCAGCTCTCGGTGCAGCACGACTGGCATGGCTCGCCGACGGCGGCGTCGAGGGCGATGTTTGCCATGCCGCAGAGGTCGTGCGCGAATTCAGGGCCGATGGCGCCGAGACCGAGCTGCTCGCGCCGCGCCTGCAGCGTTTTCGTGCGCTGTACCTGGCGCTGCGTAGCCAGTTCGCATCCAACCAGGCAGGCGAGCAGTGAGTGGCTATGGCGAAAGCGGAGAGCGGACATGTTCGTGGTGTGCGGTGAGGCCTTGATGGATGTGTTCGCGCAGAGCGACACGCCGACCGGCATGGTGCTCGATGCGCGGGTCGGTGGATCTCCGTTCAACGTTGCGGTCGGCCTGGCACGGCTGGCACAGCCGGTGTCATTCCTTGGCGCACTGTCGCGCGATCTTCTTGGCGAGCGTCTGTTGCGCGTGCTGTGCGACGAGGGCGTTGGCACCGCATCGACCGCTCGCGTGGACGCGCCGACGACGCTCGGCCTGGTGGGAACCGACTCGCGAGGCATTCCCTCGTATACGTTCTACGGCGATGGTGGTGCCGACAGGCAGCTCGAGATCGACGCGCTCGAAAAGCTGCCGATGCAGATTGACGCCGTGCACCTCGGGTCGTACGCCACGGTGGTCGAACCCGTCGCCTCCACACTGCGCTGGCTGGTCGAGCGCGAACACGTGCGCGCGCTGATCAGCTACGACCCGAACGTCCGCCTCAACGTGGAACCCGACCTCACGCGCTGGCGCGCCGCGCTGCAGTGGATGCTTTCGCGCACCCACTTGCTGAAAATCAGCGAGGAAGACCTCTCGCTGATGCAGGCTGGTGTGAGTCCGCAAGAATTCGCAGCGGATGCGCTGAGGCGGGGCGTCGGGCTGGTCGTGGTCACCCGCGGATTCGATGGTGCGACGGCGTGGACGGAGTCTGCGTCGGCGAGTGTGTCAGCGGTTGAGGTGCCGGTGGTCGATACGGTTGGGGCTGGTGACTCTTTTCAAGCCGCGCTACTGACTTGGCTCGCCGAGCATCACTGCTTGTCGCGTCAGGCATGTGCCTCGATGGTCGCCCCGCAACTGCGCGAGTCACTGCACTTTGCTGTCCGTGCCGCATCCATCACCTGCTCGCGCCGTGGCGCGGACTTGCCGCGGCGGAGCGAGCTCTAGGGCACCCACAGCTGAGCGTGCGGTTCCCAGGGCTGGACAGGATCGAGAAGACCTCCGCCGTGCAACGCTGATTCGAACCAGGTCGTCGGGCAGCGTGTGCGCCTTCAGGGTTGTCCCCGCTCCAGCATGCGGCCAGCCCGCGCGTGCACGACCGTACCATTGGCCTCGGCATACGCGCGCTGCCCGTTGACATAGACCGCTGTGATGCCAACGCTGGTGCTGATCGGCCGCTCGAAGGTGGCGGTATCGGCGATGCGCATCGGGTCGAATACGACCACGTCGGCGAACGCACCGGCGCGCAGCAGGCCGCGGCCTGCGAGGCGGAAGTTTTTCGCCGTCATGCCGGTCATCTTGTGCACGGCCTGTTCGAGCGAAAACAGCTTGCGCTCACGCCAGTAGCGGGCAAACACGCGCGGGAAGGCCCCCCACAGCCGCGGATGCGGGTGGCGGTCGTGCGGCAACCCGTCGCTCCCGATCATCGAACTCGGGTGGGCGATCACGCGCTCGACATCGTCCTCGTGCATCTGAAAGTAGCACGCACCGCCGGGCATCAGGCGCCGGCAGGCGGTCTTCTGGTCGACGCCCCATTCGGCGGCGATGTCGGCCAGCATCCGACCGCCGACATCGGGGTGAGCGTCGCTCCAGTTCAGCATCACGTCGATCACACCGTCGACCAGGTCTTCGCGCAACACGGTGGAGCCGGCCACGTAGGGATAGACGTCGAGCGCGATCGACTGGCGTTGCGCGAGCTGATCGACCAGCGGCAGCGTCTCGCGCGTGCGGCCCCATTGCGTCGGGCCCGCGCACTTGTGGTGCGAGAGAATCAGCGGCACGCCGGCTTCGAATGCGCAGTCGCTGGCCTCGTGCATCGCCTCGAGGATGGTTTGCATCTCGCTGCGCAGGTGCGTGGTGTAGACGCCGCCGTGGCGTGCGACGACGCGCACAAGGTCGAGCACTTCATCGGCTGGAGCCGCGAACGCCTCCTCGTAGAACAGGCCCGACGACAGGCCAATCGCGCCATCGGTGAGACCCGCGTCGAGCAACGCAGCCATGTGCGCGCGTTCGTCGGCGCTGGCCGCGCTTGTCAGGTCGTCCATCGTCGCGTAGCGCAGCGTCGTATGGCCGATCAACGCGGCGATGTTCAGCGCCGGTTGAGCGGCGCACACCGCGTCGCGATAGGCCGCCACGGTTGGGTAGTGGAACGAGTCGGCTCCAAGGAGAGTGAGAGGCGGACCGGCCCTGGGTGTGCGATAGGGCGCGAGCGAGATGCCGCAGTTGCCGGTGATCACGGTCGTGATGCCCTGCGACAGTTTGGGCAGGTACGCCGGGTCGCGCAGCACGATCGCGTCGTCGTGGGTGTGCGCATCGATGAAGCCCGGCGCGATGGCCTGGCCGCTGCAGTCGACGATCGCCACGTCGGCCAGTTGCAGACCCGCAGGCAAGCGATCACGCAAGCCCGCGCCGATGCGCTCGATGCGATCGCCGACCATCAGCAGGTCGCCCGGCCACGTTGGTCCGCCCGAGCCGTCGACGACGAGCCCGTTCTCGAGCAACACCGCGTCAGCCACGTTTGACGCCTCCGCCGTCCCAACTTTGCAGCGGGTGGGTCTGGATGTCGACGCCATGCCGCTGCAGCGCTTCGCGTACGCCACGAAGGCGCTTGACCGCCGGGTCACCGACGCGCTGTGCCACCAGGACGGTGAGGATCTCGATCAATGTGAGATGCACGAGATAAGCGTCGATGCCGACGTGCATCACCGCATCGTCGGGCACGCTCAAGCCCAGCAGCCAGTCGGCACGTTGCGCCAGCAGCGTGCCCGGCCGCGTGATCGCAACGATCCTTGCGCCCTGGGCGCGTGCGATGTCCACCGAGTCGAGCAGCGACGGCATGCCGCCGACGTGGGTGATGGCGATCACCACGCCGCCGGGCTTTTGCGCGCCGGCCGCCACCTGCTGCAAGTGGTAATCGGCCCAGGCCGTGGTCGACAAGCCGAGCCGGAACAGCCGCGCCTGCAGGTCGGTGGCCATGAACCACGACGTGTTGCCAGCACCGACGATGTCGATGTGCGGCGCGCTGGCGATTGCCGCCACCGCACTGTTGAGCACCGCCATGTCGAGCTGGTTGGGCACGCCGGCCACCGTCGCGGCGGCACTTCGTGCGATCTTGCTGACGACCTCGTCTGCTGCGTCTTCGATGTTGACGCGGCGGTGCAGCGGAGAGCCGCCGAGCGCCAACGCTTGCGCCAGCGCCAGCTTGAATTCGCGCAGCCCGGCGAAGCCGAGGTCGCGGCAGGTGCGCATGATCGTCGGCACCGAGCTGCCCGCGCGTTCGGCGAGTTGCTCAAAACTCTCTTCGAGCACACGATCGGGGTCGGCGAGCACGGCCTCCAGGATCGCCCGGCGTGCGGTCGGCGCCTTGTCGCGGATCTCGGCGACGCGGGTGAGCAGGGAGCTGGGGGCTTTCATGTCAGCCCTGGATGGTGACCGCGTCGGCAAGTGTGGCTCATAGCGCTTTCTTCAGTTTCGGGTCCAGCAGGTCGCGCACGCCGTCGCCAAGCAACTGCAGCGACAGCGCCGTGATCACGATGGCGAGGCCCGGGAACAGCACGATCCAGAACGCGCGGTGCGCGTACTGCTGGCTGCCGGCCACCATCGTGCCCCAGGTCGGGATGTCGGGCGGCACGCCGACGCCGAGGAATGACAAGCCGGCCTCGGCCAGGATCGCGTAGGCGAAGATGAAGCTGAGCCTGCACCAGGATCGGCGACATCAGGTTCGGCAGGATGTGGCGCCACAGGATGCGCGACGTGCGCGCGCCCAGCGCGCGCACCGCCTCGACGAACAGCAGCTCGCGCACCACCAGCGTCGAGGCTCGCACCACACGCGCCACGCGCGGCGTGTACACCAGCACCAGGGCCAGCACCACGTTGGCCAGCGAGGGCGCGAGGATGGCCACCAGCGCGATCGCCAGCAGGATGTCGGGGAACGACATCATCGCGTCGACCAGGCGCATCAGCGGCGCGTCGAGCTGGCGGAAGAACCCCGCCACCAAGCCCAACACCGTGCCGCACAGCACCGCGCCGACGGCGGTGAATGCCGCGATCGCCAGCGAGTAGCGCGCGCCGTGCACGATGCGCGCGTAGAGGTCGCGGCCCAGCTCGTCGGTGCCCAGCCAGTGCAGAGCGCTCGGGCCTTTCAGGCGCTCGAGCACCGCAGTGTCGTTGGGGTCGAACGACGCAACCCACGGCGCGCCGAGGGCCAGCACCGCGATGACAACGAGGACGATCGCGGCGACCATCACGATGCGCCGATGCATCAACTGCCGCAGGGCTGGCGGGAGGTGCATGGGCCTCAAACCTCGACGCGCGGGTCGACCACCGCGTACAGCAGGTCGATCGAGAAATTGATCAGCACGTAGATCGCGGCGACGACCAGCAACGCACCCTGGATGACGGGGTAGTCGCGACGCAGCACGGCGCTAACCACCAGGTTGCCCACGCCGGGCAGGCCGAACACGGTCTCGGTGACGACCGCGCCGCCGATCATCAGCGCCACGGTCAAGCCGAGCACGGTGACGATGGGCACCAGCGCGTTGCGCAGTGCGTGCTTGAGCACCACGGTCGTTTCGGACAGGCCCTTGGAGCGCGCGGTGCGCACGTAGTCTTCGCCCAGCACGTCGAGCATCGAGGCGCGCGTGAAGCGGATGATGAGCGCCGAATTCAGGAGGCCGAGCACCGTGGCCGGCAGCACCAGCGCATGCAGCCGCTCGGCCAAGCGGCGCTCCCGGGTGCGCCGTAACCCGAGACCGGAAACCAGCCGAGCGACACCGCGAAGATCTGGATCAGCACGAGCCCGAGCCAGAAGCTCGGCACGCTGGCGCCGAGCATCGCGACGCCGGTGAAGACCTGGTCGATGGCGCGACCGCGGAACACCGCCGAGACGATGCCGCAGGGCACGCCGATCAGCGCCGCGATCGACACCGCCAGCAGCGCCAGCAACGCGGTCGGCTCGGCGCGTTCGGCCAACGCCTGCGTCACTGGCCGCTGCAGGAAGATCGACTGGCCGAGGTTGCCGTGCAGCACCTCGCGCAGCCAGTAGCCGAACTGCACCGGCAGCGGCTTGTCCAGGCCGTAGTCCTTCTTGACGCGCGCGATGTCGGCGGCGGTGGCCTGGTCGCCCAGCAACACCGACACCGGGTCGCCCGATGCGGCGCGCGTGAGCACGAAGACCAGCACCGCGACGATGGCCAGGACCGACAGCATGCCGGCGGCCTTGGAGAGGATGAACCGGCTCATCGCGCGGCCCGCCGGCCCAGGGTCTCAGGCCGTGTCAGGCGGCTCTCACTTGATCTTCGCGTTCCAGAAGAACGGCCAGGTGGCGGGCTGGTAGTTGTCGAGCGCCGGGCTCTTCGCCGACAGGCCGTTGAACTTGCCGACATTGATGTACGGCACCTCGTCGTAGACGACCTGCTGCACTTTGCCCCACAGCGCGCCGCGTTTGGCCGGGTCGGCCTCGCGGTTGAACGCCGCCAGCGCGGCCTGTTTGGCTGGCGTGCCCCACCAGCCCGGTGCACCGTCGCCCAGTTGCGGCGGCGACAGCATGGGCTCGGGGAACTGGCCGCTGTGCGTGATGTACACGTCCCACAGCTTCGAGTCGTTGCGTCGCTGCACGAGCGTGGCCCAGTCGACCACGTTCAAGTCCACCTTGAAGCCCGCGCGCTTGAGCTGCTCGGCCATCAACAGCGCCATGTTGTAGTGGAAGTCGTACTGCCGGCTCGTCAGGACGCGGATCGGCTCGCCCTTGTAGCCGGCCTTCTCGGCCGCTTCCTTGGCGACCTTGGCATTGCGCTGGTTGTAGTGGTCGGTGCCGGCCGCCGAGATAGTATGGCGAGCCTTTGGGGAAGTGATTGCCTTCCGCGGTGAAGAAGCGTGTGTCGCCGAAGCCGGCAGCCAACATCTCGCCAGGGCCGATGGCGGTCTGCAAGGCCTGGCGCAGCGCCTGATTGGAGGCCACGCCTTCCTTGGTGTTGAGCACGAGGTAGGGGAAGCCGAACGAGGGCGTGAGCAGCGGCACCGTCTTGCCGCCGCTGTTCTCCAGCCGCGAGAGCGCTTCCACCGGCAACAGATCGGCATAGTCGTACTGCCCGGCGAGCGCGCCTTCGACGCGTGTGTTGGCGTTGGGCACCGGGCACGAAGCGCAACTCTTCGATCGCGGCCTCGCGCTTGCCGCCATAGCCGTTGGGCGCCTCCTTGCGCGGGCTGTACTTGTCGAAGCGGGTCAGCAGCACATACGGCATCGGGCTTGCGCTCCTTGAAGCGGTAGGGTCCCGTGCCGACGAAGCTGGCCAGCGGCGTGGCGATCGTCTCCTTGGCCATGATCGCGGCCATGCCGCTGGGCAGCGCAAGTTGCGAAACCAGCGGCGCATAGGGCTGCTTCAGCACCAGCTCCACGGTCAATGGACCCTTGGCCTGCAGGCTCTCCAATTCCTTTGCCAAGCGCCTTGCCGCGCGGCGACTGCTCCATCCAGCGCTGCAGGCTGGCCACCACGTCGTCGGCGTTGAGCTCGCGGCCGCTGTGCAGCAGCACGCCCTTGCGCAGCGTGATGGTGTAGCTCTTGCCGTCGGCCGAAACCTTGGGCAAGGTTTCGGCCAGCATCGGCACCGCGTTCCACTTGGCGTCGAACGTGTAGAGCGTCTCGTAGACGTGCTGCATGATGGTGCCGACCAGATCGGCGGTCGAGGCCATCGGGTCCAGGGTCTGTGGCTCGGCAACCATTGCCAGCGTCGCGTAGTTGCGTGGCGCCTGGGCTTGCAACGAGGCAGCGCTGCCGAGCAGGGCGGCAGCAGCCAGGGACAAGGAGCCTCGGAAGAGGGCGCGGCGGCGGAGAGGCGAAACATTCGGCATCGAGATCTCCATAGCGATGGCCATCGCTGGTCATGAAAGCAAATTTCAGATGCATCGAACTATGTGCCGTCGAACTCCGGAATGGACTGGAGTAAACCCTCGCTGACCGAGTACTGTCTGAAATTCGATTTCAGAGAAGATGACCAGCCCGCGCTCTGCACAGCCATTCACCGAAGGCGGCCCTTCCCGTGGCCGGGGCTCGCGGTCGCTGATGTCCTTCTCGCTGCGCGAGAACGACGCGCCCGCTTGACGCCACGCAGCGGCGAGTGCGCGCAATCGGCGCTGCGCGTTCGTTTGCTGCGCACGGTCCAGATCGTCCCCCCGGACACCCGCCACGCCCGATGCCGGGCCGCCGATACGCAGGTCAGCTCGGACCGGCTCGAGCGCCGCGCCAGTCGCTCACCTGCGATTCGCTTGGTGCACGTCGCTCGCGGCGCCGCCGCTCCTGGTGAACGTGGGCGGTCCCTGCGCAAACTTGCGCCGGCTCGTGGGTACGATGGAGTTCCGCACGACGACGTTGCATACGGCGCCGCTGTCGAGATCACACTGGTGCATCGAACGGGGATCGTCACCCCAGCGCTCGATTGGCCGCAAGAGGCGACACGAGAAAGTGACAGAAATGACTGCGACCCACGAATTGCCTGTGCGGGAACGAGTCGATGCGGTGCTGGCCCTCGCCGCAACGCGCCTTCAACCGGCCCAGCGGGCCCTGATCGAAGTCTTTGGCCGCGAATACTTCAGCCGGCTTGACGCCGAAGACCTGTTGGCGCGAACCCCAGAGGATCTACAGGGCGCCTTGCTATCGCACTGGCAGTTCGGCTCGCGACGCAACGCGGGAGAGACCCTGGTGCGGGTGCTGAGCCCGGCGATGGCCGAGAACGGCTGGGCGTCGCGCCATTCGGTGATCGACATCGTCAACGACGACATGCCCTTCCTGGTCGACACCACGACGATGGAGATCAACCGCCAGGGCCTCACCCTGCACCTGATCATTCACCCGATCTTCTCGGTGGGGCGTGACAGCCAGGGCCATTTGCAATCGATTCTGCCCACCAGCGACGTGAGCGCGACGCCTCCAATGCGGCGCGAATCGTGGATGCACATCGAGGTCGACCGCATGGTCGACCACCAGCAGCGTGCCGATTTGGCGGCCGGCATCGTGCGTGTGCTGCGCGACGTGCGGGCGGCCGTGGAAGACTGGAAGCCGATGGTCGAGCAACTGCGCAAGGCGATCGCCGAGCTGGCTGCCGCACCGGCGTCGTTGCCCAGTGCCCAGGTCAACGAGAGTCTGGCTTTCGCGCAATGGCTTGCCGACGATCACATGACCTTGCTCGGCTACCGCTGCCATGACCTGGTGATCGCGCAAGGCGAAGATGCACTGCGACTGGTTCCCGGCAGTGGCCTGGGCCTGCTGCGCGAGACCGAACAGGAGAAGCTGTCGGCCAGCTTCTCGGCGCTGCCAGCAAATGCCCGGGCGATGGCGCACGCGCCATCGCCACAGTTGTTGATCACCAAGTCCAACACGCGCTCCACGGTACACCGCCCCGGCTACACCGACTACGTTGGCATCAAACGCTACAACGCCAATGGCGAGGTGGTCGGTGAGCACCGCTTCATCGGCCTGTTCACCTCCACCGCATACAGCGCGCGGGTGTCGGAAATCCCGCTGCTGCGCGGCAAGGTCGAGGCCATCGTCACGCGTGCAGGCCTGCCGCCCGGCGGGCATCTTGCCAAGGCGCTGCACCACATCCTGGAAACCTATCCGCGCGACGATCTGTTCCAGATCTCCGACGACGATCTGTACGAGACTTCCCTGGGTATCTTGGCGCTCGGCGAGCGCCAGCGGCTGCGCCTGTTCGTCTGCCGCGACCCGTTCGACCGCTTCGTGTCGTGCCTGATCTATGCGCCGCGGGAGGTCTACTCGACGGATCTGCGCATCAAGTTCCAGCGCATCCTGGTGTCGGCGTTCAACGGCAGCTCGGCGGAGTTCGACGTGCAGCTCGGCGACGCCATCCTGGCGCGCATTCAGTTCACAGTGCGCACCACGCCTGGCGAGGTGCCGGCGGTGGACCGCAGGGAGATCGAAGCCAAGCTGGCCGCCGCCGCGCGGCGCTGGGACGACGAACTGCGCGACGCCCTGGTCGACGCCGAGGGCGAAGCCCGCGGACTCGAACTGTTCAAGCGCTGGAGCGCCAGTTTCCCGCTCGGCTACCGAGAGCGCGTCAGCGCCCGCGCGGCCGTACCCGATGTGCTGAAGATCGCCAGCCTGTCGGCCGACGCCCCGCTGGCGCTCGCGCTGTACCGGCCGCTGGGCGCCGAGCCCGGTGCGCTGGGCTTCAAGGTCTACCGACGCGGCGGCGCTGTGGTCCTGTCGGACAGCCTGCCGATGCTCGAGCACATGGGCGTGCGTGTGCTGGGCGAGCAGAACCACCGCATCGGTGGTGGACAGGGCAGCGACGCCCCGGCCGACGACGACACCATCTCGCTGCACGACTTCGAGTTGCAGGCAACGTTGACCGATGCGCTCGAACCCGAAGCGCTGGCGCGCCTGTTCGAAGACACGTTTGCCCGCGTCTTCCGCGGTGAAGTCGAAAACGATGACTTCAATCGGCTGGTGCTGCGCGCGGGCTTGTCGGCCGAAGAGATCGTGGTCCTGCGAGCCTACGCCAAGTACCTCAAGCAGATCGGCTTCGCGCTCTCGCAGGCGACGATCGAAGCAACGCTGGCCGCGCACCCGCACATCGCGCGCATGCTGGTGGGACTGTTCAAGCTGCGTTTCGATCCGGCTCGGCACGATGAGCAAGGTGCAAGCGCGCAGGTCAACGCCATAGAAAAAGCGCTCGACAAAGTCAGCAACCTGCAGGAAGACCGTGTGCTGCGCCAATTGTTGGCGCTCGTCAACGCCACGCTGCGCACCAACTTCTGGCGCACCGGCGTTGGCAGTTCAGGCACGCCTGGCCCGCGCCGCAGTTTCTTGAGCCTCAAGCTCGACTCGGCCAAGGTGCCGGGCCTGCCCGAGCCACGGCCTTTGTACGAGATCTCGGTG
Source organism: uncultured beta proteobacterium (assembly GCA_963827645.1). Lineage (GTDB taxonomy): Bacteria > Pseudomonadota > Gammaproteobacteria > Burkholderiales > Burkholderiaceae_C > JAEUPI01. The sequence goes on along the minus strand of CAWHBZ010000033.1, from coordinate 31,423 downwards.
TATTCGCCGCGCTTCGAAGGCATCCACCTGCGCGGCGGCAAGGTGGCACGTGGTGGGTTGCGTTGGTCGGACCGGCCTGAGGACTTTCGCACCGAGGTGCTGGGCCTGGTGAAGGCGCAGATGGTGAAGAACACCGTCATCGTGCCGGTGGGCAGCAAGGGCGGCTTTGTACTCAAGAAAGCGCCGCCGGCAGCGGAACGGGAGGCCTACCTGAAGGAGGGGGTCGAGTGCTACCAGGACTATCTGCGCGCGTTGCTCGACGTGACCGATAACCTGGTCGCAGGTCAGCCCGTGCCGCCGCCGCAGGTGGTGCGCATCGACGACGACGACCCTTACTTGGTGGTGGCCGCCGACAAAGGCACCGCCACGTTCTCCGACTACGCCAACGCCGTCAGCGCCGAATACGGCCATTGGCTGGGCGATGCCTTTGCTTCCGGCGGCAGCGTGGGCTACGACCACAAGGCCATGGGCATCACCGCACGCGGCGCCTGGGAGAGCGTGAAGCGTCACTTCCGCGAGATCGGCGTGAACACGCAGGACACCGACTTCAGCGTGGTCGGCATCGGCGACATGTCGGGCGACGTGTTCGGCAACGGCATGCTGCTGTCGCGCCACATCAGGCTGCTGGCAGCCTTCGACCACCGTCATATCTTCATCGACCCCGACCCGAATCCCGCGTCCTCGTTCGCCGAGCGCGAGCGCCTGTACAAGCTGCCGCGTTCATCGTGGGCGGACTACGACGACACGCTCATCTCGGTCGGCGGCGGTGTGTGGGCGCGCTCGGAGAAGTCGGTCCCGATCTCGCCCCAGGCTCAGGCCGCGCTGGCCATCACGGTCGACCGGCTCACGCCCACCGAACTGGTGAGCGCCATTCTCAGGGCGCGGGTCGACCTGCTCTACAACGGCGGCATCGGCACCTACATCAAGGCCAGCACCGAAACCCATGCGGACGTGGGCGACCGCGCCAACGACGCTCTGCGCATCAATGGCCAGGAGTTGCGCTGCAAGGTGGTGGCCGAAGGCGGAAACCTCGGCTGCACCCAGCGTGGACGCATCGAGGCGGCACTTGCCGGCGTGCGCATCAACACCGACGCAATCGACAACTCGGCCGGTGTGGACACCTCCGATCACGAGGTCAATATCAAGATTCTGCTCGGGCTGGCTGTCGGCGACGGCGAGTTGACGCTGAAGCAGCGTAATGCGGTGCTCCCCCAGATGACCGACGCGGTTGCCGCATTGGTCCTGCGCGACAACTACTTCCAGACTCAGGCGCTGTCGATCGCCGGCCGCCTGGGGGTGATGCTGATCGACCAGCAGGCGCGTTTCATCCGCTTTCTGGAACGCAGCGGGCGACTCAACCGCGCCATCGAATTCCTGCCCACCGACGACGAGATCCAGGAGCGCAAAGCGCGAGGCGTCGGCCTCACCAGCCCCGAAATGGCCACGCTGCTGGCCTACAGCAAGATGTGGCTGTCCGACGAGTTGATGGCGTCCGACCTCCCCGAAGACCCGTGGATCGCGACAACACTGGAGCGCTACTTCCCGGCGCTGCTGCGCGAGAAATTCGGTGCCTATATTTCGCGCCACCCACTGAAGCGCGAGATCGTCGTCACGTATGTGCTGAACAGCATGATCAACCGGGTCGGCTCGACCTTCGTGCACCGACTCAGCGAATCGACCGGCGCGAAGCCGGCGCTCGTCGTGCGCGCCTACTTGGCCACGCGCGAGGTATTCGGCTACGTGTCCCTGTGGCAGCAGATCGAGGCGCTGGACAACCAGGCTAGCGACGCTGCGCAGGCGCAGATGATCAACGAGTTGGGCCGGCTGGGCAGCCGTGCCACCACCTGGTTTCTGCGCTCGCGGCGTCTGGCCGAGCCGATGGAGCAGGTCGTCAAGCGCTTTGCACCCGCCGTCGATGTGCTGCGGACGCGGCACGCAATTGGCGACGCTGTCTCGCCTCGCGCCGACGACTGGGTGCGGGCCGGTGTGCCGTTGGCGATTGCGCAGGCCGTGATCCACGCCGAAGGGCTGTTCGCGGCACTGGATATCGCCGAGATCGCCGATGCGACGCAACACCCGCTCGATCAGGTGAGCGAAGTGCACGCGGGTCTAGGCCATCGCCTGGGTTTGGCCAAGCTGCGCCAGCAGATCGACGCCTTGCCGACCGACAGCTACTGGCAGAGCTTGGCAAAGACCGCGCTGGGCGACGACTTGGCCGACCTGCAACGCTCGATTGCGCAGGATGTGATCAGCCGCGGTGAAGGCGGCGCGGCCCAAGTGCTGGCCGGGTGGGAACAACGCAACCACGAGATGCTGGAACGTGCCCGCAGGCTGCTTGGAGAACTGGGCGACGCCAAGAGCGTGGATTTGGCGATGGTGTCGGTGGCGTTGCGGGAATTGCGCAACCTGGCCTGAGGCAATCACCCATTGTCGACCAGCGGTCGACGGCAGGTCGTTGCTCACATGGCGCGCTGCAACAGGACTACCGCGTAGGTCATGAACGCAAGCCAGGCTACTGTGAAAAGAACCGTTCGCGCCTTGAAATGGCCAAAGCCGCTGATGTGAACCACCGCATGCGCGACTCGTGCGTAGAAGTAGACCGCGGCGCATATCTCCGTAACCGCACTGGATACCCCCGCTGCCTGAGCGATGAGCACGACCACGGCGAATGGCGCAATGTTCTCGACCGCATTCAGGTGCGCCCGATTAGCGCGATTGACCCATGCTGGTAGCGGCGAAGTCGGCGCCACCTTGTAATTCGCAGGTGTCAGCTTCCTGCCCGAGGACACGTAGCCGACCACGACCGGAATCCATAGAACGCCAGTGAGTAATGCGGCTAGCAAGAGATACAGCAGTTCAGTCTTCATGTTTGTCTCCAGTCATGCAGCGAATTGTCGATCGATTGAGGTGGAAGCATTGGCCGAGAAAGCGCAGGAAATCGGCGAGGGCACTCAAGTGCCCAGAAGCAAGGTCCGTGTCGCGGCACCTGCCGACTTCTTCAATTGGTTCCGAAAGGGATGCCCCGTCCTCGCCTGCAACGATACCTATAGGAGGTTCGCACGTGAATGAATCTCTGGAGCGCAACGGACGGAACGCGATTCCCTTTCTATTCGGTGTCACCGTCCTTGTGGCCACGACGCTCGCACAAGCCGAGCCGGCCGCTACTCGACTCTTGCCCGAAAAGAGTCAGATTGCCTTTGTGGGCAAGCAGATGGGCGTCTCGGTGGAAGGTACCTTCGGCAGGTTCAGGGCGCAGGTCGCGTTCAACCCAAACGACCCAGAGGGTAGCGCCGTGGCTCTGTACATCGACATGGGCAGCGCGTCACTTGGTGTGCCGGAAGTTGACTCCGAACTGCCGAAAGCGGCGTGGTTTGATGTCGTACAGTTTCCGCAGGCGAGCTTCAAGTCGAGCACGATCAAGGCTCTGGGAGGCGGACGATTCGAGATTGTGGGCCGGCTCACGATCAAGGGCCAGGCGCAACAGCTGGTGGTTCCGGTGATGATTACGCAAGGTCATGGCCAGTCCGTCGCGAGTGGAAGCTTCACGATCCAGCGTCTTGCGTTCAAGGTCGGTGACGGCGCATGGACCGACACCTCGATCGTCAGCAATGACGTCGAGGTGCGCTTCAAGCTCACACTGACCGGGCTTGGTCCGCTTTGAACGGCCGAAAACACGACGCGCCAAGGATTCTCATGGCAAAGAAATGCATCGTCGCAGCACTGACACTGGCAATGCCCTTGTTCGCGCAACCTCAGACCGCGCCCGACTTCACTGCACCTCCCATGGCCTCTCTGCCGTCCAGCGGGCTGGTCAAGGGCGCTAGCTATGTGATTGACCCGACCCACACCTTCGTGAACTACGAGATGGGCCACTACGGCACCACCACAAACCGCGGCCGATTCAGCACTGCTGACGGAATGGTGCAGATCGACGACACCGGCAAGGGCGCCAAGATCGACATAACGATGGACATGACTTCAATCAATACGGGTGTCGACCTTCTGAATCGGCACCTGCAGAGCAAGGACTTCTTCAACGTGGCCGCGTTCCCCACGGCTCGTTTCCTGGCCGACCGCATCGATTTCAGCGGTGAAAAGATCGCTGAAGTCCGCGGCACACTCACCCTGCTGGGACAGACGAAGCCGATTCGGCTCAAGGCCAGCCGCTTCAACTGCTACCAGAATCCGCTGATCAAGCGACAGGTTTGTGGCGGCGACTTCGAGACAACGGTCGAGCGCAGCCAGTGGGGTGTCGTATGGGGGCTCAACTTCGGCTTCGAAGACAAGGTCAAGCTTCTGGTGCAGGTCGAGGCTATCAACCTCAATCCGTGAGGAAACGTCGCTACAGGAGGCTTTCGGGAATGAACGGTGTGAGGAGCTGCAACACCGTGCGACTCCAAAAGTCCGAGTCAGGCTCTACGTTCAATACTTCCTGTCGATCGGGCGGGCCACTGACCCATTCGATGGCCTCTGTGCCTTCTGCAAAGCGCAGCTTGTAAGCGCCTTGCTGCTTGAGTATCTCGATCAGTTTCAGCGCTTGCCGCGCAATTTCGGGGCTCTCGATGAACAGACCGATTTCGGTGTTCAGCAGGTTCGAGCGCGGGTCGAAATTCATCGAGCCAATGAACACGATGCGGCGGTCGATCACGGCCGACTTGGCATGCAGCCGGCCGATCGTAGAGCCGAACAGCCCGAGCCGCACGCTGGCGCGCGTTCGCACCGAGCTCAGCTCGTACAGGTCGATGCCGAGCTTGAGCATGGCGGGTCGGTAGCGCTGGTAGGCGGTGTGCACCAGTGGCTCGTCGGTAGCGGCGAGCGAGTTGGTCAGGATGCTCATCCTGACGCCGCGGCCGTGCACTTCCTGCATCACCTCGAGGCCGCCCTTGCCCGGGATCAGGTAGGGCGAGATGACGCTCACGTCGTTGCGAGCGCGGCGGATCTGCTCGCGCACGTTGTAGCGCACACTGTCCACGTCAAGCAGGGCGGCGCCGCCGTACGAGGCGGTCTTGCCGACCACACGATCAGGCGAGTCGGCATACGCCTCGGCCCGAGCCCAGACCAGGCCGAGCACGCCCGAGTCAAGTTCGTTGACGATCGGGCCGTAGCCGAGCAGGTCGTTGGGCGCCAGCGCTGGCGGTCGTGGAGTGCTGTCGGGCGCGGTCATTCGCTCGAAACTGGCTTGCAGTTCTGTGTCCGACGCGATCGCCTTGACGACAGCCTGCAGCGGCACCACGTACTCGCTGTTCCAGTATTGGTCGAAGAGTTGACCAAGGCGAGGCAGCAGGGCACCGGCCACGAAGGTGTCGAGGTCGAGGAAGTTGGGCCCCGTCGTTCGCGTGAAGTACTGGTTGCCGATATTGCGTCCACCGGCCACCGCCATGGCGCCGTCGGCGATGAACAGCTTGTTGTGCATGCGCCGCTGCACTCGGTCGAAGTTCAGCAGCGAAGCGGCAAATCGCTGGACGATGCTGCTTCGCCCGGCCGGGAATGGGTTGAACAGCCGCAGCTCCAGGTTTGGCGTGGCCGCCAGACCGAGCAACAGCGCATCTTCGCCGGAGGTGTAGAGGTCGTCCATCAAGAGCCGCACGCGCACACCGCGTCGCGCCGCATCGCGCAGCGTGCGCAGAAAGTAGCGGCCGGTATCGTCGTTTTCGATGTGGTAGTACTGCACGTCGAGGCTGCGCTCGGCACGGCGCGCCAACTCGAGCCGCGTGTCGAGCGCAAAGTCGCCGCCGGGCATGAGCCGGAAGCCGGTCAGGTCCGGGTCTGGCGACGCTGCTCGGGCGATCCGGCCGAGGGTTGTCTCGGTTGACGCCGGTATTGCCCTCGAAGGTGGGCCGGCCAGGCCCTCGGGCAAGACGGCGCAGCCAGTCGCGAGAAGTGACACCACCCAAAGCGCAAGCGAGAGCGTCCAGCGGAGCAGCTGGGCCTCCCAAGAGACGTGGCTGTCAGACAAGCAGTGGATCCGAAGCGATTGGGTTTTCGCCACTTGTATCAGAGCGAACGCTGCGGTCATCGCGGCAGCGCTGGCGGTGGCACAGCCATGAGTCAGCGGGTACACCTGGAGACTGGCGTGGGTCAACTGCTATCCGGGCGGTCCTCGTTCGCTCGGGCCGCCACATCGGGCAAAGCAGCCGACTCGCTCGACGCGCGCGTGCGTTGCTCCGCAATTGTCAACCAGGCTTGATAGCCGCCCTTCAAGGGGCGCACGGAGATGAAACCCTTTTCCAGCAGGCGACGCGCGGCCTGGATGGCGCCCGCGTCCTCCGGGCACGCGCACAACGTGACGATCGGCCGGTCCTTCGACCAGTCGCGCACCGCATGATCGAGGCGGTCGTGCTCGGCGACCACGGCCCCATGGATCCGGCCGGTCTCGGCGATCATGCGTGCGCCGCGCAGGTCCAGCAGCAAAGGCGGCTCGTCGGCCTCAAGCGCTGCGATAAGGTCGACGGGCGTGATGTGCGGGACGGCCGAGAACCTGCGGAACCGATACCTCTGCCAGAGCTTCCAGGCGAGCCACGTGGTCAGGGCCATCGCGACAACGAACGCGGTGCCGACGACATGACGGTCGAGCGCGGCGATCGCATCGGGCACCGCGCCGCGCAGGACCCAGCCGGCTCCCATCGCCAGACCTGCCCAGACAAGGGCGCCAATGCCGGCGGCCAGCAGGAACGCCGCGAGCGACATGCGCAGCGCACCCGCGATCGGCGGTGCTACCGTGGAGAATCCCGGGACAAGCTTCGCGATCACCAGCGAAGGAAGGCCCCAGCGCACGAACCGGGCCTCGGTCTGGCTTACGCAGGATGCCGGGTTGATCGAGAGCCGGCACAGGCCGGCGAGCACGCGGTAGCCGAACGCCCGTCCTGCCACGTACCAGACCCAATCGGCGACGATCGAGGCGACGACCGCCGCTGCCAACACCTTACCCAACGCCAGCGGAGAGGCGGCAAGGCTTCCGGCAAGCAACAGAGTCGGCACTGCCGGCACGGGCAGCCCCAGTTGCTGCAGAAGCACGTTCAGGAAGACGATCGGGACTGCGTTCCGCCCGAGTGCCTCGGCAATTTCGGCAACGTTCATCGTGAGTGGTGGCGGCGTGTCGGTCCGGTCATCTCGTCCAATCGCAAATTGAGTGGTCGGCCTTGGATCTGGAACGGACAGAACGCACCGCGCTACGTCTCTCGCACCTCGCGCTCGGTGCGTGCCGACAGCTCGTGGACAACGACGCCTTCCAACGGGTCGACCGGGTCGTTCCAGGGCGCTCGCTGGATCATCTGCAACGCGTCTCTGCGCCCGGCTTCCCACCTGTCGCGGATGCCGCCGCTGCTGAAGTCGATGTCCTTCAACAAGTCCTCGCTGGCAAGCGACGGTGCCAGGAGCCGGACGATGTGCATCGTGGTGCCGCATCCATAGGCCGCCAGTTCGCGGCAACCGGTGCGGTCTCTCTGCGATGCAGGCAATTGTTTCGCAAGCTGACGGATGACGTGGCGGAGTTGGTGAAGCTGCTTCTGCCGAGCAATGTGCGCATCGTCGCGACTCGCGTACTGGACATCCTTCTGCCGGCCCATCACCTCCCAGATCGAATTCGGCTCGTCACCGCTCGCCTGCCAGACGTTTACCGCAAAGATGACCGAACTGCGCCGGGGCTCGTCGTCGAAGACCGCCTCGATCGGAGTGTTCGAGTACACGCCCCCGTCCCAGTAGGCCTCGCCATCGATACGGACCGCCGAAAATGCCGGCGGCAGCGCCGCCGAGGCCATCACATGATCGATTTGCAGCGGGACATCGCGACTGTCGAAGTACTTCAGCTCGCCGCTGCGCACAGAGACGGCACCCACCGTCAAGCGTGTGTTCGCCCGCGAGAAGATCGACATATCCATCAACGACTCGAGCGACCGCTTCAACGGCTCCATGGAATAGTAGGACGCCTCGTCGAGCCCAACCTGGACAAGCGGACCGGCCCAAGCCGTCATGCGAGGACGAAAGAAGGTTGGAATGCCCTGGAGCAGGGTGCCCCAGTTCCCGCCGGCCGATGCGTCCCCCAGTCGGTGCCAGAATTCGCGAAGCTGTGGCACACGTTGGCCCGGTGCATTCCCAGTGATCAGCGCGCCGTTGATCGCACCGATCGATGTACCGATCACCCAGTCCGGCTCGATGCCCGCGTTGGAGAGAGCCTCGAAGACCCCGGCCTGGTAGGCGCCGAGAGCGCCCCCGCCTTGCAGGACGAGGACGACCTGTCCGGGAAGCGTGTGTCGTTTCGTCTTCATATCCTCGTCTGCATGGGGGGAGGGCCGAACAACAGGTTCAACCAGTCGCTTGGGGCTGCGCGTTGGCGGCTGGACAAATAGAAGTCGGCGCGAGACGTGGTTCGAGTTCGTCTGCTCAGACTGAGCGGCGAGAGACCATGCTGGGATCCTATTCAAGCAATCTGTCGCGACTAGTGGGTGGGAGCGGCTTTCACCCGTCCAGCGATGGAGGCAAGCCGACGGTCGCGATTTCTCACGAAGGCCGGAAATTCGCTCGACCATTCGCTCGCACTCATCGTAGGGACACCCTTGCGTCGTACTAGCCGGCAGAACCGGATTTCACTGATCCACGTTCGAGACGTATTCGGGGAAAGCATGAGCTGCCACGATTACGGACATCAGTCCGTCCGGAACCCTCGACCATGAACACATCCGCGCCGACCTGGCCCGCCGTCTTCCTGCGCGACGGAACGCCGGTGCAGATACGACCGATACAGCGCAGCGACCTCGAGCTCGAGCGCCGATTCGTCGAGGGCCTATCTGCCCGCACCGGATACCTGCGGCTCCTGTCCGGGCGCCAGCCGACGCCTACCGAGCTGGAGCGCTGGACCGACGTCGACCCGGCGCGCGAGATTGCGATCATCGCGGTGGCCGCCGTTGGCGGTGAGGAGCAGCAGCTCGGCGTGGCTCGTTGCGCTCTCGACGTGGATGAACCGACGCGCTGGGACTTTGCGATCGTCGTCGGCGACGCCTGGCAAGGCCAAGGCCTGGGCGAGGCCTTGCTGCGGCGCTTGATCGAGTGCGCAGACGAGTCCGGTGTCCCCGCCCTGAGCAGCGTCGCGCTGGCCGAGAACCGGCGGATGCTGGCCCTGGCGCAAAGGCTCGGCTTCACGCTCCGGCGCGAGCCCGGAGGGGCGACGATGACGCGAATCGAGCGGCGGCCCCCCGGGAGCGGATGATCGAGGTGAATGTGACCGCGCTGACGCGCTTGACCTACGCAGTCGCACCGCAGTTTGCGGCGCGCGGCAGGGGCGCCATCATCAACATCGCCTCGATCGTGGCGATCGGCCCCGAGGTCTTGAACGGCGTGTATGGACGAACAAAGGCGTTTGTGCTCGCGTTTGCGCAGTCACTGCAGCACGAGCTCGCGAGCAAAGGCGTGCGGTTGCAGGCCGTCTTGCCGGGTGCCACGGCGACCGAGTTCTGGGGCCTCGCCGGGTTCCTCACTCGAACATCCCTGCGGATCGGGTGATGAGCGCTGATGACATGGTCGATGCGTCGCTAGTCGGTTTCGACACTAGGGAAGTCGTCACCATCCCGCCACTCCAGGACGGCGCCGATTGGGCTGCACACGAGGCATCTCGCCAAGCCTTGGTGCAGAAGTTCGGGCATTCCAAGCCCGGCGCAAGATACGTCGTCGCCTAAAGCCCTGCAGCGGCTCGCTCGGAAATCGCGGTTCGGCGCAGGGCTCGCGGCGGCTCGCCGATCGTCCGCACGAATGCTCGCCGCATGCGCTCCATGTCGCCGAAGCCGGTCTTGCTGGCCACCACCGACAGCGGGTGGCTTGCGCTGGTGATCATGTCGCGCGCGGCTTCGAGGCGCATCTGCTCGACGGCGCGCGCCGGCGACCGGCCGGTCTCCAGCTTGAACGCGCGGCTGAATTGGCGCGGGCTCAGGTGCGCGACGTCGGCGAGGTCGGCGACAGTCAGCGGCAGATGCAGGTGGGCCTTGGCATAGCTGAGCGTCTTTTGCATCCGGTCGGTCTGCGGCTGCAGTTCCAGCAGCGCGGAGAACTGCGATTGGCCACCGAGCCGGCGGTGATACACGACCAGCTTGCGCGCCACCGCACTGGTGGTCTCCAGCCCGAGGTCCTCCTCGACGAGCGCCAGGGCCAGATCCAGCCCGGCAGTCATGCCGGCCGAGGTCCAGACCTTACCGTCGCGAGTGAAGATGCGGTCCTCCTGCACCCGCACGCGCGGGAAGCGCGCCCGCAGTTCGCGGGCGTGATTCCAGTGCGTGGTCGCGCGTCGCCCGTCGAGCAGTCCGGCCTCGGCCAGGATGAACGCGCCGGTGCAAATGCTGGCCACACGCCGCGCCGACGCGAATTGCCGACGCAGGTAGCGCCGCAGCGCCGGCGTGGCAGGCACCTTGCCGATCGAGCCGGTGACCAGGACCGTGTCCACCGAGGCACGGTCGAAAGCCACCGAGTCGACACTGACCCCGAAGGAACTCCGGATGACACCGCCGGCTTCGGATACGACGCTCACGTCGTAGTGGTTGGTGCCGGTTTCCTTGTTGGCAAGCTCGAACGCGGCCATGGCAGCAAGGTCGAGCACCTCGAAGTCCGCATACACGACGACGGCAATCTTGCGCATGTTGTCCTCAGCGGCGACCCTGACACCGATGAAGTATGCATTGTCTACATCAAGTTGCCAGACCGCGGGGTCAGGCGGCCTTCAGCTGGTTGGGATCGACCGGCAGCTTGCGCAGTCGCTTTCCGGTCGCGGCATGGATCGCATTGGTGACGGCAGGCGCCAACGCGGACGTTCCCGCCTCGCCCATGCCGCCTGGGGCCTCCGTGCTCCGAACGATGTGGGTTTCGATCAATGGCGCCTCGTTGATGCGCAGCACCCGCACGTCGTGGAAGTTCGTCTGCTCGATGCGGCCGTCTTTCAGGGTCGCCTGCCCATAGAGCACACCCGAGATGCCGAAGATCACTCCGCTCTCGATCTGCGCCCGCACGGTGTTCGGATTGACGATGACGCCGGCATCGACGGCGCACACGACACGCTTGACCGCGACGTTGCCGTCCTTGGCGACCTCCACTTCGGCGACCTGCGCCATGTAGCTGCCGAAGGCGAACTGCAGCGACACGCCGCGGCCTCGTCCCGGAGGCAACGCCTGACTCCAGCCCGCCTTCTCCGCGGCCAGTTGCAGCACCGCCTTGGCCCGCGGATTCTTCTCCAACAGCGCGCTGCGATAGGCCACGGGGTCCTGCTTCGCCGCCACGGCCAGCTCGTCAATGAAGCTCTCGACGACGAAGACGTTGTGCGTCGGCCCCACGCCGCGCCAGAACGCCGTGGGGATCGGCGGCTCGTGGTTCACGTAGTCGATGAGGATATTCGGCAGAGCATAGGGTGGCTGGACCGCGCCGTCGACCGTCTCGGGATCGAGGTCGTTGTTGTAGAGCGGCGGTGCCCAGCGCTTGAGGATCGACGAGCCGGTGATGCGGTGACTCCATGCCACGGGCTGACCGTCGGTGTCGAGACCCGCACTGATGCGGTCGTAGAAATACGGCCGGTACATGTCGTGCTGGACGTCTTCTTCGCGTGTCCACACGACCTTCACCGGCCCATTCACCTGCTTGGCAATCTGCACCGCACGCGTGACGCTGTCGACCTCCAAGCGCCGCCCGAAGCCGCCGCCCAGCAGATGGTTGTGCACCGTCACCTTCTCCAGCGGCAAGCCGGTGACCGCAGCGGCGGCAGCCTGCGCGCGGGTCAGCACCTGGCTGCCGACCCACACCTCGCAGCTGTCGGGCCGCACGTGCACGGTGCAGTTCAACGGCTCCATCGCCGCGTGAATCAGGAACGGCACCTCGTAGACGGCCTCGAGCCGCGTCGTTGCGCCCGCCATCGCCTTGGCGTTGTCGCCTTCGTTGCGCGCGATCGCGCCTCGCCCCAGGGACGCCTTCTTCATCGACTCCACGATATCCGCCGTACTCAGCTTTGCGTTCGGCCCGTCATCCCATTCGATCACCAGCGCGGCAAGTCCCTTCTTGGCAGCCCCCATGTGATCCGCGACGACCGCCACGCAGTCGTCCAGGCGCACGACCTGCCGCACGCCGCGCAACGCCTTCGCTTTGCTGTCATCGACGCTGCGCAAGCGCCCGCCGATCGCCGGCGACTGCGCCAGCGTCGCCACCTTCATTCCAGGCACCGTGACATCGATGCCATACAGGGCCGAGCCATTGACCTTCGCCGCCGTGTCGAGGCGCTTGGCCGGCGTGCCGATCAGCTTGAAGTCGGACACCGGTTTCAGTGCCACCTTCTCCGGCGCCTGCAGCTTCGCGGCGTCGGCCACCAGTGCGCCGTACTTCAGGCGCCTCCCGCTGGCGGCGTGGACCACCTCGCCGCGTTTGGCGCGACATGCCGCCGGATCCACCTGCCAGCGTTGCGCGGCCGCCTGGACCAGCAGCACGCGCGCGGTCGCGCCGGCGCGCCGCAGCGGCTCGAACGCGCCCCGAATCGCATTCGAGTTGCCCGTCGCCTGAAGACCCAGCAGCGGATTCGCATACAGCTTGTCGTTCGGTGGTGCATGCTCGACGCGCACCGTATTCAGGTCGACCTCGAGCTCCTCGGCGACGAGCATCGGGATACTCGTGTAGGTGCCCTGCCCCATCTCGATGTAGCTCATGATCACCGTCACCGCGCCGGTCGGCGCGATGCGCACGAAGGCGTTCGGCGCGAACGTGCCCTCGGCCGCTCCAGCCTCGTCCGGCGCGGCGATCAGGCCGACACCGATCATCAGTCCGCCGCTGAGCGCAGCGCCGACGGTGAGGAAGGTCCGGCGCGACAACACCGGGTGTGTTTCGTCTGCCAGGCGATCGAGGATCATGTGCGTGCCTCCGTACGCCGGGTCGAGAGCGCACGCGCCGCCTCTTTGATGCCCGCGCGAATGCGCAGATAGGTGCCGCAGCGGCAGATGTTGCCGCTCATCGCCGCATCGATGTCGGCATCGGTCGGCGCCGGGTTGTTGGCCAACAGCGCCGTAGCCGACATCAGCTGGCCCGACTGGCAATAGCCGCACTGCGGGACCTCCTGATCGAGCCAAGCCTTCTGCAGCGCGCGGCCGACGCGGGTGCCGGCCAATCGATTCGATCGTGCTCACGGTCGCGCGCCACCGACTGCCACCGTCGCGAGCACGAACGTGTGGCCCTACCGTTCACATGCACGGTGCAGGCGCCGCACAAGCCCAGCCCGCAGCCGAACTTCGTGCCGGTCATGCCCAGCACATCGCGCAACACCCACAAGACTGGCGTGTCGCTGTCAACGTCTGCGGGCCGTTCCACTCCATTGACCTTCAGCATCGCACGATCCTCGTTCTTGCGGCTTGGGGACATCCGATGCTCGAGAGCATCGGCAGGGCTCACAGGATGTCACTTCACCCAACGCATTTGAATGTCATCTAGGCCTCGATTCAGGACATCGTTCAATGGCGGTGACATGCTCCTTCAGGACCGACGCGACGCTGGGGAAGCTCGGAGCCTTCGCCATCAAGGATGCTGGAATGGATTCATGGATGGACGAGTGAAATCCAGATCTGCCGACTAGTCCCGCGACTCCGTCCTCCATAGCATGAGTCCATGCTCAGATACCCGTCTGAGACAAGGAGTTGAAATGTCATCCGATGGAAAACTGATCGCCGTGGTTGGCGCAGCGGGGCAGCAAGGCGGTGGAGTCGTGCGTGCCTTGCAGGCCAGCAACCGATTCAGGGTACGCGCTCTGACCCGCAATCCGGACAAGCATCGCGGGCTTGCCGACGAAGTCGTCGCAGCGGATTTGAATCGCCCGGAAACGCTGCGCGCTGCATTCGAAGGAGCCCATGGCGTCTTCTTGGTAACGAACTTCTGGGAACCAGGCGTCGACGAGCGCAAGCAGGCGACGGCGGCGATCCTCGCTGCCAAGGATGCGGGTGTCGAACACCTGGTCTGGTCCACGCTGCCGAACGTGGAGTCAATCAGTGGCGGCAAGCTCGACGTACCGCACTTCACCGGCAAGGCGAAGATCGATCGGTTCGTCGAGGAGGCCGCGTTCGCGAATCACACGTTCGTCATCGCGCCGATGTACTACCAGAACCTCGTCGGCGTCATGGCTCCGCAAAAGCAGGAGGACGGCTCGCTCGGCTGGTCGCTCCCTCTCGATCCCGATCTGCGTTGCATCCACATGGGGGACATCAGTGAACTGGGCACCATCGTTGCCGGCGCTTTCGCACACCCGGACGTGGCAGGCCATGGCGAGTATTTGCCACTCGTCGGTGATTTCCTGAGCTTCAACGAAATCATCGACACGTTGAATCGCCAGGGACACAAGTTCACATTCAGACAAGTGCCCATCGAAGTCTTTGCTGCCTCCTTTCCTGGAGCCGCCGAGTTGGGAGCGACGTTCAGGCACTTCGAGGCCCACACCTACTTGGGTTCACCCTCGCACGACCGAATTGCGCTCGCAAACAAAGTGGCAGGCCGGCAACCGAGCAAGTTCTCGACCTGGGCCCGAGTGAACTTTCCCGCCTCATCCAGCGAGGCGCGCGGTCCAGCCTAGCCTGAGGCCCGATGTCCAGAAACCGGCCGCACCAATCCTTCGCCGACCATCTTCGCCATCATGAACTCGATGAAGGCACTGACGGCGCGCGGCAGTTGCCGGCGGCTGAGATAGACGAGGTAGGCTTCGCGACCGTCGACACCATGGTCAGGGAGGACCTCGGTCAGCTCTCCCGCGCGTACGTGGGATGACGTCATGACCGCGGGCAGCAGCGCGATGCCCAGGCCCGCCAGTGCGGCCTTGAGCAAAGCCTGAGCCGTGTTGGCGTAGAAGCGCCCGGCGACCTGCGTCTCGACCACACCGTCTGGGCCATCGAGGCGCCACACGGTACGCCCTGAGGGTTGGGGCGGCGTCACGCAGTCGTGGTCCACCAGCGCCTCGACCGATTCGGGCGTTCCGCGTGCCGCCAGGTACGCCGGACTGGCCACCAGCGTCGCGCGCCCTGTGCCGATGCGACGCGCAATCAGCGTGGGTTCGAGCACCTTGCCACTGCGGATGGCCACATCGATGCCTTCTTCGATCAGGTCCGCTCGCGCGTCGCTCAACACGAATTCCAGCCGAACCTTCGGATGGGCGGCGAGGAACTCGGCGATCAGCTCCATCCGGAACACGTTGAAGAAATCGGCCGGCGCGGCCACGCGGACCTTGCCGCTGGGCACTTGGCTGCCCTCGCCGAGTTCCTGCGCCGCCTCCGCCAAGGCTTCGACCTGATCGGCGCATTTCGCGTAGAAGGTCGCCCCCGCATCGGTCAAGGTCAGCTTGCGCGTCGAGCGCTGCATCAGGCGCAGTCCCAGCTGCTGCTCGAGCTGCTGAATGCGGCGGCTCGCGGTGTTAGCGGGCATACCCAGCCGTCGCGCGGCCGCGGCGAAGCTGCCGGCACGAACCACCTGAACGAACAGCGCCACGTCATTCAGATCCAGCATGACTGCTCCCATGGTTGGACGACTGAAATCCAGATCTGCCGGCTAGTCGCAGCACATCGCTCTCCATAGGATGAAGCCATCTCCACCCACTCCAGGAAACTCTCGTGAGCCTATCTGCAAACACCCATACGGGCAGCGTGCTGACACAAATGAGGGTCGCACGATGAACGCGCTGAGCGCTTCGCTGCCTTCATCAGCAGTTCGAGTCTCCTCCAAACGCTCAGTCGTGGTCCGCACCCGGGGACAGCGTCACGGTCCGATCACGCGCCTGATGAGCCCGTCCGATCTTGGCGAACTGCTGCGGCCCTTCGTCTTCCTGGATCACTTCGACACCAACAGCACATCAGGCACCCGCTTGGGCTTGCACCCTCATTCCGGCATCGCGACCGTCACGTGGATCATGGAGGGCAACGTGTTCTATGAAGACACGACAGGTGAGACGGGGACGATTCCTCAGGGCGGATTGGAGTGGATGCAGGCCGGGGGCGGTGTCTGGCACGGCGGCGGGTTCGGCGATTCGCCACGCATCCGCGGCTTTCAACTCTGGGTGGCGCTGCCCCCCGAGCTCGAGCTGGGGCCAGCGCATAGCCTCTATCTGAAGCCGGATCAGATTCAGCGCGATGGTCCAGCGGCGGTGCTTCTAGGTCGCTACGGTACGGCGATCAGCCCGATTCGAGCGCCTTCTCCGATCAACTACCTGTCGGTGTCACTCAAGGCCGGCGAGCGGTGGACCTATCAGCCGTCTCATCAGCACACTGTGGCCTGGGCCGCGGTCAGTCGTGGAAGCCTGCGTTCACCGGAAGCGCTGCAGGCCGGCGAGCTCGCGGTTTTCGAGGAGTCGAATGAGCCGATCGACTTCGATGCCGAGACCGACGTCGAGTTCGTCGTGGGTTCGGCAATCAAGCACCCTCACGACCTGGTGCTCGGCCACTACTCGGTGCACACCAGTGCCGCCGCCTTGCGCGAAGGTGAGGCACGCATTCAGCAGATCGGCAACCGGTTGCGCACCGAGGGTCGATTGACCTGAATCAAGCGAGCCTGCAGGTCACGGGGCGTGGAGCGTGGAAGCGGTCAATGCGGGGCAGACCTGGCCGGCATGCTGGAATTCGCATGTCGCCGGCTCGGGAGGGGCATTTGGGAGAGCCGACGGCGTTCACCACTCCCTTTCCCCCGCGCCATCTTCCTCGGCCCGCTCGCAGCCCTGAGGCCGAGTTCCCGCATTGCCACGATGCTGGTCGTCACCGCATCGTTCCCGATGCGTGGAACGACCGCACGGCTTGACGCAGGCGCTTGGAGATTGCCCGCGGAGGGTCCATGCCAACCTTCTCCGCCTTGAGAGCGGTTCGTCCTCATCGCGCCGTGGTGGCACGCGCACTTTTGAGCGTCTTCGCCCACCAAGCGAGTTCATCCAACAAGCCGCTCGCGGACTGCTCCAGGTGGGGGAAGTCATCGAAGCTCTTGCCCTGTTGCCAAATGCCCAGAAACTCGACCATGCCAACGTGAACCGCATTGCGCATGGAGACCATTTGCAGCTCAACAACGACGAGTCGCAACTGCTCGATGGCCCGCGCTGCCCCCACGCCGCCGTAACCGACGAATGCCACGGGCTTGCGGACGAATTCGGCATAGGCGTAGTCGAGAGCGTTCTTGAGGACGGCGCTCGGGCCGTGGTTGTATTCGGGGGTGACGATGATGAACCCATCGAATGTGGCCAGCCTCGCCGCCCAGGCTTGCGCCCGTTCATTCTTGGCCGGACCTGCTAACAGTGACACCGCTTCATTGAAGAACGGCAAAGGGTGATCTCGCAAGTCAATCACCTCGAACTGAAGGTCATCGCGCTTGGCGGCAACCGAGCGGATCCATGCCGCGGGCTTGTCACCGAAGCGGCCTTCGCGGGTGGAACCGATGATGATGCCAATCTTGGGCTGGGTCATGGATGCGCTCTCCGGCGAAAGATTGAACGATGACGAAAGGGTAGGGCGCAGGAGCGCTTGAGACTAGGTCGTTGGAGTGGCGTGGTCTCGCCCATGCTTGAAAGCAATTGGCCAGCGCATGCACCAGCTTCCTATGGTGAAGATCGCGCTCAGAGACCACGCGCGAGGCGGTCCGACACTTGAAGATGAAGCTGGGTCTCGCGGATCGACTTGCCAATGCACGCGACTGCGATCGAGGGTTCCGCGCAGCGGCTCAAGGCCTATACGTAGCTGCTCGGGCGCAGCTCACTGCAGCACCCACGTGAGGAAATAGCCGACTCCGGTCACGGCGCAGGCAAACAGCAACACCGGAGTGATGAACAGGGCGACGCCCAATTCTTCGTGATGCTCCTCGATGTACTTGCAAACGGCTCGCATCTCGCTCTCCTTGTCCTGCTCTCGAGCGATGGACTGGAAGGATTGTTAGGCAGCGCCTCATCGGTCGACTAGCCGGTTGAGACGGATTGGACTCATCCAACATTGGTCGTACTGGCTGGATCGCGGCCGCCAGCGGCCGCGGGGAGTAGCATGGTTGGCGAGCAGGACTCTGGACGAGGGTGACGGTCGTGGACGGGACGAGTCTCAAGGAGCGCCTGGCGGCGATCCTTGCCGCCGACGTGGCCGGCTACTCTCGCCTGATGGCGCTCGATGACCGCGCCACGGTGGCCGCACTCGATGCCGCTCGCCGGGTGTTCCGCGCCCATGTCGAGTCGAATCATGGTCGTGTGATCGACATGGCCGGTGATTCGGTGTTGGCCGTGTTTGAGACGGCGGCCGGGGCGGTTGCCGCCGCCGTCGCTGTCCAGCAAGACCTGAGCGCGTCGCACGACGTGCCACTCGATCGGCAGATGCGCTTTCGGATTGGTGTCCACCTGGTGACCTGATCGAAAAGGCGGACGGCACGGTGTACGGCGACGGCGTGAATGTCGCCGCACGGCTCGAGGGACTTGCCGACCCGGGCGGCATCGCAGTGTCGGACGCGGTGCGGGGGGCCGTGAGAGGCAACGTCCTCGTGGGCTTCGTCGACCAGGGCGAACAGTGGGTTAAGAACATTGCCCATCCGGTGAGGGCGTTCAAGGTGTCGCCAGCGAGTCCGGCAGCCCCGCCATCGGCGCTGCCGCTGCAGCCGCCGGAGAAACCCTCGCTCGCAGTGCTGCCGTTCACCAACATGAGCGGAGACCCCGAGCAGGAGTATTTCGCCGATGGCATCACGGAAGACATCATCACCGACGTCTCTCGGATATCGGGGCTGTTCGTCATCGCTCGCAACTCTTGTTTCACCTACAAGAACCAGAGCGTCGACATCAAGGACGTCGGCAAGAGATTCGGAGTCCGGCACGTGCTCGAAGGCAGCGTGCGACGAGTCGGCATGCGGGTGCGCATCAACGTGCAGCTCATCGATGCCGAGTCCGGCGGACATGTCTGGGCCGACCGCTATGACCGTGACCTTGAGGACATTTTCCTTGTCCAGGACGAGGTGACGCGAAAGATCGTCCAGACACTCGAGGTGACGCTGACGGGCAGCGAAAGAGCGCGTCGGGAGGCTCGCGGCAAAATCGACAGTGAGGCCTACGACTACCTCATTCGTGGCAAGAGCTGCATCTTGCAGTTCAGTCCGGCAGCGCTCGCCGAAGCCCGTGCCATGTTGCAGCGTGCGCTGGACATCGACCCGACGATGGCGCAGGGGTATGCCTACCTGGCTGTCGTCGACTGTGCCCGATACGCGAACGGCTGGAACGATCGCATCGAGGAGCTCGAACAAGCGCTTGAGCTGGCGCGCAAGGCGTGCGAGGTCGATCCGTTAGAAGCGATCGGGCACAACGCTCTGGCCGTCACCCTGTTATGGCTGCGAAGGCTAGACGAAGCCGAGGCCGAGGCGCGACGGGCCATCGAGCTCGATCCGAACTCCTCCGAGGCCCATGCAGTGTTGGGAAACGCGCTGCACTTCGGCGGCAAGCATGAGGAGGCGATCGAGTCGCTGAAGCAAGCGCTTCGCCTCGACCCCGGATTCAATCTGTGGATGCATGCCCAGGGACGAGTCCTGTTTTCCGTCGGGCGCTACGCCGAAGCCGAAGCGATGTTCAAGCGGCGACTGATCCACATGCCTGCGTCGGACGTCAGCCGCGCCTACCTGGCTTCGCTCTACGGTCACACCAATCGGCCGGAGCAAGCTCGTCAGGTCTGGAGCGAGCTCGTGGCGATCAACCCCGAGTACACGATCGACCTCACGCTGCGCGTTTTGCCCTACAGAAACTCCGCGCCTCTCGAGCACTTCGTAGATGGGCTGCGCAAAGCCGGCCTAACTGAGTGAAGCTGTCCGTTCGCGCTGGTCCTGATAGACAGGAGTACGGTCAGTGTTGTCGTGCCGCCCGCCAGCGTCGACGCTGTGATTCGCGAGATCAGACAGCCGCTGTCCATCTTGACGGGCGCTCGTCATGCAGAACCCGTTGCGGGACTTCGGTAGAGCATCTGAGATTCCGAGTATGGAGTTGCCATGAGCACGGACCTTGAGCGCAACAAGCAGAACGTTGTCGCCTTCTATGACTTGATGTTCAACCGGTGCCGGCCCGCGGAAGCCATCGAGCTGTACGCCGGTGCAACGTACACCCAGCACAACCCGCATGTGCGCGACGGGAAGAATGCCTTTGTCGAGTATTTCGAGAGGATGGCTCGGGAGTACCCCGGAAAGTGTGTGCACTTCAAGCGAGTCATGGCGGAGGGTCAATACGTTGTGCTGCACTGTCACCAGGAGTGGCCAACTGATGCGAACAAGGACTGGGCCGGCATCGACATCTTCCGCCTGGACGCAGACGGAAAGATCGTTGAGCACTGGGACGTCCTGCAGGTCATTCCTCGCCAGTCCGCGAACGACAACGGCATGTTCTAGCTGGTATCGCAAAGGCGTGTTGTCATGCCTTGATGCAGGCGTTGCTCCACGCGCGCGGCGAGCTGGCCGCCGGCCAACGCGAGTGCGGACGTCGTGAATGGGCTTGGTCTACGCGATTGCTGTAGCCGCTGCGCCGCGTCGGTTCCAGCGCATTTGACTGCGACAAGCGAATCGGCGGTACACGCCGCATCGAAATCGCGTCGTGCGGTCGCTGGCTAGCAGACGGTCTGCGGTCCCTATCGGCCATTCCAGCCGGTCGTCTATGGCACTGGCTTCTGTCCAGCACAAAGGGGGCGACCACTCCGAGAGGCGCTACCCGGCCGACAACAGCCGCGCCAAGCCCCTCTTCCGACACTCATCAGTGATGTAGTCGACGAAGGCGCGCGTCTTGGCGGGCAATTGCCGATGGCCTGCGAAGTAGAGCGAAATCGGGCCGATGTCCGCGTGCCATTCCGGCAGCACACGAACCAGCGAGCCGCTGTGCAGATGCGGCGCAACGTTGAGTGTCGCGACGAACGCGATGCCAAGACCCAGCAGCGCGCAGCGGCAGACCGACTCGGGATCGTTGATCACAATGCGCTGCCTCAGCTCGATCGGCATGTGCTCACCAGCACGACTTCTGAGCGGCCAGACGCGGATGCGTCCGCTGGCTGGCGACCGCAGGATCACGCCGTCGTGCTTGAGCAGGTCGGCGGGCTGGAGCGGTCGCCCAGCGCGCGCCAAGTAAGCCGGTGACGCCACGGCGATGATGTGCGCGCGTGCGAGCTCCCGCGCCACCACACCCGAGGGCAACTCGAAGCCGCCGCCGATGGCGGCATCGAAACCCTCCCGGATGAGGTCGACGCGGCGATTCTCCAGGTGGAAGTCGGGGACCACCGCCGGATATCGCTCCAAGAATCCTGGCAGCAGCGGAACGATGTAGTCGGCGCCGAATGACGGCGCCATGCTCACCCTCAGCAGTCCGGACGGCTGGTTCGCCGCCACCGACACGTTGGAGATCGCCTGCTCCAGTGCCTCTAGCGCGGTGCGGGCTTCGCGCAGAAAGCGCTCGCCCGACTCGGAGAGCGTCAGGGAGCGCGTGCTGCGATGGAAAAGGCGAGCGCCCAGGCGTGACTCCAGGCGTGCCACGTTGCGGCTCACGGCGGCGGGCGTCAATCCTAGCGAGCGCGCTGCGGCAGAGAAGCTTGAAGTCTCCGCGGCGCGCACGAACGATTCGACGTTGTTCAAGCCCTTCATAGTCGTGACCCCTACTTTTGCTTGAAAGTGATTCTATCGATGCATGTCTTCTCGGAATCGGTGTCAAGGGCCAGCATCGAGCCTTCCAAATTCATTCGACGGACGTTCCAAATGAGCAACTCACCTTCTCCGAAGGCCGGTCTCGGCGCCCTGTTGGCGCCCGCCGACTGCGTACTGCTGCTGATCGATCACCAGCCGTTTCAGTTTGCAGGCCTGCGCAGCCATGACACGCAGACCATCATCAACAACGTGGTCGGCCTGGCCAAGGCGGCGAAGATCTTCGGCGTGCCCACGCTGTTCACCACCGTCGTCGAGGACCGCGGCGGTCATCTGCTGGATTCGTTGCAGGCGGTGTTCCCGGATCAAAAGCCGATCGATCGCACGTTTATCAACACATGGGAGGACACCCGTGTCGTCGAATGGGTGAGGAAGACTGGCCGGCGCAAGATCGTGATGGCTGCGCTGTGGACGGAAATCTGCCTGGCCATGCCGGCCATCCACGCCCTCGGCGACGGCTACGAGGTCTACATCGTCACCGACGCCTCGGGGGGCGTGAGCCTGGAGGCACACGAAATGGCAGTGAGCCGAATGGTCCAGGCGGGCGCCGTGCCGATTACCTGGACGGTTTTCGGATCGGAGTTGCAGCGCGATTGGGCTCGCACGGCCACAGTTCCGGCGCTGGCACAGACGCTGTTCGAGCACATGGGCAATGTCGGCACGAGCTTGCGGTGGGAGCAGCAACTGCTCGCGACTGCGGCCAAGGCGGCGGCATGAAGATCGGCATCATCGGGACCGGTGCTATCGGGGGCGCCTTCGCGGAGCACTTTGCCCGCGCCAGCCACGAACTCCTGGTGAGCAACAGTCGCGGCGGCGAGTCGCTTGCGTCGCTGGTTCGTATGCTGGGTCCGCGCGCTCGGGCCGCCACCCGCGAGGAAGCAGCCAAAGCCGAACTCGTTCTGCTGGCCGTGCCGTGGGATCGGGTGGCCTCCGCGCTTGAAGGTCTGCCCCCTTGGAACGGCCGCATCCTGGTCGACGCCACCAACCCCGTGGAGCCAGGTCTCCGCCTCGCCGAACTCCGCGGGCGCGCGTCCACTGAGGTCGTGCAATCTCTCGCCCCCGGGGCGCGCGTCGTGAAGGCCGGCAACACGCTGCAGGCCGCTGTCCTGGCTGGCGACCCCAAGGTCGCCGGTGGGCATCGTGTGTTGTTTGTGTGTGGCGACGACCAGGACAGCAAGGGCACGGTGACCCGCCTGCTCGGTGAGATCGGCTTTGCCACCGTCGATCTCGGCAACTTGGCCAGCGGGGCGAGGCTGCAGCAGTTTCCCGGCGGGCCGCTGCCGACACTCAACCTCATCAAGCTCGGCTGAGCTTCCGGCGCATCGGCGTGCGTGACTTCGAGGGAGCCGTGGGTGTCGTCACGGCCGCGAGCTCGGGGATCAGTTGCATGGTTCTCTCGGATTCACGTTGAGCCACAGTCGAACACCTGCCGTGCCTGTTTGGGAACGGCGTGTTTCGCGAGGCGTGGCACGAGGTGGCCTCGCATGTGGATCCCAGCGCCAGCGGAGCAAACCAGACACGAGGGCACTCCTGCCTGCCGCGTACACGTCGGCTATCGCATCGCACCAGAGCGACCCAACTTCGTCCGTGAGGCGACGTTGGGGAGTCCTCGGGACCGCCAACAGACCGTGTACGGCGGGCTGGCTAGCAACATACCTTGCTAGGCTGCAGATGGCAACGCGCCCTCCGAGCTTCGCTCGGAAGGCGCATTGACGTTCAGGGCTGAGCTTCCCTTGACGTCGAGGCCTTCTCGATGAGCGCGGCCACGGCAGCCGGCTTCGACTCATAGACGGCGTGGCTGCCGGGGATTCGACCACCGTGGCGCCAGCGCGTTTGGACATTGCGCGCTGAGCATCCGGCGGAATCATCTTGTCGTCCTTGGCAACCAAGTACCAACTCGGCTTGCTTCGCCACGCAGCAGCAGTCACTTCACCAGCCAGTGCGTCCACGCCCCAAGGCACTTGGGCGTCGGCCAGAAACGCCGCCCGCTTCGCGGGGACATCGCCGGCGAACGCCGCGGCGAACTTGGCCTTGTCCAGCATCAGGAAGCCATTCACCGGCGGCAAGATGGGGGGAACGGGCGCGCCCGGAGCCGGGTTGGCGATGAGCTTCTGAACGGATTCGCCCTTGTCCGGGGCGAACGCAGCGATGTAGACCAGACGCGAGACCGCGACCATGAAACGCGCGAGCATGGGGGCAATCACGTGTTCGAGTAGCAAGCGGGACTCGTGATGGGCACGACGCCGCGTGGCTCAGCGCGGTTGATTTTCGATGGCTTCGGCAGCCGCCTTCGCTTCGACCACCATCGCCTTGCCGTGCGCATGGTAGGCCTGGCCTATCTCAGTCACCGAGAAGCGCCGCGTCGAGCGGTGGATCAGACGCACCCGCAGCCGCTCCTCGAGGAGTCCGATGCACGTGCTCAGCTTGGACTTCGGCATTCCCAGTGCACGCCCGGCGGAGCGAAGCCGCCGTGGTCCACCCACCCGGGCGAAGTACAAAAGTCGGTTCGGGTCTTGCCATGTTCCGCTCCAGCGTCATCGTTCAAGAAATAGCACGCTGAGTCTGAATTCCGCCGACTACCGGCGCCGTCACTCCATCTCCAACATTGCCTCCTCGCAAATGGGCGGCGATCAAGGTCATCACTAAGACGAAGGAATGGATGCCATGGACAGTAAAACAAGGGCTTGGATGGGCGTGGGCTTCGGCGTATTCGTCGCGGCAGTGTCTGCTTATGTGTTGGTGAAGCCGGGTCACGCTGCCGGTGATGCGGGTGGCAGGCCGCCTGCGCAAGTCGCGATCGCTGAGGTGCAGAAGGTCGACCTGCCGCGCTATTTGAGCGGCATCGGGACGCTGGAAGCCGTGCGGCAGGTCGAGGTCCCGGCCGAAGTGGAGGGCCGAATATCGCAAATCCTGTTCACCTCTGGCACGTCCGTGCGGGCCGGCCAGTTGCTCGTCCAACTCAACGACGCACCTGAACAGGGTGAACTGCAGCGGGTACGGGCGCAGCTGGTCAACGCCCGGGCCTCGCTGGAACGCACCCACCGCCTGCTGCCTCAGCAGGGCGCCACGCAAGAGCAACTGGACCAGGCCCAGGCGAGCCACGAGCAGGCCGCAGGTGAGCTGAAGCGGCTGCAAGCCTTGATCGAGCAGAAGCAGATCCGGGCGCCTTTCACTGGCGTACTGGGTCTTCGCCGGGTGAACCTCGGGCAGTTCGTTCGTGCAGGCGACCCGCTGGTGTCGCTGACCGACTCGCGAAGCCTGCTCGCCACCATCACATTGCCTGAGGCAACCATGCCGATGCTTAAGCGCACCCAGCGCGTGGCGCTTCAGGTCGATGCCTATCCAGATCGCATTTTCGAGGGGCACTTGACCGCCATTGAGCCGCAGATCGGCAGTAACACCCGCACGGTTCGACTGCAGGCCGCCATCGACAACGCCGATGGCGCGCTGGCGGCCGGCATGTACGTGAACGCGCGCATTGCCCAGCCGGCTCGCGAGAGTGCCCTCACCATTCCGGAGACCGCGATCACGTACAGCACGCACGGTGACTCCGTCTTCGTGCTGCGTACGGCCGAGCAGGGCAAGGGCTTCGTCGCGCAGCAGTTGTTCGTCTCCGTGGGTGACCGGCGCCAAGGCCTCGTTGTCATCGAGAAGGGCCTGACGGCGAACGACAAGGTCGTCACTTCCGGACAGCTGCGCCTGTACAACGGTGCGGCCGTGCAGCCGACGGCGAAGGACACCCTCGCCCTGCTGGAGCGCAAGTCATGAAATTCACCGACATCTTCGTTCGTCGGCCTGTGCTGGCGCTGGTGGTGAGCATGCTGATCCTGCTGCTCGGTGCGCTGGCGGTCAGCAAGCTGCCCGTGCGGCAGTACCCGCTGACCGAGAGCACCACACTCACCATCACAACTCAATACCCGGGAGCCTCGCCCGAGCTGATGCAAGGCTTCGTCACCCAGCCGATCGCCCAGGCCGTGGCAACCATCGAGAACGTCGACTATCTGTCTTCGTCATCCACGCTCGGCCGCAGCGTTGTCACCGTGCGTATGAAGCTGAACGCGGACGCCAATCAGGCACTCACGCAGGCGATGGCGCAGGTCAACCAGGTCAAATACCGACTGCCGCAAGAGGCCTTCGATCCGGTCATCCTGAAGTCTTCCGGGGAAGCCACGGCCGTTGCCTACGTTGGCTTCTCCAGCAGGACGATGCCGATCTCGGCGCTCACCGACTACCTGTCCCGCGTGGTGCAGCCGCAGTTCGCATCGATCGAAGGCGTCTCGGGCGTGGAGGTCATCGGCGGCCAGATGCTCGCCATGCGGGTGTGGCTCGACCCCAACCGCATGGGCGCGCGAGGCATCTCCGCCGGTGAGATCGCCGATGCGCTTCGGCAGAACAACGTGCAGGCGGCACCCGGCCAGGTGAAGGGCCTGTACGTCGTCTCCAACATACGAGTCAACACCGATCTGGTGAACGTGGCCGAGTTCCGCGACATGGTCATCAAGCGCCACGGCGATGCGGTGGTCCGGCTTGGCGACGTGGCCACGATCGAGCTTGGTGCGGCAAGCACAGACAACAGCGCCATGATGGACGGTCAGAAGGCCGTCTACCTCGGGCTGCAGGCCGCGCCCAACGGCAATCCGCTGGTGATCGTCAAGCGTATTCGCGATCTGCTCAGCGGCATCGAGCAGAACCTGCCGCCCGGAGTCGAAGTGCAATTGCCATTCGAACTGGCGCGCTTCATCGAGGCGTCGATCGATGAGGTCGGTCACACGCTGGTGGAAGCGATCGCGATCGTGGTGCTGGTGATCTTTCTGTGCCTGGGATCCTTCCGTGCAGTGCTGATTCCGGTCGTCACGATTCCGCTGTCGATGCTGGGCGCCGCAGCGCTGATGCTGGCATTCGGCTTCTCGATCAACTTGCTGACCCTGCTGGCCATGGTGCTGGCGATCGGCTTGGTTGTCGATGATGCAATCGTGGTGGTGGAGAACGTGCACCGCCACATCGAGGCGGGCAAGTCCCGCGTACAGGCAGCGCTCATCGGCGCTCGCGAAGTTGCCGGCCCGGTGATCGCAATGACACTGACGCTCGCTGCGGTCTATGCGCCTATCGGGTTGATCGGTGGACTGACCGGCTCGCTGTTCAAAGAGTTCGCTTTCACGCTGGCGGGATCGGTCGTTGTTTCGGGCGTGATCGCGTTGACGCTGTCGCCGGTCATGAGCTCCTTCCTGCTGCCGCAGGACGCGACCGGCACCCGCATGTCCCGCCTGGCGGAAGCGTTCTTCCATCGACTGGCGTCAAGTTACGGGCGTGTGCTCGACAAGTCCCTGAACCATCGCTGGATCACCGGTGTGCTCGCGGTGGCCGTACTGACCAGCCTTCCGTTTCTCTACACCATGGCCCAGCGCGAACTGGCGCCGGTCGAGGATCAGGGGATGGTGCTCACCGCCATCAAGTCGCCCCAGCATGCCAGCATCGATTACGTTGAGAAGTTCGCCAACAAGTGGGACGAAGTGCTGACTGCTTTGCCGGAGACCCAGGGACGCTGGCTGATCAACGGATCGGATGGCGTCTCGAGCTCGATCGGCGGCGTTGGGTTGTCCGAGTGGAAGAACCGCAAGAGAGACGCGTCGCAGATCCAGCATGACGTCCAGGGCCGCATGAGCGCGGTCGAGGGCAGCAACATCTTCGCCTTCCAGTTGCCGTCGCTGCCCGGCTCGACGGGCGGTCTGCCGGTCCAGATGGTGATCCGAAGCCCGAGCGACCATCGCACGCTCTTCGAGGCGATGGAGACATTCAAGCAGGCCGCGCAGAAGAGCGGAAAGTTCGCCGTCGTCGACAGCGACCTTGACTTCAACAATCCGGTCGTGGAGGTGCGGGTGGACCGCGCCAAGGCCAACAACCTTGGCGTCACGATGAAGGCCATCGGAGACACGCTGGCGGTGTTGGTGGGCGAGAACTACGTCAACCGATTCGCCATGGACGGCCGCTCCTATGACGTGATCCCGCAGTCGACGCGAGAGCAGCGACTGACCGCAGAAGCACTATCGCGCTTCTTCGTGAAGAGTGCGAGCGGAGAGTCCGTGCCGCTGGCCAACCTGGTCCAGATCTCCAGCAGCGTCGGTCCCAACAAGCTGACGCAGTTCAACCAGCTCAACGCGTCCACGTTCCAGGCGATCCCGATGCCGGGCGTGACGATGGGCGATGCGGTCGCTTTCCTGCGTACCGAAGCCGCCAGGCTGCCGGCCGGCTTCAGCTACGACTGGCAGTCCGATGCGCGTCAGTACACGCAGGAGGGATCGGCTCTGGTGGGGGCCTTCCTGTTCGCCATCATCGTGATCTACCTCGTGCTCGCCGCTCAGTACGAGAGCCTGCGCGACCCGCTGATCATCCTTGTGAGCGTGCCGATGTCGATCTGCGGTGCTCTGGTGCCGCTGGCGCTGGGCTTCGCCACGATCAACATCTACACGCAGATCGGGCTGGTGACGCTGATCGGGTTGATCAGCAAGCACGGGATCCTGATGGTGGAGTTTGCCAACGAGATTCAGATGCACCAGGGTCTTGATCGCCGCACGGCCATCGAGCAGGCCGCACGCATCCGGTTGCGCCCCATCTTGATGACGACGGCCGCCATGGTCGTGGGCCTGGTCCCGTTGCTGTTCGCCAGCGGCGCCGGTGCGAACAGCCGGTTCAGCCTCGGCCTGGTGATCGTGGTCGGCATGTTGATCGGCACCTTCTTCACACTGCTGGTGCTGCCGACCATGTACACGGTCTTCGCTCGTGACCACCGCGCGGTGGGCCAATCGCGGCGTGCGGCGGAGCTCGCCGGCCTCGACGACGCGGTTCCTCCGGCTGTTGGACATGGTCCGGCGCACGGCCACGCGTAGTCGGAGAAACAGGATGACGACCATGACCATGAGGCGACTTTCTCTTTCTTCGATGCTGGTGGCAAGCGCGATGCTATGCGCCTGTGCGGTCGGACCACGCTACGAGGCACCGAAGCCTCCTACGGTTCATATCGCTTCACCGGAGCAGCAACAGTTTGATGCCGACGCCGTGTTACGCAACTGGTGGAGGCAGTTCGAGGATCCGCAACTCGATGCCCTGATCGAGCGCGAGTTGGCGAGCAACCACGACATCCGCATCGCGCAGGCGCGGTTGCTGGAGGCTCGCGCTGCGCTACGCGAAGCCGAACTCGATCGTTGGCCCGCGGTCACCGCCGGTGCCTTCAAGACGCGCAGCCTGGCGCAAGGCAACGGCATCCCGGCCGAGGTGCGCACGCTGGCGCAGAGCAACCGCGTCGGATTCGACGCCTCCTGGGAGATCGACCTTTTTGGTCGTCTCCAACGCCTGAATGAGGCGGCGACCGCCCGAGCTGAGGCCCAGGCTGCTGATCTGGAGCAGGTGCGTATCGTGGCGGTCGCGGAACTCGCCCGCAACTACTACGAGATGCGTGGCGCTGAGCAGCGGGCGGCGGTGACGCAGCGCACATTGAGCAGCCTGCAGGACACCCTCCGCATCACCGAAGCGCAGGTAACGGGCGGTCGAGGCCTTGCGGGCGATCTGGCCAGTCAACGTGCCTTGCTGGCCAGCACGCAAGCTCAGTTGCCAGTCTTGAAGACGGCACGCCTGCAGGCGATGCATCGCATCGCCGTGCTGGCCGGCCTGCAGCCCTCGGAGCTGGAGCCGATGGTGGCGCCGATGCCGCTGAGCCCGCTCTCCAAGCGCCTGCCGGTCGGTAATCTCAGTGATTTGCTGCGCCGACGTCCCGATGTGCTGCAGGCGGAACGCAGCCTGGCGGCGAGCACGGCCGACGTGGGGGCCATTACCGCGGAACTCTATCCGCGTTTGGATATCGGTGGCTTCCTCGGCTTTTTCGCGCTGCGCGGCTCGGACCTTGGCGGCAGTGCCAGCCGGGCGTTCAGCCTGAATGCCGGACTCGGATGGCCAGCGCTGCGGTTCGGGTCGGTACGCGCACGACTCCGGGGTGCCGAGGCGCGAACCCAAGGCAGTCTTGCGCTGTACGAGCAGACCGTCCTGCGCGCGATCGAAGAGGTCGAGAACGCGCTCACTGCCTTCGGTCAGAACCAGGAGCGCCTTCAAGGCCTCGTTGCCGCTGCCGAGCAGAGCGCAAGAGCGTCGGCCCTGGCAGAGGCGCGCTATCGCGAGGGAGCCGCACCATATCTCGAGGTGCTGGATGCCCAACGAACCCTGATGCGTGCACAGGACGCGGTCGCGGAGGCCGAAGCCGCGTCCTACATGGGACTCGTCGCGCTGTACAAGTCCCTTGGCGGTGGCTGGCAAGTGACGGAAGCCGCCGCAGGTTCCGCGACGGCCCAGGCCGCGCTTCCCGCGCGTGTGAGCCAGTGAGCGGCTGAGCAAGGGCGAAAGAGGACGCGCGCCTGAAGATACAGGCATCCGCCGCATTGCCGGCCGCTCTCACGCGAGCAGCCTATGAACACACACGACAGTCCCGACGAGCAAGTTAACCGCTCTGCCCGCGCCGGTTCGGCGCGTCAACCTGCCAATCGCATCCTTCGAGGTCTCCGTGGCCTTCGTCGCAAGCGATGCGGTCAGTCCCGGCGCATGCGTCTCGAGCCTGTCCTGAACACGCGGGACCACCTGCACGAAGTAGCAGAGGTCGTTGAGATCGCGCATGGACGCACATCGTTCTTTCATTGGAACGATGAGTCCAAAAAGTGCCATCTACCGGTGCCAGAGCTCTATCTCTATCTTCCGACACATGGCGGCTCGGTCCGAGCCATCCGAGAAGGAGAGTGAGATGAACGCTCAGCAGCACCAGTTGCGCTTCGACTCCTTGTTCAACCCTGGTCGCGGCTTCACGTTCCCCTGCGACGAGCGCGGCAACGTGAACCTGGACTTCCTGACCGAGCGGGCGCGAAGGAGCTACTTCTACGCCCACACCCTGATCGGCCGCGAATTTGCCCGCCCGGTGGTCCAGCCCTTCATGGTGCAGTGAGCCATCGGACAGCGAACGCGCAGGAGTGCACCGTGAACACGATCAAGCTCGCCGCCGTTGTCATCGCACTGCTCGGCAACGTCGGTTGGTTCGCGCGCAGCGAGATCACCTCGACGCGCAGCCCAGCCGAAATGAGGGCCGAGCTCGCACAGGTGCTCGCGGCCGGCAGCCGGCTGAGCCAGGGCGAGAGCAGCGGCGGGTGAGCCCTCAGTCGAAATGGTCCATCGCCATCAAAGCACCGCCATGAGCAACTTTCTTCGACACATCGCGATCACCACTTTGGCCGTCGCGGTGGCCTCCGGCGCTTGGGCAAGGTCACAGCGAGCATCGCGCTGGTCGCCGGACCAGGTGTTCCTGCAGGCCGGCATCGCGGAGGGCGCACAAGCGGTTGTCTTCGGTGCAACCTGGCCGGCCGCCTGGGAGCGCGACTTCGCGAGTGGGCGCGCCCATCTCTACTGGGAAGCGTCGTTCGGCCGCTGGAACGCCGAAAACGAGGGTGGCGGTCGCAGTTCGGCCTGGGTCACGCAGGTCAGCATCACGCCGGTGCTGCGCTGGCATCCACGGGCGTGGGGCGATGCGTGGTTCGTCGAGGCCGGCATCGGCGCCAACGTTCTCCTCCCCATCTACCGCAGCCGCGATAAGCAGTTCAGCACCGCGTTCAACTTCGGCGACCACCTGGCAATCGGCCGGGGTTTCGGCGAGTCAAACATGCACGAACTGGTCCTGCGGATGCAGCACTTCTCGAACGCCGGCATCAAACATCCGAACCCGGGAGAGAACTTCCTGCAGCTGCGCTACGCATGGCAC
>CAWHBZ010000032.1:0-62800 GCA_963827645.1 uncultured beta proteobacterium | reverse complement strand
AGCCGCCCTCGACGAGGGCCGCGCCGTTGGTCGAGGAGCTCAGCGTGACGGTGGTGGCATCGGCATCGTCGACCACCGTGTTGGTGACGGTGCCGGTGGTGCTCAGGGCCTCGAAGTTGCCGCCGGCGGTGCCGCTGATGGAGACGCTGGAAAGCGTCTGCGTGCCTTGCACGTAGGCGTCGTCGGGGCGCAGCGCGAACACCGCGGTGCCCGCGGACTGGCCGACGGGGATGGTGATGCTCTGGCCGTTGCTCAGCGTGATCACCAAGTCGCTGCCGGTGACGGGGGCGCCGACGCTGGCGGCGTAGGTGATCGAGCCGCCCTCGACGAGGGCCGCGCCGTTGGTCGAGGAGCTCAGCGTGACGGTGGTGGCATCGGCATCGTCGACCACCGTGTTGGTGACGGTGCCGGTGGTGCTCAGGGCCTCGAAGTTGCCGCCGGCGGTGCCGCTGATGGAGACGCTGGAAAGCGTCTGCGTGCCTTGCACGTAGGCGTCGTCGGGGCGCAGCGCGAACACCGCGGTGCCCGCGGACTGGCCGACGGGGATGGTGATGCTCTGGCCGTTGCTCAGCGTGATCACCAAGTCGCTGCCGGTGACGGGGGCGCCGACGCTGGCGGCGTAGGTGATCGAGCCGCCCTCGACGAGGGCCGCGCCGTTGGTCGAGGAGCTCAGCGTGACGGTGGTGGCATCGGCATCGTCGACCACCGTGTTGGTGACGGTGCCGGTGGTGCTCAGGGCCTCGAAGTTGCCGCCGGCGGTGCCGCTGATGGAGACGCTGGAAAGCGTCTGCGTGCCTTGCACGTAGGCGTCGTCGGGGCGCAGCGCGAACACCGCGGTGCCCGCGGACTGGCCGACGGGGATGGTGATGCTCTGGCCGTTGCTCAGCGTGATCACCAAGTCGCTGCCGGTGACGGGGGCGCCGACGCTGGCGGCGTAGGTGATCGAGCCGCCCTCGACGAGGGCCGCGCCGTTGGTCGAGGAGCTCAGCGTGACGGTGGTGGCATCGGCATCGTCGACCACCGTGTTGGTGACGGTGCCGGTGGTGCTCAGGGCCTCGAAGTTGCCGCCGGCGGTGCCGCTGATGGAGACGCTGGAAAGCGTCTGCGTGCCTTGCACGTAGGCGTCGTCGGGGCGCAGCGCGAACACCGCGGTGCCCGCGGACTGGCCGACGGGGATGGTGATGCTCTGGCCGTTGCTCAGCGTGATCACCAAGTCGCTGCCGGTGACGGGGGCGCCGACGCTGGCGGCGTAGGTGATCGAGCCGCCCTCGACGAGGGCCGCGCCGTTGGTCGAGGAGCTCAGCGTGACGGTGGTGGCATCGGCATCGTCGACCACCGTGTTGGTGACGGTGCCGGTGGTGCTCAGGGCCTCGAAGTTGCCGCCGGCGGTGCCGCTGATGGAGACGCTGGAAAGCGTCTGCGTGCCTTGCACGTAGGCGTCGTCGGGGCGCAGCGCGAACACCGCGGTGCCCGCGGACTGGCCGACGGGGATGGTGATGCTCTGGCCGTTGCTCAGCGTGATCACCAAGTCGCTGCCGGTGACGGGGGCGCCGACGCTGGCGGCGTAGGTGATCGAGCCGCCCTCGACGAGGGCCGCGCCGTTGGTCGAGGAGCTCAGCGTGACGGTGGTGGCATCGGCATCGTCGACCACCGTGTTGGTGACGGTGCCGGTGGTGCTCAGGGCCTCGAAGTTGCCGCCGGCGGTGCCGCTGATGGAGACGCTGGAAAGCGTCTGCGTGCCTTGCACGTAGGCGTCGTCGGGGCGCAGCGCGAACACCGCGGTGCCCGCGGACTGGCCGACGGGGATGGTGATGCTCTGGCCGTTGGTCAGCGTGATCACCAAGTCGCTGCCGGTGACGGGGGCGCCGACGCTGGCGGCGTAGGTGATCGAGCCGCCCTCGACGAGGGCCGCGCCGTTGGTCGAGGAGCTCAGCGTGACGGTGGTGGCATCGGCATCGTCGACCACCGTGTTGGTGACGGTGCCGGTGGTGCTCAGGGCCTCGAAGTTGCCGCCGGCGGTGCCGCTGATGGAGACGCTGGAAAGCGTCTGCGTGCCTTGCACGTAGGCGTCGTCGGGGCGCAGCGCGAACACCGCGGTGCCCGCGGACTGGCCGACGGGGATGGTGA
This sequence comes from uncultured beta proteobacterium, assembly GCA_963827645.1. Classification (GTDB taxonomy): domain Bacteria; phylum Pseudomonadota; class Gammaproteobacteria; order Burkholderiales; family Burkholderiaceae_C; genus JAEUPI01. The sequence continues at coordinate 60,673 of CAWHBZ010000032.1, read as the reverse complement.
TGCTCTGGCCGTTGCTCAGCGTGATCACCAAGTCGCTGCCGGTGACGGGGGCGCCGACGCTGGCGGCGTAGGTGATCGAGCCGCCCTCGACGAGGGCCGCGCCGTTGGTCGAGGAGCTCAGCGTGACGGTGGTGGCATCGGCATCGTCGACCACCGTGTTGGTGACGGTGCCGGTGGTGCTCAGGGCCTCGAAGTTGCCGCCGGCGGTGCCGCTGATGGAGACGCTGGAAAGCGTCTGCGTGCCTTGCACGTAGGCGTCGTCGGGGCGCAGCGCGAACACCGCGGTGCCCGCGGACTGGCCGACGGGGATGGTGATGCTCTGGCCGTTGCTCAGCGTGATCACCAAGTCGCTGCCGGTGACGGGGGCGCCGACGCTGGCGGCGTAGGTGATCGAGCCGCCCTCGACGAGGGCCGCGCCGTTGGTCGAGGAGCTCAGCGTGACGGTGGTGGCATCGGCATCGTCGACCACCGTGTTGGTGACGGTGCCGGTGGTGCTCAGGGCCTCGAAGTTGCCGCCGGCGGTGCCGCTGATGGAGACGCTGGAAAGCGTCTGCGTGCCTTGCACGTAGGCGTCGTCGGGGCGCAGCGCGAACACCGCGGTGCCCGCGGACTGGCCGACGGGGATGGTGATGCTCTGGCCGTTGCTCAGCGTGATCACCAAGTCGCTGCCGGTGACGGGGGCGCCGACGCTGGCGGCGTAGGTGATCGAGCCGCCCTCGACGAGGGCCGCGCCGTTGGTCGAGGAGCTCAGCGTGACGGTGGTGGCATCGGCATCGTCGACCACCGTGTTGGTGACGGTGCCGGTGGTGCTCAGGGCCTCGAAGTTGCCGCCGGCGGTGCCGCTGATGGAGACGCTGGAAAGCGTCTGCGTGCCTTGCACGTAGGCGTCGTCGGGGCGCAGCGCGAACACCGCGGTGCCCGCGGACTGGCCGACGGGGATGGTGATGCTCTGGCCGTTGCTCAGCGTGATCACCAAGTCGCTGCCGGTGACGGGGGCGCCGACGCTGGCGGCGTAGGTGATCGAGCCGCCCTCGACGAGGGCCGCGCCGTTGGTCGAGGAGCTCAGCGTGACGGTGGTGGCATCGGCATCGTCGACCACCGTGTTGGTGACGGTGCCGGTGGTGCTCAGGGCCTCGAAGTTGCCGCCGGCGGTGCCGCTGATGGAGACGCTGGAAAGCGTCTGCGTGCCTTGCACGTAGGCGTCGTCGGGGCGCAGCGCGAACACCGCGGTGCCCGCGGACTGGCCGACGGGGATGGTGATGCTCTGGCCGTTGCTCAGCGTGATCACCAAGTCGCTGCCGGTGACGGGGGCGCCGACGCTGGCGGCGTAGGTGATCGAGCCGCCCTCGACGAGGGCCGCGCCGTTGGTCGAGGAGCTCAGCGTGACGGTGGTGGCATCGGCATCGTCGACCACCGTGTTGGTGACGGTGCCGGTGGTGCTCAGGGCCTCGAAGTTGCCGCCGGCGGTGCCGCTGATGGAGACGCTGGAAAGCGTCTGCGTGCCTTGCACGTAGGCGTCGTCGGGGCGCAGCGCGAACACCGCGGTGCCCGCGGACTGGCCGACGGGGATGGTGATGCTCTGGCCGTTGCTCAGCGTGATCACCAAGTCGCTGCCGGTGACGGGGGCGCCGACGCTGGCGGCGTAGGTGATCGAGCCGCCCTCGACGAGGGCCGCGCCGTTGGTCGAGGAGCTCAGCGTGACGGTGGTGGCATCGGCATCGTCGACCACCGTGTTGGTGACGGTGCCGGTGGTGCTCAGGGCCTCGAAGTTGCCGCCGGTGGTGCCGCTGATGGAGACGCTGGAAAGCGTCTGCGTGCCTTGCACGTAGGCGTCGTCGGGGCGCAGCGCGAACACCGCGGTGCCCGCGGACTGGCCGACGGGGATGGTGATGCTCTGGCCGTTGCTCAGCGTGATCACCAAGTCGCTGCCGGTGACGGGGGCGCCGACGCTGGCGGCGTAGGTGATCGAGCCGCCCTCGACGAGGGCCGCGCCGTTGGTCGAGGAGCTCAGCGTGACGGTGGTGGCATCGGCATCGTCGACCACCGTGTTGGTGACGGTGCCGGTGGTGCTCAGGGCCTCGAAGTTGCCGCCGGCGGTGCCGCTGATGGAGACGCTGGAAAGCGTCTGCGTGCCTTGCACGTAGGCGTCGTCGGGGCGCAGCGCGAACACCGCGGTGCCCGCGGACTGGCCGACGGGGATGGTGATGCTCTGGCCGTTGCTCAGCGTGATCACCAAGTCGCTGCCGGTGACGGGGGCGCCGACGCTGGCGGCGTAGGTGATCGAGCCGCCCTCGACGAGGGCCGCGCCGTTGGTCGAGGAGCTCAGCGTGACGGTGGTGGCATCGGCATCGTCGACCACCGTGTTGGTGACGGTGCCGGTGGTGCTCAGGGCCTCGAAGTTGCCGCCGGCGGTGCCGCTGATGGAGACGCTGGAAAGCGTCTGCGTGCCTTGCACGTAGGCGTCGTCGGGGCGCAGCGCGAACACCGCGGTGCCCGCGGACTGGCCGACGGGGATGGTGATGCTCTGGCCGTTGCTCAGCGTGATCACCAAGTCGCTGCCGGTGACGGGGGCGCCGACGCTGGCGGCGTAGGTGATCGAGCCGCCCTCGACGAGGGCCGCGCCGTTGGTCGAGGAGCTCAGCGTGACGGTGGTGGCATCGGCATCGTCGACCACCGTGTTGGTGACGGTGCCGGTGGTGCTCAGGGCCTCGAAGTTGCCGCCGGCGGTGCCGCTGATGGAGACGCTGGAAAGCGTCTGCGTGCCTTGCACGTAGGCGTCGTCGGGGCGCAGCGCGAACACCGCGGTGCCCGCGGACTGGCCGACGGGGATGGTGATGCTCTGGCCGTTGCTCAGCGTGATCACCAAGTCGCTGCCGGTGACGGGGGCGCCGACGCTGGCGGCGTAGGTGATCGAGCCGCCCTCGACGAGGGCCGCGCCGTTGGTCGAGGAGCTCAGCGTGACGGTGGTGGCATCGGCATCGTCGACCACCGTGTTGGTGACGGTGCCGGTGGTGCTCAGGGCCTCGAAGTTGCCGCCGGCGGTGCCGCTGATGGAGACGCTGGAAAGCGTCTGCGTGCCTTGCACGTAGGCGTCGTCGGGGCGCAGCGCGAACACCGCGGTGCCCGCGGACTGGCCGACGGGGATGGTGATGCTCTGGCCGTTGCTCAGCGTGATCACCAAGTCGCTGCCGGTGACGGGGGCGCCGACGCTGGCGGCGTAGGTGATCGAGCCGCCCTCGACGAGGGCCGCGCCGTTGGTCGAGGAGCTCAGCGTGACGGTGGTGGCATCGGCATCGTCGACCACCGTGTTGGTGACGGTGCCGGTGGTGCTCAGGGCCTCGAAGTTGCCGCCGGCGGTGCCGCTGATGGAGACGCTGGAAAGCGTCTGCGTGCCTTGCACGTAGGCGTCGTCGGGGCGCAGCGCGAACACCGCGGTGCCCGCGGACTGGCCGACGGGGATGGTGATGCTCTGGCCGTTGCTCAGCGTGATCACCAAGTCGCTGCCGGTGACGGGGGCGCCGACGCTGGCGGCGTAGGTGATCGAGCCGCCCTCGACGAGGGCCGCGCCGTTGGTCGAGGAGCTCAGCGTGACGGTGGTGGCATCGGCATCGTCGACCACCGTGTTGGTGACGGTGCCGGTGGTGCTCAGGGCCTCGAAGTTGCCGCCGGCGGTGCCGCTGATGGAGACGCTGGAAAGCGTCTGCGTGCCTTGCACGTAGGCGTCGTCGGGGCGCAGCGCGAACACCGCGGTGCCCGCGGACTGGCCGACGGGGATGGTGATGCTCTGGCCGTTGCTCAGCGTGATCACCAAGTCGCTGCCGGTGACGGGGGCGCCGACGCTGGCGGCGTAGGTGATCGAGCCGCCCTCGACGAGGGCCGCGCCGTTGGTCGAGGAGCTCAGCGTGACGGTGGTGGCATCCACAACCGGCGTCACGGTGCCGGTCACGGTGGCGGACACCGAGCTCGTGCCGTCGGACACCGTGTAGTCAAACGAGGCCGGGCCGTTGTAGTCGGGAGCCGGCGTGAACAAGAGCTGGCCGTTCACCAGGCGCACGCTGCCGTCGGCCACCGCGACCGCCGCGCCGCCGTCGACGATCGGCGTGCCGTTGACCCGCGTGATGGTCAGCGTGTCGCCATCGATGTCGATGTCGTTGCCGACCACGTTGATCGTGACCGAGCCGTCTTCGGCAACCACGAATGCATCGGGGTTGGCGATCGGCAGGTCGTCGAGCGGCGTGACGGTGCCGCTCACCACGGCATCGGCGGTGTGCGTGCCGTCGGTGATGGTGTAGTTGAAGTTGGCCGGGCCGGCGTAGTTGGCGGCCGGCGTGAACACCAGCTCGCCGCCGAGCAGGTGCACCGTGCCGTTGGGCACCACGACTGCCGGGCCGCCGTCGGTCACCGGGTTGCCGTTGACATGCGTGATCGTCAGCATCGGCGTTTCGGCGTCGCCGTCGTTGAAACGCACGTTGATCGACACCGAGCCGTCTTCGGCCACCGTGAAGGTGTCGGGGTTGGCCTGCGGCAGGTCGTCGACCGCGGTGATGCGCACGGTCCAATCGCCCGGCGTCGAGGCGGCGCCGGTGTTGTCGATCACCGTGAAGCCGATCGAGTCGTCGCCGAACTGGTCCGGCAGCGGCCGCAGCACCAGCGTGCTCGCCTGCGCGGCGGTCAGTGTCTGGCCGAGCAGCACCGGCGTCACGCCGTCGGCGAGCAACAGCGTGCCGATGGTGGGCAGGCGGTCGATCACCACCGAGGCGATGGTGCCGTCGACGTCGCTGCCGGTCAGCGACACCGGGATCGTCGTGTCCTCGAGGCCGCTGGCCGAGCCCGCCGCCGCCACCGGCGCGTCGTTGACCGCCGTGATGTTGAAGCCCACGCTGCCCACCGTGGTGGTGGTGCCGACCGTCGCGCTGTAGCGCAGATCACCCACCGGCGTGCCCGGCAGGTAGTCGGCCGGCGGCACATAGACCATGCCGGCGAGCTGCGCAGGGGTCAGCGTGGCGCCGGCCTGCACGGGCGTGCCATCGGCGAGCAGCAACTGGCCCACTGCCGGCACACCGTCGATGCGCACCTGCGTCGCGCCAGCCGGCAGTGTCACACCGACAGCAACGTTGGGTCCTTCCTCGACCGCATCGACACTCGACGGGGGCTCGGTGATGGTGGTGCTCTTGACCTTCTCCGGCTCGTGGCCCGCCAGCAGCTCCAGCGACGCGATGTCGTCTGGCCCGCCTGCCGAGCGCGACAGCGCTCCGGCCGGTGCCACCTCGGAGATGCGCTCGACGCGAAAGCCCGGCGCCAGGTCGCCCACATCGCCGCCGCCCAAGCCGGCTGCGGGTGCGGCGTCGGCCTCACCCTTGTTGATGCCTTCGATCGCGCGCTCGGCGTCGAGCGTGTCCGCCTTGTTGACTGCGGCGACGGTGGCGTCGGGCTCGTCGCCTTCGCCCTCGCGCGTGATCTGCACGATGGCGTCCTGCGCAGTCAGCACGACCGCGCCCTTGTGCACCGTGTCGCCCAGCTTGAGCGCGCGAAACATGCCGTCGGCGCCGCGTACCCAGGCTTGTCCCCAGATCGCGATCACCAGTCCGACTTCGGTTCTGCTGAGCATTGGCATGCGGATCCCTTGCGCGCGCGCGCAAATCCGGGACAGAGAATAGTCTTGGTTATCGGCACTTCCGAGCGCACTTCAATGCGCCGTCGTGATGCCTGTCACCAAATGTGTCTCGGTTGCGCGATGAGGGCGCGGCGCCGTGCAATCCAGCGGGTATAACGACGCGGGCCCGCGTCGCGATTCGTGCGAACTTACCGCTCGCTCATCGCGCGCGATTGCACCTTCAGCACCGGCTTGAGCAAGTAGCGACAGCACGGTCTTGCTGCCGGTCAGCACGTCGACCTCGGCCGTCATGCCCGGGAATGATCGGCAGCTTCTCGCTGAAGCTCGGCCTTGCACGGTGCGCACGCGCACCAGGTAGTACGCGTTGCCTCGCTCGTCGACGACGGTGTCGGGGCTGATGTTCTCGACCTTCGCCTCGAGGCCGCCGTAGATCGAGAAGTCGTAGGCGGTGAACTTGACCGTCGCGGCCTGGCCCGGGTGGATGAAGGCGATGTCGCTTGCGGCAGCACGCGCGCCTCGAGCACCAGCGTGTCGTCGAGCGGCACGATCTCGACGATGTCCTTGCCCGGCTGCACCACGCCGCCGACGGTGTTGGCGAGCAGGCGCTGCACGCGCCCGCGCACCGGGCGACTTGATCTGCGCCTTGTCGACCTTGTCGGCCAGCGCCACCGCGCCCTCGTTCAGCGCGTTGAGCTTGCCCATCGCCTCGGCCAGCTCCTTGCGCGCCTCGTTGCGGAAGGTCGAGCTCGGTCTCCTGCGATCTTGCGCTGCGCCTCGCCGATCGCCGCCTGCACGCGGGCGATCTGCGCGGTGGCCTGGTCGGCGTCGCCGCGCTGACGCGCGACCTCGCGCTCCAGCCGCAGGATGTCGACCTCGCGACACCGCGCCGCTGGCCAGCAGCGGCCGCGTCTTGCGCCAGCTCCTGCTGCGCCAGATCGAGCCCGCGCAGCGCCGCGGTGCGCTTGCGCGCGCGCATCTCGCTCAGCTCCTGCTGGCGCTGCTGCGAGCTGCTGCCGGTTGATCGCCAGCATGCGTGTTCAGTTCGTGACGCGCGACTCGTAGAGCCGCCGTTCCTCGTCGAGCGATGCGCGCTCTTCCTCGGCGTCGCTGGGCGCTCGGCGGCGGCGAACGGCGTGCCTTCGGCCAGCGCGCGCAGGCGCGCCGGCGCGCGCACGCAGCGCGAAGCCCTGCGCCGCGCTCTCGCGCACGCCGGAGGTGGCGCGGGTCTCGTCGACACGCAGCAGCAGCTGGCCGGCCTCGACCACCTGGCCTTCGCGCACCAGGATCTCGGAGACCACGCCGCCGTCGAACGACTGCACCACCTGCAGCTGGCGCGACGGGATCACGCGCGCGTCGCCGCGCGTGACCTCGTCGACCGTGCGCGAGCGCCGCCCAGACCAGCAGCAGCACGCACCGACGACGACCGCGGCGCGCACGATCTTCTGCGCGCCGCGCGTCTGCTGCGCGCGACATCAGGGCGTCGGCCTCGAGCTCGAAGCCCTGCATGCCGGCGGCGGCAGCTCGGATCGTCAGTCGAGCAGCCTGCTGGTCACGGCTCGAGCGCCACGTGCGCGCTCGAGCACGCCGTCGGCGCGTGCCGACGACCGGGTGGCGCAGCGGAGTGGCGGCGTTCAGTCGGTGCTCATGCCGCCTTCGCGATGCGCCCGGTCTGCAGCGCTTCCATGATGCGGTCGCGCGGGCCGTCGGCCACGACCTTGCCGCCGTCGATCACGATCACGCGCGTCGACCAGCGCCAGCAGCGAGGTGCGGTGCGTCACCAGCACCACGGTCTTGTCCTGCGCGAAGGCGGCGATGCGCTGGGTGATCTGTGCCTCGGTGGAGAAGTCCATCGCGCTGGTCGGCTCGTCGAGCAGCAGCATCGGCGCGTTGTGCAGCAGCGCGCGCGCCAGGCCCACGCTCTGGCGCTGGCCGCCCGACAGCGACTCGCCGCGCTCGCCCACCGGCATGTCGAAGCCGCGCGGGTGGCGGTTGACGAAGTCGGTCAAGCCCGGCGGTCTCGGCCGCCGCCACGACCGCCGAATCGTCGGCATAGGGCAGGCCGAAGCGTGATGTTCTCGCGCAGCGAGCCGTAGAACAGCATCACGTCCTGCGACACGTAGCCGCACGTTGCGGCGCACGTCGGCCGGGTCGAGCTGGCGCAGGTCGATGCCGTCGAGCAGCACCGCGCCCTCGGTCGGCTGGTACAGGCCCATCATCAGGCGCTGGATCGTCGACTTGCCCGAGCCGACGCGGCCGATCAGCGCGACCCGCTCGCCCGGCGCGATGCTTGAAGCTCAGCGCCGTCGAGCGCCGCGTCGTCGCGGCCGGGTAGGCGAAGTTGACGTTGCGGAGCTCGATCTCGCCGCTGCAGCTCGCGGCGCTGCGACGAACGGCTGGCCACCTTCCTCGGCGACGGCCGCTCCACCGGCTTGGCCATCAGCGTGTCGAGCGATTCGAGCGCGGTGCGCGCGCCCTGGTACTGCATCAGCAGGCCGACGATCTGCCCGGCCGGCGCCAGCGCGCGGCCGGCCAGCATGCTGGCGGCGATCAGCGCCGCCCATCGTCAGCTCGCGCTCGCCGATCAGGTACACGCCGATCAGGATCACCGCCACGGTGCCGAACTGCGTCAGCGTGTTGGACGCGTACATCGCGCTCGACGACAGCGCGCGCATGCTGCACGCTGATGCGCGCCAGGAAGGCGTTGGCGCGCTCCCAGCGCGCCTGCATCACGCCCTCGGCGCCCTGCGTCTTGATGGTCTCGATGCCGGTCAGGCTCTCGACCAGCGTGGCGTTGCGCTGGCGCGCCGGCCCGATAGGTGGTCTCGGACAGCTCGTGCAGCCGGTGCTGCAGCGACGTAGCCGAGTGATCACGATGACGCCGAACGCCACGACCACCGGCAGCGCCAGCCACGGCGAGATCCACAGCATGCACGCAGCACGAACAGCAGCGCGAACGGCAGGTCGATCAGCGCGGTGACGGTGCCCGAGGCGATGAAGTCGCGCACCTGCTCGAAGCCGCGCAGGTTGGACGCGAACGAGCCCACCGACTCGGGCCGGTGCTCCAGCCGCATGCCGAGCACGCGCTCCATCAGCGTGCCGACAGCTCTGCACGTCGATGCGCGCGCTGGCCTCGTCGACGAAGTGGCTGCGCAGCCTGCGCATGCACGAAGTCGGCGCAGCAGCACCAGCGCGACGCCGATCGCCAGCGCCCACAAGCGTCTCGACCGCGTTGTTGGGCACGACGCGGTCGTACACGTTCATCGAGAACATCGGGAAGGCGAGCGCGAACAGGTTGATCAGCAGCGCCGCCCAGCAGCACGTCGCGGTAGACGAAGCGCTGCGCCAGCAGCGCGCCCCAGAACCAGTGGCCGACGCGCGCGTGCGGCCGCTGCATCGGCGTGCGCTGCGTCGAAGCGGAAGTGCGGCCGCACGAACAGCACCACGCCGCTGTAGCGTCCGGCGAGGTCGTCGCGCGACAGCGTGACCGAGCCCTGGCCGGTCTCGGGCAGCAGCACGCGCGCGCATCGCTCGTCGTCGCCAGCCGATGCAGCACGCAGGCCTTGTTGTCGGCAGGATCAGGATCGCCGGCAGCGCGGCGGGGTCGATGTCGTCGAGCGCCAGCGCGCTGCAGCCGCGCCGACATGCCGGCGCGCGCCGCGGCGCGCTCGGCCAGCTCGAGCGTCAGCCGCCCGGCGCACCAACGGCAGCCCGGCCGACAGCGACGCGCGCGATGCGCTCACGCCGTGCAGACGGCACACCTCGACCAGGCAGTCGAGCAGCGGATCGGGATGGATCAGGTCTTCGCGCAGGCGGGCAGCGGCAGGGCTGCCACGCGCCCGGCGGGGTCAACGTCACCGTGGGCTGCGCCGCTGGCGCCGTGGCGCCGGCTGATGGTGCTGCGCCCGCACCGCTTTGTGCGGCCGGTGCCGAGCCGGCACCAGTCTTCGTGGCTGCGTTCGAGTCGCGCGCTGTCGTGGTGGTGGGCGTGGCGGCCATCGTCACACGATATCGGCGCAATGCACGCCGAACTGACCGCGCCGGCGATCGTCGAAGTAGCGGTGCAAGGTTTCACGCACGGTGCGGAAGGCGAGTTGCTCCCATGGCACCTCGTCCTCGAGGAACAGGCGCGCCTCGATGGTCTCGGGCCCGGGCTCGAAGTCGGTGTCGCAGCAGCCGCGCGCGGTAGAACAAGTGCACCTGGCCGACGCGCACCACGTTGAGCACCGTGAACAGGCCCTGCAGCTCGACGCGCGCGCCGGCCTCTTCGTCGGTTTCGCGCAGCGCGCCGGCTTCGGTGGTCTCGCCGAGTTCCATGAAGCCGGCGGGCAGCGTCCACATCCGTAGCGCGGCTCGATGTTGCGCCGGCACAGCAGCACCTGGTCGTCCCACACCGGCACGGTGCCGACCACGTTGAGCGGGTTCTCGTAGTGCACCGTGCCGCAGCGCCGCACACGGCGCGCTCGCGGTTGTCGTCGCTCGGCATCCGGTACTCGACCACCGTGCCGCAGGCGCGGCAGTGCTTGATGCGGCGAGGCAGCAGCATGGCGGCAAGCAGTGTAGCGCTGGCCCGCTGGTGGCATGATCGCCGTGAAGCCCCTCGTGCACCACTGGGAGCAACATGCAGCTCTACAACTACTTCCGCTCGTCGGCGTCGTACCGCGTGCGCATCGCGCTCGCGCTCAAGGGCCTGGCCTACGACTACATGCCGGTGCACCTGCCAACAACGAGCAGTTCAACGAGTCGTACGCGGCGGTGTCGGCGTCGCGCCTGGTGCCGCTGCTGCGCGACGGCGATGCACACGCTGACGCAGTCGCTGGCGATCATCGAGTACCTCGACGAGACGCACCCCGAGCCGCCGCTGCTGCCGCAGACGCCGGCCGAACGTGCGCGCGTGCGCGCGCTGGCGCTCGACATCGCCTGCGAGATCCACCCGCTGAACAACCTGCGCGTGCTGCGCTACCTGGTGCGCGACCTCAAGGTGGCCGACGACGACAAGAACCGCTGGTACCGCCACTGGGTCGAGACCGGCCTCGAGGTGGTCGAGCGCCAGCTCGCGGCGCTGCCCGCCGCGTTCTGCCACGGCGACACGCCGACGCTGGCCGATTGCTGCCTGGTGCCGCAGATCTTCAACGCGCAGCGCTTCAAGTGCCGCACCGATCACGTGCCGCACACGATGCGCGTGTTCGAGGCCTGCATGGCGCTGCCGGCGTTCGCCAAGACGCAGCCGTCCGAATGCCCGGATGCTGAGTGAGCCGCGCGGCGCGGCACTGGCGGCAATGCCTGAATGGCTGACCCCCGAGTGGGATGCCGATCCGCGCGTCGGCGCCTGCATGACCACGCGCGCCGGTGGCGTCAGCGCGCCGCCGTGGGACAGCATGAATCTGGGCCTGCTCAGCGGCGACGACGCCCGAAGCGGTGCAGGCCAATCGCGAGCGCTTCGCTGAAGCCATCGGCGCCACGCCGGTGTTCTTGCGGCAGGTGCACGGCGAGCGCGTGGTGCGTCTCGATGCCGACAGCGCTCGCGCGCCAGTCGAGGCAGCCGACGCGTCGTGGACCAGCGAACCCGGGGTGGCCTGCACGGTGCTGGTGGCCGATTGCCTGCCGGTGCTGTTTGCGGCGCCGCAGGCGCGCGCGGTGGGCGCCGCGCACGCCGGCTGGCGCGGCCTGAGCGCCGGCGTGCTCGAGCGCTGCGCGCACGCGGTGTGCGGCGGCGCGTCGTGCGAGCCGCACGAACTCGTCGCCTGGCTGGGGCCCTGCATCGGGCCGCGATGCCTTCGAGGTCGGCGCCGACGTGCTCCAGGCTTTCGGCGTCGAGCCCGGCCGCCGCGAGCGGCGCGCGCTTCCGGTATCAGCCGCGCGCCGACGGCGACCCGCGCTGGCGGGCCGACCTGGCGGGCCTGGCGCGCGACCGGCTGGCAGCGCTGGGCGTGCAGCGCGTCAGCGGCGGCGCCTGGTGCACGGTGCAAGACGCGCTCACGCTTCTTCTCGTTCCGCCGCGACGGCGTCACCGGCCGCATGGCCGCTGCGGTCTGGATCCGGCGCTGACGCGCTTGGCGCGCCCGCCGGCGTGCGCGACGCCGCCAGCGCGATGTAGATCACCACCGCCAGCGGGGCCAGCCCGAGCACCAGTGTGAGCAGGGCGCCGAGCAGCGTCCCGTTGGTCGCCGACGCCTGCCCCAGCGCGAACACGACGACGACGAACACCCAGCCGATGGCGACGATCAGCATTTCATAATACGGATAGCAATATTGCGTAATGGAAGCGTAGCCAACCTGCGTTAAGGTTCGCCCCAGTAGAAACCCATGCCATCGTAGACGTCCGCAAGGGGTGGGCGTATCACTGACGTCCAAGCGGCAACCGCGGCGATGGCTGGCGCGAACAGGAGACAAGTCATGAGACACAAGACAGTCCAGGCGCCTGAACAGGTGGCCGAGCAGCGCACGTGCGCTCGGCAGTTCGGTGGGCGACTTCTGGAAGTCGTTCGCCGGCCTGAAGGTGCCGATCGAAGCGGTGAGCGAGCTGCAGACCGACTACGTGAAGCAGGCCACCGAGTTGTGGAACCAGACGCTCTCGCGCGCGCAGCCCGAGCGCGACGCCAAGGCGGCGCCGCCTGCGCCGCTGGCCGACAGCCGCTTCGCGGCGCCCGACTGGGCGGCCAACCCGGCGGCGGCCTACACCGCGCAGATGTACCTGCTGAACGCGCGCACGCTGATGCAGCTGGCCGAGTCGTCGAAGGCGACGCCAAGACGCGCGCGCGCGTGCGCTTCGGCGTGCAGCAGTGGATCGACGCGCATGAGCCCGGCCAACTTCATGGCGCTCAACCCCGAGGCGCAGAAGAAGGCGCTCGAGACCAAGGGCGAGAGCATCGCCCAGGGCCTGCGCAGCTGCTGGAACGACCTGCAGCAGGGCCATGTGTCGCAGACCGACGAGAGCGTGTTCGAGGTCGGCCGCAACGTCGCCACCACCGAAGGCGCGGTGGTGTTCGAGAACGAGCTGTTCCAGCTGATCGAATACAAGCCGCTGACGCGCCAAGGTCCATCGAGCGGCCGATGCTGTTCGTGCCGCCGTGCATCAACAAGTTCTACATCCTCGACCTGCAGCCCGAGAACTCGCTGATCCGCTACACGGTCGAGCAGGGCCACCGCACTTTCGTGATGAGCTGGCGCAACCCCGACGAGTCGATGGCCGCGCACGACCTGGGACGACTACATCGAGCAGGGCCCGATCGAGGCGATCGAGGTGGTGCGCGAGATCAGCGGCCAGGACGATCTCAACGCGCTGGGCTTCTGCGTCGGCGGCACGATCCTCGCCACCGCGCTGGCGGTGCTGGCGGCGCGCGGCGAGCAGCCGGCGCACTCGCTGACGCTGCTGACCACGCTGCTCGACTTCAAGCGAAACCGGCGTGCTCGACGTGTTCATCGACGAGCCGACGGTGCAGTTGCGCGAGATGACGATCGGCGAGCAGGCGCCGCACGGCCCGGGCCTGCTCAAGGGCAAGGAGCTGGCCACGACCTTCAGCTTCCTGCGCCCCAACGACCTGGTGTGGAACTACGTGGTCGGCAACTACCTCAAGGGCGAAACGCCGCCGCCGTTCGACCTGCTGTACTGGAACGGCGACTCCACCAACCTGCCGGGCCCGATGTACTGCTGGTACCTGCGCCACACGTACCTGCAGAACAAACTGCGCCAAGCCGGGCAAGCTCACCGTGTGCGGCGAGAAGGTCGACCTCGGCCGCATCGAGATCCCGGTCTACATCTACGGCTCGCGCGAAGACCACATCGTGCCGTGGACCGCGGCCTACGCAGTCCGACCGGCCTGCTCAAGGGCAAGAAGCGCTTCGTGCTGGGCGCCTCGGGCCACATCGCCGGCGTCATCAACCCGCCGCCAAGAACAAGCGCAGCTACTGGACCAACGACAAGCTGCCCGCCACCGCCGAAGGCCTGGTTCGACACGGCGCCAACGAACAGCCCGGCAGCTGGTGGACCGACTGGGCCGCCTGGCTCAAGACCCACGCCGGCAAGCATGGTCGCCGCGCCCAAGATCTACCCGGCAATCGCAAGTACAAGGCCATCGAGCCGGCGCCCGGCCGCTACGTCAAAGCAGAAGGCCTGACCACAGGCCTCTCACTCAACCCCGCCCTCGACAAGGAAGTACCCATGACCACCGACATCGTCATCGTCTCCGCCGCCCGCACCGCCGTCGGCAAGTTCGGCGGCACGCTCGCCAAGACCCCCGCGTCCGAGCTCGGCGCCGCCGTCATCAAGGCGGTGCTCGAGCGCGCCGAGCGTCGCTGCCGACCAGATCGGCGAAGTCATCCTCGGCCAGGTGCTGCAGGCCGGCACCGGCCAGAACCCGGCGCGCCAGGCCGTCATCAAGAGCGGGCTGCCGCAAGGAGGTGCCCGGCGATGACCATCAACGCGGTGTGCGGCTCGGGCCTGAAGGCCGTGATGCTGGCCGCGCAGGCGATCCGCGACGGCGACAGCGAGATCGTCATCGCCGGCGGCCAGGAGAACATGAGCCTCGCGCCCGCACGTGCTGCCCGGCTCGCGCGACGGCCAGCGCATGGGCGACTGGAAGATGGTCGACACCATGATCGTCGACGGCCTGTGGGACGTCTACAACCAGTACCACATGGGCATCACGGCCGAGAACGTGGCCAAGAAGTACGGCATCACGCGCGAGCAGCAGGACGCGCTGGCGCTGGCCTGCCAGCAGAAGGCCGCCGCCGCGCAGGAGGCCGGCCGGTTCAAGGACGAGATCGTGCCGTTCAGCATCGCGCAGAAGAAGGGCGACCCGATCGTCTTCGCGGCCGACGAGTTCATCAACAAGAAGACCAGCGCCGAAGCGCTGGCCGGCCTGCGCCCCGCGTTCGACAAGGCCGGCAGCGTGACCGCCGGCAATGCCTCGGGCCTCAACGACGGCGCCGCCGCCGTGGTGGTGATGAGCGCCAAGAAGGCCGAGCAGCTCGGCCTGAAGCCGCTGGCGCGCATCGCCAGCTACGCCACCGCCGGCGCTCGACCCGGCGATCATGGGCATGGGCCCGGTGCCGGCGGCCACGCAAGGCGCTGCAGCGCGCCGGCTGGAAGCCGGCCGACCTCGACCTGCTCGAGATCAACGAAGCCTTCGCCGCCCAGGCCTGCGCAGTGAACAAGGAGATGGGCTGGGACACCAGCAAGGTCAACGTCAACGGCGGCGCCATCGCCATCGGTCACCCGATCGGTGCGTCCGGCTGCCGCATCCTGGTGACGCTGCTGCACGAGATGCAGCGCCGCGATGCGAAGAAGGGCATCGCCGTCGCTGTGCATCGGCGGTGGCATGGGTGTTGCGCTTGACGGTCGAACGCTGAACATCGAAAGCGGGCCGCCTTCAGGGCGAACCCGCTTGACCCCACCCGCGACGCGGATCACGCTGAACACTCAACGGATATCAAGGAGAGAGCAATGGCACAGAAAGTGGCTTACGTCACCGGCGGCATGGGCGGCATCGGCACCGCCATCTGCCAGCGCCTGCACAAGGAAGGCTTCAAGGTCATCGCCGGCTGCGGCCCGACGCGCGACTTCGTCAAGTGGATCGACGAGCAGAAGGCGCTGGGCTACACCTTCTACGCCTCGGTGGGCAACGTCGGCGACTGGGATTCCACCGTCGAGGCCTTCACCAAGGCCATAGGCCGAGCACGGCGCGATCGACGTGCTGGTCAACAACGCCGGCATCACGCGCGACCGCATGTTCCTGAAGATGACGCGCGAAGACTGGGACGCGGTGATCGAGCACCAACCTGAACAGCATGTTCAACGTCACCAAGCAGGTGGTGGCGGGCATGGTCGAAAAGGGCTGGGGCCGCATCATCCACATCTCGTCGGTCAACGGCGAGAAGGGCCAGGCCGGGCCAGACCAACTACTCGCGCGGCCAAGGCCGGCATGCACGGCTTCACGATGGCGCTGGCGCAGGAGCTGGCCACCAAGGGCGTGACCGTCAACACCGTGAGCCCGGGCTACATCGGCACCGACATGGTCAAGGCGATCAAGCCCGAGGTGCTGGAGAAGATCGTCGCCACGATCCCGGTCAAGCGCCTGGGCACGCCCGACGAGATCGGCTCGATCATGCGCCTGGCTGGCTGGCGAGGATTCCGGCTTCACCACCGGCGCCGACTTCTCCTGCAACGGCGGCCTGCACATGGGCTGAAGCCCATGTGGGGCCACCTTCGGCGGTGAATGCACCGCTCCCCCGAGCCCCCTCCGGGAGGGGGCTCCAGTCAGACGTGAACAGGAAGGCCGGCGAAAGCCGGCCTTCTGCCCTTTGTCACTGGTCCACCCCGCCGATGAACCACTGGACGATGCCCTTGGCGGCGAAGCCGAGCAGCCCGAAGCCTAGCGCCAGGAACAACACGAACGTGCCGAAGCGCCCGGCCTTCGATTCGCGCGCGAGCTGCCAGATGATGAACACCATGTACAGCATGAACGCGCTGACGCCGAAGGTCAGCCCGAACCAGGCGATCTGCTCTTCGCTGTAGCCGAACATGCGCCGTCACGTTTCCACGAGCTCGCGGTAGGCGTGCCAGCTCGCGTGCGCGAGCCACGGCACCACCACCACCAGCCCGAGCAGCAGGCTCGCCATGCCGAGCGCCGTGAGCCCCATGATCAGAAATGCCCACAGCGCCAGCGGCGCGGGGTTGACTATCACGCAGCGCCAACTCGTCAGCACCGCGGCGAGCACGCCGTCGCGCCGGTCCAGCAACAGCGGCAACGCCACCACGCTCGACGCGAACAACGGCGCCGCGAGCACGCCGCCGACCAGCAACCACACCTCGAACAGCCACGAATCGTGGTTGAGCACCACCTGGCGCATGAAGTCGGCCGGTGTGCGCACTTCGGTGCCGGCCCAGCCGGTGATCAGCGACGCCGACGTGATGACCCAGCCGGTGCCGGCCGCCGACAACAGCACGCCGAACATCATCATGCGGTGGTCGCGCGGAATCCAGCACTTCAGCGCGGTGCCGAGCGTTGGCTGCTCGCCGCGCTCGAGCGCGCGGCTCACCGCGTAGAGCCCGGTGGCCAGCACCGGCGCCACCAGCAGAAAACCGCTGAACGCGCCGGCCAGCAGCCAGAAGCGCTCGCGCGCCAACACAAACAGCACGGCACCGAACAAGGCAAGCGCCAACCCGTGCACCAGCCCCGGCACGGGGCAACGCGACAGGTCGCGCCAGCCGAGCGCCAGCCAGTGCAGCGGCTGCTGCCAGCCGACGCCGCGCACCGCGTGGCGGCGCGATTCGGCGAGAGCCGTGGCGTCGTGCAGGGGTCCGATCATTGGTGCGGGTCGCGGCTGCGCGATTGAAGCGAATCGAGTCCGTTGGCCTCGGTCGCTTCGGCCAACGCGAGAAGCACCTCGCGCAGGCGTTGCGCCAACGGTGCCAGCATCGGTTCCACCTCAGCGTCAGCAACGCCTTCGCGCAGCGCCTGCTCGAGCTCGCGCGCCGCGTCCGACAGCTGCTGGGCGCCGATGGTGGCGGCGATCCCCTTGAGGTCGTGCGCCATGCGCAGCGCATGGTCGCCATCGCCCGACGCGCGCGCGCCGCGAAAACCGCCGAACCAGTCGCCGAGAAACACCTGCGCGTGCGCCAGCACGCGCCGGTACAGCGCCTCATCTGTGCCGAGCCGTTCGCTGGCGGCGTGGGCGTCGATCGCGCCCGACGCTTGCAGGCGCGCGACCAGGTCGGTGCCGCGCTGGGCGGGTGCCTGCGCGGGCGGTGGCGCTGCCGTGCTGCGCACGCTGGGCCGGTGGCGCTCAATCGCCGCCAGCAGCGCTGCGCGGCTGATCGGCTTGGCCAGGTGGTCGTCGCAGCCGGCCTCGCGGCTGCGCTCGACATCGGCCTCGAACGCGAACGCCGTCAGCGCGATCACCGCGGCGCGCGGCCGGCCTTCCTCGGCCTCGAGCTGGCGGATCTCGCGAATCAGCGTCAGGCCGTCCATGCCCGGCATCTGCACGTCGCTGAGCACGATGTCGTAGCGTCCGGCACGAAACCGCTCGAGCGCCAGCAGCCCGTTGGCCGCCGTGTGCAGCACGTGCCCGCTGGGCTTGAGCAGCGATTCGATCAAGAACACGTTGGCTGCGTTGTCCTCCGCCAGCAGGATGTTCAGCCGGCTGCCCGCGCGCGCACCGCCGGCGGCGGCCAGCGTGGCCGGTGGTGGTTCGAGCGCACGCTGCGGCGCCAGCACTTCGAAAATGAACGTTGCCCCCATGCCGGGCGCGCTCTCGACGCGGATGTGGCCGCCCATCATCTCGATCAGCCGCTTGGTGATCGACAGGCCGAGCCCGGTGCCGCCGTAGCTGAGCGTGACGCCGCCGTCGGCCTGCACGTAGGGCTGGAAGATCGTGTGGTGCTTGCTCGCGACGATGCCGATGCCGGTATCGGCCACCGTGAGCTGCAGCATGTCGGGCAGCCGCGCATCGCGGCGCGCAGTGATCGTGATACCGCCTTGCATCGTGAACTTCAATGCGTTGCCGGCCAGGTTCACCAGCACCTGCTGCAGGCGCTGGCGGTCGCACCACAGGCCGGGGCTCAAACCGGGGTCGATGTGCATGCGCCACGCGAGGCCCTTCTTCTCGGCCTGCGGCTGCATCAGCGCCTGCACCTCGGCCAGCAGCTCGGGCAGCAGGAACGCCGACGGGTTGAGTTCGAGCCGGCCGGCCTCGATCTTCGACAGATCCAGCAGGTCGTTGATCAGCTTGAACAGCGTCAGGCCCGAGGCGCGAAAGGTCTCCACGTATCGCCGCTGCTCAGGCGTCAACGGCGTGTCGGCGAGCAGCTCGGCCATGCCCAGCAGCGAGTTCATCGGATTGCGGATCTCGTGGCTCACCTGGGCCACGAACTCGCTCTTGGCACGGCTGGCCGCATCGGCCATCGCGCGTTCGGTGGCCAGCTGCCGGTTGGCGCGCCGGATGAAGCCCTGGTAGGCCCACAGCGCCAGCACCAGCACCGCGGCGCCGACCGTGAGCGCCGCAAAAGCGTGGCTTTGCACGCGCCCGATGGCCAGCACCAGCGTGCTCGTCATCAACACGGTGGTCGCGGCCGCCAGCGCGAGCAATGCATCGATCGGCGCATCGGGCCGCGCGCGACGCCACAACGCAGCGGCCGGCAGCAGCGCGATCACGATCAGCACCGCATCGAGGGCACGCGAAGGCGGGCTCAACACCTGATCCGACGCCAGCGCGCTGGTGGTGGCGGCCAGCAGTTGGGTGCCCGACAGCGGGCCGCGCGGCGTGATCGCCTGGTCGCTCAGGAAAGCGCTGCTGCCGACGAACACCACGCGGCCGGCGAACCGCTCGCGCAGCAGCGGGTCGTCGATGATGCCCAGCGCCGCCACTGCCACGCGCTGAAAGCCGGTGGTGGCGATGGCGTCACGCGGCGGCAGCTTCACCACCACGCGACCGCGCTCGTCCACCGGCCAGCGGTGGGCACCCAGGCGGTAACGGCCGTCGCGGTATTCGAGTGGCGTGTCGGGTGACATCGCCTGCAGCACGGCCAGCGGCAACGAGGGCAGCCCATGCCCCTGCACCTCGTGCAGCAACGGCATGCGGCGCAGCCGGCCGTCGTCGTCGAGCTGCACTGACACCACGCCCACCGCGGCGGAAGCGGCTTGTGCCGCCAGCAGCGCGCCGGTGGGCATGGCCAGCGCCGGCCAAGGGGTGCGCGGCCAGTGGGTGGGCAGCGGACGGCCGAGCTGCTGCAGCGCGTCGCGCGTGCCGGAGTCGCTGTCGACGGTCTCGCGCAGCGCACCGGCGGCCAGCACCACACGCCCGCTGCGCTCGATGCTGCGGGCCAGCTGCGTGTCGCCGTCGCGCGCGTCGGCGAACACGATGTCGAACACCACCAGCCTGGCATCCAGTTCGAGCAGGTAGTCGGCCAGCAGCGCGTGGGTGTCGCGCCGGTAGGGCCAGGGACCGAGCTGCGACTGCAGCGTGCGGATCGACGCATCGTCGATGTCGACCACCGCCACGTCGTCGCGCGTCGCGTCGCGCAGCGCGAGCTGCATTTGCGAGTCGAGCAGCGCCAGCGACAGCCGCTGGTAGGCCGGTGTCAGCGACAGCAGCCAGGCCAGCAGCAGCGCCAGCGGCGCCACCCACAGCAGTCGGCGCGGCCTTTCTTCAGGGGCCGCGGGCGGCAAGGGTTTGCCGCTCGACGCAGCGCGTGCAGGGTTGGGCATCGGCCGCGCGCTCATCACGGATGCCGCATTACAACGCGAGGGCCAGCGGCAGCAACAACAGCAGCCACCACCAGTTGAAGCGCTGCGGCACCTCGACCTGCTGCGCGCCGCCGTACGGACCTTCGAAGCCGTTGGCATCGATGGTGCGCACGCGCAGGTGATAGACGCCCGGCTGCGGGTCGAGGATCACCGCCTCGGGCTCGAGCGCCGGCCCCTGCACGACGATGTCGGTGAACGCTGCATCACGCGCCACCTGGTAGTGGTAGCGCGCTCCGGCGGTGGCGCGCCAGCGGAACACCAGGCCACGCTCGCCGACCGCCGGCGGCTCCAGCACCGGGCTCGACGGCGATGGCTTCGGGCTGGACCGTGAAGGCCTGCGTGTCGCTCCACGGGCCCTGGTCGTTGCCGGGGCCGATGGCGGCCAGCCGCCAGTGATGCTCGCCCAGCGGCAGCTCGAGCGCGAGCTCGGTGCCTGTCAAGTCGCTGCGGTCGATCTGCGGCTGCACCAACTCGGGCGACGTCGCCACCTGCAAGCGCACGCGCTCGGCACCCGGCGCGCGCGCCCAGCGCAGCAGCACCCGCTCGCCGTAGACCACCGCATTCACCTGCGGCTCGTTGGCGAACGGCGGCTCGGGCCGCGCCTTGACGACGATGGCTGCGCTGGCATCGCGCCCCTCGAAGCCTTCGGCATCGATGCCGCGCACGCGCAGCGCGTAGCGGCCGTCGGCCACCTCGGCCCAACTGGCGGCGGGTTGCTCGAAGCGGCCCTCGAGCACGAGCTGGTCCACGCTGTCGGGCACCAGCACCTGCGCGCGGTAGGCCACCGCGCCGGCGAGCGCCGGCCACTCCAGGCGCAGCGGAAAGCGCTCGATGCGAGCTTGCGATGCCGCCAGCGCCGGCGGCTCGAGCAACCGCCGGGGCGCCTGCACCGGCTGGCCGGCGCGTGCCGCGGCGCCGTAGCCCGCGTCGACCCGCTGCGCCAGCGTCGCACCGGTGCCGGCGGCCACGCTGCCCTCGAGCACCTCGACACGCGAGCCGGCGTCGCCCGCGGCGTGCACCCGAAACTGCGTGCCGCGCACGCCGAGGTTCATGGCCGGCGTGTCGACGCGAAAACGCGGCGGCCCGGCGCCCGCGGGTGCCACGCGCGAATCGGTGCTGCCCTGGTCGAGCTTCAGGCGTGTGTCGACCACGCCGCTGCGCCCGCGCAGCAGCAGCTGCGCGATCGTCAACGTGGTGTCGGGCTCGATCAACACGCGCGTGCCGTCGACCAGGCGCAAGGTCAGCGCCGACGGCGATGCGCCGGTGATCACGGTGTCGCCGCTGCGCAGCTGGGTGCCAGTGGCCAGCGGCTCGGCCAGCGGCGCGCCGCCGCGCTGTGCGCGCACCTGGCCGACCACATACACCACCTCGGCCAGCGTGGCCTCGGTGCGCAGCCAGGCCACCGGAATGCGCAGCGTGGTGCCCGGCATCAACCGGTACGGGTCGGCCACTTGATTGAGGCGTTGCACGCGCTGCCAGCCGATGCCCGGCCGCAGCAGCTCGCGGGTGATCGCGATCAGCGTGTCGCCGCGGATCACCTGGTACGTCCACACCGCATCGTCGTCCGCCGCGCGGGGGGTCGCGGCATGTGCGCATAGCGCAGCAAGCCACACCGCCACCGTCAACCACGGCCTCCACAGCGCCCGCATCGGGCCATCATATCGACGGGGTAGACAGTGCGTGCGACGCCCCCTCGCTTGCAGGGTGGCCTGGCACGGCGCACGCGTCGGGCCCGCCCGGCCCTCTGCGCGCTCAGAACGCGACGTAGCGTCCGGGTCGGTGGTTCACCGCCAAGGCCAGGTTCATCGCCACTGCGCCGACGATCGACAGCGCCAGCCGCTGCGCATCGACCCACGGTGTCGATGCCAGCAGGATCGTCAGGTCCAGTGCCAACTGCAGGTAGCCGGCGCGCCAGCCCGTGCGCTGTTGCAGCCACAGCACCAGCACGTTGAGCCCGCCCAGGCTCGCACGGTGGCGAAACAGAATCAGGAATCCGGCGCCGATCAACAGGCCGCCGGCCACCGCCGCGAACAGCGGCTCGACACGGTGAATCGCCAGCAGCGAGGGCAACTGTTCCGACAGCAGCGACAGCAGCGCGACCGCGGCGAAGGTCTTGAATGTGAAGCGTCGCCCCATGCGCCGCCACGCCAGCCAGTAGAAGGGCAGGTTGATCACGAAGAACAGCACGCCGAAGGGCCAGCCGCTCGCGTAGTGCGCGACCAGTGCAATGCCTGCGGTGCCACCGGTCATCAAGCCCGCCTGGCGAAACAGCATCAGTCCCAGCGCGATGAACAAGGTGCCGGTGACCAGCGCCTGCGCGTCGTCGAACAGGCTGTGCCGGCGTGCGGCAGCGGCCGGCGCGCCGAGATCGGGGCGCATCGCAGGGGCCGCGTCAGGGCCTGGCCTGGCGAGGGCCGTTGAATCATCCATGGCCGATCATCGGCGCAAGCGCCGCGCTTGCCCTTGACGAGGGTCAAGCGCGTGCGGGCAGCGGGCGCGGTTTGGCCCGCCAGCAGCGTGCGCGCGGCCTCGGCCAGCGCGTCGGCGCCGCCGTCGTGCAGCTCGACCATCGCAGCCTCGCTCAGGCCCACGAAGTTGCGTCGCATCGAGCGCTCGTACAGCGGGTCGTAGTGCTCGCGCATCAGCTCGCCGAACAGCTCGGGCCACGACGCCGCGCGGGCCATCGCCTGCCAGCGCTTGACGCGCTCCTTGCCCTGCAGCTCGATCAGTGCGTCGAGCAGCCGGCAGAACCGCTCGGGCTGTCTGCGCGAAGAAGCCGTACTCCTGCAGCAGCAGCTGCACACGCGCGCCGATCGTCCATCTGCACACGCACGCAGCGTGCGTGCTCGCGCATGCGCGCCACCAGCGCGTCGGGCAGCTGCAGTGGCCGACGCGGCGGCTTTCGCTTTCGACGAACACCGGCCGCGCCGCGTCGAAGCCGCGCAGCGCCTGCCACAGCTGCGTGTCGAAGCTCTTTTGCGAGGGCTGCGGCGTGCCGGGCAGGCCGCCGAGCACCGAGCCGCGGTGACAGGCCAGCGCCTTCGAGGTCGAGCACCTGCGCGCCGGCAACGCCAGCGCCTGCAGCAGCCGCGTCTTGCCGCTGCCGGTGCGCCCGGCGATCACGCGTGAGCTGCAGCGCTGCGGCAGCGTCGGCGAGGTCGTCGCGCACCGCCGAGCGAAAAGCCTTGTAGCCGCCGTTCAGCCGCGTGGTGCGAAAGCCGATCTGGTCGAGAAACCACGCCAGCGAACCCGAGCGCTGGCCGCCGCGCCAGCAGTACACGAGCGGCTGCCATTCGCGCGGCTTGTCCTGCACCCAGCGCTCGATGTGCGCCGCGATGTTGCGCGCCACCATCGCCGCGCCGACCTTGCGCGCGATCGAACGGCGAGTCCCGCACGTACAGCGTGCCGACGTGCGCGCCGCTCCTCGTCGTCGAGCACCGGCCAGTTGACGGCACCGGGCAGGTGGTCTTCGGCGAACTCGGCCGGCGAGCGCACGTCGATCACCGCGTCGAAGCGCTGCAGTGCCGGTGCGGCCTCGTCAGCCGCTATCGCGCGCAGCGTCACCGCATGGCCGGTGCGGCGGCCGGCGCGGGCGTCGGCCACCGGAGCGATGGCGTCGAGCAGTTCGGTCTCGATCTGCGAGCTGCTCGCGGTTGTGCTGCAGCGCCGCGCCGTCGACCAGGAAGGTGTCTTCCACGCGCTCGCCGAGCGTCGTGATCTTGGCCAGTTGCAGGTTGACGCGGTGCCGCGCCAGCACGCGCGCGATGCCGTACAGCAGGCCCGAGCGGTCGCTGGCGCTCACCGAGAGCAGCCAGCGCTGCGCGCGCTCGTCGGGGCGCAGCGTGACGCGCGGCGTCACCGGGAACGAGCGCACGCGCCGCGACACGCGGCCGCGGCTCGGCTCGGGCAGCGGGCCCTCGGCCTGCAGCGCCTGCGCGAGGCTGGTCTCGACCAGCGAGATCAGGTCGCGGTAACCCGCGGCGTCGTCGGCGTCGTACGCCGGGTGCACGACCTGGAAGGTGTCGAGCGCGTAGCCGGCGCGGCTGGTGTGGATCTTGGCGTCCTGGATCGAGAAGCCGGCGCTGTCGAAGTAGCCGCAGATGCGGGCGAACAGGTCCGCGCGGTCGGGCGAATACACCAGCACCTGCAGCCCTTCGCCCACCGGCGAGGGCCGCGCGCTGACCACCGGCACGGCAGTCTTCACGTGGCGCCACAGCGATGCGCGCGTGCCAGGCGATCTCCATCGCGTCGTGGCGCGCGAAGTAGCTCACGTCGAGCGTCTCCCACAGCGGCTTCTCGGTGCCGGGCAGCGCCGAGCGCAGCGCCAGCAGGTTGCGCGCTTCGAGCTTGCGCGCCTCGATCTCGGCGTCCATGTTCGGCGTGGCGCCGCCCAGCACGCGCAAGGTCAGCCGGTACAGGTCTTCGAGCAGCTTGCCCTTCCAGGCGTTCCACACCTTCGGGCTGGTGCCGCGGATGTCGGCCACCGTCAGCAGGTACAGCGCGGCCAGGCGCCGCGCGTTGCCCACCTGCTTGGCGAACGCGGTCGATCACCTCGGGGTCGGAGAGGTCTTCCTTCTGCGCGATGTGGCTCATCGTCAGGTGGTGCGCGCACCAGGAACTCGATCAGCGCGGCGTCGTCGCGTGTCGATGCCGTGCTCGCGGCAGAAGCGCCGCGCCTCGGCGCCGCCGAGCGTCGGAGTGGTCGCCGCCGCGGCCCTTGGCCACGTCGTGGAAGAGCGCCGCCACGTACAGCATCCAGGGCTTGTCCCACTGCGCCGCGAGCTGCGAGCAGAACGGGTACTCGTGCGCGTGCTCGGGGATGAAGAAGCGCCGCACGTTGCGCAGCACCATCAGGATGTGCTGGTCGACCGTGTAGACGTGGAACAGGTCGTGCTGCATGCGCCCGACGATGCGGCGGAACACCCACAGGTAGCGGCCGAGCACCGAGGTCTGGTTCATCAGCCGGAAGGCGTGCGTCTGGCCCTGCGGCTGCTGCAGGATCTCCATGAACTGCGCGCGCGTTCACGCGGGTCGCGGCGGAACGTCGCCGTCCATCACGTTGCGCGCGTGGTACAGCGCGCGCAGCGTGCGTGCGCGACAGCCCCTTGATGCCCGGCGTCTGCTGGTAGACCAGGAACGTCTCGAGGATCGCGTGCGGTCGGTGCAGGTACAGGTCGTCGCGCGCCACCTCGAGCATGCCGCCGCGGTCGAAGAAGCGCTCGTTGATCGGCCGCATCGGCTGGTTCTCCGAGCCGGTGACGCGCTCCTCGATGTTGAGCATCAGGATCTGGTTGAGCTGCGACACCGCCTTGGCCGCCCAGTAGTAGCGGTGCATCAGCACTTCGGAGGCGCGCTGCCCCTTGCTCGGCTTGATAGCCGAAGCTCTCGGCCACCGCGGTCTGCAGGTCGAACACCAGGCGGTCTTCGCGGCGGTCGGCGATCGCGTGCAGCCGCGCGCGGATCAGCTTGATCGTGCCCTCGTGGCGCTGCAGCCGCCGCACCTCGAAGGCGGTGATCAGGCCCTTGGCCGCCAGCTCGGCCCAGGTGCGCCCGAGCCCGGCGGCGCGCGCCACCCAGATCACCACCTGCAGGTCGCGCAGGCCGCCGGGGCTCTCCTTGCAGTTGGGCTCCAGCGCGTACGGCGTGTCTTCGTACTTCACGTGGCGCTGGCGCATCTCGAGCGTCTTGGCGCGCAGGAAGGCCAGCGGGTCGATCGCCGCATCGGTGGCGCGCTTGAAGTTGCCGTACAAGCGCCGCGCGCCGACCAGAAAGCGCGACTCGATCATCGCGGTCTGCACCGTCACGTCGCTGCGCGCCTCGGTGACGCACTCGTCGACCGTGCGCACCGACGAGCCGATCTCCAGGCCGATGTCCCAGCACGCGGTGATGAAGCCCTCGACCGCCGCGCGCAGCGCGTCGTTGGCGGCGAGGTCCACCTCGCCGGCGCCGGGCAG
Organism: uncultured beta proteobacterium; assembly: GCA_963827645.1. Classification (GTDB taxonomy): domain Bacteria; phylum Pseudomonadota; class Gammaproteobacteria; order Burkholderiales; family Burkholderiaceae_C; genus JAEUPI01. The sequence continues at coordinate 34,862 of CAWHBZ010000032.1, read as the reverse complement.
CAGCACCAGCACGTCGACGTCGGAGTGCGGGAACAGCTCGCCGCGGCCGTAGCCGCCCACCGCCACCAGCGTGGCGCCGGGCGGCATCGTGCTGCGCACCCACAGCTCGGTCAGCGTGGCGTCGGCGTGGCGCGCCAGTGCGCGCGTCAGGCGCGCGGCGGCCGGCGCGCTGGGCCGCGACTGCATGAAGTGCTGCACCAGCGCGGCCTTGCCGTCGCGAAACCGCGTGCGCAGCGATGCGCCACGCCCGCCGCGGGGGACGCCAGTCACGACGAGCCGACATGGCGCGCGACGCTCGCGGCGAGTTTCGCGCAGGCCGTTCAGCCGGCACGCTGGCCGTGGCGCGGTGTGCTCGCCGCTTGCGCGATGAACGCCGGCAGCGGCGGGGCTGCCGGCCGACACGGTGAGCACCTCGAAGCCGGTGTCGGTGACGACCACCGTGTGCTCCCACTGCGCCGACAGCGAGCGGTCGCGCGTGACGATGGTCCAGCCGTCGCCGAGCTCGCGGATCTCGCGCTGGCCGGCGTTGATCATCGGCTCGACGGTGAACACCATGCCGGGCACCAGCTCTTCGAGCGTGCCGGGGCGGCCGTAGTGCAGCACCTGCGGCTCTTCGTGGAACTTGCGGCCGATGCCGTGGCCGCAGAACTCGCGCACCACCGAGAAGCCCTGGCCCTCGGCGAACGATTGCACCGCGTAGCCGATGTCGCCCAGCCGCGCGCCGGGCCTGACCTTGGCGATGCCCTTCCACATGGCTTCGTAGGTCAGCGCGCACAGGCGCTTGGCGGCGATGCTGCCTTCGCCGACCACGAACATGCGGCTGGTGTCGCCGTGCCAGCCGTCCTTGATGACGGTGACGTCGATGTTGACGATGTCGCCGCTCTTCAGCGGCCGCTCGTTGGGGATGCCGTGGCACACCTGATGGTTGACCGACGTGCAGATCGACTTCGGATACGGCGTGTAGCCGGGCGGCGCGTAGTTCAGCGGCGCCGGCACGGCGCCCTGCACGTTGACGATGTGATCGTGCGCCAGCTTGTCGATCTGCTCGGTGGTGATGCCGGGCACCACGTGCTGCGTGAGCATGTCCAGCACCTCGGACGCCAGGCGGCCCGCGATGCGCATGCCCTCGATGTCGTCGGCTGTCTTGAGCGTGATCGCCATGCCCGGATTATCCCACCCGGGCCCGCGGGCGGTACGGGAGCGCCACGCAGCGCATGGTTGCAATTCACATGGCCATCCATCGACCGCAAAGATGACAAAGGCCGGCAGAAGCCGGCCTTTGTGTCGTTGCGTCGCCGAACGCTAGCGGTCGACGTCGACCGGGATCAGCTGGGCCTCGTCATCGCCACTCTTGTTGTCAAGCGTGACAACCATCAGACCCTTGGCAGGCGTCAATTTCCACTCGGCCGAGTTCACCGCGATCCCGACGGTGCTATCGGTCGCGCCCGGAGCCACCGTCGTGAAACCGCCTTGGCTGATGGCGCTGGCCCAGACGTTGTACTTCGCCGTGCCCTTGACCTCGTCGACTCCGCCATTGATGAGATCGAACGCCACGGCACGGTACGTGATGCGCGGGTTGGCCGCAGACAAGCAAGGTTCGTTCGGCAGACACAAACGCGAGGACCGCACCGGCAGCAATGCCGTCGAGCTGTCCGTCGGGGCGATCGCCAGGAAGTCCAGGAACCCCGCGCCGGAGCGCAGGCCGAAGACGAACGAACCCATCCGTCCATTGAAGGCCCCGGCGGTGATGGCGCCCTGATCGGCGCCGACCACGAGGTAGTCGTCGACCCCGTCGCCGTCGACGTCGACAAAGATGTCGAAATCGTTGGTCGACGCATTCGACCAGCGGTCGAATGTGTTCACCGCAAACACGATCAGCTGTTCGGTTGCGCTCCACCGGGAACGATTGCACGCCGACCGCGCGCACGTCGTTGGACACACGACCCGGATTGCGCCGATCCTCCAGCCCCCAGGCATAGAAGTCAGCGTCTCCAGCAATGGCGCCGCGCCGGTTCGTGATCTTGGCGGTCGTCGTCGGATCGGTACCCTTGAGCTTGCCGATCGACGTCGACACATCGGACAGTGCGCGTGGCACGAGGTAGTACGGAACGCGCAACGTCGCGCCACCATTCGTGCCTGCGTTAGCCGGGGCGAACTGGATGATGCCCGCGACCTCTTGGAACGACAGGCCACCGTCATTGGAGGGCCCGACCGTTGCGACGGGCACCTTCAAAGTCACTTCCACCTCCCTGCTGCCGAAGGGGGCACGGTGACCGATGTGTGGTGGATGTCGAGGGTGTGCGGCGCCCCAGAGGGCCGCACCTGCGACACGTTAAACGTCGCCGGCGTCCAGCCGTGGTTCTTCAGCACAACCGTCTTGGATTCCCTGAAGTCGCGGCTGATCTCTTCGAAGCCGAAGTTCAGCGAGGGCCAGAAGCGGCCGCCCTCCGAATGCGCCACCACCTGGGCCACCGTCGACGCGCCCGGTTGCACCAAGCCCGTTCCACCGCGGCTCGTGCGGTACCCCGTCACCTGCGCCGGATCGCCCGTGTTGACGATGGCCGACTTGATGGCGGAGACGTTCCAGTGCGGATGCACTTGGCGCATGAGCGCAGCGACACCCGCCACATGCGGCGCAGCCATCGACGTGCCCGACATGGTCTGGGCGGCGTTGCCGGTGCCGGCGGCCGTGGACACGATCGCCACGCCTGGCGCAGTGATATCCGGCTTCAGCCCACTGTCGCCCGTGCGAGGGCCACCGGACGAGAACGACGCGAAGCCGAGCTAGTTCGGGTTCGGGATCTGGGCCGAGGGGCCCACGGTGGTGCTGGTCGCTGCGGCCAGCCTGCCTCCATCCGAGGCCGGGTTCGAGGCGAGGCCACGCAGGCCCAAGAACGAGATGGTGACGGTGTACACCTCGCCGGTGTCCGGGTTCGAGGTGATCGTTCCTTCGAACGGCGGATACGCCGTGCTGCTGTCGATCATCGCCACCGCCGCCGCGCCCGCCTTCTGACCGTAGACCGCACGCGCCACCCGCGCGCAGGTGCCGCGCTGCGTGACGACCAGCTTGCCCGTCACATTCGCGGCGACGTACTCCGCTGGATCACAACCCAGCGACACCGCGCCGCTTGGCACTGTCGCAGGACCACGATCTGGTAGCTCGATGCCGAGCGCCCGTGGCGTCGTTCGAGTTCGAACCAGGATCGGAGCGCCTCCGGTGTTGAGCGTGAACGGCGCACCGGGGAAGCGTCGCCGTCGGGTCACTCGCCGCCGACCGTGATCGCGCCATCGGCGGCACCGGGCGCACCGCTGATGTATTGATTCGGCCCACTGTTGCCGGCCGAGATGACGACCACACATCGCCGGCCCTGGCTGCATTGGTGGCCGCCACCGCCGTCGGCGTCGTCCTTGAGCTGCCGAAAGGCCGACCCGAGCGACAGGTTGATGACGTCCATGTCGTTGGTCGACCGCCCACTCGATCGCATCGACCACGACATCGGTCGATCCATCGCAGCCGAACACTCGGATGCCGTAGATGTCGGCCTTGGGTGCGACGCCCGGTCCGACGGTCCAACTGTTGGCGCTGACGGTGGTTGCGTTGTACGGGCCGGTGTAGGTGGCGCCGTTGGACAAGACGCCCGAACCGGCGGCCGTGCCGGCGACGTGCGAGCCGTGGCCGACGCTGCCGCTCGTGGCGGGGCAGTCCAGCTGTTCGTGTCCGATGCGGCATCCGCTGATAGGTCCCCGTATCCGGATCGGCGTTGTAGCTGTCGCCGACCAGGTCGGTGCCGCCCTTCACGCGCGGAGCCCCGGGGCCGAACAACGCCGGATTCGCGGCGCCGTTTCGGCGGCGTGCGCCGCCTCGTATGCGGCCACCGTGCCCGGCCCGCCGAAGTTGGCGTGCGTGTAGTCGATGCCGGTGTCGATGATGCCGACCTTGATGCCCTCGCCGTGCACACCCAGGCTTTGCCAGACCGCGGGGGTGCCGATACCGGGGATGCCGTGCACGTTGGTGCGCCTGATGGGGATGAGCGGTCGTACGCCCACCACGCCCGGCAGCGCCGCCAGCTGATTCACCTGGTCGCGCGCAATGCGCACCTTGATGCCGTTGTAGGAGGCTTGGTAGTTCGCCAGCACCGTCCCGCCCATGCCCGTGATGTTGGCGTGCAAGGACGACTGCGCCGCGCGCAACTGCGCCTTGATCTGCTCGCGCTCGCCGCGTTCGAGCTTGCGGCCTGCGTCGGCTTGCCGCACCGCCACCGGCTCGCCCGCCAATTGAACAACCACCGTCACCGGCTGCTTGCGCAGACCGATCGGCAGCACGGCCGGGTTGATGGCACCACCACCTGGCTCCGCGCCGGCCTGATGGCCTGCGAGTCTTGCGGGGCCAACGCGGTGAAGACCGCTGCCAGCGCAACGAGGATACGAAGTGAACGGAAACGCATAGCGGCTTCTCCTTTTGGTTGACTCCAACAAGGAGCGGCCCGGTAAGGCCCTGCCAGAGAACCTCTCCCTGCCTTGTTGGTAAATCTTTTGTAAGCCGTCACGCTAGCAACGCGCTCAGCGTGCCACCAGTAGGGCAAACAAGGGGTGGGTGCCTCGACCGGGCCTTCCCGCGCCGCTGCTCGATGGTCTCGTCCGTCGCGCAAGCAGGCGCCAGTTACAGAATCGCCACCGTCAGGCCTCGGCCGCGCGGGTCCCCCTAGAATTCAGCCTTCGTAGCCCCGGCGCGCGCCGCGCCCCACCGACACTTGGTCATGCCGCCGTCGTCCTCCACCTGATTCACCTCGAGGGCGGCCCCGCGCTCTCGGCCTTCCGCTCCCAATCCCTTCTGCAACGACTGCGAGCCCGCGTGCCGCGCGTGGCGGCGGTGCATGCGCGCCACGCCTACTGGGCATGCAGCGACGGGCCGCTGCCGCAAGCGCAACACGACAAGCTCAAGGCGCTGCTCGACAACGGCGAGACGCTACACCGGCCCCACCGACGGCGCGCTGATCGTCGTGATGCCGCGCCTGGGCACCGTGAGCCCGTGGGCCAGCAAGGCCACCGACATCGCGCACAACTGCGCGCTGCCGGTGCGGCGCATCGAGCGTGTCACCGAGTACCGGCTGCAGCTCGAAGGCGGCCTGCTGCGCGGCCCCAAGCCGCTGAACGAGCAGGAGCTGCAAGCCTGCGCCGCGCTGCTGCACGACCGCATGACCGAGAGCGTGGCGTTCGACATCGAGGCCGCCGCGCACCTGTTCGACGCGCAGCCCGCGCAGCCGATGGCGCACGTCGACGTGCTGGGCCAGGGCAAGGCCGCGCTGGTGCAGGCCAACACCGAATACGGCCTCGCGCTCAGCGACGACGAGATCGACTACCTGCTCGATGCCTTCGGTCAGAAACTGAAGCGCAACCCCATCGACGTCGAGCTGATGATGTTCGCGCAGGCCAACAGCGAACACTGCCGCCACAAGATCTTCAACGCGCGCTTCACGATCGACGGCGTGGCGCAGGAACACTCGATGTTCCAGATGATCCGCCACACCGAGAAGATGAGCCCGCAGGGCACGATCTCGGCCTACAGCGACAACGCCGCGGTGATGCAAGGCGGGCCCATTCAGCGCTGGGCGCCGCGCGGCTTCACCAACGCGCCGGTGTACGAGGCGCGCCCCGAAACCTCGCACGTGCTGATGAAGGTGGAGACGCACAACCACCCGACCGCGATCTCGCCGTTCCCCGGCGCCAGCACCGGCGCCGGCGGCGAGATCCGCGACGAAGGCGCGGTGGGCCGCGGCGCGCGCCCGAAAGCCGGCCTCACCGGCTTCAGCGTGAGCAACCTGCATCTGCCCGGCACGCAAGAGCCGTGGGAGCAGAGCAGCACCGGCAAGCCCGAGCACATCGCCAGCGCGCTGCAGATCATGACCGAGGGGCCGCTCGGCGGCGCCGCGTTCAACAACGAGTTCGGCCGGCCCAACCTCGGCGGCTACTTTCGCGTGTACGAGCAGCAGGTGGCCGGCGTGCAGCGCGGCTACCACAAGCCGATCATGATCGCGGGCGGCCTCGGCGCCGTCAGCGACGGCCAGACCCACAAGAACCCATTCGCCGCCGGCACGCTGCTGATCCAGCTCGGCGGCCCGGGCATGCGCATCGGCATGGGCGGCGGCGCGGCGAGCTCGATGGCCGCCGGCAGCAACACCGCCGCGCTCGACTTCGACTCGGTGCAGCGCGGCAACCCCGAGATCCAGCGCCGCGCGCAAGAGGTGATCAACCATTGCTGGCTGCTCGGCGAGAACAACCCGATCCTCGCGATCCACGACGTGGGCGCCGGCGGCATCAGCAACGCGTTCCCCGAGCTGGTGGACGGCGCCGGCAAAGGCGCCACGTTCGACCTGCGCAAGGTGCCGCTCGAAGAGACCGGCCTCGCGCCCAAAGAGATCTGGTGCAACGAGAGCCAGGAGCGCTACGTGATCGCGCTCGACCCCAACGGCCTGCCGCTGTTCGACGCGATGGCCGTGCGCGAGCGCTGCCCGTACGCGATCGTGGGCGTGGCGAGCGACGAGCGCACGCTGGTGCTCGAAGACGGCCCGGGCGGCGAGCGCGCCATTCGACATGCCGATGGAAGTGCTGCTCGGCAAGCCGCCCAAGATGCACCGCGACGTGCAGCGCATCGCGCGCACCGAAGCCAAGCTCGACCTCACCGACGTCAAGCTCGAAGACGCCTGCTTCACCGTGCTGCGCCACCCCACGGTGGCGAGCAAGCGGTTTCTCATCACGATCGGCGACCGCACGGTCGGTGGACTCAGCCACCGCGACCCGATGGTGGGCCCGTGGCAGGTGCCGGTGGCCGACTGCGCGGTCACGCTGGCCGACTACGCGGGCTTTCGGGGCGAGGCCATGTGCATGGGCGAGCGCACGCCGCTGGCCGCGCTGAACGCGCCGGCCTCGGGCCGCATGGCGGTGGGCGAGGCCATCACCAACCTGCTGGCCGCGCCGATCGAACTGCCGCGCGTGAAGCTCAGCGCCAACTGGATGGCCGCCTGCGGCGAGCCCGGCGAAGACGCCGCGCTGTACGACACCGTGCGCGCCGTGGGGCTGGAGCTGTGCCCCGCGCTGAACGTCGGCATCCCGGTGGGCAAAGACAGCCTCTCGATGCGCACCAAGTGGACCGACGACAACCGGCGCCACGCAACAGGTGACCGCGCCGGTGAGCCTGATCGTCACCGCGTTCGCCGCGCTCGACGACGTGCGCGCCACGCTCACGCCGCAACTCCAAGCGGGTGACACCACGCTGATCCTGATCGACCTCGGCCGCGGCCAGCGCCGCATGGGCGGATCGATCCTGGCGCAGAGCATCAACCAGTTCGGCGACACGGTGCCCGACCTCGACGACCCCGCGCTGCTCAAGAGCCTGGTCGCCGCCATCAACGAACTGCGCGCACAACACAAGCTGCTCGCCTACCACGACCGCAGCGATGGCGGCCTGTGGGCCGCGGTGTGCGAGATGGCGTTTGCCGGCCACCTGGGCGTGAGCCTCAACGTGGACCTGCTCGTCACCGAAGGCGACGGCATCGGCGACAGCCGCGCCGAATACGGCGACTCCAAGAACTGGGCCTCGCAGGTGAGCTCGCGCCGCATCCAGCTCACGCTCGAAGCGCTGTTCAACGAAGAGCTCGGCGCGGTGATCCAGGTGAAGACCGCCGAGCGCGACGCGGTGATGGCCACGCTGCGCGCGCACGGCCTGAGCCGCTGGAGCCACACCATCGGCAAGCCCAACGACCGCGGCGTGATGGAGATCTGGCGCGACGCCAAGGCGCAGTGGAGCGCGCCGCTCAAAGACCTGCACCAGGCGTGGGACGAGGTGAGCTGGCGCATCGCGCGCGAGCGCGACAACCCCGCGGGTGCCGACGCCGAGCACGCCGCGGCCGGCGACCCCGCCGACCCCGGCCTGCACGTGCACCTGACCTTCGATCGCCGCCACCGACGTGGCCGCGCCGTACGTCAACACCGCGAAGACCGAAGCTCGCGATCCTGCGCGAGCAGGGCGTGAACTCGCACATCGAGATGAGCTACGCGATGGCGCAGTCGGGCTTCGACACCTTCGACGTGCACATGAGCGACCTGCAGGCGGGCAGGGCGCGGCTCGATCAGTTCACCGGCTTCGTGGCCTGCGGCGGCTTCAGCTACGGCGACACGCTGGGCGCCGGCGAGGGCTGGGCGAGGAGCATCCTCTTCAACCCCGCGCTGACGGAGCAGTTCGCCGCGTTCTTTCAGCGCAAGGACACGTTCGCGCTCGGCGTGTGCAACGGCTGCCAGATGATGGCCGCGCTGAGCCCCATCATCCCCGGCGCGCAGGCGTGGCCCAAGTTCACGCGCAACAAGAGCGAGCAGTTCGAAGCGCGGCTGTCACTGGTGGAAGTGCTCGACAGCCCGAGCCTGTTCTTCAAGGGCATGGCCGGCAGCCGCATCCCCATCGCGGTGGCGCACGGCGAAGGCTTTGCCGACTTCAGCCAGCGCGGCGACGCATCAGCCGTGCACCGCGCGATGCGCTTCGTGGACAACACCGGCCAGCCGACCGAGACCTACCCGCACAACCCCAACGGCAGCCCCGACGGCCTCACCGCCGTGACCACCGCCGACGGCCGCTTCACCGTGCTGATGCCGCACCCCGAGCGCGTGTTCCGCAACGTGCTGATGAGCTGGACGAGCGGCGAGCGCTCGGCGCGGAGTCCGTGGATGCGGATGTTTGGGAATGCGAGGGGGTGGGTGGAGTAGGGTTCGTCGAGTCGGTCTCTGATCGCACGACAGGCCGCCCCAACGCTGCATCCGCACCTCCTTCGACCATCGTTTCGTAGGGGGTTGCGCAATTTCGTCCGGGTTCTACCGGGTTCTCACCGATGCTGTCCCATTGACGTGACCCTTAGCGTCATGCCGAGAAGAAGTCCGCTGGGGAGGGGTGATGACGTTGGCTCAGAAATGGATCGCGCGCGCGCTGTGCGTCACTGTTCTCGCGCTCGCAGGATGCGGCGGCGGTGGTGGAGGGGGGTCGTCGGCACAGGCCGACCTGGCCGTTATTTCGGCGTTCCCAGCCAGTGGCGCCCAGACGGTCGACCCCTTTGTGGCGATCCAAGTTGGCTTCAACGCCCCTGTTAGCAGTGCCGGAGTCGCGCTAGGAAGCGTGCGGCTCACCAGCCTCAACCAATCTGTCGCGATCAGTCTGAGCTTTGGCGGGGATGGCAAAACTCTCGTGGTGACTCCGGCTTCTCCCCTGCGCAGGAACACCCCGTATGTCCTGACCATTCAGTCGGGGGCAACGTCGGACAGCGGCGCGATCCTGCGGCGCGATGTGAACATCGCGTTCACCACGGACGTGGTCGGATTCGAGGTCCAGCAACTCGCAGGTCCTTTGCCACATGTGTTCACTGGACCCGACAAGGTCGCAGCCGCCGATTTGGATGGCGACGGCCGTCCCGACCTGGTGACACTCACCGGATTGCCGCCTTCGTCACCTGGAACGCTTCCACCGACCGGATACGCGCTGAACATCTTCATGCAGGCACCCGGTGGTCAATTCGTACAGTCACAGGAGGTCGATGCCATCGTTGGCTCACCCAACTTCCTTGAGCAGTTCGCTACCGTCGCTCTGGTGGACGTCGACGGCGACGGATTGCCAGAAATCGTTGTACCTGAGTACAAGGTGGGTGACGCTGTCACGTCCGGCCTTCGGATCTTCAAGCGTGATCTGGCTGGTCAGTTCCATGCAGTTGACTTCATGTCCACGAGCTACACCAAGACACTCACAGTGGCAGACGTGAACGGCGACGGGAGGCCCGACTTGATCGGGACAGATCAGCTACTTTCGGCGTCTGGGCTGCAGGTGTTCATCAATACCGGGTCGGGTCTGACGGCGATACAGTCCGCCTCGCTCCCGCTGAACAGCGGGGGTTTCGAGGTTGCTGTCGCCGACGTCGACGGCGACGGACAAAGGGACATCGTCGTCAACTACCGCGACGTGCTCAATGGTGCACCACACCTGATCGCTCTGAACGTCAGTGGTTCGGGTACCTGGGAAGTAAGCCCCGTGCTGACCTCCCTGTTCGACGGTGTCTGTGCCGGCTTTTCGTCTTGCCGTCTGATGCGCGTGATCGATGTCAACGGTGATGGTCACCTGGACTTCGTCTTTCTCGATCCGAACCACGCTGGCGCGGTCTATGTAAAGCAGCCAGGGGCGGGCTACGCGCTTGCGTTCGGCGTAGACCTGGCGGCGCGGCTGTGGTTCGTGACTGATGTGAATGCAGATGGCGTCGTCGACCTCCTCGTGCTCGGTGTGGCTGGGTCTGGCGGATCTCCCTTCTACTTTGCCGGGGCTGCGTTGGGCACCAATAACTCGACATTCCGGCTGACCGGGATTCACCCGTTGTCGATCTTCGAGGCATCCTTTGATCCCGCCAGCATGTGTGTTGTCGATCTCAATTCCGACGGATTGCCGGATCTGGTCTACTACACATCGAATCTCGGACTGGGGGTCATTCGGCAGTCGAAAGACTAGCGTGGACAACAGCGGCAAGCGACCGAGGGACCACCCGGACAACCCCAACGGCAGCCCCGACGGCCTCACCGCCGTGACCACCGCCGACGGCCGCTTCACCGTGCTGATGCCGCACCCCGAGCGCGTGTTCCGCAACGTGCAGATGAGCTGGACGAGCGGCGAGCGGTCAGAGCGTAGTCCGTGGATGCGGATGTTTGGGAATGCGAGGGGGTGGGTGGGGTAGCTATCGGGTGCAGGCGATGAACCAGCGAGCACGGCCCACGGGCCGCGCAACCCGACCGCTCTCACCGCCATCGGCGCCTGCACCGAAACCAAGCGAGCTGCGCTCTGGCGTCGCCGGAGTGGTTGGCATAGCATGTAGAACACCATAGGAGTTGTCGTTGAGCGAAGGCACAGGCATCCGCCAACGCCTGGCCGCGATCCTCGCGGCCGATGCTATGGGCTACGCGCGCCTGATGACGCAAGACAATCAGGGCACGGTTGTGACACTGGACGCAGCCAGGAGTACGTTCCGGGACGCGATTCACGCCCACGGCGGTCGCGTTGTCGACATGGCGGGCGACTCCGTCCTGGCGGTCTTCGAGACCGCTGCCGGTGCTGTGGGCGCAGCGCTCGATGCCCAGCGAGTTCTCGAGTCGCAAGCGGCCCAGCTGTCAGAGGACCGCTGCATGCGCTTTCGAATCGGTGTGCACCTGGGCGATTTGATCGAGAAGCCCGACGGCAGCATCTACGGCGACGGCGTGAATATCGCATCTCGATTGCAAGCATTGGCATCGCCTGGCGGTGTCACGGTATCCGACGCCGTGCGTAGTTCAGTGCGTAATCGCGTGCGGGCCAGCTTCGAAGACATGGGAGAACAGCAAGTCAAGAACATCGCCGACCCTGTGCACGCTTTCAGGATGCACCCGGAGGACGGGCTGGCGACCACAGGTCGAAACCGCGCCACCGTGGACAGCAAGTCGATTGCCGTGTTGCCCTTTGTCGACATGAGTGAGAAGCACGATCAGGAGTACTTCTCTGACGGGCTGTCTGAGGAATTGATCGACCATCTGAGCCACGCGCCCGGCCTGAAGGTGATTGCACGCACGTCATCGTTCCAGTTCAAGGGCAAGAACGAGGATGTTCGGTTGATCGCGCAGAGACTAGGCGTGGCCCATCTGCTCGAAGGAAGTGTTCGCAAATCGGGTAACGAGTTGCGTATCACGGCGCAACTGATCCGAGCGACCGATGGAACCCACCTTTGGTCCCGGACCTATGACAGGAGCTTGAAGAACATCTTCAAACTCCAGGACGAGATCGCGAACACCGTCGCCGAGGCACTCCAGGTTGCGATTCACACGAGCGGCACGCGACGCGAGAGCCGTCAATCGAACATTCAGGCCTACAACCTGCTGCTGGAAGCGGACTTCTTTGTCAATCGCATGACGAAAGTCGACATGGAAAAGGCGATCGAGCGCTATAAGCAGGCGATCAAGCTCGATCCAAACTATGCGCTGGCCTGGGCAAATCTCGGCAACGCCTACCATTCATTGGGCTTCTTCGGATCGGAGTCAGTTTCTATCGCGGAAAGCGCTGTCAAAGCGCGTGATGCCGTGGATCATGCTCTGCGAATCGACCCGAATCTGCCTCGGGCACACCAGGTGCGGGCAAGCATTCTGATCGAGTTCGACTGGGATTGGCAGGGTGCCGAGGCCGAGTATCGGCGCGCGATCGAACTGGATCCGGATTCCCAATCATTGGCAGACTCTCTCGCTTCGATCGGTTGGATGTTCGGGCGAATGGATGACACGATCGCGGCTGATCGTAGGTCGCTGGAGCGCAATCCCTTGTCAGCTAGCTCGCACTTGAACCTGGGTTTCACTCTCTTCACAGCTGGGCGCCTAGAGGAGGCCGCGAGCGCCTTTCGGCGGGCGTCGGAACTCAGTCCCTCCCACGCGGGCGCCAAGGCATTCCTCGCGGCGACGCTACTGTTTCAAGGCAAGAAGTCCGAGGCGCTGACGGTGGTTGAGCAGGAACCGGACGAGGCGCGGCGGTTTTGCGTTTCACCGATCGTCTACTGGGACCTTGGGAGAAGCGCTGATTCGGATGCCGCGTTGAGCCATCTAGAGAGGACCCATGCCCTCGGTTTCGCATACGAAATCGCCCACGTGCACGCCTATCGTGGCGAGGTCGATGCGGCTTTCGCTTGGCTGGAAAGGGCCTTCCGTCAGCGTGACGCCGCCATGACCGGGATAAAGGTGGATCCGATGCTCCGTAATCTGCATGCGGACCCGAGATACCAAGAATTGCTGGTCCGGATGAAGCTGGATGGCGACGGAGGTACCTCCCGTCGTTGAACGAAAGCACCGCGCCGGCGAAGCTTCGCCGCTCGCATCGGTAACGGGCGCATGAATCGTCTCGAGCCTGACCTTCACAACGCGCGATCCTGCGCGAGCAGGGCGTGAACTCGCACCTCGAGATGAGCTACGCGATGGCGCAGTCGGGCTTCGACACCTTCGACGTGCACATGAGCGACCTGCAGGCGGGCAGGGCGCGGCTCGATCAGTTCACCGGCTTCGTGGCCTGTGGCGGCTTCAGCTACGGCGACACGCTGGGAGCCGGCGAGGGCTGGGCGCGGAGCATCCTCTTCAACCCCGCGCTGACAGAGCAGTTCGCGGCGTTCTTTCAGCGCAGGGACACGTTCGCGCTCGGCGTGTGCAACGGCTGCCAGATGATGGCCGCGCTGAGCCCCATCATCCCCGGCGCGCAGGCGTGGCCCAAGTTCACGCGCAACAAGAGCGAGCAGTTCGAAGCGCGGCTGTCACTGGTGGAAGTGCTCGACAGCCCGAGCCTGTTCTTCAAGGGCATGGCCGGCAGCCGCATCCCCATCGCGGTGGCGCACGGCGAAGGCTTTGCCGACTTCTCGCAACGGGGAGACCCTAAGGCCGTGCACCGCGCGATGCGCTTCGTGGACAACACCGGCCGGCCCACCGAGACCTACCCGCACAACCCCAACGGCAGCCCCGACGGCCTCACCGCCGTGACCACCGCCGACGGCCGCTTCACCGTGCTGATGCCGCACCCCGAGCGCGTGTTCCGCAACGTGCAGATGAGCTGGACGAGCGGCGAGCGCTCGGCGCGCAGTCCGTGGATGCGGATGTTTGGGAATGCCAGGGGGTGGGTGGGTACTTAGGCGATCACTGCACACCTCGTCTGTATGCGGCTCGGTTGGGGCGGCCGCGGGATGAGTCGAATCGCCTCAGTCCTCACCATTCATAGTCACGCAGCTCGGGTTTGTGCCACGCCGCCGGATGCGTACGCCGCGAGCAGGTCACAGTCGGTAGGGTCTCACAAATGGCCGTGTAAACCAGTTGCCGCAGGTGCGCGACCGGCTTCTGGCTCGCTCCCTTGGTGCAACAGCAGAGCACGAGGTCTCGGGGCCGGGAAAGTCTGCGCAAGCGATCAACGAAATCCGCACGTCCGCCGCTGTTCCAGACCGCTGTGAACACTTTGTCTCGAAAGCACTCTGTTGGGAAACCGAGCGAGCACTGAAGTTGAATCGCGTTGACAAGGACCACCGGCGAATCGGGGCCCACGCCGGCCGGCGCAACCTGCCCAAGGTACTTCGCAATATTCCTTCCCGTTCTCCCTCGCGCGGGTGCAGGCTCACCACGAAACTCCTCGATGTGTGGAGACTCAAGAACTACGAGTAGCCCACCACCACGTGGCCTGGAGTCAGCCGCAAACCGATGGCTCATTGCGCCTGCGAGCCCCAGATCGCCTAGTCGACCGATGTACTGGTCGGGACAAAGGCGCCCCTCAATCGCTATGCCTGTCCGTATCCCAAGCGAACCGACAAGCCCACTGAAGTCCAACTTGGCTACCATCCCATGGCCGCGACCTAACCTCACTGCTTGCCTACTGCTTCACCCCACATGGGTAAACTACAACGCCGCGCAGTCCAGTCGACTCATCTCACGATTGATGTCTGCGAGCGAAGCGGTCCCGGCAAAGACAGCATCCAACCCACGGGCGTAGTGCTCCCCAAGCCAAGAACTGTCGTACTTCGTGTATGTCCCTGATATGGTCTGCCCAGAAGAAGTGTACGCGGTGAAATTGCCGCCGCTGTAGCTCGTGCCTGCGTAGCTCTTTATGGCAACCAGCAGGAGTTCCTTGAATATGCTGGCTGCGGCTGACTTCAGCGCCCGCGTCCTTGCTTCCTTAAGCGCCTCGCAAATCAGCGCTTGTGATCGGACATAGTGCGTCTCGTAGAAGAGGCCATCTGACGTCTCCCCGGAAAACCTGGACAGGTCAAAACTAGAGGTACGGTCGCTTCTGAGCGCCCCGAACGGGGCCAGGAGAAGCGATGAAGAAGAGCAGGTTCACCGAAGAGCAGATCGCCTACGCGCTGAGGCTCGCTGAGGGCGGGACGCCGGTGGCCGATGTGTGCCGGCAGATCGGCATCTCGGATGCGACGTTCTACACGTGGAAGAAGAAGTACGCCGAGCTTGGCGTCAGCGAGCTGCGCAAGCTCAAGATGCTCGAGGACGAGAACGCGCGGCTGCGGCGCATCGTCGCAGACCTCACGCTGGACAAGCAAATCCTGCAGGAGGTGGTGAAAAAAAAGCTCTGAAGGCTGTCAAGCGGCGCGAGCTGGCAGCCTGGATGCAGGAGCGCTTCAAGATCAGCGTGCACCGATCATGCCGCCTGGCGCTGCTGCAGCGTTCGGTGTGGTATGCCAAGAGCACGGCACGCGACCAAAGCGCACTGCGCCAACGCATTCGCGACATTGCCATGAGCCGACCGCGGTTCGGCTACCTTCGCGTACTGGTGATGCTCAAGCGCGAAGGCTGGGCGGTGGGCAAGAAACGGGTGTATCGGCTGTACCGCCTCGAAGGCTTGCAGCTGCGCATGAAGGTGAGACGGCGCAAGCGCATTGCGCTGCTGCGAGGCAAGGTCGTGCCTGCCACCGCAGCGAACCAGCACTGGAGCATGGACTTCGTGCACGACCAGATGCACGATGGGCGCAAATTCCGCATCCTCACCGTCATCGATCAGTGGAGTCGCGAGAGCGTGTCACTGGAGGCCAACTACCGACTGACCGGCCGATGTGTCGGCCAGGCGTTGGACCAAGCCGCCAGGCAGCGTGGATTGCCGCGTGCGATCACGGTAGACAACGGCACCGAGTTCACCTCCAAGGCGCTGGACGACTGGGCGTACAAGCGCGGCGTCAAGCTCGACTACACGCGGCCGGGTAAACCCACCGACAACGGGCTGATCGAGTCGTTCAACGGTCGGCTGCGCGATGAGTTCCTCAACGTCAACGAGTTCATCACGATGCACGACGTGCGCGAAAAGCTGAGGGCTTGGCAGGACGACTACAACCACCACCGGGGCCGTCTGAATTTCTGTGTGCGAGGCGCTGAGACTTGTCCACGGCGGCGGGCGTCGCTTGCGACGAACGACCGACGCGGTGGGCAAGTCGGTGCCGCATTGTTACGCGGCGGCTCTTGCGTGAATCGATCGCCGTAGAGCGATCGCGAATTGGTTCATCGCCTCGCGCCATTCCTTGGCCGCGCGGCCCCAGTCGGCGGTGATGTTGCGCAGCGCCAGCCAGATGAGCTTGGTGGCCGCATCGTCGCTGGGGAAGTGGCCGCGCGTCTTGATGATCTTGCGCAGCCGCGCGTGGATGCTCTCGATGGCGTTGGTGGTGTAGATCACGCGGCGCACCGCCGGCGGGAAGGCGAAGAACGGAATCACCCGGTCCCAGGCGCGGCGCCAGGCCGCCGCGACCGTGGGGAGCTTGCGGCCCCAGGGGCCTGCTCGAAGGCATCCAGTTCGGCGGCTGCCGCCTCGGCGCTGGGGGCCGTGTAGATCGGGCTTGAGCGCCGCGGCCAGCAGCCTTGCGCTCCTTCCAGCTCGCGTAGTCCAGACTGTTGCGGATCAGGTGCACGATGCAGGTCTGCAGCGTGGTGGCCGGGAACACCGCGCCAGCGCTTCGCCGATGCCCTTCAGGCCGTCGGTCACGGCGATCAGGATGTCGGCCACGCCGCGCGTCTTCAGGTCGTTGAACACCTTCAGCCAGAACTTGGCACCCTCGGTGTTCTCGATCCACAGCCCGAGGATGTCGCGCGTGCCGTCGGGCAGCACGCCCAGCGCCAGGTAGATGGCCTTGTTGCGCACCACCGCGTCCTCGCGGATCTTCACCCGCAGCGCGTCGAAGAAGACCACCGGGTACAGCGGCTCCAGCGGGCGGGCCTGCCAGGCCGCCACCTCGGCCATCACCGCATCGGTGACCGAGCTGATGAACTCGGGGGGACCTCGGTGCCGTACTGCTCGGCCAGGAAGCCCTGGATCTCGCGCACGTCATGCCGCGCGCGTACATGGCCACGATCTTGTCGTCGAAGCCGGTGAAGCGCCGCTCGTGCTTGGGGATGAGCAGCGGCTCGAACGTGCCCTCGCGGTCGCGCGGCACCTCGATGCGCAGCGGGCCGTCGTCGGTC
Source organism: uncultured beta proteobacterium (assembly GCA_963827645.1). Classification (GTDB taxonomy): domain Bacteria; phylum Pseudomonadota; class Gammaproteobacteria; order Burkholderiales; family Burkholderiaceae_C; genus JAEUPI01. The sequence continues at coordinate 17,852 of CAWHBZ010000032.1, read as the reverse complement.
AGCACCGTCTTGCCGCTGGCACCGTTGCGGTGGTTGGCCGCGTCTTCGGGCTTGGCTCGCGCCGGGCGGTAGCCCAGGTGATGCGACAGCTCGCCGCCCAGGCGCGCTCGATCAGCGCCTTCTTGAACGCCATCGAGGCGTGCATTGACCGCCTCGGCCGCTCATCGGCCCCGTCGACGAACTGGTCAATCAGTTCCTTGGGGATCTTCGGCAGCGCCGCCGTCTTGGCGGCGATCGCCGCGTTCTTCGTCTTCGTCTTGCTCGGCATACATGCTCCTTGTCGTCATGCTATGCCTCGCACACAAAATTCAGGACAGGCTCCCACCACCGGCCACACGGCTCGCTCGGCAACCTGACCCCGAGCGAGTTCGCCACAATGCGGTCAGGACAACCCATGGAAGCGGCCATCCTCTAGTTCAGAACTGTCCGGCGTCCGGGGAGACGTCACGTCCGACTTGAAATCAAGTCACAACCCGTCCGTGAAACAGGGTCAACTCCAACTTCAACTCCAATCAGTTCGAGGGCAACACCCTTCTTCAACACTGAGAGATCACTGTCGTCATGCACTAGATCGCCATTTGCGAAGACATAAACAGCATCAATCCCGCCGTCCCCTCCGTTACCCACGATCCCACCCTGTATTTCGTCGTACGAGAGATCGAAGTCCTTGAGCGTCTGCTCAGCAGTGAAGACCTCAAAGTACTCGCTTGAATTTAGGGTGGGGGCCCGTTCGGCTCTCGTCGTCTCAAGAATCTGGTCAAGGATGATGCGATCGTTTGACGTCATTGCGATGCGTTGCAGGTGGTAGGAGTAAGTGGATTCTTGCAGGAAGGACGGGTCGCCGGATTGGGTATACCACCGTATCCGCGTGCTACCGTTCACAAGCACCGACTGCCTTGCTGATGCAATTGACGACGCCGTTTGGTGACGTTCCGAGACGAATCGGGACGAGGTGACTGACCTGCCCGGTTTCTTCGTGCCACAGATAACTGGGAAGATGGCTCTTCGACAGCGAGGAGCCCATGAGGAAGAGCCGATTCAGCGACGAACAGATGGTCGCCATCCTGCGCGAAGCCGACGCCACGTCGGTCGCCGCCGCGTCCAAGAAGCACAAGGTCAGCGAGCAGACCATCTACTCGTGGCGCAAGCACTTCGGTGAGCTCGCGCCTAGCGACGTCAAACGGCTCAAGGCCCTGGAGGCCGAGAACGCTCCACTGAAGCGCTTGCTGGCCGAGCGAGACCTCGACATCTCCGTGCTCAAGGAGATCAATCCGAAAAAAGTCATCCACTACCGCAGGCGCGGCGCGAGGCAGTCGTGACCTGCCCGGTTTCTCCGGTCCAGTCAGTTCCTGGGAAGATGGCTCTTCGACAGCGAGGAGCCCATGAGGAAGAGTCGATTCACCGAAGAGCAGATGGTGGCCATCCTGAGGGAGGCCGACCGCAGCAGCGTCGCCGAGGCGGCCAAGAAGAACAAAGTCAGCGAGCAGACCATCTACTCCTGGCGCAAGCACTTCGGTGAGCTGGCGCCGGTCGATGTCAAGCGGCTGCGCGCGCTGGAAGCCGAGAACAATCGCTTGAAGCGGCTGCTGGCCGAGCGCGATCTCGACATCTCCGTGCTCAAGGAGATCAATGCAAAAAAGTGGTGAGCCCGCAGGCGCGGCGCGAGCAGGTCGGGTTCGCTTGCGAACACGGCCTGTCCGAGCGGCGCGCCTGCGGGCTGCTCGGCATCGCGCGGTCCACCCTCAGCTACGAATTGACCCTGCCGGCGAAGGACGCACCTGTGATTGCAGCCATGAAGACTCTCTCGGCGCAGTACCCGCGCTACGGCTATCGACGCATCCGCATCTTCCTGCGCCGCCAGGGCCACCAGCTCGGCGTACACCGCACCCACAGGCTATGGCGCCAGGCCGGGCTGCAGCTGCCGCGGAGGAGGCCGCGCCGGCGCATCGCCACCGGCCGTCCTCGGCCGCTGCCGCCGAGCAACGCCAACTTCGTCTGGGCGTACGACTTCGTGTTCGATGCCACCGCCCAGGGCCAGCAGATCAAGTGCTTGACGGTGGTCGACGAGTTCACTCACGAATGCCTGGCCATCGACGTGGCCGGCTCGATCCGCTCCAAGCGCGTGATCGAGGTGCTCTCGCGTCTCATCAGCGCGCACGGAGCGCCGCTCTTCCTTCGCTCGGACAACGGGCCGGAGTTCGTCAGCCACGCCATCCTCGAGTGGATCGCCGAGAGCGGCATCGCCACCGCGCTGATCGATCCCGGCAAGCCCTGGCAGAACGGAACCAACGAGAGCTTCAATGGCAGGTTCCGCGACGAGTGCCTGAGCATCGAGTGGTTCCGATCCCGCGCCGAGGCCAAGGTCGTCATCGAAACCTGGCGCCTTCACTTCAACGCCATCCGACCGCACAGCAGCTTGAACTACTTGACGCCGCTCGAGTTCAAGCAGCAGCATCACCCCGTCCCCAACCGAGCCGCCTTCCAGGAATGATTGGCCCGAAAAAGCCGCAGCAGGTCATGACGGAGATGTGTTGGGGGTGAGTGGGGTCAGTTCGTGTCACGCGATACTCCCGTGCAAACGACCAACCTCCACATCTGCCGCTCCCCATCATGCTCCACCTTGCAGTGGCACCCCGCCGAGGGCCCGCGGCGTTGATGCGGATGCCGTGAGCCCAGGCCACCGCGGCGCAGCCGCACTCCTCGCCGCGACCGTCGTCAATCTGCCGTTCGGCACGCTCTACGCCTTCAGCGTGTTCCTCAAGCCGATGGAGGCGCTGCTCGGTGCCACGCGCGCGGAGATGGGCTTCGTGTTCGGGCTCGCCACCGTCACGCTCACGGTGGGCATGAACTTCGCGCCGCAGCTCTACCGGCGGCTCTCTCCGGTGACGCTGGCGCTCGCGTGCGGCCTCACCAGTGGGTTGGGGCTGGTGCTCGCCGCGTCGGCGTCGGGCTTCACGCAGTTCGCGCTCGGCTACGGGGTGCTGTTCGGCCCGGGCGCGGGCGTGCTGTTCATCATCGCGCAGCAGGCGGTGAACCAGACGGTGATCCAACGCCGCGGCCTCGCCAACGGCTATGTCGTGAGCCTCTACCCGCTCGGCGCGATGCTCGGCGCGCCGGTCTTCGGCTGGTCGATCGCGGTCTTCGGGGTGCGGCCCACGCTCGCGGGTCTCGGCGCCGTCGTGCTGGTGGCGTGCGCGAGCGCGGCGGCCCTGCTGCGGGCCGCGCGGATCGAGATGCAAGACACGTCCGCGCCGCAGGCCGAGGGCGGCCGGCTCGGGCGCACGTTCTACCTGCTGGCGGCGGTGTTCTTCTTGGCCGCGTCGGCCGGCCTCACGGTGCTGAGCCAGGCCGCCGCGATCGTGCAGGCCTACGGCGGCGCCGCGGCGTTCGCGGTGGGCGCGACCACCTTCGTCACCGGGGCCGTCGGCGCCGCCCGCATCGGCGGCGGATGGCTGGTCGATCACTTCGCGGCCGCGCGCGTGGGCGTGGGCGCGCATGCGTGCTCGCTCGCGGGCGCCATGCTGCTGATGCTGAATCCCACGCCGGTGAGCGCCGCCTTCGCCCTCGGCCTCATCGGCGTCGGCTACGGCATCGTCTCGGGGCTCGCCGCCGGCGCGATCGCGCAGTACTGGCACAAGAACCAGTTCGGCCGCATCGCAGGCCGCCTCTACATCGCCTGGTGCGCGGCGGCCATCGGCCTGCCGGTGCTCGCGGGCGCGCTGTTCGACCGCACCGGCAGCTACGCCTCCACGGTGTGGGTGGCCGCGGGGATCAATGTGCTCGGCATGCTGGTCGCCGGCAGGCTGCCGGCGCGGTGAGTCGGGCCGAGGCTGACGTATTCAGCCCTCGCGCGCCGCCTCGTCGCGACGTGCGGCTAGGGCGCGAATGCGCCCTAGCCATGGCCACTCTCAGTGGCCAGCGCCGACGATCGGGGCCAACGCGGCGTTGATGCGCGCACCCTGCCGGGCATCGATCATCGACCCGAGGATCGCGAGGAAGCGCGCGTCCTGGACACCGCTCACGATGTACTGCCCTCGATACGCAGCAAGCAGCGTGTCGCTGATCGCCCTTGCTTGTGCGGCGTCGAACTCGCGCCCCGCCGTCTGCAAGAAGTACTCGGCGTCCGCCGTCGCCTGCATTCGGCAGATGCCGTCGACGGCGCTGACCAGACCGATCAAGTCGTCGACCGCCCGGTCGCGCTGCGCCGAGTCCAGCCTTTCGTCTTCGCGCAACCATTCCATCTCGTCGAGCATGGCATGCTGCGACTCCTCCTTCCAGTGGAAGAGGAAGACGTCCTTCCAGAGGGGATCGACCTGCATGTCCGGATCGATGCTGCTGCGGTAGTGCACCTGCGTGAACAGCTCGATGTTGCAAGTCAGCGCGAGCACGGCCCAGGTCGACGCAGCAAGCACGGCTTGGGCAACGTCGTTGGGCTGCGGCAGGAACCGGTAGCCAGGCGGCATGCCCGCCGCGATCATCGTCTCGAGGCGACGAAAGAGCTCCTGGTGCTTCAACTCTTCGTCGGTGAAGCGCACCAGCGCTTCGAGCGCGACCTGGTCGCCGAGCCAGTGACCGCGGCTGATCTCCAGCACCTTGGCGCCGATGAAGCGTTCGACAAGGCCGAAGACGTTCGCATACGTGCGGCCCTGGACCTGCGAGAACAGTCGCTGGCCTTCGGCCGACAAGAACGGCAGCTTTGCTGCCATCGACAGGCCATCCGGCAGGAACTTCTTGCCGAAGTCCAGTTTGCGCCCGCGAATCACGTCGTGGTCGATGTCCCAGCGGATGCGCTTGGACACCTCGACGCACTTGGCGTAGCGGCTCGAATCGATGGCATGGTGAACAGCTTGCGACATGATGGAACCTCCAGGTTGCGGCTGCAGATCGAAGGCACCCCAGCGGGCACCTGCAGCCCAGTGTCGGCAGCATCAGGCGGCACGTCCTCGGCTGGGCCTCAAGCCTTCTCAAACGTTGTCAAACGCGGGATCATCGCGGCGGCCTGCCTGACGCTTGCCGCCGCGCTGCCATGTCGCCCGACCCCGCTGACTCACCCTTGCGCTTCGGCCGCCTGGAGATCAGCCCGGCCGAACGGGTGCTGCGCATCGGCGGCCGGCCCTTCGAGCTGGGTGCACGCGCGTTCGATGTGCTGCTGGCGCTGGCGCTGCGGCACGACCGGGTGGTGACTCGGCAGGAACTGCTCGACCTCGTGTGGCCAGGCGTTGTGGTGGAGGAGCACAACATCACCACGCAGATCAGCAACCTGCGCAAGATTCTCGGCCCGCGCACGATCGCCACCATCCCGGGCCGCGGCTATCGATTCACTGCGCCGCTGGACGAAGGCACACCCGAATCCGGAGGCGCCTCCGACCATGCCTCGAGGGCAGCTCGCGCGGCAGCCGGCGATGTCGACTCCGCCTCGCTCTGGACTCAACCGACCATTGCAGTCTTCCCGTTCGAGGACCTCAGCGAGACCGCGGACCATGCCCACTTTGCTGACGGAATCACCGAAGACCTCATGACGGCACTGTCATGCTGGCGAAGATTTCCCGTCATCGCCCGCAACTCGGCGCGGCTTTGTCGAGAGAGGGTCGGCGACTCCGTGGCGGCGGCACAGCAACTTGGTGCCAGATACTGTCTTCAAGGCAGCGTGCGCCGGGCCGGCGGCAAGATCCGGATTTCCGTGCAGCTTGTGGATGCAAGCTCGCGAACGGAGATCTGGACACGCCAATACGATCGTGATCTCGGCAACATGTTTGCGGTCCAGGACGACATCACGGCTTGCATTGCCCAAAGCATCGAGCCGCAACTCAGCCGCCGAGAGCTCCAACGCGCACTGCGAAAGCATCCAGCCAATCTCGACAGCTGGGACTACACGCACTGTGCGCTTTCATGCCTGTATGGGGCGTTGTCTCATGTCCACTCGTTCGCTGGCGCGGATGCCGCCGAAGCGCGCCGTCTGCTCGAAAAGGCGATCGAGCTTGACCCTGCGTCGTCATATCCGCATTCGCTCATGGCGCTGTCGCACTTTCATGACGCCCTGGCGGATTGGACAAAGGATCCGCCGAGGTCCTTGACCGCGACATTGCACGCTGCGCGCCGTGCGGTTGAACTCGACGACGACGACTGGCTGTCTCACGCGTTGCTCGGCATCGCCATCCTGTGGACCAGTCGCAACCACGACAGGGCACTTGAAGAGGTCGAGCGAGCCATCGCGCTCAACCCCTCGGCCGTGATCGCATACCAGTTCCTGGGGTGCGTGGCCCTCTTTGCTGGGCGTGCGGCGCAGGCGGTGCCGGCCCTGGAGACCGTCTTGCACCTGGACCCCCAATACCAGTCGCGGTCTTTGATACTGGCCGACCTGTCTCTCTCGCGCCTGCTGCTCGGTGACGTCGACGGTGCGATTGCCGCTGCAACAGATGCAGTCGCCCGGGAGCCAGAGAATGTCCGCGCCCATCATCGGCTGGTTGCCGCACTTGGCTACGCTGCAAGCGCATCGGAGGCGAGGGCCGCGCTGGGGACACTCCTGCGTCTGCAGCCAGACTTTTCCGAAGCGTATGTCCGCGCCACCTATCCGTTTCGGTTCCCCGAACACTTGGCGCTGTTCAACGAAGGGCTTCGGAGGGCAGGCTGGACCGGTACCGTCAGTGCGCCGTTCGGGTGACGCCCTTCGGCGCGGTGGGGCGTCATAGGATCAGGCGGTCAGCCAACAAAACGATCGCATCTGAGACGCCCTACGACCCGCGCCCGTGACCGCCTTGGCCCTCGGCCTCATCGGCGCCGGCTACGGCATCGTCTCGGGGCTCGCCGCCGGCGCGATCGCGCAGTACTGGCACAAGAACCAGTTCGGTCGCATCGCAGGCCGCCTCTACATCGCCTGGTGCGCGGCAGCCGTCGGCCTCCCGGTGCTCGCGGGCGCGCTGTTCGACCGCTCCGGCAGCTACGCGTCCACGGTGTGGGTGGCGGCGGGGATCAATGTGCTCGGCATGCTGGTCGCCGGCAGGCTGCCTGCGCGCGGTGACGCGAGCCGAATCGAGGCGTGGGTCGAGCCAGGGGCTCGATCCGTGTGAACCCTAGATTGACAGCACGCACGGGCGGCACATACTTTGCGCGCAAAGAATTGCCATGCAAACCAAAGCGCCTCGGCGCACCAAGGAGACAACCGTGTCAACGCCCATCCTGCATCACTACCCGCTGTCGCCGTACTCCGAGAAGGCGCGCTTGGCGATGGGCCTCAAGGGCCTGAGCTGGGGCTCGGTCGAGATCCCCATCTGGACACCACGGCCCAAGCTCACGCCGATGACGGGCGGCTACCGCCGCACGCCGATCCTGCAGATCGGCGCGGAGTTCTACTGCGACACCTTGCTGATCCTCTCGGTGCTGGAGAAGCTGGGCGACGCCGGCTCCCTGTATCCGAGCCCTCAGGCGGCTCTGGCCCGGGCATGCGGCTGGTGGTTCGAGAAGGGTTCGTTCATGAACTCGGTGTGCCTCACGCTCGGCAACCTGGAGGGCAAGCTGCCCCAGGAGCTCATCGACGAGCGCAAGCCGTTCTTCGGCGTGAGCATCGAGCCGGCCGAGCTGAAGACCAAGCGCGGCACCTATCTGCAGCGGTTCAACGCGCACATCGCGTGGCTGGCAGATCTGCTCGGCGATGGTCGCAGCTTCATCTTCGGCACGCAGCCGTCGGCCGCGGACCTGGCGGCCTACCACCCGATCTGGTTCGCGCGCCAGAACGGTGGCCCCGAGATCACAGGGCTGTTGTCGTTCTCGAGCGTGGTCGGCCCCTGGTTCGACCGCGTGGCGGCGATCGGCCATGGCCAGCCGACCGCCATGACGCCCGATCAGGCGATCGAGGTGGCTCGCGCCGGCAAGCCGCTGGATCTGGACGACTGGTCGGCCGAAGCGCAGCACGTCGGCCTGCGGCGGGGCGACTGGGTGAGCGTGACGCCCGATGACTACGGCAACCCCGTGGCGGGCCAGCTGCTCGCGTGGAGCGCGGACGAAGTGGTGCTGCGCCACGAAGACCCATCGGTCGGTGCCGTGAACCTGCATTTTCCGCGCGTCGGATTCGACGTGGTGCCGCAGCAGCGGCTTGCCGCCTAACCTGTTCACGCAGATCTTCCTCAACGGGCTCACAGGCGCACCCGGCAGCGGCAGTTGAGCCGTCGGGCGTCGCAAAAGGGGAGCCGCGCCACCGGAGCCCGCGTTGACAGGCAGCGCGGGCTCTTGTAGTTTGCTGGCAATCCTTTTGCACACCAAGCGATGAAGACAAGCCCGAAGGCCGCCGCCCCATTGGAGGAACTGCCCAAGCTCGACGAGCACCTCTGCTTTGCCCTGTACGCCGCGGGCAACCACATGACGAGGCTCTTCGTGCCGTTCTTGAAGAAGCTCGACGTCACCTATCCGCAGTACCTCGTCCTTGTCGTGCTGTGGGAGTGCAACGAGATGAGCGTGGGCGAGCTGGCCGCGGCGCTGCAGATGGATCTGGGCTCGGTGTCGCCGATGCTCAAGCGCATGGAGAAGAAGGGCCTCGTCGCGCGCGGCCGCGATCCCAACGACGAGCGCCGGGTCGTCATCGCGCTGTCTGCCAGCGGCCACGCGCTGCGCGAGCGCACCAAGCAGATGCTCGGCGAGTTCTACTGCTACCTGAGCGTTCCGGTCGACGAACTCGCCGATCTCAGAGATCGTCTGCACCGCTTCACGGTGCTGGCCGGTCCCACCGCTCCCAGCGGGCTGGTCGAGGCCTAGCGGGGATCAATGTGCTCGGCATGCTCGTCGCGGGCAGGCTGCCGGCGCGGTGAGTCGAGCCGATCACACCGGCAGTGCCCCGCACCAGCGCTCGATCGCTTGCCGCACCTCGTCGGGCCGCTCTGTCAGCGGCCAGTGCTGGCAGTCGATCGTCTGCACCGTGACGTTGGGGCCGGCGAGCGCGGTGCGCATCGCGGCCACGTCGGCAAACGTGGCACCGGTCGACAGCAGCGCCAGCACCGGCACGCCAAGAGTGCGCGGCAACGGCGCCGGGGCGAACATCTCGGCCACGTCCTGCAGGTAGACCGCCAGCGGCACGTGCTTCAGGTCGGCGCGCATGGAGCTGTACTGCGCGATGAAAGCACGCTCGGCCTCGGGCGATCTCAGCGCGCGGCGCGCGGCTGCATCGAGCGCGCGCAGGTCCAGCGGCGGCAATGCACCGCGATGCAGCCCGAGCGCGTTGAGCGCGCGCACCAGGCGCGCCGCCAGCCGCAGCAACGGCGCCGCCTGCGCCAGCCAGAGCGGCCGCCCCCGCAGCGCACTGCGGAACACTGGGTCGATCAGCACCAGGGCCGCGCAGCGGTGCGGGTGCCGCTGCGCGAAGTGCAGCGCCACATGCGCACCGAGGCTGTGGCCGACGACGATCGCTGCCCGCGCGCCCTCGGCGTCAAGCACCGCGGCAAGGTCGTCGCGCCAAAGGTCGATGCCGGTGCGCCGGCGCGTGATCGCGTCGCCGTGGCCGCGCAGGTCGACGCGGATCAACGCGTGGTGCGCCGCGAGCGCTGTGCGTTCGACGAACTCGTCGAAGCGGCTGCCGTTGCTGGCCAGGCCGTGGATCAGCAACAGCGGCGCACCGTCCGGTGTACCGGGGGCGCGCACATGGTACGCAGCGCTCGCGCCGCCGGGCCGCGCCAGCCGGATGGACCTTTCGTTCACCGGGCCAGTATCGTCGCGAGCGCCTCGCGTTATCGTTGCGGCATTGAGGCTACACCAGGAGCACACGATGGGCTGGTTCTCGCGCGCCGACAGCGGCTTCTTCCTCGCCACCGTCTTCCCGGACCACGACGCGGCACGCGTCGCGAAGTACCTCGGTATCGTGCACGGGGAGGCGATCATCGGCGCCAACATCTTCCGCGACATGTTCTCGTCGGTGCGCGACATCGTCGGCGGCCGCGCCGGCGGCTACGAGAGTGCGCTGTCGGGCGCACGTGACGCTGCGGTGGAAGACATGATCGCCGCCGCGCGTGAACTCGGCGCCGACGGCGTGGTCGGCGTGGACTTCGACTACGAAGTGCTGGGCGAGAAGAACGGCATGATGATGGTGGCCGTCAGCGGCACGGCCGTGAAGATGGCCTGACCGGCAGCGATCGCGCGGCTGCAATCGAAGGTCGTTCACGCCAGATCGCGCCGGATTTCGGCCGCGGCGTTGTGCCCGGGCGCCCCGGTGACGCCGCCCCCGGGGTGAGCGCCCGAGCCGCAGTGATACAGCCCGCGCAACGGTCCACGGTAGCGCGCGTAGCCGAGCAGAGGCCGCAAGGAAAACAGCTGGTCGAGCGAAAGCTGCCCGTGGAAGATGTCGCCACCGACGAGGCCGAACTCCCGCTCCAAATCGAGCGGCGTGAGCGCGCGGTAACCGAGCAGCGACGCGCGAAAGTTCGGGCAGTGCGCCTGCACCACGTCGAACACCGCCTGCACGGCACGCTCCTTCAGCGCGTCCCAGTCGGCCTCGGGCTTGAACTGCTGGCAGAACAGGCTCGCCACGTGCGCGCCTTTGGGCGCGAGCGAGTCGTCCACCACGCTCGGGATCATCATCTCCACGATCGGCTGGGTGGAGAAGCCCTGCGCCTGCGCATCGACCCACGCGCGGTCCATGTAGGCGAGCGACGGCGCGAAGACGATGCCGCTTGCATGGTGCGGCATCGGCGTGGTGCCCGGCGCACACGCGAAGTCGGGCAACGCCGACAGCGCCACGTTGATGCGCAGCGAGCCTGAGCCGCTGCGATAGCGGCCAATCGCCTCGCGGAACTCCGCCGGCAGCGCGCTCGCGTCGATCAGGCGCTTGTACAGCAACTGCGGGTGCACGTTCGACACCACGCTGCGCGCGCGGATCTCCTCGCCGCGATCGGTGAGCACGCCCACTGCCGCACCGTGCTCGACCAGCACGCGCTGCACGCCGTGCCCCAGGTCGATCTGCACGCCGCGCGCACGCGCTTCGTCGGCCATCAACTCGGTGATGCGCCCCATGCCGCCGAGTGCATGCCCCCACCGGCCCGCCTTGCCGTTGACCTCGCCGAAGCAATGGTGCAGCAGCACGTAGGCCGAACCTGCCGCGTACGGGCTGGCGTAGTTGCCCACCACCGAGTCCCAGCCAAGCACCGCCTTCAGCGGCTCCGACTCGAATGTCGCGTCGAGCCAGTGCCCGGCACTCTTGGTGAACACGTCCATCAGGTCGCGCTTGCCGCCGGCCGGCAGCGCGCCAAAGTCGAGCAGCAGGCGCGCCGCCGCCGCGGCATCGCGCAGCCCTTGCACCACCAGCGGCCCGCCCAGGTTCGGCGGCGCGCGCAGCACCCATTTCTTCAGCTGATCGGCCAGCCGATCCAGGCGCGCGTAGTACGCGTCGAGCGCCTGCGCATCGCGCGCCGAGAACTTGGCCACTTCGCGCCGCGTGGCCTCGGCGTCACCGCCGAACTGCAGAAAGCGGCCATCCGGCAGCGGCACGAAGTTCGAGAACGGGCGCTCCACGATGACGAGTCCGCGTTCGGCGAGGCGCAGGTCGCGGATCACTTTCGGGTTCAGCAGGCTGACCGTATAGCTCGCGGTCGAATTGCGAAAGCCGGGGAAGAATTCCTCGGTGACCGCGGCACCGCCGACGACAGGGCGCTTCTCCAGCATGCGCACCCGCAAACCCGCGGCCGCCAAATAGCAGGCGCAGACCAGGCCGTTGTGGCCGGCTCCGACAATCAGCGCGTCGACCGAACCGGGATCTGCGGCGGCCATCAAAGATCGTCGAGCACCGGTGGTTCGAACCAGTTGGTCAGCGACAGGCCGCCGTCGACCACGATCGACGCCCCGGTGACGTAGGCCGACAAGCGGTTCGACAGCACGGCCAGCGCCAGCGGCACCAGGTCTTCGCTGCGCCCGAGGCGCCCGAGAGGGATGTGCCGCGCGAGCGACGGGTCGGCGACGAAGCCGCCGGCGGCGATCGCACCCGGCACCAGCGCGTTGACGCGGATGCCGAAGCGGCCCAGCGTCCTGGCCAGTTCCTTGACCAGCATGGCCAACGCCGCCTTCGAGCTGCTGTAGTGCGGCAGATTTCGCGGCGTGCCCGCGTGCAGCGACGTCAACATCAGGAACGAACCCGGCACGCGCGCCGCGATGAGTGTGCGCGCCAGTTCGCGCGCGAGATGAAAGCCGGCGTCGACGTTGACGGCGCGCATCGACTGCCAGGTCTCGTCGGTCACGGCCAGTGCATGGTCCTTCTCGTGCCGCTGCGGCGAGGCGCTGTGCACGAAGTGCGTCACGCGGCCCACCGCCGCAGGCACGGCGGCCAGTAGGCGATCGCACTCATCGCGGCGCGCCAGATCGCCGACCCACTTCACGGCCAGATCGGGTCGGGGCGACGACGCCACGGCGGCAGCGACCGTGTCTTCGCGCACGTCGGCGAACACGGTGCGAACGCCTTCAGCGACGAGGGCCTGGGCGATGGCGCGGCCGATGCCATTGCCGGCGCCGGTGACCAGCGCGGCGTCGTGCTCGGGGTCGAACGGGTGGTTCAGCAAGCTCATGGTGGATTGCGGTGAGACGAGGTTGCAGCACCGCAGCCGCCGGTGGGGTCGGCCGCGCAGGCGCTGCCCGAATGCTGCCATGCATGGCGGGATCGCGCCGCGCGTGCTCGCCAACGGTGGCCGCAGGACGCCGCGTGGCACACTGGATCGGCCCTCGGCCCGGATCGGGCCGCCGTAACCCGCCCCAGAGGAGACGCACCGATGCTGACGATGGAGAAGACGGCCGACTACGTGAAGCGCTGGGTCGCCGCGTTCGAGTCGAAGGACCTCGATCGCGTTCTGGCCTTCTACACAAACGACGTGATCTTCCACTCCCCGCTGGTTGCGCGGCTGAGCCATGACCCCAGCGGCACCGTGCAAGGCAAGGCGGCGCTGCGCGCCTACGTGAAGAAGGGATTCGAGGTGTTCGACCACATCAACTTCACCGTGCTCGACGTGCTGCGCGGCGTCGACAGCATTGCGATCCACTACAAGGGAATCACCGGCACGCATGTCGTCGAGGTACTGTTCTTCGACAAGGACGGCGTGGTCCGCGAGTCGTACGTGCACTACTCGTCCTAGTCCTCTTCTATCGCCTGTATCGGTACTTCCACTTCACGCTTTTTGTTCGTTGTACTTGCGGATGTAGCGATGGTTTCTCTCAGGTCCGGCACCAGTAACACGCCGCGCGCGATCACGTCACGCTCGATCTTGGCGAACCACAGCTCCACCTGGTTGGCCAGGACGAGTAGGTGGGAGTGAGGTGCATATCAACCCGCGGATGCTCGGTCAGGAACGCATCGACCTGTTTGGTCTTGTGAGCCGAGAGGTTGTCGGCGATACGTGTATCTCCTTGCCACGAGGCTGGTTGGCCACGATGTCGGTGAGGAAGGCCACGAACTCCGCCGAGGTGTGGCGGGTGGCGGTCTTGCCGAGAACTTCGCCTGTCTTGGTGTTGAAGGCAGCGTAGAGCGACAGCGTGCCGTGTCTGAAGTATTCCAACTCATGACGCTCGGCGCGTCCGGGCGACACGGGAGCCTGGGTCCTTGCGGTCCAGCGCCTGGATCGCAGTCTTCTCATCGACACTGAAGACCGCGGCGTGTTGCGGCGGCTGAGGTACAGCCCGATGACGTCGGTGGCCTTGGCTTCGATACCGCGATCGGTGCCTCGCCCGGCCCGCGTGGACGCGGACGATCGAGTCGTACTGTGCGCGGGTCGAGGCGGGATAGCGCTCCTATCCGAAATGTTCGACGCAGAACGCATGGATGGGCTCGACTCGTCCGCGCAGCGCCAGCGCGCCAAGGTCGTGGGTACGGATTTCAGGCGGCTGACCAAGGGGGGCGAGCGCTTCCGCCGATGCGATGAAGAGGCATCCGACTTCGCGGGTTGCCTGCTCGAGGCGCCCGGCCGTGTTCATGACGTCGCCATGGAAGACGATCGCACGGCGCACCTGGCCGACCTCGCCGGTGATGACCTCGCCCAGATGCAGGGCCGCACGCAGCGCCGGTTGCACGCCAAAGCGTTGGACGAACCGGTTCGCGTCCGCGGCGAGCGCCGCGCCCATCGCGAAGAAGCAGCGCAACGCTCGCGCATCGGCAACGCCGTCGGCCTCGACCCAGGTGACGACGATCTCGTCACCGACGTATTGGTAGATCTCGCCGCGGCACAGCTCGATCGGTTCGGCGACTGCCGAAAACACCGCGGCGAGGAAGCGATGAGCCTCCAGCGCCCCGAGCCGCTCGGCGATCGCGGTCGAGCCCACCACGTCGACGAAGAGGAAGAAGCGTCGCTCGGCGTAGGGCTGGCGATACTTTCCGAGCAGAAGAGCCATGAACGTGCGGTAGCCGACGAGGCCCGCGGCCTGAAACATCATCACCAAGACGGCAACGGCCACGAGCGAGAGGCAAGCCGCAATCAGCCCGGTGCGCGCGGTGTAGACGGTGACGACGCCAAACAAGCGCTGTCCCGGCTGGCCGGCGAAGACCGCCCCTGCGATCGCGCCGTAGACGAGCGTCTTCAGGATGAGCAGCGCGGCGAACGGCAGCGCGTCGAGCCATCGCATCGAAGCGCGAGGCAGCAGGAAGATCTCGATGCCGGCGATCAATGAAGCCGTGAGCAGGGCGGCGATGACACCAATCGGTATCGAGATCAGCAGGGAAACGAGCAGCGGGCGAGCGCCCGGTCCGGCGATCGCGCCGCCGTAGACTGCACCGACGCCCGCACCGATGACCGCGGCCATGCGCACGATGCGCATGAATCGCCGCAGTCGTTCGCGCGTGACGGCGGAAAGTGTGGCGATCATCTGCCCAGGACTGTAAGGGCACCCGCGGCGGACGCCTGCATTGAGCCGCGCAGGCTCGATCGAGAGATCGTGCTACTCCGAGTGGGTTAAGCCGCGGCGATCACAACACTTCGGTTTCGGGGCCGCATCCGGCTGCCTGCGCGGTGACTCGAGTCGTGGCTGACGTGTTCAGCCCTCGCGCGCCGCCTCTTCGACGAACTCGGCGGCGTTGGTGCGCCCCGCGGCGCGCTCGGCGGCCTCGCGCTCGCGCAGCTCGACGCGGCGGATCTTGCCGGAGATCGTCTTCGGCAGCTCGGCGAACTCGATCCGGCGGATGCGCTTGTACGGCGCCAGGTGCTCGCGCAGGAACGCGAAGATCGACGCGCGCCGTCTCCGCGTCGGCTCGTAGCCCGCGGCGCAGCACGACGAACGCCTTCGGCACCGCCAGCCGCAGCGGATCGGGGCTCGGGACGACGGCCGCCTCGGCCACCGCGGGATGCTCGATCAGCACGCTCTCGAGCTCGAACGGGCTGATCCGGTAGTCGCGAGGCCTTGAACACGTCGTCGGCGCGGCCGACGTAGGTGATGTAGCCGTCGGCGTCGCGGCTGCGCGACGTCGCCGGTGTGGTAGCAGCCGCCGCGCATCGCCTCGGCGGTGCGTCGCGGCGTCGTCGCGGTAGCCGGCCATCAGGCCGAGCGGCCGCGGCTCGAGCGAGATCGAGCAGATCTCGCCCTCGTCGGCCGGCTCGCCGTCCGGGTCGAGCAGCACGATCGTGTAGCCGGGCAGCGGCCGGCCCATCGAGCCCGGCTTGCACCGGCTGCCCCGGCGTGTTGCCGACCTGCGCGGTCGTCTCGGTCTGGCCGTAGCCGTCGCGGATCGTCAGCCCCCAGGCGCTTGCGCACCTGCTCGATCACCTCGGGGTTGAGCGGCTCGCCGGCGCCGATCGACCTCGCGCAGGCGCAAGCGCGGCGCGCGGCGGCGAGGTCCTGCTGGATCAGCATGCGCCACACGGTCGGCGGCGCGCAGAGCGTCGTCACCTGGTGCGCGGCGAGCACGTCGAGCAGCGCCGGCGCGTCGAAGCGCGCGTAGTTGTAGACGAAGACCGTCGCGCCGGCGTTCCACGGCGCGAAGAAGCTGCTCCACGCGTGCTTGGCCCAGCCGGGCGAGGAGATGTTCAGGTGCACGTCGCCGGGCTGCAGCCCGATCCAGTACATCGTCGACAGGTGCCCGACCGGATAGCTCGCGTGCGTGTGCGACACGAGCTTGGGCTTGGCCGTCGTGCCCGACGTGAAGTAGAGCAGCAGCGGGTCGGTGGCTGCGCGTGGTGCCGTCGGGCACGAAGGCGGCTGCCGCCCTCGAGCGCGTCGTCGAAGCGGTGCCAGCCCGGCACGCCGGCGCCGATGGCGATGCGCGTGTAGTCGCCGGGCACGTCGTCGAACTTCGACGCGCAGCGCTGCCGTCGACGACGACATGGCGCACGCCGCCGCGCTCGATGCGGTCGCGCAGGTCGGCGTGCGCCAGCAGCGTGGTCGCGGGAATGACCACCGCGCCGAGCTTGATGCACGCCAGCATCGACTCCCACAGCGCCGCCTCGTTGCCGAGCATCAGCAGCACCACGTCGCGCCGCTTCACGCCCCAGGCGCGCAAGCAGGCGGCCACCGCATCGGAGAGGCGCCGCATGTCGTCGAAGCTGAAGCGCTGCTCGCGCCCGTCCTCGCCGGTGATCCACAGCGCCGGAGCGGCGTTGCCGCGCGCCATCGGATCGAACCAGTCGAGCGCCCAGTTGAAGCGCTCGAGCTGCGGCCAGCGGAACTGCGCCACCGCCGCGTCGCGGTCGGTGCGGTGGCGCAGCAGCAAGTCGCGTGCGGCAAGGAAAGGCTGGGCGTGCGAAGCCACATCGATCACAACAACCTCCATCGGCGGGGATGCCCGCGGCGTTGGCCAAGCCAGATCGCTCGCATGGTGCGGCAGACGCGGCCAGCGTGGCACATTCGTCGGGGCGCCGCAAGCGCGTCGAGCGTGCCGGCAAACCGTCGGCGAGAACCTCGCCGGCACGCGCCGCCTGGGCGGCGGTCGGTACCACCAACGAAGGGTTGCTTGTAAACCTCGGAACCGCACGCGGACCTTTTAGCGCAGCACCTTCGCCCGCGCGGATCGAGCTGCCCGCCTAACACTGCCTGCACTTCTCCAACACCAGTTCCCCGGTCGGATAACTCACCCGCAGCAAAGGCCACCCGCACCAAGGCGATCAGTCCGGCGCTGAGGGCGGGTTGCCCGAACCCGGCCCGGTGCGTTTGTGCTTGCATGCATGCCTCCGATGAGAATGAGGCCTGCACTGTCGGCGCGAGCCGCTGCCGCGTCTTGAAGCGCCGATGAAATGTGCTCAAGAGTGCTGAAGCGTCTGCTGCACCTGGCCACGAATGCTTTATTGATCCGTCGTTGAACACCTGCGACCGCGAGAGGACCAAGCCATGAGTTACGCCATGCTGCACAACGACGGCACGGTCAGTGTCGTCACGCTGAATCGCCCCGAACGACTCAACGCGATCGGGGCCGGGCTGCTGTCGGACCTGCACGAGGCGCTCGTCAAGGCCCAGACGGATCCCGACACGCGGGTCATCGTTTTCACCGGCGCCGGCCGCGCTTTCTGCGCCGGCGACGACCTCAAGGAGTTCGGCGAGCAATCGAGCAGCCAAGCGTCCATCGCCGAGACCTGCAACAACATCCAGCGCATCACGCGCGACATCATGTTCGGCCCCAAGCTTGTGGTGGGCGCGGTGCACGGCTATGCCGTCGGCGGCGGCTTCGAGTGGGTCTTCAACTGCGACCTCGTCGTCGCGGCGGACAACCTGGTGTGCTTCTTTCCGGAGATGGCGCTCGGCCACTTTGTGACCGGGGGTGTGACCCATCTGCTGCCGCAGATGGTGGGTCATCAGCGGGCGATGGAGCTGATGGTGCTTGGCGAGCGCCAGGATGCCCAGGCGCTGAAGGCGCTGGGCATCGTGAACAGGATCGTGCCGCTCGCGGAGCTGATGCCCGCCGCCCTCGCGCTCGCGCGGGA
>CAWHBZ010000031.1:0-165479 GCA_963827645.1 uncultured beta proteobacterium | reverse complement strand
GCCGCATCACCGTGGCCGAGCGGCAGGCGGTCATGGAAGGCTTCGCGGCGAGCCTGCGCGGCTACACCTACTACGAAGACTGAACCCGGAAGGCCCCTCACTATGGCCAAGGTGTTGATCGTCGGCGCCGGCGGCGTCGGGCAGGTCGTGACGCACAAGTGCGCGCAGGTGCCCGACGTGTTCGCTGACATCGTGCTGGCGAGCCGCACCGAGGAGAAGTGCAAGCGCATCGCCGCGCAGATCAAGCGGCCGATCAAGACCGCGCAGGTGGACGCGGACGACGTCAAGCAGATGAGCGCGCTGATCGAGCGCGAGAAGCCGGCGATCGTGATCAACGTCGCGCTGCCCTACCAGGACCTCCCGATCATGGACGCGTGCCTCGCGACCGGGGTCGACTACCTCGACACCGCGAACTACGAGCCGCGCGACACCGCGAAGTTCGAGTACAGCTGGCAGTGGGCGTACCAGGACCGCTTCCGCGAGCGCGGGATCATGGCGCTCCTCGGCAGTGGGTTCGACCCGGGCGCGACCAACGTGTTCACCGCGTACCTGGCGAAGCACCACTTCGACACGATCGAAGAGCTCGACATCATCGACTGCAACGCGGGCGACCACGGCCAGCCGTTCGCGACCAACTTCAACCCCGAGATCAACATCCGCGAGATCACCTCCCCCGGGCGGTACTGGGAGGGCGGCGCGTGGCGGACCACCGAGCCGCTCGCGGTGAGCCGGATGTACGATTTTCCCGAGGGCATCGGGCCGAAGAAGATCTTCCTCCTGTACCACGAGGAGCTCGAGTCGATCGTCCGGCACTTCCCGACCCTGCGCCGCGCGCGGTTCTGGATGACCTTCTCGGAGAACTACCTGACCCATCTCCGCGTGCTCGGGAACGTCGGCATGACCTCGCATCAAGCCGGTCCAGTATCAGGGGCAGGAGATCATTCCGCTCCAGTTCCTGAAGGCGCTGCTGCCCGATCCGGCGAGCCTCGGCCCGCTGACCAAGGGCAAGACCTGCATCGGCTGCCTGGTGCGCGGCCGCAAGGGCGGCAAGGAGAAGATCGCGTTCGTCTACAACATCTGCGATCACGAGGAGACCTACCGCGAGGTGCAGGCGCAGGCGATCTCCTACACCACCGGCGTGCCGGCGATGATCGGCGCGAAGCTGATGGTCACGGGCAAGTGGCGCGGGAAGGGCGTGTTCAACCTCGAGCAGTTCGACCCCGATCCGTTCATGGACGCCATGAACAAGCACGGGCTGCCCTGGACGGTGATCGAGCTCGATGCGCCGATGGGCTGACGCCCCGGCGGCCGCCCGGCGCGTGCGCACCCGGGTGCGCACTGAGCGGTTCCGGCGGCTCGATCCGCGCCGCGTGCCGTCGCCCTGCTTCGTCGTCGACGAGTGGGCGATCGAGCAGAACCTGCGCGTGCTCGACGAGGTCGAGCGCGCGAGCGGGGCGAAGATCCTCCTCGCGCTCAAGGCGTTCTCGATGTGGCGCCTCGCGCCGCTCGTCGCCAGGTATCTCGCCGGCACCTGCGCGAGCGGCCTGCACGAGGCGCGACTCGGGCGCGACGCGTTCGGCGGGGAAGTTCACACCTTCTCGGCCGCCTACACCGAGCGCGATCTCGCGGAGATCCTGGAGATCTCCGACCACGTGGTGTTCAACTCCTTTGCGCAGTGGGAGCGCTTCCAGCCGCTCGTGCGCGCGGCGCGCGCGCGCCGGCCGCAGCTCCGCTTCGGCCTGCGCGTGAACCCGGAGCAGTCCGAGGGCGAGAACCCGCTCTACGATCCGAGCGCGCCGTACTCGCGGCTCGGCATTCCCGCGCTCGCAGTTCCGCGGCGACCTCGCCGGCATCAGCGGGCTGCACTTCCACACCCTCTGCGAGCAGGATTTCCCGCCGCTCGCGCGGACCGTCGCCGCGTTCGAGGCGAAGTTCGGCGAGTTCCTGCCCGGGCTGGAATGGGTCAACTTCGGCGGCGGGCACCACATCACGCGCTCCGACTACCAGGTGGACGAGCTCGTGCGCCTGCTCCGCGACTTCCGCGCGCGACACGGCGTCGAGCTCTACCTCGAGCCGGGCGAGGCGATCGCCCTCGACGCCGGCGTGCTCGTCGCCGAGGTGCTCGACCTGCCGTGGAACGGCATGCCGCTCGCGATCCTCGACACCTCCGCCACCTGCCACATGCCCGACGTGATCGAGGCGCCGTACCGGCCGCACGTCATCGACGCGGGCGAGCCCGGCGCGCTCGCCCACACCTATCGCCTCGGCGGGCAGACCTGCCTCGCGGGGGACGTGATCGGCGACTACTCGTTCGCGGCGCCGCTGCAGGTAGGCACCCGCCTCGTGTTCGAGGACATGGCGATCTACTCGATGGTCAAGACCACGACCTTCAACGGCATTCGCCTCCCGAGCATCGCGCTGTGGAACTCCGAGACCGACTCGCTCGAGATCGTGCGCGAGTTCGGGTACGGGGACTTCAAGGGGCGGCTGTCGTGACGCGCGGCCGCACCCGTGCCCGGCCGGCGCGGCTGCGCTTTCTCGGCACCGAGGTGGAGGACGTCGCGCCGGAGGCGGCGCGCTTCCACGTGCTGCCGGTGCCGTACGAGAAGACCGTGTCGTACGGCGCCGGCACGGCGAAAGGCCCCGCCGCCATCCTCGCCGCATCGGGCCAGCTCGAGCGCTGGGACGGGCGCAGCGACCCGGGCGCCGAGGGCATCTACACCTGGCCCGCGATCGATTGCCGACCCAAGGCCGAAAAGGTGATCGGAAGCATCGCTACCGCGGTGGCGCGGATCCTCGCGCTCGGCAAGATGCCGGTCGTGCTCGGCGGCGAGCACACGGTCACCGGCGGCGTCATCCGCGGGTATCTCGACGCCGGGGTGCGCGACTTCGGCGTGGTGCAGATCGACGCGCATGCGGACCTACGCGACCGCTACGGCGGCGATCCGCTCAGCCATGCCTCGGTGATGCGCCGGGTAGTGGAGGCCGGCATCCCGCTCTTCCAGCTCGGGAATCGCGCCTACTCCCAGGAGGAGCGGGAAGCGCGGGCGCGCTACAACGTCCGGTACCTCGACGCCGACCAGCTCGTGCCCGCGCGCATCGACTCGATCACGCTTCCGGACGACTTTCCGGCGCAGGTGTTCTTCACGCTCGACGTCGACGGCATCGATCCGTCGGTGCTGCCGGCCACCGGCACGCCGGTGCCTGGGGGCCTCGGCTGGTATCAGACGCTCGGGCTGTTCGAGTCGGTCGCGCGGCAGCGCCGGATCATCGGCTTCGATCTCCTCGAGTTCGCGCCGATCCGCGGCTTCCACGCGTTCGACTTCGCCGCAGCCGCGCTCGTCTACAAGCTGATGGGGATCGTGCAGCGGGCTGCGGCGTGACCGCTAGCGCGTGTAATCCGAGGGGCCGAAGAGCATGCCGCGCTCCGACAGGCTCGGCCGCCGGGCCGACTGCCGGCACGGATCGCTGATGTGGCCTTGCGGCATCGGGTTCCCGGCGTAGCCCCAGACGCCGTTGGCGGGGTTGAGCCAGTAAAAGCCGTTGGGAATCGGCGCGCAGCGCAGCCGTTCGAGCCCCTGGATCTGCGCTTCGCTCATCCGCTCGCCGTTGACGATGATGTAGCGCTGCGCCCACGCCGGCGTGGCGGCGAGCAATGCGGCGGCCGCCAGGCCGACGAACGTCATTCTGCGGATTGTTTGCGCGGACATGGCCTCGAGACCTCCGTAGGTGCCTGCCTCGAGCGTAGGGACGCGCGCGTAGCGCGTGAGGGGAGTATTGGCGTCAGGCCTGTGATCTATTCACGGCGTCACTCCGGCTGCATCCCGGCCGCCTTGACCACTCTTGACGTGTTCGCGATGTCCTGCTCGAGGAACTTGCGGAACTCTTCCGGCGAGGTGACGACGACTTCCGCGCCCTGCGCGGCGAAGCCGTCCTTCAGCGCCGGGTTCGCCGCCGCGGCAACGAGCGCGGCCTGGAGCCTGTCGATGATCGCCTTCGGCGTCGCTTTCGGCGCGAGCAGGCCCGCCCACCCGCTGTAGTCGTAGCCGGGCACGGTCTCGGCCACCGCGGGCATGTCGCCGAACAGGGGCGCGCGCTTGGGCAGGCTGTGCGCGATCGCCCGCAGGCGCCCGGACTTGACGAGCGACATCGCCGCCGGCGCCGGCGCGATCGTCCAGTGCGATTCGCCCGCGACGACGGAGGCGACCGAAGGCCCGCCGCCCTTGTACGGCACGTGCAGCGACTCGAAGTCGGCCATCACCATCAGCAGCACGCCGCCGAGATGGCTCGCCGCCCCCGGGCCCGCGGAGGCCATGTTGACC
Source organism: uncultured beta proteobacterium (assembly GCA_963827645.1). Classification (GTDB taxonomy): domain Bacteria; phylum Pseudomonadota; class Gammaproteobacteria; order Burkholderiales; family Burkholderiaceae_C; genus JAEUPI01. Next base: position 161,157 of record CAWHBZ010000031.1, on the reverse strand, counting down.
CTGCCCTTGTTCGCGCGCGAGTACTCGACCAGCTCCTTCACGCTGCCGATCGGCAGCGCGGGGTTGACCACCAGCACGTTCGGCATGACCGCGACGAGCGACACGAACGCGAAGTCGTTCAGCGGATCGTACGGGATCTTCTTCTGCAGCAGCGGCGCGATCGACATGCCGCTCGCCGAGGCGAAGAGCAGGGTGTAGCCGTCCGGGTTCGCGGTCTTTGCCGACTCGATGCCGATCGCGCCGGCCGCGCCGGCGCGGTTCTCGATCACGATCGTCTGCCCGAGCGCTTCGCCGAGGCGCACGCCGATGAGGCGGCCGACGGTGTCGATCGAGCTCCCCGGCGCGTTCGGCATGATCAGGCGGATCGGGCGGGTCGGGTACTCCTGCGCCGGCGCCGCCGCGGCGAAGATCGACAGCGCAAGGGCGAGCGCGAGCCGCATGGCGCTGCTCATGCGCGGAAGCCGAACGTCTTCTCGGCCTCGCCGAGCCGTGCGTTGTCGCGCGTCGAGACGCCCCAGTGGTCGATGCGGTTCGGCGGCCACTTCCAGTCGTCGGGCGCGCCGACGCGGTACGAGTCGTCGACCTGCTGCACCTCCGCGGTGTACTCCATGCTCGCGCCGAAGGGAGTGATGAAGTAGGCGAAGACGTTGTTCCCGGGGCCGTGCCGCCCCGGTCCCCAGGCGGGCGCCATCCCGAGATCGCGAAGCCGGCCGATGTTCTTCATCACCGCGTCGATGTCCGCCATCTCGAACGCGATATGGTTGAGGGCGGCAACCTCCGCGTGCGCGAACGCGAGCGCGTGGTGCGCGCTGTTGCAGCGGACGAACGTCATGTGGCGCGTACGGTCGGCGAGCCTGAAACCGAGCGCGTCGATCATGAACTTCGCGCAGGCATCCCGGTCGAGCGTATTCAGCACGACGTGCGTGAGCTGGATCGGCTTCAGGCGGTCGGCGAGCGGCGCGGCGCGCGTGCCTTCGGCGACGAAGCGGAAGGTCTGCGCCTCCGCGCCGCGGACGACGAACCCGCCGCCGCCGCCGGGATCGTCGAATTCCGCCACGCGCGCCGGCGCGGGAATGCCCGCGGCGACGATCCGGGCGTGGATCGCGTCGAGCTCGCCGGCCGAGCCGGCGAACGTGATCGACGCGATCGCCGGCGCCGCGGCCTCGGCGATCGCGAGGAGGTACGGCTGATCGCCGGTGCCGCGGAGGTAGACGGTGCGTGAGCGCGTGCCGGCGGGGACGAGCCCCCAGACTTCGTGCATGAACGCGACCGCCGCAGCGGAAGCCGGCATCTCGAGCTCGACACTGCGCAGCCTCATCGTCTCCGTCTTCGGCGTCGTTTCGGTGCGGCGATTATGTCAGATGCGCCGCCCGGCCTTTGCCCAGTACGGCTCGCGCAGCCGCCGCTTGAAGATCTTGCCGCTCTCCTCGCGCGGCAACTCCGCGTGCAGCGCCACCGTGCGCGGCACCTTGTAGCCGGCGACCCGCTGCGCGAGGAAGGCCTTGATCGAATCGCCGTCGAGCGCGACGCCGGGTTCGGGCTGCACCGCGGCGGCCAGCGCCTCGCCGAACTCGGCGTCGGGGATGCCGAACACCGCGCAGTCCCGCACGCCCGGCATGGTGGCGAGCACCGCTTCGATCTCCGCCGGGTAGATGTTGACGCCGCCGGAGATCACCATGTCGGAGGCCCGGTCGCACACGTAGAGGTAGCCGTCCGCGTCGAGATAGCCCATGTCCCCGAGCGTCCACAAGCCGTCGCGTTCGAGGCGTGCCCGGGCCTCGGGGTTGTTGTTGTAGGTGAAGTCCGGATACGCGGGCTGTCGCGCGTAGATGAGCCCGATCTCCCCGGGCGGGAGGTCGCGGCCCTGGTCGTCCAGGATCTTCAGGCTCCCGCCACCGATCGCGCGGCCCGCCGAGCCCGGCCGTGCGAGGGCCTCGGCGGACGAGATCACGGTGATCAGCCCCGCTTCGCTCGACGCGTAGCACTCGTGGAACACGGGCCCCCACCACTCGATCATCGCGCGCTTCACCTCGGGCGGGCAGGGCGAGCCGGTCGATGCGACGAAGCGCATGGCGCCGACGTCGTAGCGCCGCTTCACCGCGTCCGGCAGGCGCAGCATGCGGACGTACATCGTCGGTACGAGGTAGGCGTGGGTCAGGCGGTGGCGCTCGATCAGCGCGAGCGTGCGCTCGGCGTCGAAGCGCGGCTCGAGGACGAGGTAGGCATCGTTCAGCAGCGCCTGGAGCGAGTAGAGGTTCGGCGCGCTGTGGTAGAGCGGCGCGGAGACGAGCGCCCGCATCCCCGGCTCGATGCCGTAGCCGCGGCCGAGCGCCTCGCGGACGAGCGCCGCGATCCGGGCAGCGTCCTCCGGCGGCGGCAGAACCCGGCGCACGCCCTTCGGCCGGCCGGTCGTACCCGAGGTATAGGGCATGTTCGCGCGCGGCGTCCGTGCCGGTCCGGCATACGGCGGATGCGACGCGACCCATTCGTCCCAGTCCGGGACGCCGGGTGGAACGCGCGTGCCCGCCCCGACGATGCCGAATGCGGCGACGGTCGCCGCGCTCGGCCGGGCGGCGACGACCGCGACCCCGGGCGGGATCCCGCTCGCGACCTGCGGCAGCAGGTCGGCCGCGACGAGCAGGACCTTCGCGCCGCTGTCGGCGATGATCCAGCCGGCCTCGTCCGCCTTGTAGTGCCAGTTGATCGGGCACGGGTACGCGCCGAGCCGGCGCGCGGCGAACACGACCTCGAGAAACGCCGGCTCGTTGCGCAGCATGAAGCAGACGACGTCGCCTTCGGCGACGCCCAGCCGCTCGAGCCCGCTCGCCGCCCGCTGCACCGCGTCGTCGAAGGCGGTCCAGCCGATCTCGCGGTCGTCGAATACGAGCGTGGCGGGCATGGTGGTCGGGGCCGCGCCTACTCTAGCTCAGACGAGATACCGCTCGGCGGCGAGGAGGACCGCCATCCCGATGAGGATCGTCGCGGTCGTGCTGCGCGTCCGCCAGGCCACCGGCGCCGCCACGAGCGCGGCGAGGAGCTTCGAGTTGTCGAGCCCGAGGCGGAGCGTCCCGCCCGCGAACACGAGCTCCGGAACGAGGAGGGCGGTGAAGACGGCCGCCGGCACGAATCGCAGCGCGCGCTGCACCGGCCGTGGCACCTCGAAGCGCGTCAGGAACAGGATGAACGAGCCGCGCGCCCCGAGGCTCGTCGCCGCGAGGCCGAGGATCAGCACCCAGGCCGTCAGCGCGTCCATCGCTCCCACACGACGCCGGCCGCGATGCCGACCACGGCGGCTACGATCAGCCCGAGGCGGAACGGCAGCGGGTAGGCGAGGACGGCGGTGACGCCGGCCGCCGCGGCGGCGGCCGCGAGCGCCCGGTCCCTGATCACCGCGATCGCGAGCGCGAGGAACGTCAGCGTGACGACGAACTCGAGGTGCCAGCCTTCCGGGACGCGGGCGCCGGCCGCGATGCCCGCGATCGAACCGACGTGCCAGGCCACCCAGACCGCGCTGCAGGCGCCGAGCAGGTAGTCGATCTTGCTCCGCGTGTCGGGGGCGCCCGCGTAGCGCGCGGCGTAGTGGGCGTACCCGTTGTCCGAGACGAGGTACGACAGCGCGAGCTTGCGCCGCTGCGAGAGCCCGGCGACGTGGGGCGCCAGCGCGAGGCTGTAGAGGACGAGGCGCAGGTTGAGGACGAGGCCGGCGAACAGGATGACCGCCATCGGCGCCCCCGCCACGAAGAGCTGGAGCGCGGCAAGCTGGGCGGTGCCGGCGTACACGATCACCGTCATCGCGACCGCGAGCCAGGGCGAGAGGCCGGCGCCGACCATCGCGACCCCGGTGATCACGCCGAACGCGGCGATGCCGGGCGCGACCGGCAGGCAGGCGCGTGCGCCGGCGAGGAAGTCTTTGGAGAGGCGCAAGAGGTGAGGGGTTCCGGGGCGCGCGCGGATACTGTACTTGGCAGGCCTTGATCCGCGATACTTGCGACCTTATCTGCGCCAGGTTTCGAACTTCCTCCAGAGCCCCATGACGACGACCCCGGTAAAGGAAACGCTCGGCTTCCAGGCCGAGGTGAAGCAGCTCCTGCACCTCATGGTGCATTCGCTCTACGGCAACAAGGAGGTGTTCCTCCGCGAGCTGGTGTCGAACGCGTCCGACGCCGCCGACAAGCTCCGCTTCGAGGCGATCGCCGCCCCGGCCCTGTACGGGGGCGACGCCGAGCTGAAGATCCGCATCGCATTCGACCCCGCCGCGCGGACCATCACCGTGTCCGACAACGGCGTCGGCATGTCGCGCGACGAGGTGATCGCCAACATCGGCACGATCGCGAAGTCGGGGACGCGCGAATTCCTCGACGCGCTCACCGGCGACCAGGCGAAGGACGCGCGCCTGATCGGCCAGTTCGGCGTCGGGTTCTACTCCTCGTTCATCGTGGCGGACCGCGTCACGGTCCGCACGCGGCGCGCCGGCCGGCCCGCCGGCGAGGCGGTGCGCTGGGAGTCCGACGGCGCCGGCGAGTACACGATCGAAGCGGTCGAGAAGGCGAACCGCGGCACCGACGTGGTGCTGCATCTGCGCGCCGGCGAGGACGACTTCCTCTCCGACGCGCGGCTCAAGGCGATCCTGCGCAAGTATTCGGACCACATCGCCATCCCGATCGTGATGCAGAAGCTCGAATGGTCGGAGGAGAAGAAGGAAACGGTCGCGACCGGGCTGGAGGAGACCGTCAACCAGGCGAGTGCGCTCTGGGCGCGGCCGAAGAGCGAGATCACCGACGAGCAGTACCAGGAGTTCTACCGCCACGTCGCCCACGACTTCGACCCGCCGCTCGCCTGGACCCACAACCGCGTCGAGGGCCGGCAGGAGTACACGCAGCTCCTCTACATCCCCTCGAACGCGCCGTTCGACCTCTGGGACCGCCACCACCGCCGCGGGCTCAAGCTCTACGTCCGGCGCGTGTTCATCATGGACGACGCCGAGCACCTGCTGCCGGCGTACCTGCGGTTCGTGCGCGGCGTCGTGGACTCGAACGACCTGCCGCTCAACGTCTCGCGCGAGATCCTGCAGGAGAGCCGCGACGTCGAGGCGATCCGCTCGGGCTGCACGCGCCGCGCGCTCCAGCTCCTCGAGGAGCTGGCCGAGAACCAGAAGGAGAAGTACGCGACGTTCTGGAAGGCGTTCGGCCAGGTGCTGAAGCTGGCGTTGCGCTCGACGCTGGCAACCTCGCAACTCAAGCGCGTGATCAATGGCCAGTTGGGCGGACAACTGGCCTCGGCACTCGAGCTGGAGCGCCAGGCGGCGATGGCCTGCTTCGGCGATGGCGACACCGCCGAGCGCATCAAGGCATCCGCGAGACGCATCGTGCAATGAAACCCTAGGCCAATGCCGCGCGGTGCTGGCGAACCACCCGCGCCGGAACGCCAGCCACCGTGCAGTGCGGGGGCACCGGTGCAAGCACCACGCTGCCGGCGGCGACGCGGCTGCCGCGGCCCACCTCCAGATTGCCGAGCACCTTCGCGCCGGCGCCCAGCAGCGCGCCGCGGCGCACTTTCGGGTGGCGATCGCCGTGCTGCTTGCCTGTCGCGCCGAGCGTCACGCCGGGTCGCGGGCCGACACCGCCTCGAGATCGGCCTCGATAGAAGGCAGCACCGCCGGGTCGTCGACCAGGGTCTCGGCGACGAGCCCGCGCACCGTTGCGACATCGTCGCGGTGGGAAACGAGGAGTCGCGCGAGCACGGCGCCGATGATGGCCGGCGGGGTCGCTGGCGTCAGCACCGTCTTCGCGAGCTGGCGCCGCAGCGACGGTTCGCGCGCCGCGGCTTCCAGCGCCGAGCGCTCGATGTCGCACCACAGGTCGCGCACACGCTGCGTCGGCGGTCTCGCCGCCGCCTCCACGCCGCCGTGCCCGTCGAGCACGAGAAGCCCTTCATCCATGTCGAACACCTCCTGCTCGCCGTGCGTCGGCGCGGTGTTGACACTCTCGGCGACTTGGCGCGGGATGCCTTGAAGGCACCCTGAAACGTTCTTCAATCTGATGAATCGGCTCGGCGCCTGGCTCGACCCGCGTGGCAGCGGACGATCGAGGCGAACAACGCGCGGGTCGAGACGGGATAGAGCGTCAGCGTCGGTTGCGCGTCAGCGCTGCGGAGCGGGCAGCGCGAGTTGCCGCGAAACCGCGATGCACTGCTTGATGTGCTGCTCGCACACGTACTTGAGCGCTGAGAACGTCAACGCGGCCGACACCGCCTGCCCGGCGATCGGCACCACCTTGGCTGCCTGCCCGGCCGTGAGGCGGATGCCCACCACCTTCAGCACGGCCAGCAGCAGGTCGCGCGTGACGAGCCGGCCGATCAGCACGCTGCCACCCGCCGAGATCGCCTTGAACACGGCCACGCGCCGATCCGGCGCGAGCCGATCGATCTGCTCGGGCGTCAGGCCGAACTTCTCGTTGATCTCGGGAATCACCTTCAACAGCACGCCCACGTCGGTGAGCCAGTCGATGCCCGGCAGCGGCACCGCCGCCACGCCCGCCGCGAACAGCGCGCGCTTGGTCACGAGCTTGCGGCACTGCTGCGCCACGGCGGCGATTTCGTCCGGCGTGTCGAGTACGACGGTCCAGCGTGCGATTTCGGGCATGGTTCTTTGCCGATCGTACTGGCGGTGAGCCAGGGGCTACTGCTTGGTCAGCAGCAAGGTTGCCGCCTTCTGCAGCCGGTGCTTGAGGCCGCTCGCGAGCATGCCGAGGAGGCCGGGCAGCTCGATCTCCATCGCGACCGCGGTATCGAGCACGTCGATGGTGCCGGCGATGGTCTGCCCCATCACCGCTGGTGTCGAACGTGAGCCGGTCGCCGTCCCAGCGTTCGCTGCCGCGGCCGCTGTTGCCGGGCAACTGGCGCGTGAGATTCGCGAATCCGGCTTCGATGCGGCGGCGCGCCTCCACGCGGCCGAGCTGGTGGGGAATGCGGATGGTGATCGGTATCGCCATGCGCGACAGCGTGCCCCGAAGCCGATGCCCGTGCGAGGCCGATGGTCAGCCGCGATGTGCTGGAGTCGTCCCAGCTAGTAGATGTCCCATTCGTTGGTGTCCCAACTTCTCCGCTTGAGGGCCCCGGGGTTCAATGCAACGCATTGAGGCGCCGAGTTCGGCCATTGGGGGAAACATGGAAGCAACCAAGCTGGCGAGAACGTCGTCTCGAACAGAGCTGATCGACGTATCCGGGACCATCGTGATCTTGCTGCTGTCGTCGATTTGCGTCGTCTTGGTCTGCGCGGCGGCGAACACAGCAATGAGGCCTGCCGCCGAGATCATCTACGCCGCGCCGGCGGCCAGCGCGCCCAACGACGTTGCGGGTGTCGGCGTTGCGTCAATCGAGCCCCGATAGCGGCCACGCAGTGTGTTGCGTGGCGCGGCCACGCCTGCGCAGCACTCCCAGCTGGGAACGCTCCTAGCTGCGTACCGCCCGAACTGGTTCGTCGCGCCTCGGCGCCATACCGTATGTGCTCTCAGCCGGCGCCATCGGCGGCACCGGTTGCCGCGCGGGCCGACGCCTGCATCGAGGAGTCGCCATGGACATCAGCCACGCCCCAGCCACTGGCCTCGGCACCGCGCTGCCGCCGGGCCCGCACGACGACGTCACTGCGCCAGACGCTTCGACCGGCGACAGCGCGCAAGGCGATCCGGCGCACGCGCCGCCGGTGTCCGCAGCCGACGTCTCGGCGCATGGTCCGAACGCGTCGTCGTCGTTGGCGATGCTGAGCCAATGGGCTGCGCCCCACCTCGGCATGCATGCACTGGCCGGCGCGCCGACCGCGGCGCTGCAACAGCCCGGTGCCGCCGCGTTTCACGCGCCGACCCCGAACGGCGGCGGGGCACCGAACGCGCCGGTGCAAGGCCCCAACTTCGGCCCGGCGACTGCAGCGGCTGCTGCAGGAGCCCGGCGTGCAGGCGTTGCGCAACGCCGCGCTGCAGGATCGGTTGCTGGCGATTTGCAGCACCGATCGCGCGTTCGCCGACGGCCTGGCGAACCTGTTTGCCAGCAAGAACTACACCGCGCTCAGCCCGAACGACCGCGCGGCAGTGCTGCGCGACATGATCCAGCTGCACGGCACGCGCTCGTACCGCGAGGCCGAGGGCGGCAACCGGGCGCAGGCGATGGTCGAGATCCTCGGCGACATCTCGGCGCAGAGCGTCGCCCACCCCGGCACCACCGCGATCCGCCACACACTCGACCACGTGCTGCAGGGCCGCGTCACGCTGCACCTGTACTACGCCAACGTCGGGCCCAACCGCGTGTTCGACTTCGGCTCGGCCAAGCCCGGGTCGGGCATCATCTCGATGAACATCGACCCGCGCACCCGCCGCGTGGCCGAGCGCGACAACGAGTATGTGGGCACGCTGGTCCACGAGGCCAACCACTTCCTCAACGGCAAGACCAGCAACGGCACACCGGAGCGCTTTCTCGACGAGTTCCGTGCAATGGTGGTCGGGATGGAGGCCGCGCAGCGCCATCCCGTGTCACCGCAGCAGCAGAAGGAAATCATCGACGAGCTGGTCGACGGCACCAACGCGGGCTACAAGGAGCTGCACGATCTGTACACCGACGACGACGAGTTCAAGGCGGTGGTCGACGGCATGTATGCCACGCTGGCCGGCGGCCCGGATGGCAAGGGACACGACATCCCTGGCATGCGCGTGTCACCGGAGGACGCGCGGCAACGGCTGCAGAAGCTCGACCCCGACAGCGAATACCTGAACAAGCCCGGCAACGTCGACAACCACTGAAGTTGGCTTTCGCTGCGGCGGGTGGCACGCAAGGGTGGCCCGTGCTCAGCGAGGCGGGATAGATCGTCATCGAGATCGGCGCCCGCTCACCCCCACGTCACGCCACGAGCAAGAGCCGACAATTGCTCGAGCGTGATTCGATGAACCCCTGCGTCGGCATGCCGGTGCACGAGCTCCCACTCGGATCCAGCCCTGCGATAGACCTCGGTGACGCGCAGCGACCAGTCCTGCTCGGGCAGACCGCCGACTTCTCCGGTCTGCCGCTCGATCATCACGAGCACGGCGAGCTCGTTCGAGGAATACGTCTGTGCCACCTCCAGCTGGGTCTTGCCGTTGCGGAAGTAGCGGCTCATCTCGGCCAGCCGCTCCGGGCTCTTGTCGAATCCGTGGCTGACCGGTCCACCAAAGGGCTGCATCAGAGTGAAGTCCGGCGCAATGCGCACCAGCTGCGCCCAACGCTGCATGTCGCCACGCATGAAGGCCGCGTTCTTCTCGGCGGCGCGGGCGATGAGCGCGGCGGTGGCGTCGCTGCCAGCTGCGGGCTCGGCAGCCAGCGGCATGGCCAGCGCTGCCAACGCCGCGCGTCTCGTGGTGGGCGATGCCGGTGCGCTCGGGCTCGCGGTCTCCTTGGGTGCTGACACTTGCTTTTTCCTGATCGGCGGTTGCGACGGATTCAATCGTCGGCGGTGTTGCCCGATCGATCCAGTGGTATGTTTTCAGCGACATGCTGAACGTTTCTCAACTGGCACGGATCGACATCAACCTGCTCGTCCTCTTCACGTCGTGCTGGAGGAGGGCAACGTCGGGCGCGCCGCAGACCGATTGCGCCTGACGTCGTCGGCTGTCAGCCACGGTCTGGCGCGACGGCGCCGTCTGCTTGAAGATCCGTTGTTCCTGAGAACGCCGAAGGGCATCGTGCCCACGGCGCGCGCGCTGGCGCTGCGTGCCCCTGTCGCAGAGATCCTGTCGCTGGTGCTGGGGGTGTTGCACAGCGCGGTGCCGTTCGACCCGGCGACGAGCGACATCCACACAAGTGCTAGTGCGTGCTCGACTTTGGCGGCGCGCAGCGAGCGCGCCCGTCGCCGGCCACCCCCTCGTCGTCGTCGGACCGTGGCAGAGGTAGATTCCGTCACTCCGATCTCAACTGTCAGGAGCGTTTCATGGCGACAAAAGAATGGCACTGTGGCCGTTTGATCGACCACATCGGGCTGGTGGTTCGGGATCTGGCTGCCAGCAAGGCCTTCTACAGCGCCGTCTTCGGCGTGCTGAAGATCCCTATGGAGTCCGACGAGCGCGACTTCTGGGCCGATGAGCTGTACATAGGGGCACGTGACAGCGAGCAGGTGCAGGGCCAACTGACCGGACGCATTCACATCGCGTTCCAGGCGCAAGACCGAGCCATGGTGGATGCATTCCACAAGGCTGCACTGGCGCATGGCGGCAGGGACAATGGCGCTCCCGGTGAACGCGCCTACCACCCGGGCTACTACGCAGCGTTCGTGCTGGATCCGGATGGCAACAACATCGAAGCCGTGTTTCACGGTGAGGCCGACCGGAGTGCGGCCTCGGTGCGAATCAGGTGTTGATCACAGCGTGCTCAACAATCCCAACCGGGACACGACCGAATCGAGGAGGACTCCCTATGGCGCCCAGGCAATACGAGACAGCTTCCAAGGGTGTGGCCATCGCGGTGGTCACCAACAACAAGGACCCCGACAAGCTTTGCCGGGTGAAGGTGCGCTACCCGTGGCACGACGGACCGGTCAAGACCTACTGGGCGCGCCTGGCGGTGCCGATGGCGGGCAAAGACCGGGGTCTGGTGCTCATTCCCGAAGTGGGCGATGAGGTCGTGGTCGCGTTTGAGCGCGGAGATCTTCGCTTTCCCTACGTGCTGGGTGCTCTGTGGAACGGCAACGCCAAGCCGCCGCTTGCAAACTCCAATGGCAAGAACGACCAGCGAATGCTCAAGTCGCGCAAGGGGCACAAGCTACTGTTCGATGACGGCGCACGTGGCGCCGTCGAGATTGCGCATGTCGACGGCAGGCGGGTCGTGCTGGACGACGATGGCATCCGCGTCGAGGACGCGGCCGGGAACCAGGTCAGGATCGAGAGTGCCAGCGGCACGATCAGCATCCAGGCCAACGGAGCGCTGACGATCAAGGCGGCGACGATCTCGATCGAAGCGACGGGTACGATGGATCTCAAGGCCAGCGCAACGCTCAGCGTTCGCGGTTCCCTGGTGAACATCAACTGAGCGTCATGGGAAAGCCCGCCGCCCGCGTCGGCGATGCGACGAGTCACGGCACGCCGCTGGGCCCGGGTCCGGGTTGCCCGACGGTTCTGGTCGCCGGCCTGCCGGCGTGGCGAGTCGACAGCGACTTGCACGCTTGCCCTCTTGCCGACGGATTGCGGCCACATGTCGGCGGTACCGTAGCGGTCGGTAGCATCACAGTGGTCATTGGCGGCATGCCGGCTGCGCGCCAAGGCGATTTGATTGTCGAATCCGCTGGACCGAATGCAATCACCGGTGGTGCGACTACCGTGCTCATTGGTTGATGGGTGCGCCCTCCGCTAGAAGAAGCCGTGCATCTCGAGAAAGTACAAGCGTCGGTTCTGTGCCGGGAACTCCTGCGGTCCGTCGAATTGCCGCACTCCACCGCGCAACTGCAAGTATTGGATCGGCGAGTATTCGTAGACCGCGCTGTAGCGAGTTTGGCGGTTGTCTGCGATCTGCTGATCGGGATCGAGGTACTCGGCGGTGAGCTTCAGGTTGTGGCCTTGCACGATGCGCCAGTTGCCTTCCGCCAGCCATGCCGACGATCGTTTCTTGCGGCCGGCGATCGATATGAACGAGCGGTCGTCGATCGAGTCGAACTCCGCCAGCCACGACACCGGCCCGGTGCGCAAGCCGGCAAACACGCCCCACACGCTGCGGTCGCCCTCCGCTGCATCATTGAAGTTGCCGGCAACGCCGAGCCGCCATGAGTCGGCCACGTACTCCGTTTGCAGAGAGTACTGCTTGGACTTGTCGACCTCGGGTCCACCGAAGGTGCCGTTGCTGACGGCAAAGTGCACCGCCATCGGACCGCTGTCCCATCCCACTTCGACGCCGGTGTCCGATCCGCTCATATTGACGCCGGATTCGGTGCGCACGAACGCACCCTCGTCCTGCAGACGCCAGCCAAGCGGCAGGTACAAGCGCCCCGCCTTGATGTAGTACTGGCCATCCTCGGTGCTGTAGCGCACGAATGCCTCGCGGTTGAGCGACGAGCCCGGCGCGACCAATTGATCGACGTAAACCGTCAGCCGGGTCGGTATTGGCGAAAAGCTGAAGTAGATGCGCGCCTCGTTCAGATCGAACGAGTTGGTTTGCGGCGCGCCGGGCACGTCGTTCACCGTTAAGGCCGAGCGCACATCGGCGCCGAGCCCGAAGAAGGTGCCGATGTTGCCAAGCCAGGTGGCGTCCCCGGTGCCCAGCTTGTTTGCCGCGAGTTGGGTCTGGGCAAACAAGTTGCCGAACGGTGTGCGCATGCCGCCGCCCGTGCCATTGACGTGGCATTGCATGCACTTGTGGCCGGTTTGCACCGCGAAGTAGGGCTCCGCGCGCACGCCCGCTGCGCACAGCGCCAGCAGCAGCGACAAGGCGAGTCGCAGCATGCACACCCGCATCGTGCGGGGGCTCATGCGCAGGTGGCGGTCACTGCGTGGTCATGAAGTGAATTCGTTGTCGACTGAACCGTCACGCCCTGTCCGGCCTTGAGGGCCTGCAGCTGGGCCGGCGTGAAGGTCACCGAGTGCGGGTGATTGGCCGTTCCGAGGATGCTGTAGGTCATGTTGGTTGCGGAGTCGAGGTCGGCCGCGGGGATGGTCAGTGCATGCCCGTGGTTGCCGGCGATCGCGGCGCCTGTGGACCCGCATTGCGCGGGCGCTGGCCCCGGGCCCGGCGTAGGTGCCGGTGCCGGTGCCGCCGGGTTGTCGTCGTCGCCCCCGCCACAGGCCTGCAACAGCAGCACCAGGGTGCTGCCGGCGGCGGCACCGATGAAGGCCTTTCGTGTGATCGTCATGTCGCGCTCCTTGTTCGACGGCGTTGCGTCTGGCGGTAGGTGCGCGGCGCCGTCAGAAGAGTTGCACGCGGCGCGAAAAACCGCGCGCGACGGCGCGGACCGTGCGCGTCAGGGCACGGTGCGCTCGACTTGTGCGAGCGACGCCGGCTTCGCGTCGATCGCAGCACAGGTCGATGCGTTGCGCAGGCTCGCCATGGCAGCGCAAGCACTGATCGAAGTGCCTTCTTTCTGGTGTGCGCGGCTGCTCTCCAACAGGATCTGCAGGCGTTGCGGTGCAACCGCCACCTGCCCCGCCAGCAGCAGGGCCACCACGCCGGTGACATGTCCAGCCGCAAGCGATGAGCCGTTGCCGAAGTCGTAGTGCCCTCCCGGCACGAGCGTCAACACGTTGTGGCCCGGAGCCTTGAGCACGCCCGGCCGTTCGGGCCCGCCGATCGAATCGACCACGATCACGCCGGGCACGCCGACCGGAAAACCAGCGAGGTCTCCGTTCGGTGGTACGGCAGCCACGACGACTCGCCCTTGCCGGATCGCATGCAGGACCAAGCGGCTCAACAGCTCGTCGGCCGGTCCGCCGAGACTGAGGTTGATGATGGGAGCGCCTTCGTCGATGCTCGCCGACAGGGCTTGTGCCAGGGTGAACGAATTGCACCGCGCCCCGTTCCCCACGGCGGCCGAGCGTTGCCAGCACGCCTTGTAGACCCTGAGTGTCGCTTCCGGCGCGATGCCGACGATGCCCTGGCCGTTGTTCGCGACCGCCGCGATCACGCCCGCCACTTCGGTCCCGTGCCGATCGCGTTGAAACTCGCGTTCGTCGCGATCCACCAGGTTGCGTACGGCCACGATGCGGCCGCGCAGATCGGGATGCGAGACATCGACGCCCGTATCGACCAGCGCGATCTGCACGCCGCTGCCACGCGACGTGGCGTGCGCCTTTGCGGCCTCGACCTGAGCGAAGCCGCTCTGCAGCGAGGCATACGGATCGTTGTAGGCGACGCCGGTGTCGGAAAAGGTTGCGAAGGTTTGAAGCGCCTGCGCGACCTCCACATTCGTGTCGCGCTTCAACGCGGCCAGCACGTCGTCGCGAACGCTGTTCGCGGGCACCTCCAGCACGACGCAGTGCAGCCGCAAGGCCGGGATCGGCCATGCGGCGACCTCGCGCAGGCCGTGCGCACGCTTGACCTGCTCCATCGTGCGATGGGCCGCCGAGCCGGCCACGTACTGTTGCAAGGAGGCGTAGTTGCCGATCGTCGAGCCCGCCGAAGCGCTGCTCGCGCCTCTTGGGTTGGCCACCGCCACAACGATCAAGCGCTCCGGTCGATCGCGCATGACGCTCCAATCGGATGGCGTGCTCGGCAGCGCCGCCGGCGGGCTCCCGCAGCCCGCGAGGCACAGCAGCACGATCGCGCCGAGCAGCGCCAGCAGCTTCATCTCGACTTGCCTTCGACAACGGCGATTGGCTCGACCAGCCGCATGCCGGGGAGCGCCCGCAAGCTGGCGATCTGCGCCTCCTGGGTCGGCTGGTCGTTGTTCGGCGCCAGCGCATACGCACCGACCGCACTGGGACCGAACACCACGGTCAGATTCAAGGCATGCAACTGCTGCTGCAGCTCGCCCACCTGCATGCTGGGCACGGGCACGATGAGAATGGTCGCGCGCTTGGGCGCTGGAGCGGTTTCGGTCAAGGTCTGATATTCAGGTTCGGGCGCGCCGCGCAGCACCAGCGCCACACCCAGTGCCGACAGGCCCATGGCTTCGACGACGACCGCTGCCACCAGCCAATGGTTGATCGCAGCCGTGCCCTGCCAGCGACGGCGCGCAAGGCTGCCGGGTACCGCAGCGATCCTGTGGTCGGTGGCTTCGTCGATGCGCTTGAACAGTCGCTTCAGCCCGACATCCACATCGGTCAACGGGTTCATTTCTTGCGCCACGGCCGCCTGCAGGCTGCGCTGGCGCGCGAGTTCGGTGCGGCAATCAGCGCACACCTGCACGTGCTGGTCGACCAGCCGCTGCTCGGCAACGCTCGCACTGCCATTGACAACCCACGGAATGACATCCCAGGCGCGCCGGTGATCACCCGCTGCCCTATGGGGATTGTTCATCTTGCTTCTCCTGAAGCGCGGCATCGTCTGCGCGGATCGATTCCCCGGCGAGCACCGGGAGCAGGTTGCGCAACTTGACGCGGGCGTGAAACATGCGGGCCTTCACGGTGCTGACCTGGCAATCCATGATCGCGGCGATCTCCTCCAACGAGTGGCCTGCACCGTATGCCAACTCCAGAGCCACTCGCTGCTCGGGTGCCAGTCGGCACATGCCCTTGGACACCCAATCGGTCGTTTCATGGGTCGCAAACGGATCGTCGATCGCCTCCGGTGCCGGGTTTCCTCCGGCCAACTCCGCATCGCTGTGACCGTGATCACGCAGTGCCTTGAGCATGCACCTGTACGCGATGCCCACGATCCAGGTGGACACTCTCGAGTCACCGCGAAACTGATCGGCCTTCTGCCAGACGATCCAGAAGGTGTCGTTGACGGCCTCCTCGATGATGTCCGGGCGGCGCGTCAGCCGGGCCATGAAGCGCGTGAGCCGGCGGTGATAGCCACGGTACAGGGCCTCGAGCGATTCGCGCTCGCCTCCCGCCACGCGCCGCACCCGTTCGGCGTCCGACTCATCGTCGTCCGTGGCACGGCGGGCGGTGCGGATCATGGAGAGGTGCGCCATGGCGGCCTTAAGTACCACGAAGATGGGTCCGGCGGTGAGTGCCCGCGCGCGCCCCGAAAGTTGCAGAAATCTTGCTCTCGCCGCAGCGCCGGAGGCTGGTGATCAGAACTGCCACGTCAGGCTGCCCGTCCACCGGTTGGCTGCACCAGGACCGAGGCGCCTCTTTGCTGCTGAATCCGTCGCGATGTACAACAAGTCCGCCTGGGCGCCGCGCCACCGCGCAGCGATCCCTGCATGGCCGTACGCATAGTCGTAGTTCGCGTGCAATGCAGCGCGGTATCCGATGCCGGCGGTCGCGCTCAGCCCGGACTGGAGAGGATGGTTGGCCACGATCTCGTACGCCACGCTGGTGCGGCTCTCGCCGAAGGTGTGCACGTTGCGCAAGCCGGCCAACGACAGATACAACAAGTCGCGAAAGGCCAGCGTCGTGGCCAGTTCGTGATGCGCGTAGGGCTTCAGCCGCTCCGACCCGGGGTAGGCGTAGTACGTGTAGGCCGATTGCCAGGCCCAGTCGGCGCCGAGGGCACGCGCATGGCCGAACTTCGGTGACAGCTGTGCGTCCCACTCCTCGTGTCGCGTCGGTGACTGCAGCGCAGCCACGCCCAGGCTGGTGAACCAGCCGGCCGCCGTGCTGTAACTCGCCATCGACCGAGCGGTCAGGTCGCCCAGCACGACCCCGCGCAGGACCGTGCTGGAGGCCAGACCGAGCGACAGTTCGGCCTCGTCTGCACGCACGGCACTGCACCAGCCCACCGACGCTGCCGCCGCAAACCACACCATCCATCGGCAGTCGCAGCGCTCACGCCGAATTCTGTAGCCCGAGGCGCTCATTCGTTCCTGCTGGAGCCACCACGGCCAGCGACCGCGGCGAATCATAGTCAGTCGCGCGACGCCTTGTGTCGTAGGCCCCACTTCACCATGCCTGCGCGCCGGATTGGCGATCGGAGTGCGGCTTCGGTGCGAATCAGGTATTGATCGCTGCGTCTACGCCACACACCACTAGGAGTACGAGTCCGGCATGCTGCCGGACTGCTCGATCCAGCGTTCGCGCGACGCCCTGAGGTGGCCGCACATGGCGGCCGCAGCTTCCTGCGGATCGCGCAGTTCGAGGGCGCGAAAGATCGCGTCGTGCTCTTCGAATGCCGTCTCCCACGAGCTCGCGTTCTCGGCGCGGCGGCTCATGCGCGAGGTGATCGCGCCGTGGCGGGCATCGAACAACTCGCCCACCAGGCGCACGAGCAGCGTGTTCCCGGTCAGCTCAGCGATCGTCACGTGGAAGCGGCGGTCCGCCTCCAGCGGCGTGCTGCCGCGCCGGATGTCGTTGCGCATCGCGTCGAGGCAGGCCCTGACTCGATCGAGGCCTTGGCGGGTCACGCGCGCGGCCGCCAGTGCGATGACCGCGCCCTCGAGCACCGAGCGCGCCTGCATCAGCTCCGACGGGCTTTCTCCGAGCATCGGTGACTCGAGCGCTGCGGGCGCAGAGGGCGGCGTGCAGACATAGACACCCGAGCCCATGCGGGTCTCGACGATGCCCTCGATCTCCAGCGCAATCAGCGCCTCGCGCAGCGACGGTCGGGAGACACCGAGCTGCAACGCGAGCTCGCGTTCAGGCGGCAGGCGAGTGCCCGGCGCAAAGCGCGATGCTTCGATGACCGAGCGGATCTGGTCCGCCACCTGCTGGTACAGCCGACGCGAATCCGTCGGTTTGGGAAGCGCGGGCTTGGACAGGGTCGGCAATTGGTCAGGCCAGTCTTTCGGCGGCCACGAGCATACATCAAGCGCGCGACGACTCGGTTTGGCCTGCGATCCGCAGCGATCCCCGAGGTTGAGAGGGTTTCCACTGGTCAGGCCAAAACATCAATCCTCTATATTGGCCTGACCACTGTGGCCTGACCAATTAACCGACGAGGAGACAAACATGATGGCATGGTGAAGAAGGGTCTTGTGTGCTGGGCTGCAGCCGCGGCGGCATTCCTGAGCATCGCTTGGGCACCCGCAGCGCGCGCACACGACGATGGCGATGACCGGTCGCTACGCGCCGCGATCGAGCATGCCGAGCGCGGCGCCGCGCCCGGCAGGCGGCCCATCGTCGAAACCCATATTCATTTCTGGCAGGTCACGCGGCCAGGCGGCGTGCCGTGGCCAACGCCGGCAGAAGGGCCGATCTTCCGCGACGTGCTGCCGCACGAGTACACCCGCGTCGCCCGAGCCAACGGCGTGGTCACGGCCGGGATCGTGGAAGCGAGCGGCATCGTCGAAGACAACCAGTGGATCCTCGATCTCGTCAGGCACGACAGGTTCTACTCGTTCTTCGTCGGCAACCTGGAGATCGGCGCGTCGACCTTCGCGCGTGACCTGGCGCGTTTCGCGCGCGACCCGCGCTTTGTGGGAATCCGCGGCTATCTCACCGGTCCGGCAGAAGGCATCACGCTCAGCCCGGCGCAACTGGCCAGCCTGCGCGATTTGGCACGGCGCGGCATGACGCTCGACATCATCAGCCGTGGGACGAAGAATCCCAAGGATCAGGTGCAGCAGCTGTGCACTGCGGTGCCCGATCTGCGCATCATCATCAACCACCTGGGCGGCGCCAAGGGGCCGCCGCCGGTGGACCCCACGTGGGAACTCGAGATTCGCCGTCTCGCCGACGTCTGCCCGAACCTGCACATGAAGTTCTCGTCGTTCTACGACATGTACGCTCCAGGCGACGTCGTCTTCCCGTCTCCCACGGACCTCGGCGCCTACAAGGCGCACTTCGACGTGCTGATGACCGCGTTCGGTTCGGAGCGTCTGATCTGGGGCAGCAACTGGCCGGTGATCGGCCTGCACGGGACCTTCGAGGCGCAGATCGCCATCGCCGAGGAGTACCTCGCCCCGTTCGGCACTGCCGTGCGCGACAGGGTGATGTTCAAGAACGCCCTCACGTTCTACCGTCGGCACAAGCCGGAACATCGCCACCACCGCGACTGATCGGCGGCGGTGCCGGCGCGTTGGTCGGTCCGAGCGATGCCGCTTTTGCCGCCGGGCACCGAGGTGATCGCCTGCACGAGCGCCATGCCGCCGCCGGCGCGGTCAACGCGATTGCAGCCTGCCGTCGCGCAGCACGTTGTTCGCGGGGGCCGCCTTGGCCACTTCGTTGAACACCTTGAGCGCGTCGCCGCTGAGGCTGGCCTTCAGCTCCTTCAGCGCCGCGATCGAGACCTCCTGGGTCTGCGGGCCGGGCATCACCGGCAGCGTCCGGACCTTGTTCAGGTCGGTGCGCGCCTGCTGCAGGTCGCCGCTTGCGAAGGCGAGCTTGGCGGCCTCGACGTGCGCCTCGAGTTCGGTGGCGCCGAACGTGCCGTCCTGCATGCCGGCGACGATCTCGGCGCGACGGAAGGCCTGGAAGATCTTCATCGGGTCCCCGGACTTCTCCGCCTTGGCGACCTTGTTGGCTTCGTTCATCGCCCACTCGCGGAAGCTCTCCTTGCTCTTGGGGTGGCTGTCCTTGTAGTGCTGGTACTGCTCGTACAGCGGCTTGGTCATCCGGTGGTGATCGGCGTGCATCTCTTCGTGCGCGAGCGTGGCGCATGCGTTCGCCGGTCGATTGAAAGCCGCCGGGCCGAGCTGCACCCACGGCGGCTTGGCCGGGTCGAAGCCCGCGGTCTTGCCTTCGGCGTTGAAGTCGCGCGTCAAATTGATGTTGACCTTCGTGCGCGACGGCTCCGTGTTGCCGGTGACGATATGGATGTCGTTGCGCGGCACGCCCAGCGCGTAGGACGCGAAGTCCTTCCACTTCTCCGGGTCGTTCTTCTCCATCGCTTTCTTGCGCAGATCCTCGTAGACCGCCGGATCGACCTTGCCGACCTGGATCGCGCTGAGCACGTCGCCTTTGCCGCTCGCCACGCTCTGCCCGACCTGGCTGGTCTCCACGGCGTGCCAGCGCTTGTTCTTGTCTTGCACGACCATCGCCTTGTCCGAGCCCATCGCGCGGGCCCACGCGAGCGCATGGTCGCGCGTGTCGTAGCCCTTGGGATCGCCGAACGAGCGCTGGATCACCACGCCCTTCTGACCCGGCAGTTCGGTGCCCACCAGGGGGTCGGCCTTCTTCACCGCGGTGCCGCCGCCATGGCCGCCGTTGCCGCCGTACAGGCGCTGCATCGGCGCCGACCCGAGCAGCTCGACCAGCTTGGCCAACGGATCGTCATTCGAAACCACGGCGGCGCCGGGCGCCTCGGCGCGCGGTGCGGCCGCGTCATCGGCCGCGTGAGCGGTCGCAGTGAACTCGGCAGGCGCCATCGCGCCACCGGACAGGGGTCGGATCATCGGAGCCACTCCAAGACTGCAAGGCGATGCAAACGCCCCACGCGAAGCGCGGGTCGTGTCGCCATCACTGCATCGGTTGCAGCGACTCGGTGATCGGTTCAATCGGCGCGAGCGTTGGACTGGCGAACGCTCAACTGCCCTCATTCGATGTGATCAATGCCCGCGCGATCGCGAGCCCCTCGGCGCGCGTGTCGTCGCGGCGTGAGGGCCGGTGCGCTTGTCGGTACCAGTAGTCGGCGTTGCCGAGGTCGCCTTCGATGCGATGCAGCCAGGCATGCACCCAGGCGCCGTCGGCATCGTCCTGCGCCTGTGCCAGCTCGTGCGCGGCATGCCAATCGCCTCGCAGCCCATGCCAGATCGCGCGCAGCATGGGCGTGGCAAAGGTGGCGCGTCTTGATCGAGGCTGACGACAAACGCGTCGAACGCGTGGGTCTTGGGCAAGCTCATCGGCTGCTCACTCCCTGATCAGCGTGACGGGCGCGATGCCGAACATGCGCCGGCACGTGCGGCTGAGGTGCGCGGAGTCCGCGAAGCCCGCTTCCTGCGCGGCGGCCGTCCACGATTGCCCGCCCATCGCCGCGGCCACGGCCGTTTCGACCCGTGCCCACAACAGGTAGGCACGAAACGAGCCGCCGGTCTGGGCCACGAACAGGTGCCTGAAGCGGCTGGGCGACAGGTGCGCCACGCGCGCCGCGTCGCCGAGCGACACCGATGAATCGAGCCGCTCCCTCACCCAGGCGAGCACGCGGCTGATGCGTGGATCGGTGGCGCTCAACGAAGGCAACGGTCCGGCCAGGGCCGCGATGGCGTGCTGCGCCAGCGTGGCCAGCGTCGCATCGTTCGCTCTTGTGCGGTACGCCGCGCACAACGGGCTCACGAGCGCCTGCGCCGCGTCGCGCGGCAGATCGGCGATCGCCTCCGCCGCATGCCGTTGCACGATGGCCCGTCCCAACGCGGTCTCGGGCTCGACAAAGATCTGCGCCACGCCGTGGCCGCAGCCATCGAACTGATGCGGCCGATGCGGCATCACGATGGCACCGGCGTGCTCGCGCCAGTCGGCGTGGTCGTCACGCATGAGGAATGCCGAATCCATCGCCAGCGCGATCTGCACCGCGTGGTGCGCATGGCGCTCGACGCGGCCGGCGTCACGGCCGATCCACAGGCTGCCGCCGCTCCACAACATCACGCGGCCGATGCCGGCCACTGCCCGCCGCGACGGTCGTGCGGCCGTGTCGGTCTGCGTGCGCTCAGCCAAGGTCGTCTGCCTTCGTGGTGGGCCTGTGGGTGGCGCATCGGCCGTGCCCGTGCGGCAGTCTATGAGATCAGCCGTTTCGTTCAAGTCCGCTACGGGGCCTGTCACCAGAATGCAGCCACGGATCGATTGGGTCCGAACCATCCACCCAACTGCAAGGAGAGCTTCATGAACACCCCCACGACCCCCGCGTGCCGCTGCATCGACTGCCCGGGCAACAACTGCCGTTGCGGCTGCCAGGCCGATGCGATGCCGCCGGCCGCGGCCGCTGCGCGCCCCGCCTGCGCGTGCCGCCCGCGCTGCGGCTGCGACGCCGCGGAACAGGGTTGCCTCTGCGGCAGCCGTTCGTCCTGACGGTTGCATGAGCCCGAACGCTGGCCTTGCCGCTCACCAGCGCCTGGCCAGCACTTCTCGACGGCGCGCGCTCAGGTCCGGGACTTTCCGAATGCAGCAGCGAAGGCGTTGCGTGCAAGCACTCGGGTCTAGCGCTGACGCCACGGTACGCCTTACATTTCTGTCTGCCAAAACATGGGGGCCTCGGCAACCCCTCGACCAACGAAGAGGTGATGAATATGGCAGCTGCAAAGAAGAAGGCACCGGCGAAGAAGGCGGCGAAGAAGAAGGGCAAGAAGAAGTAGCCGGAGTTCCTTGGTAGAGAGCTGAGTTCGAGGCCAGACTCGGACTCAGCTTCACTTCCTTGGGGCGCTCACGCCACCGCAGCCATCATCTGCCGCCGCGGCAGCCGCGTGAATGCCAGTGCGGCCAGGAAGGCGCCGATGCCCAGCGAGAACGCGCCGATGAACAGCCACGCATAGCTGGAAAACGTGTCGTAGATCAGGCCACCCACCACGGGCCCCAGCGCCATGCCAAGGCTGCTGGCCATCGTGGTGCTGCCGATCACCGTGCCCATCATGCGCAACGGAAAATTCTCGCGCGCGATCACGGCAAACAGCGGCATCACGCCCGCATAGGTAAAGCCGAACAGCGCCGCCACGGTGTAGAAGCTGCCCAGCTCGCGCGCGTACATATAGCCCAGCGCCACGATCGCCTGGGCGAGCAGCGCCAGCACCAGCACCCGCGCGGCCCCGAAGCGATCGCCCAGCAGCCCGAACACGAGGCGGCCGCCCATGCCCGCGAGCCCTTCGAGGCTGTAGATCGACACCGCGGCCATCAGCGGGATGCCGCAGGTGACGGCGTAGCTCACCGTGTGAAAGATCGGCCCGGAGTGGGTGGCGCAACTCAGAAAGCTCGTCAGCACCAGGATCAGGAACGGTGCCGATCGCAGGGCCTGGCCGATGGACAGGCCAGGCTCACGCGTCGCATCGGATGGCGCCGCGGCCGCGGCGTGGGCCAGCGCCGGCGGGCGGCGCACCAGAAAGGCCGCCGGGATCATGATGGCGGCCACCAGCGCCGCGATGATCTGCAGCGAGGTGCGCCAGTCGTGGATGAGCACCAGCCATGCGGCCAGCGGCGACATGGTCATCGGCGCCATGCCCATGCCGGCCGACACCAGCGACACCGCCAGGGCGCGGCGCGTGTCGAACCACCCGGTGACGCAGGCCATCATCGGCGCAAAGATCGCTGCCGCGCTGAAGCCCACGAGCACACCGAACAGCAGCTGGAACGCGGCGAGCGATGGGGCCACGCTCGCCAGTGCAAGGCCGATGGTCAGCAGCAGCGAACCCGCCAGCACGACGATGCGCGGGCCGAAGCGATCGGAGAGGTTGCCCCAGGCGATGCTGCCGAGCGCCAGCGCGACGAACGCGAAGGTCATCGCGCTGGAGATGCCCGTGGTGGACCAGCCCGTGTCCTGCGCGATCGGCCGCAGGAACACCGGCAGCGAAAACAGCGCGCCGATCGCCACGCAGCCCAGTACGCCGCCAGCGGCCACGATGACCCAACGGTAGTGCGTGCGCAGCGCGTTGGTCCAAGAGGGCATGGCCGGTCCTTTCATCGTTGCCGTGTCGTCTGGGGTCAGGCTAGATGCGGCCTGCCGGACGGCGTGAGTAACAAGAGTGGCGTGATTGCGTGGTCGCTCACCTGTTACTTCGACGAACGAGGACCGGCCCGATCGACAGGCGACGGGGGCGCTTGCGACGCGCCTGGGTCACACGCCTGCCGGAGGACCGCTGGAGGGCCGCCGCCGGCGCAGCGCGAAAAGCGTGTGCAAAGCTCCGCCACGGGAAGCGCGCTCAGGTATCCCAGCCTGCCGTCGATGCGGATGACGATGCCCAGCAGATCTCCTGCGGCATCGAAGAGCCCACCACCGCTCATGCCCTTTTCGCCCTTGATGCCCGAAAAGATGAGCGCAACGGGCACGCCATTGGCCGTCCATCGGGTGGCCCCGATGACGCCGGAGGCGACATTGGGTGCTTCACCCGGCTCCGGTCGCTCCACGACGCCGACCGGCTCGCCCGTGACGGCCGGGCGTGCGCGGATCGTCGCGAAATGGTCGGGCGGATCTTCAGCAAGCAGCAGGGCGATATCGACTGCCTTGTCGATGCACACGACGCGAGCGCGGGCTTTCGCACCCTTGAGGTCCGTGATGGTGATCGACTCGGCTTGCCAGACCACATGAGCTGCCGTGGCGATCTCGCGCGCAGGGCCCATCACCACCCCCATGCCTTCGCCTTCGCGCGGCAGGCGGTATCCGTTGAATCGCACCCCGTCTTCGCGCGATGCGTCGATCCACACTGAAGATTGGGCGGGGCCCGCGATGGCGGGCCAAGGGGCGCAAGCCAGTGCCAGAGGCAGGACGCGAAGGGCTGCGGAGAAGAACGATCCCATGGGGATGTGAACGCAGTGGCATGTTCCGACTGCAGCCTAGTCCAATGCCCGAGTCAATGCCCGGCATCGGGACTCTCCCCGCGACTGGTTGCGCACGCGAGAATCGCATCCAACGCCCACGCAGGCCGAGCGCAACATGAACACGTCGCACGGGTATCGTTGCCTGGTCTGCCTGACCCTTTTTGTCTGGGCGCGTGCCGCGACACCGCAGGTCACCGCGGTGGGCCCGGAGTGTCACCAGGCCGCAGTCCGGGGTGCCTTGGACCGCATACGAGCGAACCCGGAGGTCGAGCGAATCCTCAAGGATCTCGAGAGTGCGAAGTACGAGTGCCGGGTGGTCCGCAAGACGACCGGGTCTGCGGTGACCGATACGAGCGGCAACCACGCGATCATCGGATGGCCGGGCCAGTCAGGACGACGACATGCGGACGGCAGCTGCGTCGATGCCGACGCCAGCCTGGTCCACGAACTCCATCACTGTTGGGTGCGGTCGAAGCACGACGGCGAAGAGCCGTGCACCTACGTGCCAACCGTGACCGTGTCCGGGGTACTCGTCGTCGCCAGGGCTTCGTGTGAATTCGATGCCGTGCGCCTCGAGAATCGCTATCGAAAGGCAATCGGGATCTGCGAGCGACTCGCCTACGACATCTTGCGGGTTCCCGATGCCCAGCGTACGTGTGCGGCGCAGGAGGCGGCGTGCCGTCCATTCACGGGTTGCTCCGACGCCGAGTGACTTGGCATGACTGCAGCGGCTTCCATTCCCGCCTGAGAAGCCCGTACACCCAGGAATCGGACACCTCGCCGTCCACGATGCAATCTTCTCGCAGCGTGCCTTCGCGGACGAACCCGAGCTTTTCGAGCACGCGGCTCGATGCCGTGTTGCGCGTGTCGGTCTCGGCCTGAACCCGGTTGAGATCCAGCGTGTCGAAGGCCCACTGCAACAAGGCGCCTGCGGCTTCGGTGGCAAAGCCTTGGCCCCATGCCGCATCATCGAGGCAGTAGCCCATCGTGGCGCTGCGATAGTCCGGGTTCCATTCGACCAAACAGCACCACCCGATGAACACGCCGTCGGTGGCACGCTCGATGGCCAGCCGCGCGCCGGTCCCTTCCTGCTCCATCTGCTTGCACACGGCGATAAAGCGCTCGGCCCGCGCGCGCTCCTTCCAGGGCGGTGAGTCCCAGTAGCGCAACACGCGTGGGCTGCTGTGCAGCGCGAAGATGGCGTCCGTGTCGGCTTGCGTGAAAGGGCGTAACAGCAGGCGAACGGTGTGCAGCGTCGGGGTCGGCAAGGACATGTGCGCAGTGTCTCTTGGTCGAGCTCAACGACGTGGTCAGCGCCGGGCTGCCTCGATCTTGGCGATGTCGATCTTTCGCATGTCCATCATCGCGTTGAAGGCGCGCTTGGCGGCGGCGCGGTCGGGGTCGGCGATCGCCTCGATCAGGGCGCGCGGCGTGATCTGCCACGACAGACCCCACTTGTCCTTGCACCAGCCACAGGCGCTCTCCTGGCCGCCGTTCTTGACGATCGCGTTCCACAAGCGGTCGGTTTCGGCTTGATCGTCGGTCGCCACCTGGAACGAGAAGGCCTCGTTGTGCTTGAACGCCGGCCCGCCGTTGAGCCCGAGGCAGGGGATCCCCATCACGGTGAATTCCACCGTCAGCTCATCGCCCTCCTTGCCGGAGGGAAAGTCGCCCGGCGCGCGATAGACCGCGCCCACGGAGCTGTTGGGAAACGTTTGTGCATAGAACCGGGCAGCTTCCAAGGCGGTGCCGTCATACCACAGGCAAATGGTGTTCTTGGCGATCATGGGATTCTCCTTTCGTGAGGCAACATCAGGGGGCAAGCGAAGTTCCTCCGCTCGTTTGTACGACGAGCGAAGACGTCGCCGATCGACAGACCGGCAAGAAATGACCAACCCGCCATCGACCACGATGTCGAGCCGACGATTCAGCCTCGCGATGGCGCCGCAGCGGCGCGTGTTCGCGGCCTTCTTTCTCTACGCCTTTGCGATCGGCGGGTTCTATCCGCGTCTGGCGGAGCTGCAGCGGTCGATGGGCCTCAGCGAGGGCGAACTCGGCATCGGTCTGATCGGTGCGGCGTGCGGCACGCTGGTGTCGCTCACGTTGGCCGGGCGGTTGGTCGAGCGGGTGGGGCACCGCCGCACCTTGTTCGCGCTGGTCCCCGCGCTGCCGCTGTTCTACGCGCTGGCGGCGCACGCGAACGGGATGGTGGCGCTGTTCGTGTGCCTGCTGCCCGCGGGGCTGTGCATCGGCGCCATCGAACTGCTGGTGAACCTGGAGGCCGATCGCGTGGAACACCAGCGCGGCAAGCGCATCATGAACCGCGCGCACGCGTTCTGGAGCTTCGGCTTCTTCGGTGCCGGTCTGGTGGGCGCGCTGGCCGCGCGCTTCGGCGTCTCGCCGCAGTGGCAGCTGGCCGCGATGGTGCCGTTGCAGGCGCTGCTGACTGTGCTGCTGTTGAGCGGCTTCGAGGCCGCGCCGCACCGCAGCGGCAGCAACGTCGAGCCCGCCCATCACCTGGCGCGGCCCACGCTGGCGATCATGGCGCTGGTGCTGTTCTCGCTGTCGGCGCTGGTGCTCGAAGGCGCCGGCATCGACTGGTCGGCCATCTACATGCGCGACGTGTTCGACACTGCGCCGTTCATCGGCGGCTTGGCGGTGGCCACCGGCGCGTGCGCGCAGGGCGCCGCGCGCTATGTGGCCGATCGATTCGTCGAACGCCACAGCCCATTGGCCATCGCACGCACGTTGCTCGGCGTGTTGGGCCTGGGCACGCTGCTGGTTGCGTTCGCGCCGGCGTGGCCGGTGGCGCTGCTCGGCTTCGCGTTGATGGGCGTGGGCACCAGCGTGATGTTTCCGCTGGCCATGTCGGCCGCCGCACAGCGCACCGACCGGCCGGCCGCCACCAACGTGGCGGCACTGGCGCAGATCTCATTCGTGAGCTTTCTGCTGGGGCCACCGCTGCTGGGTTTCGTGGCCGAGCATCTGGGCATCCGCTGGACTTTCGGGCTGGGCCTGCCACTGGTGGCGCTAAGCCTGGTGGTGTCGCCAATACTGCGAGCCCGCAAGGCCTCACCGCGGTGACCGCCGCCCGACAGCCCCTTCACGGTGCCGATCTCGCACGCTGATGAGTTGGACCATGGCTGCTCTCACTTGTCCCCACAGCGACAGTGACCCCAAGCGCGAATCCCAGGTGGACATCGCACTCTCAATCGCACTTCTATACTGCCCCGCGCCGGCCGCCGAGCCGAGCGACAACAGCAGCGAGGAGACACCCATGCCCCCCACCCGCCGCGACATGATGTTCGTCTTCGCCGCCAGCGCCGCCCTCGGCGGCTGCGCCACCCCCGGTGGGCAGCCCGCTGCCGACTGGCAGCAGTTCGGCGCCGCCGACGGCACCACCATCCACTACCGGCGCTGGTTGCCGGCCGGCTCACCCAAGGCGGTGATCCAGGTCGTGCACGGCGCCGCCGAGCATGCCAGCCGCTACGACCGCTTTGCGCGCGCCGCCGTCGCCAGCGGCTATGCGGTCTACGCCACCGACCATCGCGGCCACGGCCGCACGCGGCTGCGCTCGGGCCGCACCGGCGACGCCGGCCCCGACGCCTGGAACCGCATGGTCGACGACGAGGTCGCCTTCAGCCAGCGCCTGCGCGCCGCGCACCCGGGGGCCAAGCTCGTGCTGTTGGGCCACAGCCTGGGCTCGTTCATGGCGCAGGACTACATCGAGCGCCGCGCCGAGCTGCTCGACGCGCTGGTGCTGAGCGGCACGTCGTACGGCCCGCCGCCGCCGCAGGGGCTGATCGACCTGCTCAACGACGCGGTGCGCAAGGAGCCGCTGGGAGATTCGGCGGTGTGGGCCGGCATCTTCAAGGACTTCAACAAGCCTTTCGGTGGACCCACCGGCTTCGAGTGGCTGAGCCGCGACCCCGCCGAGGTGCAGAAGTACGTGAGCGACCCGCTGTGCGGCTTTGCCTTCACCAACGAGCTCACGCGCGACATCTTCGTGGGCTTCGTGCGCATGCGCGACCCCGCGCTCGAAGCGCGCATCCCCAAGACGCTGCCCATCCTGGTGATCCAGGGCGAGCTCGACCCCGTGGGCGAAAACCTCGTCGGCACGCGCCGCCTGGTGGCGCGCTACCAGGCGCTGGGCCTCACGCGCATCGAGACGCGCTACTACACCGGCGCGCGGCACGAGCTGCTCAACGAGACCAATCGCGACGAGGTGACGGCCGACGTGTTGGGGTGGTTGGGCAAGACGGTGTGAGGGCAGGGCGGCACGGACGCATTCAAGCCGGCTCGATCCTGGCGCCGAGCGCCACCAACAGCGAGGACGTGTGGATGCCTTGTCCGAGGTCTTGAAGGTCCTGCAGTTCGACAGCGCGATCTTCTTCAAGGCCCGATTCACGGCGCCCTGGTGTCTGGCATCTCCACAAGCCGAGGCGGTGGCCCGGCAGGTTGACGCCCGCTCCCGGCGCCTGCTCTTCTATCACTTCTTCGTCGACGGCTCGTGCACCGTGCAGCTCGACGGCCTGCCGCCGGTTCAGGTGCAGGCCGGCGACATCATCCTGTTCCCGCACGGCGATGCGCACACCATGGCCTCGGCCGACGCTGGCGGGCGCGGCCCGCTGCTCGACGTGCAGACGCTGCTGCGCGACCGGCCCGATGAGCTGCAGCTGGGCGGCGGCGGCGAGCCCACGCGCGTCATCTGCGGCTATCTGTCGTGCGATCCCATCCTGTGCCGGCCTCTCTTGACGGCACTGCCCAGGGTGGTCACGGTGCGGCTGCGCGACCAAAAGGCCGACTGGCTGGAGCGTTCGTTCGTCTACGCGGTGGCGCAGGCGGCTGCCACCGAGCCGGGCGGCGAAGGCGTGCTGGCCAAGCTGTCCGAGGTGCTGGTGGTCGAGACGCTGCGCCGCTACATCTCGCGCATGCCCGAGGGTCAGACCGGTTGGCTGGCGGGCTTGCGCGATCGCGCGGTGGGCAAGTGCCTCGCGCTGATGCACGAGAAGCCGGCGCGTCCATGGACGATCGAAAGCCTGGCGCGCGAGGCGGGCACCTCGCGCTCGGTGCTCGCCGAGAGGTTCACCCACTACGTCGGCCAGTCGCCGATTCAGTACCTGGCCCGATGGCGCATGGCGATTGCGTCGAACCTGCTGCGGCGCAGCGGCTCGAGCCTGATGCAGATCGCGCTCGAAGTCGGCTACGAGACCGATGCGGCCTTCAGCCGCGCCTTCAAGCGCGAGTTCGGCGTGCCCCCGGCATCGTGGCGCCGCCAGCACGGTGCCGACGCGCCGCCGGAGCTCAAGCGCGCCAAACGATCAGCGCGATCAGCGCGCTGAAGCAGAGAAACTGCACGAAGTAGAGCGCGAAGCGCACCGACACCACGCGATCGGTCTGCACCACGCTCACGTGCACCAGCGACTGCGAGATCCGCGCCGCCAGAATGGCCACGCACAGCGGGCCTACCGCGGGATGGTCGACGCCGCAGGCGCGCAGTGCGTACACCAGCACGGCAAACACCGGCAGGTTCTCGATGCAGTTGGCGTGCGCGCGCATGGCGCGCACGTACCAACCCTGTCCTTCGACCTTGTCCGCCGGGAAGTCGCCCATTCCGGCGCGGCCGTGAAAGATGCGGCCGAACCGGTAGACGCCCACCGTGGCGAGCAGAAGCAACAGCGTCCAGGCGGCAAACCCCACCAGCATTGTTTCGGGCAAGTTGCTCATGCTGCGCTCCTGCGGTGCATGAAGGATCGCTGTGCTGCGCTAGTGGCGGGGCGCGGCGGGCGATGCGGCGGGCATGGCATGCAGGAGCGGCTGCAGTGCAGTGGTCACCCGCGCCGCCTGCTTCTCGTCGAGCATGCCGAACAGCACCTGCTGAAAGCGCGGCTCGGTCACGCCCGACACGATGTACTGCCAGCGATACGCCTTGAGTACGCCCTCGGCCACGGCGCTGCGTTGCGCATCGGTGTAGTGCCCGGCCGCGATCGATGCGAAGTAGGTCGCATCGGCGCTCGCCTGCGCTTGAAGAATGCCGTCGACGGCCACCACGAGATCGATCAGGTCACCCACGGCCGCGTCGCGTTCGGCTGCGTTGAGACGCGCGTTCTCGCGCACGAACTCGAGCTCGTCGAGCGCCGCGTGTTGCACTTCTTCTTTCCAGTGGGCCCGGAAGACGTCTTTCCACAGAGCACACAGGTCGTTCTGCGGCTCGATGCTGGCGCGATAGTGGGCCAGCGTGAAGAGCTCGATGTCCAGCGTGAGTGCAAGCACCGACCACGTGCTCTTGCTCAGCACGGCCGCCGCCACGGCGTTGGGCTCGGCCGTCGGCACGTAGCCGTAGGGCATGTCGTCGGCCATCAGCGCTTCCAGGCGCCGGAACAGCTCCTGGTGCTTGAGCTCCTCGTCGGCCATGCGCACGAGCGCCTCCATGGCCACCTGATCACCGAGCGCGTGCTGGCGGCCGACCTCGATCACCTTGGCGCCGATGAACCGCTCCACCAGGCCAAAGAGGTAGGCGTAGCTTCGACCCTGCACCTGGCTCAGCAGCCGCTGGTCATCGGGCGTGAGGAAACCGAGCTCGTTCACCAGCGACAGGCCGCTGGGCAGGAACGCCTTCGCGAAATCGAACCGTCGGCCTCGGATCACGTCGTGGTCGATGTCCCAGCGCACGCGCTTGGAGTTGGCGATGACCTTCGCGTACGGATTCGCGGGCAGGGGGTCTGCATGGCGGCCGCTTTCGGTGTGTGTTGAAGAGGCGGCCATGGTCGAGGCGCGGCGCGGGTCACGCCCGGCCGTGCGTCCGAAAATCTTGCCCGAGGATCCGGGTCTGCGGTTAGAAGCGGTTAGAGGTCAATTCGGCGACGACGCCTGCGCAGGCTGCTATTTGCGCGCCTCGAGGACCAGGTTGAACGGCGTCTCGGTGGCGCGGCGGAAGTGGGAGAAGCCCGCCTCGGCGAAGACATGCCTCAGCCGGCGTTCGCCAGCCTGCGCGCCGAGCCCCAGCTTGACCTCCTGGGACATCGAGCCGGGCGTGGAGATGCAAGTCGACGCCGCGTAGAACAGCCGGCCCACGGGATTCAGATTCTCGTCGAGATTGTCGTTGGCGAAGGGCTCGACCAGCAGCAGGTGCCGCCGGCTTCAGCGCCTCTGCGCGCGCCGGGCGCCCCGACGGGGTCGCCCATGTCGTGCAGGCAGTCGAAGAAGCACACCAGATCGAAGTCGCCGCCCGGGAAACTTGAGTGCGTCGCCTGGGTGAACTGCACGCGGTCGCCGACGGCGGCGTCTGCCGCGCGCTGACGCGCCGGCCGATCGAGCGGTCGTGAAAGTCGAATCCGTGGAAGGT
Organism: uncultured beta proteobacterium; assembly: GCA_963827645.1. Lineage (GTDB taxonomy): Bacteria > Pseudomonadota > Gammaproteobacteria > Burkholderiales > Burkholderiaceae_C > JAEUPI01. The sequence continues at coordinate 129,879 of CAWHBZ010000031.1, read as the reverse complement.
CGACTTCGGATATGCCTTCGCCATGATCAAGGTCGACGCACCATGACCGCAGCCGACGTCGGCGACCTTGGCCCCTGCCGAGCCGGGGCACCACCCCGTCGAGCGCCGGCAGCCATTCGCTGACCAGGTGGGCGCGATAGCCGGGCCGGAAGAAGCGCTCGGTGCCGGAGAAGAGACACGGATGGTGATCAGCCCACGACAGCGCGCCGTTGCCCCGCATCGCGGCGGCCACCTTGTCCTTGTCGAAGTACATGCTGGCCAGCACGACCGCCCCGCCGGCCACGTAGACCGGCGAGTCCTCTTGCGCCAGCGCCATGGCTTGCTCTTCGGGCATCCTGAACCGACCCGGTCGTGTTCGACGTAGCCGCTCGCCGCCTGGCCGCTGAGCCACTCGCGCACGAGCCGGGCGTTGCAGCCGGTGCGCTCGGCGAGCTGCTCTGGCGTCACCGGCTTTCCGTCGGCCATGCCCGGTACAACCCCTGCTCTTCGCCGAGGATCACCTTGGCCATGATGGCCGCCCCACCCATGTCGACGACGAGCTTGACGAGGAACTCGTTGAGTTTGGCTTCGTCCATCACATTGCCCCTCCGCGGGCTGGATGACACGTCGACGCGGGTGGCCCGCGACTCGGTCGGCGCGCGCACCGCCCGATGCGCAAAAGATTCTCCTCCCGTCAAGTTGAACGGGTCAACGCGGCGTGCCGCCCGCTCAACGAGACCTATCGCGACGAGGTGCCACCGGCTTGGCGACTGCCTGCCTCTTCTTCGACAGAGAAGCGTTCAGCGCGACGGCCATGGCGGCGTCACCGCTCAACAGATCCCGCCAGCGCAGCTCGACTTCGGGCTTTCGCTTGCCCTTGCCAGTCAACCGCAACCCTTGGGGATCGACCGCAACGGTGTACTCCACGCCGTCGATGGTGACTTGCCGCTTGAGTTCTTTGTCGAGGACCGTGGCCACGTCAGCCCGCCTCACGCGCCAGCTTCGCGCGCCTTCGACCTCTTTCTCGCTCGGCTCGGCCTGCACGAACGATCCGGGCGCGATGTCGCCCGCCGGCACGTAGGTGCTCATCACGACACCGGTGGCCGAGGTCAACGAAGTCGGCGAGCCGCAGCGCGCCGGGCTTCGCGCCGGCTTCGAACAGCCGCTTGCCGCGCCCCAGCACGACGGGGAAGTCCACAGGTTGTACTCGTCGATCAGCGATGCAGCCTGCAGCGTCTGGATCAGGTTGCCGCTGCCGATGATCTGCAGGTCGAGTCCCGCCTCTGCCTTGAGCGCCGCCACTGCCGCGACCACGTCGCCGCGCAGCAGCGTCGAGTTGTTCCACTGCACTTTCTTCAGCGTGTGCGAGGCCACGTGCTTCCTGGCCGCATTGAGCGTCTGCGCAATCGGGTTGTCGGCCGCCTGGTACGGCCAGTACGCCTCGAAGATCTCGTAGGTCCTGCGGCCGAGCACGAGCTCGCGGTCTTTGCCGTCCAAGCCGTGCATGTCGCGGTCCGGGACGTCGTCCCAGAAGGGGAACGACCAGCCGCCGAAGGCGAAGCCGCCGGTGGGATCTTCCTCGGGGCCGCCCGGCGCCTGCATGACGCCGTCGAGCGAGACCATGGTGGTTGCGATGAGCTTTCTCATGGGCGACTCCGTGGGTTGGGAGGATAGCGATGGACGATGTTGTCTCATCTCCACGACGGGCGAGGTCGGCCGATTTCGACCGAGTCCGCCGCTGGCCAAGACGGTGTGAAAGCGAGTACCCTACAGGCTCCGATCAACTACGAAAGGAGGTGATATGTCTAAGACATCTAGGTTTGGGGCGGAGCCCTACCTCATGTAGTTGGTTCTGTAGCCAGACCCGCGGGCGCTCCACACTTCGGTGGGAGCGCCCGCGTCATTTCAGGCCTGCAGTGCAGCTCCCGCCTGCTCAACGACGCGGGCCGCGCCGAGCCGCTTCGATCGTGGCGATGTCGATCTTTCGCATCTCCATCATGGCGTCGAACGCGCGCTTGGCCGCCGCGCGGTCCGGATCGGCGATCGCCTCGGTCAGGGCGCGCGGCGTGATCTGCCACGACAGCCCCCACTTGTCCTTGCACCAGCCGCAGGCGCTTTCCTGGCCGCCGTTGCCGACGATCGCGTTCCACAGGCGGTCGGTTTCGGCCTGGTCGTCGGTCGCCACCTGGAACGAGAAGGCCTCGTTGTGCTTGAACGCCGGCCCGCCGTTCAGCCCGAGGCAGGGGATGCCCATCACGGTGAACTCCACCGTCAGCACATCGCCCTCCTTGCCCGAAGGGATAGTCGCCCGGCGCGCGATGGACCGTGCCCACGGCGCTGTCCGGGAAACGTCTCGGCATAAAACTGCGCGGCATCCAGGGCGGTGCCGTCGTACCACAGGCAGATGGTGTTCTTGGCGATCATGGGATTCTCCTTTCGTGAGGCAACATCAGAGGGGCAAGCGAAGTTCCTCCGCTCGTTCCTACGACGAGTGAAGACCTCCCCGATCGACAAGCCGGCAAGAAATGACCGACCAGCATTCGAGCACGATGTCGAGCCGACGAGTCAGCCTCGCGTTGGCGCCGCAGCGTCGCGTGTTCGCGGCCTTCTTTCTCTATGCCTTTGCGATCGGCGGGTTTTACCCGCGCCTCGCGGAGATGCAGCGATCCATGGGCCTCAGCGAGGGCGACCTCGGCATCGGCCTGATCGGTGCGGCGTGCGGCACGCTGGTGTCGCTGACCTTCGCCGGGCCGGCTGATCGAGCGGGTCGGACACCGCCGCACCTTGTTCGCGCTGTGCCGGCTGCTGCCGCTGTTCTATGCGCTGGCCGCCCACGCGAGCGGGCCGGTGGCGCTCTTCGTGTTGCCTGCTGCCGGCGGGGCTGTGCATCGGCGCCATCGAGATCTCGTCAACCTTGAGGCCGACCGCGTGGAGCACCAGCCGGCCAACGCATCATGAACCGCGCGCACGCGTTCTGGAGCTTCGGCTTCTTCGTCGCCGGCCTGGTGGGCGGCGCTGGCCGCATGGCTGGCGTCTCGCCGCAGTGGCACCTGGCCGCTGATGGTGCCGTTCGAGGCGGCGCTGACTCGTGCTGCTGCTCGGCCGCTTCGAGGCCGCGCCGCACCGCACCGCGGCCAGCAGCGCGAACCGGCCGCCCGCTTCGCCCGGCCGACCGCTGGCGATCATGGTGCTGGTGCGCGTTGTCGCTGTCGGCGCATGATGCTCGAAGGCGCCGGCATCGACTGGTCGGCCATCTACATGCGCGACGTGTTCGGCGCCTCGCCGTTCCTGGCCGGCGTCGCCGTGGCCACCGGCGCCTGCGCGCAGGCGGTCACCGCTTCTTCGCCGACCGTTTCGTCGAGCGCCACAGCCCAGTGGCCGTCGCGCGCATGCTGCTCGGCGTGCTCGGCATCGGCACGCTGCTGGTGCTTCGCTGGCGCCGACGCGTGCGGTGGCGCTGCTCGGCTTCGCGCTGATGGGCGTCGGCACCAGCGCGATCTTTCCGCTGGCGATGTCGGCCGCCGCCCAGCGCACCGACCGGCCGGCGGCCACCAACGTGGCCGCGCTGGCGCAGATCTCGTTCGTCGCGTTCCTGCTCGGGCCGCCGCTGCTCGGTCTTCGTCGCCGAGCATTGCGGCATCCGCTGGGCGTTTGGCGTGGGCCTGCCGCTGGTGGTGCTGAGCCTGGCGGTGTCGCCGATCCTGCGCGCGCGATGACGGAACCGGGTTCTGCGCAAGGCCAGCAACGGAAAAGGGCTTTCGAGTTGTCCCTCCAGCGACAGTGACCCCATCCGAGGCGCGCGGGCGCATCGCACTCCAACTCGCGCTCCTCACACCTGCGCCGCCCCGCCGCAGCCCAGCGACAGCAGCAGAGAGGAGACAACCGTGCCCCCCAACCGCCGCGACGTGATGTTCGTCTTCGCCGCCAGCGCCGCCCTCGGCGGCTGCGCCACCCCGGGTGGGCCACCCACGCCGACTGGCAGCAGTTCGGCGCCGCCGACGGCACCACCATCCACTACCGGCGCTGGTTGCCGGCCGGCTCACCCAAGGCGGTGATTCAGGTCGTGCACGGCGCCGCCGAGCACGCCAGCCGCTACGACCGCTTTGCGCGCGCCGCCGTCGCCAGCGGCTACGCGGTCTACGCCACCGATCATCGCGGCCACGGCCGCACGCGGCTGCGCTCTGGCCGCACCGGCGACGCCGGCCCCGACGCCTGGAACCGCATGGTTGACGACGAGATCGCCTTCAGCCAGCGCCTGCGCGCCGCGCACCCGGGCGCCAAGCTCGTGCTGTTGGGCCACAGCCTCGGCTCGTTCATGGCGCAGGACTACATCGAGCGCCGCGCCGAGCTGCTCGACGCGCTGGTGCTCAGCGGCACGTCATACGGCCCGCCGCCGCCGCAGGGGCTGATCGACCTGCTCAACGAGGCGGTGCGCAAAGAGCCGCTGGGCGACTCGGCAGTGTGGGCCGGCCTCTTCAAGGACTTCAACAAGCCCTTCGGTGGACCCACCGGCTTCGAGTGGCTGAGCCGCGATCCCGCCGAGGTGAAGAAGTACGTCGACGACCCGCTTTGCGGTTTTGCCTTCACCAACGAGCTTACGCGCGACATCTTCGTTGTTCGCGCGCATGCGCGACCCGCGATCGAAGCGCGGATCCCCAAGACCCTGCCGATCTGGTGATCCAGGGCGAGCTCGACCCCGTCGGCGAAAACCTCGTCGGCACGCGCCGCCTGGTGGCGCGCTACCAGGCGCTGGGCTCACGCGCATCGAGACGCGCTACTACACCGGCGCCCGGCACGAGCTGCTCAACGAGACCAATCGGGACGAGGTGCGGCCGACGTCTCGGGGTGGTTGGGCAAGACGGTCTAGGCGAGCCTGAGGCCGGGGTGCAGGCCGCCGCCATAAGCGCGAAAGATCACGCTGCAGCCCGCGCGGATCACCGTCGCCCGCGACGCCTCGCCAACCTGGGCGAACATTGCCGCATGTGCGCCGTCTGCCGGTCATGCGCGATCTGATCCGCTCCACGATCGTCGCGCGGAGTAGGTGCGCGTGCCGCAGGTGGCTGCCAGCCTGACGCAGACGATCGCGTTGTCTTTCGCGCCGCTGGTCGCGGTGAGCTTCGCCTTGTTCAAGCACGTTCCGATCTTCAAGCCGCTCGAGCTGGCCATCGAACAGCACCTGTCTGAAGACCTGCTGCCGGCCGACATCTCGCGCGTGGTGCTCAAGTACCTCCACCAGTTTGCCGCCAACGCGAGCGGCCTGACGATGGTGGGCGCGCTGTTCGTCCTCGCGGCAGCGGTGATGATGCTGGTCACGCTCGAGGGCGCGCTCAATCAGATGTGGGACGCCAAGAAGGCGCGGCCGCTGCTGCGTCGCCTCGGCCTGTTCCTGCTCGTGCTGGCGGTGGGGCCTGTGCTCGTGGGCGCCAGCCTGTGGGCGACCGCCAGCCTGCTCGGCGTCTCGATGGGCTTGATCCGCAGCATGCCGCCGTGGCTTGCCATCGCGCTCGATTGGGGCCCCGTCGCGCTGTGCAGCGCCGGCCTCGCCATCCTGTTGCGCGTGTTGCCGAATGCGCAGGTGCGCTGGAGCCACGCCATCGTTGGCGGGTTGCTCGGTGGCATCGCCCTCGAACTGGGCAAGCGCGGCTTCGCGGCCTACGTGATTCACGGATCGACCTATCAGTCGCTCTACGGGGCAGTCGCCACCTTGCCGGTCTTCCTGCTGTGGCTGTATTTCTCGTGCCTCGTCACGCTGAGCGCGGCGCTGGTCGCCGCCCACCTCGGCCGCGCAGCGGGGCCGCGAGTCCGGCTGCCGCGCGCCGGAGCCAAGGCGCGGTTCGCCCGAGCGCGGGGCTAAACGCCCGGATAACGGGTCGACTTTGGAGCTGCAAAGAAAAGCAGGTCGAGAGGCCGCAAGAAAAAAGGAAGAATAAAGGAGATTCTGAGACTTTCGCACTGCGCACGCATCGCGTGAGACAAGACACTAGCGGCTGGCCAGCGATTCCCAGCGCTCCAGCGCTTGCAGCAGTTCGGCCTCGATCGACTGCAGGCGCGCCTGCAGCGCCGGCACGCGCTGCCGCTCCTTGGCGTACAACTCGCCACTGGCCAGGCGCTCGGCAAGCGCCTTCTGCTCGGCCTCCAGCGCCTCGATGCGCGCGGGCAGCGCGTCGAGTTCGCGCTGCTCCTTGTAGCTGAGCTTGGTGCGGCGGGCGCTGTCTGCGCGGCTGCCGCGGCCGGCGGCCGGCGCCGCCGTGGCGGCCGGCGCGGCCGCAGCGGCCGGCGCCCGCGCAGCGCGCGCGCTGCAGCTTCCAGTCTTCGTAGCCACCTTCGTATTCGCGCCACAGCCCGGCCGGCCGCCGAAGGCCGGGTCGCCTTCCCAGGCGATGGTGCTGGTCACCACGTTGTCGAGGAAGCGCCGGTCGTGGCTGACCAGGAACACCGTGCCGGCGTAGCTCTGCAGCAGCTCCTCCAGCAGTTCCAGCGTGTCGATGTCGAGGTCGTTGGTCGGCTCGTCGAGCACCAGCACGTTGGCCGGCAGCGCGAACAGCCGCGCCAGCAGCAGGCGGTTGCGCTCGCCGCCCGACAAGCGTGCGCACCGGCGAGTTGGCGCGCTCGGGCGAGAACAGGAAGTCGCTCAGGTAGCTCATCACGTGCTTGCGGCTGGTCTGCCGATCTCGATCCACTCGCTGCCCGGGCTGATGGTGTCGACCAGCGTCGCGTCCAGGTTCAGCGCCGCGCGCATCTGGTCGAAGTAGGCCACCTGCAGCTTGCTGCCCTGGCGCACGCTGCCGCGGTCGGGCTGCAGCTCGCCGAGGATGAGCTTCAGCAGCGTGGTCTTGCCGCAGCCGTTGGGGCCGATCAGGCCGACCTTGTCGCCGCGCAGGAAGGTGGCGCTGAAGCCGTCGATCAGCAGCGCGCTCGCCGAACGCGCATCGACACGTCCTTCAGCTCGGCGACGATCTTGCCCGGCGGCAGGCCGGCATCGAGCTCCAGCCGCACCTGGCCGAGTTGATCGCGCCGGGCGGCGCGCTGTTCGCGCAGCTTCATCAGCCGCGCCACGCGCGCCGACGCTGCGCGTGCGCCGCGCCTCGACGCCCTTGCGGACCCACACCTCTTCCTGCGCCAGCAGCTTGTCGGCGCGCGCCGTCGGCCAGCGCTTCGTTTTCGAGCTCGCGCTCCTTGGCTGCCTCGAAGGCGGCGAAGTTGCCCGGGTAGCTGCGCAGCCGGCCGCGGTCGAGCTCGACGATGCGCGTGGCCACGGCGTCGATGAAGGCGCGGTCGTGCGAGACCAGCACCAGCGCGCCGCGCCAGCCGTTGAGCAGGTCCTGCAGCCACTCGATGGCGTCGATGTCCAGGTGGTTGGTCGGCTCGTCGAGCAGCAGCACATCGGGCGCGGCCACCAGCGCCTGCGCCAGCGCGACGCGCTTCTTGGTGCCGCCCGACAGCGCATCGACGCGGCGCTGCGGCGTCCAGGTGCAGGCGCTGCAGCGCCTCGTCGACCCGCTGCTCCCAGGTCCAGCCGTCGAGCGCCTCGATCCGGGTCTGCAAGGCGTCGAGGTCTTCGTCGGCGTCGTGCGCCTCGATAGCGCTCGCGCAGCGCGCGCGCCTCGGCCACGCCTTCGGCCACCGCCTCGAACACGGTGGCGCCGGCTGCGAACAGCGGCTCCTGCGCGCACGTAGACGCGGCGCAGCGCCGGTCTGCAGTCTGCAGCAGGCCGTCGTCGGGCTTCTCGAGCCCGGCCAGGATCTTCAGCAGCGACGACTTGCCGGTGCCGTTGCGGCCGATCAGCGCGACCCGTTCGCCGGCTTCGAGCGCGAAGCCGGCGCCGTCGAGCAGGGCACGTGGCCGTAGGCGAGATGGGCATTGGTCAGCGTGAGCAGGGCCATGCTTGGATGACTTCTGGCGGGATGCGCAGTCCGGCCCGCCGCAAGTCAGTCCCTTCTGTCCGCTGCGGTCACACCGTCGATGTGGCGCCAGGCGCCGCCTTCGCGCACGAAGCGGCTCACCTCGTGCAGCTTGCCCGCTCGGCCGTTGACCTTGTGGTGCGCGACGAACTCCACGACGCCCGCGTCGCCGTGCATCTGCGTGTGCAGGATCTCGGGCCGGTCCAGTCAGCGGGCCCAGTTCCAGTTCGCCCGGCGCGGTGGACGGATGCCGTCGCATCAGGTACTCGACGATCGCGGCGCGCGGGCTCGCGTCCCTGCGCCAGCGCGTAGGCGCTGTCCCGCGACGCATCAACGCCTCGGGCGTGGGGGCGTGCTCGCCGCGGGCCAGTCCTCGTGCCAGCGCCCGCAGCAGTCCTCATAGCGCACAGGCGCGGCTTCACGCGCACGGCAGGGGCAAGGCAGTCACGATGGCGCGCCACGCGCAGTCTGCGCGACGCCCGTCGATTCGCGATGGCAGCGCGCTGGGGCGCCTGTGCGCGAAGCTGGGAAAGGTCACAGGTTCGGGGGTCGGCTGGCCACGATGTTCAGGTGCGTCGCTACATCGCTTCCCGGATCGACGTTGATCCCGCCGTTGTCGCGGCACGTGCTCGTGGCTTGCGCTCGCCGCGCCGTGGTGGATGAAGCGAAGCGTCGACCCCGGTCAGTTGCAGCAGATAGCCGTTGCGCGCGAGAACGCCAGTTGGCCCAGCCAGTGAAAGGCCCATGGGCACCGGGCTGCGGGATGTCTGGCGGCCGCCAGGAACACCGGGTGGTCGTGGTCGACTTGGTACGGAGGTGCCCGTCGGCTGCCGCTCAGCGTCCAGCCAACGGGCATCGGTAGGCGTGCAGTCGACGGCGTGGCCACGCCGTAGCGGTCGCGCGTGACCACGCCGGTGAACCTGACGTAGAGAATCCGAACAGACTGCCGTCGCGCGTCACCCGGTCTGCTGATGGCTGTCGATCTCGTGCCGAAGGAAGGCGAAGGGCGGCGTGGTGCGCCACGGATAGAAGCCGTCGCCGTGCGGCGCTGGTCAGCGAACACAGATCACGCGCCAGAGGGAGGGTACCCATGGTCAGCCTCGCGCCTACCGCTCATACCCGCGCACGAGATCACGCACAAAACCGAGACGCGCGCTACTACGTGACCCGCAGCGCAGCCTGCGCCGCAAGGCAACGTTCGAGTAGTCGCGGCGCATCGATCCGCTGTGCCCAGGCAGCAAACTCGCCAGAGGGTCCGCGCCAGCGCAGTCGGTCCACGGTGTCGAACAGCGGCGCATCGCTGCGCAGCGTGGCCAGCTGCTTGAACAGCAGCGCCTCGTCGCGGCGCTCGTCGCCCAGCACCTCGGGCGGGAATGCCTCGATCGGCCCATGCCGACTCAACAGGCGCGCGGCGCCCACCGCGCCGATGCCGGCGATGCCGGGGTAGCCATCGGCGGCGTCACCGACCAATGCGAGAAAGTCCGCAATCAAGGCCGGTTCGACGCCGAACTTCTTGCGCACGCCCGCGGCATCGCGAATGGTCTTGGCCTTGCGGTCGACCTGCACGACGCGCTCACCCCTCACGCATTGCGCGAGGTCCTTGTCCGGGGTCCAGATGCAGACCTTCTGCACCTGCTCGTCCTGTGAAGCGATATGCGCAGCCGAGGCCAGTGCATCGTCCGCCTCCAGTTCGGTCATCGGCCAGACGGTGATGCCCATCGCCGAGAGCGCGTCCTCCAGAGGATGAAACTGCGCCAGCAGCGCCGGCTCGACGCCGTCGCCGGTCTTGTAGCCCGCCCACAGGCGGTTGCGGAACGACTCGATCACGTGGTCGGTGGCCACGCCGATGTGCGTTTCGCCGTGCTCGACGAACTCCAGCACGGTCTGCAGCACGCCAGCCACCGCAGCGAAGCGCCGGTCCTTGCCCTTGTTGAATCGGCGTTGGCCGTAGAAGTGCCGAAACAGCTCGTAGGTGCCGTCGATCAGGTGAGCGACGATCGCGCCGTCGGGGTCAGCGGGTGGTCGAGATCCGGTTGCCATCACGGTGCCATCGACGCCTCAACCGAGCATGGCTTTGAGCTCGCCGCTGGCGATCAATTTGGCCAGGTCGTCGTGTCCGCCGATCAGCGTGCCTTTGACGAACACCATCGGAAACGTCGGCCAACCGGTCCACATCTTCAACGCATTGCGCCCCCGCCACTCCGACAAGTAGCTGCCATGCTCGATGTAGTGGAACGCCATGCCCGCATCGGCCAAGGCCTGCCGCGCCTTGCGCACCGCCGGGTTCTGGCGCATGCCCACCACGACCACCGCGTGTGCGACCAGCGCATCCTGAACCTCCTTCACCATCGATTCATGGTGCCTGGCGATCCGCTCCCGAATGGCCGGGTGAATCTTTGATTCATCGAGAATCTGACGTGGCATCGACCACCTCCGCGAAGGGTCTGGTGTCGGGGACGCTGCTCCAAGCTTATCGGCAGGCGCCGCCTCGTGGTGTGCCACCAAGCGCTTGAGCTCGCTCACGCTCATCGAGGCGCGCCAAAGTCAGTTGGCCGCCGCTTTCTCCGCTGGCGGAATCCACACCTCCACCATGCCTGGCGTTGCGCGCAGCCGTGGTGACAGCGGCAAGACCGCCCAGTTGCTCTTGCCCACCGCTTCGGCCAGTGCTCTTGCGCATGCGCTCGAGGCCGCGTCATGCACGCGCACGGTGGGCCTGGTCACCGGGTTGACGGCTGCGCGGCCCGCGGAACGCGCCGACGCACTGACGTCTTCGATCGGCGGCACCGAGGCGCCGAGTTGGCGCCAGGGCTCGCGATAGGACCGTGCCTCGTCGCGCTGTTGCGGCCCGTAGATCTGGATGTAGACGGTGCGACCTTCGCACACCTTCGAATCAAACTTCGCGGGGGACGTGGGCGTCGCCGCGATGGGCCCTGTCGCAACCGGGGGCGCGGGTTTGTCGGGCGGCGCCGCCGCGATCGCAGGCGGGGGTGGTTGCACAGGCACGGCCGGCTTCGCAGGCGCGGGCGTGCCGGCCGGCGCGGCGGCAGCCAGCCGCTCGTCCAGCGGCTCGCGCACACCCGTGAACGATGCCCGCAGCTGCGCCACCAGGGTCGCGCTGGCGCCGCACTCCCTTGGCGTGACCGCTGCGATGGCACCGGGGTCGCTGCTTTCGGCGGCATCGAGCTTCAACCGTCCCGAGCGGTAGTTGTCGTCCGCGGCCTTGCGCTCGAGCGCCCGTGGGTCGCACGGGTGCGCGCGCGCGAACGGCGCGTCGACGGCGTAGTCGAACACCCAGTAGCGCGGCGGTGGGATGGCCAGTGTCACTCCCTCCTGCGGCCCCAGGCAGTCGGGCAGCTTGCTCTGCAACGTCGGGTGCGCGGCCTCCAGCAGCGTGGTGCACGGCTGCGGCCGGTCGCTCTTGTCCAGGCTCGCGCAATGCTTGAGCGCCGATTGGTACACCGTCTCGGCGACCACCGACTTCTGGAACCAACCTGCTTCGTTGGCCGGGCACAGCGTATCGGCTGTCCTCACGATTGCCGAGGCGAGGGCGCCGATGCTCGCCACTGCGGATGCGGGCGACGACGTCGGCAGCACCTTGGCCCACAGGTCGGTGAGCTCTTTCAGCGCCGCGCGCTCGTCGGCCACCTGCTTGGCCGACGCGGTGCGATAGCTGTCGATCGCCTGCCACAACGACACGCCGAGTGTGGCCACCGCACCGAGCCCCAGCGTCGCACTGACCGCGGTGGCAGCGCCGATGCGTGCGGGCAGGCGCGCCGTTGCGGACGCCGCCTTGTCGGCTGCGGACTTTGATGCCGTGCCCGATGCCTCGACCGGAGCTTGCTCGTCGGCCTCGAAGTATGCGTTCCACTTGTCGGGCAGGCTCTCCACGAACTCGCGCGTCAGCTTGCCGCCCAGGAACTTGCCGAGGGAGTAATAGCTCTCCCATTGCGCTTCAGAAAAGAACTGGTCGGCGGTGGCCTCCTGCGGAAACACCGGGTTGTGCGCCTTGAAGTTCACCAGGTCGACCGGCAATCCGTCGGACACGTTGGGCTTGACGACGATCAGGATGCCGTGCCGGTCGTCCGCGCCTGCGTAGTCGACGCGTGCCAGTGCGAGGCAGCACAACGATGTCGGCGACGCCAGGTCGTTGAGCGAGCCGAACACCTTCATCTCGGGCGGCCAGTCAGTGGCCAGCGCCGGCTGCTGAGTCGTCGACGCGTTCGTGGCCACCGCAACGGGCCACTTCTTCGGCCGCTGGAAGGAGATCTGTGCCTGCAGGTCGATGCGTGCCTTGCGCACCAGGTTCTCGAGGTCCTTGAAGCCGTACTCCGGATCGGCGCCGCAATCGGCGAGCACGATGACCTCGGCACGTTGGGCGAGCAGGCAGTAGGCCGCAGTGTTCTCGAAGTGGCCGCCGTCGGTGAGGAACCATTCCCTGCGGTCGGTGCCGCGGAAGATGCCGAACGTCTCGCGCAAGAGCCCGACCGACTTGGCCAGCAGCGAGGGCGGTGCGGTCCTCGCCGGGTCGCTCGAGCCTTCGTCCTTGTTCCACCAGTAGCCCAGCCGCAGGCCGGCGAACGTGGCCAGTGCGGAGATGCCGCCGCGCGACAGGCTGCCCAGGCCTGGCGCGATCGCGGCGCCGGAGATCGCGGTCCAGCGGCCCAACGTCAACGCGTTGGACGGCAGCGGTTGCCACGCCTCCTGCGAGACGCGCATGTGCCCGCTGGAGGCGATGCTCATCGCCAGGCCGCGGCGGTCCTGGTTGAACAAGCCGCCGCGCGGGTCGCGCGTCTGGTTGACGCAGACGTTGACGATGTGGATCGGTCCGCCGTGGCGCTGCGGGGTGTATTGGCCGAACGCGATGTCGTCGTCGCGCTGGATGTCACTGACGCCGATGAGCGTGGGCGACACGGGCATCGGGCGCGGCAGCTCGTCGATGGCGCCGAGCTGCGCCGCGCCGTTGAAGCGCATTCCGTTGGCCGCCCCCAGATAGCTGCGCACCAGCCGCGCCCAGTAAAACGAATGCAGCGACGACAGGTTCAGAAACTTGAGATTGCGTGCGGTCAGCAGCAGGTAGATGGCCACCGGCGCTCCGATCACCGCCAGCACCACCAGCGTGGCGGTGAAATTGGGGCTGTGGCGCTGGAACGCCGCGCCGAGCGCGGCGCGGTGCACCAGCGACACCCACCACGAGCACAGCAGGAACGTCAGCGCATAGCCGGCAATGCGCCCGACGATCAGCGATGGCGGCTTGGTGCGCTGCTGCAGCACGCTGGCGATCCACGGCAGCAGCGCGCGCACGACGGCGGCCAACGCGGCCAGCGCCAACCCGGCGCTGGCTTGTGCGGCGGGCGAGGCTTCGAAGGCGAGAAACCAGGCAAAGCGATCGACCAGCCCGACCAGCACCATCACGGCCGCGGCACGCAGCGCGTTGGCGATCCAGCGCGTCAGCCGGCTGCGCGCCAGGTCGGCGCACAGGCGCGGATCCGGCTCGCGCTTTTGGGCGCTGCGCAGCACATACGCCGCCATCGGGATCGAGAACACCCACGTGACCACGAGGATCATCGCGGTCCACCACAGCGCGGTGCGCAGCGATGCGCCGACGTCGGTCTGCACGGTGTCGAGCCAGCCGTGAAAGGCCCGCAGCGAAAGGGCGCAGACGAAGCCGACGGCCCAGAACGACAGGGCGTGCCAGCGCTTGAGGGCGGGGTCGGTGAGCCAGGGAATGCACCAGTACGCGCTGGCCTGAACGGCGCCGATCAGCATCACCACGGGCAAGAGCAGCACGATGGCGGGCAGCCACAGGGGCACGTAGCGCGCCACGCCGAAGAACCAGTCGGCCGCGTAGCCCAGGTAGCCCAGTGCGCTCCAGGCCAGCAGGTCGAACAGCGCAAGCGCCACGCCGAGCAGCAGCGCGAGCAGGCCGAGCTCGAAGTGCACGCCGGTCAGGTTGCGCAGGTACAGCGCAATGGCGAACGTCGTGTCCTTCGTGCCGCGCGGGATCAGGTAGCGGCCGTTGGCACGTAGCCACCAGGTGAACCAGCGGCCGTCGGCGTCGCCGAATGCCGAGACCACCTTCTTCACGTCGGCGGCGCTGGCGGCCCGGCTGAGCAGACGGCCGAGAGTCGCGCCGACGTAGCCGCCGCCCGACACGGTGGACAGCAGGTCGAAGCGCAGCAGCAACTTCTGTTGCGCCAGCGCCTTGAGCAGACCGAGGCAGAAGGTCGCGCTGCGGATGCCGCCGCCGGACAACGCGAGGCCCCAGATGCGCTGGCCGTCGGCCGGCGGCACGTCAGCCGCGCCCAGCGCCTGCCGGCGCTTCTCGACGAGCTCCTCGAACGATCCGTGCTCGACCATCGTGTGGACCTCCGTCACTGGCGGTTGGCCGCGATCGGCCGTTCAGTCGGGCGCATTGCAGCACGAACCGGGGCGCTGACGCATCGATAGATGGGACGATCGCTCGATCAATCTAGGGATGAATCGCGACTTCTCGCGCACGCACGTGGCATCGCGAATGCTCCAGCTCCTCAGAAAGTCGTCCTGCCCTTGACCACGAATTGCACCTTCTTGATGTCGGGGGTGGCATTGAATGGGAAGGCGATGTCGATGTGCAGCACGTCCTTCGTCGACACACGCACGTTGGAGATGCGCAGGCCAATGCCCGCATCGGCAAGCCAGCCCGGATTGGCGGCGTTCACGTGCGGGCCACCCCAGGCACGGCCGACATCGACGAACGCGGCGGCACCCACGCGGAACAGATTCCAGACAAACACGTTGCTGTAGAGGCGCTCCTCGAGCGTCAACAGCGCGCGCTTGTCTCCGGCCTGGTAACGCAGCGGATAGCCGCGCAGGCCGCTGTCGCCGCCCAGCAGCAACATGTCGAGAGCATCGGGATTGGTGAGCAGGTCGCCCGACGCGGCGGCATAGAACAGCCATCGCCCGCCCTGCGGCAGGTAGACCTTGGCGTCCACTCCGAAGAGCTGCTTGCGGACGCGGCCGTCGCTGTATTGGCCCGCGATGGAGGCCGATGCAAGCAGCATCTGCTCGGGCGACGGAACGAAGCCCCGGCTCACCGATGCCTGGTACAGCAGCGCGTCGTGGCTCGATCCCAGGCCGGTGCTGGCCCATCCGAGTTGCAATGTCGAGGCCAAGCCGAGGGCAAAGAACTCGGGGATGCCGATCTTGTCGCGGTTGAAGACCTTCTCATAACGATCTTCGATCAGCTCGTAGCGAATGAACGGGCCGACCAGCCTCTCGTCCGCATTCAACGCGGCGGGCGCGGTTCGCCCCGGCTCGGGCGCGAACTGGTTGTCGAGCAGGCTCACGCCGATCGAATAGCGCTGCACCCAGCCGTCTACGCGGCCGCGCGACCACCCGGCGAAGACCTCGGCCTGTTGCTGCCGGTGCCGGTACTCGCTGACCACGTTGCCTGCGTTGTAGACGGCGTCGATGCGGTTGTCCTTCACTGCCGTGGCGCCCGCGGCCCAGCTGGCATCCAGCGAATAAAACGGGCGGACGACCGAAGCCGCGTAGCCTTCACCGTCGCTGTTGTTGGCCAGGTTCAGGCTCATTGCGGTCCAGGTGCCGAATACGCGGTCATTCGACAGGCGCAACTGCTTGCTGGAGCGATCGACGTCGGAGGAATAGCCGATGCCGAGCGTCGTTCCGGTCCCGAGCAGGTTGTACTCGCGCAGCCGGATGCCTGTCGAATTCTCTTCACCGGCGCGGGCGGCACTGACGCCCGGGATGATCGACCAGCTGTCACGCGTCACCACCTCGATGTCGACGACGCCGTCCTGGTAGGCCACCGGGCGAATCTGCACGTCGTAGAGATAGCGCTCGGCGCGCAGCAGACGTTCGGTCTCGTCGATCACCGCCACCGAGACCCGATCCCCGCGTTTGAACAGAAGAGCGTTCTCGATGACGCTTGCGCGCGTCTGGATGTGCAGTGCGTTCGCCCATTGATAGAGTGCCGAGTCTTCCTTGGCGTCCTGGGTGTCGAAGACGTCCTCGGTGCGGACCCGGACCTCGCCGATGCGCGCCTGAACGGCTTCAAGCTCCGCGAATGAAGGAGGAGCGCTCACCGGCGGTTGCGCCGAGATCGGCATCGGCAGGCCCGCTGCGAGCGCGACAGCCAGGGCCAGCGCGAGCGACAACGCCTGCCGTCGCAGGCCGCTCATGGAGAGGCGCGTGGCCCAGCGTGCCATGACCTGCGCGTGTGCACTCACGCGCGGATCTTATTGACTGGCTGCGCGCCGCGCTGCCCACGCCGCCCACGAGCTGCGTCAGAGTGGGCCTAGGCGGCTAGCTTCTCCAAGTCCGCCTCGGACGGGAAGCGCCCCGTCTTGTACTTGGAGTAGGCCACCTGGCCACTCACCACGATGTCGAACTGGCCGCTCTTGCCGACCTGTACATCCACGGGGCCGCGGCCCCGCGACTCAAACCAAGCCTTCACACGGAGGACTTCGGGTTTGTAGCCTCAAGCCGCGCAGTAGTGGATGACGATGGACATGTCGATGAGCCCGTTCGATGCAAAAGAGGGATATGGCCGCCGGCGCAGCGCGCCGGCTGCTCCGATCTTATGCGCCGTCCTTGCTCGTGTCGCGCGAGCGACGCCCAGCGCTGTGCGAGATCAGGTGTTCGAACCGCGGCTGCGCGCGACGCGTTCGTGCAGCCACGGGCTCGACAGCCGCCGCGCCACCTTGTCGGCCTGCTCGAAGAGCTGCGCGCGGCGCGCGGGGTCGAGCAGCGCGGCGATGCGCAGCAGTTCGCCGCGGTGCAGGCCGCCGCCGTCGACGCCCATCGCCTGCAAGCCTTGATCGACCGCAGCGCGGGCGGCGTCCCACTGCAGTGCGCGCACGCAGCCGTCGGCGAGCAGCACCGCCAGATACGGCATCAGCTGCGCCGTACCGGTCTTGCGAGCGGTGGCGATGCCGCGGCGCAGCCGCTCGACACCGGCGGCGCCGTCGCCGGTGGCCGCCATCGCCCAGCCTGCCGTCGCGTCGGACCAGCCGCGGAACAGCTCGAAGCCCTGTTCGACGGCCTGCGCCTGCGAGGCCTCGGCGAACTCGCGACAGCTCTCGGGCTCGTCGAGCAGCTGGTGCAGCATCGACGCGAAGTACAGCGCCAGCGTGCTGCTGAACGGATGCTGCAGCTGCCGTGCGCGCTGCAGCGCACGCTCGCTGCTGGCGCGCGCCGCCACCGCGTCGCCGACGAAGGTCAGCGCCACCCCGGCCATCGAGGCGCCGCACACCAGCGCATCGTGGTTGCCGAAACGCAGGGCCTCGGGCGCGTCGGCAGCGCCGGCGCCGACCGATTCGGCAGCGCGTGCATGCGCGATCGCCGCCGCATAGTCGTTGCGCGACACGCAGGTCGCCCAGGCGGCATGGTGGCACTGCAGCCGCAGCATCGGCTCGCCGCTGCGATCGGCCAGGCGCTCGAGGTCGCCGCACAACGCATGGGCCGAATCGAGATCGCCGCGGCCCCAGCGGAAGATCCACAAACCCCACAGCGCCGGAAACAACGCGGGCGCCGTCGCGGCGCCGTCGCACAACGCCTGCGCGCGCGAGTAGGTCTGCTCGACTTCGGGCGCGCCCCAGCCGCGCAGCGCCATCTGTTGCGCGCCGAGCGCGATCAGGAGCGTGACCTCGGCTTGCGTGCGCTCGCTGTCGGCCGGCACTCGGGCGAGCAGCTCGAGCGCACGCTGCAGATGGCGGATCGCCTCTTCCGGTGCACAACGCCGCCCCGCCAGCTCGCCTGCGAGCTGGTGGTAGCGCGCGGCGCGCCGCGGGTCGTCGGCGAGGTCGAAGTGGTGGGCCAGCTGGGCCACTTCGTGTTCGGCGCCGGGCAGCGTTTCGAGGTGCCGGCCGATGCGTCGGTGCAGCTCGGTGCGTCGTTGCGCGGTCAGGCCGGCATACAACTGTTCGCGGTACAGCGTGTGCCGAAAAACGAAGCGGATGTCGTGGTCGGAGTCGGCGATGCGGTCGATGAAGCCCTGGCGGTCGGCCAGATCGAGGCAGACGCGCTCGACATCGGCCGCCGAGTGGTCGGCCGCGCCCACCGCCACCACGGTCGGATCGAAGCGCGCGCCCGTCACCGCGGCGGCTTCGAGGATGCAACGTTCGACGAGGGCCAGCCGTGCCAGCTGGCGTTGGATCGCGCTGCGCAGGTCGGCCGGGATCGCGCTCGCCGCCGTGCCGTTGTCGTCCCACAGGCCGAGCAGGTTGGCGGCGAACAGCGGGTTGCCTTCGCTGCGCTCGTACAGCGCGGCCGCCAGCGTGCGCAGCTGGCCTGCTGCCAGCGCCGGCCGTTGCGCGGCGACGAACTGCTCGACCTCCGCGCGCGACCACAACCCCGGCTCGATGCAGGTGGCGCAGCGCGCCAGCTGCAACTCGGCGCGCAGCTCGGCGACACGACGCGCGCCGTCGTCCAGCGTTTGGCTGCGGCCGGTGGCCAGCAGCATCAGAGCCGCCGAGCCCTGGCGGCGCGCGAGGGCATTGATCGCATCGAGCGTCGATGCGTCGCTCCAGTGCAGGTCTTCGAGCGCAATCACCAGCGGCTGCTCGGATGCCAGCCGCTCGATCGCATCGCACCACTCGCGCAGCATGCGCTCGCGCGTGACACCGGCTGTGCGCGCCAGCAGCAGCGTCTGCTCGGCCGGCTCAACGGCCGCCGGCAGCTGCGCCAGCCAGCTCGGCGCCGCGCGCCGCAGCAGCGCCAGCACCGGCGCGCGCCGGTCTGCGTCGGCGAGCCGGCCGGTGGCCTCCAGCAAGGGCATGTACGGCTCGCCCGCGCCGTGCAGTTCGACGCACTGCCCGCGCGTGATCGTGATGTCGCCGCGTGCCGCGACGCGTGCGAGGAAGGCGGCGAGCAGCGTCGACTTGCCGACGCCCGCCTCACCGAAAATGAACACCACCTGGCGCTGGCCCGCCAGCACACGCAGCAGCGCGGCGTCGAGCGCGGCGAGTTCGCGCGTGCGCCCGATCGGGGTGTCGGCGGCGGCAGCAGCGACGGGCGCGATGCGGCCGGCCGGCTCGGCCGACCAGGGCACCAGGAGCCGATAGCCGCGCCGGTGCAGCGTCGCGATGAAGCGCGGCTGGCGCGCGTCGTCGCCGAGCGCGTCGCGCAACTCCTGGATGCAGCTGGCGAGCGCCGCGTCGCTGACCACGCGGCCCGTCCAGGCCTTGGCGAACAGCTCGTCCTTGCTCAGCACCGCGCCGCCCGCGGCGCCGAGCGCCCGCAGCACCGCCACCGCCTGCGGCGTGATGCGGCGCATCGAGCTTCCGGCGCCGTGCAGCTCGCCGCTGCGCAGGTGCAGAAGGTAGGGGCCGATCCGGCATTGGCCGTCGGCAGGCGGCAGCTGGTTCGTTCCCACGCAAATCCCAGAACTCGCCGAAGACTCGGCGAACCTCGCTGCACTCTACTCCTGACCATCCTGCCGAGGACCTGCTGTTCCTAGGGAGGTTCGGACGATCAGGAGGCAACGATGCGAAGCGTGATGAACCGATGGATGACCGCGCTGCGCGCTGCCGCGCTCCTGGCCACGCTGCCGGCAGCGCAGGCCGACGTGGTGACCGACTGGCACGACACCGCGATGGCCAGCTTCGCGCAGTCGGGCACGCCGCTGCTGGCGGCCACGCGCACGCTGGCGCTGACGCATGCGGCGATGTTCGATGCGATCAACGCGGTCGAGCGGCGCTACATGCCGAACGGGTCGCGCGCCGAGGCGGCGCCCGGTACCTCGGCCGACGCGGCGGCGAGCGCGGCGGCGCACAAGGTGCTGGCGACGCTGCTGCCGGCGCGCGCGAAGGAGCTGGAGCAGGCGCATCGCAGCGCATTGGCGTCGACGCCCGAAGGGGCCGCGCGCGAGCGCGGCGTGCAGCTCGGCGAGCGCGTGGCGGCCGACCTGCTGGCCGCGCGCGCCGGCGACGTGCCGGCCATGGCGCCGTACCGTCCTCAGGCGATGCCCGGCGTGTACGTGCCCACCGCACTGCCGATCGGCATCGAGTTCGCGCAGGCCCGGCCCTGGCTGATGCAGCGGCCCGATCAGTTTCGACCGGCGGCACCGCCGGTGCTGGCGACCGCCGAGTGGGCGCGCGACTTCGACGAGGTGAAGGACCTCGGCGGCCGCACCAGCGACAAGCGCAGCACCGAGCAGACCGAAGTGGCGCGCTTCTGGATCGTGGTGTGGCCGCAGAGTTGGAGCCCGATCGTGCGGCAACTGGCCGCCGCGCCCGGACGCACGCCGATCCAGAACGCCCGCACCTTCGCGTTGACCTCGCTCGCCGCGGCCGACGCGTTCATCGCGGTGTTCGATGCCAAGTACGTGCACAACGCATGGCGTCCGATCACCGCGATCCGCAACGGCGACCTCGACGGCAACGAGGCCACGGCGCCGGCGGCGAACTGGCTGCCGCTGATCGACACGCCGCTGCACCCCGAATATCCGTGCGCGCACTGCATCGTCGCCAGCGCGGTGGCCACCGTGCTCCAAGGCGAGTTCGGTCGCGGCCGGCTCGGGCCACTCTCGATGACCAGCCCCACCGCGCCCGGCGTGACGCGGCGCTGGGAGCGGCTGGCCGACATCGTCACCGAGATTTCGAACGCGCGCGTGTGGGGTGGCATCCACTACCGGCATTCGACGCGGGTCGGCGAAGAGATGGGCCGCGCCATCGGCGAGCTGGCGCTGACGCGCATCAGCCGGCGCATTGAGGCGATGACGAGGGTGCGCACCGCGACGAGCACGCCGGCGGGCATCGCGTGCGGAAGCGAGTGCGTCGCCCACTTCGCCGACGGCACCGTCGTCGCGTTGACTGCCGGCACGCCGACGCTCGCCGCCAACGGCTGCGATGCCAACGCCGGCGGCGTCTGCACGGTGACGATGAACCGCTCGCGCGGCGTCGACATCGGCACCGGCAGCCCGCCGACGACCTACACGCTCGCCGTCAGCGTCGACCGCCTCGGCAGCTTCATCGGCACCGCCGACGGCGCGATCGGCTGCCAGGTCAGCGGCGGCCAGCCGCGCACGTGCCGCGCGACCTACAGCGCCGGCAGCACCGTCACGCTGTATGCCGACCCGCTGCCGGGTTCGAACCTGCGCCTGGAAACCTGGCTCGGCGACTGCGCGAGCTTCGGCGCGCGGCGCGAGATCACGATCACGATCGACCGCAACTGGACCTGCAGCGCGGCCTTCGTCAGCGCCTGAGATCGCGACGTGCAGGGGGCTTCGCTTAGGGAATCCGCCCTATGGCACCCAACGCCCAGCGCCTTACCGTCGCGCCATCGGAGGTGCGTGATGCTCAACTCGCTCGGAGAGGTGCTACCCAGCGCCGCGCGGCGCTTCGGCGACAAGCCGGCGCTCGTCGTCGGCGACCGCACGTTCAGCTTCCGGCAGCTCGACCAGCTTTCGAGCACGCTGGCGGCCCATCTGGTGCGGCTCGGCGTGCGCCCGGGCGACCGCGTGACGCTCTATGCGCCCAATTCCTGGGAGTGGATCGTCAGCTACTACGGCGCGCTCAAGGCCGGCGCCGTGATCAATCCCATCAACGTCATGCTGACGCCCGCCGAGGTGGCCTACGTGACGCGGGACTGTGGCGCCAAGGCGCTGATCGGCAGCCCGGACAAGATCAAGCCGGCGCTCGACGCCGGCGTTTCCGGCCTGACCGCGGTGGTGTTCGGCCGCGAGGCGATTGCGGGCACCACGACCTTCGACGAGTTGCTCGCTCGTCCGGTCGACTTCGAGGTCGTTTCGGTCGAGCCCGATGCGCTCTCGACCATCGGCTACACGTCGGGGACCACCGGGCACCCGAAGGGCGCCATGCAGTCGCATCGCGCCGTGCTGCTCAACGGCGCCATGACCGCGCAACTGCACCTCAAGTGCGCGCTGGATACGGTCGTCACGGCGCTGCCTTGCCCGCATGTCTACGGCAACGTCGTCTTCAACGGGGCGCTGCTCTACGGCTTGAAGCTGGTGCTTCATCCGCGCTTCGATCCGCTGGAGGTGCTGCAGAGCATCCAGACCCACCAGGCCACGATGTTCGAAGGCGTGCCGACCATGTACATGGTCATGCTGGCGCACCCGGAGCTGTCGCGGTTCGATCTCTCTTCGCTGACCCGCTGCACCGTCGGAGGTCAGACGATGCCGGTGGCCAAGATGCAGGAGGTGGAAAAGCGCTTCGGCTGCCCGCTGATCGAGCTGTGGGGCATGACCGAACTGGCCGGACTCGGCACGACGTTTCCATCGAACGGTCCGCACAAGCTCGGCTCGATCGGCATCGCGCTGCCGCATGTCGAGGCCCGCATCGCCGACGTGGCAAATGCCTCGAAGACCATGCCCAGGGGTGAGGTCGGCGAGCTGATGATCCGCGGCCCCATCGTCATGCAAGGCTACTACGGCAACGACAAGGCGACGAAGGAGACGATCGAGCCCGACGGCTGGCTGCACACCGGCGATCTGGCGAACATGGACGACGACGGCGCCATCTTCATCGTCGACCGCAAGAAGGACATGATCAACACCGCCGGCTTCAAGGTGTTCCCGGCCGAGATCGAGCGCGTCGTGGCGCAGCATCCGGGCGTGGCGATGGTGGCCGTCGGCAGCCAGCCCGACGAGCTCAAGGGCGAGATCGCCAAGGCCTACGTGGTACTGAAGCCCGGCACATCCCTGGACCCGGAAGCGATCCTTGCGCTGTGCAGGGATCAGCTGGCGGCCTACAAGGTGCCGCGCGTTGTGCAGTTCGTTGCCGACCTGCCGAAGACCTCGACCGGCAAGATCATGCGCCGCGAACTCAAGACGCTCGACGCCTGAAGCGAGTCACTCGATCCCTCAGGAAGAGGCACCCGATCCGCCGCCGGCGCGGCTACGCCGCTCCCTTCGCGGTCTGGGCCACGCTGTCCAACAGCTCCTGCAGCCGGTCGATGTCCGCAGGCTTCACCAGATGGTGGTCGATGCTGGCTTCGGCGGCCTTGAGACGATCGTCCTCCTGGCCCCACCCGGTGACCGCGATGATGAACGGCCGGCGCTCTGGATGGCGTGAGCGCATCGCGCGCGCGACGTCGTAGCCACTCATGCCCGGCAAGCCGATGTCGAGCAGCACGACCGCTGCATCGGTCGCGCTGAACGCTTCGACTGCGGAGGGCCCGTCGTAAGCCACGGTCACTGTCGCGCCCAACAGCTCCAGCACTTTGCCGAGGCTTTCGGCGGCGTCCCGGTTGTCGTCGACGATCAGCACGTGAAGGGGCTCTCGCAGCCTGGCCGGCTTGCGCTCGGGCGCGGGCTGGGCGCAAAGCGCGGCCGCCGGCAGGCGAACCACGAATTCCGAACCCAATCCCACGCCCGCGCTGCGCGCCTCGATCGTGCCGCCGTGCATCTCCGCGAGCCGGCGCGACAACGTCAGACCGATCCCCAGCCCACCTTCGGCGCGCCCGACACCGCGGCCCTCACGGCTGAACATCTCGAAGATGCGTGCCAGTCCGTCCGGCGCAATGCCGATCCCGTTGTCGCGCACCGTCAGCTCGACCCAGTCGCGCTCGCGCCGCGCTGTCAGCGCCAGCACGCCGCCGTCCGGCGTGTACTTGGCCGCGTTGTTCAGCAGGTTCGACAGGATCTGCGCCAGTCGCACCGGATCGCCCTCGATCCACAGCGGCTCGCCCGGCAGCGAGATGTCGAGGCGGTGACGGCCGGCCAGGACCACCGGCTCGCTGGTCTCGATGGCATTGCGCACCACCGACGACAGCTCCACCGGCTCGCGCTTCAACTCGAGCGAGCCGCTGGTGATGCGCGACATCTCCAGCAGGTCGTCGACCAGCCGCACCAGGTTGTTGAGTTGGCGCTCCATCACGTCGCGCGCCGAGGCCATCGCGGGCGGGTTGTTGCCGTGGAACCGTATCAGGTGCAGCGCGTTGCGCAACGGCGCCAGCGGATTGCGCAGCTCGTGCGACAGCGTCGCCAGGAACTCGTTCTTGCGCTGGTCGGCCACGCGCAGCGCCTCGCTGCTTTGCCGCAGCGCATCGAGCGCGCGCCGCCGGATGTCGTCGGCGCCTCGCAGCGCCGCCACGCGCCCTTGCAGCTCGCGGGCACTGAAGGGCTTGACCAGGTAGTCGTCGGCGCCCCGGCTCAAGCCCTCGAGGCGGGCTTCTTCGCCGGCGCGTGCCGACAACAGCAGGACCGGGATGTCGCACAGCGCCGGATCTTGGCGCAGTTGTTGGATCAGCCCGAAGCCATCGAGCCTGGGCATCATCCCGTCCGACACGATCACATCGGGCCGGCGGGCGCGGGCGGCTTCCAGTGCGGCGACGCCGTCGACCACCACCTCGACCTCGTACTGCTCGCCGAGCAGGCGCTGCACGTACTGGCGCAGGTCGGCGTTGTCGTCGGCCACCAGCACGCGGCCGTTGCGCTGCGCCGTCGATGCCGGCTTCGACTCGATGACCGTTGCGTCCGCCAACCAGCCCAGGGCCTCGGCCACATAGGCGTCAGCGCGGGCGCTGGCGGGTGCTTCATCGCGCGGGTCGTTCAACTGCTCGCGCGGCAGGTGCGCATGTCCCTTCGGGGATGTCGACGGTGAACGTCGTGCCCCGACCGACAACGCTCTCCACCGCGATCGTGCCACCGTGCAGCTTGACCAGCTCGTGCACCAGC
Source organism: uncultured beta proteobacterium (assembly GCA_963827645.1). Taxonomy (GTDB): domain Bacteria; phylum Pseudomonadota; class Gammaproteobacteria; order Burkholderiales; family Burkholderiaceae_C; genus JAEUPI01. The sequence goes on along the minus strand of CAWHBZ010000031.1, from coordinate 105,359 downwards.
GCCAGCCCGATGCCGCTGCCCTCGTGGCTGCGGCCCGCCGCGCCTTCGATGCGATGGAACCGCTCGAACACGCGCCCCAATCCATCGCGCGCAATGCCCACGCCGGTATCGGCCACCGTCAGACGAACCTTCTGCGCATCGCTTTCCACGCGCACCGTGATGCCACCCTGCAGCGTGAACTTGAAAGCGTTGGAGATCAGGTTGAGCACCACCTTTTCCCACATGTCGCGGTCGACCCAGGCCCGTGCAGAGGCCGCGCAAGACACGTCGAGGCGCAGGCCCGCGCGATCGCACGCCGCGCGGAAGTTGCTCGCCAGGTCGGCGGTGAGTTCTGCAACGTCGGTGTTGCGGTAGGACGCCTGCGCGCGGCCGGCCTCGATGCGCGCGAAGTCGAGCAACACGTTCACCAGCTTGAGCAGCCGCTGGCCGTTGCGCTGCACCACCAGCAACTGATCTCGGTGCGGCGCGTCGTCCCGCGCGAGCAGCTCCTCGAGCGGCCCGAGCATCAGCGTCAGCGGCGTGCGGAACTCGTGGCTGACGTTGCTGAAGAAGGTGGTCTTGGCGCGGTCCAGCTCGGCCAACGCCTCGGCGCGTTGGCGTTCGTCTTCGTAGGCCCGCGCGTTGGCGATCGAGGCGGACACCTGGCCCGCCACCAGGCCCAGAAACGATTCGTACAGCTCGTCGCGCGGACGCCTGGGGTTGAGGCCGAGCACCAGCTTGCCCACGGGGGCTCCACCGGCGCTGGTCAGCGGCAGTTCGGCCACGCGATCGGAGCGGGCTTCACGCCATGCGGCTTGCGCATCGGGTGTGCCGCACACCAACGCGCCGTCGAGGTAGGCCAAGGCGAAGGGCACCTCCTCGGCGTTGCGTGACAGCACGTCGATGGCCAGCGCGCAGGCATCCGGTGTCGTGCGCGCCGCGGTCTGGCCAGCGAGGTCCTTGAGCAGCGCGAGCCGGCGCTCGCCGACCACGCGGCCGGTGGTCTCTGTGACGATGCAGAACACGCCGCCGACCAGGCCGCTTTCGTCGCGCACCGGGTCGTAGGAGACGTCGAAGTAGGTGTCTTCCAGGTAGCCGTAGCGCTCGATCGAGAACAGCAGGTCCTTGGCCCAGAACGCCTCACCCGTTTCCACCACGCCGCGCAGCAGCCCGTGAAGCTGGGTGTGCCAGATCTCGCTCCAGGCGTCGCATCCCGCCAACCCGAGCGCATGCGGGTGCTTGGCTCCGAACACCGGCCGGTAGGCATCGTTGTAGAAGACAACGAACTGCGGACCCCAGAACAGGATGATCTGTGCCTTGGACGGCAACAGCATGCTCAAGGCGCTGAGCAGGCTTTGCGGCCAGGTGGCGATCGGCCCCAGGGGACTGGCAGCCCAGTCGTGTGCGCGCATGCGCTCGGCCATCTCGCCGCCGCCGGCGAGGTACCTCAGCGCCCGTGCCTCGTGGCCTTGCTCGTGGCCGCTCGCGGCCAGAGGGTCCGCGCCGACCGTCGATCGACCCGACGGCTCGGCGCTCAAGGTGCGCCACCGACTCGACAACGTCGAAAGATTCCGCTCATACGATCGCCCTGATCACCGAGGATGACCGTTCCGTGCAAGAAGTGTGCACGCCGCTGTGGGAGTCGTTGTCCCGGGCTCGCGCGAGCAGAGGGGCCCCGAGCCTGACCTTCCCGGGAAGGCTCGCCCCGCATTGACTGCAAAGATTACAAGCCGCCCCGGGGCACCAGATGCAAGTGGCGACGCTACTCGGCGGCCAGGGCGCGCCCGAGCACCGCTCGGCGCCGCTTGGTGTCCGAAGGGAAGCGCGGGTCGTAGGAAAAGAAGCGCCGCGCGTTGGCGAACTTGCGCCCCCAGCCGCCTTCACTGCGTGCCGGGCGTCGGGCGCGTCGCCCGGGAAGCGAATCACGTCAGCACGTGCTCGATCGGGAGGTCGGACAGTTGCTGCGCAAGATCATGGAGGCTTCGCCCGGGCGCGGGAGTCGGTGACTCGGAGCCAGGCCCTTCGGTGGCCCCACCGACTTCGAGCGACGTCAGCCCCGCCGAGCCGCCTCGATCACGGCGATGTCGATCTTTCTCATCTCCATCATCGCTTCGAACGCGCGCTTGGCCGCCGCGCGGTCGGGGTCGGCGATCGCGGCGGTGAGGGCACGCGGCGTGATCTGCCACGACAGGCCCCACTTGTCCTTGCACCAGCCGCACGAGCTTTCCTGGCCGCCATTGCGGACGATCGCGTTCCACAAACGGTCAGTCTCGGCCTGGTCGTCGGTCGCCACCTGGAACGAGAAAGCCTCGTTGTGCTTGAACATCGGGCCGCCGTTGAGCCCGAGGCAGGGGATGCCCAGCACGGTGAACTCGACCGTCAGGACATCGCCGCGCTTGCCAGCGGGATAGTCGCCCGGCGCGCGGTGGATCGCGCCCACCGAGCTGTCGCGAAACGTCTCGGCGTAGAACAGCGCGGCGTCCTCGGCGGTGCCGTCGTACCACAGGCAAATCGTGTTCTTGGCGGCCACTTTCGTTCTCCTGTCTGCAAGAGTTGAGAGCATTCAACGAATCGCGGCAAGACGCGTTCCCGTGGACGCTGGCGACGAGCGCCTGTCGAAGGTGTCTCCGTGATCTCGGCTCGCCGTCAAGCGACGAACTTGGGCTCGCGCTTCTCGAGTCCGGCCCGCGCGGCCTCGCGCTGGTTGGGGCTGCCGATGAGACGCTGCTGCTCGTGCGACTCGGCCAGCAACACCGGCGCGGCATCCACAGGCGATGCTCTATTGAGCAGCCGCTTGCCGGCACGAATCGCATCGGGGCTGCGGCTCGCGATCAGCGCAGCGAGCGCGCGCGCGTCCTCCAGCGGAGTCGGTTGACACGCGCGTGGCCAGGCCCAGCGTCAGCGCTTCGGTGCCGGTGACCGTGCGCCCGCTGAACGTGAGCTCGCGCACGACGTCGGGCCGCGCCAGCTCGCTGAGCAGCACGCAGCCGGCCATGTCGGGCACCAGCCCCCACTTGATCTCCATCACCGCGAGCTGGGTGTCCGGATGCACGACACGGATGTCGGCGCCGAGCGCGATCTGCAGGCCGCCGCCGAAGGCCACGCCGTGCACGGCGGCGATCACCGGCACCGGCAACTCGCGCCAGCCCCACGCCACCTGTTGAGGGCCGTTGGCCAGACCGTGCGTGCGCTCGACGATGTCGCCCAGCGTGCCGCTGCTCTGCCCGGAGCCCATCTCGCGAAACCGGCCCATGTCGAGCCCGGCGCAAAACGCGCGGCCCTCGCCGTGCACCACGACGACCCGCACCCGCCTGTCGCTGCGCAGTTGATCGATGGCGTCGATCAGGCCCTTGAACATGGCCGCGTCGATGGCGTTCATCTTGTCGGCGCGCACCATCGCCACTTCGGCGACGCCGCGTTCGTCGACCGTCACGCGGACCCGTTGTAGATCGTTGCTCATGCCGGCATGTTAGGCCAAGGCTGCAAGGCCCGTCGAATCACAACACGCTCTCCGGAACGAGCACCGACTGAAGATTCAAGCGCAGTCGTTCCCAGAGCCTCGTTCTCTAGCAGAATATGCGCATCGGCGTTCCGATTGGCGATAACGATCGAATGCCGAGGGCTTGAGCGGCTCGGTCCCTTGCTCAAGCAAGCTGCAGCCTGAGGAGGCGGAGGAGATCCCATGACGATGCGTCCCAAGCGAGAGGAGATCGACCACCGCACGATCAAGCTCATCGTGGGGGCCATTGCCATCAGCCTGCCGTTTCTCACGAGCGCCTTTGCGGGAAGCGCCATCGCGTCGATCAGTGCCTCGTACTATGAAGGCGGCTGGTCGCAAAGCATCTTTGTTGGCTTCTTGTTCGCAATCGCTGCGTTCCTCTTGGCCTACAACGGTCTGACCGCACCCGAGATGTTCTCCAGCAAGTTGGCCGCGGGCGCTGCGCTCGGGGTGGCGCTGTTTCCTTGCGAGTGCGGCAGTCATGCGGCAATGGTTCCGTATGTTCACGGCGCCTCGGCGGCCGTGATGTTCATCATCCTGGCGTTCTTCTGCCGCGTGTTCTACCAGCGCGCGATGCAGAAGGGGTATCCGCAGGCAAAGGCACGCGCTGCGATCTACGTCACCTGCGGTGTCGCGATCGTGCTGGCGATCGTTGCGCTGGCCGTCGATCACTTCTCCGGCGGTGCGCTGTCGGCACGGCTTCCTCGCTTGGTCTTCTACGGCGAGAGCGTCGGGCTCATCGCCTTTGGTATCTCGTGGTTCACGGCAAGTCGCACGATCCCGATCCTCACACGTGCGGATGAGCGCTTCTCACCACTGCGAGAAGACAACCCGGCGTGATGGATGACGATGTTGGGTGTTGGCGAAGACGGTTTGAGGTGACCGGCTTCAGCCCGGCGGCGTGATGTCGGCCGACCGGAAGGCGCGTGCCGAGGCCCTCATCAAGTCGTTGACCATCGTGTCGTGCGGCTCCACGTACTCGCGCGTGCACGACGGGCAGCGGTAAGAGGGCAGGTCGATCTCCACACCGAAACGGGCCAGCCCTGCGAGCTCGACCGAGCGCGTGGCCTCGACGCGGCCACTGCCGTGCGAGTCGAGTGCTTCGCCACAGACGGTGCAGCAGTAGCGCTTGCGCAGGAAGCCCCTCTGCGCAGCGGCGTCGAGCGGTACGAGCTGCGGCGTGGCGAGCAGCTCGTCGAGCAACTGCGCCGGAAAAGTCGGTGCCACGAAGTACTTGTGCCCGTTGCGGCATTGCATGGCCGGCATGCCCTTGATCTTCATGTGCAGACCGTGTTCCTCACCTTCGATGGGCCCGAGAGGCGTCATCGTCATGTCGCCCTTGCATTGCGGGCAACGCAGCGTGTTCGGTTGCATGGTGATCTCCTCATGCGTTCGCGGGCGAACGCGTACCTGGCGTTGACGAGGGCCCCAAGCGCCGGCGGGCCGTCGTTGCCATGGACTCGGGCAGCGACCGAGGGTTCCGCGCTGACGTGAACCCGTTGCTCGAGAGCCGGCGCCGATGCAAGATGGGCGCCGGCGGAGACGGCCAGCCACTTGCCCCGGGCTCGCCACGACAGCCGCCACCCGCCGTCCCATCCGTTTCGACCTGGAGGTGATCCATGGCATCAGTGGCTTCGCAGACGAGTCGTTCAGGCAATGCCGCGCAGCCTGCAATGTCCGCACACCCCGCCGAGCGCAGCAGCGCGCCCGATGTGGTCGTGGTGGGTGCCGGATTTGCCGGTCTGTACATGCTGCACAAGCTGCGCACGCTGGGCTTTTCGGCTCGCGTGGTCGAAGCGGCCGACGACGTGGGCGGCACCTGGTACTGGAACCGCTATCCCGGCGCGCGCTGCGACATCACCACCGCCGACTACACCTACAGCTTCGACCCCGAGTTGGAGACGGCGTGGACCTGGTCGGAGAAGTACGCCACGCAGCCCGAGATCCTGCGCTATGCCCAGTTCGTGGCCGAGCGCTACGACCTCAGGCGCGACATCGACTTCGGCACGCGAGTCGACCAGGCGCGCTGGGACGACGCCGCAGGCCGCTGGCAGATCCACACCAGCCGCGGCGAGACGCTGACGCCGCGCTTCTACGTGATGGCCAGCGGCTGCCTGTCGGCGCCCAAGGAGCTTGACATCCCGGGCGCCGGCAGCTTCAAGGGCGAGGTCTACAACACCAGCCGCTGGCCGCACGGTGGCGTCGACTTGTCCGGCAAGCGGGTGGCGGTGATCGGCACCGGCTCGTCGGGCATCCAGTGCATCCCGATGCTCGCGCAGCAGGCGGCGCAGCTCACGGTGTTCCAGCGCACGGCCAACTACTCGGTGCCGGCGCGCAACGGGCCGGTGGCTCCCGAGCGGCTGCAGCAGCTCAACGCCGACCGTGCCGCTTACCGGCAGGCGGCCAAGCTGTCGCGCGCCGGCGTGCCGATGCCGCTGAACATGGTCTATGGCCGCTATGCGCCGCCCGAGGTGCGCACCCAGCTGTTGAACCAAGGCTGGGAGTCCGGCGAGCTGGTCGCCGCGATCAGCATCTTTGCCGACCAGGGTCTGTTCGAGGATTCCAACGAGCTGGTGTGCGACTTCGTGCGCGACAAGATCCGCGCCGCGGTCAAGGACCCGGCCACCGCCGAAGCGCTGTGCCCGAACGATCACCCGTTCGGCACCAAGCGGCCCTGCCTGGACACCGGCTACTACGAGACCTACAACCGCCCCAACGTGCGCCTGGTCGACCTGAAGCGCACGCCGATCGACGCGATCACCGCGACCGGCATCGATGTCGACGGCGAGTCGTTGCCGTTCGACGCCATCGTCTACGCCACCGGCTTCGACGCGATGACGGGTGCGCTGGTGGCGGTGGACATCGCCGGGCGCGGCGGCCAGACGCTGAAGCGCAAGTGGGCCGACGGACCGAAGAGTTATCTCGGCCTGATGACCACCGGGTTCCCGAACTTCTTCACCATCACCGGTCCGCAGAGCCCGTCGGTGTTCTCGAACATGATGGTGTCGATCGAGCAGCACGTCGACTGGATTGGCGACTGCCTGGCCCACATGCGGCTGCGCGGCGCCAGCGTGATCGAACCCACCGACACCGCCGAATCCGGCTGGATGCAGCACAACGACGACTGTGCCGCGATCACGCTGCACCCACGCGCCAACTCCTGGTACATGGGCGCCAATGTGCCCGGCAAGCACCTTGGGCTGATGCCCTACATCGGCGGCGTCGATGCCTACCGCAAGGCCTGCGACGAGGTGGCCGAGCGCGGCTATCTCGGCTTCGCCTTCAGCGGGCCGGGCGTGTCCGGCGGCCGTTCGAGCGAGGACGGCGTGGTCCGCCGCCTGCAGCCCGACGTGCGGATGGTGCAGGAGATGATGGCGGCGCTGAACCTGCCCACCTTCGACTCGCTGCCACCTGACGCAGCCCGCGGGCTGCTGGCGCAGATCAACACGCAGCGGCCACCCGGCTTGGCCGTCGGCGAGATCCGCGACGGCACGCTGCCCGGTGCCGCCGGTGCGCTGGACTATCGGCTGTACCGTCCGGACACCCCCGGCCCGCACCCGCTGGTGGTGTATTTCCACGGCGGCGGCTGGGTGCTCGGCAGCCACGACTCCGACGACCCGATGCTGCGCGACCTGTGCCGCCGCTCGGGCGTGCTGATCGTCTCGGTGAACTATCGGCATGCGCCCGAGGTGCGCTTTCCGGCAGCGGCCGATGACGCACTCGCCGCGGTGCGATGGGCGGGCGAGCATGCGCGGGAGCTGGGTGCGATCCCGGGCCAACTCGCGGTGGCCGGGTGGAGCGCTGGCGGCAACCTCGCCGCGGTCACCTGCCAACGGGTGCGCGACGAAGGCGGGCCACGCATCCTCGGCCAGCTGCTGCTGACGCCGGTGACCGACTGCGACATGACCACGCGTTCGTACATCGAGAACGCCGATGGCTATGTCTTGACGTTGCCGCTGATGCGCTGGTTCTGGGACCACTACTGCGATCCGGCGGACCGCGCGGACCCGCGCGTGTCGCCATTGCGCGCAAAGGACTTGTCGAGGCTGCCGCCGGCGATGGTGGTGACCTGCGAGTTCGACCCGCTGCGCGATGAAGGGCAGGCCTACGCGGCTGCTCTGGCCGACGCCGGCGTGCCGGTGCAGGAGTTGCGTGCCCGCGGCCACACTCACCTGTCGCCGACGATGGTCGACGTGGTGGTCTCCGGCGAGCCGGTGCGCGCGCAGATGGCCGAGGCGTTGCGCGGCTTCTTCGCGCCGAGCCAGGCGGGCCGCGCGACTCGATAGCAGGTTCTTTCTTGGGGGTCCTGTCGGTGGTGGATGCATCTCGAACACCACGGACAGGACCTCCGTGTGAGGCGAGGCTGACCCCGAGTAGGCGAGCGCCTACCTTGTGCGCGTCGGTGATCTGACGCCCGGGCAGGCAGCCGACCGATCTCGCGAACTGCTCTGTCGGTTCATCGTATGGACATCGTTATCGCTGTCGAGGAACCACATGATGAACTTGCGCTCAGCCGCCTCCGTCTTTGCATTGCCGGTTCTGCTTGCGCTTGCCGCGTCGCCTGCCGCTCAGGCCCAGCGGGACTCGGCGTCTCCCACGTCTGCTGCCCAAGGCAACAAGGCGGCCAAGCCGCCCGTCGAGGCTGCCGCAGCAGAGTCCGATGTCGCGACAAAGAAGCCCGCCAAGGCTGGCGCGCAGTCTGGGCCGGCAGCGCCCGAAGTCGAAGCCGCAACCGCCGCCAAGGGCAACAAGGCCGGCAAGCCGCCGATGGACGATGTTGCCGCTCGGTCGGGCGTCGCCACAGAGAAACCTGCGAAGCCCGGCACCCAATCCGGGCCAGCCCCCGCGCAAGCGCCAGAACGTTAGCGTGCTTGCTGCCTCGCTGAGGGTGCTAGCCGCCAAACCCGTCTGCGACGCGCACATCGATCAAGCTCGGCCCACCGCTGGCGAAGGCTGCGCGCAGCGCAGGGGCGATGTCATGCGGGTCGGTGACTCGTGTCGACTTCAATCCAAGCGACGTTCCCAGGGCCACGAAGTCGATGTCCGGCTCGCGAATGTCCATGCCCGTGAAGGCGTCGGTCTTGCGCATCGCGACCAGCCGCTCCTTGATGATGCGGTAGCCGCGGTTGTTGGCGATCACGTAGGTGATCGGCAGCTTCTCGTGCGCAGCGGTCCACAGGCCCTGGATGCCATACATCGCGCTGCCGTCGCCGACGATCGCCGCCACCGGCCGGCCCGGCAGTGCGAGGCTGATGCCGACGGCGCCCGGCACCGCGAACCCGAGGCCGCCGCTCGCCAGGCCATAGAACGACCGTGTGTCGCGCAGCGAGAGGAGCTTCGGCAGACTGAAGGTGCTGACCAGGCCCTCGTCGACGACGACCGCGTCACGGGGCAGGGCCTCGGTGAAGCGCAGTGACAGGACCTGGGGATCGATCGGCGAGGTGTCCGCCGCGCGCATCGCTTCCACACGCGCGGCCTCGCGCTGCGCCGACCAGTTGACCTTTTTCAGTTGGGCGAGTTTTGGGTTTTCGCGCGGAAGGTTCTCGAGCAAAGGCAAAAGGGCCTTCAGCGTTTCCTTGACGTTGGCGTGCACCGCGAGGTCGGTGCGGTAGTTCTTGCCGAGCTCGTGCGCACGCTCGGAGACGTGGATGACCGGCAGGCCCTCGGGCAGCGGCTCGACCGGGCTGTACACCGACATGCGCAGCAGGTCCGCGCCGAGGCAGATGAGCAGGTCGTAAGGCTCGAGCAGCGAGCGCACCTGCTGCTGCTGGCGCGACAGCGCCCCCATGTAGGCCGGGTGCTCGGTCGGAAAGGTGGCCGAGTAGGGGATGGAGTCGCCGAACACGGGAGCGCCGAGCCGCTCGGCGAGCTCGGCGGCCTCGGTGAACGCATCGTGCCGCGCGAGCTCGTGGCCGGCGAGGATCACCGGCCTTCTTGACCCGAGGATCGTCTCTGCCAACCTGGAAAGCGTCTCGTCGCTGGGCCTGGACGAAGAGACGACCCTGACCGGACGCCCCATGTCCATCTCGAGCGTCTCGTCCAGCACGTCACCGGGCAGGCTGAGAAACACGGGCCCGGTCGGCGGCGTGAGCGCGATCTTCGCCGCGCGGTGCAGGATCCGCGGCAAGTCGGCGGCGCGCGTCACCTCGACCGCCCACTTCACCAGCGGCTGCGCCACCGGCACCAGCGGCTCGTGGAGCAGGGGCTCGAGCAGCCCATGGCCTTGCTCCTGTTGCCCCGCAGTGAGGATCACCGGAGAGCCGGAGAACTTTGCGTTGTAGAGCGCGCCCATGGCGTTGCCGAGGCCCGGCATCACGTGCACGTTGGCGGCGGCAAGCCGATGCGAGGCCCGGCAGTAGCCGTCGGCCATGCCGAGCACGATCGCCTCCTGCAGCCCGAGCACGAACCTGAGCTGCGGGAAGTCCGGCACCACCTCCATGATCGGCAGCTCGGTCGTGCCGGGGTTGCCGAACAGGTGCGTGACGCCCTCGTCGACGAGAAGCTGCAGGAACGCGCTGCGTCCGCTGATGCGAGGCATGTGGTCATCCCGTCGGGTGCGAACGACTGCGATGATGGCACGCGCCAGGGGAACGGCGTTTGCCGTGTCACCAAGCGCGTGACGCAGCCGATCTTGTCAGTGCTGCGGGACGTTATCCAGCACGGCGGTGATGGGCTCGATGCGTGTAGTGATTGGGCCTGCGCGATGATTCGGTTTGCGTCACACCACAGGCAAAGGCCCACGCCATGATCCGTCATCTGGCCGTCTCCCTCGCTGCCCTGCTCGCTGGCGCCGCCCAGGCGCAGCAGTGGGTGCAGTTCTCCGACCCCCTCGTCTTCGAAAAGCCCCCGCCCATCTGGTGCAACGCGCAGCGCACCGCCTGCATCATCAGCCGTCAAGCGTACGGCGCAGTCGGGGCCGTGCGCGTGGCGCTGACCGTCACCGGCACACCCGACTGCAGGCAGCGGCGTCCGCGGTATATCTTTGTCCGAAGCAACGGCGAGACGGATGGCGACTTGAGCAGGGTGCAAGAGGTGCTGGGCAACAGCTGCCTCCTGGACATCCCGATGACCCAGATCGAAGGCATGCGCATGCTGCGCTTCTCGGTGCCGATGCTGACGCAGGATTCGGTGGTGCTGGAGTTGTCGCTCGAAGGGCTCGATATCAACCGCTTGGCAGCGAACCGCTCCTGACTCGAGATGAAAGCGTGATGCTCCGTTGGACCCTGCTTCTGTGCGCCGTGTTCGTGCCTTGCAGCAGCGCTGCCGAGGACCCATCCGCCTTCGTGGGTTTCGTCGAGGAACCGACCGCGACCTGTGTCTCACGCAACGGCGTGCAGATTCTCGTGCGCAACACGCACCCGACTCGCGCGCTTCGAGTCTGGCTGGACCGCTACCACATGGGCATCGGCACCGGCGACCGCTCGCGGTCTGACCTCAAGCCGGGCGCAGCGCCGGAGCCGCTGGGCTGTTCACGCAGCCAGACCGGTGCCCAGGAGTGGCGGCTCGTGAGAGCGGCCTTCCTGGACTGAGCACCGGCTTATTGAAGTGTTCGGCGCCACACCGGCGTGATGTTCACGCCGTTGGTGGTGTTTGCGAACAGCAGCACCGTGAATGGACCTCCGACCACCACGTTCGTGGCCGCAAACTGACCGCGGGCCAGCAGTCGAGAGCGATTCCACGTGGCGAATGCAACCGGACCCGCAGAGACTTCACTGACGACGCTGACCATCGAGTCCAGCGTGTCTTGCGGCCACATCCGCGTCAGGCTGTAGGTTGCAAGGTCCAGTTGGTCGCCTGTGCCGATGCGCAGATCGTCCGCGCCTGTCAGCCAAGGCAGCGGCACGGGCTCGAACTCCACGCTGCCGCTGGTGGAGCGCATCGGCGTGCCGTCGTGGTTGAGCGTGACGCCGTAGACCCAGGTGTTGTTGCCGTTGTTCGGCACGCCTCGCCACAGCAGCGTGGCGTAGCCGGCCGTCGCGGCCTTGTGCAGCAGCGGCTGTGCTCGCGGGCCCAACAGGGTGTGAAGCGTCGGTGTCGGCGCCAGATGGGCCGCCTCCAGCACGGCATAGCGCGACGTCACGAGCCCGCTGGCTGCTTCGTTCCACGCCACGATCGCTCCACTGCCGGAGCTGCTCGCGTTGAGGTTCGTGATCGACACCGGGTGATCCGTCTCGGCGAGGACGATGGGCGCGCTGCAGCGGTTGTCCGTTGACATCGAACCCGCGCGCCGTCAGCTTGTAGGTGGGTGACCTGGACGGAGGGGGTCTCCATCCAAGCCAGCCACAACGTCGTGGCTGTGCCGGCCCCGACGAAGGGCACAGAGCCGCCGGCAGCTTCGATGATTCCCGGACGCAGCAGCACGGGCGTACCGGTGGTATTGCCGGCGTCGTCGATCAGGTGCAGGTACATCCCGGAGTTGTCGTCGGCCAACGCGACGACGCGCGCCTCGGTGGCCAGCCGGAACAGGCGGGCTCGCTGCGGGTTCATGTTGGTGTGCGTCGTGGCCGACAACACCGTGCCGCGCAGGTCGATGCGGGCGAAGGTCGTGCCCTGCGTATCCGCTGTGCCCATCACCAGTGCGTGTGTGATGAAGTCGACACCTTGCGACACGTCGTTCAGGACGCCACCGCCTGGTGTCGCAGCCCGCCGCGTGGCCAGATGGCCGACCCCCTGGTCCACACCGTCCCAGTTGACCAGCACTTCCTCCAGCCGCACGCGCCGACCGGGCGTTTCGCTGGGCACGTCGGACGCGTGCTTGACGATGCCCACACCAAAGGCGTACCAGTTCTCGAGCGTCGCAATCTCCGTGGTACTCAGCTGACCATCGGCTGAAAAGCGAAGGCGCGTGGCGACAGTGGTGCGCACTCGAATCGCATGAATCTGCGGCGCGTTGGGCAGGTCGATGACCTCTTCACCGATGACGCGTGACCAGATGCCAAGGTCGAAAGTCTCGGATGCGCCGTCGCCGTCCGCATCGAGCCCCAGCACGACGTTGCCGATGTCGAGCACGGTGTACTGGTCGTCGACCCGCACCGGCGAGCGAAGCTCGACTTGGTCGAGCGTCATCGGTTGACCGGGACTGAGCTCCAACTGATTCAGAGCGTGTACCTCGCCGTTGCGATAGCTCATCGTCTGCTGGTAGGAGCCGCTGGAGTCGAGGTTGGTACCGTTCTCCGCCACCGAAACGCCCGTCGTGCCTTGATGGCTGATGACGTTCGAGTAGCTCAGCGGGATCGATGTCGGACCTTCCAAGCGAACGCCGCGGTACTCCCACGTCGCGTCGTGGACGAGCGGGCGATAGGATTCCGCAGCGAATGACAGCGTCGGTCCTGGTGTTGGCGCAGCGGGAACGAGGCCGGAGGCCGATGGAGCAGGGGCGGGAGCAGGCGGATTGCCGCCACTGCCTGCCGCCACCGCCGCCGCATGCACCGACTGCGACGATAGCGGCTCCGACGAAGAACACCCGAACACGCGACAGCAGCGGCGCGCGGCCCATCCCTGTACCCTCAAGTCGTTATGGGGCAAGAATAGGCCAAAGGTGAATGCCCGCGCCGACGGGCTAACCCTGTATGAGGGAGGCCACGGGGGGCGACGCCAAGAGCGCGCGTGCGGATGTTCGGGAATGCTCGCGGCTTGATAGTTTCACGTTTCCGCAGTCAGTGCTTCTAAGCGCCGACATCGTGATTGACTGACGGGCGCGCAAGCAAGCAGTCCGCTCGCGGCCGTCGCTGGTGGAGGTTCTGGCGAGCCCGAATATCTTCAGCGCGGCCCGTGGGGGCAAACCTACTTTGCCGGGGGAAAGTTGGCCAGCATGCCCTGAACCGCAGCCGACAGATCACCAGAGGCGGCATCGGTCCTGATCGTCCCGGTGGCCACCCCCCGCCACACCAGCTGATTGGTGTCGGCCCTGGAAATGTTCAACGACAACGCACGCAGTTCATGGGTATAGCCGCTGGACTCATAACGAGTCGAAATGCTCAATGCCGGCTGACCGGTCTGGGTCCAACCCTTGTCCTGCAACAAACGATCCGAAAGGAATCGCACGTTGGCTTCCAGCAGCGGATCCCAACCGTACGGTGACCCGGAGTCGGCCCAGCGGTAGGTCTTTGCCTGCTGGAAGCCAAACTGAGGGTCGTACGAGTACTTGACCGATGACCCGGACATTGGGGTGCTGCAGCCGACGAGGAGCACGGCGGCCAAGACAGCAACCATCGAAGCCATCAAACGAAGACCGGTATTCATGATCCCTCCATGCACCGAGCCCCATTGTAGAGACTGGCCGGTGGCACGCGGCGGTGTCCGCTTTGACCGCAAGCACGCGCCGCTCGTGACCTCGTGTCGCTCCCGGACCACATAACGCCGTGCTATGTGCGTGCGCGCACAGAAGGACAGCCACCGGCGGCGCGACCATGGGGCCCGTTGTTGTGGGCTTGGGTGGCGGATGGACCGTTCCAAACTGCTTGTGTCGGCCGGTGGTCGCCCGGTTTCGCTGCTCCTTCACCGGCTGAAGCGCATGTTTGCGGGCCATGTCTCGCCCGATCCGCAGTGGAGCGCGACGTTGCCGTCACCGGACACAGTGCCCATCTTCGCTCACCCGCTGGTCCTGGTGGTCGACGACAACCCGGTCAACCTGGAGGTGGCGTCGGAGATGCTTTTCCACTGCGGCATCAAGCCGCTGCTGGCCAACGATGGGGTCGAGGCGGTGGCGATCGCGAGCGAACTGAGGCTCGACCTGATCCTGATGGACCTGACGATGCCCGTGCTCGATGGCTTCGACGCCGCGGCGCAGATCAGGCGCTTCGAGCATGATCACGCCCTCCCGCGCGTGCCCATCGTGGCCTACACCGCCACGCTGGCCCACAGCGACAAACCACGCCTGCGCGAGTGCGGCATCGACGCGGTGCTCGAGAAGCCTGTCGACGTGCACGCGTTCGAGGCGTGCGTGATGCGCTGGTGCTCGCCAGCAGGTAGCGCTGACGCGCCGGCGCGGTTCGGCCGGCACCACCAGCCAGTGGGCTAGGCCCGTCGCCCGTCGGCGCACCCTCAGCTCGCGGTGCGGTCGGGCAGCAGGCGGTCGTACTCCTTCTTGACCACCGCATAACACTCGCACGCGCGGCCCTCCAGCCCCGGCCGATCGAGCACCGTGATGCGGCCCCGCGAGTAGCGGATCAAGCCATTCTTCTGCAGCTTGTGGGCGGCCTCGGTCACGCCTTCGCGGCGCACGCCGAGCATGTTGGCGATCTGCTCCTGCGTCATCACCAGCTCGCTGCCGTGCAGTCGGTCCAGGCTCAGCAGCAGCCAGCGGCACAACTGCTGGTCGAGCGAATGGTGACGGTTGCAGACCGCCGTTTGCGCCATCTGCGTGATCAGCGCCTGCGTGTAGCGCAGCAGCAGGTGCATCGCAGGACCCGCGGTCGCGAACTCTTCCTTGATCGCCTGCGCACTCAAGCGCAGTCCCTGACCGGCGCTTTGCACGACCGCGCGGCTGGGCGTGGATTCGCCGCCCATGAACAGCGAGATGCCCACCAGGCCCTCGTTGCCGACCACCGCGATCTCGGCCGACCCGCCGTCCTCCAACACGTACAGCAAAGAGACGATGGCCGTGGTCGGAAAGTACACGTGGCTCAGCAAGCGCCCTGGCTGCGTACAACACCTGACCCAGCGGCATCTCCACGGGCTCGAGTTGAGGTCGCCAACGCTGCAACTCGGCCTGCGGCAGTGCGGCCAATAGGCGGTTCTTGGCGCTGTCGGGTGCAACGGCCATCGGGCGACCTCCAGGCATTGAACGGCAGCACAGGCGATCAGGCGTGACCGCGACGCATGCGATCCCACTCAAAAAGAGAATACCCTGTCGGTGCGGTATCGAACAAGGCCTGCACGCTGCGGGCTCGGCCGCGATCCGCAGGGGCGCAGGCGAAGGGAGCCGCCCTCCAGGTATGCTGAGTTCATGTCGGCCACCGACGTCGCACTCTGGATCCTCAGCATCGGGCTGATGGCCGCGGGGCTTGCCGGGGCGGTGTTGCCGGTGCTGCCGGGCGCTGCACTGGTGCTCGCTGGCGCCGTGCTGGGCGCGTGGATCGATGGTTTCGAGCGAGTCGGCGGTTGGGCGCTCGGCGTGCTCGTCGCGCTGGCGCTGCTGTCGTGGGTGCTCGACTACGTCGCCGGCGTGCTCGGCGCGAAGAAGGTCGGCGCCAGCAGGCAGGCGCTGCTCGGCGCCGCGGTGGGCACGGTCGCCGGGCTCTTCCTGGGCTTTGTCGGCGTGCTCGTGTTGCCGTTTGTCGGCGCGGCGGCTGGTGAGTACTGGGCACGGCGCGACCACCGGGCCGCGGCGCGGGTGGGCGTCGCCACCGGGCTCGGTCTCGTTGTCGCGCTGGTCGCCAAGGTGGTCATCGCGTTCGTGATGATCGGGGTCTTCGTGGGCGCGTTGCTTTTCTAGATTCGCGAGACCCGTTGCTGGGTCGGAACGGTGCCACGTCGCCGTCGCTCATTGGCTCGCCTCCCCAGTTTGTTGCCCATCGCTTCAGATTCTGGACTGGTCAGTCCCTTGCGTTGTCGGCAAGCTGCCGATGCATGCCGGCGCGACATCGCGGCTTCGAAGGGGACACAGATGACGATCCAGCTCGCAGGACTCAACGGCGGCAGGGTGGACATCGCAGCAGACGCTTTGCAGTCGTTCAAGGCCGGGTTCAAGGGGCCGCTGCTCACTGCGGACGACCCGGGCTACGAGGACACGCGCAAGATCTGGAACGCGATGATCGATCGCCGCCCGGCGCTGATCGCGCGCTGCACCGGCACCGCCGACGTGGTGCAGGCCGTTCGGTTCGCGCGCCAGCACGGCCTGCTGCAGCTCCGTGCGCGGCGGCGGCCACAACATCGCGGGGCTGGCGGTGTGCGAAGGCGGCCTGATGATCGACATGTCGCTGATGCGCGGCGTGTGGGTCGATCCGGCGCGGCACGTCGCCCAGGCACAAGCCGGCTGCACGCTGGGCGACGTCGACCGCGAGACGCAGCTGCACGGCCTGGCCGCGGTCCTCGGGCTTCGTATCCGCCACCGGGATCGCCGGGCTCACGGTCGGCGGCGGCTTCGGCTACCTGACGCGACAGCCACGGCTGGACCTGCGACAACCGTGGTGTCGATGGAAGTGGTCACTGCCGCCGGCGCAGGTGCGTGCGCGCCTCCGCGAGACGAGAACGCCGACCTGTTCTGGGCGCTGCGCGGTGGCGGCGGCAACTTCGGCATCGTCACGTCGTTCGAGTACCGGCTCGTTCCCGTCGGGCCCGAGATCCTCGGCGGCGCGATCGCGTGGCGCGGCGAGGACGCCGGCAGGTGCTCGACGCCTTCCGCGAATTCAGCGCCAAGGCGCCGCGCGAGCTGACGACCGTGGCGGTGCTGCGCATGGCGCCGCCTGCGCCCTGGCTGCCGAAGGAGGTGCACGGCAAGCCGATCGTCGCGCTCTTCGTGTGCCACAGCGGCAAGGCCGAGGACGGCGAGGCGCTGGTCGCGCCGCTGCGCAAGCTGGGCCGGCCGGTGGCCGACATCGTGATGCGCCGGCCCTACACGCAGATGCAGAGCCTGCTCGACGCCACGCAGCCCAAGGGCCGGCGCTACTACTGGAAGTCGCACTACCTGGCCGGCATCGATGGCCGCGCGATCGAGCTGGCCGCCGAGCACGCGGGCCGCATCCGCTCGCCGCATTCGGCCATCCTGCTGTTCCAGATTCAGGGTGCGCTCGACGATCGTGCCCGCCGGCCACTCGCCGGCGGGTAACCGCGACGCGGCCTACGTGCTCAACATCACCGGCTCGTGGGAGAACGCCGCCGACGACGCGGCGAATGTCGCGTGGGCGCGCGACTGCTTCGAGGCGACGCGGTCGTGCTCGACCGGCGGCACCTACATGAACTTCCTGACCGAGGAAGAAGGCCGCGACCGCATCGAGGCGGCGTACGGCCCGGCAACCTGGACAAGACTCGCCGCGCTCAAGCGCAAGTACGACCCGGACAACCTCTTCCGTCACACCAAGCGCGTCGCGGCCTGATCGTGCGACACCACGCCACTCTCAATTCGTCGCGGACGCGCCAGGCGAAACCCCGACGGCGCCGACGGTGCGGCCGCCATGGCGCAGGAAGCGCCGCCCGGCCCACAAGCGAACTGCCAGCGCCGATGTCATCCACGCAACGAGGATCGCGGTGCGCGTCCACGGCTCCTTGAGCGCGGGAAAGACCGCGCTCATCGCGAGGATCGAGAACGATGCCGGCCGTGTGTCGCGGCGAAGTTGATGCCCATTGCAGTGAGGTGCTCGCTGAGCCACCAGCGGGCATGGTCGGCGCCGCGCATGAGGCGCCACGCCATCGCGCCGGCGATCGACAGGCCGAGCACCGCGAACGCCGTCACCATGGCCATGCGCGCCGCAATGCCCATCTTCGGCACCATCGACAGCAGAAACAAGCCGTAGCCGCCGAGCGCAAAGCAGATCAGCTTGTACGGCCACCCCAGGAGCGCGCGGGATCGTCGCGGCGGGCGATGGAACTCCACGCCATCCACACCGACGCCACCGAGATCAGCGACACGTAGACATTGAAGACGGCGCGCATCGGGTCGCCGGCCAGCGCGCTTCCGGTGGCGATGACGAGCGTGACGGCGAGCAGCACGGTCATCGCGAGCACGTAGACGCGACCGTAGCGCCGATGCGGCGCGCTGCCCTTGCGCGCGAGCGCAGCACCCCAGAACGAAGCGAGCACGACGGTGCCGACGGCGATGTGTGCGAGGCGCGCGGATTCGAAGAAGATCCATGACAGAGATTCCTTTACACGTGTAAATTGACATGTGTAAAGTACCTCAAGACTTTACGCGTGTAAAGTCCCCCCATGCGAAAAGCACCCAAACCTCGATCTGCCGGTGCCCCGGCTGCGCCGCCCGACACGCGCGAGCGCATCCTCCAGCTCGCATGGGACCGCATCGCCGCACTCGGCGACACGGCGATCTCGCTGGTGGATCTGGCGCGCGAGGCGAATGTGTCGCGGCAGACGCTCTACCTGCTGTTCGGCAGTCGTGCCGGGCTGCTGCTGGCGATGGTCGAGTACCGCGACGCGCAAGCCGCAGTGGTGCAGCAGCTTGCCCGCGCTCGCGAATCCATGGCGATTCCTGACGCCTTCGAGCCCTACCTGCGCGCGCCTGGTCTCGCAGTACCTGCTCGCAGGTGTTCCCGGTCTTGCTCGCGCACTGGCAGCGGCCGCCAATGCGGGTGACGGCGATGC
Source organism: uncultured beta proteobacterium (assembly GCA_963827645.1). Classification (GTDB taxonomy): domain Bacteria; phylum Pseudomonadota; class Gammaproteobacteria; order Burkholderiales; family Burkholderiaceae_C; genus JAEUPI01. The sequence goes on along the minus strand of CAWHBZ010000031.1, from coordinate 86,626 downwards.
GCAAGCTGCGTGGCAAAGCCGCATGAAGCTGCTGCGCGGCGGCTTCCTGCAGATGACTCGCGCCTTGCACGCCGCAGGCGCGCTGCGCTCCGGCTGGACGCCGGCAGCAGCGGCCGACTGGATGTTCAGCATGACGCACGTCGACACGTGGCAGCACCTGGTCGTCGAAGCGCGCTGGAAGCCGAAGGAGGCGGTCGACCGCATCGTGGCCCGACCCTGCGTGAGACGCTGCTGGTGGACGGTTGAGCATGGCCTTGCGACGGGTCGAACGGCTGCACTCGACCCGCGGCCGTCCTCGGGCGTAGACTGGTCGTCGCCTGCTCACCTCTCGCCCATGACTGCCGCTCGCCCAGAGACCCGGTACGCGAAGAGCGAGGACGTTCATATCGCCTATCAGGTGAGCGGCGGGGGGCCGCTGGACCTGGTCTTCGTGCCGGGTTTCGTTTCGCACCTCGAAGGTCAGTGGGAGAACCCCAGGGCCGAGCGGCTCCTGATGGGCTTTGGCTCCTTCTCGCGTCTCATCAAGTTCGACAAGCGTGGGACGGGCCTGTCCGATCGCGACGTAATCCCACCGACGCTCGAGCAGCGAATGGATGATGTGCGTGCGGTCATGGATGCGACCGGATCGGCGCAGGCCGCCCTCTTCGGGGTCTCGGAGGGCGGGCCCATGTCCTGCCTGTTCGCGGCAACGTATCCGGAGCGGGTGAAGGCGCTGATCCTGTATGGCTTGTTCGCCCGCGTCGCCTGGGCCGCGGACTATCCCTGGGGCGCAAACAGCCGAGCAAACCGCGGAGTCAATCGCGCGGTACGAAGACCGGTGGGGGACGCCGAGCGCCGTCGCGGCGATAGCACCGACCGCAGTCAACGATGCCGAGTACGTGAACTGGAGTTCGCGTTACTACCGCCTCGCCGCAAGTCCCGGCGGCGCGAAGGCGATCCTGAAGCTCAACGCGGAGATCGACGTGCGCCCCGTGCTGCCGGTGATCCGAGTGCCTACGCTGGTGTTGTACCGGACGGGCGATCAATTCGTACCGATCGAACACGGGCGCTATCTCGCTCGGCACATCGTGGGAGCAAAGCTCGTGGAACTCCCTGGCATCGATCATTCGCCCTGGTATGGCGACGTCGATGCGATCGTCGGTGAGGTCCAGGAGTTCCTCACCGGGGCACGTGTCCAGGCACCGGAGGCCGATCGCGTCCTGGCGACCGTGCTGTTCACCGATGTCGTCGGCTCGACCGAACGCGCGATCGTTCTTGGTGACAGTGGATGGCGAACGCTGCTCGGTAGTTTTTATGCGCTCGCACGGCGTGAACTGGTGCGATTCCGCGGACGCGAGATCGACACCGCCGGAGACGGCCTGTTCGCCGCCTTCGATGGCCCTGCCCGCGCAATCCGCTGCGCCAGCGCGATCTCGGAGGGCGTTCGTTCGTTGGGGATCGAGGTCCGAACGGGAGTGCATACCGGCGAATGCGAAGTCATGGGCGACAAGATCAGCGGCATCGCGGTTCACACCGGCGCTCGCGTGGCCGCCCAAGCCGCACCCAGCGAGGTTCTCGTATCTGGAACTGTCAAGGATCTCGTTGCCGGGTCAGGGCTGAAATTGAAGATCGTGGTTCACGCCCACTAAAAGGGTTGCCAGGCGAGTGGCGTCTGTTCGCGGTCACGGGAGTCTGACACTGGTCATTGGATGACCGCTGTGCTGGCCAACGCGCTCGAACGCTGGTGGCTAGCCAGCGGCTGGCACCGTCTCCTCGTTCGCAGGATCAGCCCCGCCAAGCAACTCTCCCACCGGCTTGAGATCATCCACGCGATCACACACCGCCTTGACGATCATCAGGATGGGTGTACCGAGGAGCAGGCCCCACACTCCCCAGAGCCACCCCCAACCCAGCACACCAATGAACACCGCCACGGCGTTGAGGCGGCTCGTGCGGCTGGTGAGCCAGGGCGCCAGCACGTAGCCGGACAGAACGTGCAGCGCGATCGACACGCCACCGACTAGCAGGCCCTGTCTCGATGGTGCCGAACTGGATGAAGCCAGCCACCGCAGAAACGACACAGACCACGATGGAGCCCACGTAGGGCACCAGGTTCAGCACCGCCGCCGCAATGCCCCAGATTGCCACGTTGTTGAGCCCGATCGTCCAGAACGCCAACGCTGTGGCGACACCCACCAGTACGCTGATGCCCAATTGCGTGACGAGATAGCGCTGAATCTGTTCGGCGATCTCATTGAGCGCCTGCACAGTAATGCGCCGCTTGCTGAACGTCGGCCCGGCAATGCGTGCCAGCTTGCGGCGAAACGTGTCGCCGGCGGCGAGCAGGAAGTAGGTGACAAAGCAAACGAACGTGAACTGGCCAATCCATGCAAACAACCGCATCGAGCTCACCACCATGTAGTCCCTGATGTTGAACGCCGGCTTCTCAATCTGCACGCGTGTCACCCCCTTGGGAGGAGCTGATGCTGGCGCCGCCTGGTCCGTGGCCGCATGTTCGATTTGCGTGGCGGCTTTTGGACCTGATCGATGGCTACTCACCGGCGTGGCCTGCAGTTCGCGCAGTGCTTGGCGCAGTTTGCTCGCCGCAAGAGGCAGCGAGTCGATCAGGTTGCCGGCTTCGTCACGCAACGCAAACCCGCCAGACCCTAGGCTGGCCAAGATGGCCACCATCACGATGGCTGCGCCGATCGGCCGTGAGACCTTCCAACGGGTGAGCAGGTCGACCAGCGGCGTGAGCGCGTAGCTGAGAATCAGTCCCAGCATCAGCGGAATGAAGACCGCGCTGGCCCAGTGCAGTGCAAACAACCCGAGCAGGGTCGCGATCACCACCAACGAAGCGCTGCGCACATCGACCGGCATGTGCAGCAGCACCCGATCGGGCGGCGAATCGCCACGCTCCACTGACGCGCTGGTTCTGTTGATTCGGAAGGTGGGGTCTGCAAGCGAGGGATTCTGATATGCGAGCGCAAAGAGCCGCTCATGTCGAGCGGCTCCCCACAGCCGGTGCAGCCGGTGCCAAGCCTCAGATGCGAGGTTCGCGCTTGACGAACCACTCGTCCTTAGCGTTGCTCTCCCAGTCGCTGATCTGACTATCCGCTTCGTCCTTCGCAAGGCCGTAGCGTTCTTGGATCTTCCCGGACAGCTGGTCGCGTTTGCCGGCGATGACGTCGAAATCGTCGTCCGTCAGCTTGCCCCATTGCTCCTTCAGCTTGCCCTTGGCTTGCTTCCAGTTGCCTTCGATGCGATCCCAGTTCATGGTGTGCTCCTTCAGTTACCGATGGGTGGATCAGCCGCGAACGATGATCCCGTTCTTGACCGCCTTCACGCCCTTCGTGTTGCGAGCGATCTGTTCGGCAGCCGACCGCTCGGTCTCGTTCTTCGCGAAACCCGACAGCTGCACGGTGCCGTTCAGCGTCTCGACGCTGATCGCCGATGCGTCGACTTGCTTGTCAGCCGACGAACTTGGACTTCACCGAGGTGGTGATGGATGTGTCGTCGACGTATTCGCCGACCGACGATTGGCCGCTCGTGACGGCACAACCTGCCACGCCGCCCATGAGCGCGAGGACGATGAGACCGGCGCCGATGCCGGAAGTGGGTGTGTTCATGGAAGTGCTCCTTCGGATTCGATCGGGTTGCAGACTCGGCGCGGGTTGAATCACTGAGTGCCCCGCGATCACGGCGCGACGCGTCGCAATCGGAACAGAGTAGGAGTGGGCTTGTACAGAAGCCATCGGACACGGACGTGCATTTCTGTCGGTCCCAAGCCAAGCGGGCTGTAGGACGAACGCACGCGTCACGCCATGGCCGTCGACAACCCGCCAGCCAGCACGGGGTGCGGCTGATGAGCCCGACGCCCGGGACGCCACACCGCGCTCGGCTCGGGGAGCCCGCTCGCAAAAGCGCGGGTCCCGCGCTTGCCTACTGGAATCCTCACCTCGGAGATCCGATGAAACAGCCACTGAATGAGCAAGTTGTCGAACTCGTCTTGCAATCGTTGACGCACGAGAAAGGAGGAGTTCAAGTCTATGAGACTGCGCTGAAGTGCGTCGTCAACGACGAACTGCGTGGCGAGTGGAAGAAGTACCTGGAGGAGACCACTCATCATGTCCAGGTGCTCACGGACCTTTGCGCCTCGGTTGGCATCGACCCGAACACCAAGACCGCCGGAGTGGGCGTCGTACGCCACTTGGGCAGCTCGCTTGTGAAGGCGATGGAGATGGCCCTTCAGACCGGCAAGCCGGAAGCCGCCCAACTCGTTGCCTGTGAATGCGTGGTGCTGGCGGAGACCAAGGACCACCTTGATTGGGAACTGATCGGCAAGTGCGCCAAAGGCTTGCTCAAGGGCGAACAGGCCGCAGCATTCAAGCGCGCCTACGACGAGATCGAGGACCAGGAGGACCAGCACCTGTACCACACCCGGGGTTGGTGCCGGGAGCTCTGGCTTCAGTCGCTCGGCATGAAGGCCGTGCTGCCGCCGCCAGAGGAAGAAAAGCATGTGAAGACAGCCATCGGGGCGGCCAGGGCCGAGCAGGACGCAGACAAGACGCGTTGAGCCCCTCTTGAAGCTCCAAGCCGATCGTGCCGCACGAGTTGCTGGCGGCGTTGGCAAGTGTCGTCGGGCGCATGCCCTCTAACCTGACTTGATCGGCTTCGAGCCCTCGGATACTCCGCTCCGCGCGATCCGGAAACAGCAAGGAGATGAAATGACAGCGCGCCGAACGCAACGATCGCTCGCCGTCCGCACTGCAGAACTTGCCTTCGCTGCGCCGCAAGTGGTGGCGCATCGCGTCACACGGATGGCGGGTGCCGGCCCTATCCTGTCGAAACGAGACCAAAAGGAGCTTCGACTCATGGGCTCGGAAAAAATGATCGCGTTCGCGGCATCTTGGAACGCCATGATGTTGCAAGCCCTTCGGGTTCAGCAGGCGCTCTGTCTTTCGTTCGTGCACTCACTCTGGTCGCCTTGGCTGCGTTCCCGCCGGTCATCTCGGATGACCGCGCAACTGCAAAACGCCGCGCTTGGCGTACTCAACAAAGGCATGGGCCCGGTGCATCGAACAGCCACCGGCAACGCGAAACGCCTGGCACGAAGGCCGCTCCGGTAGCGGGCGACGGGCCCGTCGCGCATCGACGGCTTCAGTCGACGAAACAATCCAGTCGGTCCAGCTCCTGGTTGAGCGCGTCGGCGAACGGCGCCAACCCGACCCCCAAGGCACGCAGCCACGCGCGAAGGCGCAGCACGTCCAGCGCGCGCTCGCCGCGCTCGAACTTGCTGACCTCGCTCTGCGTGATGCCGAGCCGGCCGGCCAGCTCGGTCTGCTTGAGGCCCGCGTCCTCGCGCAACTGCACGAGCATGCGCAGCAGGGCCGCTCGCTGCTTCGATGCCACTGGGCGCCGGATGGGCCGGGTCTCGGCGCCCCGTGGCTCGGCGTGGGGTGGCTGGCTACTGGACAGAGATCACCTTGGTCGTCGGTGTCGCATCGAACAGCAGCGTCGACGGCCACGTGGGCCAGGTGACGCCGAGGGCGGTGTTGTTCGGGTCGCCGGTGCGCGCGAAGGCGCCGATGCTGCGCATCATCGCGTCCGACAACGCCAGCCGGCCCGGCTGGTTGGCCGTGGTGTACGAGATGCTCGCGTAGAGCGACGGCCCGAAGTTGCCGAACGCGAACGCCAAGTCGAAGCCGTGCGCCGCGCCGTAGATGTCGTTGAACGGCGCGGGCAGCTCGTCCCAGTCGAAGCGGTAGAACCAGATGTTGCTCTGCTGCGTCTGCAGGGCCGACAGCACGGCGTCGCGGTTGTCGAGGAAGAAGATCTTGCCGAGCTGCTCGGCCCGCGCGTTGAAGCCCGTCACCGGCGTCGGTGATCGGCAGGTACGACGGCGGAATCCACTCCTCGATGGTCGTCGTCGGCGGGCCGTTCGGGCTTGTAGTTGAAGGCGATCGAGAACACCGTTGCGTCGTTGAGCAGCGGGCCGCTGCCGGTGCCACCCACCAGCGGGAACAGCGTCGGGAACAGCTTGCCTTCGTCGCGTGTGTTGCCCGCCAGCACCGGCGCCTTCACGTACTGGCCGGCGCGGATGGCGGCGATCGGGCTCGTGGGCAGCACGTTGCCGTCGGGGATCGGCCCGGAGCCCGACGCACCGACGGGCGCCAGCTTGGCGACGATGGTGTTGACGATCGTCGCCGCGCTCTTGCCTCGCACGTAGGTCGCGATCTGCTCGGGCGTTTGCGAGGCGATGTAGGCCGCCGCCGAGGCGAGGTCGGCGGCCAGCCCGTCACCGATGACCAGGTTGGCGAGCAGGAAGTCGGCTTGACCCCGGAAGGCCGACGCCGGCGCCAGCGTCGCGATGCTGCCCGCCGGCACCTCGCCGGCCAGCGCGATGCCGCCGCTGATCGGCACGAAGCGATGCACCAGCGCCGGGTTGGCGTTCACGACCAGCGGCGATGTCATCACCGCGTAGACGTTGACCGCGCCCGCCGACTGGCCCATCAAGGTGACGTTGCCGGGGTTGCCGCCGAAGTTGGCGATGTTGCGGTTGATGAACTGCAGCGCCCTTGATCAGGTCGAGCAGCGCGAAGTTGCCCGAGTCGTTCAGCGGCTCGCCCGTCTTCAGCTGCCCCAGGTTGAAAAAGCCGAACAGGCTCAGGCGGTAGTTGATCGTGACGACCACCGCGTTGGCGGTCTTCGCGAGGTTGGCGCCGTCGTACACCGGGTCGGCGGTGTAGCCGGTGACGTTGCTGCCCCCGTACACGAACACGATCACCGGCAGATTGGTGGCGGCGCCGGCCGGGCGCCAGATGTTCAGGTAGAGGCAGTCCTCCGATCCGACGGGTTGTCCGAGGGTCGTGCCGATGGTCGCGTCGTACTTGTTGTTCAAGCCAGGGCCGTACAGACGGCCGAATGACACGCAGGCGTTGCCGAACTGCTGCGCGGTCCTGGTCGTGGTCCACGCGACCGGTTCCGCCGGCGCCTTCCAGCGCAGGTCACCCACCGGCGCCTTCGCGAAGGGGATGCCCTTCCAGGCATAGGTGCCGCTGGTGGCCGAATGGTCGTTGCCGAGGATCGGGCCCAGGTGCGGTCTGCCGCTGCGTCGGCAGCACCGTTTCGTGCTCGACGCAGGTGAACGAGGCCGCGAGGTTGAGGTCGCCCGTGCCGTTGTATCGCGCCCATCGCGGGAAGTCGCACAGCGGCCGCGTGCGGCCGGGCACGCCGGCCGTGTCGGTGACGACCTGCGCGCGCGGCTCGGTGTCCTCCTCGACCCAGTTCTCCAGTGCCGTGAGCGAATCCCACGCCGCGTTGAAGTCCGAGCTGACTGCGTGCCCATAACCCGGCACTTCGTAGTAGCGGGCGAACTTGCTCGACCTCCGCCGGCCCCATGCGGGCCTGCAGGCGCTCGTAGTATTCCGCGGTCGCGCGCGTGCTCACCAGCACGTCCACCGTGCCGTGCGCGAGCAGCAGCTTGCCTCCCTTGGCGGCAAACGCGTCCAGGTTCACCGGCACATCCATCAGCGTGCTCAGCTGGCTGACCCGGTCTGCCCACGGGCCGGGGTTCTGCGGGTCGAACGAGAAGCGTGTCGTAGCCGGGCGAGCGGGTGATGAAGTACTGGATCCACTGATCCGTCATCTTGCTGATGTAGGGCGCGGCAGACGGCATCGGCAGCGTGGGCTGCGACGTGCCGAGCGCCAGGAAGGTGATGGTCGGCTCCAGCGGCGACGAGCGCGTGGTGATGCCGAGGTCGGCACCCCACATGTTGTAGCCCGGGAAGCCGTCCTCGCCGCTGGCCAGTTCGAAGTTGAAGCGGGTGTCGGAGTTCAGCGTCTTCATCGCCGTGATCTGCGCGTCCGACAGGCAGGTGTCGCCGGTGTCCGCGCCATCCGGGCAGCGCAGCGGATTGCCGTCGACGCTCGCCGTCGCCGGGTCGAAGATCGCGTTGCAACGCAGCTGGTTGTTGATGAGGCGGTCCATCGCGCCGTCCAGCCCGTCGCAAGCCTCCATGGCCGCGTTGAACAGCAGCTCCCGCTTGGCCGCCGAGGCCGGGTAGGCGCCGGGCTTGGCCAGCGCGCGACTCACGGCGTGGCCGGCGAGGATGGCCGAGGCCTGCTTCCACGCCGGGTACCACGCGATGGCGCCATCCCAGTCGTCGGGCCAGCGCGTGATCGACTCCAGCGCCTCGCGCCCGCCGGTCGAGCCGCCGGCGAAGTACGCCTTGCGGATCGACTTGGCGTAGCGGGCCTTGATCAGGAAGACCGCCGCGTCGCGCGTCTTCTTGAGCGCCTCGCCGCTCCAGTTGCGGATGGCCTCGTCGTTGAGACCGAAGCTGCCGTCCAGCGAGCCCAGCGCATTGGCCTGGTGGCCCGAGTCGCTGGCAAAGGTGGCGTAGCCGCGGCCGAGCGGTCGCAGCTGATCGGTCGGCCCGGCAGGCACGTTGCCGGCGACGTTGGGGATGGTGCCATTGAAGCCGCCGCCGCCGAACATGACGACCTTGGAGTTCCAGTGTGTCGGCAGCGCGACCCTGAACAGGATGTCGGGCGCGCTCGTGTCGATCGGGGAGATCTTGCCGTTGACCAGGCAGTGCTCCGGAATCGCGGCGGCGCCGGTGCCGGCGGCGGCGACCACCACCGCAGACGTCACCGCAGCGCCGGAGGTCGGCAGGTCGATCGACGACGCGGGAATCGTCTTGCCTGCCAATTGCGTGCAGGTGAGCGGCCGAGGGGGAGGGCCGTGACGACCGTCGGCGGACCCACCCAGTGGCGCGATCTCACTGTCTGCGTCTGCACCTGCGCCACCACCTCCACAACCGGCAAGCAGCGCCGCGAGGAAGACGGCGAACCCCATTCGGAGCGCGGCATTCGACATTCCCATGTTGCCTCCTGTGCGTGTTGTTTGACGATGGGCGCGCTTGTCACGTCGCCGATCGCCGGTCGGAGCGTCACCGCTTCTGAGCGGTCCGTAGTCTCCGTTTGCACATTGCCCGCTTCAATGTGGAGGGCTCACATCGCCGGCCGGCGAGCGATGTGTTCGAAGGCCACCGCGAAAACCCTGTCCATGCCGGCCGCACCGGCACGGCATCGATGCGGGGCGAGACGGCGCGGCCTTTAGGAGGGCCGCGCGCCGAGGCTCCACAGCCGCACGGCGATGTGGATCTCGAGCGCGCGCGACGCCTGGCCCCAATGACCGAGCAGGTCTTCGATCGTCGAGAGCCGTTGCCGCACGGTGTTGACGTGGATCCCCAGGCGCTGCGCCGTGGTCTTGGCGTTCTGGTTGCAGTCGAAGTAGGCGAGCAAGGTCGCAGCCAGTTCCGAGCCCCGATGGCTGTCGTGCGAAATCAGCGGGCCGATGGTCGCGTCGAGAAAGTTGGCGAGACTCGCCTGGTCGTGGGTTTCGAACAGCGTCGAGTAGATGGCCAGTTCGTCCTGGCTGACGATCTGGCCCTGCACGCCGATGCGGCCCAGCACCGCCAACGCGCGCCGCAGCGTTGCGTACAGCGCCGGTATGTCCGTCGGGCGTGACAACGGGCGAGACATGGCACCGCGGAAAGAGGCATGGAGATCCTGGCGCATCCAGCTCGAGATCGCCTGGCGCGCGTCGGCGGCTGCGGTGGCACTGCACAGGACGACGAGCACGCCATCGATGTCGTCGACCAGCGCGTGGGTCAGCAGCGTGCGACTGCCGAAGTGCCGTGCCGCATAGTCGGCGCCCGGACTCTCCACCTGCACCATCATCAGCGACAACGGTCGCGTCAGGTCGAGACCGTGTTGCTCGGCGCGGTTGGCCAGCAGCGCCGCATCGTCCTGGCGCGGCGAGACGAGCGAGCGCAGCAACGTCGAGGCGCTGCGGTTGCGCGACGCCTCCAGGCGATGCTGCGAAAGCAGCACGATGCCGATGACGCTGGAGCTGCGCTCGAAGGTGCGAACGGCGATCTCTTCAAGCTCGCCTCGATGGAACAGCAACGCCGACCCCAGGATGTCACTGCCGCCGATCACCGGCAGCAGCCGACAGGTCTCGCCATTCACCTGGTAGGCCACCTCCGAGCGCCCCGTCGCGCGGCTGTTGCGCAGGGCGCGGCTCAGTTCGGCCGCATGCTCGCCATGCGGTGCGTAGGACAACGCCGCGCCTGCGGCGTATCCGGTGGCAGCGCCGCGGCTGACCACCAGGCCCGCCTCGTCGAGCACCAGGATGCTGCCGCCGAGCAGTTGCGCGACCGACTGGCACAGCGTGGCCAGCGATGCGCCGCGCGCCAGCAGCGACGTGATCTGCTCGTGGGCGTCGATGGCGGCCTGGATGTTGCGCAGATGCCGCTCGAGCTCGTCGCGGGCCTGGTCGGCATGCGCGAGCGCAACGTTGGCGCGCTCGAACTCGTGCGCGTTCTTCAGCGCCACGGCGCCGTAGGTGGCCAGTGTGGACAGCACCGAGATGCTCTGCGCCGTGTGCGTGCGGTGGTAGCGATCGCCGACGAACAGCAGCCCCACGACCTCGCCGCCCCAGATCAGCGGCACGCCCACCAGCGCTGCGATGCCTTCCTCGCGAAAGGTGTCGTCGAGCTTGGGGTCGTGCACGATGCGGCGGTCGTGCAGGTAGTCGGGCGTCGTGAAGGGCAGACGTGTCGACATCACGATGCTGACCACGCCGCGATCACGCCGCGCCACCATGTCCGACGTCTTTTGCGACAACGCACCGTCGACGACCAGCACACGAAACTCGGCAGCGTCGCTGTCGTAGATCGACAGCCACGCGACGTCCGAGCCCAGCAGGTTGCGCGCACGGGTGACGATGGCTTTCAGCAGGCCCTGCAGGTCGAGGCGGCTGGACAGGTCCTGCGCGGACTCGATCACCGCCAGCAAGCCGCGCTCTCGCTCCTGGTGCAACTCGAGCCGGTTGCGCACGGCCATGGCCATGCGCACCATCTCCACCAGGGCCGGCCGGTCGGCATCGTCCGGCGGCAGCGCGTCGACCAGCACCAGTCGACGCGCGAACTCGTCGGCCGATGCGCCCTGGTGCAGCAGCTCGACCAGGTCGCGCACCGCCTGCTCGTGGCGATCGGCTTGAGGTGTGCGTCTCATCGTCAGCGCGCGACGCAGCAGCCGACGGCGACATCGAAGCGGCGTTGCCGATGTGCGCGGATCACATTGGGTTCCTCGCGCCGACCGGCGAGACTCGCGCGCTGGCGGGCCCGCGCCAGCCGAGGGTCCCTCCGCCAAGCCCACATGTCGATACTCGACTCTCTTCGTCCGGTGCCGAACCTGCGCGTGCTGGTCACCGCGGGTGCCGGCGGGGTCGGCGCCGCGATCGCGCGCGCGTTCCACGAAGCCGGATCGCGCGTGCACGTCTGCGACGTCGATCGCAGCGCCCTCGACCGCCTGACAGCGGGCGTACCAGGAATCACCGGCAGCATGGCCGACGCGTCCTTTCCTGCTGACGTCGATGGGGTGTTCGAAGACGTGCGCGGCGCGCTCGGTGGACTCGATGTGTTGATCAGCAACGCGGGCATCGCTGGGTCGGTCGGGCCCATCGAGGCCATCGACGGCGGGTTCTGGGAACGCACGATCGCGGTCAATCTTAACAGTCAGTTCTACTTCGCCCGGCGCGCCGTACCGCTGTTGAAGCAGTCAGGGGCCGGCCCTTGCCTGATCGCGATGGGGTCCATGGCCGGGCGTGTGGGCTTCGGCTCGCTGCATGCGTCCAGCAATGGGGCCGTGGTCGGCTTGATGAAGTCGCTGGCCATGGAACTGGGCCCGCACGGGATTCGCGTCAACGCGATCCTGCCTGGCACGGTGGCAGGCGAACACACGCAGGCGGCGGTCGCGGCGCGCTCCGAGATGAACGACGTCGCCGCGCTCGCCCTGTTCCTTTGCTCGCCGGCTGCGCGCAACCTGACCGGTCAGGCGGTCGGCATCCACCACCAAGCCGAGTACCTGTGAGTTCAGCGCCGGCCGGCCGATCGGGAAACTACGGTGGTTCGTGTTCCGCCGCGCGGTCTAACGTGCCCGTGTGAACCTCGCCTTCACGACCCAGGACCTTCCGCCTGCGCAGCGCCATCGGGCCTGGCAGGAGGCTTTGTGTGCGCTGTACGTTCGCGTCGACAGCCGTTGCGATGCGACCGACGACTATCAGGGCTTCGTCAAGGAGTCGAGCTTCGGCACCGTCACGATCACCGACTGCCTGATCGCGCCGCAGTGCATCAACCGGCGGCAGTCGCACGTCTCGCGCGGCGACAAGGATTGTTTCTACGTGGCGCTGACCCAGAAGGGCCATCAGGTCGTTGAGCAACGCGGCCAGCGGCTCGCCTACGGGCCCGGCAGCGCCACGATCTTCTCGGCATCGGAGCCCTACACGCTGCGCAACCCCGATCCGCATCGGGCCTTCTACCTGGAGATTCCGCGTGCGGCGCTGGCGCAGCGCTGGCAGCCGTCGCGGCCGATGGTCACGGCAAGCGTCAACACCGCCTATGGTGTGGGCAGGATCGTGGCCGATCTGTGCGCGTCGATGGTGCTCGAGGCCGACACGCTGCCCGAAGTCACCCGGGCCCAACTGGGCGAGCGGCTGATCGATGTGCTGGCGTTGGCGCTGGACAGCCCGAACGGCGAGGTGCCCCACCTCGACGGCTCGGTCAAGTCCGAGCGCCTGCGCCAGATCACGCAATACATCGAGCTGAACATCGGCGACCCCTTGTTGAACCCCGAACGCGTGGCCGCGGCCTGCCAAATGTCGGTGCGCGCGCTGCACTACCTGTTCAAGGGCACCGGCCAGTCGGTTGCGGGCTACATCTGGGAGCGCCGGCTGCAACGCTGCCGTGACGCGCTGGAGATGCCGGCCGGACGCCGACGCACGGTCACCGAGATCGCGCTCGCGTCCGGCTTCAACAGCATGTCGCACTTCAGCAGCGCGTTTCGCCGACGTTTCGGCGTGACGCCTTCGGACGCGCGCGACGCCGCCAGCTGATCGGCTGCTTGCGGGCAGGCCCGCAGCCTGCGCCCGCGCGACAGCGCCTTGCGTGCCAGCGCAAGACACCCCAGGGTGCGCAGCACAGACTGTGGCTCCGCTTGGAGGCGCACAGCGTCGTGAACACCTTCGACACGACCCGATGAAGTTGCCATTCGGCACCGGCCGGCTCAGCCAGCAGGGGATCGTGTTCGCGATCTTCGTGGTGACGTTTGCCGGTTTCGCGCTGTTCCTGCCCGGCTTTCGCACCGCGTCGAACATGCTGGGCCTGCTGCAGAACGTGGCGATCCTCGGCATCCTCGGCCTGGGCATGGCGATCGTCGTGATCGGCCGTGGCATCGACATTTCGATGGTGGCCGTGCTCGCCGTGCCGGCCGGGTTGGTGCTGCAGATGGTGCAGGACGGCCAGACGCTGCCAGTCGCCTTCGGCTCGGCGCTGGCGCTGGCGCTGGTGTTCGGCCTGGTCAACGGCTGGCTGATCGCGTATGCCGAGGTGCCGTCGCTGTTCACGACGCTGGCCTCGGGGCTGTTCCTCGCCGGGCTCGGTCAGGTGGCGCTGTTCCGGCTCGACATCGTGCAGTGGAGCCCGCAGCTCGACGCCTTTGCATGGCTCGGCCGCGGCACGATGGCCGGCGTGCCGATGCCGGTGATCGTGTTTGGCGCGGTCGCGCTGCTGGTGGCGTTCTTCCTGCGCAAGACGCGGCTCGGTGCCTACGTCTATGCGATCGGCGACAACCCGTTCGGCGCGCGCACCACCGGCATCCCGACGCGGCCGGTGATCGTGCTGCAGTACGTGCTGGCGGCGCTGATCGGCATGTTCGCCGGCCTGGTGATGGCGGCGTCGGTGAACAGCATGCCGACCCGCATCTACAACTCCACGCTGATCTACGACGTGATCCTGGTCGTCGTGCTTGGCGGCATCGGCCTGTCGGGCGGCCGCGGCGGCGTGGGCAACGTGGTGATCGGCACGCTGCTGATCGGCACCTTGCTCAACGGCATGACCATCCTCGACATCTCGTACTCGGCGCAGAACCTGATCAAGGGCGTGGTGCTGCTGGCGGCGATCTTGATCGACTCGTTCGTCAACCCGCGCAACGAAGAGACCGCACAGCAGGGCGACATCTGACACCGCGGCGGCCGGGTTGCCGGGCTGCGCGGATTCCTTCCAATCGAGGCAACGACAGGAGACACGGCATGACACGCAAGCACAACATCCGCCGCACCATCGGCACGGTGGCGCTCACCGGCGCGGCGCTCGCCGCCGGTTTCGGCGCCAGCCTGAGCGCTTTCGCGCAAGGCAAAGGCATCGACGAGCCCTTCCGCGAGGGCTACCGCAAGGCACTGGCCGGCAAGACCGTGGCCTACGTGCCGGTGGCGCTCGGCTTCGACCTCGCGCAGGGCTGGCTCGAGGGCTTGAAGAAGGAGCTCGAGCCGGTGGGCGTGAAGATCGTCGTGCGCGATCCGAACTGGAACACCAATGCCGGCGCGCAGGCGGTGACCACCTTGATCAGCGAGAAGCCCGACGTGATGGTGCTGCACAACCCCGACGTGCAGACCTACGCCAAGCTGATCCAGAAGGCTGAAGCCGAAGGCATCGACGTGGTGCAGATCAACATGCGCTCGGCCTATCCGTCGGTGGTGTACGTCGGTGCCGACTGGATCGAGATCGGCGAGAAGGTCACCACTGCGGTGGCCGACGCGTGCAAGGGCAAGTCCAACAAGATCGCCATCGTGCAGGGCGCGCTGTCGGCCGCGGCCAGCGCCTACACCCTGAAAGGCGTGGAGAACGTGCTCGCCAAGCGCCCCGAGATCAAGGTGGTGTCGAGCCAGGCCGCCGACTGGGACGCCACCAAGGCCAAGGGCATCACGCAGACGGTGCTCAAGCAGCACCCCGACCTGTGCGGCATCGTCGGCTTCTGGGACGGCATGGACACCGGCACCGCGGCGGCGATCAAGGAGGCGGGGCTCACCGGCAAGGTGTTCCTCGCCACCTCGGGCGGCGGCGAGCAGAAGGGCGCCTGCGACCAGGTCAAGAGCGGCGCCTTCGATCTCGACATCAGTTACGACGTGCCCACGCAGGCCAGCAACATGGCCGCACAGATCAAGTGGCTGCTGCAGAACAAGGGCAAGCACAAGGACGCGAAGGGTTCGATCTACACCACGCTGATCCCGATCACCAAGGCCAACGCCAGTGTCGAGGGGACGTGCTGGAAGCTCGGCAAGATCTGACCCCGTTCGCTGAATGGACCAGTCGTTGGGTTCGGCCGCGGCGCCGCCGCTGGCCGATACGCCCCACACGCCCACGCACACGCTGGGCGACCGCCTGACCGAGCTGCGGTACCGGTGGTGGCCCGACCACGTGCTGGGCGAGATCCTCGCCAAGCGCTGGATGGAGACCGCCATTCCGGTGGTGGTGCTGATCGGGATCGCGTTGGCGCTGTCCAGCGCGATCCCGAATTTCCTGTCGGCGGCGAGCCTGGCCGACACCGGCCGGCAGGCGGGCGAGATCGGCTTCATCGTGCTCGGCATGGCGTTGGTGATGATCGTCGGCGGCATCGATCTCTCGGTGGGATCGACGTTCGCGCTGACGAACTTCTGCGCGCTGTACTTCATGCACGTGCTGAAGTGGCCGGTCGCCGGCGCCGTGGTGGCCACGCTGCTGTTCGGCGCGCTGCTCGGCGCGGTCAACGGCGTGCTGATCGGCTACTTCCGGCTGCGCGCCTTTCTGACCACCTTGATCACGCTGATCATCTACCGCGCGCTGTACGACCTGCTGATCGCCGACTACTCGACGTTGATCGCCGCCGGCTTTCCCGACTCGAAGGTGTGGGACTTCATCGGCAGCGGCGCCTGGCTCGGCGTGCCCACAGTGGTGTTCGTGTACGCGCTGATGGCGATCTTCGGGCACATCTTCCTGACGCGGCTGCGCCCCGGGTGGCACGTGATCGCGATCGGCGGCTCGCGCCGCTCGGCCTACAACACCGGCATTCCGGTGCGGCGCACGGTGGCGCTGTGCTACGTGGCCGGCGGCGTGCTGACGTCGGTGGCCGGCATCTTCTTCGCGTCGCGTCTGGCCACCGCCGGCGGCGACATCGGCGTCAGTCTCGAGGTCACCGTGCTGACGGCCTGCGTGCTGGGCGGCATCAGCCTGGGCGGCGGCAAGGGTTCGGTGACGAAGGCGCTGGTGGGCACCTTGATCGTGCTGTTGATCATCAACGGCCTGACCACGATGTCGCTGCACGGCGGCTACAACCGCATGGTGCTGGCCACCATCTTGCTGCTGGCCGCGATGATCGACATCCGCTGGCTGAAGAACAAGGACCGCATCGTCAACAAGGTCTACGTCAGCCCCACTTACCACGGCATGCCGCCGGCGCCGTCCACCGCGGCCAACAGCGGCACGCCGTGGGCACTCAACGACAAGCTGAAAAACGTCAAGGTCATCGGGCTCGGCCAGGTCGAAGGCCCGGAGGACGTGATCCTCGATCGCGACGACAACCTGTACGCCGGCTCGCGCCACGGCGACATCGTGCGGTTCTTCCCGCCCGACTATCAGCGCATGGAGATCTACGCCCACATCGGCGGCACGCCGCTGGGCATGGCCTTCGACCGGCACGACAACCTCTACGTGTGCATCGGCGGCATGGGGCTGTACCGGGTGACGCCCGAGCGCAAGGTCGAGAAGGTGACCGACGAAACCAACCGCAGCTACTCGTCGGTCAACGACGATTCCCGGCTGCGCCTGGCCGACGACCTCGACATCACCGACGACGGGCGCATCTTCTTCTCCGAGGCGACGGTGCGCTACGAGATGCACGAATGGGCCACCGACGGGCTCGAGGCGCGCGGCAACGGCCGCATCATTTGCTACGACACGCGCAGCGGCAAGACGCACACGGTGCTGCGCGACCTGAAGTTTCCCAACGGCGTGTGCATCGCCAGCGACGGGCAGTCGTTCCTGTTCGCCGAGACCTGGGGCTGCACGGTCAAGCGCCACTGGTTCGACGGCCCGAAGAAGGGCACCACCGAGCTGGTGCTCGACAACTTGCCGGGCTTCCCGGACAACATCAACAACTCCTCCGACGGCCACTACTGGACTTCGCTGGTCGGCATGCGCAGCCCGGCGCTCGACCTGGCGTGGAAGATGCCGGGCTTTCGCCGCCGCATGGCCAAGCGCGTGCCGCGCGACGAATGGCTGTTCCCCAACATCAACACCGGCTGCGTGCTGAAGTTCAACGAGCGCGGCGAGGTGCTCGAGACGATGTGGGACCTGGGCGGCGAGAACCACCCGATGATCACCTCGATGCGCGAGCACCGCGGCTATCTGTACCTCGGCGGCATCATGAACAACCGCATCGGCCAATACAAGATTCCAGGCGCCGACCCCACGTTCGTGCAGTACGAGCGGCGTTGGAGGAAAGCATGAGCCCCCGCCCGGCCGCCCGAAGGGGGCGAATCCCGCTCGGCGGGAAGGGGCCGCAGGCCCCAAGGGTGCGCACATGATCGACGCGCTCAAGCAGTGGACCGAACGGCTGCTCGGCCGCGGCGACGCGGCGATCAGCGTGCCGGTGTTGGACGGCGCGCTGCGGTCCAACCGCCTGCTCGAAGACGCCGAGGTCGTGGCCGAGCTCGAGTCGCCGGAAGACCTGGCGAGCGACGGCCGCTCGCTGTTCGTCGCCGACGGCGTGCGGGTGTTGCGCGTCGATGACGCTGGTGCGATTGCCGTCGCGCACACGTTCGACCGCACGGTCAGCGCGTTGGCGTGCCTGCCGGGTGGTGGCCTCGCCGTTGCACTCGACGGCAGCGAGGTGCGCGTGGTCGGTGGTCTGCGTGACGGCCTTCGCTTCGACGCCGCCGCAGGCCGGCGGCTGAACGCCGTGAACGCGCTCGCCGGCGCGCCCGGCGGCCGCCTGCTGGCCAGCGACGGCTCGCAGACGAATCCGCCCGAGCGCTGGAAGCACGACGTGATGGAGCTCGGCCGCAGCGGCCGCCTGGTCGAGTTCAACCTCAATGACGGCACCACGCGCGAACGCGCCGCGGGGCTGGCGCATGCGTTCGGTGTTGCGGCAGTCGGCGGCGACGTGGCGTGGGTCTGCGAGAGCTGGCGCCATCAGGTCGTGCAAGTCGGCGGTGCTTCCTCGGGCCGCGCGGTGGTCGACGGTCTGCCGGGTTATCCGTCGCGCCTCGCGCCGGCGCAGGGCGGCGGCTGGTGGCTGACCTGCTTCACGCTGCGCACCCAGCTGGTGGAGTTCGTGCTGCGCGAGCCGGCGTTCCGCAAGCGCATGTTGAAGGAGATCGATCCGCGCTACTGGATCGCGCCGGCGCTGACTTCGGGCAACACCTACCTCGAGCCGATGCAAGGCGCGCACTTGAAGACGATGGGCGTGGTCAAGCCGTGGGCGCCTCCGCGTTCGTACGGCCTGGTGATCCGGCTCGACGACCAGGGCTTGATCCGCTATTCGCTGCACAGTCGCTTCGACGGCAAGCACCACGGCATCGTCGCCGCCGTCGAGCGCGACGGCTGGCTCTACCTGCTGTGCAAGGGCCGCAAGCGCCTGCTGAGACTGTCGATCGCCGCTGCCGAAGCGAGCCTGACCAGATCATGAGCGCCGCGGCGGCCATACCCATCCTCGCACTGCGCAAGGCGACGAAAAAGTACGCCGGCGTGCCGGCGATCGAGGACGTCGACTTCGAGCTACTGCCCGGCGAAGTGCACGCCATCGTCGGCGAGAACGGCGCCGGCAAGTCGACGCTGACCAAGGTGATGGCCGGCGTGGTCAACCTCACGTCCGGCGAGATGCTTGTCGATGGCCGCAGCGTCGACGCACGCACGCCCACCGAGGCGCGCGAGCTCGGCATCGCGATGGTGTTCCAGGAAACCAGCCTGGTGCCGACGATGACGGTGGCGCAGAACCTCTACCTCGGGCGCGAGCGCTTCTTCAACCGCCTGCGCGGCATCTACATCGCCGCGCAGCAGTTCATGCAGTCACTGCAGTTCGACGTCAACCCCACCGCCGTCGTCAGCAAGCTCGGTGCCGCGCAGAAGCAGATGGTCGAGATCGCGCGCGCGGTGCTGCACAACGCCAAGGTCATCATCTTCGACGAGCCGACAGCGAGCCTGACGCCGGAAGAGAAGAAGTACTTCTTCGACCTCATCGCCAACCTCAAGCGGCGCGGCGTGTCGGTGATCTTCATCTCGCACGCGCTCGAGGAGGCGCTGCAGGTGTCCGACCGCATTACCGTGCTGCGCGACGGCAAGCACGTGGTCACCGACGAGACGCGCCGCTTCGACCGCGCACGCATCGTGCAGGCGATGGTCGGCCGCGACCTCTCGCAGACGCTGTACGGCCAGCGCAAGACCAGCGTGCGGCCACAAGGGCTGCGCGTACTGTCGGTGCAGAACCTGCGCATGGCGGCGATGGTGAAGAACAACTCGCTGTCGGTGTTCGCCGGCCAGATCACGGGCGTGTTCGGCCTGGTGGGCTCGGGGCGCACCGAAACCTTCAAGGTGGTGGCCGGCATCGCCAAGCGCGACTTCATGCACGGAGGCGAGGTGCTGCTCAACGGCCGGCCGGTGCGCTACTTCGTGCCGGCCGCCGCAGTGCGCGACGGCATCGTCTACGTCACCGAAGAGCGCAAGATCGAAGGCTTCTTCGAGACCCAATCGATCGCCGGCAACATCTACCTCGGGCTGCTGGCCAAGCTTCGCGGCCAGCGCACGCTGGTGTCCAAGAGCGAAGCCGCGACGGTGGGCGAGCACTGGATCAAGCGGCTCAACATCCGCGCCATCAGCAAGGACGTCAAGGCCATCGAGCTGTCGGGCGGCAACCAGCAGAAGGTGGTGATCGCCAAGTCGCTGATCCAGGAACCCGAGCTGATCATCTTCGACGAGCCGACGCGCGGCGTCGACGTCGGCGCGATCAGCGAGATCCACCAGCTGATCAAGCGGCTCGCCGACGAGGGCAAGGCGGTGGTCGTGATCTCGTCGTACCTCCCCGAGGTGATGTCGCTGTCCGACCGCATCCTGGTGCAGCGCATGGGCAAGGTGGTGGAGGAGTTCTCGGCGCTCGACGCGACCGAGGAGAAGATCATGTACGCGGCCATCCACTGACCGGAGCAGCGAATGGGCACCGCGCGCGAGCCGATCGAGTTCTACTTCGACTTCCTGTCGTCGTACGGCTACTTCGCGAGCCTGCGCATCGAGGCGCTGGCGGCGCGCCACGGGCGCAGCGTGCGCTGGCACAGCATGCTGCTCGGCGTGTCGGTGATGAAGACGATGGGCTTGAAGCCGCTGCTCGAAACGCCGCTGAAGAGCGACTACGTGCTGCGCGACACCGCGCGCTACATGCGCCGCCACGGCTTGCAGTTGCGTCGCAAGCTGACCGACCCCTTCATGGACCCGCGTGCCGCGGCGCGCGGCTTCTACTGGGTGCGGCGCCACCGGCCCGGGCAGGAGACGGCGTTCGCGCAGGTCGCGTTCGACCGCTACTGGCGCGAGGGGCACGACCTCGGCGCGCCCGCGCAGGTGGCGGCACTGTCCCCGGCCATCGGCGTCGAGCCGGCGGCCCTGCTCGCGGGCATCGAAAGCGACGAGGCGCGCAGCGACCTGCGCGACGCCGTCACCGCGTCGCTGGCGCGCGGCGTGTTCGGCTCGCCGTTCTTCTTCGTCGATGGCGAGCCCTTCTGGGGCAGCGACCGGCTCGAGCAGCTCGACGAATGGCTGAGCTCGGGCGGCTGGTGAAGGAGCAGAGGGTGAGCACACGAGCGCTTCCGCTGGATGGCATCACCGTTGTCGACATCACCCGCGTGGTGGCCGGGCCGTACTGCGCGCAGATGCTGGCCGACCTGGGCGCGATGGTGATCAAAGTCGAGCACCCGAGCGACCCCGACTACGTGCGCAGCTTCCCGCCGCGCCTGCACGACGCCGAGGGCCGCGACGCCGGCAGCGGCTACTTCGCGCAGTACAACCGCCACAAGCTCGGCGTCAGCCTCGACCTGAAGCACCCTGGGGGAAAGCTGCTGTTGCGCGAGATGGTGGCCAAGGCCGACGTGCTCATCGAGAATTTCCGCCCCGGCACGATGGACAAGCTGGGCCTTGGTTGGCTTGTGCTGAAAACGATCAACCCGAGGTTGATCTACACCTGCATCAGCGGCTACGGCCATGAAGGGCCGCACTCGCTGCGCCCGGCGTACGACAGCACGGCGCAGGCCTCCGGCGGACTGTGGTCGATGAATGGCGAGCAGGGCCATGCGCCGCTGCGGGTGGGCAGCATCATCGGCGACCTGGCGGCGTCGTTCTACGCCACCATCGGCACGCTGGCTGCGTTGCGCGACGTGGAGCGCAGCGGACTCGGACAACGCGTGGACATTGCGCAGCAGGACTCGGTGGTCACGCTCACCGAGAGCGCCATCGTCAACTACACGGTCGACCGCAAGGTGGCCGAGCCGCTGGGCAACGACCATCCGTTCGCGCGGCCCTATGGACAGTACGCTTGCAAGGACGGACATGTCTTCTTCGGCAGCTACACCGACAAGCTGTGGCGCGAGAGTTGCACCATCTTCGGCGAGCCGGAGCTGGGCGACGACCCCGAGATCGACACCATGGCCAAGCGCTTCGACGAGCAGACCTACCAGCGCCGGGTCAGGCCGACCATCGAGCGCTGGTTCGCCAACCGCACCAAGGCCGAGCTCGAAGCGATGGCGGGCGACCGCATCGCGCTGACGCCGATCAAGCGCATCGACGAGGTGGTGAGCGACGCCCACCTGCGCGCGCGACAGATGTTCGTGCAGGTGCCGTTCGGCGAGGTCGACGTCGAAGTGTTCGGCTCACCGATGAAGCTGTCGGGTACGCCGCCGCGCACCGCGGGCGCGGTGCCGCAGCTCGGCCAGCACAACCGCGAGGTCTACGTCGACTGGCTGGGCATCGACGATGCACGCTTCGACGCACTGCGCAGCGCCGGCGTGATCTAGCGTGCCAGCCTCAAGATCCTGCCGTGCTGGTGGTCCAGGGCTCGGTATGCTTGCGCGCCATCGGTCATTCGACTGATTCGGGGACGACGATGCATGTCAGGCGCGTGACAGCCAGTTGGGCAAGGCGGGCCCTTCTCGTTGCCCTGTGGATGGTGTCGTCCGCCTCACAGGCTGCCGATCCCGCGGTGTGGCCGACGCAGGGATGGCAGACGTCCTCACCCGAGGAGCAGGGCATGTCGCCCGGCGCGCTCGCCGATCTCGTGGACTTCGGCGCAGCCAATGCGGTGGACAGCGTTCTGGTTGCCCGGCACGGGAAGATCGTTCTCGACGTGTACTACCCGCCCTTCAGGTCAGGAATGAAGCACGTCGTGAACTCGGTGACCAAGGGCGTGGTCGGCACGCTGGTCGGCATCGCGTTCAAGCAAGGAAAGCTCGATCGGCTCGACGCGCCGGTGCTCGACTTTTTCCCGGGGCGCAGCATCGCCAACGCCGACGCGCAGAAGAAGGCGATGACGGTTCAAAGCCTGCTCGACAGCAACTCCGGCCTGGGCTGGCGTGAGCCGTTATCCAACGAGCCGCCGGAGACCATGCTGCAGATGGAACGCAGCGCCGACTGGATCGGCTTCGTGCTCGACCGGCCGATGGCGCAGATGCCCGGCGTCTCGTTCAACTACGACAGCGGCACCTGGCACCTGCTGTCGGCGATCATCGGCCGGCAGACTGGCAGCGATACGCTCGAGTACGCCAAGCAGAATCTGTTCGCACCCCTGGGCATCACCGACGTCGCATGGCGCCGCGATCCGCAGGGCATCCCCATCGGCGGTTATGGCCTGTTCATGCAACCGCGCGACATGGCCAAGATCGGCTACCTGTACCTGCGCAATGGCGAATGGGCCGGCAAACAGGTGTTGCCGCCGCAGTGGGCGGCCAAGGTTCTTCACGCCCAGGTCGACATGCAGCTCGGCTCGTTCCGCTACGCCAACGGCTGGTGGACGCTTCCCGAGAAGCGCGCCTACATGGCAGTGGGATTTCTGCGCCAGCTGATCATCGTGCTGCCCGAGATAGACACGGTGGCTGTCGTTACCGGTCGCGGACACTATCCGATTGCACCACTCATCGATCGCGTCGCCGGTGTCGCGAAGTCGCCCATGCCGCTTGCCGCCGATGCCGTGGGCAGCGCGCGGCTGGCTGACCGCCTCGCCGATGCCGGCGTCGAGAAACGCTCGCCGGTCGCACCGACACCGAGCCTCGCGTCGGCGATCTCCGGCAAGACGTATCGGTTCGCCGCGAACTTGATCGGGCTTCGGTCGTTGAAGCTCGATCTGACGCCGACCCATGCGCGCTACGACTCGACGTTCGTGCTGGCCGATGGCGTATCGCGCCGCTTCGAAGGCCCGATCGGGCTCGACGGCACGTTCCGCGTGCGCGAGGCCCAGGGCCTTGAGCCGGTCTTGGCGGTGAAGGGAAGCTGGCTGGGCGACGACACCTTTCAGGTCGTCGTGCGGTCACTGCTCGAAGGCATCGTCACAACCTACACGCAGACCTTCAATGGGCAGCTCATCGACATTTCGCTCGAGGACAACCGCGGCGTGCGGGTGCGGTTTCAGGGTGAAACGAGCGATTGAGGGATCCGTCACTGTCCGATCAGTACAGCCGGACGGCGTTGTCGAAGTACCAGGTGCGGCGGATTTCGATCACGTCGAACTCGCGGGCCAGTGCGGGCGAAAACTTTTGGTAGGGCGTCTGGCTTTCGATGATGCGCCGTATCGCCTCATCGACTTCCGCCACGCCACTGGAGAGCACGAAGGTCACCGACTCCACGGATCCGTCGCTTCGAACGGCCACCGTCACCATGGGATTGGTGTGAGGCTGCTTCGCCACTTCGCGGACCGTGTCGACAGCCGTGTTGAACTGGATCTTGCGGGCCCACGCCTCCGCGTACTGAATGAGTTCGGCGTTGGGGTCGGTGCGTCCCCACAGCCTGGCGCGACGGGCGGTGCTCAACGACAGCGGTAGCTGGCGAGCTGCAGCCGAGGCTGCTTCACGCCGAGCAGCTTCCTCGTCGAGCTGACGCCCCATTGCCTGACGCACCGCTTCGCGCCTTGCCGCCTCTTCTTGTTCGGCTGCGACCCGCGCGGCCTCGATGCGCGCGGCATCTTCCCGACGAGCGGCCTCCTGACGCTGCGCCTCCAGCTGTGCCGCCGCCAGTCGGGCGGCCTGCTGGCGCTCGGCCTCCAGTCGCGCGGCCTCGAGGCGGGCCGCTTCCTGACGAGCGGCCTCCTGACGCTGCGCTTCAAGCTGTGCCGCCGCCAGTCGGGCGGCCTGTTGGCGCTCGGCCTCCAGTCGCGCGGCCTCGAGGCGGGCCGCTTCCTGACGAGCGGCCTCCTTACGCTGCGCCTCCAGCTGTGCTGCCGCCAGCCGGGCGGCCTGCTGGCGTTCAGCCTCCAGTCGTGCGGCCTCGACGAGCGCTGCTTCCTGACGGGCGGCCTCCTGGCGCTGCGCTTCCAGCTGTGCTGCCGCCAAACGCGCGGCCTGCTGGCGTTCGGCCTCCAGTCGCGCAGCCTCGACGCGAGCCGCTTCCTGACGCGCGGCCTCCTGACGCTGCGCCTCCAACTGCGATGCCGCCAAACGCGCGGCCTGTTGGCGTTCGGCCTCCAGCCGTGCAGCCTCGACGCGAGCCGCTTCCTGGCGAACGGTCTCCTGACGCTGCGCTTCCAGCTGCGCTGCCGCCAAACGCGCGGCTTGCTGGCGTTCGGCCTCCAGTCGCGCAGCCTCGGCACGGGTCGCTTCCTGGCGCGTGGCCTCCTGCTGCTGCGCCTCCAACTGCGCCGCAGCCAGTCGGGCGGCTTGCTGCCGCTCGGTCTCCAGTCGCGAAGCCTCGGCGCGAGCAGCCTCCTGACGCTGCGCTTCCAACTGTGCCGCCGCCAGACGCGCGGCTTGCTGGCGCTCCGCCTCCAGGCGAGCGACCTCAACACGAGTCGCTTCCTGACGAGCGGCCTCCTGACGCTGCGCCTCCAGCTGTGCCGCCGCCAGCCGCGCAGCTTCCAGGCGCTCGGCCTCCAGTCGCGCAGCCTCGACGCGAGTCGCTTCCTGACGAGCGGCCTCCTGACGCTGCGCCTCCAGCTGTGCCGCCGCCAGCCGCGCAGCTTCCAGTCGCTCGGCCTCCAGTCGCGCGGCCTCGACGCGAGCCGCTTCTTGACGAACAGCTTCCTGACGCTGCATCTCCAACTGTGCGGCCGCCAGTCGCGCAGCTTCCAGGCGCTCGGCCTCGATGCGGGCCGCTTCCAGACGAGCGGCCTCCCGCGCCGCATCGCCGACATCAGGAGACGCCGACTTCACGGTCTTCGGGCTCGAAGCGCTTGGCGCCAGCGCGATGACAGGCGTTGGCACCGGAGGAGCGGCCGGCACGAGCGGCTTGGGCGGCGCTGCCTCGATCACGGCCGGCTCCACGATCTGCGCAGTTGCTGCGTGATCGGGGCCATCGGTGCGCGCGGGCGCTTTCGCAGGGGCCGCGGTCGTCGCGGCGTTTCGCTTGGGCTTGGCCTGTGCCGCCGGCTTGGGCGCGGGCGCGTTCGCCACTGCCGTCTCCTTCGGCGGCGCAACCGGTTTGACCACCTGCTCCGCGGGTGTGACGCGCGCCGGAACCAGCACGATGCGGATGTCGGGCACCTCGATGCGTCGTTCTCGCCAGGGGAGGGCGAAGCCCGGGAGCCCGAGTCCCTGGCCCCCGAAATTCAGGCTGAACACCAGCGTGTGCGTCAGCAGCGAGAGCAGCAGCGCACTGGCCATTCGCCTGTCAGCGCCTATCCGTTGGCTCAGCCGCTGCCAGCGTCCTGTAGCCGGGGCAGAGGGTTCCGGCGTCGGGTCAGCCGGCGGCTCACACGCGGCGAAGAGCCGTTGGCTCGGGACAGGTTGCTCCCCGGTCCAGGGCGCGAATGGGACTGGCCCGCCCACGAGCGTGGGCTGTGCCACTTCGGAGACGTGCGTGATCCGCATGCGGGCCATGGCATCAATTCTCACGGGTCCGAGCGCGCCGTTGACGTGGGGAAAGTCAATCACACCCAAAGAGGGGAGGCAGCCGCCCTCGCTGCGAACCCTGAGCGACGATCCGCTGCCAAGCTTCGCGTTCACCAACGCGCCCCGACCGCGACGAGGTGCGGCGCGATGTCTTGGCTCAGCGGAGGAAATACGGTGTGAGACGCCTCCTGGGCGCTTTACCCCTCGCGTATGAGTGTCACTTGACACCGCGCGTGCCCGGCGGATGCTGCACGGACGAACCCATCGGAGGCGCCCATGCTCGAGACCCTTCGGCCCGACCCCACGTTTCATCCTTCGCCGCGGTTGGCCATGGAGGCACCGCGCGAGCGTTTTGCCTACACGGCGCTGCTGTCGCCCGATGGGTCGCGGCCTGATGCCCTCGCCGTGGTCGACGTCGATCCGGGCTCGCCTACCTACAGCCAGGTGCTGCACCGGCTCGACATGCCGCACAAGGGCGACGAGTTCCACCACTTCGGCTGGAACGCATGCTCCTCCGCGTTGTCGCCGATGTCGGGGCACACGTTCCTTAAGCGGCGCTACCTGATCATCCCGGGCATCCGCTCGTCGCGCATCTACGTGGTCGACACGCAGCCAGATCCTCGCAAACCGACGCTCGCCAAGGTGATCGAGCCGGAGGAGGTGCTGAAGAAGACCGGCTACTCACGGCCGCACACCACCCACTGCGGGCCCGAGGGCATCTACATCAGCGCGCTCGGCGGCGGCGGTGCCGACGGCACACAGGGTCCGGCCGGCGTGTTCGTGATGGATTGCGAGAGCTTCGAAATCCTCGGCAAGTGGGAGATCGACCGCGGCCCGCAGCAACTGCACTATGACTTCTGGTGGAACCTGCCGCGCGACTACATGGTGTCCAGCGAGTGGGGCCGTCCGCCGCAGTTCGAGAACGGCCTGGTGGCCGAGGATCTGCTGTCCAACAAGTACGGTCACCAGCTGCACTTCTGGGACCTGCGTGGGCGCAAGCACCTGCAGACCATCGACCTCGGGGCCAACCATCAGATGGCGCTCGAGATACGCCCCGCGCACGACCCGACCCGCGAGTACGGCTTCCTCGGTGTGGTGGTCGACACCAGCAACCTCGAAGGCTCGGTGTGGACTTGGTGGCGCGAAGGCGGCAAGTTCCACGCCAAAAAGACCGCGACGATCCCGCCGGAGCCCGCCGACAAATCGCTGCTGCCACCGCTGCTGCAGGGCTTCGGCGCCGCGCCGCCGCTGATCAGCGACATCGATCTCTCGCTCGACGATCGCTTCCTCTACGTCGCCTGCTGGGGGACCGGCGAGCTGAAGCAATACGACGTCAGCGATCCGATGGCGCCCAAGCAAACCGGTAGCGTGCGCATCGGCGGCATCGCGCGCCACGACAAGCATCCCACCGGCAAGCCATTTCCGGGCGGCCCGCAGATGACCGAGATCAGTCGCGACGGCGAGCGCGTGTACTTCACCAACGGCCTCTATAGCCGCTGGGACACGCAGTTCTATCCCGACGGCGTACCAGGGGTGCAGGTGATGTGCAACGTGGGCGCCAACGGCGGGCTCACGCTCGATCGCGAGTTCTGCATCGAGTTCGGTAAGGACTACGGCGCGCACCAGATCCGCCTGGAGGGCGGCGACTGCTCGACCGATTCGTTCTGCTACCCGTCGGCATAACGATGCTCAGTGCCGAGGCCGCCGCCTGGCTGGGCGTGGTCGGCTTCGGCATCTACCACGGCCTGAACCCATCGATGGGTTGGCCGCTCGCCGTGGCCAATGGCCTGGCCGCGCGCCGCGACGCCGCCGTGTTTGCGACCGTGTGGCCGCTCGGGGTGGGGCACCTGCTGGCGATGGCGGTGGTGTTGGTGCCGTTCACGTTGCTCGCCTGGTACGTCGAGTGGAACCGTGCCGTCCGCGTCGGCGCGGGGCTGCTGGTGCTGGGCTTCGGCGTGTGGCGCCTCGCGCGGCCACGCCATCCGCGCTTCCTGGCGCGCGTGCCGCCGACACGCCTGGCGTGGTGGTCGTTTCTGATGGCGACGGCGCACGGCGCGGGGCTGATGCTGGTACCGATCGCGCTCGGGCTGTGTGCGAGCGAGGCGGCGCAGCACAGCCACATCGGAGTCGGCAGTGGCGTGGCCACCGCCCTGCTGCTGGCGCTCGTCCACACCGCCGTGATGATCACCTGCGGCCTCGCGCTGGCGTGGACGGTCTATCGTTGGTTCGGGCTGCGCTTCGTCGCGCGCAGTTGGTTCAACCTGGAGACGGTGTGGGCCGTGAGCCTCGTGCTGACGGGAGCGATCGCGGCAGGGATCGCCTGGGCGACCCCACACGCAGCGAGCTGAAGGGCAAGGAAGCCCCGCGCTCGATCCGAAGTATTGGCTGGCGATGGACAGCCACACCGTGCCGGAGTACGTTGCTCGCCCCGCCAACGCCAACAACAGGAGTCCGCCATGCACAGGTCACTGATTCAACGAGGGCTGCTGGGCCTGGCCGCCTGCCTGTGCAGCGGCATCGCCGCCGCGCATCCGCTGGACCCGCTGACGGCCGACGAGATCATCGGTGCCGCCAACGTGCTGCTGGCCGGCGGCGCGGCCCAACAAGGCGCGATCTTTCAGAGCGTGGAGCTGCGCGAGCCGGCGAAGGCTGCGGTGCTGAACGGCCGCGCCGCCGACCGGCGGGCCACGGTGTTCTGGCGCCAGAACAAGCAGAGCTTCACGAGCACGGTCAACCTGAGCGACGGCACTTTCACGCGGCCGCAACTCATCCCGCGCAGCCAGGGCCAGCTCGGGCTCACCATCACCGAGGTGGTGGACTTCGGCTTCGCGTTCCAGGATCCCGCTTTCCTGCGCGCGCTGGCGCTGCGCGGCATCACCACGCCGCAGCAACTGCAGCAGGTGCTGGTGACGCCGCTCACGCCCGGCAGCTTCGGCCTGCCCGAAGAGCAGCGCCGCATCGTGAAGGCGCAGATGTACTACACCGACGGCGCCAGCATCAACCTGTACGCGCGGCCGATCGAGGGCATGCAGGCGATCATCGATCTCGACGAGCGGCGCGTGCTGCAGGTGCTCGACACCGGCGTCGTGCCGGTGCCGATGGCGACCCACGAGTTCGACGAGGCCAGTGTCGGCGCGCTGGTCGGCCTGCGCCCGGCGCTCAAGCCACTGCGCGTGACGCAGCCCGACGGTGCGAACTTCCGCCTCGACGGCAACTTCGTCGAGTGGCAGAAGTGGCGCTTTCACGTGCGCTTCGAGCGCCGCGCCGGGCCGGTGATCTCGCTGGTCAAGTACGACGGGCGTTCGGTGCTCTATCAGGGCTCGTTGGGCGAGATCTTCGTGCCCTACCAGGATCCCGGCCCCAACTGGTACTACCGCACCTACATGGACGAGGGCGAGTTCGGCTTCGGGCTGATGGCCTCACCGCTGACGCTCGGCCTGGACGTGCCGGCCAATGCCGTGCTGCTCGACGCGCTCGTCGCCGCGGCGCTGCCCGACCCCTCGGTGCCGGTGGTGCCGCTGCCGCTGCCGCGCGTGGTGGGCATCTTCGAGCGCCTGACCGGCGACCCGGTGTGGCGCCACTTCGAGAGCTTTCGTGGCCGCTACGAGGGGCGCGCCGCGGTCGAGCTGGTGGTGCGAAGCATCTCGCAGGTCGGCAACTACGACTACCTGATCGACTGGGTGTTCACGCAAGACGGTGGGCTGCGCGCCGAGGTCGGGCTCACCGGCATCGACGCGCCCAAGGCGCTGGCGGGCCACGCGTTCGGCGAGCACGGCAATCGCCACAGCGCGCCGGTGGCGCCGCAGCTGGTGGCGCCGTATCACAGCCACCACTTCAGCTTCCGCCTCGACGTCGACATCGACGGGCCGAACAACAGCTTCATGCTCGGCCGACTGAAGCAGAGCCACGCCCCTGGGCCGCGGCGCAGCGTGTGGACGCTGGACGAAGAGGCGATCGCCAGCGAGGCCGAGGGCAGGATGGATCCGCACGAGCACGCGGTCTGGCGCGTCGTCAACCCGAATCGCCGCAACGCGTTCGGGCAGCCCACCGGCTACGTGGTGGAAAGCCACGACTACGAAGAGCCGCTGCTGGCGTTCGACGACTACAAGCGAGCGGCTTTCATCGCGCACCCGCTGTGGGTGACCGCGCACGACGCCGACGAGCGTTATGCCGCCGGCGACACGCCGAACCAGCACCCGGGCTCACCCGGCCTGCCACGATTCGCGGGCAATCACGAGCGCCTGACCAACCGCGACCTCGTGCTCTGGCTGACGCTGGGTCACCACCACGTGACCCAAGCCGAGGACTGGCCGGTGATGTCGCTGAAGAAGATGAGCTTCGAGCTGCGTCCGTCGAACTTCTTCGACCGCAACCCGGCGCTGGATCTGCGACGTGCGCCGTTCGAGGTGGTGACGCCGGCTCGCTGAAGGCACGGCCTGGCTCAGTACTGCAGCTTCGGGTACCAGTCGGTGCCGCGCCCTTCGGGCGTGAGGTCCAGGACGCTCCAGAGCGGGGCGATGTCGGGTGCGCCGCGGGGTCCTGGCCGGGGTCGGCCATCTCCTGGGTCATCTCACCGGCCCAGAAGAGCCGCACCCGATCGCCATCGCGCTGGTAGACCACGAGCGCCGGGTATTCGCTGCCGTCTGGCATCAGCACGCCGAGGTCCTTGGCGTAGTCGTCGCCGACGGTCTGCACGAAATTCAGGTCGCGCCAGCCGCGCTCTTGCGCGAACGCGTACTGCCGGTCCACCGATGAGCGCCCCAGCACCTTGAGCGCCACGCGCTGCTTGATGTCGGCGGCATTGCCATTCAATGCGCCGAGCAGGTTGGTGCACATGGGGCACGGGCGCTGGCGCTGCGGCCCATACATCCAGAAGTAGGTGACGAGCGTGTTCTTGTCGCCGAAGAGGTCGAGCAGGCCGACCTCGAAACCCTGCTCATCGTTGAACCGGTAGTTCTTGGTGATGACCGGCCCCGGCGGCAATGCGCAGCGTTGCTCGACCAGCCGCGTCATGTGGCGACGAAACTCGATCTCTTCGGCCAGCAACGCCTCGCGCGCACGGTCGTACTCCGGCGAGGCGCCTGGGAATGGCGTCCGGGCTTTGGCGGCAAGCTGGGCAGCGGGGGTCAGTGCAGCGGGCATGGCAGTCTCCTTAAGCATCGCGGCAAAACTCGGGCCCGTCGAGCTGGCGCACTTCGCACTCGATGTCCCAATCGTCGCCGTGGACCTTCAAGAAGCGTCGCGTCAGCTCGATGGCCTCTTGCTTCGACTGCGCCTCGAGGATCGCATAGCCACCGATCACTTCTTTGGTCTCCGCGAACGGGCCATCGACCACCGACAGCTTGCCGCCGCGCAGCCTCACGCGCACCCCTTCCGAGGTCGGCCGCAGCCCGGCGGTGCTCACCAGCTGGCCGCTGCGGGTCAACTCGTCGACCAGCTTGCCCATGTCGCTCATGAGCTGCTCGCTGGGCACCTGGCCGGTGTTTTCTTCGATGCGGATCATCGATAGGAATCGCATGGTCACGTCTCCCTTGGGTCGTCGCACGGCGGAAGATTCCAC
The DNA here is from genome assembly GCA_963827645.1 of uncultured beta proteobacterium. Lineage (GTDB taxonomy): Bacteria > Pseudomonadota > Gammaproteobacteria > Burkholderiales > Burkholderiaceae_C > JAEUPI01. The sequence continues at coordinate 55,136 of CAWHBZ010000031.1, read as the reverse complement.
CGCTTGGGCCCGACTATTGCCTAGACGAACGAAGGCTGGTCCTTTCGACAAGCCTATGCGCAAGTGACTGGAGGTAACACGCCATGAAACCGACTCCAGAGAACGCTGCCAGGATCTTGTTCATCGGGCTGGTCGTGCTGGGTGTGGCGGGAGTGGTCGCCTGGTACCGCTACGATGCAGGCCGCTACGCGACGTACCGCGTGCTCACGCAGGATCCCGTGTCGGGCCTCATTCCAGACGCTCCTGTGGAGCTCCATGGCGTCGATGTCGGGCGGGTCGATCGTGTGGACCTTGTCGATGCGCGCACCGTCGAGATCCAGCTGCGGCTTCACAAGAGCACGCCCGATCACCATGGGGACGGTTGCGACCGTGACATCGCGCGGCTTGGCCACGCGAGGGTTCACGGGGTATGTCTACGTCGCACTCGAAGACAAGGGCGACGACGCGCGACCCCTGGCCGCCACCGCGAAAGACTCCGCCCCCTCGATTCGCTCGGCGCCGTCGCGCTCGGTCAGCCTGGACACGACGATCAATCGAGTGGGCGAAGACGTGCAGCGCATGAGCGAGCTGCTGCGCGACGTCCTCGACGAGCGCACCATCGTGTCGCTGAAGCAGGCCACCGAGAACATGCAAAGCGTCACCCAGACCCTGGCGCAGAACAGCAACAGGCTCAGCGCCATCATTGCCAACGCCGAGCGCGTGAGCGGTGCGATGGACACAAGGACCGTCCGTTCGTTGCAGCAGTCCGTCGCCAATCTGCAGGCAGTCACTGGAACGCTGGCATCGAACAACGACCGACTGGCCACCATCATGGCCAATGCGGAAACCGCGAGCGGCCAGTTGAATCCCCTGCTGCAATCCGGGCACGAGGCGGTGGATTCCCTGCACAAGGAGCTGATTCCAGAGGCTTACAACACCCTGGCTGGGCTTCAATCCCTCTCCAGCTCACTGAACAACACGGTATCGAAGATCAATCGTGATCCATCCATCCTTCTGCGGGGTCGAGCGAGCCCGCTGCCTGGCCCCGGGGAAGCGCAATGACCTTCGGGGGATGAAGCGGGGCAAACTGCGTGCCGTTGCGCTACTGAGCACTTTCGTCCTGTCCGCCTGCACTCTCTTCACGGCCCCGCCACCCGAGGTACAGCGGGGCATGCTGACCGAAGTGCCATCCGAACCGTCCCGCAGCGGGGGTGTGGCGCCCGCGTCGGCGACGCTGCTGATCGTCACGCCGCGCACCCAACGTGCCTACGACACGACGCAGATGGCCTACACGGTGCGTGACCATGAAATCGCGTACTACCGCGATCACGAATGGGGAGCGACCCCTTCGGAGATGATGCAACCGCTGCTCATCACGACGCTGGAGCGCACCCATCGCTTTGCCGCGGTTCTTGCAGTGCCCTATGGCGGGCGGTCTACGTACGTGCTGCAAACCCAGATTGACGAGTTGATCCAGGACTTCACGCAGCCAACGGTGGCCGTGCGCATCGCCATGCATGTGCAGCTGACCCACACCGTGAGCCGCCGCGCCGTTTCCAAGGAGATCGTCGTCACCGAGCCGATGCCACAACGGTCGCCCCAAGCGGGCATAACGGCTGCAAACCGCGCGACGGGCAAGGCGCTGCGGGAAGTCGCCCAGTTCGTGCTCGACAACGCGATCGACTAGCGGGCGGCCTTCGGCGAGAGCATCTTCTTGAGCGTGTTGTCCCGCTTCACGAAGTGATGCATCAGCGCCGCGCCGGCATGCACGCCGATCAGAAGCAGCAGCGCGTAGCCGAGCCAGCGATGCACGTGAATCAAACGGCGGAACAAGGCTTCGCTCGGCGCGACCAAGTCCGGAAGGTCGAACAGGCCGAAAGCCGACACCGGGATGGCGGCAGCCGAAGACATCAGCAGTCCGCTGACCGGCAAGGCGAACATCAAGCCATAGAACGACAGATGGACGAAGCGCGCCGTCACCTTCTGCCAGTAGGGCAGCGTGCTCACCAACGTCGGCAGTGGTTGGTCATGCGCCAGGCCAGCCTGATCGTTGCGGCCAGAAGTGCTACGAGGCCGAGTTCCTTGTGGTACAGGATGAGCGTGATCTTGAGCTTGTCGAACCCGACGTCGGGGAGCCCCACCATGTACAGGCCCATGGCGACCAGGCCGCCCAGCCAGAGCGCCATGACCCAGTGCAGGGCGATCGCGACGGCGCCGTAACGCTCTTGGGTGTTGAAGATGGCCATGCGACGAGAGCGCTGTGCTGCGGGGTGACGACACCCATCGTCAGCGATCCTGCGCTCAACGACCGGTAACAGTCACCACCCACAGCGCGAAACGCCGAGGCGGTGCGCCGCGCGCTCGGCGTGCCGAAGCGGCAAGCCACATGCCCGTCTCGCCGCGTGGACTGCGCGGGTGCATGCGGGCTGTGGTTCGCGCCGCGTGCGACCCACAGAAAGCGCAGCCCCGGGGCTGGTCAGCGCGGGCCGGTCGGGCGCGGCCCGAAGGGCTTGCGCGCCGGGCCGCCGAACGGCGAGCGGTCGCGATCGCCGCCGAGCGGCTTCTTCTTGCCGAAGGCTTTCTTGCCGAAACCAGGCTTGGCGCCGAAGCCGGGCTTGCCGAACGGCTTCTGACCGAAGCGGTTTCGTCTGCGACTGCGGCTCGGGCCGCTTGGGCTCCAGGCCCTCGACCACGGCCGCCGGGATGCGCTGCGTCGTGAAGCGCTGGATGTTGTGGATCATGCCGGCGTCGCGGCGCTCGGCCAGCGTCACCGCCAGGCCCGAGCGGCCCGCGCGGCCGGTGCGGCCGATGCGGTGCACGTAGTCTTCGGCCTTCATCGGCAGGCCGTAGTTGATGACGTGGCTGATGCTCGGCACGTCGAGGCCGCGCGCGGCCACATCGGTGGCCACCAGCACTTGCAGGTCGCGCGTGCGCAGGCCGTGCAGCACGCGGTTGCGCTGGCGCTGCGGCATGCCGCCGTGCAGCGAGGCCACGCGGTGGCCCATCTCGGCCAGGCGGTCGGCCAGCCGGTCGGCGTCGCGTTGCGTGCTCGTGAAGACCAGCGCCTGGTCGACGTTGCGGCTCGGTCAGCAGGTGGTCCAGCAGCGCATTCTTGTGCTGCAGGTCGTCGGCCCAGTGCAGACGCTGCTCGATGTCGGCATGGGTGTCGGTGTGCGAGGCCACGTCGACGCGCTGCGGGTCGCGCAGCAGCGATTGCGCCAGACGCCCGACGTTGCCGCCGAAGGTGGCGCTGTACATCACGGTCTGGCGCTTGGGCGGCAGGGCTCTGGCCGATGAACTGGATGTCGTCGATGAAGCCCATGTCGAGCATGCGGTCGGCCTCGTCCAGCACCAGCATCTCGACGTTCGACAAGATGGCCTTGCCGGAGCGCATGTGGTCCATCAGGCGGCCGGGCGTGGCGATCAGGATGTCGAGCGGGCCGCTCAGCTGGCGCAGCTGCAGGCCGTAGGGCACGCCGCCCACCACGGTGGCCACGCGCAGGCCGCGCACGTGGCGGCCGTAGGTCATCGCGGCTTTCGAGACCTGGATCGCGAGTTCGCGCGTCGGCACCAGCACCAGCACGCGCGGGCCGTGGATCTGGCCCTGCCGGCCGCGGCGCACTTGGCTCGGCGTCGCCGCGGCGCGCGCGAGCACGCGGGTCAGCGCCGGCAGCACGAAGCTGGCGGTCTTGCCGCTGCCGGTGCTGGCAGAGACCGTCAGGTCGCGGCCTTCGAGCGCCGGCGGGATCGCACGTTGCTGGACTGCGGTGGCCACGGTGTAGCCGGCGTCGCGCACGGCGGCGATCAGGGCTTCGTGCAGGTTCAGGGATTCGAAACTCATCGGACTCTTTCGCAAGCAGGCGCGCGCAACGGCGCGCCAGGCGGCCCGAAAGCGGGACGCTGGGGACAAGTCACCGGGAGATCAGCTCGCGTCGAGCACCGGGCAAGATTGCCGGTGCGGCGCTACGGGCACAGTCAAGGCGACGGCATCGCCGCCGACCGCACCGTTTGCGGGGCCACGGGCCTTCGAGGGCACGTGGCAGAGGTCAGAGGGGATGAACGAAAACGGCTGGACCTGTGTCCAGCCGAGCCGCGAAGTATAGCCGCATCGGCCGTTGACGGCCCGCCTTCTGAGCGCTTAGAGGGGCGGCTCAGTACTGAAGCTTCGGGAAACAGTCGGTGCCAGCCCCTCCAGCGTGCGTCAGGTCGGCGCCGCCTCGCCGCGTAGCTCGACCATCAACTGGTCCTTGCGCGCCGCCATGTCGATGCCCAGCGTGGCCGAATCAAGCCCCGCTTTCTTGACCTTGGGGAACATCTCGCCCTCTTCTTCTTGGACGTGGTGACTGATGTACTCGCCAAGCACCTTCAGTTTGGCATCGTAGTGGTCCTCGTCGGGCGACGAACTCTGGATCTGCGCGATCAAGTCCTTGGCCGATGCGTGTTCGATGTCCGCCTCGTCCACCAAGCTTTCGTCCTCACCAAGCACTTCGCGCGCCGCCGGGTAGAACAGTTCTTCTTCAACCGTCGCGTGCACGGTCAGCATCTGGCAGATCTGCTCAGCCAGGGCTTGCTTCTCCTCGTCGCTGCCCTCGCTTTCGACGAGCCCGTCGTATTGCTTGAACAGCGCTTTCACTTCCTTGTGATCGCTGGTCAACAGTTTGATCGCGTCATTGGCTGAGTTGCTCGGCGCGCTTTTCTTTGCTCGGGTGGATGTGGCCATGGGTACTTCCTTGCGTGACTGTGTCGAAGGGGCGGCCTTGCAGTCGCCCTGCGTTGCGACGGGTTCGCTTGGGATGGCGAACGTGCTCCGTCGAGCCGATACCCAGGCAATCAGCAAGCCCGGACACGGCCGACCCCGGGGCCGCGCGGCGCACGCCCTCATCGATGGAACGGGGCTTGCCTTTGGGGATCTCTGGCGGAGTTCATGCAGGGCGCCGCCGCATCCTCACAGAAGGTGGATCGAATGGCCAAGTCTCCAACGCGGCGCAGTTCCGCCGCAGCTTCCAGACAGTCAGTGTCCGCCAAGGCTGCTGCGCGCAATACGGTGAGCGCCCCTGCGCACCCTGCAAGAGCGACGAGCGACGCCATGGCTCGTCACGCCGCCGGGGTACAAGCGCTCGCCGCTTCGTTTCCTGTCAACGCCAACAAACCTGGCGAAATCGGCCGCAACAACGCACTGCGTCCTCCCGAGGGGAAGCATGCAAAGCCGCAGGCGCCGGCGATCACCGGCAGCACGCTGAGCGAGGCAAACGCCTCCGCGAAAACCGGAAGTGGCAAGCCCACTGTGGGGGCTTCCCCCGCAAGCCAGTCGCTGGACCGCGTGCGGGCCGATTCCAGCGACCAAGTGCTCACCACCAACCAAGGCGTGGCGATCGCGGACAACCAGAACTCGCTTGAAGGCAGGGCTGCGCGGGCCGACGCTGCTCGAAGACTTCATCCTGCGCGAGAAGATCACCCACTTCGACCACGAGCGCATTCCCGAGCGCATCGTTCATGCGCGCGGCTCGGGCGCGCACGGCTTCTTCGAGTGCTACAAGCCGCTGGCGAAGTTCACCCGTGCCGCGCTGTTTGCCGAAGTCGGCAAGGTCACGCCGGTGTTCGTGCGCTTCTCCACGGTGGCCGGCGAGCGCGGCTCGGTCGACACCGCGCGCGATGTGCGCGGCTTCGCCGTGAAGTTTTACACCGACGAAGGCAACTGGGACCTGGTCGGCAACAACATGCCGGTGTTCTTCATTCAGGACGCGATGAAGTTCCCCGACCTCGTGCATGCCGTCAAGCCCGAGCCGCATCACGGCATGCCGCAAGCCGCGTCGGCGCACGACACGTTCTGGGACTTCGTTTCGCTGATGCCCGAGTCGACCCACATGCTGATGTGGGTGATGTCCGATCGCGCGATCCCGCGCAGCTTGCGCATGATGCAAGGGCTTCGGCGTGCACACCTTCCGGCTGGTGAATGCAGCCGGCGAATCGCAGCTTCGTCAAGTTCCATTGGAAGCCGATGCTCGGCACCCATTCGCTGGTCTGGGACGAGGCCGCCAAGATTCAGGGCGCCGATCGCGACTTCCACCGTCGCGACCTGTGGGAGGCGATCGAGTCGGGCGAATACCCCGAGTGGGAGCTCGGCCTGCAGATCTTCACCGAGGCGCAGGCCGAGCGCTTCAGCTTCGACGTGCTCGACGCCACCAAGATCGTGCCCGAAGAACTGGTGCCCGTGCAGCCGGTGGGCCGCATGGTGCTCAACCGCAATCCCGACAACTTCTTCGCCGAGACCGAGCAAGTGGCCTTCTGCGCGGCGCATGTCGTCCCCGGCATCGACTTCAGCAACGACCCCCTGCTCGCCGGCCGCATCCATTCGTACGTCGACACGCAGATCACGCGGCTGGGCGGCCCCAACTTCCACGAGATCCCCATCAACGCTCCGATGGCGCCGGTGCACAACAACCAGCGTGACGGGCTGCACCGCCAGGCGATCCATCGCGGCCGCGTCGCCTACGAGCCCAACTCGCTGGGCGGCGGCTGCCCGTTCCAGGCCGGTGCGGCGAACGGCTTCGTGTCGTTCCCGCAGCCGGTGCGAGAAGACAAGCTGCGCGGCAAGCCGGAGAAGTTCGCCGACCACTACACGCAAGCCACGCCTGTTCTACGACAGCCAGACCGACTGTCGAGCAGGCGCACATCGTCGGCGCCTTCCGTTTCGAGCTGAGCAAGGTCACGGTGCCGGCGGTGCGCGAGCGCATGGTGGCCTCGCTGCGCAATGTGTCCGACGAGCTGGCGCGCCGGCTGGCACGAGGGTCTGGGCATGGAGTTGCCCAAGCCGCTGCCGAAGGCGCTCGCCAAACCCGCGAAGCCGGAAGTCACCGTGTCACCCGCGTTGTCGCTGACGGCGTTGCCCGGCGACGGCGGCATTCGCACACGCAAGATCGCGATCCTCGTGGCCGACGGCGTCGATGGCCATGCAGTGGCCACGCTGCAAACGTCCTTGTTGGCCGAAGGCGCCGTACCTCGATTGGTGGGCTTTCGAGTGGGTCCGGTCGCCACCGAGAAGGGCGAGCCGATCGAGGCCGACGCCTCGTTGGAGAATTCCCCAGCAGTGCTGTTTGACGCGATGGTGCTGCCTCCGGGAGACGCCGCTGCGCAAGCGCTCGCGGCGAGCGGCCAGGTGAATGAATTCATCCAGAATCAATACCGTCACGGCAAAACCCTGCTGGCGCTGGGAGCCGCCCGTTCGTTGCTCGAGGCACACGGCATCGATGCACCGATGCCCAATGGCGAAGCGGACCCGGGCGTGCTGCTGGCACAGGGCGTCGGCGAAGCGATCGAGGCCTTCATCGAGGCGGTCGGCAAGCATCGACATCCGGCGCGCGAGACCGATCCGCCACGGGTCTGATTTGACTCACGGACCGGCACGGTATTTCGAAGGTGGTGCCTGGCGTCGCCGGAGCCTGCCGGCATGAAAGCCGAACTTGTTTGGATCGCGATCACGAGTTGTCTGCTCACGTTGGCGGCCGTGTGGCTGGCGCTCAACCTGGCCAGCGGCGAGAAGAAGATCGAGCGCCAGGTCGAGCGCCTGTACGCCACCGACGACCCGCAGTTCAGCGCGCGCTCTGGGCGCGCTGCTGGGGCCGCCGATCCTCGACGGCAACCAGGTCGACGTGCTGCTCAACGGCGACGAGATCTTCCCGTCGATGCTCGAGGCGATCGCGCCAGGCTCGCCACAGCATCACCTTCGAGACCTACATCTACTGGTCCGGCGACGATCGGCCGCGAGTTCGCCGATGCGCTGACGGAGCGGGCGCGCGCCGGCGTGAAGGTGCATGTGCTGCTCGACTGGGTCGGCAGCGCCAAGATGGACGCAGCGCTGATCTCGACGAGATGAAGCAGGCGGGCGTGGAGGTCGAGCGCTTCCACAAGCCGCACTGGTCGGACCTGGTCGCGCATGAACAACCGCACCCACCGCAAGCTGCTGGTGGTCGACGGCCACATCGGCTTCACCGGCGGCGTCGGCATCGCCGACAAGTGGCGCGGCGACGCGCAGGACGCCGAGCACTGGCGCGACACCCACTTTCGCGTCGAGGGCCCGGTGGTCGCGCAGATGCAGTCGGTGTTCATGGACAACTGGATCAAGGCGACCGGCCAGGTGCTGCACGGCGACCAGCTACTTTCCCGCGCTGAAGCCCGTGGCGAGCAGGCCGCGCAGATGTTCAGCAGCTCGCCCACCGGCGGCAGCGAGAGCATGCAGCTGATGTACCTGATGGCGATCACTGCCGCCACGCACAGCATCCACCTGTCCAGCTCGTACTTCGTGCCCGACGAACTGGCGGTGCAGGCGCTGGTGGCCGCCGCGCAGCGCGGCGTCAAGGTGCAGCATCATCACGCCGGGCTGGCGACATCGACAGCGAGGTCGTGCGCCGCGCCTCGCGTGCACGCTGGGGGCCGTTGCTCGAAGCCGGCGTGCTGATCGCCGAGTACCAGCCGACGATGTTTCACTGCAAGGTGCTGGTCGTCGACGGACTGCTGGTGTCCGTCGGGTCGACCAACTTCGACAACCGGTCGTTCCGGCTCAACGACGAGGCCAACCTGAACGTGCTCGAGCGCGCCCTTCGCCCGGCAGCAGATCGAGATCTTCCAGCGCGACCTGCTACTGTCGAAGCCGACCACCCTGCAGGCATGGCAGCAGCGCCCGTGGCACGAGAAGGTGTTGGAGCACACCGCGTCGTGGTTCGGCAGCCAGCTTTGAGTGCCGCTGACGCGGCGATCCATTGCGTTGATGTCAGCGTCTGCGCCGTTTTTTCTTCGCTGGCACTGGCGTCACGCCGCCGAGCCATGCATCGAAGATGGTCTTCGTGGCCTCCGTGGTTGCCGTCCTCGCCTGCCGCTTGGCCTGCCCGATGGCATGGCCCCGCATCGAGCCAGCGGCGGAGTTGAATGCACTCAGCCACATGCTCATGAACGGGTTTTTCTTCAACCAGGGATTCGACATTCGATTGTCCTTGAGAGGGTGTGGGCAAGATTGCGGCGCAACTGCGACGGCGCGACGCACGAGGCGTGATGTTGCCAGCCGTACTCAAGGGCAATTGGCTCGCCTGGACTCGACGCGAGGATGTGTACGCTGGCGCACTGAGCCATGCCCACTGTGTCGCTACGCTCGGCTGCGGAGTCGTCTGCTCGGGCCGCATTCAGGTTCTCCAGACGTGAGGCGCCATCGTACGAAATGAATACCGACATGCGCTTGGCCGACTTCATCCAGAACGAGATGGAAGCCATCCTGGCCCGTTGGGAGGCCTTTGCGGCAACCCAGTTGCCTGCGGCGGAGCACATGCAACCACTCGCGCTGCGCGATCACGCCCAGCAGATCCTGGAAGCGGTCGCAAGGGATCTGCGCACGCTGCAAGGCCGCGATGCGCAAACTCAGAAGTCACTTGGCCTGGCACCCGTGCTGAGTACGGCGCCAGAGACGGCTGCGCAGACGCACGCCGTACTGCGCGCGAACAGCGGCTTCGACATCAACCAACTCGCCGCCGAGTACCGAGCACTCCGGGCCAGCGTCCTGCGGCTGTGGACCGATGCCTTTCCGCATGCTGAAGGCACAAGGCTTGAAGACGTGATCCGCTTCAACGAGGCCATTGACCAAGCGCTTGGCGAGTCGATCGCTTTTTTCAGCCGACGGGTGGAACGCTCTCGCAACCTGCTGCTTGGCATGCTGGGCCACGACATGCGCAGCCCGCTGCAGACCATCGTCATGACGTCGTCTTACCTGTCGGCGCTGAATGCGGGCGCCGCTGTCTCGAAGGCTGCCTCGCGGCTGATCAACAGCGGCGCGCAAATGAAGGCGCTTCTCGATGACCTGCTCGACTTCAATCGCACGCAGCTCGGACTGGGCATCAATGTCAGCCGCAAGCCAGTGGACCTGGCGCGCCTGTTCGCTGACGAGCTGGACCGGATCCGTGCGGCGCATCCCGGCTGCGATATCAAGCTCATGGTCAGCGGCGATTGTTTCGGCCAGTGGGATCCTCTGCGGCTTCAGCAGCTGCTGGCCAACCTGACGCTCAACGCCATCAACTACGGAACTGCGGGCACGCCCGTGCAAGTCACGTTGCGTGGTGACGAGGCCTCTGTCGAGTTCGACGTGCGCAACAGCGGGCCGACGATTGATCGAGAGACGCTGGCCGGCATCTTCGATCCGCTGACACGGGGCGTGGGACCGGAGGAGCGCGACCGCACCAATGGAAACCTCGGCTTGGGTCTGTACATCGCGCGGGAGGTCGCCAAAGGCCACGGCGGCAACATCAGCGCACGATCGGACTCCGCGGAGACGGTTTTCTCGGTGTCTCTGCCCCGCCGGCGCTGACGCCGATCACAGGTTCTGGCGGCGTGCAGCTGGGTCCTCTGCGGTGCCCGGACCGCGGTTTGCCTTCAGTGCCTCGATGGCCACGTATTCGTCGCATACCCGTGTGTTGATCGCGGATGACCACGCCGATGCTGCGGAGGCGCTGTCTGCCCTGCTCGAGTTGATCAGTCCCACTCCAATGGTCGTCTTCGTCGCCTTTGATGGGCTGCAAGCCGTGCGACTCGCCACGCGGTCACCCTACCCAGACGCCATCATTCTGGACATCGACATGCCGGGCATGAACGGCATCGAAGCCGCATGCGCCATCCGGCAAACACTGGGCGAACTGACCCCTGTATTGATTGCCGTGTCCGGAAACTTCGACCGCATCGAACACGCCTCGACCGTCTTCGGTCATGTCTTGCTTAAGCCGGTCGATCCCGACCGCTTGCTCGCCATTCTGTGCGATGCGCCACTGCAACCGGTGCGTCACTGATGGGGCGCGTCCCCTTTTCGCCGCCGACCGCTCAAGTGCCTCTGTTCCCCGCGCCGCTCAACTCTTCAGCCGGTAGCCCGTGCGGAAGATCCACGCCACGATCGCCAGGCAGATCACGAAGAAGCCCAGCGTCGCGGCGAGGCTCACCCACACCGCCACATCGGCGGTGCCGTAGAAGCTCCAGCGGAAGCCGCTGATCAGATAGACCACCGGGTTGAACAGGCTGAAGGTGCGCCAGCCCGGCGGCAGCATGTCGATCGAATAGAACGCGCCGCCGAGAAACGTGAGCGGCGTGATCACCAGCATCGGGATGAACTGCAGCTGGTCGAACCCGTCGGCCCAGATGCCGAGGATGAAGCCGAACAGGCAGAAGGTCGTCGCCGTCAGCACCATGAAAGCGACCATCCACAGCGGGTGGGCGATGCTCACCGGCACGAACAGCATTGGCGGTCGCCAGGATGATCAGGCCGAGCAGGATCGACTTGGTCGCCGCGGCGCCGACGTAGGCGAGCACCATCTCGAAGGCCGAGATCGGCGCCGACAGCACTTCGTAGATCGTGCCGGTGAAGCGCGGCAGGTAGATGCCGAAGGAGGCGTTCGACAGGCTCTCGGTGAAGAGCGCGAGCATGATCAGCCCGGGCACGATGAAGGCGCCGTAGGGCACGCCGTCGACCTCGCTCATGCGCGTGCCGATCGCGGCGCCGAACACGACGAAGTAGAGCGAGGTCGTGATCACGGGCGTCGGCGAGGCTCTGCCACAGCGTGCGTCTGAAGCGCGCCATCTCGAAGCGGTAGATCGCCGCGACGCCGTGGCGTGTTCATGAGCTCTCCGAAACCAGCGCGACGAAGATCTCCTCGAGCGAGCTCTGGCGGGTGTTCAGGTCCTTGAACCCGATCCCCAGCTCGCCCAGGCGGCGCAGCAGCGCCGGGATGCCGGTTCTCTCGTCGGCGGCGTCGAAGGTGTACTCGCAGTTCGGTGCCGCCGGCGTTCAACCCGAGGCTCCAGTCTGCGAGCGCAGCGGGAATCGCCGCCAGCGGCGCTTCGCAGGTGCAGCGTCAGCTGCTTCTTGCCGAGCTTCTTCATCAGCGTTGCCTTGTCCTCGACCACGATCAGCTCGCCCTTGTGGATCACGCCGATGCGGTCGGCCATGTCCTCGGCCTCGTCGATGTAGTGCGTGGTCAGGATGATGGTGACGCCGCCCGCGCGCAGGCGCCGCACCAGCGCCCACATGTCGCGGCGCAGCTCGACGTCCACGCCCGCCGTCGGCTCGTCGAGAAACAGGATCTCCGGCTCGTGCGCCAGCGCCTTGGCGATCAGCACGCGCCGTTTCATGCCGCCCGACAGCGTCCTGATGCGGTCGTGACGCCGGTCCCACAGCGAAAGATCGCGCAGCACGCGCTCCAGATGCGGCGCGTTCGGCGCGCGCCCGAACAGCCCGCGGCTGAAGCACACCGTGGCCCACACCGTCTCGAAGGTGTCGGTGGTCAGCTCCTGCGGCACCAGACCGATCTTGGAGCGCGTCACGCGGTAGTCGCGCACGATGTCGTGGCCGTCGGCGAGCACCGTGCCGCTGCTCGGCGTCACGATGCCGCAGACGATGTTGATGAGCGTGGTCTTGCCCGCGCCGTTGGGGCCGAGCAGGGCGAAGATCTCGCCCTTGCGAATTTCGAGATTGACGTTCTTCAACGCCTGGAGGCCCGAGGCGTAGGTCTTGGTTAGACCCGAGATGGAGATGATGGGCGTCACCGCTGCGAGTTCTCCTCGAGTAGTGGAAAGATCAAGCCGGCTGCAGTTTCCCTAAGTCTCTCCTACCGCCGCCATACCCCTACGACGAACCAGATCGGCCGGAATTGACATCCTCCGACAAATCAAGGGACAAGAGGAAGACGTCATGCGCACGATACCCAGTGGGGCGCAAGGTTCCTTCTCGATGGTCGTATTGCCCGAGCACCTGGCCAACCGGTTCAAGGACGCGACACTCCCCGCGGTGCTCTCGACTCCGGTCATGATCATGGCGATGGAGAACGCGGCGCTCAATGCGATCAAGCCGTACTTCGACGCCGGCGAGAGTGCGGTGGGCACGCGCGTCGACGTGCGCCATGTGGCGGCGACAGCCGTGAACCGTCGCATCGTCGCCTTCGCCGAAGTCACCAGCGTCGTCGGTCGTCAAATCGAGTTCCGTGTGCGCGCAGTGGACGGCAGCGAGGAAATCGGCCACGGCACCCATGGACGAGTCGTCATCGAACTGGCCAGGTTCTCCGAGCAGCTGGCCGTCAAGTTCGCCAAGGAGGCCGACTGAAGCGCGTGCTGCCACCGCAGGTGCGGCGCTAGCGGCCAACCGATGCCTGCAGCAGGCAATGGATGAGCGCGCGATCGCGCTCGTCCAGCTCGCTGGCGGGTTCGTCGGGCGTGAAGTGCATGCGAAACGCACTCACCGCCGCGGTCGGCTCTCTAACGTCGTAGCCGATGGCGCGCAGACCGAGCATGGAGTCGAATCCCGGTGGCGGCTCCGCATGGGGCGGCTCGCACCACAGTCCGAATCCGTTGGCCGCCAGCGTGCGCCAGGGAAACAGCGGCCCCGGGTCGACCTTGCGTCGTGGCGCGACGTCGGAGTGCCCCAGGTAGTTCGCCGCCGGAATGCGATAGCGCCGGCTCAGGTCCGACAGCAGGCTCAGCAATGCGTCGATCTGAGTCTGCGGATAGGGCTCGCGGCCGTTGTTGTCGAGCTCGATGCCGATCGACGCGGAGTTGAGGTCGACGGACGAACCCCACCGCGACTCACCCGCGTGCCACGCTCGGGCGCGCTCGTCGACCAGTTGGATGAGCGTGCCGTCGCGCACGATCAGGTAATGAGCGCTGACCCCGGGCTGCGGGCTGCTGAGCACACGCAGTGCAGCCGTGGTGCTGTCGCTGCCGGTGTAGTGGATGACGACGAAGTTCGGCAGGCGTTCGCCAAAATTGCGCGACGGCTGCCACACGGTCGGGATCTCCGCGCGTCGCGGCAGCGGCGCGCAGGCGGCGAGCACCAGGCACGCCAGAAACAGCCAGCCCGCATGCCGCACGGCGCACCGGCACGTTCGCGGTGGTTCAACGGACATGAGGTCTCATTCCGGAAGTATGAGTCTGACAGGCCCCAGCTAGTAACGACCGCAGTGGGAAACGTGGCAGCTATACCAGGCGGCTCGCGGTGCGTACCCTCGTGCCCAGGTTTGACACACCATCGGCATTAGAGAGGACCGCCATGCGCATTTCGGATCAATCGCTTTTCATCAGTGACCTGGGCCGAGACTTTCGGCCGGACGCCTTGAACAACCGCCAGACGGGCAACTTCACGACCATGGCGGTCGGCGAAGAAGGTGGCGGCGAAGTCACCACCATGGCTGTCGGCGAGGAGGGTGGCGGCCAAGTCACGTCCATGGCCATCGGCGAAGAGGGCGGCGGCGAGGTCACGTCCATGGCGATCGGCGAAGAGGGCGGCGGCGAGGTCACGTCCATGGCCATCGGCGAAGAGGGTGGCTGCGAGGCCACGACCATGGCCGTCGGCGAGGAGAGTGGCGGCGAGGTCACGACCATGGCCGTTGGTGAAGAGAGTGGCGGCGAGGTCACGACCATGGCAATCGGCGAGGAAGGTTGCTGCGCGCCGGGGCCTGGCGATGGGCCCACGCAGCTCGAGCAACTCCTCGGTCTGTTCGTCCGCGGCTTCGGCCAATGACGATCTCGCCAATTGTCATCGTCGGTCCGGCTGACGATGCGCACGTGGTCGGCGTGTCCCAGCGCGTGCGCACGTTGGGTGCAGAGCCAGTGCTGCTGGATGCCGGCCGGTTCCCCTCTGCGCTGCGGGTCACCTTGGGCGAGGACCTCGATGACGTGCGGATCGATGGCACGCACGTGTGCCCCTCGGCGGTCTACGTGCGCAACGTCGGCACCGGCGCGCTGCAGGCCGCGAGCAGCGCCGAGTGCGACTCGGCCGCGCAACGGTTTCAGAACTGGCTGGCCGGCCGCGAACGCGCCGATGTGCTCACCGCCACGCTCAGCCGCTGGGAGCACAACGGCGTTCCAATCTACAACGGCCTGGCGGCGAGCCCGCGCATGACCAAGCCGTTCCAGCTGGCCTTGCTGAAAGAAGCCGGGGTGCCGGTGCCGGCGACGCGCTGGACCAATGACCCGGACGAGGTGCGCTCGTTCGCCGTCGGTGGGCGCGTGGCCTACAAGCCGGTGTCCGGCGGAGCGGCCACGCGCGAGCTGGCAGCCGACGATCTGGCGCCGTCTCGGCTCGATCTGCTGAGCCGCGCGCCGGTCACTTTCCAGAGCTTGCTGCCCGGCGAGGACATCCGCGTGTACGTGCTCGATGGCGAGGTGATCGCCGCCATTCACATCGTCACGGGCGCGCTGGACTTTCGCGGCCACGAGGAGCGTTGCGTGCCGATCGAGTTGCCCATGGTCGTGCGGCAACAGTGCATTCGCGCGGCGCAGGTCGTCGGCCTGCGCTTCACCGGCATGGACTTGAAGCGCGACTCGGCGGGCACGTTGCGCTTTCTGGAGCTGAACGGCTCGCCGATGTTCCTGGGCTTCGATGCGCGGGCCGGCACCGACATCGCGGGCTCGCTGGCGACGCGACTGGTGAGCTGGCTGCCCGGGACTTCTCGCGCCAGCTCTCAATTGCCAGTGTTGGCCACGACCAGTTAGCCGTCGCGCACCACCCACCGTGCAGAGTGGGGCGTCGCCGTCGGTGGGTGCGAGCCGGAGTGGGCGCGCTTGCGCAGTACCAGCTCGAGATACGTCCAGATCCCGCGTGCCATCGCAGGGCGCATCAGGTAGCCGGCGAGCACGTTGCGCATCACCACCGGGTTGAGCCGCGCCAGCAGTCGGCGCGCCAGCCAGGGCCAGTGCACGAACACGCCGACCAGGCGTTCAAGCCGCTTCAAGTTGGGTGTGACCAGCGCGTCGAGTGCTGTCCTGCGCTCGAGCTCGAAGCCAGCCGTTGCGGCATGCGCCAGCAGTTCGTCGACCACCTGCAGGCTATCCATCGCCATGGCCTTGGCGGCCAGGCAGGCAGCGAGCGCCTCGTCGCCGTCCATCGCCGCGGTCGGACGGGTCTGGTAACCGTCGTACAACGTCAGCGTGCCGCCTGGCCGCAGCACGCGCGCCGCTTCGGCGAGCGCACGCGGCAGGTCGCGCGCATAGGAGAAGGCTTCGATCGAGTAGGCCTGGTCGAAGCTCGCGTCCGCCCAGGGCTGCGCGTGGAAGTCACCCTGACGGACTTCGACATTGGTGATGCCACGTTCGGCCAGCATCGATTGCACGTGCGCCACATGGCGCGGCGTGAGGTCCAGGCCGGCGAAGCGCGTGCCGGCCAGGCGCGGGGCGAGCGCAGCCAGGTTGTAGCCGTGGCCGAACCCCAGTTCGAGCACGGCTGCCGTCGGCCGTCCGTCCCACAGGGCTTGCAGGCGCCTGGCCTGCCCGCCGAAGCCCGCGGCATCGAAGCGCCCGCCTTCGTTGAGCGCCAGGTGCAGCGCGCCTTCGCTGGAATGGCGCCGGCGGTAGGCGCCGAAGGACAACTCGTAGTACTCGGCGACGTGGGCCGGCCCCATGGCCTGGCCGACGATCGAGTCGAGCGCAAACACGCGGCCAAGCTTCACGATGCGGCGCCCCAGCTCGGACCGGCCACCGGATCGGAATGGCGCCAACATCGCGGGATTGTCGTGGAAGTCCGAGCGAGTAAAGTCCAAGCGTGCGGCGCCGAGCGGCACGCGTGACGGTTCCGCTGGCGCACGCAGTTGCAGATCAAATGAAGGCACGCCGTATCTTCGTCTGCCTGTGCGCTGCATTGTCCGCAGCGTCGCCCTCCATGGCTCGCGCTCAACAGCCAGCGGCCTCGCAATGGAACGAGAAGGGAGCGCACTCGGGCGACCCCAAGGCTTACTCGTGCGTGGATCCTTCCGATGCTCTGGCACGCCGCTGGGCGCAGGATGAGCCGTGCAAGCTGCCCAGGTACCACTGGCCGGTCCAGGGGACTCCGAGCTTCAGCGAGCCGCCGCGCTGGCCAGCATATCCGCCAAGGTCGCCCGCAACGGAAGGGGCCCACAGCATGTTCTGGAGGTTCCCGGTGCAGCCCATGGGTCCGTACGAGGTCCCCAGGCACAGTTGGCGCTGACGCGATCGCAATCGAAAGGCGCTTCGCGCAGATCCCGCCCGGCCCCTATGCTGCATGGTCAGCAATCTTGCCCAGGCACTTGCCAAGCAGTGCCGTCGCTGCGCGCAACTGGTTGGCGGACAGCGCGGCATACCCCAGCAGCAGGCCCTGCGGCGCGGGCTGACGCCGGTAGTGTGGACCGATCGGATGCAGCCCCAGACCGCACCCCGCTGCATGCGCGGCCAGCGCTTCGACCTGGCGCGAAGTCCAGCCCGGCAACCAACCGACCATGTGCATGCCGGCGCGTGAATCGTTGACCACCAGATGCCTGCTGCAATGCTCGCGCAGACCATCCAGCAACGCCGCGCGGCGGCGGCGCAGCTCCGCAGCGGCATGCCGCAGGTGGCGATCGAACGCGCCGCTTTGCATCAGCTCGGCGAGCGCCGCCTGCTCGATGCTGCCGCAACCCAGATCGTCGTTCAGCTTGGCGGCGACGAGATCGGCGCGCACGCCGCTCGGACAGACGACATACCCCAGGCGCAGCCCCGGGAACACCACCTTCGAGAAGCTGCCGACGTAGATCACCCGGTCACGGACATCGAGCGATCGCAGCGCCGGGATGGCAATGCCGTCATAGCGGAACTCGCCGTCGTAGTCGTCCTCGACCACCCAGCAGCCACGCTCGGCGGCGTAGTCGAGCAAGGCCATTCGCCGCGCCAGCGACATCACGGCACCGGACGGAAACTGGTGCGACGGCGAGACCAGGACCACACGGACACTGTCTCCACGCGGTAGCGCCTCGACCCGCAGGCCCTCGGCGTCGACCTTGACGGGCAGCAGGCGCGCGCCATGCGCCTGCAACGAGCGCGACGCGAGTTCGTAGCCGGGATCTTCGATCGCGACCGCCGCCCCTTCGTCGAGCAACACGCGGGCGAGCAGGGAAATCGCCTGCTGCGTCCCGCTGACGACGACGACGTCGTCGGCGTGGCACACGACGCCGCGCCGCCGGGCGAGATATTCGCTGATCGCCTGACGCAGCACACGCAGGCCGGCGCTTGGCGGGTAACCCCAATCGGCGGCGCTCACCGCGCGTGCGAGTTCGCGCCGCCATGCGGTGATCAGCGGCGGATCGACCAATGGCTCGCCGTAGTGCAGGTCGTAGCGCAGGCGAGGCGCGACGCTGCGAAGCGTCAGCGCGCGGCAAGCTCCGCAGGCGGGCGGCGTAGCGTGTCTGGGCCGGGATCTGCGCCTTGATCGTCGGTCTGTCGCGCGACGCCGTCGAGGCCGACACGAAGGTGCCGGAGCCGACCCTGGCCACCGCCAACTGCTCGGCACGCAGCATCTCGTAGGCTGTGAGCACGGTGTTTCGCGACAGCCCCAACTCCGCTGCCAAGGCGCGCGTCGCGGGCAGTGCTGCGCCAGCCTTCAGCTGGCCTTGGAGGATTGCACGCTTGAGTGCCCGGGCCAGCTGGGCGTACAGCGCGCCATTGCCATCGAACTGCAGGAACATGGATCGATGGACGGTCCGAAGCGGTACCGTGAAGCATACCGACTGAGGGCGCTCAGTGGGTCCACTTCAGCCCAGCCTGGCTTCCAGTTCGGCCCATCAAATTGGCACCGTGGCGTCGGCGTCGATTGGTACTTCATGGTGCCGGCTGGAATGCGTAGTCTTGCCGCTGATCCATTCGATCAGGCCATGTCCGCACACCGGATCCATCCACCTTCACCCCGCGAGCACACCATGTCCACGACCCTGACCCCCTACTTGAGCTTCGGCGGCAACACCCGCGAAGCCTTCGCTTTCTACGAGAAGGCGCTCGGCGCCAAGATCGAGACGATGATGAGCTACGCCGAGATGCCCGCATCGGCCGCAGGCGACGACGGTTGCGGCGACGGCCCGCCGTCCCAGCGGCGACGGCATCATGCATGCCTGCCTGACGCTGCCCGGCGGCGCGAAGCTGTTTGCCGGCGACATCCCGCCAGGCATGCCGTACGAGGGCGTGAAGGGCGTGATGCTCGCCATCCAGTACGACACCGTCGACCAGGCCCATGGCGCCTTCCACGCGCTGTCGCAGGGCGGCCAGGTGACGATGCCGCTGGCGCCCGCGTTCTGGGCCAAGACCTTCGGCATGCTCACCGATCGCTTCGGGGTGAGCTGGGGCGTCAATGGAGAACCCATCGCGTTCGCATAGAGAGGCCGGATGCATGAAGCCGCAAGCCACGGTCGTCTCGGGCGCGCCCGCTGCCGTGCCGGCATGGCGCAGGCGCGTTGGTCTCGTCCTGTCGAGTCTTGCACTCCTGTTCTTCCTGCTCGATGCCGCTGGCAAGCTGCTGCAGATCGAGCCCGTGATGAAGGGAACCGTCGAACTCGGTTGGCCGGTTTCCGCGGTCGTTCCGCTCGGAGTCCTGTTGCTGGTGGGCGCGCTCCTGCATGCCTTGCGCAGGACCGCCGTGCTCGGCGCCATCTACCTGACGGGATTCCTCGGTGGTGCGATTGCCACGCACTACCGCATCGGATCGCCCTTGTTCAGCCACGTGCTGTTCGGTGCGTACGTGGCCGCGATCATGTGGGGCGGGCTGGTGCTGCGTCACCCGCAGCTGCTCAGGGTCATCCTGCCACCGGCACGACAGCGCTGACCGCGTGCCGGCGACGGCGCCGACGACCGCCGCATAATGACGGCGCAACGACCTGCATTTGCAAAGGTCGTGCAGTCGCATCCTGGGCGATGGGCGGAGGACCGTACCATGGTCTCGAGCAGGCGGGTGGCGTGCGCGACCTCCAGTGAGCGGTCGACGGCCCGCGGCTGGCGCAGACTTGTCGCCTTGGTCCTCGGCGTCATCGCCGCATCGCTCTCGCTGACCTTGACGGCGGCACAGCCCGCTGTCGGCCAAGACTTCGCGTCCGAGCGCCGACGGATGGTGGACGACATCACCGCACTCGTTCGCGAGACCCGCGCCGAGATCGGCAAGTCGGCGTTCGATGAGCGGGTGATGTCCGTCATGGCGCGGGTGCCGCGCCACGAGTTCGTTCCCGCCGACCAGGTGGCGTCCGCCTACCGCAACCGGCCCTTGCCGATCGGCCACGGGCAGACCATCTCGCAGCCTTACATCGTGGCGCTGATGACCGATCTGGCGCGCACGGAACCCGACCACAAGGTGCTCGAGGTCGGCACGGGTTCGGGCTACCAGGCGGCGGTGATGGCCCATCTGGCCAAGGCGGTCTACACCATCGAGATCGTCGAGCCGTTGGGGCTCCAGGCCGCGCAGCGCCTGAAGGCGCAGGGCTACAGCAACGTCCAGGTGCGCGTGGGCGACGGCTACAACGGCTGGGAGGAACATGCGCCGTACGACACCATCCTCGTCACCGCGGCGGCCAGCCACATTCCGCCGCCACTGCTGCGCCAGCTCAAGGCCGGCGGCAGGATGGTGATCCCGGTGGGCGCAGCGTTCATGGTCCAGCAACTGATGCTCGTTGAGAAACACCTCGACGGCACGGTGTCGACGCGACAGATCCTGCCGGTGGCTTTCGTCCCGCTGACCGGCAAGCGCTAGCCGCCCATCACGATGGCCGGCACCCGTGTGCGGACTGCTGTCGAAGCCGGCCCGCCATTGATCGCCATCGCGCTGATCTCGGCCGCCGCGCTGGCGTACGAGATCGTGCTGATGCGCCTGTTCTCGATCATCCTGTGGCACCACTTCGCCTACATGATCATCAGCCTGGCGCTGCTCGGCTACGGCGCGAGCGGCGTCCTGTTGACGCTGGCCGCGCGCGCCGTGCAGCGCAGCATTTGCGCCGCTGTTCTGTGCCGCCGCGGCAACGTTCGGGGTCAGCGCGATCGGCTGTTTCGTGCTGGCGCAGCGCGTGCCGTTCAATCCGCTGGAGATCCTCTGGGATCCGCGCCAACCGGCGTATCTGCTGGCCATCTACCTGCTGCTGGCGCTGCCCTTCCTGTGCGCTGGCACCTGCGTGGGCATGGCCTTTTCGAGGTGGCGCGGCATGGCATCGCGCATCTACAGCTGCGACATCGTGGGCGCCGGCGCCGGAAGCCTGGCGGTCATGGGCTTGTTGTTCGTGCTGCCGCCGCACGACGCATTGAAGCTGATCGGCGCGTTGGGGTTCACCGCCGCGGCGCTCGCGTGGCAACGATGCGGTCGCCCCTCGCGCTGGCCGGCGGCAGTGCTGATGGCCATGGCTGGCCTGCCCTTCCTGATGCCGCCGTCGTGGGTAACGCCCGCGATGTCGCCGTACAAGGAGTTGTCGCAGACCCTGCGCATTCCGCAGGCGCGGATCGTGGCGGAGCGCTTCAGCCCGCTCGGCCTGGTCAGCGTGGTCGAGAGTCCGGGCACGCCGTTGCGCCATGCGCCCGGCTTGAGCCTCAACGCAACGGCCGAGCTGCCGCCGCAGTTGGGCGTCTTCATCGATGGTGAAGGCATGAGCGCGTTGACGCGCTTCGACGGCCGGCGCGAGAGCCTCGCGCATCTCGGCGAGACGACCTCCGCGCTGCCGTATCACCTGCTGCGCCAGCCGCGCGTGCTGGTGCTCGGGGCGGGTGCCGGGGCCGACGTGCTGCAAGCGCACTATCACGGCGCCGGGCAGATCGATGCGGTGGAGCTGAACCCGCAAGTCGTCGAGCTGGTACGGCAGCAATTCGCTGACTATGCGGGCGGCATCTATTCGGCTGGGGTCGATGCGGCATCGCCGGGAATCGTGCGTGTGCATGTGGCCGAGGCGCGCGGCTTCGTGGCGGCCAGCAAGCAACGTTACGACCTCATCCATGTGGCGCTGCTCGATTCGTTCAGTGCGTCCGCGGCCGGCCTGCACGCGCTGTCGGAAAACTACCTCTACACGGTGCAAGCTCTGCAGGACGACCTGCAGCACCTCGAGCCAGGCGGCCTGCTGTCGATCACTCGCTGGGTCAGGCTGCCGCCGCGCGACGCGCTCAAGCTGTTCGCCGCCGCGGTGGAGGCGTTGCAGCGTTCGGGGGTGGCCGACCCGGCGTCCCGGCTCGCGCTCGTGCGAAGCTGGCAGACCAGCACGCTGCTCGTCAAGAACGGCGCGTTCAGCGGCGACGACGTCGCCGCGATCAAGGCCTTCTGCAGCGAGCGCTCGTTCGACGTCGCGTTCTATCCCGGCATGAAGCCGCAGGAAGCGAACCGCTACAACGTGGTCGCCCCGCCTGACCTGTTCGACGGTGCAACGGCGCTGCTGGCTGCGGGAAGAGACGAGTTCCTGCAGAGCTACAAGTTCCACATCGCCCCAGCCACCGACGACAAGCCCCACTTCTTCCACTCCTTCAAGTGGCGCTCGGCGCCCGAGCTGTTGTCGCTGAAGGAGCAAGGCGGCTTGCCGCTGCTCGAATGGGGATATCCGGTGCTTGTGGCCACGCTGGCCCAGGCGGTGCTGGCAAGCCTGCTGTTGATCGCGGCGCCCGCAGCCTGGGTCACATGGGCCGGCCGGCAGCGCGAGCGCGTAACACCCGCCCGATCGCAGCGCCGCGTGCTCGTCTACTTTGCGGCGATCGGCTTGGCCTTCATGTTTGTCGAGATCGCGTTCATCCAGAAGTTCGTGCTGTTCCTGAGCCATCCGCTCTACGCGGTGGCGGTCGTGCTGTTCGCATTTCTGCTGTTCGCCGGCATCGGCAGCGCCGCCTCCAGGCGGTGGCACGACCGCAGCGCGCCGGTGCTGCGGCACGCGGAAGGCGTGGTGGTGGCAGCGATCGTGCTGTCCGCGGCGTTTTGCCTCGGCCTGCTTGCCTGGCTGTTCCAGCACGCGGTTGCGCTGCCGGACTTCGTGAAGATCGTGATCTCGGCCGCACTGATCGCGCCGCTGGCGTTCTTCATGGGCATGCTGTTCCCGATGGGGCTGGCGAGGGTGGAGGCCGCCGATGCCCGGCTCATTCCCTGGGCGTGGGCGGTCAACGGCTGCGCATCGGTCACCGGCGCGGTGCTTGCCACGCTGCTTGCGATCCACATTGGATTCACCGCCGTGGTCGTCGCTGCGCTGGTGCTGTATGCGGTTGCAGCGGCGGCCCGGCCTTGACACGCTGGCGGCGCGCGCTACAAAGGAGGTCATGCTGCTGCGTCAACGACCCTCCGCACCGCTGGCCCCCTACGTCGACAGCCTCTGGTACAGCGAGCGCGGCGCGTTGCCGCACATCCGCGAGCGTTGCCTGCCCACCGGCTGCGCCGACATCGTCGTGCCGCTGCTGCAGGACCACCTGATCCGCTACGACGGCGAGCAGGACACCCATGCGCGTCGGCTGCGCGGTGCCATCGTGCAAGGCCCGTCCGACCGCTTCGGCGTGCGCGGCACCGAAGGCCCGTCGGCCGTGGTGGGCGTGCATTTCACGCCCGGCGGCGCGGCCGCTTTCTTCGGCGGCGCGCTGCCCGGGTTGCGCAACCGCACCGAGTTGCTCGAAGACCTGTGGGGACCGGCCGCCAGCGAGCTGCGCGAGCGGCTGCAAGCCGCGACATCGCCGCAGCACGCGTTGCAGCTCCTGCACGAGCATCTTCTGCAGCGGCTTCGGAATGCCGCGCCGCTCGATCCGCTGGCGGCCTTCGCGATCGATGCCTTCCGCCGCGACCCGGCGCGCGCGCGGGTGGAGCCGGTGCAGCGCGACAGCGGCTGCACGCCGGCCCAGTTCATCCGCCGCTTCGAGCACGCGGTGGGGCTCACACCCAAGCGTTATGCGCGCGTGCTGCGCTTCGGTGTGCTGCTGCCGTCGCTGGTGCGCTGCGGGCCGCGCGACTGGGCGCAGGTCGCCGCCGGCGCCGGCTACTTCGATCAATCGCACCTGATCCGCGAGTTCCGGCAACTGGCGGGCATGGCACCCGGCGCCTACGCGCCGGTGCAGGCCGATCAGCCGACGCACGTGGCGCTGGCGCGCTGAAAAAATCTCCAATACGACGGCCGCCCCGGTCGCCTAGCCTGCGGTCCTCGCGGCACGTCGCCGCATGAAGGAGAGATGCCATGAGCGAGATCCACGAAGTGTTTGCGTACCTGATGGTGCGCGACGCCAAGGCCGCGATCGCCTTCTACCAGCAGGCCTTCGGCGCGACCGAGCTCTACCGGCTCGCCGAGCCGTCGGGCCGCATCGGCCACGCGGAGCTGCAGCTCGGCCCCGCGGTGCTGATGGTGTGCGACGAGTTCCCCGAGTACGGCATGGTGGGGCCGCAAGGCGAGCAGTTCACCGGCTGCACGATCCACCTTCACGTGGACAACGCCGACGCGATGGGCGAGCGCGCGGTCGCGGCCGGGGCCACCATGCTGATGCCGCCCACCGACCAGTTCTACGGCGAACGTTCGTGCCGGCTGCGTGATCCGTTCGGCCACACCTGGCTGCTCGGCCATTCGATCGAGAAGGTGGAGCCCGAGGAGATGCAGCGGCGCTACACCGCGATGATGGCCGGCTAGCGCGCGGCTTGCGCTGCCCTCAGCTCCTTCGAACTCAGCACGTACTGCGTGTTGCCGACCAGTCGCTTGGTGGCGAGGTCGATGAACGCACGCGCCCGTGCTGGCTGAGAACTGCGGCTCCCGAAGTACACGAAGTAACTGGAGCGGTCCGGGATGTGATCCACGAACAGCGGCACGAGGTGCCCCGAACGAATGTACGGCGCTGCCGAGACCCCGGCCAGCTGCCCGATCACGTGACCGGCGACCACGGCGTGCAGTTCCAGGATCTCGTCGTTGGTGCAGATCGTGGGAGCGACGGGTTGTTCAACCACGTCATCGCCCACCTTCACCCGCCACGGCACGATCGCGCCCGTTCCGGGATTGCGGTACACGCTGCAGCGGTGCGACTGCAAGTCAGCCAGGCCCTCGGGTCTGCCGTTCCTTTCGAGGTAGGCCGGTGATGCGCAGATGATCAGTTGTACGGGCAACAGGCGCCGCGCAATGACGCCCTCGTGCGGCGACACGCCGAGCCTGAACCCCACATCGACCCGGTCTTCCACCCAATTGCCGACTCTGTCATCCAACTGAACATCGGGCACGACGCCAGGGTGCTGCTGGCAGAACTCTTCCAGCAGACGCCACAGCACGGGCTGGAATGTCGAGCGGGGACCGACGATGCGCAGCGGACCCGCAATTTCGTCCTTCGCACGCTGCGCCTTGCGCAAGGCCCGCTGAAGGCCCAGCAACGCCGGCTGGGCCTCTTCCAGGAACTGCCGGCCTTCGTCGGTCAGTGACATCACGCGCGTGGTGCGGTGGAACAGCCGCACGTCGAGGTGCTGCTCCAACTGGGACAAGGTCTGGCTGGCCGCCTGGGGGCTGATGTCCAGCGCCGCGGCGGCCTTGCGCAGGCTGCCCAGCTCGGCGGCCCTCACGAATACGGAGATCGAACGCAGTTCATTGATGGCCATGGTGCCCTCGGTTCTCCGGCCGATTGTCGGCTCTGGGTTGCCAATCCATCAACGGGTGACGGGCTATTTCTATGCCAATGGAGTTCCTAGACTGAGCGGCCCCTCCAAGGAGATCTCCATGAAGCGACTCGCCGGTGCCGCTCTGGCACTTTCAATGCTCTCGCCGCTTGGCGCTGCCGAGGCGGAGCTGCAGATTTCTCGCGCCGGGACACGACCGGTGAACGCCGCACCCGCGCAAAACTTCACCGGCAGCGTCCAGGTCGAGATGCTCCATACGCCGGCAGCACCAGGGCGCACCTCGGCAGGCACGGTCTCCTTCGCGGCCGGTGCACGCACGGCGTGGCATACCCATCCGCTGGGCCAGCCCCTGGTCGTCACGGCGGGCGTCGGCCGCGTGCAGCGCTGGGGCGGCCCCGCGCAAGAGATCAAGGCGACGGCGACGTCGTGCGCATCCCGCCGGGCGTTAAGCACTGGCATGGCGCTGCACCCGACGCGCCATGACGCACATCGCGATCACCGAGGCTCAGGACGGCAAGACCGTGGACTGGCTGGAGCAGGTGACGCGACGCGCAGTACGGTGCGCGCCGCGGCCCCCCGCTGCGACGCGACGCCTGCAGCAACCCTCGCGAACCGCAGCAGCAGCTCGGCGATGTCGCGCCGAAGCTGGCGCAGCTCACCGACGACGTGCTGTTCGGCGACGTCTGGGCGCGACCAGAGCTCTCGCGGCGCGACCGCAGCATCGTCACCGTCAGCGCGCTGACCGCGCTGAACCGCCCGGACCAGCTCCGCTCGCACATCGCGCTGGCGCGCGACAACGGCGTGTCGCAGGAAGAAATGGTCGAGACGATCACGCACCTCGCCTTCTACACCGGCTGGCCCAGCGCGCGTGACCGCGGTCGGCGTGGCGCGAGAGGAATCGTGAACCAGCATACGCTGCGCATGCGAGGGCAAGCCGCACTGAAGGCAGCTACACGTTCGACTCGCCGCCATCGCATCGTGGCGCACTGCCGTCTGCGCATCTGCATGCGCGGCCATCGGTGGCCACGCAGCGCACGAGCTCCGCGACACCCTCCGGCCCGCTCCGCTGATGATCCAGGAGCAAGGCAGTTTCGCCGTCGGCGGCACCGTGGTGCGCAACCCCGGCACCTTCGACCCGCGCGCGCGCCCAGCGGCCGCGGAGGGCCAGACGCTTGCACGGCGACCACGCGCGCGTCTTCTACCAGGTGCCGGTGAACGCTCGCAAGCTGCCGCTCGTGATGTGGCACGGCTTCGGACAGTTCGGCAAGACCTGGGAGACGACGCCCGATGGACGCGAGGGATTCCAGACCATCTTCCTGCGCCGGCGCTTCCCGGTGTACCTGATCGATCAGCCGCGCCGCGGTGGCGCGGCGCGCAGCACGGTCGCCGGCACCCTCGAGGCCACGCCGGACGATCAGACGTTGGTTCGACATGTTCCGTCTCGGGACGCTGGCCGGAGCTCTTCCCCGGCGTGCAGTTCTCGCGCGACCCGGAGGCGCTGAATCAGTACTTCCGGCAGATGGTGCCGGACACCGGACCGTTCGACGCGAAGGTGGTGACCGACGCCGTCTCGGCCCTGTTCGACAAGATCGGCCCGGGGGTGCTCGTCACGCACTCGCACAGCGGCGGGCTCGGCTGGACCGTCGGCGATGAAGAACCGCAACGTGCGCGCGATCGTCTCGTACGAGCCGGGCAGCGGCTTCGTCTTCCCCGAGGGCGAAGTGCCGCCATCGATGCCGCAGCGCGACCGGCCCGCTCGAAGGCGTCGCGGTGCCGCTGGCGGAGTTCCGCCAAGCTGACGCGCGATCCCGATCGTCGTCTACTACGGCGACAACATTCCCGAGCGAGCCGACGAACGAACTTCGGCGAGGACAACTGGCGCGTGCGCCTGGCGATGGCCCGGCTGTGGGTCGAAGCCATCAACCGGCATGGCGGCGACGCCACGCTGGTGCACCTGCCGGAGATCGGCATCCGCGGCAACACGCACTTTCCGTTCTCCGACCTCAACAACGTGCAGGTCGCCGACCTCATGTCGGACTTCCTTGCCCGCAAGGGAGTCGACTAAAGCGGATTCCGGGCGCACCGCGTGGCGCCGGCCTGGGCCCGCGCGCGTCCCGACGCCTCCGACCCGGGGTGCTGCACTCATTCAGGGGTGGTACTTCTGCACGGCGCCGAGCTTCGGCACGCTAACCTTCGATGCATGCACAAGCGTCGAAGCATTCGGGTCGTCTTCCTGCTGGGTCTGTCGGGCTTGATCGGGCACGCCACGGCGTCGGACGATCTGCTGCCGGTGTGGAAGCGCAGCGATGGCGAGGCGCACATCAAACTGTCGACCCCGAAAACCTTGCCGCATGGCTTGGTCGCGGTGCTGTATCAACTGGTCGCCGTGAACACCGCGCTGACAACTCCCGAGATGGTCATCGCCCGTTTTGGCGTGACGTGTTCGCCGAAGACCGGTGAGCCAGTCAACCTGGTCCACTCACGCACAACGATGTTCAAGTTGGTGGGCAACAAGTACGAACAGGACAGCGACGAGCCCGTGTCGCCGCCAAGGGACGTCTCGCTCGACTCGCATGATGACTTCGCGGCCAAGCCAGCCGGCGTGGCGTGCGCGCGTGCAGTGGCGCTGCTCAAGGCGTCGTCGTGACGCTGCCCGCGCCGTACGCCTGACGCTGCGCGTAGAGCGGCCAGCTCACGCTGGCACCGCCCCGATCAGGCTGAGCGCCGAAGTCGTGGCAGCGATGCGATAGCGGCGAAGCCCGGCGTCGCGCAGCAGCGCGTCATATGAGGCCGGCGTTCAGCCTGGCACCTGCCCGCCGCGCGACGCGGGCGCCTTTGGCTTGCCGAGCCTTCTGCACCATGGCATCCTGACCCGTCGCTGCGGCTTCGAGCGGAGGCTATCGTCGACCTTGACCCACTGAGGGAGAGCTGAGGAAGCCATCGTGACCGTAGACGCAGCGCCACTGAAGGCAACGCCGCCCGGCGGCGCAACGCAGTCCAGCGGCACGCTGTGGAAGTTCGTCGTCCCGGTGGCGGTCGGCATCGCCCTGTGGTTCATTCCTCCACCGGCTGGCCTGTCGCCGAAGGCCTGGCAGATGTTCGCGGTCTTCGTCGCGACCATCGTCGGCATCATCACCGCACCGTTGCCGATGTCGGCGATCGCCATCATCGGCGCGACGGTTGCTGCGCTCGTCGGCGTGGTGTCCTTTGCCGACGTCGTGAAATCCACCGGCACCGATCTGGTCTGGCTCGTGCTGCTGGCCTTCTTCATCTCCCGCGGCGTGATCAAGACCGGGCTCGGGCACCGCGTGGCGCTGCTTTTCATGCGGCTTCTCGGCAAGCGGACGATCGGGCTCGGCTATGGGCTCGCGATCACCGAGCTGGTCGTCTCTCCGGCGATGCCGAGCATCACCGCGCGCGCCGGCGGCGTGATGTTGCCGATCACCCGCGCGATTTCCGAAGTTCTCGGCAGCCGGCCCGACGATGCATCGCGCACCAAGATCGGCAGCTACCTGATCCTGTGCGCGTTCCACGCCAACATCATCACCGCGGGCATGTTCGTCACCGCGATGGCCGGCAATCCGCTGGCCGTGAAGCTCGCCGCGGATCAGGGCGTCAATATCAGCTGGATGGATTGGGCGATCGCCGCACTCGTCCCGGGGCTGGTGTGCCTGGCGCTGATTCCCGTGGTGCTCTTCTGGATCGTGCGGCCGCAGGTTCGCGAGACCCCGGACGCGACCGCGCTCGCGCAGCGCGAGCTGGAGGCGATGGGACCGATCTCGACCAAGGAGATCGTGATGGGCCTGATCTTCGTCGGCCTGCTCGTGCTGTGGATCCTCGGCGAGGATCTCGACATCGGGGCGTCGCTGGCGGCGGCGATCGGCGTCTCGCTGATGTTCGTGACGCGCGTGCTGACCTGGCAGGACGCCCTCGATGAGAAGTCCGCGTGGGACACCATGATCTGGATTGGCCTGCTGATCATGCTCGCCGGCAAGCTCAACGAATACGGCATGGTCAGCTGGTTCGGCAAGGAGTTCAGCGGGCATCTGAAGGGCCTGCCCGGCATCGTGATCTTCATCCTGGTCGCGGCGATCTACTTCTACATCCACTACTTCTTCGCCAGCGCGACCGCCCACATCAGCGCGCTGTTCCCGCTGTCGTTGGCGCTGATGGTCGGCGGCGGCGTCCCGGCGCTTCCGGCCGCGATCGGGCTCGGCGCCCTGAGCAGCATCAACGGTTGCCTCACGCAATACGGAATCGGATCCGGGCCGGTGATGTACGGCGCGGGCTACGTGACGCAGGCCGAGTGGTGGAAGGCCGGCTTCATCATGAGCGTGATCTACCTGGTCGTCTGGGTGACGATCGGCCCGCTGTGGTGGATCGCACTGGGGCATATCTAGCGCGATCCCGGCTGGTGCATCGTGTCCGTTTTGTGAGACCCGCGTAGCGTGAGCGCAGCTGCTCCTCTCCAACTGACCAGCCCGTCCGGCTTGGTGGTGCATGTCAACGCCAACGGGTCGATCCGCCGCATCGATTGCGGCGACGTGGTCGTCAATGCCTTCGTGGGCAACGAACTCGAGGGTGGCCCGGCCAATCTCTACTTGCGCCGCCACCACGGCGGGCGCATCGAGTGCGACGCCGCTGCTGGGCCCGCGTAGCCCGGGCGCGGTGCGGCTCGAACCGCAGGCGCTTCGACGTCACCGGCGAGTGGGCGGGAATTCGCTTCCAGGTGTCGCTCGTGCTGGCTCGATCGGCGCCCGCGTGGTTCTGGCACGTCGCGCTCGAGAACGCCGGTCGAGACGCGCAGACGGTGGATCTCGTCTGCGCGCAGGACGTCGCGCTCGCGCACTACGCCACGGTGCGGCTGAACGAGTACTACGTCAGCCAGTACGTCGATCACACGCCGCTGCAGCACGCAGCGCGCGGCGTCGTGCTGGCGGTGCGGCAAAACCTCGGCGTCGGCGGCCGCCACCCGTGGCTCGCCACCGGGTCGCTGCGGCACGCCGAAAGCTTCTGCACCGACGCGATCCAGCTGCACGGCCTGGCCACACGATCCGGCGCGCTGCCCGCGGCGCTGCAAGCCGCGCGCCTGCCGGGCGTGCGTTGGCAGCACGAGCATTCGATGGCCGTGCTGCAGGACGCACCGGTGTCCCTCGCGGCCGGCGAGCGCGCGCGGCTCGGCTTCTTCGCGTGGTTCGAGGCCGATCATCCGGGTGCCAGCGGGCCGGCCGACCTGGGCTTCGTCGATCGCGCGCTGAGCCTGCCTGAAGCCACCGCACCCGCAGATGCGCGCAGCGCGCCGTCGCCCCGCGCGGCGACGCTGTTCAGCGACGCGCCGCTGCTGAACGCGGCAGAGCTCGATGCGGCCGAGTTGGCCACGCACTTCGCGGGCGATCGCCACGCGGTCGAAGAGGCCGACGGCCGGCTGCTTTCCTTCTTCGGCCCGGATCATGCGCACGTCGTCTTGCCGGCCAAGGAGCGCGCCAGTCTGCGCCCGCATGGGCAGATCCTGCGCACCGGCGACCAACTCGTGCCCGACGAAGCCTCGCTCACCACCACGGTGTGGATGGGTGGCGTCTTCCATTCGATGGTGACGCAGGGCCACGTCAGCATCAATCGCTTGCTGTCGACCACGCATTCGTATCTCGGGCTGTTCCGTTCGCACGGCCAACGCGTGTTCGTCGAGCGCGATGGCGCGTGGTCTCTGCTTGGCCAGCCGTCTGCGTTCGAGATGACGCCCAGCAGTGCACGCTGGATCTACCGTCACCGAGACGGCCTGCTCGAGGTGCGCAGCTGGGCGGCGGTGGATCGGCACGAGCTGTGGCTCACCGTGCGCGTGCTGCAGGGCGCGCCGTGCCGCTTTCTGGTGTCGAACCACGTGGCGCTCAATGGCGACGACGGCTCGCAGGCCGTGCCCGCGTTGTGGTGGCGCGACGGGCAGGGCGTCGTCGTCGCCTGCCGGCCCGAGTCCGACGTGGGACGCCGCTTTCCGAACGGCACGTTCCGCATCGATGCGACGCCCGAGACGGCGATCGAGCAGGTCGGCGGCGACGAGTTGCTGTTCGGCGACGGCCGTTCGCGCAATCAGCCCTTCGTGGTGCTGATCAGCGCGCCGGGCACGTCGCTCGGGCTGCGCATCACCGGGCAACTGGTTGCCGCGGCACCGGCCGCGGCTGCTGAGCGCACCGGCCAGCGATGCGGCCGCGGCGGCGCGCTTCTGGCGCGACATGACCGCGCTGGAGCTGCAGGCGCCGCAGTCGCCGGAGGTGTCGCGCCTGGCCGCCATGCTGCCCTGGATGGCGCACGACGCGCTGATCCACTATCTCGCGCCGCGTGGGCTCGAGCAGTACTCGGGTGGCGGCTGGGGTACGCGCGATGTGTCGCAGGGCCCGGTCGAGTATTTGCTCTCGCTCGGACACGTGGCGCCGGTGCGCGAACTGCTGCGGCAGGTGTTCCGCAACCAGAACGCCGATGGCGATTGGCCGCAGTGGTTCATGTTCTTCGAGCGCGAGCGCGGCATCCGCGCCGGCGACTCGCATGGCGACATCGTGTTCTGGCCGTTGCTCGCGCTGGCGCAATACCTGCTGGCGTCGGGTGACGGCGCGTTGCTCGACGAGACGCTGCCGTTCTTCCATCCGGACGGCGACGCCAGCGCACCACACGGCAGCGTGCTGGCGCACGTGGAACGCGCGCTGGCGCTGATCGATGGGCGCGTGATCCCCGGCACGCGCCTCGCGGCGTACGGCCACGGCGACTGGAACGATTCGCTGCAGCCGGCCGACCCCGCGCTGGCCGAACAACTGTGCAGTGCCTGGACCGTGACGCTGCACCACCAGACGGTCGACACGCTGGCGCAGGCGCTGCGCCAGGTCGGCCGGACGGCGCTCGCCGCCCAGCTCGAGGCGTCGCTGGCCGGCATCCGCGACGACTTTCAGCGCCTGCTGATCGATGACGGCGTGGTCGCCGGCTACGCACGCTTTGGCGCCGCGGGCGAGGTGGCGCACTGGCTGCACCCGAGCGACCGCGAAACCGGTGTGCACTACAGCCTGCTGCCGATGGTGCACGGGATCCTGTCGAACCTGTTCACGCGCGAGCAAGCCGCAAGACATGCGCAGCTGATCCGGCAGCACCTGCTGGCCGCCGATGGTGCACGCCTGTTCGACCGGCCGTTCCCATACCACGGCGGCTTGCAGCGCAACTTTCAGCGCGCGGAGACGAGCACCTTTTTCGGCCGCGAGATCGGTCTGATGTACATGCATGCGCACCTGCGCTGGGCCGAGGCGTTGGCGCATCTCGGCGACGGCGAGGCCGCGTTTCACGCACTGCGTTTGGCCAATCCGGTCGGCCTGCGCGATGCGGTGCCGAATGCGCGCCTGCGTCAGGCCAACTGCTATGCATCCAGCTCCGACGCGTTGTTCATGGACCGCTACGACGCGACGCAACGCTACGACGCCGTGCGCAGCGGCGCCGTCGATGTCGAGGGCGGCTGGCGCGTGTATTCGAGCGGCGCAGGCATCGTGGTACGGCTGGTGCGCGAACGATTGCTGGGGCTGCGCTTGCGGCACTCTTCACTGGGCATCGACCCGGTGCTGCCGCGGTCGCTCGACGGACTCGAGGCGCGCGTGGCGCTGCCGGGTCGTGCACGCTGGCGCTGCGCTATCGCGTCGGTCCACGCGGGCACGGACCGGTGGCGGTCACCTGCAACGGGCGGGCAGTGACGCTCGATCGCGAAGCCCACCCGTACCGCACGGGTGGGGTCGTGATGCCGCTGCACGAGTTGCGCGAAGGCGGATAACGAGATCGCGATCGATCTGGGCTGAAACCGCTTTGCTGATCGCATTCGCGCCGCCGAAGGCGTCGCTCAGTGCCAGTTGCTGATCTTCAGGTCAGTTCGGCGCCGGCTGTCCCTTGCCGGTCTCCACGAGGTCGCGCAGGCTCAACAGGAACGTGGCCCACTTCGTCGAGCAGTGCGCCATGAACTCCACCTCCTCGCGCCACTTGCGGTGACCGAACATCACGATCGTGTGATCGTCCTGCCGCGAGAGGTGAAACTCGATGTCGGTGCCCACCCATTCTTCCGGCCCGCCTTTGACGCGCCAGCGCACCTTCTGGTCCGGCACCAGTTCGAGCACGTCCATGTCGAAGCCGCCGATTTCCTCGCCGCTCGGCCGGTGGAAACGAAAGGCGACGGCTTCCGCCGACCTTGGAGTTGCCGGTCGTGGCGCTTTGTCCACCAGCCCGCCAGGCCGTCGATGGTCGACAGCGCGTCTAGACCTTCGCCGCGGGGGCCCTGATTCCGACTCTCTGAACGATATCCACCATGCTGATCTCCGAGTAGCGTGGGTTTGAATCCGCTTGTCGGCAATCTAGGTGAACGGCAGCGAAACTGGGAGTAACAAGATCGTCGTGAATCGCCGCAGTGGCTGGGCAAGCCGTGTAACGCGGTTGCCTGCGCAGGCGGGCACTGTTTTTGCCGTGGTGTGGTGCGATGGACGGTCTTATCGATCTGTTAGCGGCTTTGGTGCCGGCGGCCATCGGCGTTGTCGCGCTCTTGCTGAGCTCGTTGTCGAAGCCTGACAAAGGGTGATCGCGCCGAAGAGCGGCCCTTCGACCGATGGCGCGATGCCTTGATCACGCCAGTGGGAACATGCGGCCGAATCGCCATGTCCGCTTCGAGCTAGGCGTGAGCGAGGCGCTCGCCGCCGCCTCACCGTGCGCCGCGCCACCGCCTCGAACGCCAGCAGGTTGGGCGCCGACGCCAAAAGACCGCGTGGCCAGGAGCGGCTAGCAGGCACGCCTTTTCACTCCCACCCGCCGATCGTGCAGACTCGACCGGCGATGAAGCACCCCCCGGCCGCGATCGACGGTTTCGGCGAGCACGACATCCATCTGTTCCGCGAAGGCACCCACTCGCAGCTGTATCGCAAGTTGGGTTGCCACCTCGGCCGGCGGCGGGCGCGCGCTTCGCGGTGTGGGCACCCAATGCGTCGGCGGTGTCGGTGGTGGGCGACTTCAACGACTGGCGCGGCGATGCGCACCCGGCGCAGGCGCGCTCGGACGGCACGCGGCATCTGGGAGCTGCAGGTCCGTGCGGTTCAACAGGGCCAGACACTACAAGTTCCGCATCCGCACGCGCGACGGCGCGCTGCTCGACAAGGCCGACCCGTTTGCGCGCTGCGCCGAGTTGCCGCCTGCCACCGGCTCGGTGGTGTGGCGCAGCGACGACTACGACTGGCACGACGCCGACTGGATGCACGAGCGAGCGGCGCGCAACGCGCTCGACGCGCCGATGGCTGTCTACGAGGTGCACCTGGGCTCCTGGCGCCGCGACGAGGACGGCGCGCTCGCTCGACTACCGAGAGGCGGCGCGACAGCTGGCCGAGTACGTGACTGCGCATGGGTTTCACCCATGTCGAGCTGCTGCCGATCATCGAGCACCCGTTCTACGGCTCGTGGGGCTACCAGAGCACCGGCTACTTCGCGCCGACCGCGCGCTACGGCACGCCGCACGACTTCAAGGCCTTCGTCGACACGCTGCACCAGGCCGGCATCGGCGTGATCCTCGACTGGGTGCCGTCGCACTTCCCGGCCGATGCCCACGGCCTGGCGCAGTTCGACGGCACCCACCTGTACGAACACGCCGACCCGCGCCAGGGCTTCCATCCGGAGTGGAACTCGTCGATCTTCAACTACGGCCGCAACGAGGTGCGCGCGCTTCCTGCTGTCGAGCGCGCTGTTCTGGCTCGACGAGTTCCACGTCGACGGCCTGCGCGTCGACGCGGTGGCCTCGATGCTGTACCTGGACTATTCGCGCAAGGAGGGCGAGTGGATCCCCAACCGCTACGGCGGGCGCGAGAACCTCGAGGCGATCAGCTTTCCTGCGGCTGCTCAACGAGTCGGCCTATCGCGACCACCCCGACGTGCAGATCATCGCCGAGGAGTCCACCGCCTGGCCGATGGTGTCGCGGCCGACCTACCTCGGCGGCCTGGGTTTCGGCATGAAGTGGAACATGGGCTGGATGCACGACACGCTGCAATACATGCGCGCCGATCCGATCCACCGCCGCTGGCACCACGGCGAGCTGACGTTCTCGCTGGTCTATGCCTTCAACGAGAACTTCATGCTGCCGCTGTCGCACGACGAAGTGGTGCACGGCAAGGGCTCGCTGCTCGACAAGATGCCCGGCGACGAATGGCAGCAGCTTTGCCAACCTGCGCCTGCTGCTCGGCCACATGTGGACGCACCCGGGCAAGAAGCTGCTGTTCATGGGCGGCGAGTTCGGCCAGCGCGCGCGAGTGGAGCCACGAGGCCGCACTGCAGTGGGCGCTGCTGGAGCAGCCCGCGCACAGCGGCCTGCAGCGCTGGGTGACCGATCTGAACGCGCTGTACCGCGCCGAGCCGGCACTGCACCAGATCGACTTCAGCGCCGACGGCTTCGAATGGGTCGACTGCCACAACGCCGAACTCAGCGTGATCGTGCTTCCTGCGCAAGGCGCGCGACGGCAGCGTGTTGCTGGTGGTGGCCAACTTCACGCCGGTGCCGCGCGACAACTTCCTGGTCGGCGTGCCGCGGCCCGGCCGCTGGATCGAACGCCTGAACAGCGACGCCGCGACCTATGGCGGCAGCGGCGTCGGCAACCTGGGTGGCGCGAGCAGCGTGCCGGTGGCCGCGCACGGCCGCTTCCAGTCGCTGAACCTGCGGCTGCCGCCGCTGGGCTTGCTGGTGCTCGAGCCTGACGAGCCTCGCATGAGCCGAAGGCCGGCTGCACCGATGAGCCGCCGGCCGCTCTCCCAGCGACGGCGACGCGGTCAATCCCATCGCGCTCGCCGACGGCCGCGTGCGCGTCGTCATCGAGCACGTGACGCCGTGCGTGGACGGCGGCCGCTTCGCGGCCAAGCGCGTCGTCGGCGACGCGGTCAGCGTCGAGGCCGATTGTTTTGCCGACGGCCACGATGTGGTCGCCTGCGCGGTGCAGTGGCGCCACGGCGACGGCGAGTGGCGCTCCACGCGGATGCAACCGCTCGGCAACGACCGCTGGCACGCCAGCGTTCAACGTCGATCGCGGTCGGGCGCTGGCAGTACACCGTGTGCGCCTGGGTCGATCCGTTCCTGTCGTGGCGGCACGACTTCGAGCGCCGCGTCGATGTCGACGACCTCAAGCGTGGCGGCGCGCGGCGGTGCCGCGTTGATCGAGCAGGCCGCGCAGCGTGCACGCGGCGGGCCCGACGCCAAGGCGCTCAAGGCGTGGGCGCACGAGCTGCTCGACGCGCTCGCCGCCGGCGCCGACCCCGACGCGCTGAAGGCGATCGCGCTGGACCCGGCGCGCACAACGATCGCGGAGCGTCATCCCGACCTGCGGCATGCGCTGACCAGCGCACCGCTGCCGCTGACCGTCGAGCGGCAGCGCGCGCGTTTTTCGTCGTGGTACGAGTTCTTCCCGCGCTCGGCGTCGCGACGACCCGAATCGGCACGGCACGTTCGCCGACTGCGAGGCCTGGCTGCCCTATGTCGCAGCGGCTGGGCTTCGACGTGTTGTACTTCCCGCCGATCCACCCGATCGGGCGTGAGCGGCGCAAGGGCCGCAACAACACGCTCGACGCCGCGCCCGACGACGTGGGCAGCCCGTGGGCGATCGGCGCGCGCGAGGGCGGACACGACGCCATCCTCGGTGAGCTCGGCACGCTGGAGGACTTTCGGCGCCTGGTGCAGCAAGGCCGCCGAGCACGGCATCGAGATCGCGCTGGACATCGCGTTCCAGTGCGCGCCCGACCACCCGTGGGTGCGCGAGCACCCGGAATGGTTCCGCAAGCGCGCCGACGGCATCGATCCAGTACGCCGAAAACCCGCCCAAGAAATACCAGGACATCTACCCGTTCGACTTCGAGACCGCGCAGTGGCGCGAGCTGTGGGACGCGCTGGCCGGCGTGATCGAGTTCTGGGTCGCGCAGGGCGTGCGCATCTTCCGCGTCGACAACCCGCACACCAAGGCCTTCGCGCTTCTGGGAGTGGGCCATCGCGCGCGTGCGCGCCGCGCACGCCGGAGGTGATCTTCCTGTCCGAGGCGTTCACGCGGCCGCAAGGTGATGCACCGCCTGGCCAAGCTCGGCTTCAGCCAGTCGTACACCTACTTCACCTGGCGCAACACCAAGCACGAGCTGACCGAGTACTTCACCGAGCTGTGCCACGGACCGGGGCGCGACTACTTCCGGCCCAACGTGTGGCCGAACACGCCCGACATCCTGCCGGTGTCGCTGCAGTACGGCGGCCGCGCCGGCGTTCATGGCGCGCGTCGCGCTGGCCGCCACGCTGGCCGCGAACTACGGCATCTACGGGCCGGCGTTCGAGCTGCTGGAGAGCGCGCCGATCCGGCCCGGCGCCGAGGAGTACCTGCGACTCCGAGAAGTACGAGCGCCGCGTCTGGGACCTGGACGCGCGCCGACTCGCTGGCCGATTTCATCGCGGCGCTGAACCGGGCGCGCCACGACAACCCGGCGCTGCAAAGCGACGAGGGCTTGCAGCTTCGTGCCAGTGGACAACGACCAGCTGATCGCCTACGCCAAGGCCACCGCCGATCGCGCCAACGTCATCGTGTGCGTGGTCAACCTCGACCCGCATCACCCGCAGAGCGGCTGGGTCGAACTCGACCTGCCGGCGTTGGGCCTGCGAGCCGCAGCAGGCCTACCAGATGCACGACCTGATCACCGACGCGCGCTTCTTGTGGCACGGGCCGCGCAATTTCGTGATGCTCGACCCGCAGCGCTGCCCGGCGCACGTGATGCGATTGCGCGCGCAGCTGCCACCGCGAACACGACTTCGACTACTTCCTCTGACTCCAAGCCCTGACGCGTGAAGGCCGACGACACCGACGCCCTGGCCCACGCCAAAGTCGCGGCGCCGCCCGCCGACGACCCGCTCTGGTACAAGGACGCGGTCATCTACGAGCTGCACATCAAGGCCTACGCCGACGCCAACGGCGACGGCATCGGCGACTTCCGCGGCCTGACCGAGAAGCTCGACCATGTGCAGGAGCTGGGCGTCAACACGGTCTGGCTGCTGCCGTTCTACCCGTCGCCGCTGCGCGACGACGGCTACGACGTCGCCGACTACCGACAACGTGCACCCGTCGTACGGCACGCTGCGACGACTTCCGGGCCTTCGTCGTCGAGGCGCACCGGCGCGGCCTGCGCGTGATCACCGAGCTGGTGATCAACCACACCTCCGACCAGCACCCGTGG
This sequence comes from uncultured beta proteobacterium, assembly GCA_963827645.1. Classification (GTDB taxonomy): domain Bacteria; phylum Pseudomonadota; class Gammaproteobacteria; order Burkholderiales; family Burkholderiaceae_C; genus JAEUPI01. Next base: position 16,587 of record CAWHBZ010000031.1, on the reverse strand, counting down.
TTCCAGGCCGCGCGCCGCGCGCCCAAGGGCTCGCCCGAGCGCGACTTCTACGTCTGGAGCGACGACCCGAACCTCTACGCCGGCACGCGCATCATCTTCACCGACACCGAGAAGTCCAACTGGACCTGGGACGAGGTCGCGCAGCAGTACTTCTGGCACCGCTTCTTCAGCCACCAGCCCGACCTCAATTTCGACAACCCGGCGGTGCGCGAGGCGGTGTTCAAGACGATGGAGTTCTGGCTCGACATCGGCGTCGACGGCTTCCGGCTCGACGCGATCCCCTACCTGATCGAGCGCGACGGCACCAGCAACGAGAACCTGCGCGAGACGCACGAGGTCATCAAGGAGCTGCGCGCGCGGCTCGACGCGAAGTATCCGGGCCGGCTGCTGCTGGCCGAGGCCAACATGTGGCCCGAGGACGTGCGCGAGTACTTCGGCGACGGCGACGAATGCCACATGGCCTACCACTTCCCGCTGATGCCGCGCATGTACATGGCGATCGCGCAGGAAGACCGCCACCCGGTGGTCGAGATCCTGCGCGCAGACGCCCGAGATCCCGCCGAACTGCCAGTGGGCGGTGTTCCTGCGCAACCACGACGAGCTGACGCTCGAGATGGTGACCAGCAAGGAGCGCGACTACATGTACAGCATGTACGCCGCGCGACGCGCGCGCGCGCATCAACCTCGGCATCCGCCGGCGCCTGGCGCCGCTGCTGGAGAACGATCGCGACCGCATCGAGCTGATGAACAGCCTGCTGCTGTCGATGCCGGGCACGCCGGTGCTGTACTACGGCGACGAGATCGGCATGGGCGACAACATCTTCCTCGGCGACCGCGACGGCGTGCGCACGCCGATGCAGTGGACCAGCGACCGCAACGGCGGCTTCTCGCGCGCCGATCCGCAGCGGCTGTACCTGCCGCCGATCCAGGATCCGATCTACGGCTTCGAGGCGGTCAACGTCGAGGCGCAGGCGCGCGAGCCCTCGTCGCTGCTGAACTGGACGCGCCGGCTGCTCGCGGTGCGCAGCAGCAGCGCAGGCCTTCGGCCGCGGCCGCTTCACGATGCTGCACCCGGGCAACCGCAAGATCCTGGCCTACCTGCGCGAGCACGACGACGACGTCGTGCTGTGCGTGGCCAATGTCAGCCGCGTCGGCGCAGCCGGTGGAGCTCGAACTGCACGCCTGGAAGGGCCGCGTGCCGGTGGAGATGATGGGCCGCAACCCCTTCCCGCCGATCGGCGACCTGCCTTACCTGCTGACGCTGCCGGGCTACGGCTTCTTCTGGTTCCGGCTTGCCGTCGATGTCGAGCCGCCGCAATGGCACACCGAGCGGCTGCCGGTCGAGGACCTGCCGGTGCTCGTGCTGTTCGACGGCTGGAACAGCTTCTTCCGCAAGCGCGTCGTGCCGTGGCGCATCGGCATGGCCGACAAGACGCGCGCGCAGCTCGAGCGCGAGCTGCTGCCGCGCTTCTTGCCGCGCCAGCGCTGGTACGCGGCGAAGTCGGAGGCGCTGACGCGTGTCGCGCTGGCCGACCACGGCCAGCTCGTCGACGCGGGCGACCGCAGTGGCTGCTCGCGCTCGCCGACGCGCACGGCGCCGTCCGGCCGTGACGCGCTACTTCGTGCCGCTGGCCATCGCCTTCGAAGAGCGCGACGAGGAACGCACGCGTCGACTCGGCGCCGCCGCGGTGGCCAAGGTGCGCGCAGCAGGCCAGCGTCGGGCTGCTGGCCGACGCGATGGCCGACGAGGCGTTCTGCCGCGCGGTGGTGCGCGCGATCGGCGCGCGGCACGCGACGGTCAAGGCCGAGGACGGCAGCGTGCGCTTCACGCCCGGCGCGAGCTTCGTGCGCGGTCGGTCGGCGATGCGCTGCGGCAGCCCGACGCCGCTGCACCGGCTGACTGCCAGCAGCAACTCGGTCAGCCTGCTCGGCGATCGGCTGTTCCTCAAGGCCTACCGCCGCCTGCAGGCCGGCGAGAGCCCCGAGCTCGAGATGGGCCGCTTCCTCACCGACGTGGCGCACTTTGCGCACTGCGTGCCGGTGGCCGGCAGCGTCGAGTTCGTCGACAGCGGACGGCAGCGTCTGGACGCTCGCGCTGCTGCAGGCGCAGGTGACGAACCAGGGCGACGCGTGGGCCTTCGTGGTCGACGAGCTGGCGCGCATGCTCGAGTCGCTGGGCAGCGCCAGCGCCGAGCGAAGGCGGTGGCGATGATCGAGCGCCTGAAGGTGCTGGCTCGGCGCGTGGCCGAGCTGCACGTCGCGCTGGCGCAGCACACCGGCGACGCGGCGTTCGATCCGGAGCCGGTCGGTGCGGCCGACCTGGCACGCTGGATCGAGGCGGTGCGGGACGATGTCGAGCACACGCTCGAGCAGCTTGCGAGCGCACGACCTCGCGTCGGCGACGGCGCCGCTCGGCGCGCTGGCCGCGCAGGTGGCCGCAGGGCGCAGCGGCGCTGCGCGACGCGCTCGACGCCGCTGTCGGGCATGCCAGCGGTCGGCCTGAAGACCCGCCTGCACGGCGACCTGCATCTGGGTCAGGTGCTGCTGCAGCGCGACGACTTCCTGATCATCGACTTCGAAGGCGAACCGCAGCGGCCGCTCGCCGAGCGCCGCGCCAAGCACAGTGCGCTGCGCGACGTGGCCGGCATGCTGCGATCGCTTCGACTACGCGCGCCACGCTGCGTTGCACCAAGTGGCCAAGACACCGCCCGAGATGGAGCGCCTGGTCGGGCCGGCGCGCGCAGTGGCTGCAGCGCGCGCGCGATGCGTTCCTCGCGTCCTACGGCCAGGTGGCGCAGGCCGGCGGGCTGTACGCCGGGGACGCTGCAGTTCGAGGCCGCTCTGCGGCGTGGTGCGAGTGTTCGAGATCGAGAAGGCCCTGTACGAGTTGCGCTATGAATTGAACAACCGGCCCGAGTGGGTCGGCGTGCCGCTCGCGGGCATAGCGGAGCTCGCCGGGCTCGCGTCCTAGGGCCTGTTGACGCTGCGGACCATCTTGGGAGCGAGTGCGATGCAAGACATCAACGTGTTGCTGGAACCGCTGCGCGCCGTGCTGCAGCAGATCGGCGCCTTCCTGCCCCGGCTGCTGGTGGCCATTGGCGTGCTCGTCATCGGCTGGCTGATCGCCAAGGCAGTGCGCTTCACGGTGGTCAAGGCGATGCGCGCGTTCAACTTCCACGTGCTCACCGAACGTGCCGGCATCGATGGCTTTCTGCAGCAGGGCGGCACCGAGAAGGACACCACCGACCTGTTCGGCGTGATCGTCTACTGGCTGGTCATCCTCGCGGCGCTGATCGTCGCGTTCAACGGCCTGGGGCTGACGCAGGTCACCGACCTGCTGACCCGGGTGCTGCTGTTCCTGCCCGAGTTGCTGGTGGCGCTGGTGCTGCTGATCTTTGGCGCCTACTTCGGCCGCTTCGTCGGCCAGGCCGTCAGTCGCACTTGCGCAGCGCGCAGATCAGCGACGCCGAGTTGCTCGGACACGTCGGTGCAATACGTGATCGTCGCGTTCGTCGTCCTGCTGGTCTTCGATCACCTCGACATCGGCGGCGGCCTGATTCAGAACACCTTCCTGATCCTGCTGTCGGGTCTGGTGCTGGCGCTGGCGCTGTCGTTCGGCCTCGGCGGCCGCGACCGCGCGGCCGACTGCTCGAGCGCTGGTTCCCCGATGATCCGGCGGACCCGCGCCGATGATCGGAGCGGGCGCGGTCGACACGCCCTGATCGGCCGCGCGCTGGCGCTCGTCCGCATCCGTCACGTCGATGAACGATGAAGTGCGCCCACGAGATGCCGTTCGGCGCGCGGCTGCTGCCGGATGGGCGGGCGCGCTTCGGGCTCTGGGCGCCCGACGCGCGCCGCGTGGATCTCGTGCGCAGCGCCGGCCCCGAGTGCGGCGAGGTGCCGATGGTGAAGTTGCCGCGCGGCTGGTTCGAGCTCACGGTGCCGCGTGCCGACGCGTCGACGCGCTACGCGCTATCGCATCGACGGCGAGCCTGGTGGTGCCCGATCCGGCGTCGCGCTGCAACCCCGACGACGTGCACGCGGCCAGCGCGCTGGTCGATCCGCACGCCTTCGACTGGCCCGACGCCGCCTGGCGCGGCCGGCCGTGGCACGAAGCGGTGATCTACGAACTGCACGTCGGCTGCTTCACGCCCGAGGGCAGCTTCGCCGCGGCCGTCGAGCGGCTCGATGACGCTGGTGCGCGCTCGGCGTCACGGCGATCGAGCTGATGCCGGTGGCCGATTTCGCCGGCAGGCGCGGCTGGGGCTACGACGGCGTGCTGCCGTTCGCGCCCGACGCGAGCTACGGCGCGCCCGACGACCTGAAGCGCCTGGTCGCCGCCGCGCACGCGCGCGGGCTGATGGTGCTGCTCGACGTGGTCTACAACCACTTCGGGCCCGAAGGCAACTACCTGCACGCTACGCGCAGCGCGTTCTTCAACCCCGCGCATCAGACGCCGTGGGGCGCGGCGATCAATTTCGACGGCGCGCACAGCGCGCACGGTGCGCGAGTTCTTCATCCACAACGCGCTGTACTGGATCGAGGAGTTCCACTTCGACGGCCTGCGGCTCGACGCCGTGCACGCGATGCACGACCGACTCGCGCCGCACTTCATCGACGAGCTCGCGCGGCGCGTGCGCAGCGGGCCGGGCCGCGACGCGGCACGTGCATCTGGTGCTCGAGAACGACGCGCAACGACGCGGCGCGGCTGACCGCGCCGCGACGCGCGGCGCGCCGCGCTGCGCAACCGCGCAGTGGAACGACGACTTTCACCATGCGCTGCACGTGCTGCGTCGACCGGCGAGCGCGACGGCTACTACGTCGACTATGCCGAGCGAGCCGCTGCACCTGCTCGGCGCGCGCGCTGGCCGAGGGCTTCGTCTATCCAGGGCGAGCCTTCGACGCTGCGCGACGGCGCTGCGCGCGGCGAGCCGTGCGGCGCAGCTGCCGCCGCTGGCCTTCGTCAACTTCCTGCAGAACCACGATCAGGTCGGCAACCGCGCGCTCGGCGAGCGCATCGCCGCGCTTGCGCCGAACCGCGCAGCGCACGCGGCGCTGCGCGCGCTGGTGCCTGCGTGCTGCTGTCGCCGCCGGTGCCGATGCTGTTCATGGGCGAGGAATTCGCGGCCGCGCACGCCGTTCCTGTTCTTCTGCGATTTCGCGGGCGAGCTGGCGCGCGCGGTGACCGAAGGGCGGCGCCACGAGTTCCGCCGCTTTGCGCGCTTTGCCGAGCCGCTGGCGCGCACGGCCATTCCCGACCCGAACGACGAGTCGACCTTCCTGCGCAGCAAGCTGAACTGGGCCGAACGTGACCACGGCATGCACCACGAATGGCTCGACTTCTATCGCGCGCTGCTCAAACTGCGTCGCGACGTGCTGACGCCCTGGTTGCCGCGCGCCCGCAGCGGCGTCTGGAGGCACACGCCTGGGCAGGCGCTGCACGTGCGTTGGCCGCTCGGACTGCGCAGAGCTTGGCACCTGCAGGCCAACCTCTCCGACCTGCCGGTAGAGCGCGTGCCGACTGGAGCTCGGCGAGGTGGTGTACGACAGCGTCACGGCCGAGCAATCGATCGCTCCGCCCTGGTCGGTGCAGGTCTCGCTGGAGCGTGCATGAAGAGGCGTGTCCGATGACAACGGATCAGGCACCCGACGGCCGTGCAAAACTCGGGGGTCCACCGGGTCCGTGTCACGCATTCGACTGTCCATGGAATCGCTGTACCGTCGTCTGATCGATATGCATGGCCGCATCGAGGGTGCGGTGTGAACCGGCTCGGCCCGACGCACGCCACCCTCATCGACGCGTGCGCCAGCGCGTCGCTCGAGTTGCTGCAGCAAAACCTGTCGCCGGGCGGCATTCTTGCGGCCAGCCACACCGCGGCGGCCGAGGCGCGGCGCTACACGCGCGTCTTCGGGCGCGATGCAGCGATATGCGTGCTGGCGATGTTTGGCAGCGGCGTGCCGGAGCTGGAGCAGGGGCGCGTCGCCAGCCTGGACGCGCTGGCCGCGCACCAGGCGCGCCAACGGGCAGATCCCGAAGTACGTCGACCCTGAAGACAGCGAGCCGATTTCTGGTACCTCGGCTGCATCGACGCCACGCTGTGGTGGTTGATCGCGGTGGACCACCTGCGCCGCACGCTGCCGGGCGGCGCAGCGGCGCTGGCAGCCCGAAGTCGACCGCGCCATCACCTGGCTGCTGGCGCAGGAGCACCAGCACTTCCGCCTGCTGCAGCAGAACGAGGCCAGCGACTGGGCCGACATCATGCCGCGCTCGGGCTTCGTGCTCTACACCAACGCGCTGTGGTACGACGTCAAGCGCCGTTTCGATCTGCCCCATGCCGACTGGACGCACCACCACTTCAATCACCTGTTCCATCCGTAACGGCGCGACCTGCCGGAGTACCACCGCGCGCGGCTGCTGCGCCACTACGCGGTGCGAGGCCGGCGCGGCCCGGGCTGTATCTGAGTTTCGTGAATCTCGCCGCCGCTGGCTACGAAGGCGACGTGTTCGGCAACGTGCTGGCGGTCCTGTGCCGGGCTGGCCGACGGCCGATGGCCAAGCGATCACCCAGACGCTGCGCAAGGCGCGCGCCTCGGAGCCCTACCCGATCCGCGTGGTGCTGCATCCGATGTCGCAGCAGCATCCGCAGTGGCGGCCGCTACATGGGACGCCACCAGCACAACCATCCGCACCAGTACCACAACGGCGGCATCTGGCCCTTCGTCGGCGGCTTCTGGGTCATGGCGCTGGCGCAACTCGGCCATGCGCGAGTGGGCCTGGCAGGAGCTCGTGAACGTGGCGCGCGCCAACGAGCGCGACGGCTGGCGCTTCACCGAATGGTTCCACGGCCGCACGATGGCCCCGCAGGGCATGGCCGGGCAGAGCTGGAACGCGGCCGCGTTCCTGTTGGCGCTGCGCGCACTGCGCGGCCAGGACGATCTATTTGCTCCGTTTGCCTGATCCACCGCAGCGGAGCTTCGCCGCCTCGCCGACGGCCTGCTGACTCTTCCTACCGATCGTTATGTCCCCCTCGGGCTTGACGTGAGCGAGGCGCTCGCGGCCGCCTCGCCGTGCAGCCAGGACAGGAAGGCCTCGACGGGCGGCCGCTTGGCATGACGCGCCGGGTAGACCGCGAAGTGCGCCTTCACGCGGATGCGACTTGTCCATGCCGAACACCGGACGCAGCTTGCCTTCGGCCAGGTGCATGCCGCCCGTCGTCGTGCTCTCCAGCGCCACGCCGAGCCCTTGCGCGGCGGCGTCGAGTGACATGTGCGCGCGGTCGAAGCGCAGCGTGAAGCGGTCGGGCGCGCGCTTGTCGGAGAACGCGGCGAACCAGTCGGACCACTGCACGACGCTCACGTTGCTCTGGATCAGCGGCACGCGCAGCAATTGCTCGGGGCGCTTGAGCCGGTGCTCGCGGATGAACGCAGGGCTCGCCAGCGGCACGATGCGCTCTTCGAACAGCGGCTCGACCACGAGGTCGGGCCACTGCGGCACGCCGTAGCGGATGTCGAGGTCCACCTGGCCGAGCGCGAAGTCGCTGTGCGTGTGGGCGGCCGACAGGTTGAGCGAGATGTCCGGATGGGCCTGCGCGAACCGATGCAGCCGCGGCATCAGCCACAGGCGTGGCCAGGCTCGGCGAGCAGTGCACGTACAGGCTGTTGCTGACGCCCTGGCGCATGTCGTCGGTGGCCGCGGCGATGGCCGAGAGCGCGCCGGCCACGCGCGACAGGTATTGCTCGCCCGCCGGGCTCAGCCGCACGCCGTGGGCGCTGCGCTCGAACAGCCGGACGGCCAGGTGCGCTTCGAGCCGCGCGATCTGGTGGCTGATGGCCGATGCGGTGAGGTGCAGTTCGGCGGCCGCCAGCGCAAAGCTGCGGCGCCGCGCCACGGCCTCGAAGGCCAGCAGATTGGTCATCGGGGGGAGCGTGGCCATGGGGTTACCCCGTCAGTTAAGTTGACGAATCGTCATCTTAGGCTGAAGAACATCATCGCTTGTCCGTCAAGCAGGTGCCGTCGCCGACCATTCGCAGCATCCGACACACCACCATCCACAGGAGATCGATCGAGATGCTGCTCAAAGACAAAGTCGCCGTGATCACCGGCGGCGCCGGCCTCAACGGCCTGGGCTTCGCCACCGCCAAGCTGATGGCCGCAACACGGCGCGCGCGTGGCCGTGCTCGACCTGGCGCGCGCCGAGCCCGCCGCCGCCGCCGCCAAGCTGGGCGACGGCCACCTCGGCGTGGTGGCCGACGTCACCGACAAGGCGTCGTGCGACGCCGCGATCGCCGCGGTGCTCAAGGCCTTCGGCCGCATCGACGTGCTGGTCAACAACGCCGGCATCACGCAGCCGCGCAAGACGCGTGGACATCACCAACGCCGACTACGACGCGCATCCTCGACGTGAGCCTGCGCGGCACGCTGCTGATGTCGCAGGCCGTGATGCCCGCAGATGCAGCGCCAGCAGAGCGGCTCGATCGTCTGCATCTCGTCGGTGTCGGCGCAGCGCGGCGGCGGCATCCTCGGCGGCCCGCACTACTCGGCGGCCAAGGCCGGCGTGCTCGGCCTGGCCCGCGCGATGGCGCGCGAGTTCGGCACCGACTCGATCCGCGTCAACTGCATCACCCCCGGGCTGATCCAGACCGACATCCAGAAGGGCAAGCTCAGCGACGAGCGCAAGGTCGAGATCGCCAAAGACGATCCCGCTCGGCCGCCTCGGCGTGGCCGACGACGTCGCCGGCGCCTGCCTGTATCCTCGCCAGCGACCTGTCCAGCTACTGCACCGGCATCACGCTCGACGTGAACGGCGGCATGTTGATTCACTGAACCGCACGACGCACCCGACACCAGGAGACAAACCATGCAACGCAACACCTTCATCCGCACCCTGCTGGCCCTGGCCGCCTGCGCCGCTGACTGACCGTTCGCCGCCCAGGCGCAGGCCACCAAGCTCACGCTCGGCCACGGCGCCGCGCCGGGCAACCCGCGCCACGAGGCGGCGCTGAAGTTCGCCGAGGTGGTCAAGGCCAAGACCGACGGCCGCATCGAGGTGCAGGTGGCGCCGTCGGCGCAGCTCGGCGACGACGCGGCGATGGTGACCGCGCTGCGCACCGGCGCGCTCGACCTGTCGGCCAACTCGCAGGGCGCGGTCGCCAACGCGGTGCCCGAGTACGCCGCGTTCGGCATGCCGTTCCTGTTCTCCAACGCGGCGCAGGCCTTCAAGCTGCTCGACGGCCCGCTCGGCAAGGAGCTGGCCGACAAGTCCGCCGAGAAGGGCCTGGTCGTGCTCGGCTACTGGGACAACGGCATCCGCCACATGACCAACAGCAAGCGCCCGATCACCAAGGTCGAGGACATGAAGGGCCTGAAGATGCGCACGCCGCCCGACACGGTGCTGGTGGACATCATGCAGGCGCTCGGCGCCGAAGCGCAGCAGATCAAGTTCGCCGAGCTGTACGTCGCGCTGCAGCAGGGCGTGGTCGACGGGCAGGAGAACCCGCTGATGAACATCCACGCCAGCAAGCTCTACGAGGTGCAGAAGCACCTGGCGCTGACCAGCCACCAGTTCCAGATGACGCCGTTCCTGATGAGCAAGCGCTCGTGGGACCGGCTGTCGGACGCCGACAAGAAGGCCGTGCAGGAGGCGGCGGCCGAGGCCACCGCGCTGCAGCGCAAGCTGTCGCAGGAGTCGGACGACAAGCTGCTCGCCGACCTCAAGTCCAAGGGCGTGCAGGTGACGACGGTGGACAAGGCGGCGTTCCAGAAGGCCACCGCGCCGGTGGTACGACAAGTGGCTCGCCGCGCCGATCGGCCCGTACGTCAAGAAGGTCGTCGCCGCGGCGCGCACGAACTGAGCGCCTCGAGCAGACACCCCGGCGCCGGCGACCGGCGCCACTTCCAGGAGACAACCGATGAACTGGATCGAACGCGCCGTCGGCGGCGTCGTGCCGCGCCGTGCTCTGGGTCAGCACGTCCGTGATCTTCGTGATCCTGTGCGGCAACACCGTGCTGCGCTACGCCACCGGGGCGAGCCTGCAGTGGGCCAACGAAGTGCCCGAGCTGCTGTTCCCGTGGCTGGTGATGGCCGGCGTGGTGCTGGCCGCCCTGCACGGCGCGCACATCACGACCACCTTCCTGATGGAGAAGCTGCCGTTCGCGGCGCGGCGCCCGGTCGACGGTGCTGGCGTGGCTGGTCGTCGCGGCGCTGTACGCCGTGCTCGCCGTGCAGACCTTTCGCATGCTCGAGGTCGTGCACGACGAGAAGTCGCCGATCCTGCAGATCCCCGGCTCGGTGACCTATGGCTGCGTGATGGGCGGCATGGCGCATGCTCGCGGTGCTGGCGCTGCTCTCGGCCTGGCACGCGTGGCAGACCAGCCGAGCAGCCGCGCCGAGCGCGGCGAGCCGCACGTGCCGCAGGCGCACTGGTAAAGCCAAGGAGACCGACATGACCGCACTGATCCTCGTTGTCTTCCTCGGCGCCGCCGTGATCGCGATGCCGATCGCGCATGCACTGCTGGTCGCCGCGATGGCCGCCGCCGCCACCTCCGACCGCATGCCGCTCGACCTGCTGGTGCAGCAGATGGTGGCGCAGGTGCAGAGCTTCCCGCTGATCGCGATTCCGTTCTTCATGCTGACCGGCACGCTGATGATGGGCGGCAAGCTCGGCGAAGCGCTGATCGGCGTGCTGTCGGCGCTGATCGGCCGCTTCCACGGCGGCCCGGGCCAGGTGGGCGTGCTGTCGTCGACGCATCTTCGGCGGCGTCTCGGGCTCCGCCGTGGCCGACGCGTCGGCGATCGGCTCGTTGCTGATCCCGTGGCAGAAGCGCCTCGGCTACCCGCCGGCGTTCTCGGCCGCCACGCTGGCCGCGGCGGCGACGATCGACATCCTGATCCCGCCGTCGATCCCGCTGATCCTGTTCGCGCTGGTGAGCAACGCCTCGATCGCGGCGCTGTTCGTCGCCGGCATCCTGCCGGGCCTGCTGATGTGCGCCGGCTTCATGGCCGTGTGCTGGTGGGTCGGCCGGCGCCGCAACTTCCCGCGCGAGACGACGCCGCTCGACTGGCCGGTGTTCCGCAAGCAGCTGCTGTACGCGTCGCCCGCGCTGATGCTGCCGGTGCTGATCGTGATCTTCCTGCGCTTCGGCATGGCCACGCCGACCGAAGTGGCGGTGCTGTCCACGCTGTTCGCGGGCCTGGTGTCGGCGCTGATCTACCGCGACCTCGGGCTCAAGCGCCTGCACGCCGCGGTCGTCGAGGCCGGGCTGGCCACCGGCGTGGTGCTGCTGGTGATCATGGCGTCGGCGGCGATCGGCTGGCTGCTCACGTTCGACCGCATGCCCGACGGCGTCGTCGCCTGGGCGCAGGCGAACCTGTGCAGCGGCGTGGACCGTGATCCTGCTGATGAACCTGCTGATGCTGCTGTGCGGCATGTTCATCGACCTGCCGGCGGCCGTGCTGCTGCTGACGCCGGTGTTCGTGCCGCTGGCCAATGCGATCGGCATGGACCTGACGCAGCTCGGCATCATGATGACCGTGAACCTGGCGATCGGCCTGTACACGCCGCCGGTGGGCACCACGCTGTTCATCACCAGCGCGATCGCCAAGGTCAAGGTCGGCGAGACGGTGCGCGAGCTCGGGCCCGTTCTATGCGATGGCCTTCCTCGTGCTGCTGCTCGTGTCCTACGTGCCGGCCACGATCATCAAGTGACCCGCATCCTCGCAAGGAGAGAACCCGATGACGACAACGACCAACCAGCTCGCCCGGCTGGCGCAGTGCGCCTACCGCATCCGGCGCTTCGCGCTGCGCATGGGCGAGGTGCAGGGCCAGGGCTACATCGGCCAGGCGCTCGGCTGGGCCGACGTGCTGGCGGTGGCCTACGGCCACGCGATGAACCTCAAGCCCGACGATCCCGAGTGGGAAGGGCGCGACCGCTTCCTGCTCTCGCACGGCCACTATGCGATCGCGCACTACGCGGCGCTGATCGAGGCCGGCATCATGCCCGAGAGCGAGCTCGAGACCTACGGCAGCGACGACAGCCGCCTGCCGATGTCGGGCATGGCGACCTACACGCCCGGGCATGGAGATCTCGGGCGGCTCGCTCGGCCAGGGCCTGGCGATCGGCGTCGGCATGGCGCTGGGCCTGAAGCAGAAGAACAACCCGGCCTTCGTCTACAACTCGATGTCCGACGGCGAGCTCGACGAGGGCGCCACCTGGGAGGCCGCGATGGGCGCCGCCCACCACGGCCTGGACAACCTGATCTGCCTGGTCGACATCAACAACCAGCAGGCCGACGGCCCGTCGGGCAAGGTGCTCGGCTTCGAGCCGCTGGCCGACAAGTGGGCCGCGTTCGGCTGGCACGTGCAGCGCGTGAACGGCAACGACCTCGCCGCCGTGCTCGCCGCGTTCGACGCCGCCCGCACGCTGAAGGCAGCCGAAGCCGCGCGTGATCCTGTTCGACACGCTGATGGGCAAGGGCGTGCCGTTCCTCGAGACCCGCGACAAGAACCACTTCATCCGCGTCGACCCGCCCGAGTGGCAACAGGCGATCGCAGGTCCTGGATCAATCGCAACCGTACATGCAACCTGAAGGAGCCCCGGCATGAACACGCCCGTCGCGGAGAAGAAGCCGCGCCTGACCACCTCGGCGATGATCGCGTCGATCGCCTCCGAAGGGCAGCGCGTCAAGGCGGCGCCGTTCGGCAAGGCGCTGGTCGAATACGCGGCCACGCGGCCGGAGATCGTCGGCCTGACCGCCGACCTCGCGAAGTACACCGACCTGCACCTGTTCGCGCAGGCCTATCCGGAACGCTTCTTCCAGATGGGCATGGCCGAGCAGCTGCTGATGGCCGCGGCCGGCGGCATGGCCAAGGAAGGCCTGGTGCCGTTTGCCACCACCTACGCCGTGTTCGGCACGCGCCGCGCCTACGACTTCATCCACCAGGTGATCGCCGAGGAGAACCTCAACGTCAAGATCTGCTGCGCGCTGCCGGGCCTGACCACCGGCTACGGGCCGAGCCACCAGGCCACCGAGGACATCGCGATGATGCGCGGCATCCCCGGCCTGACGATCGTCGATCCGTGCGACGCGCTCGACATCGAGCAGGCCGTGCCGCAGATCGCCGCGCACAAGGGCCCGGTGTACATGCGCCTGCTGCGCGGCCAGGTGCCGCTGGTGCTCGACGAGATCGAGGGCTACCGCTTCGAGCTCGGCAAGGCCAAGCTGCTGCGCGACGGCGCCGACGTGCTGGTGATCTCCAGCGGCCTGCTGACGATGCGTGCGCTCGAGGTCGCGCAGGACCTCGCGGCCGACAAGGTGGGCGTGGCGGTGCTGCACTGCCCGACCATCAAGCCGCTGGACGAAGCCGCGATCGTCGAAGCCGTGCGCTACAAGCACCGCCTGGTGGTGGTGGCCGAGAACCACTCGGTGATCGGCGGCCTGGGCGAAGCGGTGGCGAGCACGTTGCTGCGCCATCGCGTGCAGCCGGCGGGCTTTCAGCTGGCCGGGTTGCCCGATGCGTTCCTCGATGCCGGCGCGCTGCCCACGCTGCACGACCGCTACGGCATCAGCCGCGAGGCGCTCGGGTCGCGCATCAAGGGCTGGCTCGGCTGAAGCTTCTCGACAAAGGCTCGTCATGTCCGAACCCTCTGCGACGCGGCTGGCCAACGCCATCCGCTTTCTCGCCATCGACGCCATCGTGCGCGCCGGCGAAGGCCACCAGGGCGTGCCGCTCGGCATGGCCGAGATCGCGACGGCGCTGTACACGCGGCACCTGAAGTTCGACGCCGCCGACCCGACCTGGCCCGACCGCGACCGCGTGGTGCTGTCCAACGGCCACGGCTCGATGCTGCTGTATGCGCTGCTGCACCTGAGCGGCTACGAGCGCATCGGCATCGAGCAGGTGAGCACCTTCCGCGACTTCGGCTCGCGCTGCGAGGGCCACCCGGAGTTCGACACCGCCGCCGGCATCGAGGTGACCACCGGCCCGCTGGGCCAGGGCATCGCCAACGCCTTCGGCATGGCGGTGGCCGAGGCGTACCTGAACGCACGCTTCGGTGCCGGACGTGGTCGACCACCGCACCTACGCCTTCGTCGGCGACGGCTGCCTGCAGGAGGGCATCGGCCAGGAGATGATCTCGCTGGCCGGGCACCTGCGCTTGGGCAAGCTGACCCTGCTGTGGGACGACAACCGCATCACCGACGACGGCTCGACCGGCCTGTCGATCAGCGAAGACGTCGCCGCGCGCTTTCGGGTCGCCGACTGGCACGTCGTCGAAGTCGACGGGCACGACCTCGAAGCCGTGTCGGCGGCGATCGGCGCGGCCAAGGCCGACCCGCGGCCGTCGCTGATCGCGTGCCGCACGGTCATCGCCAAGGGCATCGCGCGGCTGCAGGGCCAGCGCGGTGGCCACAGCGCCAAGCTGTTCCCCGAAGACGCCGCCGCGGCGCGCGAGCAGCTGGGCTGGTCGTCGCCGCCGTTCGAGGTGCCGGCCGACGTGCTGGCCGGCTGGCGCGACGCCGGCCGCCGCGGCCGCGCCGAGCGCGAGAGCTGGCGCGCTCGCGTGGCCGCGCTGCCGCCGGCCGAGCGCGCCGAGTTCGAACGCATCGTCGCCGGCGAGCTGCCCGAAGGCTGGCGCGACGTGCTGCTGGAGTACAAGCGCGGCGCGCTCGATCGCGAGCCGCTGGCCAGCGGCATCTTCATCTCCGCCGAGATCAACGACCTGCTGGTCGATCGCATGCCCGAGCGCATGGTCGGCTGCGCCGACCTCGAAGCGCCCACCAACCACAAGCGGCGCCTGACCGCCTTCACGGCGCGCGACCGCAGCGGCGCCTACGTGCACTGCGGCGTGCGCGAGCACGTGATGGGCGCGATGGCCAACGGCATGGCGGCGCACGGCGGCGTGGTGCCGCTGGCCGTCACCTACCTCGCGTTCTCCGACTACGAGCGCCCGGCGATGCGCATGGCCGCGCTGATGGGGCTGCCGGTGAAGTTCGTGTTCAGCCACGACTCGATCGGCATCGGCCGCAACGGCCCGACGCACCAGCCGGTGGAGATCCTGGCGTCGCTGCGCGCGATGCCCAACATGCTGGTGCTGCGTCCCGCCGATGCGGTCGAGGCGGCCGAGTGCTGGGAGATCGCGTTCGAGCATCGCAGCGGGCCTTCGACGCTGGTGTTCGCGCGCCAGGCGCTGCCGCACGTGCGGCGCATGCACACCAGCGCCAACCTGTCGCGGCGCGGCGCCTACGTGCTCGCCGAAGGCCGACGGCGGCGCGCGTGAAGTCACGCTGCTGGCCACCGGCTCCGAGGTGGCGCTCGCGCTGGCCGCGCGCGACGCGCTGCAGGCGGCCGGCACGCCGACCGCCGTGGTCTCGATGCCGAGCTGGGAGTTGTTCGCCGCGCAGGACGCCGGCTACCGCTCGAGCGTGCTCGGCCCGGGCACCGTGCGCGTGGGTTGCGAAGCCGCGCTGCGCTTCGGCTGGGACCGCTGGCTCGGCGAGCGCGGCGGCTTCGTCGGCATGACCGGCTTCGGCGCCTCCGGGCCGGCCGAGGTGCTATACCAGCACTTCGGCATCACGCCCGAGGCCATCGTCGCCGAGGCGCGCCGCCTGCTCGCCACCCAACCCGAGAGCAGCCACCGCATGAGCCATCGCATCGTCTTCCTCGACCGCGGCGACGATCGCGCCGCAGATCCGCGTGCGGCCGCCGTCGTTCGCGCACGAGCTGATCGAGCACGCCGAGACGCGTGCCGATCAAGTGGTCGAGCGCCTGGCCGGCGCGTCGATCGCCATCACCAACAAGGCGCCGATCACCGCCGCGACGCTCGAGCGGCTGCCGGCGCTGAAGCTCATCGCGGTGGCGGCGACCGGCACCGACTGCGTCGACAAGGCGGCCTGCGCCGCGCGCGGCGTGGCGGTGAGCAACATCCGCGGCTATGCGATCAACACGGTGCCCGAGCACACGTTCGCGCTGATCCTCGCGCTGCGCCGCAACGTGGTGGCGTATCGCGAGTCGGTGCTGGCCGGGCGCTGGCAGCAGTCGGGGCAGTTCTGCTTCTTCGACCACCCGATCCGCGACCTGCGCGGCTCGCGGCTGGGCATCATCGGCGAGGGCGTGCTCGGCCAGCGCGTGGCCGAGCTCGGCAAGGCCTTCGGCATGCAGCCGATGTTCGCCGCGCACAAGGGCAAGAGCGGGCTGGGCCCGCTGTACACGCCGTGGCAAGAGGTGCTCGAGACGAGCGACGTCATCACGCTGCACTCGCCGCTGACCCCGGAGACGCGCGGCATGATCGCGATGCCGGAGTTCGAGGCGATGAAGCGCCGCCCGCTGATCGTCAACACCGCGCGCGGCGGCCTGGTCGACGAGGCCGCGCTGGTGCGCGCGCTCGACGCCGGGCTGATCGCCGGCGCCGGCTTCGACGTGGTCGACGGCGAGCCGCCCAAGCCCGACAACCCGTTGATGCGCGCCGCCGCGCGCCACAACGTGATCCTCACGCCGCACGTGGCTTGGGCGTCCGACGAAGCGCAACAGGCACTTGGCCGACCAGTTGGTGGACAACATCGAGAACTTCGTCGCCGGCCGGCCGACGAA
>CAWHBZ010000030.1:0-32604 GCA_963827645.1 uncultured beta proteobacterium | reverse complement strand
GACTCCGCTCCCAGCGGCCCCAAGCGGGCTTCACGCTGATCGAAGTGATGATCACCGTGGCGATCGTCGCGATCTTGTCGATGGTGGCGCTCCCTTCGTATCGAGAGTATGCGATCCGCGGGAACATTCCCGAGGCCACGTCACGCCTGGCGACCAAGCAGGTGCAGATGGAGCAGTCGTTCCAGGACAACCGCACCTATGTCGGTGGCACCGGTTGCACGGCCGACACGGCATCGAGCAAGTACTTCGACTTCAGCTGCTCGGCGGTGACTGCCACCACGTTCACCATCACTGCGGCCGGCAAGGGCTCGATGGCCCGCTTCTCCTACACCATCAACCAGACCGGGCGAAAACATCGCGCAATGCCCAGTCGGGCTGGTCGACCCCTCACCGAACACCTGCTGGGCGATCAAGAAGGGCGGCGTATGTTGAGCCGCTCGGCATCGCGCGGCTTCACGATCGTGGAGCGATGATCGGTGTCGCCCTGCTGGCCATCGTGATGGCCATCGGCGGGCCGGGCTTCGCGACATGGATGCAGAACCTGCAGATCCGCAACATGTCCGAAGCCATGCAAAACGGCATTCAGCTCGCGAGGGCGGAGGCCGTGCGGCGCAACTCCCAGGTTCGCTTTCAACTGGTCGACCCGCTGACCAGTGCCTGCGTGCTGGCGACATCAGGGCGGAACTGGATCGTCAGCATGGACAGTGCGGTCGGCGATTGTGCATCGACCAACATGGCCGACGCGGCTGCGCCGGCGGCGCCCCGGGTGATTCAGTCGCGCTCGTCGAACGAAGGGTCGCGCAACGCCGTCGTTGCTGCCAGTCAGTCGACCATCGTCTTCAACGGGCTGGGTCGTGTCACGCCGGCGCCGCTGGCTGACATCACGATCAATGTCACCAACCCGAGCGGAGGCGCCTGCTCCTCTGCCGCGGGGCCGATGCGCTGCCTGCGCATCGCAGTGGGCGCGGGTGGCCAGATTCGCATGTGCGACCCGAGAGCGTCGTTCAACGGCACGTCCGAGGGGTGCTAACCATGCGCAGATCACACAAGCAACAGGGCGGCTTCAGTCTCATCGAAGTCTTGATTGCCATCCTGATCTTTTCGATCGGCGTGCTCGCGCTGATTGCCTTGCAGGTGACGTCGGTTCGTCAGTCGAGCAACGCGAAGTACCGATCGGAGGCCGCACTGCTGGTCAATCGCCTGATCGGCGAGATGTGGGTCAGCGATCGCGTGACCACCAACATGCAGACCAACTTCAACACCGGCGGTGCCAGCTACACCACATGGGCGGGCGCCGTGCAGGCACAGCTGCCCGGAGCGACCGGAGGCAATGCGCCGACCGTCGTGGTGGCCAATGACGGGCAGGTCACTGTCAACGTGTTCTGGAAAGCGCCGAACGAGCAGGCGGGCGACCCGGCGCACAACTACATCGCGATCGCCAGGATCCGTTGAGGCAACGATGAAGCCAACTCAAATTCACCGCGCACGCGCCAGCGCCGGTTTCAGCCTCGTCGAGCTGATGGTCGGCCTGGTCATCGGGATGATCGGCGTGGTCGTCATGATGCAGATCTTCTCGGTGTCCGAGGGGTACAAGCGCACCACGACCGGCGGCGATGACGCTCAGAACAACGGAGCGATCGGCCTGTACGGACTGCAGCGCGACGTGCGCATGGCCGGGCAGGGCTCGAATTCCTTCACCGACAACGCCGCGACTCCCGCTGCCTATTCGCTGATCGGCTGCAACGTCACTTTGCGCGCAGGGGTGACGATCAACGCGCTGGGTCCGGTGACGATCAACCACGCCAGCATTCCGGCCGGCGATGCCAACACCGACACCTTGTTGGTCTTCTACGGCGCCGGCGACGATGGCCCCGAGGGCGATCGCATCGAGGCGCAGCCGGCGACCACTACCTACACGATGGCCGGCTTTTCAGCTGCGAGCGGCACGCCGTCGATCCGGGTCGGCGACCGTGTCCTGGCCCATCCGACGCCGCGACCCCTGCCTTGCAACCTGTCGATGGAATCGGTGACCGCGGTGGCGCTCAGCAATGTGACGGTGGCCACCGGTGTCGCCGGGATGACCGGCGGCGCGCTGTTCAACATCGGTCAAGCGCCGCGTTTCGTGGCCTACGCCATTCGCAACGGCAGGCTGACCATGTGCGACTACATGGTCAACAACTGCGGTGGTGCATTCAACGCCACGCACTGGGTTCCGTTGGCCAGCAACGTCGTCAGCCTGCGCGCCCAGTACGGCCGCGACACGACCGCGGGCACGATGGACGGGACTGTCGATGCGTTCGATCAGACGACGCCCACCAATGTGTGTGGATGGGTGCGCACTCGCGCCGTCCGCATGGCCCTGGTCGCGCGCAGCGCGCAACTCGAGAAAGACGTCGTGACGGCGGCCGCCCCGGCATGGGCCGGCAGCGGCACCAACGCGGTCGACCTGTCTGCCGACGCCTCATGGCAGAACTATCGGTACAAGGTGTTCGAAACCATCGTGCCGATGCGCAACGTGGCTTGGTTGGGAGTGCAAGCGGGATGCTGAACAACACCACCTCATGTGCCGCGCGTGCTCGCGGCACGAAGCAGCGGGGCACTGTCCTGCTGATCGCGCTGATCATGTTGGTCGCGCTCAGCCTGGCCGGCATCGCGCTCATTCGTTCGGTCTCGACCTCCAACATGATCGCGGGCAACCTGGCATTTCAGCAGGGGGCCACCCACGCGGCCGACATCGGCGTGGAGACGGCAGTGACCTTCCTCGAGGCCAACAGCGCCGTCGTGGCAGGCGTGTCGGCCTTGCACAGCAGCGTCGTGTCCGGCAGCGGAACCCGCTATGTGGCGGTGCGCCAGGACCCGGCGGCCGGTCAATCGTGGGACGCATTCTGGAACGCCACCTTGTCCGGTTCGGGTGCCGTCAACACGTTGGCGGCGGACGCCGCCGGCAACACGGTGTCGTTCGTCATTCACAGGCTGTGCAACAGCACCGGCGCGCCGGTGTACCCGGGTTGTTCGTCATCGCCCACCGATGCCACGTCGTCAGGCAACAGCCAAGGCGCCGGCGTCATCGCGCTGACTTCGCCGCGGCAGGTGTACTACCGGGTCACCACCCGAGTGGCGGGCCCGCGCAACACCTTGAGCTATGTGCAGGTGGTCGTCGCCATCTGACGGCCGTCGAATCCGATACCAAGAGGCAATCATGAACACAATCGCTCAGAACCTTGACGCTGCCGCACGCCCGGCGCTCGGCATCAGACGGTGCGCCGCGGCCATTGCCTGCGGCCTGGCGCTGGCAACGACCGCCTATGGCGATCAGACCGACCTGTCCTCGTTGCCGCTGGTCACCTCGTCGCCGCAGGTGGTGAAGCCCAACCTGATGTTCATCCTCGACGATTCGGGCAGCATGGCCTGGACCCACATGCCCGACACGACGGCGAACTTCGGCCGCAACAACTCGGGAACGCCAAGTACGGGTACGCGAGCGCGCAGTGCAATGGCGTCTACTACAACCCCGGCCTGGTCTACAGCCCACCTGTCGCGGTGGCGTCCAACGGAGCCATCAGCTACTACGCCAACTCGAGTTTCACGAATGCCTGGATCAACGGCTACAACACCGGTGCCGGCACGGTGAATCTGGAGACGGACTTTCGCGCGTGGACCAACACGACGACCGACAACAGCGGCGGCGACGTGCAAAACACGAACGCCGGCGTCGGGCGCGGCGTTCTATTACACCTACTCGGGGTCGCAGGACACCGCTGCCGAAAAGAACTACCTGAGCAGCTCCAGCACGTTCTACCAGGAGTGCAACAGCCTGGTGGGCAGCACGCCCGGCAGCAGCGTGTTCACCAAGGTCACGGTCGGCAGCGCGTCGGGCACCGGACCGGCGGGAGCCGACGAACGCACCAACTTCGCCAACTGGTACAGCTACTACCGGACGCGCATGTTGATGATGAAGACGGCCACCGGCCTGGCCTTCAGCACCATCGATGACCGCTACCGCATCGGCTACATGAGCCTCAACAACAATGTCAGCCCGTCGTTCCTGAACTCTGTCGGCGTTCAATGGTGCGCAGAAGCACGCCTGGTACAACAAGCTCTACGGTGCCAGCCCGAACAACAGCACGCCGCTGCGCGAGGCGCTGGCGAACGCAGGCCACATGTATGCCGGCAAGCTCACGACGTTGAACGACGCGACCGTGAACGACCCGATTCAGTACTCGTGCCAGAAGAACTTCACGCTGTTGTCGACCGACGGCTACTGGAACGGCAACGACGGATTCCAGGCCGACGGTTCCACCGACGTGGGCAATCAGGATGCGGCGGCGCCGCGGCCGTTCAACGACGGCGGCACCGGCAGCACCCTTACATGTCCACTATCCGTGTCAGCTCCGGCGCGAGCTCGGACAACGGTCTCGAGCATCAAGATCAACGGCGTGGAGATCCTGTCCAGCACCGCCGATTCGAGCAGCGGCTAGGGTTCCCGCGCCGACGAAGCTTGCAGCAACGTGACCCTCGCATCAACAACTGCATGTACCGCAGCGATACGGGCAATTGCGGCATCGCGGGCTACTCTGCCGTCGCGACGGCAACGACGTCACGATCACCGCGCCGGCTGCCTCGGGTGCACTCCCGTGTCGCCGTCAGTGACGTGCGGCATGGCGCCTCGCCACGACTCGCGTTTACGGGATCGAGCGGTGACCTCGGGAGGCACAGCGACACCCTGGCCGACGTTGCCGCCTACTACTACAAGACCGATCTGCGTCAGCGGCGCTGGGCAACCAGCCGATCGCCGCGAGGCGACTCGACGTGTCGCCGAACAACGTGCTGCCGGGCGGTGACGACGACGCGACGTGGCAGCACATGACCACCTTCACGCTGGGCACTCGGCACTGCGAGGCCGCATGGTCTTTTCGCCGACGTACAAGTCAACGACACCTCGGGCGACTACACTGCCGTGCTCAAGACCGGCGGCCACCGCGGCGCACACGGTGCTGCACATGGCAGACGTCGCCGGGCACCACCTGCAACTGGCCGACGCCGGGCGCCGACCAGCCCGAGAACATCGACGACCTGTGGCACGCCGCGGTCAACGGGCGCGGCAGCTACTTCTCGGCCACCGATCCGTCCGCGCTGGCGCGTCGGGTCTGCTCAGAGCGCGCTGCAAGCCGTCAACCGCGATCACCAGCGACTCGGCGGCGGCGACGACGAGCAACCCCAACATGACGGCGGTGACAACTTCGTGTTCAGCTCGACCTTCCGCTCGGCCGAGTGGTACGGCGAACTGGCGCCGCACAGCTCGACATCAGCGACCGGCGATCCGGCCGCCACCGCCGACTGGACGGCCGCGGACGCAGCTGGACGCGAAGACCACGGCGCACGATCTACACCTTCGACGGCAGCTCGGCCTCGACAAGTCGGGCGTTCGACGTGGGCCAACCTCACGGCGGCCGAACAGGCCTTCTTCAGCACCGACCTACATTGCCACCGCGGCGTCGACGCCGCCGTCAGCCAGTTCTGCCCCTCGGGAGCGACCTGCCTGAGCGCCGACCAGCCAACGGCCGCGAGCGGCGAACCGCTGGTCAACTTCCTGCGCGGCGACCGCACCAACGAGGGCACTGCCGACGACACCACCAAGTACTTCCGCCGCGCGTCCACCGCCTCGGCGACATCGTCATCTCCGAGGCGGTGTACGTGCAAGGCCCGCTGTTCGACTACGTCGATGCCGGCTACTCGGCGTTCAAGTCGGCCAATGCAGTCGCGCACGCGCCTGGTGTACGTGGGCGCCAACGACGGCATGCTGCACGCGTTCAACGCCGCCACCGGCGAGGAGGTCTGGGCCTACGTGCCCAAGTTGTTGTTGCCCGAGCTGTATCGCCTGGCCGACAAGCTGTATCCGACCGCGCACCAGTACTACGTGGACGGCTCGCCGACGGTCGGCGACGTGTATCATGTCGGCGGCGCCTGGCACACCATTCTGGTCGGCGGCTTCAATGGCGGCGGTCGCGGCTACTACGCGCTCGACATCACCGACCCTTTCAATCCCAAGGCGCTCTGGGAGTTCAACGCCGCGAACATGGGCTTCAGCTATCGGCAGGCCGGAGATCACCAAGCTGGCCGATGGCACGTGGACGGTCATGTTCACCTCGGGCTACAACAACGTGAACCCGGGCAATGGTCAGGGCTACCTGTACGTGGTGAACGCCGGCACCGGGCGGCCATCCACACCATCGGCACCGGCGTCGGCAGCGACGCCGCGCCATCACCGGCATCTGCGCGACGGCGCCCTGCCCGAGCGGCCTGGCTCAGATCCGTGCCTGGGTCGACAACACCCGCTACGACAACACCACGACCAAGGTTTATGGCGGCGACCTGTACGGCAACGTGTGGCGCTTCGACGTCAACGACACCTTCGGTGCCTCGGGCGTCGAGGCCCAGTTGCTGGCGACGCTGCGCGGGCCAGGCGGTGCGGTGCAGTCGCTGACGGCGCGACCCGAGCTGGGCAAGGTCGCGGGCTCGGCCGTGGTGTTCGTCGGCACCGGGCGCTACCTCGGTGGCACCGACCTGAACAACTCGGAAGTGCAGTCGATCTACGCGATCAAGGACAACGGCGGCTCCAGCAGCGTCGGCAACCCGCGCGGCGACGTCGGCGCCACCGGTTTCGTGCAGCAGACGCTGACCAGCACCACGTGCCCGGCGGCGTCGCCAGTACTGCGTTGCCGGCACGCCGATCCGCACGTCGTCGAGCAACCCGGTGAACTTCGCCACCCAGAAGGGCTGGTTCGTCGATCTGCCGGGTGCGCGGGAACGTGCGAACACCGATCCGCAACTCGCGCTCGGTACGTTGGCGGTCACCACCAACCTGCTCAACCCGAGCGCGTGCTCGGTGGGGGCAGCAGCTTCGTGAGCTTCTTCGACTACAAGACCGGCGGCGCCGTGCAAGGGACCAATGGCATGGTCGGCGCTGTTCCTCGGCAACGCGCTGGCGACCCGGCCGGTTCAGTTGCGCTACACCGATGGCACCGTGCGCAGCCTGGTGCGCATGTCCGACAACACGTGGCAGACGCCGACGGCGCCGATCCCACCGTCGGGCATCGGCACGCGCCGCACCTCGTGGCGTGAGATCGTGGTGGAGTGACCGAGGTCGAGTGATCGTGGCGGGTGCGGCGCGAGCCGCACCCGCGCCCACGCCAGCGAACGATCAAGCGGCGCATTCGCTGTGGTCCATGGGCGGCGTCGTCAAGCGGGCGGCACGTGGCCTCGCTCGCGTCGCTGCCGCGTGAACCGTTGGCCTATGATCGACGGACCATGACGGGCCCGCAAATCATCGTCCTGGCCACCCCGGTCTTTCTCGGCGCGATCGCGCTCGAGCTGGCGATCGGCCTGGCCCGCGGCCGCAACACCTATCGGCTGCACGACGCGATGGCCAGCATCGGCCTGGGCATGATGAGCCAGATGATGGGCCTGTTCACCCGCCTGCTGGCGATCGGCATCTACGCGCTCGTCTACGAGCAGATTGCGCTGTGGCACTTGCCGACCGACTCGGTCGCGGTGTGGCTCGGCGCCCTGTTGATGTACGACCTGTGCTACTACTGGCTGCACCGCGCCGGGCACCGGGTGGGTGTGTTCTGGGCCGCGCACGTGGTGCACCACCAGAGCGAGGATTACAACCTGTCGACGGCGCTGCGCCAGACCTCGAGCGGCGCGCTGCTGGGCTGGATCTTCTACCTGCCGATGGCGTTGATCGGCGTGCCGCCGCTGGTGTTCGGCACGGTGGCGCTGATCGACTTGCTGTATCAGTTCTGGGTGCACACCCAGCAGGTCGGCAAGCTCGGCTGGTTCGACCGGTGGTTCTGCTCGCCGTCGAACCATCGCGTGCACCACGCGGTGAACGACCGCTACCTCGATCGCAACTACGGCGGCATCCTGATCGTCTGGGATCGCCTGTTCGGCACGTTTCACGAAGAGGACGATGAGGAGCCGTGCGTCTATGGCACGCGCGCGCCGCTGCGCAGCTTCAACCCGCTGTGGGCCAACCTCGAGGTCTACGCTGCGCTGGCGCGCGACGCGTGGCGCACGCGCTCGTGGGTCGACAAACTGCGTGTGTGGCTCAAGCCACCCGGCTGGCGCCCGGCCGACGTCGCCGAGCGCTTTCCGAAGCCTGCCTTCCGGATCGAGGCCGTGCGGCGCTACGACCCGGCGATGTCGCCCGCTGCGCAAGCCGCGGCGCTGCTGCTGTTCGTCGGCTTGCTCGGCGGCGTCTGCGTGCTGCTGTGGTTCGCCCACCAATGGTCGATGCCGACCCTGCTCGGTGGCACGGCGCTCGTCGTCGCCGGCCTGTGGTGGGTCGGGCGCCTGGGCGAGGGCCGTGTGCGAGGTGGCGACGTCGTGGCCGCCCGCGTGGCCACCGACTAAGGCTCGAACAGGTCGGCCGCGCTCTTGGGCGGCACGGCACCGAGGTGCCGGTATGCCGCCAGCGTGGCAACCCGGCCGCGCGGCGTGCGCTGCAAGTAGCCCTGCTGGATCAGATAAGGCTCGATCACGTCCTCGATGGTGTCGCGTTCCTCGCCGATCGCCGCGGCCACGTTGTCGAGCCCGACGGGGCCACCGTCGAAGCGGTGCACCACCGCCTCGAGCAGCTTGCGGTCCATCACGTCCAAGCCCAGCGGGTCGACGTCGAGCATCGCCAGCGCCTGCCCGGCGATCGTGTGCGTGATGCGCCCCTGCGCCTTGACCTCGGCGTAGTCGCGCACGCGGCGCAGCAGCCGGTTGGCGATGCGCGGGGTGCCGCGCGCGCGGCGCGCGATCTCGGCCGCGCCGGGCTCGTCGATCGGCACCGACAGCAGCAACGCCGAGCGGTTGACGATGCGCGCCAGCTCGTCGTGCGAGTAGAACTCCAGCCGCGCGACGATGCCGAAGCGGTCGCGCAGCGGGTTGGTCAGCATGCCGGCGCGGGTGGTCGCGCCCACCAGCGTGAACGGCTGCAGATCGAGCTTGATCGAGCGCGCGGCCGGGCCCTCGCCGATCATGATGTCGATCTGGTAGTCCTCCAGCGCCGGGTACAGGATCTCCTCGACCACCGGCGACAGGCGATGGATCTCGTCGATGAAGAGCACGTCGTTGCGCTCGAGGTTGGTCAGGATGGCCGCCAGGTCCTTCGGCTTCTCCAGCACCGGGCCCGAGGTGTGGCGCAGGTTGACGCCGAGCTCGGCCGCGATGATGTGGCTGAGCGTCGTCTTGCCCAGGCCGGGCGGGCCGAACAGCAGCACGTGATCGAGCGCCTCGCCGCGCTGCTTGGCCGCGCGGATGAAGATCTCCAGTTGCTCGCGCGTCTTGGCCTGGCCCACGTAGTCGCGCAGTTGCCGTGGCCGCAGCGCACGCTCGAGCGCCTCTTCCTGCGGCGATTGCCGCGCCGCGCCCACCGTGCGCGGCGCGTGCGGCTGCTCGGCAAGGTCGTCGGTCTGGATCCCCATGCGGCGATTGTCCACCCGCCTCGCCAGGCTCAGCGCGACAACGCGCGCAGCGCCAGCTTGATGCCGTCGGCCACCGCCGACGTCGGGCGGCAGGCCTTCAGCGCAGCTGCGGCCTCGCGCTCGCTGTAGCCGAGCGCCACCAGCGCCTGCACGATGTCGGCCTGCGCGTCGTCGGCCACGCGTCGGCGGCGCCCGACAGGTCGGGCGCCGAGCTTGCCCTTCAGTTCGAGCAGCAGGCGCTCGGCCGTCTTCTTGCCGATGCCCGGCACCTTGACCAGGCGGCCGCTTCCTGCCGCGCCACCGCCTGCGCCAGCTCGGCCACCGACAGGCCCGACAGGATGGCCAGCGCGGTGCGCGGGCCGACGCCGGTGATCTTGACCAGCTGGCGGAAGGTGGCGCGCTCGGCGTTGCTCGAGGAAGCCGAACAGCAGCTGCGCGTCCTCGCGCACGACGAAGTGCGTCAGCAGCGTGACGCGCTCGCCGAGCGCCGGCAGGTTGTAGAACGTGCTCATCGGCACGTCGACCTCGTAGCCGACGCCGTGCGACGTCGACCAGCACCTGCGGGGGCGTCTTCTCCGCGAGCGTGCCGGTGAGCCGTCCGATCATGGCCGGCGATTATCGCCGTCGGCGCCGAGCCCGCCTCGCGCGGGCTCGAGCGCGCGCAGCGCTCAGCGCGCGCGGCCGAACAGCCCCAGGCGCTGCGCTTCGAGCGCCGCTTCGGCGCGCGAGCTGACGTTGAGCTTGCGGTAGATCTGCTTGACGTAGTCGGCGATGGTGTGGCGCGACAGGCCCAGCTGCACGCCGATCTCGGGCAGCGTGAAGCCCTTGGCCACGCGCAGCAGCACTTCGCTCTCGCGGTCGGTCAGCGTGCACGTGCGGCATGCGCGTGCTGCGCCTGCGGCTTGGCCTGTGGCGGCGAAGTAGGCGATCACGCGGCGCGCGATCGACGGCGACAGCGGCGGCTCGCCCTGGCTGATGCGTTGCAGCTGCTCGGTGATCAGCTCGCGCGGCTGCTCCTTCAGGATGTAGCCGAAGGCGCCGGCCTGCAGCGCCGGGAACAGGTGGTCGTCGTCGTCGTGGATCGTCACGACCACCGACTGCGCCTCGGGCTGCGTTTCGCGCAGCGTCGTCACCACGTCGACGCCGCGTGCCGTCGGGCAGGCCCAGGTCGATCAGCGCCAGGTCGAACTTCAGCGCCGTCACCAGCGCCGAGCGCGTCGTGCACGCGCGCGCCCTCGGAGATCTGGGCGTCGGGAAACACCTGCAGCACCAGCGCCTTCAGCCAGGCGCGGATCTCGGGCAGGTCTTCGAGCAGCAGGATGTTCTTCATGGCGTGCCTCCGACGGCGGTGAATCGAAGCATCGTAGCAGCCGCGTGCAGGCCGATGCGCGGTGCGCGCGCGTCCAGCGGAAGCGTGAGGCGGATCACGGTTCCGTAGCCCGGGCCCGACTCGACCAGGCACTGGCCCTGCAACTGCTTGGCGCGGTGCTTCATGCTGGCCATGCCGTGGCCGCGGTCGAGCCGGCCGTCGAGCTCCATCGGGATGCCCTTGCCGTTGTCCTGCATCGACGAGCTGGAAGTCGCCGCTCGGCGATGCGTGCAGCGCACCGTGCAGTGCGAGGCGCCGCTGTGCTTGATGATGTTGCTGACCGCCTCGCGCAGGATGCGCGTGGTCTGCACGTAGGCGCGCGCCGACAGCGTCTGCGGCACGTCGTCGTCGGCCGGCGCGTGCCAGTCGCCTTCGATGCCGGCCTGCGCCAGCCGCGACACGACCTCGGCGCGCCAGTCGCCCAGCGCGTCGACCAGCCGCACCGGCTTGCCGGTCAGGCCGCGCACCGACAGGCGCATCTCCTCCAGCGCCTCGCGCGCCAGCGTCGAGATGCGCTCGCTCTCGCTGGTGTGCACGATGGTCAGCAGCTTGGCGCCGAGGTCGTCGTGCAGGTCGGCGGCGATGCGCTTGCGTTCCTGCTCGGTCACCTGCTCGACGCGCAGCTCGGCCAGCTGCGCGAAGTTGCGCTCGATCTCGGCGGTGGCCTCGCGCACGCGCGCTCCAGAGTTGCGGCCGGTCGTCTTCGGCGTCCTGCAGCGCGCGGCCGTACTGCTGCACCAGCCGCAGGCCGACCAGCCGACGAACAGCAGCGGCAGCGACGATGCTGCAGCAGCTGCCGCCAGCGGCAGGTCGAGCAGCCGACTGCTGCGCCGCGAACTCGCACCAGCGCCAGCCAGCGCCATGCACGAGCAGCATGCGCCATCGGCCAGAAGTCGCGCGCGCTGCGCAGCCGCGGCATGCGCAGGTACAAGCCGACCGCCGCGCACGACCTCGAGCGCAGCAGCACGTACCAGACGCTGGCCATCGGCGTACAGCCGCTGCGGCCCGGCCAGCACCAGGCTCAGCGGCATCAGCAGCGCACTGCAGCCGGCAGCGCCGACGTCGATCCAGCGCGCGGCGCGCGCCGGCGTAGCGCAGCAGGAACTGCACCGCGGCCAGCGTCGACGAGCGCGCAGCATCGGCGCACAGCAGGAACTCGATGCTCGCGTTGGTCCAGCGGCATGTCGCGCCACCACAGGCCGCGACGTCACCAGCGCCCAGCCGACCAGCAGCGCGCCGAAGTAGGCGAGGTGGCTCTCGCGCCGGTTGAGCCAGCCCAGCACGAACATGAAGCCGCCGACGCAGCAGCAGCGTGCGCGCTGACGACCTGCGGCAGCGTGACGTTCCAGCGCGGTGCTGCGCAGCGTGCTGCGTCGGCCAGCGCCGCATGCGGCCCGATCGAGCGCCGACAGGCCGCCGGCGCGCTGGCGCGACGCCACCTCGCGCAGCGCGTAGCCCGACCACCTGAGGTCGAGCAGGTTGCCGCGCGGCTGCAGCAGCGCCGCCGGCAGCGCGACCAGCTGCGGGTGGTGGCAGTTGCGCGTGACCGGCTCGCTCATGCGGCCCGCCGCTGTGCACGCAGCTGGCCGTTGAGGTAGACCTCGACGTTGCTGCAGACGCGCTCGATGTACAGCGCCGAGCAGCTCGCCGCTGGCGCGCAGCCGCGCCGGCGTCGAAGCGCAGCGCGGTACCAGACCGGGCCCGTCGTGCGCGGCCGGCGTGTCGCGCCCAGTCGTCGGGCAGGCTGACCGCGCTGCGCCGGCGGCGGCTCGGGAAAGCGGCTCGGCGTCGGCCGTCGACCGCCAGCGCCTGGTCGAACAGCAGGTCGGGCGCCGGCCGCTGGCGCGCGCACGCCGGCCAGCAGCGCCAGCAGCAGGCCAGCACGGCCGAGGCGGGCAGCGCGGCGAGGCAGCAGCGTGCGGTAGCGAGGCGCGCTGCATGCGGCCGGCGATTGTGCAGGAGCGGCATGCGCCGCGGCCGTGCGCGGTGCGCGACAATGGCGCGACTTCGCGTGCCAATGCCGCGCTCGCACCAGCCGCTGCCGTGATCCTTCGCCACGCCTTCATCCCGCTCGACAACACCCGCCTGGCCCACCTGTGCGGCCGCGCTCGACGAGCACCTGCGCACCATCGAGGCGGCGCTCGGCGTGCGCATCTCGCGCCGCAACGAGTCGTTCCGCATCGAAGGCGCCAAGGCGACGGCCGAACGCGCGCGTGGCGCTGCTGCAGGCGCTCTACGAGCGCGCGCGCACGGCCGATCGCCGACCGAGCAGCTGCAGCTGGCGCTGGTCGAGGCCGCCGCCGACGCCGGCGCGGCGCTGCCGGCGAGCCGACGACGACGGCCGACGGCGCCGATCGTGCTGCACACGCGCCGC
Source organism: uncultured beta proteobacterium (assembly GCA_963827645.1). GTDB lineage: Bacteria > Pseudomonadota > Gammaproteobacteria > Burkholderiales > Burkholderiaceae_C > JAEUPI01. The sequence goes on along the minus strand of CAWHBZ010000030.1, from coordinate 19,388 downwards.
GCCGACCTGGCGGGCCGCACGCCGAACCAGGTGCAGTACCTGCGCCACATCCTGGCGCACGACATCACCTTCGGCATCGGCCCGGCCGGCACCGGCAAGACCTTCCTCGCGGTGGCCTGCGCGGTCGACGCGCTGGAGCGCAGCGCGGTGCAGCGCATCGTGCTGACGCGCCCGGCGGTCGAGGCCGGCGAGCGGCTGGGCTTCCTGCCCGGCGACCTGGCGCAGAAGGTCGACCCCTACCTGCGCCCGCTGTACGACGCGCTGTACGACCTGATGGGCTTCGACCGCGTGACCAAGGCCTTCGAGAAGGGCACGCTCGAGATCGCGCCGCTGGCCTTCATGCGCGGGCGCACGCTGAACCACGCCTTCGTGATCCTCGACGAGGCGCAGAACACCACGCCCGAGCAGATGAAGATGTTCCTCACGCGCATCGGCTTCGGCAGCAAGGCGGTGGTCACCGGCGACGTCAGCCAGATCGACCTGCCGCAAGGGCACGGCCAGCGGCCTGATCGAGGCCGAGCGCGTGCTGCGCGCGCGTCGCGGGCATCGCCATCACGCGCTTCACCGCGGCCGACGTGGTGCGCCATCCGCTGGTGGCGCGCATCGTCGAGGCCTACGACGCGCGCGCGCAGCGAGCGATGCGGCGAAGCGCTGACGCCGCGCTGGCCGCGCGCTGCAGCTGTCGCTGCAGTTCGCCGACGCGCGCGCACCGCGGCGCTGCTGCCGCGCCACCGCGTGGCGCGCTGGATGCGCGCCGCGCTGCGACGCGCCGGCGCGAGATCACCGTGCGCATCGTCGGCGCGGACGAGGGCCGCGCGCTGAACCGCGACTACCGCGGCAAGGACTACGCCACCAACGTGCTGACCTTCGACTACGCAGCGCGAGCCGGTGGTCGTCGCCGACCTGGTGCTGTGCGCGCCGGTGGTCGAGCGCGAGGCGCGCGAGCAGGGCATCGACGCTGCGAGGCGCACTACGCCCACCTGCTGGTGCACGGCACGCTGCACGCGCAGGGCTACGACCACGAGACGCGGCGCGACGCCGGGCGATGGAGGCGCGCGAGAGCGCAGTGCTGCGCGGCGCTCGGCTTCGCCGACCCCTACGCGCGCTGAGCCGCGCCGGCCCGTCAGCGCTCGCGTCTGCGAGGTGCGCCAGGTAGCGCTTGCGCCAGAAGAACGCGCCCAGGCCGATGCCGACCAGCAGCCATCATGCCGAAGGCGACCCAGACGCCGGTGCGCGCTGTGGATCAGCGGCAGCGCATCGAAGTTCATGCCGAAGAAGCCGGTGATCAGGTTCAGCGGCAGGAAGATCGCGGTCAGCACGGTCAGCGTGCGCATGATGTCGTTGGTGCGGTGGCTCTGCGCCGAGAAGTGCATCTGCACCGCGGTCTCGGCCGACTGCTCGAGCCGGCGCACGTGGCCAGCACGCGTTCGATGTGCTCGAGCACGTCGCGCGAGCGCACGCGCAGCAGCTCGCGCTCGCGCGCGCGCCGTCGGGTCGGCCTCGGTCGGCCATTCGTCGAGCGCGTCGATCCACTCCTGCATCGCGCTGCGCTGGTCTTCGCAGGTGTCCTCGAGCAGGTGCAGCGCGTTGCGCGATTCGAGCAGCAGCTGCCAGTCGTTGAAGCGGCTGCGCGGGCTCGAGCAGCTCGCTGCTGCAGGTGGCCGAGCTGGCGCGTCAGCAGGCGGCGCAGCTCGAGGTAGCTGTCGACCATGTGGTTGACCATGCGCAGCATCAGGTCGGCCGGGCTCGGCGGCAGCCGCGGCCGACGCCGCGCAGCGTCGGTGCCGCTGCGCCATGCTGCGCCAGCCGCTGCGCGAAGTACTCGCGCACCGCGCAGTCGGCCGGGTGCACGGTGAGCAGCACGCGGTCGAACACCGCGAAGCCGACCGGGCTGGTGTCGATCGCCTGAGCGCTGCGCGCCGCGCCAGCGTGCCGTGCTGTCGTCGACGAACAGCGCTGCGCTGCCGGCGCCGGCGGCCAGGCGGCGAAACACCAGCAGGTCGTACCACGAGGTGTAGTCGAAGTGCGACGGCAGCTGGTTGTTCAGCAGGTCGGAGACGTGCAGGTCGACCAGCTGGCCGCCGGTCCAGCGCTGCAGCGCCGCCTGCAGCGTCGGGCAGTGCCGACCTCGAACTCGCGGCCGCGCGCTGCCGACCCACAGGTAGCCGCTCGGCCGGCAGCGCGTCCGGCAGCGCGGCGAGCTCGGCGAACTGCGTCGCCGCTGACGTGGAAGACGCGCATGCGCGCGTCGCCGGCGCTCAGCGCATGTCGCAGCAGGCGCGCGGCGTCGAGCGCGAAGTAGCGTCAGCACGCCGTCGGCGCCGGCGCGCTTGAACGCCAGCAGCGATTCCATCATCACCGCGTCGTGGTCGAGCCAGCCGTTGGCGGCCGCGGCCTTCAGCATCGCGTACTCGCCGCTGACCTGGTAGGCGAAGGTCGGCATGCGGAACTCGTCCTTCACGCGGCGCACGATGTCCAGGTACGGCATGCCGGGCTTGACCATCACCATGTCGGCGCCTTCGGCGATGTCGAGCGCCACCTCGCGCAGCGCCTCGTCGCTGTTGGCCGGGTCCATCTGGTAGACCTTCTTGTCGCTCTTGCCGAGGTTCGCCGCCGAGCCGACGGCGTCGCGGAACGGGCCGTAGAAGGCGCTCGCGTACTTGGCGCTGTAGGCCATGATCCGCGTGTGGATGCGAGCCTGCGCGCTTCGAGCGCGCGCGCGGATCGCGCCGATGCGGCCGTCCATCATGTCGCTCGGCGCGACGATGTCGACGCCGGCCTCGGCCTGCACCAGCGCCTGCTCGACCAGCACCGCGACGGTCTCGTCGTTGAGGATGTAGCCGGTGGCGTCGATCAGGCCGTCCTGGCCGTGGCGTGGTGAACGGGTCGAGCGCGACGTCGGTCAGCAGCCCGAGCTCCGGGAAGCGCTGCTTCAGCTCGCGCACGGCGCGCGGCACCAGGCCTTCGGGGTTGGTGGCCTCGCGGCCGTCGGGCGTCTTCAGCGCCGGGTCGATCACCGGGAACAGCGCCATCACCGGCACGCCCAGCGCCACGCAGTGCCTCGGCCACCGGCGAACAGCCGGTCGACGCGTCAGCCGCTGCACGCCGGGCATGCTGGCCACGTCCTGGCTGCGCCGCTGCGCCGTCGAGCACGAACACCGGCAGGATCAGGTCCGCGGCGCCGAGGCGGTGTTCGCGCACCAGCGCGCGGGTGAAGGCGTCGCGGCGCAGGCGGCGCGGCCGGCTGGCGGGAAAGGCGGGAGCGGGGTGGCACAGCGGTGTGCGGCACGTGTCTCGCGAGTGCGGGACGAACTCGGTGCCATCGGCCGCAGCTCGCGATGCCGGTGTTACGCGGCGTCACACGGCGCATCGCTCTGCTAAAGTGGTCGCTGAATGATAGCCGCAAGGCTGTTGTTCCCTGCTTTTCCTCCCTGAGCAGGTGCCTTAGCGTGATGACAGCGATAAGGCTTTGCAGCCCCGGCCTCATGCCGGGGCTTTTTTTTGGCGCTCGACCTTGCCGATAATCGGCTGCACCACGATTGCGCATGGTGCGCTACCTCTGGGTCAAGGCCTTTCACATCGTCTTCGTCGCGAGCTGGTTCGCGGGCCTGTTCTACCTGCCGCGCCTCTTCGTCAACCTGGCCGCGGTCGCGGCCGACAGCCATGCCGAGCGCGAGCGGCTGCTGCTGATGGCCCGGCGCCTGTACCGCTTCGCCAGCCTGCTGATGGTGCCGGCGCTGCTGCTCGGCGCTGTGGCTGTGGCTGGGCTTCGGCGTCGGCAGCGGCCCGGGCAGCGGCTGGCTGCACGCCAAGCTGCTGCTGGTCGCTGGCGCGATCGGCTACCACCATGCCTGCCGCGCGCTGCTGCGCGAGCTTCGAGCAGCTGCGCAACCAGCGCAGCGAGCGCTGGTTCCGCGTCTTCAACGAGGCGGCGGTGCTGCTGTTCGCGGCCATCGTGGTGCTGGTGGTCGTCAAGCCGTTCTGACGCCGGTGAACGCGCCACGCCGACCCTGCGGCGCAGCGCGACGGTGCCGCTGGCGCTGGCCTGTGGCAGCGCTGGTCGTCTACGCCAGCCTGTATCCCGTTCACGCGGCTGGCGCTGGCCGCCGGGGCCGGCGTCGTGGACGCTGCTGGCGCTGCCCTGGCCGCGCGTGGCACAGCAGCTTCGACATCTGCGCCAACCTGCTCGGCTACCTGCCGCTGGGCGCGCTGCTGTTGGCGCCGGCGCTGCGGCAGCGGCGTGACGCGCGTTGGCGCGGCTGCTGCGCGTCACTGCGCTGGCCGCGCGCTGCTGTCGTATCGCGCTCGAGGTGGTGCAGAACTTCCTGCCGCCGCGCGTGCCGTCGCTGCTCGACTGGCTGCTCAACACGCGGCGGCGCGGCCGCTCGGCGCCGCTGCTCGGCGCTGGCGCTGCACGCGCCGGCGCTGGTCGAGCGCTGGCATGCACGTGCGCGACCGCTGGTTCGCTCGCCGCAGCGCGCGGCGCGCTGGCGCTGCTGGTGCTGTGGCCGATCGGCCTGCTGTTTCCGGCGCCGGTGCCGCTGGGGCTGGGCCAGGTGGGCGAGCGTCTGCGCGATGCGCTGGGCGACGCGCTCGAGCGACACGCCGTGGGCCGAAGCCGCTGGCGCGCTGGTCTGGACGGCCGGCGCCGCCGGCCGCGGCCGCTGTCGCCGCCGGCCGAAGTCGCTGGCCATCGCGCTCGGGCTTGCTGGCGCCCTGCCTGTGGCCTTCAGCGATCGCGCGGCCGGGCTGGCGCCGCGTCTGGCTGCGCGCTGCGGCGCCGCGGCGCTGGGCTTCGGCGGCGACGACCCTGTCGACGGCGCTGAACTTCGGCCCCGAGCATGCGCTGGCCTGGCTGCACGCCGGCGACGCTGCCGGCGCTCGGCGCTCGGCGTCGCGCTGGCGGTGCTGCTGCTGGCGCGGCGGCCGCGCCGCATCGCCGCCGGCCTCGGCCTGGTGGTGCTCACCGCCGGCGTCGGCGCTGGTCGCGCAGGCGCCGGCCGACCCGTACTTCGCGCCAGCCTGCAGGCCTGGGAGCAGGGCCGCTTCATCCGCTTTCATGGCCTGGCGCAGTGGGTCGGCTGGCTGTGGCCGTATGCGGCGATCGCTGTGGCTGCTGCGCCAAGCGCCGCGGGAGTGACGCCGGCCCAGGGTGGCGCCCTACATGCGCGGGCACGGAGCCGCTGCCTACAATCGCGCACGATGAGCTACTACCAGCACCACATCTTCTTCTGCCTGAACGAGCGCGACAACGGCGAAGCCTGCTGCGCCCAGCACGACGCGCAGGCGGCGCTCGACCACTGCAAGGCGCGCGTCAAGGCGCGCGGGCCTGGCCGGGCCCGGCGGCGTGCGCGTCAACAAGGCCGGCTGCCTGGACCGCTGCGCCGGCGGGCCGGTGGCGGTGGTCTATCCCGAAGCCGTCTGGTACACCTACGTCGACCAGCACGACATCGACGAGATCGTCGAGTCGCACCTGAAGAACGGCCAGGTGGTCGAGCGCCTGCTGCTGCCGCCCGACGTCGGACGCTGATGCGCCGCGACGCAGCACGCCCACGGACGTCGCCGGTCCGGCCGGCGCGCATCGAGTGCGCGATCGACGTGCCCGACGGCGACGACGCGCGCGGCGTCGCCGTGCTGTGCCACCCGCACCCGCAGCACGGCGGCACGATGGACAACAAGGTCGTGCAGACGCTGGCGCGCGCCTTCGTGCAGCTCGGCTACCGCGCGGTGCGCTTCAACTTCCGCGGCATCGGCGCGTCGCAGGGGCATGGGACGAGGGCGGCGGCGAGGTCGACGACGCGCTGGCCGTGGTCGCCGCCTGCCGCGATGCCGCGGCTGCCGCTGGTGCTGGCGGGCTTCTCGTTCGGCGGCTACGTCGCGCCGCAGGCCGCGGCGCGGCTGGCAGCGGCCCACACGGCGGCGCAGCGCCTGGTGCTGGTCGGGCCCGCCACGTCGAACTTCCCGATGCCCGCCGGTGCCGGCGGACACGCTGGTCATCCACGGCGAGGCCGACGACGTGGTGCCGCTGCAGGCCACGCTCGACTGGGCGCGCCCGCAAGGCCTGCCGGTGATCGTGCTGCCCGGCGTCGGCCACTTTTTCCACGGCCAGCTGCGCGCTGCTCAATCTGGTGCAACGCGGCTGGAGCCACTGACTCCGCGGCTCATGGCCGGCATGAACAAGATGTTGAAAGGCCCTTGATGTCGATCGCAACTCTGGACGCCTGGCTGCTCGCTGCCGTCGGCACGTGGGCTCAGGCGCAGCCGCCGCAGCCGCCCGAGGTGGCCGCGCGCAGCTACCTGCTGATCGACCTCACGCCGACCAGGTGCTGGCCGAGCGCGAGGCCGACGCGCCAGGCCGACCCGGCCTCGCTGACCAAGCTGATGACGGCCTACCTCGTCTTCAACGCCATCCGCGACAAGAAGCTGACGCTGGAGCAGACGCTGCCGGTGTCGCGTGCGCGCCTGGGCCGAGCGCAAGGGCGGCGGCTCGCTGATGTTCATCGACACCGACGATGACGCCCAAGGTCGACGAACTGCTGCAAGGGCATGATCGTGCAGTGCGGGCAACGACGCCGCCGTGGCGCTGGCCGAAGGCGTGGCCGGCACGTCGACAACTTCGTCGCGATGATGAACCGCCAGGCCCAGGCCTGGGGCCTGAAGAACACGCAGTTCAAGAACGTCACCGGCCTGACCGAGGCCGGGCCACTACAGCAGCGCGCGCGACATCGCGGTGATCGCCGCGCACATCATCCGCGACATCCCGCACTTCTACCCGCTACTACTCGATCCGGCAGTACACCTTCAACAACATCAAGCAGGACAACCGCAACCTGCTGCTCGGCCGCGACCCGACGGTCGACGGCATGAAGACCGGCTACACCGAGGCCGCCGGCTACTGCCTGGTGGCCAGCGCGCAGCGCGAGTTTCCCGAACGGCAAGCGGCGGCTGCTGCGCGTGGTGCTGGGCACCGCGTCGCGCGAGGCGCGCGCCAGCGAGAGCCAGAAGCTGCTCAACTGGGGCTACACGGCGTGGGACGCCGTGCGCCTGTTCGAAGACGGCAAGCCGATCGCTGCGGTGCCGGTCTGGAAGGGCGCGCAGCGCGAGGCGCACGCTGGGTGCGCCGGGCGCCTTGTTCGTGGCCGTGCCGCACGGCGAGGGCGACAAGCTGAAGACGATGATCGAGCGCACCGACCCGCTGGTCGCGCCGCTGGCCAAGGGCCAGCGCGTCGGCACGCTGAAGGTCACCACCGCGGCGGGTGCGCCGGTGACCGAGCGTGCCGCTGGTGGTGCAGGAAGCCGTCCCGGAGGCCGGGCTCTTCGGTCGCGCCTGGGACGCGCTGCGCCTGTGGATCAAGTAGCCGGCCGGCGCATCCGCTAAGCTTTGGGTCTCCCGGTTTGATGTCGCTGCCCCCGACCAGGCAAACATGACGTCCCTGCCCGACACGCCTCTGCCTGCCTGAACGGCCAGTTGCTGCCGCTCGCCAGGCCAAGGTTTCCGTGCTCGACCGCGGCTTCATCTTCGGCGACGGCGTCTACGAGGTGGTGCCGGTCTACGGGCGGCGGCTGTTCCGCTTCGACGAGCACATGGCGCGCCTGGCGCGCAGCCTCGCCAAGCTGCGCATCGCCAACCCGCATGGCCGCGACGAGTGGCTGCGCGCAGGCGCGCTCGCTGATCGCTGCGCTGCGCGGCGGACGACCAGCTGGTCTACATCCAGGTCACCCGCGGCGTGGCGCTGCGCGACCACGTGATGCCCGACGGCATCGCGCCGACCGTGTTCATGATGAGCAACCCGATGAAGCCGGCCAGTGCCGAGCAGCGCCACCACGGCGTGGCCTGCGTCACCGCGCGCGACTTCCGCTGGGAGCGCGGCGACATCAAGAGCATCTCGCTGCTCGGCAACGTGCTGGCGCGCCAGATGTCGGCCGATCACGGCGCGATCGAGACCATCATGTTCCGCGACGGCTGGCTCACCGAGGCCTCGGGCAGCAACGTGTGGGTCGTGCACGAAGGCGCCCTGCTGGGGCCCGCCGAAGAGCGAGCATGTGCTCGAAGGCATCCGCTACGAACTGCTGCGCGAGCTGTGCGAGGAAGAAGGCATCGCCTACAACCTGCGGCCGATCTCCGAAGCCGACGTGCGCAGCGCCGACGAGTTGATGATCAGCTCGGCCACCAAGGAGATCCTGCCGGTCACCAAGCTCGATGACCACCTGGTGGGCCACGGCGCGTTGCGCGGCAAGCCAGGACCGGTCTACGCGCGGCTGTACGAGGCCTACCAGCGCGCCAAACGATCGCAGTCGATCTGACGACAAAGGCTCACGCATGCCGCTGCAGGGCGACGGTTCCACCTCGTTGATCGAGTACCCGAGCGAGTTTCCGATCAAGGTGATGGGCGCGCGTGTCGACGGTTTCGTCGAGGCCATCGTCGAAGTCGCGCGCAGCTTCGACCCCGAGCTCGACGCCGCCCGCATCGAACTGAGGCCCAGCAGCGCGGGCAACTATCTCGGCATCACCCTGATCGTCACGGCCACCAGCCGCGAGCAGCTCGACGCGCTGTACCAGGCGTTGACCACGCATCCGATGGTCAAGGTCGTGCTGTAGGGGGCCAGCGTTCATGAGCGACTTCCTGCCAGCGGCCTGCCTGTTGCGGCGGGCGCATCGCGACGACGCCGTCGATCAAGAGGCGCAGGCTGCCTGGGACCCCGACAGCGCGGTGAATGGTGCCTGCCACGACCGTGCGAGCTCGGGGCTCGACGACTCCCAGCTGGCAGGCCTGATCGCGCGCATCGAGCAACGCGACACCCGCGCGCTGGAAGCGCTGTACGAGATGGCCGGCACGCGGGTCTACAACTTCGCACATCGCTTCATGCGCAGCCATGCGCTGACTGAGGAGGTGGTCGAAGACACCTTTTGGCAGGCGTGGCGGCAGGCACCCCGCTTTGACCACCAGCGCGGGCGCGTGATGACCTGGTTGCTGGCGATGGCGCGCTCGCGGGCCATCGACACGCTGCGCCGCGAGCAACGGTTCGTTGGCGAGCCGCTGGCAGCGACTGACGAAGACGCACAGGTCGACGAACGTGCGCACGACCTGCTCGAGGCCGCGCGAGGCGCGAGCCGCCTGCATGGCGCATTGGCCGCGCTGGAGCCGCGCGGCAGGCAACTGCTGGCGCTGGCGTTCTTTCGCGGGCTCACCCACGAGGAGATCGCGGCCCACACCAAGATGCCATTGGGCAGTGTGAAGTCGGTGATCCGGCGCTCGCTGCTGCAAGTGCGCGATCAACTGCAAACCGCCCCTCAGTCGACGCCGGCGCAGGCAGAAGGAACGCCATGAACGGCGAGCGCCACTCCGGACCGGACGACGCCAGCGGGCTCGACGAGGTCAGCCGGCTGATGCTCGAAGGCCTTGGGGCGCTGCCGCGCATCGAAGGCGAGGCGCCTGCCCTGGCCGACGACCCCGTGCGCCAACGGGTGATGCGAAGGGCCGTACAAAACGTGCGCGCTGCCGCGGCGTTTCACACGGTGCGCGGTGAACGCGGCTGGCTGCCCGGCAGCGACGGCCTGAGGAGCCGGTGGCTCTATCGAGCTCCAAGCGGCCGCGAATTGCGGGCCGGCGAGCCGCTGCGAGCACGTCTGGTGGCGTTGGCGCCCGACAGCCACAACGAGTTGACGCTTGAGCAACCCAGAGTGCGCTGCGAGTGGCTCGTGATGGCCGGCGATGTGCGCATCGACGGCCTGCCCCTGGTCGCGCGTGACTACCACGTGACGGTGGCTCGCCGAGGCGCTTTTGCGTTGAGCAGCACCAGCGGCGCCTTGTTGTACCTGCGAGAGGCAGAACCTCCCGATGACGACTTCGTGGCTCACACGGCACGCGATAGCGAGCTGCCGTGGCTGGCGCACGCGCCGGGCATCGAACGCCGCGTGTTGTGGCAGCGGGGTTCCGAGTCGGCCTTGCTGTACCGGGTTCAGCCGGGCAGCGCGGTGCCCCGTCACGGCCACGGCCACGACGAAGAGTGTCTGATGCTCGAAGGCGAGGTGTTCGTCGACGATCTACTGCTGCGCCGTGGTGAGTATCAGTTGGCTCCGGCCGGCACGCACCACGAAGGGGTGTGCAGTGACACGGGCGGCATCCTCTATGCGCACGGCGACATCGACCTGGCCGTGACCCGGCGCTGACATCGCACGCAACGGGGCGCCTCGGGCGCGTGTGCGCCAGCCTGAGAAAATCGCGGTCGGCGCGTCGGCTGGCCCTGCGCGTCTCTTTCATGCAGATCAAGTCCTTCGGTCGTCGTGACTACGCGGGCGTGGAAGCCGCCATGCGGTCATTCACGAGCGCACGCACTGAGGCGACCGCCGACGAGTTGTGGCTGGTCGAGCACAACCCTGTTTTCACGCTTGGCGTGGCTGGCCGCGACGACCAGGTGCTGGACGCCGGCGACATCCCGGTCGTGCGCACCGGACGTGGCGGCCAAGTCACCTACCACGGGCCGGGGCAGGTGGTGGCTTATCCGCTGGTGAATCTGCGGCGCTTGCGCGTCTACGTGAAGGAGTACGTCTATCGCCTCGAGCAGGCGGCACTCGACGTGCTGTCGAGCTACGGCTTGACCGGCCATCGTGTGTCCGGCGCACCGGGCATCTTCGTCCGCTTGGACGAGCCGTCGGGCCATCGGCGGCTGCAGACCGCAGCCGGTGCGGACGATCGTTTTGCCGGCTTGGGCAAGGTGGCCGCGCTGGGCATCAAGGTCAGCAACCAGTGCGCCTACCACGGCCTGGCGTTCAACGTGGCGATGAACCTGGAGCCCTTTTCGCGCATCAACCCATGCGGATTCGCGGGGCTTGCCACCGTCGACCTGGCTACACTGGGTGTGCACGCCAGTTGGGACGACGTGTCGCAGCGCCTGGGCGCTCGACTCTCGGTCTTGCTGTCCGCTTGAGAGATTCGCACATGACCAGCCATACCGACCCTGCGGGCGTTCCAGCGGGCTACGAGCCGACGGCCAAGCAAAAGGCGCAGGCCAAGACCGCGCGCATCCCCATCAAGGTGGTGGCTGCTCCGATGCTGAAGAAGCCGCCGTGGATCCGCGTGAAGGCGAGTTCCGCCGGTTCGCGCTTCTACGAGATCAAGCAGATCCTTCGCGAACACCGCCTGCACACCGTGTGTGAAGAGGCTTCGTGCCCGAACATCGGCGAGTGTTTCGGGCACGGCACCGCCACCTTCATGATCATGGGCGACAAGTGCACGCGGCGTTGCCCGTTTTGCGATGTCGGCCACGGACGGCCGGATCCGCTGGATGCGGACGAGCCGATCAACCTTGCCGACACGATTGCCGCGCTGAAACTGAAGTACGTGGTCATCACCAGCGTCGACCGTGATGATTTGCGCGACGGCGGCGCGGCGCATTTCGTCGCGTGCATCCGGCAGGTTCGAGAGCGCTCGCCCGACACGCGCATCGAAATCCTGACGCCGGATTTCCGCGGCCGCATGGATCGCGCCCTCGAGATCCTGGCGCAGGCACCGCCCGACGTGATGAACCACAACCTCGAGACCGTGCCGCGGCTGTACAAGCAGGCGCGGCCGGGCTCCGACTACGCCACGTCGCTGCAATTGCTGCAGCGATTCAAGCAACTGTTTCCCGCGCTGCCGACCAAGAGCGGCCTGATGGTCGGCCTCGGTGAAACCGACGAGGAGATCGTCGAGGTCATGCGCGACATGCGCCGCCACGGCGTCGACATGCTGACCATCGGCCAGTACCTGTCGCCGTCGATGCATCATCTGCCGGTGCTGCGTTATGTGCACCCGGACGGCTTCAAGGCCTTCGAAGCGCAGGCACAGCAGCTCGGATTCACGCACGCGGCCGTTGGGGCCTTGGTGCGTTCCAGCTACCACGCCGACCAGCAGGCAGCTCTGGCGGGAGTCGCGACCGCGGTGTGATGTGGGCCGGCCGAGGGGCCTACTGAAGCGGCGGCAATGGCGGTTGCTACAGGCCTCTGGCGAGCTCGAACATCATCGCCGAAGGCAGCGAGCTCGCGATGGCATCGCGGCCGACGCGCGCCATCGACATGCCGCCGAAGCTCGAGATCTCGAACGCATCGCCCTGCTCGACGATCTCGATCCAGGCGAGTTCGGGGCATTGTTGCTTGATGTCGTTGCGCAGGCTGTCGAATGTGCTGTCGTACAGCACCGACTCGTAGATGATCGCTTGCGGAAGGCCTTGTTGGCAGAATTCACGCGCCGCGCCGACGGAGCCCACGCTGTCGAAACCCACTCCCATCGGCAACAGGGTCTGGCGAATCTGGTTGAGCACCTCGCGGCGCACCGCGATCACAAGCACCTGCGCGCCGGCCAGTGGCCGCGAATCGTCAACGGGCGCCATGCGGCCATCCTGATGGATCGACGCAGCGCCTTGCAGACTGTCGTTGACTGTTCGGGGAACTCCAGGGTCAACGTCGTATCGCTTTCGGTGTCCGCGCGCTCGACGTGCAGCGCCATGGTGCGGGCCAGCTGCGCCAGCAGCTGCCACGACAGGCAGTCGAGGGCAGCCGTGCGCCCTGCGCCGCGAGCGGCCGATGGGCTCGCCGGCACCCGATCGGGTGGCGTGTGGCCGTAGCGGCACAGCAGTCGGGCATGCGCCGGCCAGGCTTTCGTGTCGAGCCGTATGTCCACCGTTGTGCAGGCGTGGCGCAGACTCCAGTCGAGCAGGGTGCTGAGGAGCGCCGACAGCAGCGTCGAGTCGACCATCGCCACCGCGGGCGTGAGGGTCTGCTTGACCGCCATCGCGGGAGCGCACGGGTCATCCTGGCGCTGGGCCAGCACGGCCTGCAGCGCGTGCGACAGATTCAGGGCCTCGGGCTGTTGCTGGATGCCGCCATGGGCCAGACGGGCGATCTGCTGGCCCAGCATGCTGGCGCAGCGCGCCTGTTCGATCTGCGTGACCAGGGCTTGCAGCCCCGCGCGGTCGATGCGGCCGCTGGCCTGCATCTGGCGCACGCTGTCCAGCGCCGGCGTCAGCGCGCCGGCCACCTCGCCAGCGATCTGGTTTGCCAGCCGCCACGCTGCGTCGCCATGCAGGGCCTCGGAGGAAATTAGCCTGTCCGAGGGAGACTTGCCCGGTGTGGGTGTGGGATTCAGTTCGGACAAGTCCATGCGCGGATCCTGGCGTTGATCGCCTGCACAGTGAATCCCGCGGCCGCGGGTTTGAGCGGTTACCGGATGCATCCGGTGTGACTTGCATCACAAGGGCGCGGTGTTCGTGGCCTCGGGATAATGCAGCGCATGAGGTCGCCGCGCAGCCTGCTCTTGATCGCGGCGCTGTTGTGTGCTTGCTCGCCAGCCCTGGATTGGCGCCAGATGGCCCCCGCGGAGCTCGGCGTGCAGGTCCTCTTTCCGTGCCGGCCGGCTTCGCTGACGCGTGACGTGCCGGTGCTGCATGGCCGTTCGCCGATGGTCATGTATGCGTGCAGCGCCGCCGGCAGCACGTACGCGGTGTCCAAGCTGGCGTTGAGCGACGTGCGCGACGTCACCGCGGCGATCGATGCATTGCTCGAGGCCGCCTCACGCAACCTGCGCACGAGCCCTGGCCGTGCACAGCCGTTCGAGGTGCCGGGCATGACACCCAATCCGCATGCGGGGCGGCTCACGCTCAACGGTCAGCGGCCCGACGGATCGGCGGTCACAGAGCACCTGTTGGTGTTCGCGCGGGGTGCATGGGTCTACCAGGCCAGCGTGGTGGGCGATGCGCCGGATCGAGCGGCCGTGACCACCTTCTTCAGCGGTTTGAAGGTGACGCAGTGACGGGGCACGAACCGTCGGCGACATGGCGGGTGGGCGTGATCTTCACGGCCTTTGCCTTCAACTACTTCCTTTCGGCGTTGTTGCGGGCCGTGGTCGCCACGCTGGCGCCGGAGTTCGCGCGCGAGCTGCAGCTGGGTGCCGCCGATTTGGGACTGCTGGCGGGTGCCTACTTCCTTGGTTTTGCCTGCATGCAGTTGCCGGTGGGATGGCTGCTCGACCGCTACGGTGCTCGCCAGGTTTTGCTGACGCTTGTCGTGATGGCTGTGCATCGGCTGTGTGGGGTTCGCGCTGGCCCGCAATTTCGGCCAGCTGGTGGTCGCGCGCCTGCTGATCGGCATGGGCGTTTCGGCGAGCCTGATGGCGCCCCTGACCGCATTCCTGCGGCTGTTCGATCGACCGCTGCAGTTGCGCTTGAACTCGTGGATGCTGATGTCGGGATCACTGGGCATGGTCGCGTCGACCTTGCCGGTGCAGGCGCTGCTGCCATGGCTGGGCTGGCGCAACCTGTTCTTTGGTCTGGCCGCGGCCCTCGTCGCGGCATGGGCGCTGATCGCTGCCGTCACCCCGCCCGATCGTGCACCGGGTGCGTCGACCCCGCGCGCAGTCGGTGGCTATGGGCGCATCGTGCGCCATCCTGCTTTCGTGCGCTCGTGGCCGCTTGCGTGTTTCACGTATGGCGGCCTGATCGCCGTGCAGTCGCTGTGGGCTGGGCCCTGGTTGACCCACGTGGTGATGACCGACGCGGTGGGTGCGGCGCGCGGTCTCTTCGTGATCAACCTCAGCATGCTCGCATCGTTCATGGCCTGGGGGCTGCTGATGCCCCGCCTGGCTGCGCGCGGCATCGGGCCAGAGCCGTTGATCGCATGGGGCTGGCCGCTGGGCGCGGTGGTGCTGCTGGCGATCATCGTGCTGGGGCCCGCCGCCGACACCCCCTGGCTGGCTTTGTGGTGCGCGTGCACCAGCGTGATCACGCTTGTGTCAACCCGCGGTGGCCCAGGCCTATCCGAAGGCCGAAGCCGGGCGTGCACTATCGGCTTTCAACCTATTGATCTTTCTCGGCGTGTTCGCCGGCCAGTGGGGCATGGGTTTGGCCATCGATGCCCTGATGGCCGCCGGCTGGGCACAAGCGGCCAGCCATCGCGCCGCGATGACGCTGCTGTTGCTGGGCACTGTCGCCGCCGGTACGTGGTATTGGGCCCATCCGAAGTTCAGCGGGCGCAGGCGGCTGGTCGCCGCCCGCGGATAATCGACACCAACGGTCCGACATGGCAGGTCTGCTGATCATCGCGCATGCACCTTTAGCCACTTCGTTGAGGGCGGTGGTGGCTCACGTGTTTCCCAACGAGACTGGCATCGAGGCCATCGACGTCTCCGGCGACACGTCGCCCGAGCAGGTCGAAAAGGCGGCGCGAGAGGCGTTGGCCAACATTGCCGACCCGGAGATCCTTGTGTTGACCGATGTCTTTGGCGCCACCCCGTGCAATGCCGCCATGCGCCTGGCCGACGGGGTGCACGTGCGCGTCGTCGTCGGGGTCAACGTGCCGATGCTGTGGCGAGCGGTGGCCCATCGCAGGAACCCGCTGCTGGCGGTCGCCGAGCGCGCGGTGTCCGGCGCGGTGCAGGGCATCATGCAGCTGGCACCGACCCGGCCGCAGACTCAGACCTCAAGATCCGGCGACCATGATCAAGACCGCAATCAAGATCAATAACAAACTGGGGTTGCATGCACGCGCGTCGGCCAAACTCACCAAGCTGGCCAGCAGTTTTGCCAGTGATGTGCACTTGAGCCGCGGTGGCCGCCGCGTGAACGCCAAAAGCATCATGGGTGTGATGATGCTGGCGGCCGGCCAGGGCACTGAGATCGAGATGGAGGTCGAGGGCGCCGACGAGACGCAGGCGGCCGAAGCGATCGCTGCGTTGGTGAACGACAAGTTCGGAGAGGGCCAATGAACGTGTGCTTTGCGCGCAGCACGGTTCGTCGGCATTGCCCGCCAGTGCGGGATGCCGCATCAACAGCCGTGGCGTGCGGCGCGCGAGCGGGAGCGAAGCCGTGAGCATCCAGGTCTTCGGGCTACCGGTCTCGCGCGGGGTTGCCATCGGACGCGCGGTGCTGGTCGCGTCCAGCCGGGTCGATGTCGCGCACTACTACATCGACGAAACACGGGTGGAGGCGGAAGTGGACCGCCTACGCCAGGCGCGCGATGTGGTCACCAACGAGTTGACGACGCTCAAGCGCGACTTGCCCGCCGAGGCGCCGGCTGAGTTGCCGGCCTTGCTCGACGTGCATTTGATGCTGCTGCACGACGAGGCGATGGCGGGTGCGACCAGACACTGGATCGAGGTGCGCCACTACAACGCCGAATGGGCCCTCTCCGCTCAGCTTGAGGTGGTGGCACGCCAGTTCGACGAGATGGAGGATGACTACTTCAGGGAACGCAAAGCCGATCTGGAACAAGTGGTCGAACGCGTGCTGAGGGCCCTGTCGAAAGCCGGCCCGTTGTTGCCCTCGACGGCTCGGGGAGGCCGCGCATGGCGACGAGATCCGCTGGTGCTGGTCGCCAACGACATCGCGCCGGCCGACATGTTGCAGTTCAAGGGCAGCGTGTTCTCGGGCTTTGTCACCGATGTCGGCGGCAAGACCTCGCACACGGCGATCGTGGCGCGCAGCATGGACATCCCCGCAGTGGTCGGTGCTCGCGAGGCCAGTCGCCTGATCCGGCAGGACGACTGGATCGTCATCGACGGCGATTCCGGGGTGGTGGTGGTCGATCCATCGCCGATCGTGCTGGAGGAGTATCGCTTTCGGCAGCGCCAGAGCGAACTCGAGCGCGCCCGCCTTCACCGCCTGCGCCACACGCCGTCAGTGACCCTGGACGGAGAGCCGGTCGAGTTGCTCGCCAACATCGAACTGCCCCGCGATGCACCGGTCGCGCTCGATTCGGGCGCTGTGGGCATCGGACTGTTCAGAAGCGAGTTCCTGTTCATGAACCGCGACGGTGAATTGCCGAGCGAAGACGAGCAGTTCGAGGCCTATCGAGGCGTTGTCGAGGCCATGCGCGGGCCTGCCGGTGACCATCCGCACTGTCGACATCGGCGCCGACAAGCCGCTCGATCGGCTGACGATTCACGAGTTGAGACACGAGCACGCATTGAACCCTGCGCTGGGGTTGCGAGCGATTCGCTGGAGCTTGGCCGAGCCCGGCATGTTTCGGCAGCAGCTGAGGGCGATTCTGCGAGCCAGCGCATTCGGCAAGGTTCGATTGCTGCTTCCGATGGTGGCGCAGCTCTCGGAGATCAAGCATGCGCGAGAAGCGCTCGGCAGGGCCAAGCACCAGTTGACGGATGCTGGGGTCGCATTCAATGACGTCGAGTTGGGCGCAATGATCGAAGTTCCGGCCGCCGTATTGATCATGCCGAGCATGCTTGCGCCACCTAGACTTCGTTTCGATCGGAACCAATGACCTCATCCAGTACACGCTGGCAATCGATCGGGCGGACGAAGCCGTGGCGCGGCTTTACGACCCTTGGCATCCTGCCGTGCTGCAGCTGATCGCTCGCACCATCGAAATTGCCAACCAGGCGGGCAAGCACGTGTGCGTGTGCGGCGAGATGGCCGGCGACGCTACGTTTACCGAACTGTTGCTCGCCATGGGGCTTCGCTCGTTCTCGATGCATCCATCCCAGATCGCGTCGGTGAAGCAGCGCATCCTTCGCGCAGAGGTCAAGCGGCTGCCGCCGCGTCTGGCGCGCACGTTGCTCAGCGACGACCCGATGCAAGCCTGGGCCGCAGCTCGCGATCCGCGTGAGGTGTCGCGCGACGTCGGGTTCGAGGCGACCTAGGCAGCTCTCTCCAATCGCGAGCGGCCGAGCACCTCGCCGACGAACAGTGCGCTTGGCGATGGCAAAGCAGATCCTTCCGCCCGCTTTGCATAGTCGATTGAGCCCGCATACGCGGTTCGCGCCTCCGCAGTTGTTGACGAAGCTGCCATCGGTGCCATACTCCGCCTTCTTTGCCGACAGTGGTCGGCGCCGCCGCGAGGCGGTCGCTCTTTAACAAGCAACAGCCGATAAGCGTGGGCGTTTGAAGGCGAGTGCCACGGATCTTGGGTCGCAAGACTGGAGTCCACAAACGCTCACGGATGAAGAAGTGAAGTTCACTTCAATTCCGAATCGAGCAAACTTGCAGAGATCGAACTGAAGAGTTTGATCCTGGCTCAGATTGAACGCTGGCGGCATGCCTTACACATGCAAGTCGAACGGCAGCACGGGGGCAACCCTGGTGGCGAGTGGCGAACGGGTGAGTAATACATCGGAACGTGCCCAGTAGTGGGGGATAGCTCGGCGAAAGCCGGATTAATACCGCATACGACCTACGGGTGAAAGCGGGGGATCGCAAGACCTCGCGCTATTGGAGCGGCCGATGTCAGATTAGGTTGTTGGTGGGGTAAAAGCCCACCAAGCCGACGATCTGTAGCTGGTCTGAGAGGACGACCAGCCACACTGGGACTGAGACACGGCCCAGACTCCTACGGGAGGCAGCAGTGGGGAATTTTGGACAATGGGCGAAAGCCTGATCCAGCCATGCCGCGTGCGGGAAGAAGGCCTTCGGGTTGTAAACCGCTTTTGTCAGGGAAGAAATCTCCCGAGCTAATACCTTGGGAGGATGACGGTACCTGAAGAATAAGCACCGGCTAACTACGTGCCAGCAGCCGCGGTAATACGTAGGGTGCAAGCGTTAATCGGAATTACTGGGCGTAAAGCGTGCGCAGGCGGTTATGCAAGACAGATGTGAAATCCCCGGGCTTAACCTGGGAACTGCATTTGTGACTGCATAGCTGGAGTACGGTAGAGGGGGATGGAATTCCGCGTGTAGCAGTGAAATGCGTAGATATGCGGAGGAACACCGATGGCGAAGGCAGTCCCCTGGACCTGTACTGACGCTCATGCACGAAAGCGTGGGGAGCAAACAGGATTAGATACCCTGGTAGTCCACGCCCTAAACGATGTCAACTGGTTGTTGGGAAGGTTTCTTCTCAGTAACGTAGCTAACGCGTGAAGTTGACCGCCTGGGGAGTACGGCCGCAAGGTTGAAACTCAAAGGAATTGACGGGGACCCGCACAAGCGGTGGATGATGTGGTTTAATTCGATGCAACGCGAAAAACCTTACCTACCCTTGACATGCCAGGAATTCCATAGAGATATGGAAGTGCTCGAAAGAGAGCCTGGGCACAGGTGCTGCATGGCCGTCGTCAGCTCGTGTCGTGAGATGTTGGGTTAAGTCCCGCAACGAGCGCAACCCTTGTCATTAGTTGCTACGAAAGGGCACTCTAATGAGACTGCCGGTGACAAACCGGAGGAAGGTGGGGATGACGTCAGGTCCTCATGGCCCTTATGGGTAGGGCTACACACGTCATACAATGGCCGGTACAGAGGGCTGCCAACCCGCGAGGGGGAGCTAATCCCAGAAAACCGGTCGTAGTCCGGATTGCAGTCTGCAACTCGACTGCATGAAGTCGGAATCGCTAGTAATCGCGGATCAGCTTGCCGCGGTGAATACGTTCCCGGGTCTTGTACACACCGCCCGTCACACCATGGGAGCG
>CAWHBZ010000029.1:0-125485 GCA_963827645.1 uncultured beta proteobacterium | reverse complement strand
GTTGAGTGTCGGCTGCGAGGCGTGTCACGGCCAGGGCTCGCGACACGTCAGCTGGGCGCGCGAGCGGCAGAATTGGTGGCCCTTCGGCAAGCGCAGCGACCCCGACATGGGGCTGCTGGCGCGCTTCACTGAGCGGCGCGATGCCACCTGGTCGCCCAACGCGGTCACCGGCAACGCCGTGCGCAGCCGCGCACCGCAGACGCTGCGCACCGAGGTGGAGACCTGCGGGCTGTGCCATGGCCGGCGTGGCCAACTGTCGGAAGGCTGGGTGCCGGGGCATTCGTTGTCCGACACGCACCAGGTGTCGTCGCTCGGCCGCGGGCTGTATCAACCCGACGGGCAGATGCTCGACGAGGTCTACAACTACGGATCGTTCAAGCAGAGCAAGATGTTCGCGGCGGGCGTCACGTGCAGCGACTGCCACGAGCCGCACAGCACCAAGCTGCGCGGCGGCGGCAACGACGACATGTGCCTGCAGTGCCACACGTCGGACAAGTACGCCGCGGCCTCGCACCACCGCCACGAGCTCGCCGACCCGAAGCTGACCTGTGCGTCGTGCCACATGCCCAGCCGCACCTACATGGTGATCGACCCGCGGCACGACCACAGCTTCCGAGTGCCGCGACCCGACCTGTCGCAGAAGCTCGGCACGGCCAACGCGTGCAACGATTGCCACACCGACAAGGTGGCCGATTGGGCGGCCGCGGCGATCGAACGCTGGCACGGGCCCGACCGCAAGGGGTTTCAGAGCTATGGCGAAGGGTTCCATGCCGCCTGGCACGGCGGCGCCGATGCGGCCAGACTGCTGGCTGCGATCGCGCAGGATCGCAACACACCCGCCATCGCACGCGCGAGTGCGCTGGCCGAACTCGCGCCCCACTTGTCGCCCGCCAACATCGAGCTCGCGGTGCGGGCCTGGCCGACCCCGACCCGATGGTGCGCATCGGCGCCCTCGACATGCTCGAGAGCGCGCCTGCGAATCAACTGTGGCCGTTGGTCTCGCCGCTGTTGTCCGATGCCGTGCGGGGTGTGCGCATCCGCGCGGTCGCGCTGCTGGCAACGGTGCCACCGGCCAGTCAACCAGCCGCTGACCGCGGGCGCTTCGAGCGTGCAGCGGGCGAGTTCGTCGCGGCGCAACGCCTCAACGCCGATCGACCCGAAGCACGCACGGCGTTGGGCAGCTTCTTCGCGCGCTCGGGCCGCGCCGCCGAGGCGGAGGCCGAATACAAGGCGGCTCTGCGGCTGAGCCCGGCCTTCGCGCCGGCCGCGGTGAACCTGGCCGATCTGTATCGGCAGCTCGCACGCGATGGCGAAGGGGAAGCCATCTTGCGCAGCGCGCTCATCACCTCGCCGCGCGATGCCGGGTTGCACTACGCGCTCGGCCTGGCGCTGACGCGCTTGAAGCAGACCGACGCTGCGCTGGCTGAATTGCGGCGCGCGGCAGAGCTCGAACCCGATCGTGCGCGTTATGCCTACGTGTACGCAGTCGGCTTGCATTCGTCGGGCCGGCGCGACGATGCGCTGGCGCTGCTGAAGAAGACACTGGCCAGGCATCCCAACGATCGCGACACCTTGATGGCGCTGATGAGCTTCAGCCGGGATGCCGGAGACGTTCACAACGCGCTGGCCTACGTCACGCGGCTGGAGCAGATCTCGCCCGACCCTCAGCTCAGCCGACTGATTGAAGAGCTTCGACGGCAGACGACGAAGCCAAATACGAAACCCAACGCATCGAGCGCGGGGCGCTGAGTGCCGTTGTGGCCCAATCCAGCAGCAACGCTCGTGATGTCGCGATCCAGTCGCTTTGCTGCCGTAGTTTCGCAACGCCCATCACGTAGATTTTCGGGCTGCGTCAAAGACGGCGGCGGCCTACGCTGCGGCCAACCCTGTTCGATGCCGCATTCGGCGGTGATGACATGATGCGATCCACTGTTCGAAGGAGTCCCGGCATGAAAACCATCCACCCAAATCACAGGATCTCGGTCCTGCTCATCGCAGCGATCTTTGCCGCCGGCGCGTCGGCGCAGACCATCGTGTATCCCGCCAAGGGCCAGTCGGCCGACCAGCAGAAGAAGGACGAAGGCGAGTGCCACACCTGGGCGGTGGGGCAGAGCAAGTACGACCCGGCCAATCCGCCGCCGCCACCGGCCACCGCGAAACCGGCCACCACGGCCACCGGCACCACGCCGGGCGCGGGCGCGCGTGGCGCAGCGCGCGGCGCCGTCGTCGGCGAGATCGTGTCCGACGATGCCAGCACCGGCGCAGCAGTGGGGGCAGCGGCCGCGCGCGGCCAGAGCCGGCGCCAGAACAACCAGGCCGCGCAGCAGCAACAACAGGCCGCGACACAACAATCACAGGCCGGCATGGCCACCTACCAGAAGGCGCGCGCGGCCTGCCTCGAAGGGCGCGGCTACACCGTCAAGTAGCACCGGCGTGAGCGGCCGACCCCGTCGCCTGGCTCGCGATGTCGCTGGCGCCTGGCACCCTAGACTGGCGGCTCCATTTACGGTGGGGGTACGGCATGTACGAGTCCATCAAGCAGCGCCCGTTGGCGCACGCCACGTTTGTCCGCCGCCTGCTCACCCACCTGGGCATCGCGCTGCTGCTGACCGGGGTCTCGTTGGCCGTCGGCATGGTGGCCTACAACGGGCTCGAGAACCTGAGCTGGATCGACGCCTTCCTGAACGCCGCGATGGTGCTCAGCGGCATGGGCGTGGTCGATCCGCCGCGCAGCGACGCCGGCAAGCTCTTTGCGGGCGTCTACGCGCTTTACGCGGGGCTGATGTTCCTCGTCACCTCGGCGCTGGTGGTCGCGCCCATGTTGCATCGTCTGATCCATCGCCTGCACTGGGACGATGAGTTGTAGGTCGCACTCGCGGCGCGTCAGCGTCGACCCGCGTCGAAGTCACGCACCGTTTCGGCGGCGATGGTTTGCAGGTGCACCACCACGTCGGCCGGCAGGCCTGCGGTGTAGCTGTTGCCCACCGGGTCGATGCGATAGACGCTGGCCAGCACGGTGGCCGCGGCCAGGTAGGTACCGGCCAGGCTCGGGTGCCGCTTGTCCGGCACGTACAGGTTCAGCTCGGGCCGCCGGGCGACCGAACGTGCGAAGGCCAGGCCGGCCGGCACGACGCGCATCTGGTGCGCAGCGCCAGCCTTGACGTAGGCATCGGCCAGCGTGGCGGTCATCTCCGGCGCATCCTGATACGCCCAAGACATGAACAGCATCGGCTCGGCGCCATGGCGGCGCGCAATGGCGGCATCGCGCGCCACGCTCTGCTCGAACAGGGCGCTGAGTTGCGGGTGTACCGGGCACTGGCTGCAATCCATCATCAGCACGGCGTCGAACAACTTGGGCAGAGCCCGGTCGCCGACGTTGAACACCACTTCGTTCTTGGCGTTGAACGAGTACGAGCCCATGCCACCGGGCTTGAAGTGCGCCTCCAGGTCATGCCAGTTGAGGCCCGAGCCGCTGATGGTGGCCGAGGTCTGGCGCCAGCCGCGGCCGCCTTCGGCGCTGGCGCGCAGCAGCAGGCCGACATGGCCGTGCATGCTGTTGTTGTAGTAGAAGAAGCTGTTGCCGACCCACAGCATGGCCAGCGGTGGCGTGCGCGATGCCGCCGTGGCTGCCGGGCTGGCGGGCGGGCGGGCGACCGGGCTGGCGGGCGGCGCCTGGGCGCAGGCGGCCAGCAGCAGGGCCGCCGTTGCGACAGCGAACCAGCGTGCGAGCAGCGGGAGCGGGTGCATGAAAGATCTCCTCGGTGTTGTCGGGGTCGGTGCAGGCATTATTGATGGGTCGGCATGAAGGCCGATCTGCGAGCGCTATTGAGTGCGCTGCAGCCGCGGCGCAACCCTGGTGTGATGGCATTCGTGGCGGTGTCGGCCGACACCACCATCACCGCACTCGAGCCGATCGCAACCTTTCGTGAATTCGAGGGCGTGACGCTGATCGTCGAGGAGTCGCGTGCTCACGCCGCGGGCCTGACGGTGCTGCTGCGCGTGGCCTGGTTGACGCTCGATGTGCCGTCCGGCCTCGACGCAGTGGGACTGACGGCCGCTGTCGCCACCGCATTGGCCGCTGCCGGTATCGCTTGCAACGTGGTGGCCGCGGCCCACCACGACCATCTGTTCGTGCCGATCGAGCGGGCCGATGCGGCGCTGGCGACGCTGCACGCGTTGCAGGCTCGCGCCGCAGCGGGCGGCTGACGCCTCAGCGCAAGGTCAAGGCTCGCGCCACTCGATGCGCGCGCCCAGCGCCCCCAGGTTCTCCACGAACTGCGGGTGTGCGCGCCGGATCGGCGCGGCGTGGCGGATCACCGAGCGGCCCTCGATGCTGGCCGCCACCATCAACAGCGCGATGGCCACGCGGATGATGTAGGGGCTCTCCACCTCGGCCGGCGACAGCGGCTTGCCGCCGAAGGTGACCACGCCGGTGCGGGTCGGATAGAAACGCCTGGGCGCCGAACTTGGCCAGCTCGCTGGTCCAGCCCAGCGCGCCGTCGTAGACCTTGTTCCAGAACATCATGCTGCCCTCGGCGCGCACGCCGAGCGCGATGAAGATCGGCAGCAGGTCGGCGGCAGGTAGGGCCACGGCGCGGCCTCGATCTTCTGCAGCATGTTGCGCGGTGAACGGCTCGCGCACGCTCAGCGGCCCGTCGACCACGCGCGCGCGACCAGCCCTGCTCGTGGGTGACGTAGGCGCCGAACTTGGCGAAGGTGCGGTCGATCAGCGGAAACTGCTCGGGCACCGGGTTGTGCACCGCACGTCGCCGCCGGTGATGGCGCCCAGCGCCAGGAAGGTGGCGATCTCGTGGAAGTCCTCGTCGAAGCGGTACTCGGCGCCGCCGAGGCCCTCGACGCCGTGACGGTGAGCGCGGAGGTGCCGACGCCGTCGATGCGTGCGCCCAGCAGCGACAGGAAGCGGCAGAACTCCTGCACGTGCGGCTCGCAGGCCGCGTTGGTGAGCGTGGAGCGGCCCTGCGGCCAGCGCCGCGCACAGCACGAAGTTCTCGGTGGTGGTGACCGAGGCGTAGTCGAGCCAGTGCTGCGCCGGCCTGCAGCGGCCGCTTGACGTCGAGCACACCAGCCGTCGTCGGTGCGCTCGACGCGCGCGCCGAAGTGCTCGAACACCTCGATGTGCGGGTCGATCTCGCGCACGCCCAGCGTGCAGCCGCGCACCTCGTCCTCGATGCGCGCCTGGCCGAAGCGCGAAGCAGCGGCGGCACCAGCATGATCGACGAGCGCATCGCCTGCGGCAGCCGCATCGCGCGGGCATCGAACGCGGTGTCGCGGTGCTCGATCTCGACCTCGCCGGTGGCGAAGTCGACCTCGACGCGGCTGCCCATGCGCGAAACAACTCGAGCAGCTTGCGCACGTCGGTGATCTCGGGCACGCGGTGCAAGCGCACCGGCTGGTCGCGTCAGCAAGGTGGCCGCCAGGATCGGCAGCACCGCGTTCTTGTTGGCCGAGGGCTGGATGCGGCCTTTCAGCGGCGCGCCGCCATGGATGATGAGGTCGGACATGCGAGGAAGGGTTCGATGGCGAGGCGCCCTCGTGCCGCCGCGGCGTGAAACCTGGGTGAAGCGTGTGAAACAGAGATGAAACCGCCGCCGGCGGTTCAGGCGCGCTTGCAGACCTCGCGTCGGTTGTCGCCGACGATCCATTCGCCGCCGGCCTTCAGGCACACCTCTTTGGCGATTTCGCGCCGTTCGCGGATGCGGTCGGGGGCCGTCGCCACCCGGAAGACCGCCGAGATGGCGGCTCCGATGATGATCAGCGCGACGATGGTCCAGGCAATGCGGATACCCATGGCCTCGATTCCCTGCGCGCAGGATTGTGCGACAAAAGCACGGGCACCGTCACGGCCGATGCATTGAACCGCCGCGTCGCGGCCAGCAACAGATCGTCACAGCCCGAGGCGATGGCAGACGCCGCCGTCTGCCGCCCAGCGCCGAGGACGCCCTGCGGTCGACCGTCTGGAGCGCGCCATGAACCCACAACCCTGGGATCTCGAAGCCATCCGGAGCCACTTCCTGTTTCCGGCGCACGGCCGGGTGGTCACCAACAACGCCGCCAGCACGCAGCCGCCGCGCGCGCTGCTGGCGCTGTATCAGGCGCTGGCGCCGGCCTACGACAACGTGCACCGCGGCCAGTCGGACGCCTCGCAGATCACCACCGAGCGCTTCGAGTCCGCCTACGACGACATCGCGCGCTTCATCGGCGCACCGAGCCGCAGGAACATCGTCGTGGTGCGCAACACCACCGAGGCGCACAACACGGTCATGTATTCGCTGATGAGCGAGTTCCGCGACGGCGACAACGTGGTCACGACGATGATGGAGCACAACTCCAACTACGTGCCGTGGTACGCGATGTGCCGCGACATCCTGCCGCGCTTCGGCCGCCGGGTGGAGTACCGGCTCGCGCGCTTCGACCCCGCCACCGGCGAGCTCGACCTCGAGCACCTGGCCTCGCTGGTCGACGAGCGCACCAAGCTCGTGTGTTGCACCGGCGCCTCGAACTTCTTCGGCACCAAGAACCCGCTGGCCGCCGTCCGCGCGCTGGCGAACGCCAGCGGCTATCGCGCAGCCCAACGGCGAGCGGCGCTCGTACCTGCTGGTCGACGGCGCGCAACTGGTGCCGGGCACCTTCGTCGACGTGCAGGCGCTCGACGTCGACTACCTGTCGTTCTCGTTCCACAAGATGCTGGCGCCGTTCGGCGTCGGCGTGCTGTACGCCAAGGAGCAGCTGCTGCAGTCGTCGCTGCCGTTCCTCTATGGCGGCGACATGATCGCCGAGGGGCAGGTGTCCGCCGACCACGTGGACTACAACGCGCTGCCGTGGAAGTTTGCGGCCGGCACGCCCAACATCCTCGGCACCATCGTGTCGGCGCAGGCGCTGCGCATGCTGCTCGACCTCGCGCTGACGCCCAACGCGCCACCTACTTCAACAGCGCCCGCGCGATCGATCGCGGACGCGGTGCAGGCCGCGATGCAGCGCATCGGCGCCTGGAACCGCACGCTGACCGCGCATGCGCTCGAGCGGCTGCGCCGCGATGCCCGGCCTCACGATCTACGGCCCGCGCGACGCGTCGCGCCGCAGCTCGCTGGTGGCGTTCAACGTCGCCGGCCGCAACCCGATGGACTGGCCGAGGCGCTGAACGCGCAGCGGCATCGAGTCGCGCGCGGGCTGCCATTGCGCGACGCTGGCGCACCAGCAGCTGGGGCTCGAATCCCGGCCAGTTGCCGGCTGAGCTTCTACTTCTACAACACGCTCGACGAAGTGGACCGCGCCGTCGACGCGCTGGAGGCCGTGCTGTCCGGCAACCGCGTGCGCGAGCAGATCTGGAGCTGGCTGCGTTCGCGGCCGACCCAGCGCCTGCGGCGTGGCGTGGTGGCGGCCTGAGTTGACGGGCGCGGCAGCGCAGGCGCCGCCTACATCACCGCGCCGAGCTGCCAAGGCACGAACTCGTTCTGCCCATAGCCGTGCAGTTCGCTCTTGGTCTTTTCGCCTGAGGCGGTGGCCAGCATCAGGCGGAAGATGCGCTCGCCCACCGTGTCGATGGTGTCGCCGCCTTCGATGATGCCGCCGCAATCGATGTCGATGTCTTCCTGCTGCTTGAGCCACAGCGCGGTGTTGGTCGACAGCTTCAATGACGGGCTCGGCGCGCAGCCGTACGCCGAGCCGCGGCCGGTGGTGAAGCAGATCAGGTTGGCGCCGCCGGCCACCTGGCCGGTGGCCGACACCGGGTCGTAGCCCGGCGTGTCCATGTAGACCAGGCCGCGCGCCTTGACCGCGCTCGGCGAACTCGACCACGTCGACCAGATTGGTGGTGCCGCTCTTGGCGATCGCGCCGAGCGACTTCTCGAGGATGGTGGTCAAGCCGCCCGCCTTGTTGCCGGCCGACGGGTTGTTGTCCATCGACATGCTGTTGCGCGCGGTGTAGGCCTCCCACCAGCGGATGCGCGCCAGCAGCTTGTCGGCCACCGCGCGGCTCACGGCGCGGCGCGTCAGCAGGTGCTCGCCGCCGTAGATCTCGGGCGTCTCCGACAGGATCGCGCTGCCGCCGTGGCGCACCAGCCGGTCGACCGCCGCACCGAGCGCCGGGTTGGCGCTGATGCCCGAGTAGCCGTCGGAGCCGCCGCATTGCAGGCCCACCGTGATGTGGCTGGCGCTGCACCGGCTGGCGCTTGACGCGGTTGGCCTCCTTCAGCAGGCCCTTGATGATCTGCACGCCGCGCGCCACCGTCTTGGCGGTGCCGCCGGTGTCCTGGATGCTGAAGGCCTGCAGGCGCGCGCCTTCGGCCAGGCCCTCTTGCGCCATCAGGCCCTGGATCTGGTTGGTCTCGCAGCCCAGGCCGACCACCAGCACGGCGGCGAAGTTGGCGTGCTTGGCATAACCGCCCAGCGTGCGGCGCAGCACCAGCAGCTCCTCGCCATCGCTGGCCGTGGCGCAGCCCGCGCCGTGCGTGAGTGCGACCACGCCGTCGACGTTGGGGTAGTCGGCCAGCGCCTCGGGATGGATGTCGCGCCGGAACTGGTCGGCGATCGCGCGCGCCGCGGTGGCCGAGCAGTTGACGCTGGTCAGCACGCCGATGTAGTTGCGCGTCGCGATGCGGCCGTCGTCGCGCACGATGCCCATGAAGGTGGCCGGCTCGTCGACGTACGCGGTCGGGTGCACGCCGGCGCCGACCTCGTGCGTCGCGCTCGAACGTCGAGAACGCCAGGTTGTGCGTGTGCACGTGCTGGCCCGGCGCGATGGCTTGCGTCGCGAAGCCGATGATCTGGTTGTAGCGCCGCACCGGCGCGCCGGCCGCGATCGCGCGCACCGCGATCTTGTGGCCCGGCGGCACCAGGCCCGCCACCGTGATGCCCTCGCTGTCGACGCGCGTGCCGCCCAAGAATTGGCGGCGCGCGATCACCACGTCGTCGGCGGGATGGATGCGAATGACAGCGCTCATATGGACCCCTTGGGTCCGAAGGGCCAGCCCCCCATTGAGCCGGCGCCTTCGGAGCGACCCGCGCGGCGCCCCCCAGGCGCCGCTCGGCCGCTGATGGCTCGTCTCGACTCTTGTTATCTCATCTGCTTTGCGCGCCCCCGCGCGTTTGGCCTTGGTCGCCGCCAGTTGATACGCCCGTTCGGCCGCGCGCCGCAACTCGATGGCCTTTGCCAGCGCTGTCTTGTAGCGCGCCAGAGCGTGTAGGTGTTCTCAGTGGCGATGTAGACGCTGCGCGTGGTGGGCTTCATGCCAAAGCGCGGCAGCGTGACGCCGAAGCTGGCGTCGCGCGTGTTGCGCCCGGGCCTGGTGCGCACGATCGGGCCCGAGATGCCCACCGGCAAATTCGAGCCCTTGTTCGACGCGATGTCGCGCCGCAGGCCCGAGGGTGCCGGCAATTTGGCGATGCGCTTGATCAATTCGGCAGTGGCCAGCTTCAAGGCCGCGCGAGCCTTGCTGCCGTCGTTGCTGTGGTCGGAAAACATCTTCGATTTCCCGTACCGCAGCTGCCAGCCGTGGGTGTGCTTCGAGTCGATGCGTTGAATATGTTCTGGGACTCGAAAGGTTGCTCCCGTGAAGATCCGGACGACTCGTGTCTTCACGCAGTGATACTCCTTTGCTCGGTTAGTTGTCGATCAACTCCGGGTTCCAGGCGTGCACGGCCTGCTGCTGCACCCCCAGCCCTCGATGCCCAGCGCGCATGGTGTCGCCCGGCTTCAAGAACTGAGGCTGCGGCTTCACGCCCATGCCCACGCCGGGCGGTGTGCCCGTCGAGATCAAGTCCCCCGGCTCCAGCGTCATGAAACGGCTGAGGTAGCTCACCAGTTGCCTGACGCCGAATACCATCGTACGCGTATTTCCGTTCTGCATGCGGCGGCCGTTCACCTCGCACCACATCGGCAGCGCCTGCGGATCGGGGATCTCGTCGGTGGTGACCAGCCACGGGCCCACGGGGCCGAAGGTGTCGCAGCCCTTGCCCTTGTCCCATTGCCGCCGCGCTCGAGCTGGTACTCGCGCTCCGACACGTCGTTGACCACGCAATAGCCTGCCACGTAGTTCAGTGCATCGGCCTCGTCACGTAGCGCGCCCGCGTGCCGATCACGACGCCGAGCTCGACCTCCCAGTCGCCCTTGACCGACCCTGCGGCAGCACGACCGCATCGTTGGGGCCGACACGGGCGCTGATCGGCTTCATGAACAGGATCGGCTCCTTGGGCACCGGCATGCCGGCCTCGGCCGCATGGTCCACATAGTTCAAGCCGATGCACAGGAACTTGCCGCAACCGCTCCACGGCGGCGCGATGCGCCGGGTGCGCCACCACCGGCAGCGTCGCCGGATCGATGCCACGCAGCCTGGCCAGGCTCGCCGGCGACAGCGCGTCGGCGCCCGAGATCGGCCATCACGCCCGACAGCGAGCGCACCTTGCCTTGCGCGTCGATCAGTCCGGGCCTTTCGGAGCCCTTGGCACCATAGCGCATCAGCTTCATCGCGATCTCTCCTTCAAGGAATCAAGCTCAGTTGGACATGCCGCCGTCGGCAATCATCACACTGCCGGTGGTGAACGCCGCCTCGTCGCTGGCCAGGTACACCGCCAGCGCGGCGATCTCGTCGGCGCGTGCCCAGGCGGCCCATCGGCTGGCGGCCGACGAACATCGTCGCGCACCTCGGCTTCCGACTTGCCGCTGGCGCGCGACTGCGCGGTGATGCGTGCGGCGCAGCGACGGCGAATCGACGGTGCCGGGGCAGATCGCGTTGCAACGGATGCCGCGCGAGACGAAGTCGGCGGCCACCGCCTTGGTCAGGCCGATCACCGCGGCCTTGCTGGCGCGCATAGACGAAGCGGTTCGGCACGCCCTTCACGCTGCCGGCCACCGAGGCGATGTTGACGATCGAGCCGCCGCCTTGCGCCAGCATGCCGGGCAGGAAGGCGCGGATCGTGTGCGCCATCGCGCGCGCGTTGAGGTTGAACGCCAGGTCCCAGTCGGCATCGGTGAACTCCAGCACGCTGCCCGCGTGCACGATGCCGGCGGCGTTGAACAGCACCTGCACCGGGCCCGCCTCGCGCGCCGCGGCGGCGATGGCGCCGGCGTCGAGCACGTCCAGCCGGCGCGTGCTGCAGCCGCAGCTCGCGCGCCAGCGCGGCCAGGCCGCGCCTCGTCGATGTCGGTGGCGATCACCTTCGCGCCCTTCGCGCGCGAACGCCAGCGCGGTGGCGCGGCCGATGCCTTGCGCCGCGGCGGTGAGAAAGGCCGTCTTGCCGGCGAGTCGCGTGCTCATGTTGTCAGCCCTTCAGTGAGATCGGTAGCGCGCCCGCGCGCGACGGTCGAGTTCGTCGTGCCGCCATTGGATGCCCAGCCCCGGCGTGTCGGGCGCGCATCGCCACGCCGTCTTCGATGGCCAGGCGGCTCGACGCCACGGCGTCGAGCTGCGGGATGTATTCCAGCCATGCCGCGCTCGGCACCGCCGCGGTCAGCGACACGTGCAGCTCCATCAGGAAGTGCGGGCACACCGCGAGGTTGAAGGCCTCGGCCATGTGCGCCACCTTCAGCCACGGCGTGATGCCGCCGACGCGCGCCACGTCGACCTGCACGATCGAGCAGGCGCCCTGCTGCACGTAGGCCGCGAACTGCGCCGGCGAGTACAGCGACTCGCCCACCGCGATCGGCACCGCGCTGGCGGCCGCCAGCCGCGCATGGCCCGCGATGTCGTCGGCCGGCAGCGGCTCCTCGAACCAGGCGATGCCGAGCTCGGCGTACTGCGGCGCGCGGCGCAGCGCCTCGCTCAGCGTGAAGCACTGGTTGGCGTCGACCATGATCTCGAAGGCGTCGCCCACCGCCTCGCGCACCGCGCGCAGGCGCGCCAGGTCTTCGCTGACATGCGGCTTGCCGACCTTGATCTTGGCGCCCTTGAAGCCCGCCTGCTGCGCGGCCAGCGTCTCGCGCACCAGGTCGTCGGGCGACAGGTGCAGCCAGCCGCCCTCGGTGGTGTACACCGGGATGCGTTGCTTGGCGCCGCCGGCGGCGCGCCACAGCGGCTGGCCGTCGCGCCGGCAGCGCCAGTCCCACAGCGCGGTGTCGATCGCCGCCAGCGCCAGGCTGGTGATCGCGCCGACGCTGGTGGCGTGGGTCGCGAACAGCAGGTCGCGCCAGATCGCCTCGATCAACGCCGGGTCGCGGCCGAGCAGCCGCGGACACAGGTGGTCGCGCAGCAGCGCCACCACCGACGAGCCGCCGGTGCCGATGGTGTAGCTGTAGCCGGTGCCGCTCGCTGCCGTCGTCCATGCGCAGCCGCACGATCGGCGTCTCCTGCGTCACGAACGACTGGATCGCGTCGCTGCGCGGCACCGGCGGCGGCAGGTCGACCTGCAGGATTTCGATGGAGGCGATGCGGGTCATGTTGCATCCGCTCTCGTTCGCCGATCGAGCGCGCAAAGCCGCGGGCGGGTATGCGCCGGCGCTCGTATGCGGCAGCCCCTCGCTGCGCGAGGGGTCCCTGCGTGCTCGGTCTCATGGCCCGCCGAGAAACTCGCTTCGCTCACTGCGTTCGTTTCGCTCGAACAATCTCGGCGAGTCAGAACACGAAGCGCGCGCTGCGCGCGCGCGGCCATGAGCTCTGCGCTCCTCGGCGCCGCATATGTCGCTGCCGTCGCACACCCACCCCCGGCTTTGCCGGCACCGCCGTGGCATGCGTCGTCGCAACACCACGAGCGCTGCTGCGCGGCGGGCGGTGCCCGGGGTGGGCGACTTGTGGGGCGGCGAGAAGCGCAGCAGCCGCGAGGTCGGCAGCGCGCGCAGCCGCGCGCTTCGACCATTCTGAGCTGCGCCGCGTTCGTCCGAGCGCGAGACGAGCGCACGGGAGTGAAGCGAGTTTCGCGGCGCGCCCTCAGGCCGAGCATCACAGCGGAGTCGGCCCGCCGGGCCGACCGCCACAGTAGGAGCCCACACCGGGTACCGCCCGCCGCGCCGCGCCATCAGCGCGCAAGAATCAAGACCCCCTACAACCCCATCGTCCTCGGCAGCCACAACCCGATCGCCGGCACGTAGGTCAGGATGATCAGGCTGGCCAGCAGCGGCACCAACCAGGGCAGGATCGCCATCGTCGTGCGCTCGACGCTCAGCTTGGCCACGCGCGCCAGCACGAACAGCACCATGCCCATCGGTGGGTGCAGCAGACCGATCATCAGGTTGAGCACCATCACCAGGCCGAAGTGCACCGGGTCGACGCCGAGCTGACGCGCGATCGGCAGCAGGATCGGCACCAGGATCGTGATGGCTGCCGTCGGCTCGAGGAAGCAGCCGACGAACAGCATCAGCAGGTTGGCCATCAGCAGGAACATCCACGGGTCGCGCGTCATCGCCAGCACCCATTGCGCGATTGCGGCGGTGACCCCGGTGGCGGTGAGCATCCAGCCGAAGATCGACGCCGCAGCGACGATGAACATCACGGTGGCGGTGGTCTCCACGGTGTCGAGGCTGACCTTGACGAACATCTTCAAGGTCATCGTGCGGTACCAGAACAGGCCGAGCGCCAGCGCCCACACGCTGGCCGCGATGGCGCCTTCGGTGGGCGTGAACAAACCGGTGCTCATGCCGCCGATCAGCAGCACCGGCGTCATGATCGGCAGCACCGCTTGCCACTGGAAGTAGCGGTCGGCCGCGAACAGCACCACCAGGCCGACGAACACCGTGAGCTGCGGCTGGGCACCGGCCTGCACCAGTTGGTAGATCGCCACCGGCCAGGCCGCCACCACCGCCAGCTCGACCAGTGCCTTGCCGAAGCGCGTGGCGGAGAACTTGATGTCGCCGCCCCACTTGTTCTTGTGGGCGAAGTAGGCCACGGTGACCATCATCAGCGACGGCCATCAGCACGCCGGGCAACAGGCCGGCCAGGAACAGTGCACCGACCGACACGTTGGCCATCATCGCCGTAGATCACGAACGGCAGGCTCGGCGGGATGATGGGCCCGAGCGTCGCTGACGCCGCGGTGACGCCGACGGCGAACTCGCCCGAGTAGCCGTAGTCCTTCATGGCCTTGATCTCGATCGTGCCCAGGCCCGCGGCGTCGGCGATCGCAGTGCCGCTCATGCCGGCGAAGACCACCGAGCCCACCACGTTGACGTGGCCCAGACCGCCCTTGAGCCAACCCACCAGCGCGAGCGCGAAGTTGTAGATGCGGTTGGTGATGCCGGCGTTGTTCATCAGGTTGCCGGCGAGGATGAAGAACGGCACCGCCAGCAGCGGGAAGCTGTCGATGCCGCCGATCATGCGGTGGATCACCACGAACGGCGGCAGGTTGCCGCTGAACAGGATGTAGACCAGCGAGGCGCCCGCCATCGCGATGGCCACCGGAATGCCGCCGGCCATCAGCACGAGGAAGATGATCTTGAGCATGCGCTACTTGTCTTCCATCGAGGTCTCGGGCCGCTCGAGCATGCTGTAGCCGCGCCGCCAATGCACGCGCGCCACCCACATCGAGCGCAACGCCATCATCACCAGCCCGAACAGGCACACGCCGTACAGCACGTTGATCGGGATGTCGACGATGGTCATCATCTGGCCGGACATCTTGACCATCATCTGCACCGTCAGCACCGCCATCGCGGCGAAGAAGGCGATGCGCAGCACGTCGACCACGGTCGACAGCACGCGCGCCGCCGCGCGCGGCAGGTAGCGGTACAGCAGGTCGACCTGGATGTGGTTGTTCTTGGCCACGCCGATCGCCGCGCCGACGAACACCGTGCCGATCAGCAGGTAGCGCGCGATCTCCTCGGTCCACGAGGCCGAGTTGTTGAGCACGTAGCGGGTGAAGAACTGATAGAACACGGTGGCGCCGAGCAGCCAGAAGATGGCCGAGCGCCACCCACGCCTCGAGCGTGGTGTCCGACAGGTCCACCGCCTCGTCGGTGGCGTGGAACTGCCCGTCGTCGCCCATCACCTTGGGCAGGGCGTCGATGTCGGTGGTGGTCATCTTGGGAGTCGGTGCCAGTCGGCCCGCGCGCTGCCCGTGCTCCAGGCAGCGCGCCGGCTCATCGTGGCCGCGCCGTCGTGCGGGCGGCCACCGGGAGCGCCATCACTTGATGGCTTGCAGCTTGTCGTACAGCGCCTTGTCCCAGGTGGCGTCGGGCCCGAGGTGGAACTTCTCGAACGCCTGCGCGAACGCCGCACGGTCGGACTTGACCACCGTCTTCTTGTACTTGGTGGCGAAGTCGTCGACCAGCTTGATCTCGGCGGCGGCGATCTCGTCGGTGGCCTTGGAGGCGGCCTCCTTGAGCACCGTCTCGAAGGTCTTCTTGTCGGCGTCGGACAGCTTGCTCCAGGTCTGGCCGCTGACGATGGTGAGCAGCATCTCGGTGATGTGGCCGGTCAGGTTGATGTGCGATCTGCACCTCGTAGAACTTCTTGGCCTCGATGGTGGGCAGCGGGTTCTCCTGCGCGTCGACCGTCTTGCTCTGCAGCGCGAGATAGACCTCGGCGAAGGCGATCGGCGTCGCGTTGGCGCCCACCACCTTGGGGTACATCACGTACAGCGGCGCGTCGGGCACGCGCAGCTTCAGGCCCTGCATGTCGGCCGGCTTGTTGATCGGCTTGTTGGCGGTGGTGTGGCGCACGCCGTAGTAGGTGACGGCCAGCGGCTTGTTGTTGCCCTTCTTGAAGTAGCCGTCCATCAGCTCCTGCAGCACGGGGCTCTGCGAATACTTCTTCCAGTGGTCGAAGTCGCGGAACATGAACGGCGCGCCGCCGATCGCCAGCGGCGGGTGCGTGCGCGCGGCGAACGCCTGGCCGGTGTAGATCACGTCCACCGTGCCGAGCGTCAGGCCCTGGTTGATGTCGGTTTCCTTGCCCAGCTGCGAGGCCGGGAACACCTCCATCTCGTAGCGGCCGGCGGTGCGCTGTCTTGATCTCGCCGGCCGCCCACACCGCCCACTTGTGGTACGGCTCGGACGTCTCGTAGACATGCGCGAACTTCAGCTTGGTCTGCGCCAGCGCCGGGCAGCGACACCGTCAGCGCCAGCGTCGCGGCGGCGCAGGCCAGCCAACGGGTTGTGTAACGTTTCATCGTGGGGGTCTCCTTTCGTTGGTCGTCGTCGCGTCGGGCTCAGCCGCCCGCCAAATGAACCTGGGTCGCACGCTGATTCATGCGGCCTCCTTCTCGGCGCGCGGCCGGATCGCCGGGTCACCACCGGCCCAGGCCGCGCCGAAGCGGTCGTGCGAGCGCTGCAGGTGCTCGTGCATCGCAGCGCGCGCGCGCTTGGGATCCTTGGCGGCGATCGCGGCCACCACCAGCCGGTGCTCGGCCACCGCCTGGCGCCAGGTGTCCACCCGCTCGAAGTGGCGCCCGAGCCGCTCGAACAGCGGGTTGTTGCGCTCGTCGTAGAGCTCGGTCACCACGCGCAGCAGCGCGCTGTTCTCGCTCGCCTCGGCCACCCGCACGTGGAACAGCCGGTCGCCGCGGATCGGCATCACCTCGCGTGCGATGTCGGCCTCCATCAGCGCCAGGGCTTCGCGCAGCCCGCGCGCGATCACGGCCGGCTTCTTGCTGGCGGCGGCCAGCGCGGCCAGCTCGCATTCGATCAACTGGCGCGCGCGGATGATCTCGAACGGGCTCAGTTCGGCGCCCACGCGCGCGGCGCTCGGTGCCGGCTCGGGCGCGATCACGTAGATGCCCGAGCCCATGCGCACCTCGACCAGGCCTTCGACCTCGAGCGCGATCAGCGCCTCGCGCACCGACGGCCGCGACACCTTGAGTTGCGCGGCCAGGTCGCGCTCCGGCGGCAGCCGCGCGCCCACCGGGTACTCGCCGGCACGGATCAGGCCGCGCAGCTGCTCGGCGATCTGGCGGTACAGGCGGCGCGGTTCGATCGACTGCAGCGGCATCGGAGGTGTCGGTGGGCTGCCGCGGGCGGCGGTCAAGTGGTCAGACCAATTTCAGCGAGCCGCAGCATAGGCCACGCGGCGAGCCGCAGTGGCTGCGGGAAACCCGAGGGGCCGGGTTGACCGCGCAGGGCGTCGGGCAGCGCCTCTAGCGCAGCACGGCGCTGGCCTTGGCCGCGTCGATCAACATCTGCGCGTCGCCGGGCAGCAGGAACCTCTGCTCCACCGCGCGTGCCGCGGCCGCGCGCACCCGCTCGACATAACCGTCGTGGAGCCGTAGCGCTCCTCCAGCGACGGCCGCGGATCGCTGTTGGCCTGGCGCTCGGCCGCGCTGCGCGCGAACGGGATCATGCCGCCGACGTAGTTGCAGATCTGCCCCTTGTGGAACGGCTCGTCGCCGCGCGCGGTGATGTTCCAGCCGAGGTAGGTGCCCAGCGGCGCATCGAGCAGCACCACCGGCACGCCGCCGACGCTCGTTGCCGTCGGCGTCGACCTTGGGCGCGAACATCGTCAGCACCTGCTTGATGCGCGGCGGCGCGATCGACGCGACGCCCGAGCCGTCGTGCGCGTTGAACTGCGGGCCCCAGTCGTAGTCGTGCACCGGCATGATGAAGTCGGCTCTCGGGCACGGTGGCGCGCAAGCCCGGCAGCGTGGGAAAGCCGATCGCCGCCTTGTCGGCCGCGGCGCCAGCGTGCGCCGTCGGCCAGCGTCGGATAGCGGCTCGGCGGCGGCGGCGTGCCCTTCATCACCCAGTCGCGGAAGTGCACGCGCAGCGCGTTGACCGTCTGCGTGTGCGGCACCGGGTTGGCCGGCAGCACGCCGGTGCCGAAGTTGTTGCCCGGGCAGGACGGCCCCGCCTTCGGCAGCCCGACGCCGGGCAGGCTGGAATCGAAGCCGCCGGCGCCGCCGCCGTGGGTGGAGCTCGGCGATGTAGTAGCGGCGCACGTCGTCGGGCAGCGGCAGGTCGCTCTTGCGCATCGGTGCCGACCCACTCGGGCGTCAGCTTCAGCGCCCACACCTCGGCCGAGCCGAAATGCTCGATCACCTTCGGGCAGGTCTGCGACCGCGTGCAGCGGTCGAGAATGCCGGCCGCCGGGCCGCCGCGCACCGGGTCCGGGATGCGGCAGCCACCACTGCGGCCCTTCGCTGCCGGCCTGGTAGAGCTCGAGCACGCCATCGGGCTGCGCCCAGCGGAAGTTCAGCGCGATGCGCCGCCCCGCGATGATCGGCCACATGCCGTCGTGCACGCTGGCGCCGGCCTCGCCTGGTTGAAGCCCAGGTGCAGCCAGCCGCGCAGGAAGTTGCCCGACTGCGAAATGCCGCGCGTCGATGCTGTGCGTCACGCAGCCCGGCGATCGGGTTGGGCGTGCCGGCGTCGTCGGCCTGCGCGCTGCTTGAAGAACTGCGCCGACGTCGCGCCACGCGGCGAAGCCGATGCCGAGCACGTAGGGGTCGGCGGCGGTGAAGACCACCTGGTACAGCCGCGCGGCGTCGAAGCCGTGTCTTCAGACAGATCTGCGTCGCGTCCGGCGTGCCGGGGAATGGATTGGCGGCATCGCAGCGCGCCCACGCCCAGTCGGCGGCGGGATCACCACCTCGTCGATCACCTCGCCGCGCTGGTTCTCGCCGCCGCGCGACACCAGCTTGGCCTTCGTCGTGTCGAGCGACAGCGGCCGGTAAGGCACCGGGTTGGTCTGCACCAGCAGCGGCTGCGACGCCGGCCCCGAACGGTTGACGATGCGCGCGAACACCTCACCGGTGATCGCGCGCGCCGCCGGGCCCGCGCGCCACCGGCAGTGCAGCCACTGCAGGCCGGCCAGCGCTGCGCCGTCGGCCGCACCGCGGTGGCGCCGGCGTTGTCGCCCTGCCAGGCGCTGGCCAGCATGATGTCGCCGAACGCGCGCTCTGGCGGCGCGATCGCAAACGACGCGGCCGCGGTTGGGCACGTCGTGCCACATCAGGCCGCTGGCCTGGCTGCGATCGACCGGCCTGTAGATGACGAACGACGCGACGTAGCGCACCTTGCCGTCGGCGTCTTTGGCCAGCTCGATGTCCTGGATGATCGCGTTGCCGGGCAGCTCGGGGTCGAGTTCGCCGAAGGCGCGACCGGCCATCTGCTCGTAGGCGATCGGCCGGCCGCGCGCCACCGGCCGGCAGCGGCTCGACCACCGTCTCGTCGATCACGATGCGCGTCACGCGGGCGTTGGCGTCACCGCACAGCGCGGCGGCCAGCAGCGCCATCGACCACGCATGCAGCTTCATGGCAATCACCTCGCTGGAAGACTTCAGTAGTGGATGCTGCGCGGCGCACCGCCGCCGGCGGCGATCACGTCGCCGTTGATCGCCTTGGAGCGCGGCGAGCACAGGAAAGCCACCACGTCGGCGACCTCGCTCGCATCGACCAGGTGCTGGATCGAGTTGCCGGCCGCCATCTGTGCTTCCACCGCCTGCGGCGGCACGCCTTGCGCGCTGGCGCGCGCCGCGATCAGCGGCGCGGTGCGCTCGGTGCGCGTGAGGCCGGGGTGCACCACGGTGACGTTGATGCCGTGCGGCCCCAGCTCGTCGGCCAGGTTCTTGGTGAGCGCGGTCACCGACACGTTGCGCATGCTGCCCACCGCGTTGCCGGTCTGGCGCGCGGCCAGGCCGCTGATGTTGACGATGCGGCCCCAGCGGCGCGCGCGCATGCCGGGCGCCACTTCGCGCGCGCAGCGGATGTAGCCCATCACCTTGGTGTCGAGCTCGGCGTGGAAGTACGCGCCGGTGATGTCGGCCAGCTGCGGCGGCGCCGCGAAACCCGCGGGCTCGGCGGCCGCGTTGACCAGGATGTCGATCTCGCCGCCCAGGCGACGCACCGCGTCGGCCACCGCCGCCTTGACCTGCTCGTCGCTGGTGGTGTCGCCGCGCACGCCGACGACCGTGCGGCCGGTCGCCGCGGCGATTTCGGACGCCGCCGCCGACAAGGCCGCTTCGTTGCGCGCCAGCAGCGCGACGTCGGCGCCTTCCTGCGCGAGCACACGCGCGATCGCCTTGCCGATGCCGCGGCTGCCGCCGGTGACGAGCGCCCGCTTGCCGGTCAGCTGCAGATCCATGGTGGTCCCATCCGTGTGGCGTGCCGCATCTTAGCGACGGCACGCCATCACGCCCGGGCGCAGCCGGATCAACGCGGCGTCATGCGGACGGTGGTGTACAGCTCGGCCAGTGGCACCACGCGGCCGTGCAACGGCGCAATGCGTTCGACGTTCAGCTTCAGGCGCTCGATGTTGGCGATCAGGTTGACGAAGTTCGCGTTGGCCACCGCGGGCGGCGGCGTGTTGGGCGCCAGCGGCGTGTAGGCGTCGGCCTCGATCAGGATCTTCTCGGCCGGCAGGTGCACCATCAGGAACGAGTCGTTGTGCACGCTGTCGGTGATGCGGTGGATGTCGATCGTGCGTGTGCCGTCGCTCAACTGCGCGCGATCGCCCACCGCCATGAAGCTGGCGCGCCGGCCCGATGCGGCCAGCCGATCGGGTGCGATGCGGTTGGGCGTGGCGAACGCGCGCTCGAAGAACGGCACGTTGGCCGCCTGCGTGACGATGGTGGCGCCCTCGGCCGCCGCGGTGCGCAGGCCGCCGGCATGATCGAAGTGAGGGTGCGAGTTGATCGCGTAGCGGATCGGCTTGCCCGGCGCCAGCGCCTTCACCGCCTCGATCACCGGCGCTGTGCGGCCGTCGTTCAACGGTGTTTCCACCAGCACCATGTGGTCGCGCATCTCGATGGCCACGCTGTGGTGCGAGCCACCGGCGACGTACCACACCCCGTCGGCGATCTTGTCGGTGGTGACACGCTCGCTGTAGTTGCGCACCGCGTCGGGCGCCGCGATGTCGACCGCCGCATTGGGTTGCACGTCGCGCACCTGCACGTCGAGCACCGGCTGGCCTGCCATGGCTCTGCCCGATGCGGCCGGGGAACTTGACGCCGCCGACGTCGCGGTAGTCCGAATAACGCGTGACCACGTCGACCTCGCCCAGCACCGCATCGGGTGCGCGCGAGTCGACCTGCTGCACCAGGCCGTCGGCACCGACGATCGCCGTGGCGTTGAAGCGGCCCGGCTCGGTGAACGTCAGCGCGGTGGTGCCGTCGCTGCGCGCCTGCGCCGTGGCCTTGTTGCGCTGCGCCGCCTTCAACACGCCGTGCGGCGTGATCCACAGCTGGTGCACGCGGTCGGCAACGAAGCGGGGCCCGGGCACCGGGCCGGCGGCCGCCTGGTTCCATGCGAAGGCGCCGCTGACGAACTGCTCGTTGCGCTGCTGGCCCTGCAGCGGATAGCCGCCGCCGCCTTTGGGCTCGGCGCGGCTGAGCGTGATCTCGTCGCGCATCGAGCCGGTGTCGTAGTTGATGCTGCGCGCCTGCGCATGCACCGTGATCTTCGGCCACGCCGTGGTCGGCACGAACGCCTGGCCGAAGGTATAGCCGGTGCCTTCGGCGCTGTAGCGGATCGACTTCAGGTTGCGTGCCGCCCATCGCCTGATTGGCGCGTGCGATCGTGGCCTCGCCATCGACGCTCGGCGTGGCACAACCCATGACCGCGGCTGCCGCGACAGCAACCAGGCCCGCGCCTGCGGCGACGCGAAGTGGCGTGAGGGGAGCGATTCGCATGGTCGACTCCTGCCTTGTTGTGCTGCGACCGCGGTGTACGCGACGGCGGCTGCCCGCTACACCCAGGGTTTGCCCGCGACTGCCTGGCCCGGCAAGTGCCGCGCGGGGCCGACGTCACTGCTCGGCGAACGCGCGCTCGATGACGAAGTCGCCCGGCGTCGAGGTGTTGCCCTCCTTGAAGCCGCGCTGCTCGAGCATGTGCTTCAGGTCGCGCAGCATCGCCGGGCTGCCGCAGATCATCACGCGGTCGTGCGCGGGGTCGATCACCGGCAGCCCGAGGTCGGCGAACAACTTGCCCGATTCGATCAGCTGCGTGATGCGCCCCATGTTGCGGTAGCTCTGCCGCGTCACGGTGGGGTAGTAGCGCAGCTTGCTGGTCACCAGCTCGCCGAGGAACTCGTGGCTCGGCAGGTGCTCGACCAGCAGGTCGTGGTAGGCCAGCTCGTCGACGGTGCGCACGCCGTGCACCAGCACCACCTGCTCGAACTTCTCGTAGGTCTCGGGGTCGCGCACGATGCTCATGAACGGCGCCAGCCCGGTGCCGGTGCCCAGCAGGTACAGGCGCCGCCCGGGCAGCAGGTAGTCGATCACCAGCGTGCCGGTGGGCTTGCGGCCGATGATCACGGTGTCGCCGGGGCGCATGTGCTGCAGCCGCGAGGTCAGCGGGCCGTGCGGCACCTTGATGCTCAGGAACTCCAGGTGGTCTTCGTAGTTCGCGCTGACGATGCTGTAGGCGCGCAGCAGCGGCTTGTCGTTGACGCGCAGCCCGAGCATCGTGAAGTGGCCGTTGGAGAAACGCAGCGCCGGGTCGCGCGTGGTGGTGAAGGTGAACAAGCGGTCGGTCCAGTGGTGGACGCTTTGCACCGTCTCTTCGTTGAATGCAGCCATGGCTCCGTTGAGATTTCCCTGTTTCTTTCACCCACGCCCGACGAAGGGCATCTTGGTGGCCATCACCGTCATGAACAGCACGTTGCTGTCGGGCGGCAGATTGGCCATCGTCAGCAGCGCATCGGCCACCGACTTCAGCGGCATGCGCGGCTCGGGCTTCATCGTGCCGTCGGCCTGCGGCACGCCGCCCACCATGCGATCGGTCATCTCGCTGGCCGCGTTGCCGATGTCGAGCTGGCCCACCGCGATCTCGTAGGCGCGCCCGTCGAGCGCAGCGGTGCGCGTGAGGCCGCTCACCGCGTGCTTGGTGGCGGTGTAGGCGATCGACATCGGCCGCGGCGCGTAGGCCGAGATCGAGCCGTTGTTGATGATGCGCCCGCCCTTGGGGCTTTGCTGCTTCATCACGCGGAACGCCTGCTGCAGGCAGTAGAACGAGCCGTTCAGGTTGGTCTCGACCACCTGCTGCCACTTCTCGAGCGGCAGTTCGTCGATCGGCACCGCGGGGGCGCCCATGCCGGCGTTGTTGAACAGCAGATCGAGGCGGCCGAAGCGCGTGACCACGGCGTCGAACAGCGCCGCCACCGCGGCCGGTTTGGTGACGTCGGTGGGCACGGCCAGCGCGCGTTTGGCGATGTCGCCGAACGGGTCGCCGGCCTTGGCGATCGCCTGCTGCAGCGCGTCGGCACGGCGGCCGGCGAAGGCCACGCGCCAGCCGTCGGCCAGCAGTGCCTGCGCACAGGCGGCGCCGATGCCCGAGCCGGCTCCGGTGACCAATGCGACGCGGTTGTGGGGTGTTCTGGCGGAGCTCGCATTCATCGGTCTTCTCCTTCTTCAGAACCGGTGAGTCTGCCACCATCGCGGAGCGCGCCCGCCGCGCGGGGCCATGCCGTTGCCGCATGCCCTAGCATCCGCAGCGCGACACCGACCTCACAGTGACAGGAAAGCGGCCATGACCATCACGTCATTTCGCATTGCGGTGATTCCCGGCGACGGCATCGGCAAGGAGGTGATGCCCGAGGGCGTGCGCGTGCTCGACGCGGCGGCCAAACGCTTCAAGCTGCAACTGCAATGGCAGCCGATCGAGTGGGCCAGCTGCGACTACTTCGCGCAGCACGGCCAGATGATGCCCGACGACTGGCGGCGCCAGCTCGAAGGGGTGGATGCCCTGTACTTCGGCGCCGTCGGCTGGCCCGCGACCGTGCCCGATCACGTGTCGCTGTGGGGGTCGCTGATCAAGTTCCGCCGCGACTTCGACCAGTACATCAACTTGCGGCCGGCGCGACTGTTCGACGGCGTGCCGTGCCCGCTGGCCGGCCGCAAGCCGGGCGACATCGACATGTTCATCGT
Organism: uncultured beta proteobacterium; assembly: GCA_963827645.1. Lineage (GTDB taxonomy): Bacteria > Pseudomonadota > Gammaproteobacteria > Burkholderiales > Burkholderiaceae_C > JAEUPI01. The sequence continues at coordinate 101,746 of CAWHBZ010000029.1, read as the reverse complement.
GCGCGAGAACACCGAGGGCGAGTACTCGGCGGTGGGCGGCGTGATGTACCCCGGCACCGAGCGCGAGTTCGTGTCGCAGACATCGATCTTCAGCCGCATCGGCAGCGAGCGGCTGCTGAAGTTCGCGTTCGAGCTGGCGCGCTCGCGCCCGCGCAAGACGTTGACCCTGGCCACCAAGAGCAACGGCATCTCGATCTCGATGCCGTGGTGGGACGAGCGCTGCGTCGAGATGGCCGCCCGCTACCCCGACGTGCAGTGGGACAAGCAGCACATCGACATCCTGTCCGCACGCTTCGTGCTGCAGCCGCAGCGCTTCGACGTGGTGGCGGCGACCAACCTGTTCGGCGACATCCTCTCCGACCTCGGGCCCGCGTGCACCGGCACCATCGGCATCGCGCCGTCGCGCCAACATGAACCCGGAGCGCAAGTTCCCCAGTCTGTTCGAGCCGGTGCACGGCTCGGCGCCCGACATCTACGGCAAGAACATCGCCAACCCGGTGGGCCAGATCTGGGCCGGCGCGATGATGCTCGACTTCCTCACGCGCGGCAGCGGCGCCGGCCGCGACGCGCACGACGCGATCCTGCGCGCGATCGAAGGCGTGCTGCGCGACGGGCCGCGCACGCCCGACCTGGGCGGCAAGGCGTCGACCACCGCAGATGGGCCAGGCGATCGCGCAGCGGGTCGCCGACGGCGCGTAACAGCCGCCGACCCCGACCGCGCGTCACAGCTTGCGATGCGCCGGGCGGGTCACGTCGCCGCCCGGGTAGCCGGCGTTTCGAACGGTGACCTTTGGCGCTCAAGACGCGGCGCGGCGCGCCGAAAACCAGCTGGACTGCCGTCCTCTGGAGTACGCATGACCGCGCCGGCCCGCAACGACTCGTTTTTGACTGCCAATCAGCACGCGCTGGCCACGATCCTGGAGGCCAGCCAGACCAAGAGCATCATCGCCTCGCGCGACATCTTCGACATCGCGGGCATCAAGCTGTGGGCGCGCGACCAGCCGGTGTCCGGCGCGCTGCAGCGCAAGCTGCTCGACCGCCAGCTGCGCAACCCGCTGGAGAGTTGCCTGCTGGCCGAAGACGGCGTCACCAGCCAGACGCTGGTGACCTGCACCGAAGAGCTGCTGGCGCGCGACACGCCGCTGTCGGCGCTGCTGCGCAGCCAGGCCCTCAAGGTGATGCCGCAGGTGGCGCACCTGCCGCTGCACTCGGTGGCCCAGCTGCTGCTCACGGCGGGCCAGGCGTCGCGCCCCGACTCGTTCGACCATGCCGTGCGGGCGATGGCGCTGGCCGGCGCCTTGATGGCGGCCCACGGCGGCGGCACCGCGGAGTTGCGCCAGGCCATGCTGGGCGGCCTGCTGCATGACCTGGGCGAGATGTACATCGACCCGCGCTACGGTGAGGCCGACGCCAACCGCAGCCTCGATTTCATCAGCTACCAACAGCTGGTCGTGCATCCCCACGTGGGCCAGCTGCTGGTCGCCCAGCTGACCAACTACCCGGGCACCGTGTGCCGCGCCATCGCCGAACACCACGAGCGGCTCGATGGCTCGGGCTATCCGCACGGCCTGCGGCGCGACGACGTGTCGCCGCTGGGCCGCCTGCTCGCCGTGGTGGAAGCCGCGCTCGGTGCCTTGCGCCACGACGGCGTGCAGCTGTCGCGTGCCAGCGTGGCGCTGCGTGTCGTGCCCGATGAGTTCGACCTCAGCTGGGTTGGCAGCATCGCCGACAGCGCCCGTGAGGCCGGCGCGTCGCAGGTGCAAAGCAACCTCGGCGACGTGAAGATGCGCCTGGGACGGCTCGATGCCGAGTTGCAGGCCGCACACGACGCCACCGCGGCGCTGGCCGGCGAAGCCGAATCACCGGCGTTGAAGAACGCGCTCGCGCTGGCGCTGCACCTGCTGGGCCGCCTGCGCGCCGGCTGGTACTCCAGCGGCTTGTGGAGCACCGAGTGTGTGGGGATGCAAAACGCTGCCGAAGCCGACGCGATGGAAAGCGAGCTGCTGTTCCGCTTGCGCTCGATCGAACGCGCCACGCGCCTGCGCGCGGGTGAGTTGGCGGCCGACGAGGCGCAGGCACTCGATGTGCTGTGCCAGCGTCTGAGCGGCATCGACGGCTGACGCAGCGGCCACGGCCGCACGGGCCTCAGCTCAGCGCCTGAGCACCCACAGCAGCACGAACACGCCCGCTGCGACCGCCAGGGTCCAGCGCAAGTCGGGCCGCCGGTCGTGTTCGTCAGCGCGCCAGAAGCGATGCAGCATGCCCAGGCCCGTCTCCTGCCAGTGGCGCGCGCGCGGTGGCTTGCGGCGATAGGGCCGCGCCGCCAGCTCGGCGCTGCGCAGCTCGTGTTCGGCGGCCATCAGCAGCGGCGTGATGTCGAGCAGCGACGGCGCCACCACCGCGTGGCCGCACGCCGCGCAAGCCACCTCGCGGCTCGGGTCGAGCGGCTGGCCGCAGCCACGACATTCCCAGCGCATCGGCACACCATCGGGCGCCGGAGAGGCGCTCCAGTTGCCGGCGCGCTGGCGCAGCGCGTGCGCCAGGCGCGGCAGGTCGATCACCATCAGCGGCGTGGCGCAGTAGCTGCACGACTCGCTGCTGCCGTCGCACGCAGCGCCGCAATTCAGGCAGCTCAGCGTGCGCCGCTCCGTCGCCAGCGCCTGACGCTCGGGGCCGAGCAGCGAGCGCACCAAGCCGCGCTCGGCCAGCATGCCGCTGTGGCTGTGCAAGTGGCCATGGCGTTGCGGGCACTCCAGCGCCGGGAAACGCCCATAGCGCGTGGTGTTGTGCACCGGCTTCAGCGCGCTGCGGCAACTTGGGCACTGCAGCACGGCCGGCCGATGCGCGCTGGGTTCGCCGCGTGCGCCGCGTTGCAGTTCGCGCAGCGCCTGCACCCAGCCTCGGCCCGACAACTGCACCGACTCCAGCGCATCGAACCACAGCAGCCGGCAGGCCGCGCAATGGTCGACCACCACGTCGTTCGCCTGGTGGCCCTGCAGCACCAGATGCGCCATGGTCTGGCTGCATTGAGGGCAGGGGCGTGCGTGCTGGGTCGGCGTCTCGCTCACGGCGCCGATTGTGGGTGCGACGGCACTGCCCGCTGGCGTGAATCCGACGCGGCGTGCCGCCGCGTGCGCGAACGGGCGCGTTGCAGGCCGTCGCCACGCGGTCGACCGCATCGGCAGCGAGCGGCTGCTGAAGTTCGCGTTCGAGCTGGCGCGCTCGCGTCCGCGCAAGACGTTGACCCTGGCCACCAAGAGCAACGGCATCTCGATCTCGATCCCGTGGTGGGACGAACGCTGCGTCGAGATGGCCGCCCGCTACCCCGACGTGCAGTGGGACAAGCAGCACATCGACATCCTGTCGGCGCGCTTCGTGTTGCAGCCGCAGCGCTTCGACGTGGTGGCGGCGACCAACCTGTTCGGCGACATCCTGTCCGACCTCGGGCCCGCGTGCGCCGGCACCATCGGCCTCGCGCCGAGCGCCAACATGAACCCGGAGCGCAAGTTCCCAGTCTGCGAGCCGGTGCACGGCTCGGCGCCCGACATCTACGGCAAGAACATCGCCAACCCGGTGGGCCAGATCAGGTCCGGCGCGATGTGCTCGACTTCCTCGCGGCGCCGGCCGCGACGCGCACGACGCAATCCTGCGCGCGATCGAAGGCGTGCTGCGCGACGGGCCGCGCACGCCCCGACCTGGGCGGCAAGGCGTCTACCTCCGAGATGGGCATGGCGATCGCGCAGGGTGTGGCGGGTGGCGTGTAACGCCGGCACGACGGCGAGTCGTGCGATTGTTCCCCAAAGAAGAAAGGCGGCCGTGGCCGCCTTTCTGTTGCACGTGGCCGACCCGCGGTCACTTCGCGCTTGGCTTCCGGCGCCAGAGCCCAAGGCCCAACGCGGCGATGCCAAGGAGTGCAAGGGAGGACGGTTCGGGCACGGCGGCGCCCCTATTGAAGCTGAAAGTGTCATACACGAGGCCGGCCGCGTCGGTGACATTCCGGATGTGAATGGACGTGACATTCAGGAACGCAGACAGATTCTGAAGCTCCTCAGTCAACCCGCGCCGTCGGCGTCGCCGATGAGCTGGACCGTGCCGAGCAGCCCACTCGTGCCGAAGACGTCGACCGAATCCAACCGAACCCGTGGTGTTGTCGTCGCCACCGGTGTAGAACATCAGGTTGTTGACCGCCGACGCGAACGTCACGCGCAGGTCGCCATTGAAGTTGAATCCGCCTCCCGCATGGGAGCCGATGGCGTTCGGAATGCTCTGAGCGCAGCACCCGTTGTAGGTCCGCACTTCGCCGTCTCCGCCAGTGGTACCGAAGGTGACCCCCGCGTACACGTTGTTCACCACCGCATTGTTGGCGAGCTCATCGAAGTTGATCACGTCGGCTCGGACGCTGGTGGTTGCGGCCAGTCCTGCAAGCGCGACAACAGCCAGGGTGTACCTGCCCATTCGCTTCATCCAGGTTTCATTGGTTGACATGGAGCCTCCTGCCCTGAGGGCGTGACGATTGATATTTGCCAGCCACTACTGGCGTCATTCAGCCGCCTGTTGATAAGCAAGCCCAGTGCCAGCTGGAACTTCACCCAACGAATCAATGAGTTAGCGTCAAGACGGGGGCTGGCGCGGACGCGACTGTAAGGAAGCTCGACGATCGAGGTCCTGCGCGAGAACACCGCGCCAGGCGGTCGTGCGCAGCCCACATTCCGGCCATGACCTGGTCTCCCAGTTCCTCCGACAGCCTGGTGCTGTCCACCACGTCGGTCAGAAGCAGGACTCGGGTTTCCGTCAAAGTACCGTTCATTCGCTGCGAAGTGTACCGACCCGACATCACGGGCAGCCGCGACAATGCCTCGATGTCTGCGGAGCGGGTCGATTGTGTCGTGATCGGTGCCGGCGTGGTCGGCCTGGCCTGCGCGCGCGCGCTCGCGCAGGCCGGCCGCGAGGTGATCGTGCTCGAGGCCGAAAACGCCTTCGGCACCGTGACCAGCGCACGCAACAGCGAGGTCATCCACGCCGGCATCTACTACCCGACCGGCTCGTTGCGCGCATTGCTGTGCGTGCGCGGCAAGGCGCTGCTGTACGACTACTGCGCGTCGCACGGCGTGCATCACCGGCGCTGCGGCAAGTTGATCGTGGCGCACAACGACGCTGAAGCGGCGCAGCTGAAGGTGATCGAGCGGCGCGCGCTGGCCAACGGCGTGCACGACCTGCAAGGAACTCTCGCGCGACGAGGCGCTCGCGCTGGAACCGCAGCTGCACTGCACCCGCGCGTTGCTGTCGCCCTCCACCGGCATCGTCGACAGCCATGGGCTGATGCTGGCGCTGCTCGGCGACGCGCAGGCCGCCGGCGCGATGCTGGCGCTGCTGTCGCCGGTGCAACGCGCGGCCACCACGCCGCAGGGCATCGAGCTGGAAGTGGGCGGCGAGACCGCAACCACCTTGCTGGCCGATGCGGTGGTCAACAGCGCCGGCCATGGCGCACCGGTGCTGGCAGCCGCCACGCGCGGCCTGGGCCCGCAGCATGTGCCGCCCCGCTACTTCGCCAAGGGCTGCTACTTCACGCTCGGCGGACGCTCGCCGTTTTCACGCCTGGTGTATCCGGCTCCTGGCGAGTCGAGCCACCTCGGTGTCCACTTGACACTCGATCTGGGTGGCCAAGCCAAATTCGGCCCGAGTTTCCGCTGGGTCGACACCCTGGACCACACCCTCGACGAAGCCGAGGGCGCACATTTCTACGCCGAGGTGCGCCGCTACTGGCCGGGCCTGAAAGACGGCGCGCTGCAACCGGGTTACGTCGGCGTGCGACCCAAGATCCGCGGCCCCGGCGAGCCGGCGCAGGACTTTCGCATCGACGGCCCGGCCGCACACGGCGTGTCGGGCCTGGTGAACCTGTTCGGCATCGAGTCGCCGGGGCTGACGTCGTCGCTGGCGATTGCCGAGCGGGTGGCCGCGATGCTGGCCCGCTGACGTGGGCGTGATCGCGGCGGCCCCCACGGCGCGGCTGTTCGTCGCGTTGTGGCCCGGCGCCGCGTTGCGCGCCGCCATCGCGGCCTGGCGCGATGCCTGCACCTGGCCCGCCGGCGCGGCTGTCGTGGCGACGCCCAAGCTGCACATGACGCTGCACTTCATCGGTGAGGTCGCGGCCGACCGGCTGCCGGCGATCGTGCAAGGCCTGCGCCTGCCGCCGCATCCCTTCGAGCTGTCGCTCGATCGATGCGTGGCCTGGCCACGCGGCCTGGTGGTGCTGCAGCCGAACGAGACGCCGGCGGCATTGCTCGCGCTGCACGCCGCCTGCGCCGATGTGTTGCGCTCGCTCCGGTTGCCGGTGCAGCGGCGGCCGTTTCGCGCCCATGTGACGCTGGCCCGCGGCGCGCCGGGTGCGTCGCTGCAGCAGCGCACCGAACCGCTGCGCTGGCCGGCTGGCGAGTTGGCGCTCGTGCGCTCGCACCCGGGGCCGCTCGGCTACGAGGTGCTGTCGCGCATCGGCGGGTCGCAAGCCATGCAACGCGTCAGCGCGACAGCAGGCCCAGGCCCTGCCACACCGCAAAGCCTGCCAGCACGCAGGCCGAGGCGAGATTGACGCGGCGGCGCCAGCGCGCATCGAAGCGCTCGCGCAACCGGCCCACCACCGCGCTGAGCAGCAGCCACCACAGCGCCGAGCCGAGCAGCACGCCGCTGATCATGGTCCACGGCGAGCTGACGGTGAGGCGCCCGGCCAGCGCGCCGAACACGGCAATGAACGACAGGATCGTGGCCGGGTTGCTCAACGTCAGCACGAAGGTGCCGGCAAACGAGCGCAGCAGATCGGCGCCGCCTGGGGCCTGCGCGGCGCGCTCGGCCACCGGCGCGCGCCAGATCGACCACGCCAGCCACAGCAGGAATACGCCGCCGCCCAGCACCAGCGGCACCCGCGCGGCGGTGAGCGCGTCGATCAATGCGGTGACGCCGAACGCGCCCACCGCGCCGTACACCGCATCGGCCGCCGCGGCGCCGAGCCCGGTGGCCAGGCCGACCCGCGGGCCCTGCTGCAGCGTGCGCTGGATGGTCAACAGGCCGATCGGACCCACCGGCGCCGCGATCGAGAAACCGATCAGCAGCGATTGCATGAACAGCGGGACCAACGACGCCTCGGGCATCGCGCAGATTGTGCCCGGCGCCGCGACTCGACGCCGCCGCACGGACTCAGCGCACCGCGATGCGGCGCGCCGGGTCGGGCCGGCGGCCGGTCAGCGCACGTCGCAAGCCGTCTTCGAACACCTGGCGGTCCAGCGGCTTGAGCCAGTATTCGTAGGCGCCCAGGCTCATCGCCTTGATGATGTCCATCGACAGCGCGTCGCCGGTCAGGATGTTCAGCCGCAGGCCGCGCGAGGTGATGTCGATGTTCAGCTCGCGCACCACCTCGAGGCCCGAGATGTCGGGCAGGTTCATGTCGAGCAGCACGAAGTCGGGCTTCTCGCGGCGCACCAGCTCGATGCCGGTGCGGCCGGTGGCGGCGTGCAGCAACTCCACACCCGGGTGACGCGCCACCAGCGCCTGCACCAGCAGCACGTTGGTCTCGTCGTCCTCGATGTAGACCACCCGGCCTCGCAGCGGCGGCTCGGTGTGCGCAGGCGCAGCGGCGGTCGGGTCGCGGCTCGGCGTGGCCATGGGTCGTGGACTCCTTGCCCCCTCCGTCCAGCAAGGGGCCCAGGATACGTCGGCTGCGGCTTGGCGCAACCCCTACGTGCGCCGAAGTCGGATCACGGGGCGGCAGCGCTCGGCCGTGCGGCGCACCAGACCTTCGATCGCCAGCGCGTAGCCCTCGATGCCGAAGCCCACCACGATGCCGGCGGCCGCCGGCGACAGGTACGAGTGGTGGCGGAACGCCTCGCGCGCGTGCACGTTGGTGATGTGCACCTCGATCACCGGCACGCCGGTGCCCTTGATGGCATCGTGCAGCGCCACCGAGGTGTGCGTGTAGGCGCCGGCGTTGAACACCACGCCCAGCAGCTGGCCGGCGCGCTGCGCGGCGCCGGCCTCGTGGATCCAGTCGACCAGTTGACCCTCGTGGTTGGACTGCCGGCACTCGACCGCCACGCCCAGGCGGGCGGCGGTGTCGCGGCACAGCGCCTCGACGTCGGCGAGCGTGGCCGAGCCGTAGACCGCCGGCTCGCGCGTGCCGAGCAGGTTGAGGTTGGGGCCGTTGAGGACGAGGATCTTCTTCAAGTGGGTGACTCCGAAGCTGCCGCCGTGCGCGCGCCCTGCGCAGGCGCATGGCGTCGGGCAACGGCACCGAGCGGCGCAGCACGTCCTCGCCCAGCCACAGCGCCGAGCGGCGCGCGCGCTCGGCCACCGCCGGCAGCGGCATCTGCTGGTAGTCGTCGTTGAACACCTCGAAGCTGTAGTCGCCGCGGTAGCCCAGCGCGTCCAGCCGCAGCACCAGCTCGGCCACCTGCGCGCTGTGCACGCCCTCGCCGGGGAAGACGCGGAAGTGCCGCGCGGTGGCCATGCGCTCCTCGAAGGTGCGCGACCTCCTGCCACATGAAGTCGGCCAGCTGCACGAGGAAGATCTTGTCGCGGGTCGAGCGTGTCGAGCTCGTCCAGCGGCGTCTTGGCCGCGAGGATGTGGAACGAGTCGATGCCCAGGCCCGAGGTTGGGCGCGTCGGCGCGGCACGACCACGTCCCAGGCGGTGGTGAACTCGTTGATCGTGCGGCCCCAGCGACAGGCCCTCGTAGGCGATCTTGATGCCCAGCGGCACCGCCAGCATCGCCAGCTTGCGCAGGTCGCGCGCGATGCGGTCGAGGTCCTGCGTGGCGTGCGTGCGAGGTCGACGAGCAGGCCAGCAGCAGCGGCGCGCCGAGCGCGCGCGCACATCTCGAGCATCGACTTGGCGATGTCGACCTTGTAGTCGTGCAGGTGGCCCGACAGGCCCTCGAAGTCGCGCAGCACCTGGAAGCCGGTGACGCGCAGGCCGCTGGCCTTGCACCGCCGCGCACCGCGGCGTCCAGCCGTCGGGGTGGCCGACCAGGTCGCTGGCCTTCAGCATCACCTGCGTGAAGCCGGCCTCGCGCATCGCGCGCAGCTTGGCCGGCAGCGGCCCGGCCAGCGTGATCGTGTCCATGCCGAAGTCGTCGATGTTGCCGGCTGCGGCTGCGTCATGGCTCATCGGCCCTGCTGCGTCGTGCACCAGCTCGAACATCACGCCGCCGAGCCAGCGTCTTGGTCAGCGCGCCGCGCGTGCTCGGTGTGCAGCGTCGCTCGATCTCGACGAACTCGACGCCGCGCGCGCGCAGCGCCTTCACCGCGGCCGGCACGTCGGGCGCGCCGAGGCCGATGCGCTGCAGCGCTCTCGTCGCCCTCGACGTCGACGATGCCGGGCTCGGGCTCGATCAGCTGCAGGTAGAAGCGTGCCGGCACGGGCTGCGCAGCATGCGGCCCTTGGGCAGGATGCCGAAGCGCTGCTCGTCGGGCAGCACGTCGAAGCCGAACAGCTCGCGGTAGAACTCGGTCCAGTCTTCGCATGCGGTCGGTGCCGATGTACTGCACGATGCCGAACCAGTGCAGCCCGGCCAGCGCCGGCGGCGCGCGGTCGACGGTGGGGATCGGCACGAAGTCGACGTCGTAGATCGAGAACTCGCGGTAGCGGTCGACGAAGTAGATGCGGCTGCGCGCCCACGCCGTGGATGGCCGGGATGTTCAGCTCCATCACCTCCACCTGCGTGGGCACCGCCCAGGCGCCGCGCTCGAGCGCGTGCCGGTAGGCGGCGCGCGGCGTCGCGCACGCGCAGCGCGACGGCGGCGATGGCCGGCGTCTCGGTGCGGCGCCACGCGCGGCGTCGCGCTGACGTGGGCGTTGATGACCACGTTCATGCCGCCCTGCCGGTACAGCAGCACCTCGCGCGAGCGGTGCCGCGCCACCGGCCGGAAGCCCATCATCTCGAGCACCTGGCCCAGCGCCTGCGGCCGGCTGGTGGCGTATTCGACGAACTCGATGCCGTCCAGCCCGAGCGGGTTGGCGACGTCGGCGATGGCTTCGCGGTCGGTGGCGTGAGACATGTCTGGCACTCCTTGGGGGCTTCGCAGCTCAGCGCGGCACGATGCCGCGCCCGGCCAAGACCTTGCGCGCGATGTCGGGGCGATCGGTGATCAGGCCGTCGATGCCGAAGTCGAGCACCCGGTTCATGGTGGCGGCGTCGTTGACGGTCCACACCAGCACCTTCAGGCCGAGCGACTGCGCTTCCTTGACCTTGGCGGCGTCGACGTCACCGTGATACACCGACCAGAAGCGCCCGCCGGCGGCTTTGACCATGCGCGGCACCGAGCCGTGCTCGCGGTACTGAACGCCCGCGGTCCATGGCGACGACTCGGCCGCGTCGGCACCGATGTTGTCGAGCCAGTTCTGCTGCGCGCTCAGGTAGACGGTGGGGATCTCCGGCGCGATGCGCTGCACCGCCTGCAGCGTGCGCCAGTCGAACGACAGGATCTGCGATCGCTGTGCCATGCCGGCCTTGCGGATCTCGTCGACCACCGCCTGCGCGAACGGCTCGGGCGCCAGCGTGGCCTCGGGCTGGCGCGGGTTGAGCTTGGTCTCGATCGCGAAGCGCACGGTGTCGTTGCCGGATTTCTTCACCAGGTCGAACAGATCGCTCAGTCGCGGCACGCGCGCGCCGTCGAGCGGCTACCTGGTCGGGGTAGTTGGCGCCGTAGCGGTGGCCGGGCTTCAGACGGCCCACGTCGTAGCGCTGCAATTCGTCCCACGTCATCGTGTGGATCGGTGCGCTCGGCTGCTCGAGCCAGCGGCCCTGTGAGTCGCGAGCGATCGCGGGATTCGAGCGCCAGGTCGTGGTGGATCACCAGCACGCCGTCGCGCGTGATCGCGATGTCGAGTTCGAGCGTCGTCACGCCGTGCTGCAGCGCCACTTCGAAGGCACGCAGCGTGTTCTCGGGCGCCAGGCCGCGGGCACCACGGTGGCCTTGCAGGTCGAGAGCGCCAGCGCTCAGCACACGCCCAGGCCAGGCCAAGGGCCGCGCACCACCGCCAGATCGTCGACGCCATTCGTCGCTCAGGCGGCCGGCGCCACTGCGGCCGGTCCGATCAGTTGTAGGAAGTGGCGCCGCATGCGCTCGGCATCGGGCTCCAGGCCCGTGAACAGGCGGAACGCACCGATCGCCTGGCCAACGGCCATCGTGCCGCCATCGCAGACCGCACAGCCGGCACGGCGCGCGGCCGCGAGCAGTGCCGTCTCGAGCGGGAAGTAGACGATCTCCGACACCCACAAGCGCTCGTGCAGCAACGCCGCGGGCAACGGCAGCCCCGGCAGCTTGGCCATGCCGGTGGGAGTGGCATGGATCAACCCCGTGGCATCGGCCAGGGCGGCCTCGGCGGCGAGGCCGCCGCGCACGCGCGCGCCGTCGTAGCGCGCGTTCAACTCGTCGGCCAGCGCGCGCGCTCGCGCGCGGCTCGGCGTCGACCAACGTCAGCCGTTGGGCACCCATGCGCAGCACGGCGTGCGCGATCGCCGAGCCGGCACCGCCGGCGCCGAGCAGCACCACGCGCGACAGGTCGGCCGCGGGCAGCGCGCGGCGAAAACCCCAGGCCCAGCCCGACCCGTCGGTGTTGTGGCCGATGGCGCGGCCACCAGCGAACACCACCGTGTTGACGGCGCCCATCGCCGTGGCTTCGTCGGACAGCCCGTCGAGCTGCGTGATGACCGCCTGCTTGCACGGGTACGTGATGTTCAGGCCGGCAAACCCCATCGTGCGAGCGGCATCGATCAGGCGCGGCAGCGCGGCGGCGCCCTCGGCGCTGCGATCGAGGTCGATCAGCTGGTAATGCAGGCGCAGACCCTGCTCGCGTGCCTCCTGCTCGTGCATCGCCGGCGACAGCGAGTGCTGGATGCCGGCGCCGATCAGGCCGATCAGCAGCTTGCGCTCGGCTTGCGGCGTGTCGGGCTTGGACAAGGGGTGCGGCATGGCGAATCCGGCGTGCAGCCGCGATGCGGCGAAGTATGAACCATTTGGTTCATTAGAACCAAGTCCACTGACACGAGAGGTCGGTCACCCGCCACTCGATGACGCGGTCAGCAGGTGAACTAGGGAAATCACCAAGCCGACCGCCGTTGATCGTTTTGAACCGTACGGTACATTTCTATCGCGCTCGGCGCGGCGCGCCCGATCGCCGCCACGTGGCGACGCCCTTCGTGCACCACAGGAGACACACCGTGAGCCATCATATCGATCGCCGCAACCTGCTCACCCATGGTGCCGCCCTGTGCGCCGCCGGCCTCGGCCTGCCCGCCGTGGCGCAGGCCAAGATCCCGCTGAGCTACTCCGACACCGTGCCCGAGCAGGACGTTCGGGCCGCCATCCTGCGGGACGTCTTCGGTGGCGGGCCTGGGCCCCGAGTTCGACTTCAAGCCGTACTTCGGCGCCACGCTGTTCAAGCAGGGCACCGAGCCGGTGGCGATGCAGCGCGGCAACCTGGACATGGCCAACATCGGCGCCTTCGACGTGCAGAAGCAGATCCCGGCCTGGAGCCTGGTCACGACGCCCTACCTCTTTCGCGACGCGGCGCACATGAAGAAGGTGTTCGCCAGCGACGTCGGCCGCGAGCTGTACAAGGCTGATGGACGACCAGATGGGCATCAAGGTGCTGTCGGTGCCCTACATCGGCACCCGGCACCTCAACCTCAAGCCGAAGAAGAAGATCATGACGCCGGCCGACCTGGCCGGCATCAAGCTGCGCATGCCCGGCGGCGAGGGCTGGCAGTTCGTCGGCACGGCGCTGGGCGCCAACCCGGTGCCGGTGGCCTACACCGAGACCTACACCGCGCTGCAGACGGGTGCCATCGACGCCCAGGACAACCCGATGAGCGGCACCAAGTCGATGAAGTTCTACGAGGTGACTTCGCAGTACGTGCTGACCGGGCACCTGATCGGCAACAACCTGTTCTCGATCGCGTCCAAGAAGTGGAACGCGCTGACCCCGGCGCAGCAAAAGACGATGCAGGCCGCGGCCGACCGCTTCGCCGACGCGATCACCGCGCAGATGCAGAAGGACGAAACCGAAATGGCCGCCTTCTTCAAGAGCGAGGGCCTGGACGTCTACACCCCCGACGTGGTCGCCTTCCGCAAGCACGTGCTCGACGTCTACGCGAAGTCCAAGTTCGCGAAGGACTGGACGCCGGGCATGCTCGAGCGGATCAACGCGCTGTGATCCGCTGGCTTCGGCGCAGCGCTGAGGCCGTGCTGGTGCTGATGATGGCGGCGATGTTCGTCGCCTTCATCCTGCAGGTGATCTTCCGCTACGTGATGAACCTGCCGGTCGCCTGGACCGACGAGGTCTGCACGCTGGTCTGGCTGTGGGGCATCCTGTGGGGCGCGTCGTTCGTGATGCGCAACCGCGACGACATCCGCTTCGACATGGTCTACAGCCACCTGCCGCGCCGCGTGCGGCGGGCGTTCACGCTGCTGGCCAGCGGGGCGATCGTGCTGCTGCTGCTCGGTTCGCTGCCGGCCACGTGGTCCTACGTCACCTTCATGAAGGTGGAGTCGTCGGCCAGCTTCGGCATCCCGCTGAACTGGATGTTCTCGATCTACGTCGTCTTCGTGCTGGCGATGGCCGTGCGGCACGCCGGCATCGCCTGGGACGCGTGGCGCGACCGCCTGGTCGACGACGGGCACGGCCTCGGCGAGCGGCACGCGGTCGAGCCACGTGACCGCTGTTGCTCTCGCCGTTCGGCTGGTCGCGTGCTCGCGATCGGCCTGTTGAGCCTGCTCGGCCTGCCGATCGGCCTGTCGATGATCGGCGGCTCGATCCTGTACCTGATGGTCTCCGGCCAGGACATCGGCATCGCCGCCGAGCAGCTGCTCAACGGCCTGAGCCACACCTACACGCTGCTGGCGATCCCGCTGTTCATTCTCGCCGCCGAGATCATGAACATGGGCTCGCTGAGCGACCGGCTGCTGGCCTGGTGCAACGCGCTGGTCGGGCGCTTTCGCGGCGGCATGGGCCATGTGAACGTGGTGTCGTCGCTGATCTTCTCCGGCATGTCGGGCTCGGCCATCGCCGACGTCGTGGGCGTCGGCAAGCTGACGATGGACATGATGACCAAGGACGGCCGCTACACGCCGGCCTACGCGGCGGCGATCACCGCCGCCACCGCGACCATCGGCCCGATCATCCCGCCGTCGATCCCGCTGGTGCTGTACGCGCTGATCTCCGACACCTCGATCGGCTACCTGTTCGCCGCCGGCGTGGTGCCGGGCCTGGTGATGACGCTTGGTGATGATGGTGCTCAACGGCTGGCTCGCGCACCGGCGCAACTTCCCGGTCGAGCCGGCGGTGCCGATGCGCGAGTTCGTGCCGCTGACCGTGCGTGCGCTGCCGGCGCTGCTGATGCCGGTGGTGCTGCTGGGCGGCATCTACAGCGGCGTGATGACGCCCACCGAGTCGGCGGCGGTGGCGGCGCTGTACGCCCTGGTGATCTCGGTCGTGCTGTACCGCTCGGTCAGCGGCCGCGGCCTGTACGGCTCGCTGCTCAACAGCGGCCGCCAGATGGCCTCGGTGGGCGTGTTGATCGCCGGCGCGCTGGTGTTCAACTACGTCGTCACCAAGGAGGACGTGCCGCAGACCGTCAAGCACTTCCTCGAAGGCTTCGAGCTGACGAAGGTGACGTTCCTGCTGCTCGTCAACGTGGTGCTGCTGGTGCTGGGCGCGCTGCTCGAGGGCGGCACGATCCTGCTGGTGATCGTGCCGATCCTGATCCCGACTGCGCAGGCGCTGGGCGTCGACATGGTGCACTTCGGGCTCGTCGTCACGGTCAACCTGATGATCGGGCTGATCACGCCGCCCTACGGCCTGCTGCTGTTCATCGTGGCCAGCCTGTCCAGGCAGCCGCTGATGGCGGTGGTGCGCGAGACCATGCCGTTCGTCTACGTGCTGATCGCGGCGCTGGCGTTCCTGACCTACGTGCCCGACAGCGTGCTGTGGCTGCCGCGCGTGCTGGGCTACAAGGGATGACGCGATGATCGATCCGCAACTGCAGCCGTTCCTCGCCGACTGGGCGCGCCTGTGGGCCGAGCTGCCGCAGCCGGCGGGGCCGGCCGAGCGGCGCGCGCACTTCGAGCGCGTGGCCGAGCGCATGCGCCAGCCCACGCCCGCGGGCGTGCGTGCCGACGAGCAGCACCGCATCGCCGTGGCGGGCAGCGGCCGCGACGTGCGCGTGCGCGTGTTCCGGCCCGCGACCGCCGGGCCGCGCGCGGCGCTGATCTACCTGCACGGCGGCGCGTGGATGCAGGGCAGCCCCGAGACGCACTGGGACATCACCGCCGCGCTGGCAGCGGCCTGCGAGATGGTGGTGATCAGCGTCGACTACGCGCTGGCGCCGGAACAGCCGTTCCCGGCGGCGGTGGATGATGGCCGCGCCGTCGTGTTATGGGTTTTCCGTGAGGCCGGCACGCTCGGCCTGCGGCGCGAGGCCATCGCCATCGCCGGCGACAGCGCCGGCGCCAACCTCGCCGCCGCGATGACGCTGCTGTTTCGTGGTACCTCCGAGCGGCTATGCGCGCAGTTGCTGGTGTACCCCTCGATGGACTTCTCGCTCGACCGGCCGTCGCACCGCGAGAACGCCGACGGCCCGATCGTCACGGTCGCCGCGATGAAGGCCGTCGATGCCGCCTGGTGCCCGAACCCGCAGGACCGGCTCAACCCGCTGGCCGCGCCGTTGCTGGCCGACAGCCACGCCGGCTTGCCACCGGCGTTCGTGGCCGTCGCCGAGCACGACCCGCTGCGCGACGCTGGCATCGCCTATGCCGACGCGCTGCGCGCGGCCGGCGTGGCGGTCGAGCTCGACCGCGGGCCGGGCCTCATCCACAGCTATCTGCGCGCGGTCACGTACTGTGCCGCTGCGCGACGGACTTTCGAGCGCATGGGGGCCTGGCTGCGCACGGCCTGCGCGGCGTGAGCCAGCAAGAGTCCGCCGCGAGCTTGCGGCCCCCCGCGGCACGCCCCTTGCGCCTTGTCACTTGCGCACGAAGCGCACCACCATCTCGATGATGCTGTCGCGGCGCGCGATCAACGCCGATGACGACTCCAGGTCGCGCTTGAAGATGATCGAAAAGGTGTGGCGGTTGGCCACGTTGAACACGCTCAACGCGCTGATCGACATGTGCAGGTCGATCGGGTCGAGGCCGACGCGGAACACACCGTCGGCCACACCGCGCTCGTAGACGCGGCGCAGGCCATCGATGGCCGGCACATTGAGTTTCTGGATCGAACGGCTGCGCGCCAGGAACTCGCCGCGGTGGATGTTCTCGGTCATCACCAGCCGGATGAAGTCGGGATTGGCAAACTGGTAGTCGACCGTGAATCCCACCAGCTTGCGCAGCGCATCCTCGGGCGACAGATCCTCAAGCTGCAGCGCGGCCTCGATCGCCCGCATGCTGCGGTACGCCTCTTCGAGCACGGCGACGTACAGGCCCTCCTTGCTCTCGAAGTAGTAGTAGATCATCCGCTTGCTGGTGCGCGTGGCGGCGGCGATCTCGTCGATGCGCGCGCCGGCCAGCCCCTTGTCGGCGAATTCGCGCGTCGCGACCTCCAGGATGTTGGCCATCGTGCGCGCCGGGTCGTTGGTGCGCATCGGCGGCGCGCTGGCGCGCCGGGCACGGCTGGCGGGGCGCTTTTGTACTGTCTGGTCCATCGACGCGCAGCTTAGCGCATCAAATCAAGCTCAGTGCAGCACCAGCAGCGGGATCTTGCTTTTGGACAGCACGTTCTTGGTGTGCGAGCCGAAGAGCAGCTCGCCGAACGCGCCGCGCCCGTGCGTGACCATCACGATCATGTCGCACTCGAGTTCGCCGGCCAGGTCGACGATGGCCGCGTCGACCCGGTCGGTGCGCGTGTGGCGGCCGGTGAACGGCACGCCGGCAGCGCCCGCCAGCTCGCCGAACTGCGCGAGCACCTCGTGCGCGTGGGTGTCGGTGCGCGTCTCGTGCACGTCGCGCCGGCGCGCATACGCGGCGGGCTGGGTGCCCACGTTGGGCAACGGCATGTCGGGCTCGGCGACGAAGCCGACGATCGCTGCTCCCAGTTGCCGGGCCAGATCGATGCTGGCCGCCATCGCATGCGGTGACAACTCACTGCCGTCCACCGGCACGAGCAGCTTCTTGTACGTGAAGGGCTTCATCGTTTCTCCTGGTGCGACTCTGGCCTCCACTGTAGGCACCGCCCCAGCCACCGCGTTGACGCCGATCAAGCTCGGGGTTTCTCGGGTTCCCGCACGGTGGCGGGCGGGCAAGATGAGGGTCAGCCACTGGCATCGGTGCGTCGGCCGCCGGCGCCACGCCCGCCTCAGCCGCGTACAACCCAAGGAGACCGTCATGGCATCTGGAGTCCATCTCGCGCGCGCGCTCGGCGCGGCCGCCGCGTTGTGCCTGGTTGGTACAACCCAGGCTCAGGAGACCTTCAAGGTCGGCATCGTCAGCTTCCTGTCGGGCCAGGCGGCCGAGAGCTTCGGCATCCCGGCGGTCAACGGCGCCAAGGTGGTGATCGAGGCGTTCAACGCCGGCAAGGCGCCGGCGCCCTACAACAAGGTCGGCTTCGGCGGCGTCAAGATCGAGCCGATCTACGTCGACGAGGCCGGCGGCGCCACCAAGCAGGTGCAGGAACTGCGCAACCTGTACGACCGCGAGAAGGTCGACGCGGTGCTGGGCTACGTCAGTTCGGGTGATTGCCTGGCGGTCGCGCCGGCGGCCGAGGAAATGAAGAAGTTCCTGATCCTGTACGACTGCGGCACGCCGCGCATCTTCGAGGACAACAAGTTCAACTACGTCTTTCGCACCGCCAGCCACGGTGCGATGGACAACGTGGCACTGGCGCGCTACCTGAAGGCGCGCAACGTCAAGGTCGACAGCTTCAATCTGATCAACCAGGACTACGCCTGGGGCCAGGATGCGAAGAAGGACTTCACCTGGTCGATGGAGAAGATCTACCCCAATGCCAAGCCGGGCGAGGATCAGTTGCCCAAGCTCGGCGCCGGCCAGTACGGCACCGAGATCTCGGCGCTGATGGCCAAGCCGGCCGATGTCACGCATTCCAGCCTGTGGGGCGGCGACCTGCAGGCGTTCGTGCTGCAGGCAGGTCCCCGCGGGTTGTTCCAGCGCACGCAGGTGGTTTTCGCCGCTGCCGACCACGTGCTGCCGGGCCTGGGCGAGAAGATGCCCAACGGCGTGATCCTCGGCGCACGCGGCGCGTACGGCCTGATGTCGCCGAAGTCGCCGCTCAACGACTGGTGGTGGGACCTCTACAGCAAGGCCTACAACGTCTACCCGGTGCAGGCGCCGTACCGCATGGTGCAGTCGCTGCTCGGGCTGAAGCTGGCGGTGGAAAAGGCGATGGCCGCCAACGGCGGCAAAAAGCCGACACCCGAGCAGCTGGCCGACGCACTGCGCAACTCCGAGTGGGAGTCACCGGCCGGCAAGATCCGCATGGCGCTCGGCGGCGGCCATCAGGCGGTGCAGGACACCGCGATCGGCCGCACGCGCTACGACGCTGCCAAGAAGATGGTGATGCTCGAAGACGTCATGCGTTTCCCCTCCGACTGCGTGAACCCGCCACCGAACATGAAATCGGAAGAGTGGATGAAGGCCGGTTTCCCGGGCGCCAAGGGTTGTCCTTGAGGCTGCGGCGTCCTGGCGCGCGACGCCGCCGGGTCCGCCGCGCGCGATCCGCGGCCTGCGCCTGAACCGTCGATCGAACGCCACGCATGCAAACTGCGCTGACCATCCTGATCGACGGCCTGACGTACGCGTCGTGGTTGTTCATCGTCGCGTTGGGGCTGACGCTGGTGTTCGGCGTGTTGAAGATCCTCAACATCGCGCACGGCAGCTTCTATGCGTTGGGCGCCTACGCGGCGGCCAGCTTCGTCGGCTGGGGCGCCAGCCTGAAATGGGCGCCCGGCTTCTCGCTGGTGGCAATGCTGCTGGCGGCCGTGGCGGTGGCGGCGTTGGTGGCGCCGCTCACCGAGCGTGCGCTGCTGCGCTTTTTCTACGGCCGTGACGAGGTGCTGCTGGTGCTGGTCACGTATGCGCTGTTCCTGATCCTGGAAGACGTGACCAAGCTGATCTGGGGCACCAACCCGTATTTCGTGTCGGAGCCCTACGCCCTGTTCGGCAACGTGCACATCGGCGTGCAGACCTACGTTGGCTACGACTTCGCGTTGCTGGTGCTCGCGCTCGGCGTCGGTTTCGCGGTGTGGTGGGGCTTGAACCGCACACGGCAGGGCAAGATCGTGCTGGCGGTGATCCACAGCGCCGAAGTGGCCTCGAGCATGGGTGTCAACGTGTCGCGCGTGTACATGCTGGCATTCGCGATCGGCATCTTCCTGGCGGCCATCGGCGGCGCGTTCACGACGCCGATGATCTCGGTGTCGCCCGGCATCTCGGTGAGCGTGATCATCGTGTCGTTCGCGGTGGTGATCATCGGCGGCCTGGGCAGCATCGAGGGTGCGGCGATCGGCGCGCTGATCGTCGGGCTGGCGCGCTCGCTGGCGGTGCACCTGGCGCCGGTGGCCGAGCTGTTCGCGATCTACATCGTGATGGCGATCGTGCTGATGTTCAGGCCTGAAGGCCTGTTCCAGCGCATTCAGGCGCGAAAGATCTGAGCAGGTCGGGCCGTCGCATGTCCGCCGTTGCCGCCCACCGCCGCCTCGAGCGCGCCACGCGACACCGGCGCCGCGGCGCCGGCTCGCGCTGTGGCTCGGCGCTGGTCGGCGTTCGTGCTGCTGGCGGTGCCTGGGCTTGGTGGCGCCGAAGTGGCTCACCTACCTGATCACGATGTCGGCCGGCCATGGCCTGGTGTCGCTCGGCATCGTCGCGCCTGATGCGCGGCGGCGTGGTGCCGTTCGGCCAGGGCATGGTGTTCGCGATCGGCGGCTATGCCGCGGCGCTGCTGTACAACAAGCTCGGCTTCACCG
This sequence comes from uncultured beta proteobacterium, assembly GCA_963827645.1. Taxonomy (GTDB): domain Bacteria; phylum Pseudomonadota; class Gammaproteobacteria; order Burkholderiales; family Burkholderiaceae_C; genus JAEUPI01. Next base: position 81,786 of record CAWHBZ010000029.1, on the reverse strand, counting down.
ATGCACTCGGCCTCACGCTGGCTGGCGGCGTGGCGGCCACGCTGATCGCGCTGCCCTTCGCGCCGTTGCTGGCGCGCTACCGCGGCATCTTTTTCGCGATGCTGACCCTGGCGCTGTCGATGGTGACCTACGGCCTGGGCATGAAGATCGAGGTGCTCGGCGGCTCCGACGGTTTCAATGTCGGCCGCGCCACGGTGTTCGGCTGGCGCCCACCCGACGCGCAGGTGGGATACGTGCTGTACCTGCTGACGATCGGCGTGGCCACCGTGATGGCGCTGCTGGCGCGCGTGTACTTCGATTCGACGCGCGGCCTGGTCACACTGGCCGCACGCGACAACGAGCTGCGCGTCGAGTACCTCGGCGGCTCGGTGCGCCAGGCGATGACGGTCAATTTCCTGCTCGCGGCGTGGTGCGGCGGCATCGGCGGCGCGCTGGTGGTGCTGTCGCTCGGCCACATCGAGCCGCAGTTCAGCTACTGGACGACGTCGGGCGAGTTCGTCTTCGTCGCCATCCTGGCCGGCTGGCAGAGCGTGGCTGCTGTGTTCGTGGCCAGCACGGTGCTCGAGGTGGTGCGCTCGTTCTCCAGTGCGTACTTCCCCAACACCTGGCAGCTGGCGCTCGGCCTGTTCCTGCTGTTCGTGATCCGCTTCCTGCCGCGCGGCATCGGGTCGTTGTGGATGCGCAAGGGACGCTGATGAACACGCCAGCTCCGCTGCTCGAGGCACAGGGGGTCGGCAAGCGCTTCGGCGCCGTGGTCGCCGCGGCCGATCTCCATGTGCGCGTCGACGCCGGCGAACGCGTCAGCCTGATCGGCAGCAACGGCGCCGGCAAGACGACCTTCGTCAACATGATCACCGGGTACCTGAAGCCCGACGAGGGCCACATCCGCTTCGACGGCCGCGACATCACCGCGCTGCAGCCGCGCGCGATCGTGCAGTTGGGCGTGGCGCGCTCGTTCCAGATTCCGCAGCTGTTCGGCGAGCTGTCGGTGATCGACAACATGCTGGTGTCGGGCGCCTGCCACGACGTGCATCTGAGTTTCTGGCGCCCAGCGCGGCGCAGCGAGGCGGTGGCGCGTGCCGAAGGCTTGCTGCAGCGCTTCAGCCTGGCCGAACACCGCGACCGCCGCGTCGTCGAGTTGCCCGGCGGCGTTCGCAAGCTGCTCGACATCGCGATGGCGCTGACCGTGCGGCCCAAGCTGCTGCTGCTCGACGAGCCCACCAGCGGCGTCTCCGCCGAAGAGAAGTTCCCGATGATGGACACCATCATGGCGGCGCTCGGCACCGAGCGCGACACCACGGTGCTGTTCGTCGAGCACGACATGGACATCGTCGCACGCTATGCCGACCGCGTGATCGCGTTCGCGAGCGGACGCATCATCGCTGACGACGTGCCCGACAAGGCGCTGGCCACCGACGAGGTGCGGCGCTACGTCACCGGCGAGCTGCTGCGGGAAGCAGCGGCCTGAGATGAACCAGCCCCCGCGCTCGCTTCACTCGCTGGTCCACGGCCGAGCCTGCATGCTCGGCCGGTTCGGCAGGCGTTCGCCAGCACGCAGGTGCTGGCTCTCGTCCAGCCTCACCCCCGAGGGGGGTGAGTTCGGACGCGGACGGTCCAGTGGACCGGGCGCGCCTGGCGAACGGCTGGTCCGCGAGGACCGGCGCGGCCTGCAAGGCCGTCAGTGCCTTCGGGCGGCCGTGCGGCACTGACCATGCTGCAGATCGAAGACATCCACGTCGCGATCCAGTCGGTGGTGGCGTTGCGCGGCCTCACGCTCACCGTGGCCGACGGCACGATGGTCGGGCTGGTCGGCCGCAACGGCGCCGGCAAGACCACGCTGATGCGCACCGTGATGGGCCACCTCGTGCCGAGCCAGGGCCGCATCACGTTCGACGGCCAGGACCTCGCCGCGATGCCGCGCCACGCACGCGCCGCCATGGGCATCGGCTACATGCCCGAAGACCGCGGCCTGGTGCCCGAGCTGACCGTGGAAGAAAACATCCTGGTGCCGGTGTGGGTCAACAAGTCCTTGAACGTCGACGAGCGGCTGGCGCTGGTGTATCGCGTATTGCCCGAACTCATCGAAATGCGCGAGCGCCGTGCGTTGCTGCTGTCGGGTGGCCAACAGAAACTCGCGGCACTGGCACGCGCGCTGGCCGTGGGCACGCGGCTGCTGCTGCTCGACGAACCGTTCGAAGGCGTGGCGCCGGCGCTGTCGCGTCGCCTGGCCGACGTGATCGCGGGCCTCAAAGGCAGCCGGGTGTCGGTGTTGATCTCGCAGAGCGACTTGAATCACTCACGCTCGCTGCTCGACGCCGAGTTCACGATCGAACGGGGCGCCAACGTGGCGGCCGCCGCGGCCTGAGCCGCCGGCGGTCAGTGCAACACCAGCGGCGGGATCTTGCTCTTGGCCAGCACACCCTTGGTGTGCGAGCCGAACAGCAGCTCGCCAAACAGGCCGCGGCCGTGGGTGGTCATCACGTCGCAATCGTGCGCGGCGAGCTGCCGGTGGTAACGGACCAGCGGTAAAGTGACGCCATGAACCCCTGGGCCGAATACCCGGTGCCGGCGCAGCGCGCCGAGGCGCTGTACGGCGATCGCCTGGTGCGCTGCTTTGCCCAGCGCCCGCGCACCCTGCGTGCGATGTTTGCTGCCGCCTGCGCTCGCGCGCCGCAAGCCTGCGTGCTGGTTTGCGAAGGCCGGCAGGTCAGCTACGCGCAGTGCGATGCGATCGCGCAGCGGCTGGCCGGTGGGTTGGCCGCGCGCGGCGTGCAGGCTGGAGCGCGCGTGGTGATGTTCATCGACAACCGCCCCGAGTTCGTCTTCGTGCTGCTGGCACTGGCGCACCTGGGCGCGATCGCGGTGCCAGTGGGCGTGCGCGAGCAGCGGCCGGGGCTGGCCTACATCGCGCGCCAGTGCGGCGCCATCGGCATCGTCGCCGACGCTGAGCTGGCCGAGCGGCTGCCCGATGCGAACGAGGCGCCGGCCGCTGGCGCTGCGCGTGGCGATCGGTGGCGCGCCGGGCTGCATGCCACTACGACGCGCTGCTGGCGCACGAAGCGGCCCGTGCCCGCAGCGGCCGACCCGGCGGAGACGGACGTCGCGGCGATCCTGTACACCTCGGGCACCACCGGCAACCCGAAGGGCGCGATGCTGACGCACCTGGGCATCGTGCATTCGGTCATGCACTTCGAGGCCTGCATGAAGCTGGGCGCCGGCGAGGTGTCGGCGCTCGCAGTGCCGGCCAGCCACGTGACCGGCCTGATCGCCGTCATCGCGACGATGATCCGCGTCGCCGGTTGCACCGTCATCGTGCCGGCGTTCAAGGCCGAGCCGTTCATCGCGCTGATGCAGCGCGAGCGCGTGACGCACACGCTGATGGTGCCGGCGATGTACAACCTGTGCCTGCTGCAGCCCGGCTTCGCGCAGGCCGATCTGAGCGCGTGGCGCGTCGGCGGCTATGGCGGCGCGCCGATGCCGGTGGCCACCATCGACGCACTGGCGCACAAGCTGCCCGGCTTGACGCTGCTCAACGCCTACGGCGCCACCGAGACCACCTCGCCCACCACGATGATGCCGATGGGTGAAACCCGCGCTCACGCCGACAGCGTGGGCGTGCCGCTGCCGACGGCCGAGGTGCGTGTGATGGACGACAGCGGCCGCGAAGTGCCGCCCGGCGACAGCGGCGAGTTGTGGATCGCCGGCCCGATGGTGGTGCCGGGGTACTGGGCCAACGCTGAAGCCACCGCCGCGTCGTTCACCGCAGGCTGGTGGCACTCGGGCGACCTCGGCTCGGTCGACGCCGCAGGGCTACGTGCGGGTGTTCGACCGCAAGAAGGACATGCTCAACCGCGGCGGCTTCAAGATCTATTCGGTCGAGGTCGAGAACGTGCTGATGGCCTGGCCCGGCATGGTCGAGGCCGCGGTGATCGGCCGGCCGTGCCCGGTGCTCGGCGAGCGGGTGCACGCCTTCGTGCACGCGCCCGGCGGCGCGGCCGACGACGCCGCGCTGCGCGCCTTCTGCGCCGCGCGGCTGGCCGACTACAAGGTGCCGGAAACCTTCAGCTGGAGCGACGCGCCGCTGCCGCGCAACGCCAACGGCAAGCTGATGAAGCGCCTGCTGCGCGATCGCCTCGACCGCCACGGCTTGATGCCGCACCACGATCGACATTTGATCGGGCGCAGGCCACCGCGCCGGCAGGCGTGGTCCACTGCACTGCATGTCGGCAACCCGTCCATGTCTCGACGCAGCGGCGCCGCAGGCGGCGAGCTGGCATGCGATGTCCGGCGAGCAGGCGCTGGCGGCGCTCGCCAGCGATGGCCGCGCCGGGCTCGACGGCGGCACTGCCGCGCAGCGCTTGCGCCAGCACGGCCCTAACGCGCTGCCCGAGCCGCCGCGGCGATCGCTGTTCGGGCTGTTCGCCCGCCAGTTCAAGAGCCCGCTGATCGGCATCCTGTTCGCCGCCGCGGTGCTGGCGGTGGCGCTGGGCCACCACACCGACGCGCTGGTGATCCTGGCGGTGGTGCTGGTCAATGCCGTGATCGGCGCCGTGCAGGAGGGCCGCGCCGAGCGCTCGATGGCCGCACTGCGACAACTGGCCGCGCTGCACGGTGCGCGTGCGCCGCGACGGCCGCGAGCTGTCGATCGCGGCGCGCGAGCTGGTGCCGGGCGACGTGTTGCTGCTCGCTGCCGGCGATTCGATCGCCGCCGACGCGCGCTTGCTCGAAGCGGCGCAGCTGCAGGTGGCCGAGGCGGCGTTGACCGGCGAATCGGTGCCGGTGACCAAGTCGACCGCGACGCTGCCCGAGGCCAACGGGCTGGCCGACCGTCACAACATGGTCTATTCGGGCACCCACGTCACCGCCGGGCGGGCGCGGGCGGTGGTGGTGGCCACCGGCAGCAGCACCGAGGTCGGCCGCATCGCCGACCTCACCGCGCAGGCGCGGCGAGGCCATGACCCCGCTGGCCGAGCGCATCGAGCGCTTCGGCCGTTGGCTGATGTGGGCCGCGCTGGCGTTGTTCGTCGGTGTGCTGGCGTTGGGTGCGCTGCGCCGGCTGCCGCTGGACGACGTGCTGATGGTCGCCATCAGCCAGATGGTGTCGATGGTGCCCGAGGGCCTGCCGGTGGCGATGACGATCGCGCTGGCCGTGGGCATGCAACGCATGGCCGAACGCGGTGCCATCGTGCGGCGGCTGGGCGCGGTGGAGACGCTCGGCTCGACCTCGGTGATCTGCAGCGACAAGACCGGCACGCTGACGCGCAACGAGATGACCGCCAGCGCGCTGTGGCTGCCCGGCGGCATCGAGGTCAACGTGCAGGGCAGCGGTTATGCGCCGCACGGCGCGTTGAGCGCCATCGCCGCCGGCGCTGGCGCCGTTGCTGCGCGCCGCCGCGCTGTGCAACGACGCCCAGCTGCTGCCGCCCGAGGACGAGCGCACCGCCTGGCGCGTGTTGGGCGACCCCACCGAAGGCGCGCTGAAGGTGCTGGCGTTGAAGGCCGGGCTCGATCTCGCGGCGCTGGTGCGCGCGGCACCGCGCGAAGCCGAATGGCCGTTCGATGCCGACACCAAGCTGATGGCCACGCGCCACCGCACCGACGGCGCACCGCGCCAGGTGTTGATCAAAGGCGCGCCGGAGGCGGTGCTGCGGCTGTGTGCGGCCGATGGCGCCCAGGCGCTGCACGACGCGCGCGCGGCGGCCGACGCGATGGCCGCACGCGCCTTGCGTGTGCTCGCGTTCGCGGTGGTCGACGACGACCCGCTCGATGCGCAAGCCGGTGCCGACGTGCTGGCCGGCCGCGCGCACCTGCTCGGCCTGATCGGCGAGATCGACCCGCCGCGGCTCGAGGTGAAGGCCGCCGTGGCGTCGTGCCGCGCCGCCGGCGTGCGGCCGGTGATGGTCACCGGCGACCACAAGCTGACCGGCCTGGCGATCGCGCGCGAGCTCGACATCGCGCGCGACGGCGACCGCGCGCTCGACGGCGAAGAACTGGAGCGCCTGGGCGAGACCGAGCTGCGACGCCGAGATCGAGCGCATCGCCGTCTTCGCACGCGTGCACCCGGCGCAGAAGCTGCGCATCGTGCAGGCGCTGCAGGCACGCGGCGAGGTGGTCGCGATGACCGGCGACGGCGTCAACGACGCACCGGCGCTGGCGCGCGCCGACGTCGGCGTGGCGATGGGCATCAGCGGCACCGACGTCGCCAAGAGCGCGGCCGAGATCGTGATCACCGACGACAACTTCGCCACCATCGTGGCGGCGGTCGAGCAGGGGCGCCTGGTCTACGCCAACGTCAAGAAGGTGCTGCTGTTCCTGTTCGTCACCTCGATCGACGAGGTGCTGGTGCTGTTGCTGGCGCTGCTGGGCGGCTACCCGCTGCCGCTGGCGGCGGTGCAGGTGCTGTGGATCAACATCGTCACCGAAGGCACGCTGACCGTGAACCTGGTGATGGACCCGCCCGACGGCGACGAGATGCGCCGCGCGCCGCTGCCGCGCGCCGACCCGTTGTTCGACCGCAGCATGCTGTGGCGCATGGCGCTGATGACACCGCTGGCCGCGGCGGTGACGTTCGGCTGGTTCGCGTGGCGCAGCGGCGCCGGCGTGCCGACCGCGCTGGTGCAGACCGAGACCTTCACGCTGCTGGTGATGTGCCAGTGGTTCAACGTGCTGAACTGCCAGTCGGCGACGCGCTCGGCGCTGCGCCTGGGCCTGCTGCGCAATCGGTGGCTGCTCGGCGGCCTGCTGCTCAGCGTGGTGTTGCAGGCGGCGGTGATCTACACGCCGCCGCTCAACGCCTGGTTCCACACGGTGCCGATCGAGCCGGCTGCGCTGCTGCCGCTGGTGGGCTTGGCCAGCCTGGTGCTGTGGGCCGAGGAGTTGCGCAAGCTGTGGGCGCGCCGGCTCGGCGGCGGCCGCGGCGCGGCACGGGTCACGGGTACCACCGCGCGCGCCTGAAGGCCCCAGGCTCAGCGCCGGCGCGGTCGCAGTGCTCTAATCACGCCCCCGGAAAACAGAAGGCGCGGCGCCATGGCCTACATGCTGTTGATGATCGAGCCGCCCGAACAGCGCGGCACGCGCACGCGCGAGCAGGGGCAGCAGGTGTACGCGCGCATGCAAAGCTTCGCCGACGAGCTCAAGGCGCAGGGCCTGCTGCTCGGCGTGGAGTCGCTGGCATCGCTGAAGCAGGCTTCGCGCGTGCAAGTGCGCGACGGCCGCTCGCGCGTGGTCGACGGCCCGTTCGCGGAGGCCAAGGAGATGGTCGGCGGCTTCTTCCTCGTCAACTGCGACACCCGCGACGAGGCGCTGGCGATCGCCAAGCGCTGCCCGGCTGCCGAGTGGGCCACGGTCGAAGTGCGGCCGCTGGCGCCGTGTTACGACGATAGCAACGCTTGAACGGGCTGGCCGCGCCGGACTTTGCTGTCCGGGCCGGTTGATTTCGGGGTCCGGCGTGTCGAAACGGCGATGGCTCAGGCGTCGTGGTTCTGAGTGCCACCGACACGGAGCCCACCATGCGATTCATGATCATCGTCAAGGCCACGGCCCAGACCGAACAGGGCGTGATGCCCACCGAGGCGCTGATCGCCTCGATGGCCGACTTCCACGAGCAGCTCGCCAAGGCCGGTGTGCTGCTCGATGCCTCGGGCCTGCAGCCCAGCGCCAAGGGTTGGCGCGTCCACTACGACGGCAGGCAGCGCCGCGTGGTCGACGGGCCGTTCGCCGAAACCAAGGAACTGATCGCCGGCTACACCGATCATCCAGACGCGCAGCCGCGAAGAGGCGCTCGAATGGTCGCGCCGTTTCCCCAACCCGGCGGTCGACGGCGGCATCGCCGAGATCGAGGTGCGCCAGATGTACGAGCTCGAGGACTTCGGCGCCAGCGAGGCGACCGCGCGTTTCCGCGAGCTCGGGGTCGCCGGCAGCCGCTGAACACACGCACCGTTCCGCCCTCACGAGGAGACCGCCATGCACAAGCAGATCTACGTCAACCTGGCCGTCAAGGACCTGAAGCGTTCGATCGCCTTCTTCAAGGGCCTGGGCTTCGACTTCAACCCGCAGTTCACCAACGAGCAGGGCGCCTGCATGGTGATCAGCGACGACATCTACGCGATGCTGCTCGACACCGCGTTCTTCAAGACCTTCACCAACAAGGCGGTGTGCGACGCCAAGACCCACGCGAGGTGCTGCTGTGCCTGTCGTGCGACAGCCGCGCCGAAGTCGACGACCTGGTCGAAGAAGGCGGTGGCCGGCGGCGGCAGCGTGCCGCGCGCGCCGCAGGACCACGGCTTCATGTACCACCACGCCTTCGAAGACCTCGACGGCCACACCTGGGAGCTGATGCACATGAGCAGCACCCCGCCGGCGGCCTGAAGCCCGCCGCCCGCGTCGAGACCTTCCAATGGCAGCCACCGATGCCGGGCGCGCGATCGAGGCGGTCTGGCGCATCGAGTCGGCCAAGGTCGTGGCCATCGTCGCGCGGATGGTGCGCGACGTCGGCCTGGCCGAGGAGCTGGCGCAAGACGCGCTGGTGTCGGCGCTCGAACACTGGCCGCAGGCAGGGCGTGCCCGACAACCCGGGCGCCTGGCTGATGACCACCGCCAAGCACCGCGCGCTCGACTGGCTGCGCCAGGCCGCGCTGCACGCGCGCAAGCAAGACGAGCTCGGCCGCGATGCCGACGCGCGCGGCGACCACGTGGTGCCCGATATCGCCGAGGCCATCGCCGACGCCGAAGGCGACGTCATCGGCGACGACTTGCTGCGGCTGATCTTCACCGCCTGCCACCCGGTGCTGTCGGCCGACGCGCGCATCGCGCTGACGCTCAAGCTGCTGGGCGGCCTGTCGACCGAGGAGATCGCGCGCGCCTTCCTGGTGCCCGAGCCGACCATCGCGCAGCGCATCGTGCGCGCCAAGCGCACGCTGGGCGAGGCCAAGGTGCCGTTCGAGGTGCCCAGCGGCGACGCGCTGCACGAGCGCCTGGCCTCGGTGCTGGAGGTGGTGTACGCGATCTTCAACGAGGGCTACACCGGCACGCGCGGCGACGACTGGATGCGCCCCGCGCTGATGCAAGACGCGTTGCGCCTGGGCCGCATGCTGGCCGAGCTGGCGCGCGACGACAGCGAGGTGCACGGCCTGGTGGCGCTGATGGAACTGCAGGCGTCGCGCGCGGCGGCGCGCGTCGATGCCAAGGGCCGCCCGGTGCTGCTGAGCGAGCAGGACCGCACGCGCTGGGACCGCCTGCTGATCCGCCGCGGGCTGGCCGCGCTCGAGCGCGCGCGCACGCTGGCGGTGGCGGCGCGCCAGCCGCTCGGGCCCTACGCGCTGCAGGCCGCCATCGCCGCCTGCCACGCGCGCGCGCGCGAGTGCCGAGGACACCGATTGGCCGGGCATCGTGGCGCTGTACGACGCGCTGGCGCAGGCCATGCCGTCGCCGGTGGTGCAACTGAATCGCGCGGTCGCGGTGGGCATGGCGTTCGGGCCGGCGGCGGCGCTGGAGATCGTCGACGCGTTGCAGCGCGACGGCGCGCTGCGCGACTACCAGTGGCTGCCCAGCGTGCGCGCCGACCTGCTGGCCAAGCTCGGCCGCCACGACGAGGCCCGCGCCGAACTGATGCGCGCGGCCGAACTGGCCCGCAACGCCCGCGAGCGCGAGCTGTTGCTGGAGCGGGCGCGCGCCTACGGCAGCGCGCCGACGCCTGGCCGCGGCCACCGCTGAACGCAGCCGCAGGCTCGGAGCCGCCGGCTTGTGGCCGTGCCGGCCCGGCGCCCACACGCATCGCCCCGCGGTTTCCGGCCATCGCTTTGAACCCCCGACTCGCGGGTGGCAACCCAGGGATACCAATAAGGAGAACCGCCATGAACCGCAACACCACTCGCACCGTGTCCGCCGCGCTGTCCGCCGTCATCACGCTTGCCGTGTTGCATGGCATCGGCCTGGTCGCCGACACACAATCGGCCGCCTACCCGGAGATGGTCGCCCGCGCCAAGGCTCGGGAAGCCGCCAAGGCCCCGATCAGCGTCGCGACCGCGAAGACCGAGGTCGCACCGCGCTGATGCGCCGGCAACGCGCCACAGCGGCGATGAGCCGTATCGGCGCGCCGCCGCACCCGGCTCAAGTCAGCTCGACCGTTCGCGCCAGGTGCGCGGCCACCGCCTGGATGCGCCGCAAATGGCGCGACTCCGGGTGCGTGAGCAACCACAGCTGCGATTCGCATTCGTCCAGCGGCGGCGTCAGCGCCGCCACGTCGTCGTCTTGCTCGGCCAGGAACAGCGGCGAGATGCCCACGCCGAGACCTTGACGCACGGCGTCGAACACCGCCTGCACGCTGTTCAGCCGCAGCACGGGCTCCACGCGCGGCAGGTGCTTGCGCCGCCAGCGCACCGAAGGATGCTCGGGCAATGCATCGTCGACCACGATCCACGGCGCGGCGGCGAGATCGAATGCGCTGCGTCGCCGCGGCGCCAGCCCCCGCGCGATGAACACCGCCGAACGAATCGGCCCCAGGTGGCGGCCCACCAGATGCGGCGGCGGCCGTGCGGTGGCACGCAGCGCGACGTCGGCTTCGCGTTGCGTCAGGTTGGCCAGTTCGTTGCGGGCGTTGATCTCCAGCCGCAGCCGGGGATGCGCCTCGCGCAACGCGCGCAGTGACGGCAACAACAGGCCGTTGAGCAGCGTGTCGGTGGTGCTGATGCGCACCAGCCCGCTGACCGCGGCCTCCTGCACCTGCGCCGTCGAACGCGCCGCCTCGAGCTCGGCCTCGATGCGTTCGGCATGCTCGGCCAGTTGCTGCCCCAGTTCGCTGGCGCGGTAGCCGTCGCGCGAGCGCTCGAACAGGCGCTGGCCGAGTGCCCGCTCGGCCCGCTGCACGGTGCGAAACACCGTCGACGTGTCGACGCCGGCCAACTGCGCCGCCGTGGCCAGGTTGCCACCACGCACCAGCGCCAGCAGCAGCGCGAGTTCGGCGGCGCCGAGTTCGCGGCCCTTGGCGGTTCGTTGCACGGATGCATTCATTGGTTGCAGATCGTCCTATTTTCAATGCACCCGCGCAACCGTAGATTTTGCCCGTCGCTTCACTCAACTTTGGAGATCACCCATGTCTGCCGTGTTGTCCACCACCCAGCGCAGCGCTGCCGCCCCTGCAGCGGCTGGCGTCGCCACCGCCTGGGGCTTGCTGCTGCTGCGGCTGTCACTGGGCACGATGTGGATCGCTCATGCCCTGCTCAAGCCACTGGTCTTCACCTTTGCCGGCACCGCGCAGTTCTTCGAGTCGGTGGGCATCCCCGGTGCGCTGGTGATCCCGGTGTTCACGCTCGAAATGGCAGCCGGCGTCGCGCTGCTGCTGGGCGTCTACGCGCGCCAGGCGGCGCTGCTGACGGTGCCGATCCTGCTGACGGTGGTGTGGGTGCACGCGCCCAACGGCTGGGTGCACGTCGCCAAGGGCGGCGGCTGGGAGTACCCGGTGTTCCTGACCGTGATGTCGCTCGTGCTGTGGACTGGCCGGCGACGGCGCACTGGCGCTCCGGCGCAGCGTGCGCTTCGCGCCGCGCGCACGCCGAGTGACACCAGGTGGAGGAACTCGCCATGTCCGACGCGCTCACCCTGGTCAGCCACGCGCTATGCCCCTACGTGCAACGCGCATCGATCGTGCTCGAAGAGAAGCAAGTGGCCGTTCACGCGGCGCGACGTCGATCTCGCCGACAAACCCGACTGGTTCAAGGCCGTGTCGCCGCTGGGCAAGACACCGGTGCTGCTGGTGGGCGACACGCCGATCTTCGAGTCGGCCGTCATCTGCGAGTACCTCGACGACACGCTGGCGCCGCGCCTGCATCCGGCCGACCCGCTGCAGCGCGCTCGCCACCGCGCCTGGATGGAGTTCGGCTCCGCCGTGCTGAACGGCATTGCCGCGTTCTACAACGCGCCCGAAGAAGCCGCGCTGCACGCCCGACGTGATGACCTCGTGCAGCGCTTCACTGTGTTGGAGGCCACGCTGGGGACCGGGCCCTACTTCGACGGCCGAGCGTTTTTCGATCGTCGACGCGGTGTTCGGCCCGGTGTTCCGCTACTTCGACACCTTCGAGCGCATCGGGGACTTCGGCTTCTTCGACGCCACGCCCAGGGTACGCGCCTGGCGCCGCGCGCTGGCGGCGCGCAGCTCGGTGCAACGTGCGGTGGGCGCCGACTACGGCGCGCGCTTGCTGGCGTTCATCGAGTCGCGGGGCTCGGCGCTGAGCCGGCGCTCGCGCAGTGCCAAAGACGGCGCCACACAGCCGCTCAGCGCGTGATGCCCGGCGGCGCCACCGCCGCCGCGTCCCACTGCGGCCGTCGAACCAGGCGTCGCCCTGCAGCGCAGCGCGCAGCATCGGCAACGCGTCGAGGCCCCAGAACAGCCGGCCGTCGAGCTCGAAGGTCGGCACGCCGAACACGCCGCGCGCGACCGCCTCGTCGGTGTTGGCGCGCAGCTCGCCCTTCACTTCGTCGCCCGCCGGATCGCGCCGCGGCGCCAGCGCGTCGGCGAGCGCGCGCAGGCGCGCCGCGTCGCCGGCATCGGCGCCGCCGCGCCAGACGTGGCGGATCAGCGTCTCGACGACGTGCCGGTTCGGCGTGCCGCCGGCGTCGCAGCAGGCCAGCGCCAGGCGCAGCAGCGGCAGCGGATTGAACGGGTGCGTGGCCGGCATCTGCATCGGGATGCCCTGCGTGTGCGACAGCCACGCACCTGGCGGTAGGTCCAGTCGCGCTTGGGCGGGATCTCGGCCGGCCCCTTCTGGCCGTAGTGCCTGAGCAGCCCGGCGAACAGCACCGGCTGGTAGTCGACCTCGTAGCTCAGCCCTCGAGCGCCTGCGGCAGGTGCTCGAACGCCAGGTAGGCGAACGGCGAGATCAAGTCGAACCAGAAGATGATGTGCTTCATCGGGTCACCTCGGAGCGTGTCGCAGCTGCCGCGCTCCACGGCAGCGTCGCTGCTCGATCAGCTGCCACACGGCGCGCTTGTCGTCGTCGGCCATGCCGCCCCAGGCGGCGATCTCGTCGAGCGTGCGCAAGCAGCCTTCGCACAAGCCGGTGCCGTCATCCATGCGGCAGACGGAGATGCACGGCGACGGCACGCGACGGCCGGCGCGCGCGCGGCTCTGGCGAGCTGCGCGTCACGGCGCCACCACCACGTCGGCCACCGGCGCGCCGGTGAAGCGCTCCAGCTCCGCCGGCGGCAGCTTGAACACGCCGTGCGGGTGGCCGGCGGCGGCCCAGATCTCGTCGAAGCGGAACAGCTCGCGGTCGATCAGCGTCACCGGCGGCGTGGCATGGGCGAGCGGCGCCACGCCGCCGATCGAGAAGCCGGTGCTGCGCCTTCACGAACTCGGCATCGGCGCGGCCGAGCTCGCCGGTGACCGCGCCGACCTTCTTCTCGTCGACGCGGCGGTCGCCCGAGGTGACCACCAGCACCGCGCGCGTCGTCGGCTTCGGCGGCGGAAGATCATGCTCTTGGCGATCTGGCCCGACCGCGACGCCCAGCGCATCGGCGGCCTCCTGCGCGGTGCGCGCGGCGATCTCCAGCAACAGCGGCGCGTGCGGGTGGCCGCAGCTCGTGCCAGCGCCTGCGCGACGCGCTGGAAGCCCTCGGGCGCGCTCGGCTCGCGCACGCGTCACACGAACGGCCTTGCCGCGCTTGGCCAGCAGCGCGTCGCCCGACGCGCGACTCCGGCTGGCGGCCGAGCACGCTCGGAGATGAACGCGCCGGCGTCGACCAGCGTGTCGAGGTCGATGCCGGTCTCGATGCCCATGCCGTGCAGCATGAAGACCACGTCCTCGGTGGCCACGTTGCCGGTGGCGCCCTTGGCGTACGGGCAGCCGCCCAGGCCCGGCGACGCTGGCGTCGAACTGTGCACGCCCATCTCCAGGCAGGCGTAGCTGTTGACCAGCGCCTGGCCGTAGGTGTCGTGGAAATGGCCGCTGACCTCGGCCAGCGGGTAGTGCTTCGAGCGCACGCTCCATCGCCGCCTGCACCTTGCGCGGCGTGCCCACGCCGATGGTGTCGGCCACGCCGACGTGCTGCACGCCGATGCTCCTTCATCAGCGCGCACCACGTGCTCGACCTCGTCGGGCGACACCTCGCCCTGGTAGGGGCAGCCGAGCGCGCACGAGATCGCGCCGCGCACCTTGATGCCGGCCTCGCGCGCCGCGGCCACCACCGGCGCGAAGCGCTCGATGCTCTCGGCGATCGAGCAGTTGATGTTGCGCTGGCTGAAGGCCTCGCTGGCCGCGCCGAACACCACGATCTCGTCGGGCTTGCGACGGCAGCGCCGCCTCGAAGCCCTTCATGTTGGGCGTCAGCACCGAGTAGCGCACGCCGGGCTTGCGCCGGATGCCGGCCATCACCTGCGGCGTTGTCGGCCATCTGCGGCACCCACTTCGGGCTGACGAAGCTGGTGACCTCGATCTCGCGCAGGCCGGCGGCCTGCAGCCGGTGCACCAGCTCGACCTTGTCGTCGGCTGCCGACCGGCTGCTTCTCGTTCTGCAGGCCGTCGCGCGGGCCCACGTCGACCAGCGTGACACGGCTGGGAATCATGTTCGGTGCCTCACTCGGGGACGTGCGCATCACTATAGCGGCGCGTCCCGATTGCGCGTCGCAAGCCACGAGCGCCTTCACGCCGCGCGGCGCGCCCACTCGCGGGATGGGCGCGCGGCCGCACGACGCACACAATCGCGACCAGGGAGCAGCAGCGATGATGGACCGCCGTACCAACCGTCGCCTGCAGCTCGCCACCCGCATCCACTACGCGCTGCTGCGCGAAATCGGCCAAGGCATCGACGTCGGCCGCCTGTTGAAGCACGCGCTGTACGCGCGCGACGTGCTGCTGGTCTGCGATGCCTGCACGGCGACGACGAGCTGGTCGCGCTGGCGCACATCGTGTCGCGCCGGCCGATGCCGCGCCAACGCGCGTCGACAGCCCGACTCGGCAGCTCGCAGGCGCGGCCTCGGCGCTGAACCGCTCGCGGATTCGGCCGGCTCGCAGCTCGCCGACTCGGCGCGCCGCTGGCCGCAGCTCAGCGCCGCGCAGCTGCGCTCGACGCCGGCTCGCCGCGGCGCTGGCAGTCGGCACGCAGCCGCCGGCGCTGAGCCGCATCGCCGTCAGTCTGCAGCCGCAGCAGCTCGCCGCCTTCGGCCACCTGGTCGCCCGGCGCGTAGAGCAGCTCGGCGCACCGTGCCGTCGCGCGGCGCGGCGATGGTGTGCTCCATCTTCATCGCCTCCATCACCGCCAGCGCCTGGCCCTGCTCGACGCGGTCGCCGGCCTTGACCAGGAAGGCGACCACCTTGCCCGGCATCGGCGCGGTCAGCCGGCCGCCGTCGGCCGCGCCTTCGCCGGCATGGGCGAGCAGGTCGACTCGCGCACGATCGCCGCGGCCCTCGGGCGCGAACACGGTGACGCTGCTCGCCGTGGGCGTAGACCGCGCAGCGGTCAGCGGCGCTCGCCGAGCGTGCACGTCGTGGCGGTCGCCGCCCAGCGCGCGCAGCCGCGAACGGCCAGCGCCGCGTCGCCGATCGCGCAGCTGCAGCGCGCCGTCGTGCAGCGCGCGCCAGCGCCACCGAGTGGTCGGCGTCGCCGCGCAACTCGAAGTCGAAAGCGCCGCGCGCGCGCCGCCGTGCAGCCGCCAGCCGTCGCGCCGCGACCACGGGTCGGCGTCCTGCAGCGCCGCCTCGCCGGCGAGCGCGTGCGCCGCCACGCCGGCCGCCGCCACTTCGAGCGGCAGCGGCGGCTGGTCGAACAGCACCGCGCGCTCGCGCTCGATCAGCGCGGTGTCGAGGTCGGCCTGCGCGAACGAGCGGCTGTTCACCACGCGGCGCAGGAACTCCACGTTGGTGTGCAGGCCGACGATGTGCGTGTCGCGCCAGCGCCGCGTCCAGCCGCGCCAGCGCCTGCTCGCGGTCGTCGCCCCAGACGATCAGCTTGGCGATCATCGAGTCGTAGTACGGGCGAGATCGCGTCGCCCTCGCGCACGCCGGCGTCGATGCGCACCGCAGCGTCGTGCTGCGCTCGAAGCGTCGGCGTGCGGCGCAGGCTAGTGCGGTAGCACCGTGCAGCGTGCCGGTGGCGGGCAGGAAGTTGTCGTCGGGGTTCTCGGCGCAGATGCGCGCCTCGATCGCGTGGCCGTGGATCGCGCAGCTCCTCCTGCTTCAGCGGCAGCGGCTCGCCGGCGGCCACGCGCAGCTGCCACTCGACCAGGTCGAGGCCGGTGATCGCCTCGGTCACCGGGTGCTCCACCTGCAGCCGCGTGTTCATCTCCATGAAGAAGAAGCGCAGGTCGCCGTCGTCGCGGTCGGCTCGACGATGAACTCCACCGTGCCGGCGCCGACGTAGCCCACCGCCTGCGCCGCCGCCACCGCCGCCTCGCCCATCTCGGCGCGCGCGCTCGGCTCATGCCCGGCGCCGGCGCTTCCTCCAGCACCTTCTGGTGGCGGCGCTGCACCGAGCAGTCGCGCTCGAACAGGTAGACGCAGTTGCCGTGCGTGTCGCCGAACACCTGGATCTCGATGTGGCGCGGCCGCGTGACGTAGCTCTCGACCAGCACCGCGTCGTCGCCGAAGCTGCTTGCGCCTCGCGCTGGCACGACGCCAGCGCGGCGGCGAAGTCCTCGGCCTTGTCGACGCGCGCGCATGCCCTTGCCGCCGCCGCCGGCGCTGGCCTTGATCAGCACCGGGTAGCCGATGCGGTCGGCCTCGCGCTGCAGCAGCGCCGGGTCCTTGTCGTCGCCGTGGTAGCCCGGCACCAGCGGCACGCCGGCCTTCTCCATCAGCGGCTTGGCGGCTCGGCCTTCCGGCCCATCGCCTGGATGGCCGACGGCCGGCGGGCCGATGAACACCAGGCCCGGCGTCGGCGCAGGCCTGCGCGAAGTCCTCGTTCTCGCGACAGGAAGCCGTAGCCGGGATGGATGGCCTGCGCGCCGGTCGCCTGCGCGGCCTCGATGATGCGCTCGCCAGCGCAGGTAGCTCTCGCGCGGCGCGCTGCCGCCGATGTGCACCGCCTCGTCGCAGGCGCGCACGTGCTTGGCGTGGGCGTCGGCGTCGGAGTACACGGCCACGGTGCGCACGCCCATGCGGCGCGCCGTGGCGGCGACGCGGCAGGCGATCTCGCCGCGGTTGGCGATCAGGATCTTCTTGAACATGGAGGCAACCTTCGGAAGCTCAGGCCGTGGGTGACCGCGCGTGCAGCTCGAACCGCGCACGCCACGCGCGCAGCAAGCCGCGCAGGAACTTGAACAGCAGCACGATCAGCACGACCATCAGCACCAGCGCCACGACCAGCGCGACGAAGAACCACGCCGGATGGCTGAACGCCAGCCACAGCATCGCCGGCACCGCGGCGTCCTCGAGCAGCGACAGGCCGATGTTGGAGAACGGCTCGGGCGAGGTGTTGACCGCCGCCCGCGTGGTCGCCTTGGCGGCGTGGCTGGTGGCGGCCAGCGTGCCGCCCAGCAGCGCGGCGATCCAGCGTCCATGCTGCGCTGGTCGCCGCCGAACACGCCGGCGGCCAGCGCCGCGCCGGCCGGGATGCGGATCACCGTGTGCACCGCGTCCCACAGCGAGTCGAGGCCGGGAATCTTGTCGGCGAAGAACTCGACGACCAGCATCAAGCCGCTGGCGCCCAGCACCAGCGGGTGCTGCAGCACCTGCAGGCCCGGCGGCAGCGTCGACCCAGCCCAGGCAGCCGGCCAGGCCGGTGAGGAACACCACCGCATACAGGCGCAAGCCGCTGGCCCAGCCGAGCGCGGCGGCCAGCGCCAGCAGCTGCGGGGTGTCGAGGTCGTGGCATCCATAGCGTCCACGGCAGCCAGGCGGCGCGCTTGTCGAGGAACGCCTGCACGCCTTCGCGGCCTTCGTCGCTGGCGCGGATGTCGGCGATGCGCCGCGCGGTGTCGGCGCGCAGCTCGGGCGTCGATGCGGCTGGCCGGCGACGTCGTGCACCAGCTGCTTGCAGGCCTTCACCGCGGCCGGGCCGTTGGCCACCAGCGTCTGCGACGATCGCGTCCACCTTGCGCGTCGAGCGCGTCGGCCGCAGCCAGCTCGTGCACGAAGCCGAGGCGGTGCGCCTCGGCGGCGCTGAAGCGCTCGGCGGTGAGGAAGTAGCGGCGCGCCGCCTGCGCGCCCATCGCGCGGATCACGTAGGGGCTGATGGTGGCCGGCATCAGGCCGAGCCTGGCCTCGCTCAGGCAGAACTGCATGCCTTCGGCCGCGACCAGCATGTCGCACACCGCGGCCAGGCCGATGCCGCCGGCGTAACAGTCGCCGTGCACGCGGCCGACCATCGGCTGCGGGCAGGTGTAGAGCGTCCACAGCATGTCGGCCAGCGCCTTGCGGCGTCGGCGCGGTTCTGCTCCCACGAGTAGTCGGCCATCGCGCGCATCCAGTTCAGGTCGGCGCCGGCGCAGAACGCCTTGCCGTGGCCGCCGAGCACGATGGCGCGCAGCGTCGGGTCGGCGCCGAGTTCGCGGAACGCGGCGGTCAGCTCGGCGATCACCTCGTCGTTGAAGGCGTTGCGCACGTCGGGCCGGTTGAGGTACACGCGGGCCACGGCGCCGTCGCGCGGATGTCGAGGGTCGCGGTCATGGTGTGCGTTCGCTGCTCGGCCAGCACCGTGAACAGCAGGTCGATCTCCGGCGCGGCATGGCCCATCGCGGTGATCGCCGCGCTGATCTGGCCGCGGTGGTGCGTGCCGTGGTTGAAGACGTGGCGTCAGCGTCGCGCGTGAACGGCACGCTGCGCGTCACGCCCTCGGTGCTGGTGTAGGTGAGCGGCGCGTCGAAGCGGCTTCGGCTGCCACGACTCGATCGCCGGCAACCAGTCGCGCACGGCCGCGGCGCAGCGCGCTGGTCGCAGCGGCCTGACGATCGGAGTGAACCTCTTCGTTGAGCTTGCGCTTGGGCGAGTCGCCATTGGCAAAGCGCTCGAACCATAGCCCGTGCTCGGCCACCAGCAGGTGGTTCAACGTGCCGTGCACGCTCTTGAAGAACAGACCGGCGTCGCGCCGGTACTCCTCGTCGGTCAGCGGCGCGACGTGGCGGTCGAGCAGCGCGATCGGTGGCCCACACGTGGTAGCGGGCCAGCATCAGGAAGTGGTCGCGCGCGGTTCATGATGCCGCAGTGCTCAATAGCGCTTGGCGACTTCTTCGAGCATCACTTCGTGGCGCCGCCGCCGATGGCCAGCACGCGCGCGTCGCGCCACAGCCGCTCGATCGCGGTCTCGCGCATGTAGCCCATGCCGCCGTGGAACTGCTGGCAGGTCCGCACCACCTCGTTGACCAGCTCGCCGGTCAGCGCCTTCAGCATCGACACGTCCTGCACGATGTCGTGGCCCTGCGTGACGCGCCAGGCGCAGTGGTACATGAACTGGCGCGCCGCGCGCGTCTTGGCGTCGAGCATCGAGATGCGCTGGCGGATCGCCTGCTTGTCCCACAGCGTGCCGCCGAAGGCCTGGCGCTGGCGCACGTAGTCCAGCGTGAGCTTCAGCGCCTGCTGGCAGTGGCCCGACCGCCATCGCGGCCAGCGCGATGCGCTCGGTCTGGAAGTTCTTCATCACCGAATAGAAGCCCTTGCCCTCCTCGCCCAGCAGGTTGGCCGGCCGGGATGCGCACGTTGTCGAACACCAGCTCGGCGGTGTCGGAGCGACAGCCAGCCGGTCTTCTTCGAGCGCGCGGCCGACCGTGAAGCCCGGCGTGCCCTTCTCGACGATGAACATCGAGATCGTCGTGCCGCGCCGCGCCGGTCTTGGCGGCGACGAAGTACAGGTCGGCGTGCACGCCGTTGGTGATGAACATCTTGGTGCCGTTGAGCACCCAGTGGTCGCCGTCGCGCTGCGCGCGTCGTGCGGATGCCGGCCACGTCCGAGCCCGCGCCCGGCTCGGTGATGCCGACCGCGCGTGATCAGCTCGCCGCGCGTGACGCGCGGCAGGTACTCGTCCTTCTGCGCCGGCGTGCCGGCATGGTGCAGGTGCGGGCTCGCCATGTCGGTGTGGACCAGCACGGTGATGATGAAGCCGCCGAAGGTGGACTGCGACAGCGCCTCGGCGAACACCAGGTTGGTCAGCGCATCGGCGCCGCCGCCGCCGTACTCGCGGCGCGAACATCAGGCCGAGCAGGCCGGCCGCGCCCATCGTGCGCAGCACCTCGCGCGGCACGAAGCCCGGCTCGCTCCCAGGCGCTGGCGTGCGGCTCGACCTCGCGCGCGATGAAGCGCGCGACCTGGTCGCGCAGCAGCTCGTGCTCGGGGCTGTCGTAGATGGAAACGTTGTCCATCGGCATCACATCCGGAACACGCCGAACTTCGGCTCGCGGGATCGGCGCGTTCAGGCTGCGCCGACAGCCCAGCGCCAGCACGCGGCGCGTGTCGGCGGGGTCGATCACGCCGTCGTCCCACAGCCGCGCGCTGGCGTAGTACGGGTGCGCCTGGTGCTCGAACTGGTCGAGGATCGGCTGCTTGAACGCGGCTTCCTCCTCGCGCGCTCCACGCGCCGCCCTTGGCCTCGATGCCGTCGCGCTCGACGGTGGCCAGCACGCTGGCGGCCTGCTCGCCGCCCATCACGCGAGATGCGCGCGTTGGGCCACATCCACAGGAAGCGCGGCGAGTAGGCGCGGCCGCACATGCCGTAGTTGCCGGCGCCGAAGCTGCCGCCGATGATGACGGTGAACTTGGGCACGGTGGCGGTGGCCACCGCGGTGACCATCTTGGCGCCGTGGCTGGCGATGCCTTCGCTCTCGTACTTGCGGCCGACCATGAAGCCGGTGATGTTCTGCAGGAACACCAGCGGCACCTTGCGCTGGCAGCACAGCTCGATGAAGTGCGCGCCCTTCTGCGCGCTCTCGGAGAACAGGATGCCGTTGTTGGCGATGATGCCCACCGGCATGCCTTCGATGTGCGCGAAGCCGGTGACCAGCGTCGCGCCGTAGCGCGCCTTGAACTCGTCGAACTCGCTGCCGTCGACGATGCGGGCGATGATCTCGCGCACGTCGTAGGGCTTGCGCGTGTCGGTCGGCACCACGCCGTAGCAGCTCGTCGCCGTCGAACGTCGGCGGCACGCGGCTCGGCGCAGCTGCAGCGGCTGCGGCTTGCGTCCAGTTCAGGTTGGCCACCGCCTGGCGCGCCAGCGCCAGCGCGTGCAGTGTCGTTCTGGGCCAGGTGGTCGGCCACGCCCGACAGCCGCGTGTGCACGTCGCCGCCGCCCAGGTCTTCGGCGCTCACGACCTCGCCGGTGGCCGCCTTCACCAGCGGCGGGCCGCCGAGGAAGATCGTGCCCTGGTTCTTGACGATGATGGTCTCGTCGCTCATCGCCGGCACGTAGGCGCCGCCGGCGGTGCACGAGCCCATCACCACCGCGATCTGCGGGATGCCTTGCGCGCTCAGGTTGGCCTGGTTGTAGAAGATGCGGCCGAAGTGCTCGCGGTCGGGGAACACGTCGTCCTGGTTCGGCAGGTTGGCGCCGCCGGAGTCGACCAGGTAGATGCACGGCAGGCGGTTCTGCTGCGCGATCTCCTGCGCGCGCAGGTGCTTCTTCACCGTCATCGGGTAGTAGGTGCCGCCCTTCACGGTGGCGTCGTTGCAGACGATCATGCACTCGACGCCGCTGACGCGGCCGATGCCGGCGATCATGCCGGCGCACGGCGCGGCGTCGCTGCCGTCCTCTCCTTGTACATGCTCGAGCGCGGCCAGCGGCGCCGATCTCCAGGAACGGCGTGCCGGGGTCGAGCAGCATCTCGACCCGCTCGCGCGGCAGCAGCTTGCCGCGCGCCCTGGTGCTTGGCGCGCGCGCCTCGCCGCCGCCCTGCGGCGATGCGCGCCAGTTGCGCGTTCAGGTCGTCGACCAGCGCGCGCATCGCGGCGGCGTTGGCCTGGAACTCTTCGGAGCGCGGGTTGAGCTGGCTCGCGAGCTGCGGCATCACATCGTCTCCGCAAACAGCTCGCGGCCGATCAGCATGCGGCGGATCTCGGACGTGCCCGCCCCGATCTCATACAGCTTCGCGTCGCGCCACAGGCGGCCGGTGGGGAACTCGCTCGTGTAGCCGACGCCGCCCAGCGCCTGGATCGCCTCGCCGGCCATCCAGGTCGCCTTCTCGGCGGCGTAGAGGATGGCGCCGGCGGCGTCCTTGCGCAGCGACCGCGCGTGGTCGGCGCTGTCGCAGGCGCGGCCCACCGCGTACACGTAGGCGCGGCAGGCTTGCAGCGTGGTGTACATGTCGGCCACCTTGCCTTGCATCAGCTGGAACTCGCCGATGCTCTGGCCGAACTGCTTGCGCTCGTGCAGGTAGGGCACCACCGACGTCCATGCAGGCGGCCATGATGCCCAGCGGCCCGCCCGACAGCACCGCGCGTTCGTAGTCGAGCCCGCTCATCAGGATCTTGGCACCGACACCTTCGCCGCCCATCACGTTGTCGGCCGGCACCTCGCAATCCTCGAAGAACAGGGGGTAGGTGTTGGAGCCGCGCATGCCGAGCTTGTCGAGGTGCTGGCCGTGGCTGAAGCCCTTGAAGCCCTTCTCGACGATGAACGCCGTCATGCCGCGCGCGCCCATCTGCGGGTCGGTCTTGGCGTAGACGATCACGGTGTCGGCGTCGCCGCCGTTGGTGATCCACATCTTGCTGCCGTTGAGCAGGTAGCGGTCGCCACGCCGCTCGGCCTTCAGCGTCATGCTGACCACATCGGAGCCGGCGCCCGGCTCGCTCATCGCCAGTGCGCCGACGTGCTCGCCGCTGATCAGCTTGGGCAGGTATTTCTTCTTCTGCGCCTCGCTGCCGTTGCGGTGGATCTGGTTGACGCACAGGTTGGAGTGCGCGCCGTAGCTCAGGCCCACCGACGCGCTGGCGCGGCTGATCTCTTCCATCGCCACCATGTGCGCCAGGTAGCCCAGACCGGTGCCGCCGTAGGCCTCGCCGACGGTGAGCCCCATCACGCCGAGCTCGCCGAGCTTGCGCCACAGGTCGACCGGGAACTCGTTGGCGCGGTCGATCGTCGGCGGCGCGCGGCGCGATCTCGTGCTGCGCGAAGTCGCGCACGGCATCGCGCAGCAGGGCGACGTCTGCGCCGAGATCGATCTGGAAGGTGGACTCGAACACGGCTGTCTCCTCTGGCCAGGCGGCCTTGTTTGAGCCTGGCTCAACTACCAGCGGATCTGCCCGCCGTCCTACGGGCAGGCAACTGACAAGCGTAACAGGGCACGGCTTGCGGCTCAAGCCTTTATTGAGCCATACTCAACTTCATGCACTTCGCAGGCCGATCTTCATGAGCGACGCACTCCTCACCTACCGCGGCACCGTCTACCCCTGGCACTGCGATCACGTCGGCCACATGAACGTGATGTGGTACGTGGGCAAGTTCGACGAGGCCAGCTGGCAGTCTGTTCAATGCCGTCGGCTTGTCGGTGCCCTACCTGCGCAGCGCCCAACGGGGCATGGCGGCCGTCGACCAGCACATCTCCTATCTTCAGGAGCTGCACGCCGGCGCGGTGGTCAGCGTGCGCACGCGCGTGCTCGAAGTCAAGGAGCGCAGCCTGCGTTTCGAGCACGAAATGGTCGACGACTCGACCGGCGCGGTGGCGGCACGCAGCGACGCTGAAGGCAGTGCACCTCGACACCGTGCAGCGCAAGTCGGCCACCTTCAGCGCGACCGTGGTCGCCAAGGCGCAGGCATTGATCGCGCGCACGGCCCCCGCCTGAGACCCATGAACGCATCGCGCCCGCGCGCCCCGGGCTCGTGCCGCAGCGGCCGGCAGCCCCGGCCGCGCGGCGTCGGCGCAACGGCGCTCGCCGGCCAGCGCCAAGGCCGAGCAGCGGGTGCGCGACATCGTGCGCGTCGGCCGCGACGTGTTGTCCGAACGGGGCTTCGAGCGCGCCACCATCACCGAGATCGCGCAGCGCCTGGGCGTCAGCGAAGCCACCGTGTTCACCTATTTCCACGGCAAGCGCGAGCTGTGCGTGCGCGTGATCAGCGACTGGTACGACGAGATCACCGCCGAGATCGCCGAGGGCCTGCCCAAGCGCCGCGCGGTGCGCGCGCAGCTCGAGTACTTCGTGCATGCCCACCTGCGTCTCTTCCTCGGCCACGGCACCGGCATGTGCGCGCTGGTGCTGTCCGAGGGTCGTGACAAGGGCGGCGACCTCGGCGCCGCCGTGCTGCCGCTGCACCGCCGCTACACGGCGCCGCTGATGGATTTGCTGTCGCGCGGCCAGGCCGACGGCTCGATCCGCAGCGACGTGCCGCTGCGCCTGTTGCGCTCGCTGGTGCTGGGGCCGATGGAGCAGATGCTGTGGGAGGTGGTGTCGAGCAAGAAACCGATCGACGTCGACGCCGCGGCGGCGGGGCTCAGCACGCTGCTGTGGTCCGCGATGGCCACGCCGGGCGCTCGAATTGGCGGCCCTGCGGGCGCTGCGCGGCAACGTGGCGCAGGCGCTCGACCACGCAGCCCGCGTGTGACGCGGCGCGCGCGAGGCGCTCAGTCGAACACGCCGCCGACGTTGAGCAGCGCCAGCACGCCCATCCCTGCCATCAGCAGCGCTGCCGCGCGGTGCAGCCAGGTCATCGGCAGGCGGCGCGCCAGCACGTCGCCCAACCAGACCACCGGCGCGTTGGCCAGCAGCAGGCCCGCCGTGGTGCCCGCCACGACGCTGGGCAGATCGGCAAAACGGGCCGCCAGCGCCACGGTCGCGAGCTGAGTCTTGTCGCCCATCTCGACCAGGAAGAACGCGACCGCCGTGGTGACGAACACGCCCCAGCGGCCGCTGCTCTTCACGGCCTGATCGTCGATGCGATCGGGCACCAGCATCCAGGCCGCCATCACGATGAAACCCAGGCCGACTGTCCAGCGCAGCGCGGTCGCGCCCAGCTGCAACGCGATCCAGTGGCCCAGCAGGCCGGCCAGCGCGTGATTCAAGGTGGTGGCCACCGCGATGCCCGCCACGATCGTCCACGGCCGCTTGAAGCGCGTGGCCAGCAGCAGCGCCAGCAGCTGCGTCTTGTCGCCCATCTCGCCGAGCGCCACCACGCCGGTCGACCACAACAATGCTTCCACGGTGTCGGCAGCGCGAGGTCAGCGTTTGCGCAGCCCGAGCGCCATCACGGCGCCCACCACGATCAATGCGCCCAGCCACTGCAGCGGGCTCACGGCCTGCCCGAGCACCAGCCAGCCCAACGCCAGCGCCGCCACCGGCTCGACGTTGAGGATCGGCGAGTTGCTGACCGCACCCAGCTTGGGCAGCAGCGTGAACACCGCGGTGAACGCGGTGCCGTACAACACGCTGAGCGCCGCCAGCCCCCACCAGCCCGCCGGCGCGTCGGGCCAGTGCAGGCCGTCGCCGGCCAGGCCGGCTGCCAGCGCCAGCACACCGACCACCGCCATCGTGAAGGCGCTGCGCAGGCGGCCGTCGAGATCGGCCACCTCGTGCTGGGTGAGCGCCAGCACGAGTCCGAAGCTGGTGGCCGCACCGAGCGCGAACGCCACCCCGGGCCCGTAGGCGGCGTCGCCGGCCGACGTGCCGCCGAGCAGCGCCACGATGTTGAGAGCGAGGGCCAGGCCGAGCAGGATCACCGGCATCGCGATCAGCGCCGCGCGCTCGGGGCGGCGCCCATAGAGGATGCGCGCGGCCAGCGTGGCCCAGATCGGATAGCTGTTGAATACCAGCAGCGCCAGGCCCACCGGCATGCGGGCCACGGCGGCGTACAGGCACACGCTCTGCAACGTCACCAGCAACGCGATCACCACCATGAAACGCCGGTGGCGCGCGCTGTGCGCGAGCGGCACGCGCTGCCAGGCGACCAGCAGCGACACCACCACCGCGGTGGCGAGGCTGCGCACCGCCACCGCGGTGAGCACATCGACGCCGTGGTCGAACGCGATGCGCGCGGCGACGTGATTGCTGGCGAACATGACGGCCAGCAGCAGCAGGGCGATGAAGGCGGAGGGCTTGAGCGCGGCGGTCATCGGGCGAGGGCGAGCGGCGGAGCCTCTCGCGCAGCGCGCACCGGAACCACCTTGTGGAGACACAGTCTCGCACAGCCCCGCAAGCGGTCGCGCGCCACGCCGCGCCGCCGTGGGCGTCACGCCGCCGCGATGCGACGATCAGCGAAACGGCGCTGCAACTCGTCGAACGACGCCAGCTCGCCGGCGATCGCGCTCGCGGCCACGGTGGGCGGGCTGGCCAGCCACACCGACCCGGCCCCGACCGGCCGGGGAAATTGCGGTTGATCGCGCTCACGGTCACTTGCTGCGGGGACAACGATGCGCCCGGCCCGCAGTTGGCGCAGGCGCCGCAAGCGGGCTGCAGGAGCTCGGCCCCGACGGCTTGCGAACGCGGCCAGGTAGCCCTGCGCAATGCAGTGGTCGCGCACGTCGACGGTGCCGAATTGCAGGTACAGCTTGACGCCCTCGGCCACCCGCAGCCCACGATCGGCGGCCCAGCGCAGCACCGCGTGATAGTGGTCGAAGTCCTCGCGCTTGCCCGCGGTGCACGACCCGCCGTAGGCGATGTCAATGCGCGGCCGCTCGGCGAGCGAGCACAACGGCCGCCCGTTGCCGGGGTCGCCCGGCGCGGCGACCATCGGTGACAGTTGCCGGCCGTCGAGCACGATCGTGTCGGCATACGCTGCTCCGGGGTCGCTCGCCATCCAGGGCTCGATCGTGAAGTCCACGCCGCGACGCTCGCGCAGGAAGCGCCGCGTTTCGTCGTCCGGCGCCACGATGCCGGTGTAGCCGCCGAGCTCGGCCACCATGTTGGTCAGCGTCGCGCGCTCGTCGATCGACATCGCCGCGCACCGCCGGGCCGCCGAACTCGAACACCTTGCCGACACCGGCGCCGGCGCGCACGGCGGGCAGCGCCAGCAGGTGCAGCACCACGTCCTTGGCCGTCACGCCGGCGGGCAGCGGGCCCGCCACGTCGACGCGCAGCGACTCGGGCATCGTGATGCGCACCGCGCCGGTGACGAAGGCATTGGCGATGTCGGTGGTGCCGACGCCGAACGCCACGCAGCCGAGCGCGCCGGAATGCGGGGTGTGCGAATCGGTGCCGACGATCAGCTGCCCCGGCAACGCGTAGCGCTCGGCGACCATCGCGTGCGAGATGCCCTGCGAGCCGGTGTTGGCCGCATCGCCGGCATCGAGCTGCGGCTGCAGGTAGCCGTGGTGCGTGAGCCCGAACCGCTCGACGAAGCCGCGGTGCGCACGCGACAGCCCGACGCACGTTGCCCACCAGCCCCTGCGCCACGTGCACCGGGCTGCGGTGCACGTACGACAGATGGTCCTCGAAGGCGACGATGCTCGCCGGCTCGTGCAGCGCCAGCGTGTCGCCGAACGCCTGCTGCAGCAGGTGCGCGCACATGCCGGTGTAGTACTCGTGGATGAAGCGCAGGTCGGCGCGCACGAAGCCGCCTTGCCCGGGCGCGAGCCGCGCTGGCGTGTCGGCGGTGGCGATGCGTGTGGCGATCGACGATCTTCTGGAACAGCGTGCGTGGCGCCGGCGCACGGTCCGGCGCGACCGCGCGGCGTGCGCCGCGCCGCGCAGGCGCGCCTTGCCGTACGCGATCAGGCCGCCCGCGCGCACGATCGCCGCGGTCAGTGCATCGCGGCCGGCGAGCAGCTCGTCGAGCGCGATCGGCTCGCCGCGCCGGATGCGCTCGACCAGGCCGAAGTCGGTGGACGTGAGCAGGCCCACGTTGTCGGCGTTCTGCCGATAGATGCGCTCGAAGCTCTCGGCGATCACCAGCCGCACGCCGGCCGCAGCTTCAGCCACCACGCTGTGCTCGCGCGAGCTGCCCTTGCCGTAGCGGCGGCCGGCGACCACCACCTCGATGCCGGCGGCGCGCACCGCGTCGCGCGCGATCGGCTGCTCGCCCGCGGTCTTGAAGCCGGTGTACGGATAGCGGCCGAGCGTGGCATCGAAGTGCACCATCGCCGGCAGCGGCGAGATCTCGTCGGTCGAGACGTCGTCGCGCAGCGGCGCCGCGCGCTCGAGGTCGAGCGCTTCACCGGCGAGCTGCGCGCGCACCCGCTGCGGGTCGGCGCTGAGGAAGAGGATGCGCGGCGCGAAGCGTCAGCGAGCGGGCAGCCTCGCTCACTGCAGCTCGATGCCCGCCTTCTTCACCAGCTTGGCGTACTTGTCCTTCTCGCTGCGGAAGTACGCTTGCGCGAACTCGCTGGTGCTGACGTTGATCGTGTTGCCCTGCTTGGCCATCGCTTCCTTCACGCCGGGGTCGGCAAACGCGGCGACGACCGCTTCGTGCACGCGCTTGACGTCGGCCGCGCTCATGCCCTTGGGGCCGAGCACGCCGAACCAGGCCTCGACCACGTAGCTCGGCAGTCCCTGCTCGGCGATGGTCGGGATCTCGGGCGCGGCCGGCGTGCGTTGCGCACCGCCGACGCCGATGGCGCGCAACGCGCCGCTCTTGATGTGTTGCTGCACCTGACGGCAACGCCAGCGTGCCGAAGTCGATCTGGCCGCCGATCAGGTCGGTGACGAAGGCCCCGACACCCTTGTACGGGATGTGGCGCGCCTTGGCGCCGACCTCGCCGACGTACTGTTCGCCCGTCAGATGCAGGATCGTGCCGTTGCCGCCCGAGCCGTAGGTGAGCTCGTCGGGCTTGCTCTTCAGCAGCGCGGCAAACTCCTTGTGGTCCTTGGCCGGCACCCTGTTCGGGTTGACCACCAGCACGATCGGCGTGGCACCGAGATCGCGATCGGCGTGAAGTCGCCCGGCATGTCGAACGGAATGCGTCTTGAACACGCTCGGGAAGATGACCACGTTGTTCGACACCACGCTGAGCGTGAAGCCGTCGGGCGCCGAGCGCGCCAGCGCCTGCAGGCCGACGATGCCGCCGGCACCCGGCTGGTTGTCGACGATCACCGAGGTGCCCAGCGCCTTGGCCAGCGCCGGCTGCGCGGCGCGCGTGATCGCATCGACCCCCGAGCCGGTGGCGTTGGGCAGGATGAATTTCACCGTCTTGTCGCCGGGCTGCTGCGCGAGCGCGGGTGCAGCGCACAGCGCGCCCAGGCTGATCGCCAACAGCTCGCGCCGGGTGGGTCGACTCGTCATCGTGTGTCTCCTGAGTGGGAATCGAATCGTTGCGGCTCAAGCCACCGCGTGGGCCTCGACCAAGGCATCGATCTCGCGCGTCGGCGATGCCGATGCCGGCCAGCACCTCGCGCGTGTGCTCGCCGCGCTTGGGTGGATTCAGCCGCACGCCGGGGCGCTGGCCGTCGAGCGTGAACGGGAACAGCGTGGTCTTCACGTGCCGCCCGGCGCGCTCGCCGTCGGTGAGCGTGATGTCGGCCAGGCCGCCGGTGGCGCTGAGGTGCGGGTCGTCGAGCAGTTGCTCGGGCTTCATGATCGGCGCGAACGGCAGGCCCGCAGCCTCGAAGCGGCGCGACAGCTCGGCGGCGCTGAATTCTTTCAGCCGCTCGGCCCAGCTCGGCCAGCAGCGTCGGCCGCGCGCGCACGCGGTCGTTGTTGAGCTTGAGCGCCGGGTCGGCCTTCAGGTCGTGAAAACCCATCGTGTCGCAGAAGGTGAGCCACTGCGCGTCGCTCACCGCGGCCAGGAAGATCTGCTCGTCGTCCTTGACGGTGAACACGTCGTAGATCGCCCACGGGCTGATGCGCGCGGGCATCGGCGCCGCCGGCTTGCCGGTGATCGCGTACTGCAGCATGTGCTGGCCGACCAGGAACACGTTGTTCTCGTAGAGCGCCGATTGCACCTCCATGCCGCGCCCGCTGATGCCGCGCTGGATCAGCGCGCCCAGGATCGCGATGGCGCCGAACATGCCGCCCATGATGTCGTTGACCGACGAGCCGGCGCGCAGCGGGTCGCCCGGGCGGCCGGTCATGTAGGCCAGGCCGCCCATCATCTGCACCACCTCGTCGAGCGCGGTGCGGTGGTCGTACGGGCCGGGCAGGAAGCCCTTCAGGCTGGCGTAGATGAGGCGCGGGTTGTGCTGGGCGAGGGCGGCGTAGTCGAGGCCGTACTTCACCATCGTGCCGGGCTTGAAGTTCTCGGCCACCACGTCGGCGCGCGCGGCCAGCTGGCGCGCCACCGCGGCGCCGGCCGGCTTGTGCAGATCGATCTGGATGCTCTTCTTGTTGCGGTTGAACATCGGGAAGAAGCCGATGCCCGCGCCGAGCAGCGTGCGCGTGCGGTCGCCGTCGATCGGCTCGACCTTGATCACCTCGGCGCCCAGGTCGGCCAGCACCATGCCGCAGGTGGGGCCCATCACCATGTGCGTGAACTCGACGACCTTCAGCCCTCTCAAGGGCTGGGGCAGCTCGCGGGCGGTTTGTGCGCTCATGCAGTCACCGTCTTTGGCAAGCCCGCACGCCAGATCGCGCCGTGCAGCGGTTCGCCTTCGATCCAGCGCGCGACACGCTCGCGCAGCGCCATCAGCGCGTTGAAGTCCAGGCCCGTGGGCACGCCCATGCTGGCGAACAGGTAGGCCACGTCTTCGGTGGCCACGTTGCCGCTGGCGCCCGGCGCGTGCGGGCAGCCGCCCAGGCCGCCGGTGCAGGCGTCGAAGCGGCGCATGCCGGCTTGCCAGGCGGCGAACACGTTGGCCAGTCCGAGCCCGCGCGTGTCGTGGAAGTGACCGCAGCTCAGCTTGTCGCCCGCCACCTCGAGGCCCTGCTCGAACAGTGTCTTCACCTGCAGCGGATCGGCATAACCCACGGTGTCGGCCAGGCCGACGCGGTCGACGCCGGCGTCGAGGGCGGCGCGCAGCAGCCGCAGCACTTCGCCCGGCTCGACGCGGCCCTGGATCGTGCAGCCGAATGCGGTGGAGATGCCGATCTCGACCTGACAGCGCGAGCCCTTGGCGTCGCGCAGGTCGACGATGCGGCGAATGTCCTCGACCACCTCGTCGGGCGTGCGCTTCAGGTTCGCCAGGCTGTGCGCATGGCTGGCCGACAGCGGCAGCAGCATCGCGTGCGCGCCCGACTGTCGATGGCCCGTTCGGCACCTTTCAGGTTGGGCACCAGCACCGACACCGTGAGCCCCGGCAGCGTGAGACCGTGCGCCACCAGCTCGGCGGTGTCGGCCAGCTGCGGCATCAGCTTGGGCGGCACGAACGAGCCGACCTCGATCTCGCGCACGCCGGCGTCGTAGGCGGCGCGCAGCCATTGCAGCTTGTGTTCGGTGGGCAGCGTGCGCGGCAGGATCTGCAGGCCATCGCGCAGGCCGACCTCACGCACGGTGACCGGCTCTGCGGTCGCGGGGGTCTGGGGTGTCATGGGGCGACACTCTAGACATTCCAATCGGCGGCGCCAGCGGTATTTCGGAACCATCGGCGTTCCGATCCGGCATGCCACAATCGGCACCCCGCCTGCCGCCGCGGCCGCACGATGAGACGCACCCTCGACCCAGTGACGCTGCGCCTGTTCGTCGCCGTCTGCGAAGAGCGCAACATCGCGCGCGCAGCGGCGCGCGAGGCGATCGTGGCCTCGGCGGTGAGCAAACGCATCGCCGCGCTCGAGCAGGAGGTCGGTACCACGCTGCTGGTGCGCGGCCGGCGCGGCATCGTGCCCACCGCGGCGGGCGAAGCGTTGGTGCGTCGCTCGCACGAGTTGCTCGGCAGCATGGAGCGGCTGCACGCCGAGTTGAGCGAGTTCGCCACCGGCGCGCTCGGCAGCGTGCGAGTGGTGGCCAGCTTGTCGGTGCTCGCCGAGCAGCTGCCCGACGACATCGCGTCGTTTCTGGCCCGCCACCAGGCGGTGCGAGTCAGCCTGGACGAGCGCGTCAGCCCCGAGGTCGTGCGCAGTGTGCGCGAAGGCGCGGCCGACATCGGCGTGCTGTGGGACGCGATCGATCTCGCGGGCCTGCAGGCAGTGCCGTACCGCTTCGACCACCTGTGCGTGGCAGTGCATCCATCGCATCCGCTCGCCAAGCGCAAGCGGCTGCGTTTCGCCGACACGTTCGACGTGCCGAGCATCGGCCTGGCCGCCGGCGGCACGATGGACGCGATGCTCAGGCGCCAGGCCGCGCTGCTCGGGCGCACGCTGACGCACCGCATCCAGGTGTCGAGCCTCGACGCCGCCTGCCGCATCGTCGGCGCCGGCCTGGGGCTGGCGGTGCTGCCGCGCGAGGCGACCGCGCCGCACGTCAGTGCGTCCGGCCTGGCGATGGTGCCGCTGGCCGAGCCCTGGGCAGTGCGCCGCTTCGTGATCTGCTCGCGCGCCGACGCCGCGCCGTCGGCGACGACCCGGCTGCTGATCGACCATTTGCGTGCGCAGGCACGCCATGTGCCTGCACACACCTAGGGCCGACGGCGAACATTCCTCGCCGCCACGGCGCGACACGACAGCCGCCGTGCCGCGACCCCATCGCGAGCAGGGCTGGCGGCACGCTGGCATGCCGATTGCGGCAATCGACTGGAAGATGCTCGAGCCATGACTGCACCGGTGTCGGAGCAGGAATCCCCGCCACGCGCGAACTGGGATCCCGCATTGCTGGCCAGCCTGCTGCGCAGCAATCGATTGACCTTGCTGTCGTGCCAACCCGGTGCGGCGCGCGACGCCATGCTTCGCCGCGGCCTGATGCCGCTGCTGCAAGCCACGCGTGCGCCGGATGGCTGGGAGGAACGCGCGCTGCGCTTCGATGCCTGGGGCACCCTGCCGCTGCGCGCGCTGCGCCAGCAGGTCGATCACGTCATGCCACCACAGCAGCAGGAACTGGCCACGCTATCCGAGCAGTTGGCGGCGGCAGGCTGGCAGGATGTGCTGCTGCTGCTGGTGCTCGACGGATTCGAGCAGCACCTGCGCGCACCCGCGGAGCGCGCCGACATCGCCCAATTCGACCTCGAACTGGCGCGCTGCCTGCTCGACCCGGCAGTGCCAGTGCACATCCTGATCGTGGGCGACGACGACGCCATGCGGTCGTCACTGGAACGCTATGAGCGTTGGATGCCCTCGTTCGGCCGCCACTGGTTGCGGCTACCCAACGCCCCGGCCGATGCCGAGGCTCTTGTGGAGCGACACGCAGATCGACCCGGTGCGCGATGGCAACGCGGACGCTGACGACCCGATGCCACTCGAGCCGTGCGAACAGGAGGCGATGCTCGACCTGTCGCTGGAGGAGCCTGCGGCGACGCCGCCCGCCGTCGGCGGCCCGCAGCCTGTCGACCTGCAAGCCGCGACCGCTGTCCCGGACGACACGGCGCCGGCCGTGGGACGAGCGAACGCGCCGCCACCGCCGCCCGTGCCGCCGCTGACTGACGATCGCGCTTTCGCCACCGCCAACGGCGCCGCCATGGCCGCCGGGCGACGATGGAGCGGCCGCTGAGCCGGCCGGCCGCGCCGCCCCCGCTCCCCTGCCGACGTGGGCGGTCGAGCCCGATGCACAGGAGATGCGCGCCGGCGCGCCGGCGCCGTGGTGGCGCCGCGGGTCGCTGCGACCACTGGCCGACGCGGCGGTGTTGCTGGCCGGTATCTGGCTCGTGGTCACCTGGCTGGTCAGCAACGAGCGGACACCCCCACCTCCGCCGCTGGCGCAACCGGCCGAACCGACTGTGCCACCACCGGTTGCAGCGCAGCTGCCGCCGCCGGCGCCACCGGCCGTGGCAACACCAGCACCGCCGGTCGCTCCGTCCAAGCCGATGACGATAACGCGGCCGCTCGACGGCGGCGCGGCGCCGATCGATGAGTTGGTGCGCGAGGTGGCGGCGCCTGCCGGCGTGGCGTTGAGCGTCGTGCCGCCACAGGCCGAGGCCACACTCGCGATCTGGCGGCACGATGCCTTGCTGGCGGCGCGCGGCAGCCAGTCACCGTCGCTGCGCGTGCTGGCGCCGCTGTTCAGCGAACAAGTCCAAATCGTCGTGCGCAACGACGCCCCATGGGACTACGCTGCGCGAGATCAAGGGCTTGCGATTGAACATCGGCCCGGCCGGCAGCGCACGCGCACGCACGGCGCGCACGCTGTACGAGTCGATGTTCGGCGCGCCGCCCGAGCGCGTCAACGAACTCGACGAGGCCGCCGCGGTGCGACACCTGCTGCGCCGCGACGGGCCGATCGACGCGATCGTGGTCGTCTCCGAGCTGCCGCTGCTGAACAGGCTGCCGGCCGATGCACGGGCGCAGTTGCGCGAATTGCCCTTCGACGCCAACGATGGGCGCACCGCCGGCGCACTGCAGGTCTACCCGCTGAAGCGGCGCTCGGCCGGCGAGCGGCCGCGCTTGGCGGTGAGCAGCTTCCTGGTGACCGGCGCGTCCCCGCACCCCTACGAAGACGCGTTGCAGACACTGGTCGTGGCGCTGTGTCGTGCGCAGCCCGCTCTGCAGGCCAAAGGCTCGCCGCTGCTGCGCGGCTTCGCGCAGGGCGAGCAGCCAGAGGCGGGCTGGCCCTACGTGCTGCCGCGCCGCGCCGACGCCGGCTGCCCCGGCACCCCGCCGACGCCTGACACGGCGCGCAGCGGCGCGCCGGCGCAGGCGCCATCACCCAGGCGACAGCGGCCCGCTGCGGGCCGGGCATGACGCGCGCTGTTCAGCAGTAGACGTCGGCCTCGCGCCAGCCGAGCGCGGCCATCTCGGCCGCGCGCAGGTGACCCTCGCTCGGCATCATGAATTCGTCGAGCTGCGGCGGCTTGATCGAGCTGCTCGACAGCATCGCGTGCGCCTGGCCGCGGTGGTGGGTCTGGTGGTTGAACAGGTGGGCCAGCACGTGGCCGACCCGGTCGCGCTGCACATGGTCGGCACGTTCCATGTCGATCACCGCTTCGAGCGCGCCAGCGTCGAGCGCGTCGCAAAACCCGATCAGCCGCTCGTCGCTGGCGGCCTGCCGTTGGCTCAACGCGGGCAACGCGTTGCTCGGCACAAACGCCAGCACGGTAGCGCGGTGATCCGCTTCGCGATGCAGTGCCCCGATGTAGTACAGGTCGACCTCGAGGATGTGGTTCAGCGTCTGCGCCAGGCTGGGAAAGAAGCCCACGCGCGGCGCGTGAAACTCCGCGTGCGACAACGCGCGCCATCGCGGCATGCAGCCGGTGGTTCGACAACCGATTGGCGCGCGCCTGGATGCGCAGGTACGAGGTCAGGTCCATCGCGCCGCTCACGCTGGCTTGCCCGGCTTGTGCGGCTTGGGCGCCTTGTCGGCCACCGGCGCGCCGGATTCCTTCCACGCCGAGAAGCCGCCTTCGATGTGCGCGACGCTTTCCAGACCCATCTCTTGCAGCGTCTTGGTGGCCAGCGCCGAGCGCCAGCCGGCGGCGCAGAACAGCACGTAGCGGGTCTGCGGGCGCGCGAACAGCGGCTTGTGATACGGCGACTCGGGGTCGACCCAGAACTCCAGCATGCCGCGCGGCGCGTGGAAGGCGCCGGGGATCACGCCCTCGCGCTCGAGTTCGCGCACGTCGCGGATGTCGATGAACTGCACGTCGTCGCGGCCGTGCAGTTCGCGCGCCTGCTCGATGCTGTAGGTGGTGATGTCGGCCATCGCCTCGTCGACCATCGACTTCACTGTCTTCATCGGGGCCTCCGCGCTGAAGCCGCCATCATGCGCCGCCGCAGCGAGTCACTTGTCCGGTGGTGGCAATCGCCCGAACACGCCCTCGAGCGCCAGGCCGATGGCCACCAGCCGGCGGTCGCTGCCGGCGGGGCCGTCGAGCTCCAGGCCGACCGGCAGCTTGCTGGTCGGCGCCGATGCCGATCGGGATCTGCAAGCCCGGCACGCCGGCGTTGCTGCCCGGGTCGGTGTTCTGGATCACCAACAGGAAGGTCGGCACGCTGCTCGACTCCGGCGTCGGCCGTCATCGCCACCTTGGGCACGGTGGGGAACACCAGCGCGTCGAGCTTGTGCTGCTTGAACGTGTCGGCGTAGAGCTTGCGCAGCGCCGGGCGCGCGCGTCTTCATCGCCGCGTCGTAGGCCGGCTTGGCGTCGCTCACCGTGTTGTTGGGCCCGGGCAGCTTGCGCGGGATCACCAGGCCCTGGTAGGTGCCCTTGACGTCGGGGCTGGCGATGCTTTCGGCGAGCTTGGGCAGCGTGATCTTGGTGCCGGTGCCCTTCAGGTACTTGACGACGTCGTCATGGGCCTCGTACAGCGCGACCGGAAAGCTCGACCGCGCCGTTGAGCTCCATCAGCTTGGGCATCTGCACATCGACCACCGTCACGCCCGCCGCTTTGGCCTTGGCCAGCGCGGCATCGAACGCCGCCTGCGTGTCGGCATCCAGGTTGGCCTGGAAGTCTTTCACCAGCCCCAATCGCACCGCCTTCAGGTCGGCGGCCCTGGCCGCGCTTGGCGCCGCTGATCACGCGGTCGAGCAATTCGACGTCGCTCATCGCCAGCGCCATCGGGCCGGCGGTGTCGCGCGTGTGCGAGATCGGCAGGATGCCCTTCTGCGAATAGCGGCCGACGGTGGGGCGCAGCGCCGCGCAGCCGTTGAATGCGCAGGGCACGCGCACCGAGCCGCCGGTGTCGGTGCCCAGGCCCGCCAGCACGATGCGCGCGCCCAACGCGGCGCCGGTGCCCGACGACGAGCCGCCGGCGCTGCGCGAGGCGTCGTAGGCGTTGCGCACGCCGACTTCGGCGCCGGTGTTGTAGGCAGGGTTGTAGCCCGAGATGCCGAATGCGAGTTCGTGCATGTTGGTCTTGCCGAGCACGATGGCGCCGGCGTCGCGCAGCCGCTTGACCACCGGCGCGTCGGCCTTCGGGACGTAGCCCTTCAGCGCCGGCGTGCCGCCGGTGGAGGGCAGCCTGGCGACCTCGATGTTGTCCTTGACGACGATCGGCACGCCCGACAGCGGCCGGCAGCGCGCGTGCCGCCTTTGCTCGCGTCGGCGCGCTGGGCGGCAGCCAGCGCGCCCGGCTTCATCGAGCGTGACGAAGGCGTTCAGGTCGGCGCGCTGCCTTGGCGCGCGCCAGCGCCGCGCTCACCAGCTGCTCGCTGCTCAGCTTGCCGGCGCAGAAGTCTTCCGCGGCATTGGCTGCGCTGGTGGGCACGCCCTGCGCCGCCACTGCGCAGGCCACGCCGGCGAATGCGCCGAGCACAGCGATCGCGCGCGAGACGATGCCACTGGCTGCGCATGATGACCCTCCGGTTTGCTCGACTCGATGCGTGATGCCGGCCGCACGATACGACAACTCGGGCCGGCCCTACTCAAATCGTGCCCTGCGCGAGCCAGCGTCCGGTCTGCGCCTCGCGGTGGTGGGCGCCCCGGCTTCTCGCTGCGCAGAATGCGCCATGGCATTGGAATGGATCGCCGTGGTCGCGGCGCTGGCGGCAGCGCTCGGCTTGCGGCCGTGGCGCGCGCTTGAGCGCAGCGGGCCTGCCGTGGGCGTGGCTGGCGGCGTGGGTGCTGTTGCCGCTGATGTGGAGCGCCGATCGGCATGCCGACTCGGCCCTCGTGCAGCCGCTGTCGGGCGCCAGCCTGCTGCTGCTGATGGCCGGCTGGCCGCTGGCGGTGCTGGGCCTGACGGGCGCGGCCCTGCTGGCGTTCGCACTTCGGCGCGCTCGCGGCCGACGAGGCGCTGCAGCGCCTGGTGTGGCTGGGCCTGGTGCCGGCCAGCATCGCGCTGGCCTGCGGGCGCCGCGGCGCGCCGCTGGCTGCCGCGCCACTTGTTCGTCTACATCTTCGCGCGCGGCTTCTTCGGCACGCTGGTGGCCACCGCGGCTGCGGCCTGGCTGGCGCTGTGGCACCAGGACCCGGCGCTCGGTCTGAGCACGGCCGACCTGCTGCTCGGCCGCTGGCTGGCGGCATGGGGCGAAGCCATCGTCACCGGCATGCTGGTGGCGATCTTCGTCGCTTACCGACCGCACTGGCTGGCCACCTACAGCGACGCGCTATACCTGCCGCCACGCTGAAGGCGGCGGCCGTCAGCCGGCCGCGGCGGACGGCGAGCGGATCTCGACGCCGGCGCGCTGCTCGATCCAGCGCACCAGTTCGCTGATGCTGGCGCCCGCACCCTGCGCGCGATCGGCCGCCTGCCACAACGGATGCGCGGCCTCGCCGAGCGGCATCGTCAGGCCCGGCTTCGTGCGCCACGCCCAGCGCAATGCCGATGTCCTTGAGCATCAACTCGAGCTTGAACGGGTCGTCGAAGCGGCGGCTGATCACGCGCTGGCGAATGTGCGTGCGGCTGATCCACGAGCCGCCGGTGGAGGCGTCGAGCACGTCGGTCATCACCGCGGGGTCGAGGCCGCATCGCGTGCCCACCACCAGCGCCTCGGCGGTGGCGGTGAGCGTGATCGCGGTGACCAGGTTGTTAAGGCCTTCATCGTGTGCCCGGCGCCCAGCGGGCCCGAGATGAAACACCTGCTTGCCCATCGCGTCGAGCAGCGGGCGCGCGCGCTGCACGTCCGCGTGGCGCGCCACCGACCATGAACACCAGTTCACCGGCTTCGGCACCCCACTGAGCGCCCGACACCGGGGCGTCGATCATCGTGGCGCCACGTGCCTGCACGATTGCCGCGGTGTCGCGGGTGAGCCACGGCTCGGACGACGAGGTGTCCACCAGCAGCGCGCCGGCGCGCAAGCCGGCTGCGATGCCGGCCTCGCCCGACACCGTGTCGTGCACCACGCGGCCATCGGGCAGCATCGTGAACACCACGTCGGCGCCCGCAGCGGCCTCGCGTGCACTGCCACAGGCGCGCGCCGCGCCGTGTGCGCCGCGCAAGCGCTCGAGCGCCTGCGGCGCCACGTCGAAGCCCTGCACCCGATGGCCCGCCTCGCCAAGGTGGCGCGCCATCGGCACGCCCATCACGCCGAGGCCGACGAAGCCGATCGTCAGCGCCCTCTCATTGGTGCACCCTTCGCTGCGGCCCTCCGGAATTCGCCCCTTGGGCGCGGACGGCGGCTCATGCCAACGCTCGTCCGATCAGGATCTTCTGCACCTCGCTCGTGCCCTCGTAGATCTGGCACACGCGCACGTCGCGATAGATGCGCTCGACCGGGAAGTCGCTGACGTAGCCATAGCCGCCGAACACCTGGATCGCCGCCGAACACACGCGCTCGGCCATCTCGCTGGCGTTGAGCTTGGCCATCGCGGCTTCCTTCAGGCACGGCCGGCCGGCGTCCTTCAACGCCGCGGCGTGCCAGATCAACTGGCGCGCCGCCTCCAGTTGCGTGGCCATGTCGGCGAGCTTGAACTGCACCGCCTGGTGCTCGAAGATCGGCTGGCCGAAGGCGCGCCGCTCCTTGCTGTAGGCGAGCGCCGCTTCGAACGCGGCGCGCGCCATGCCCAGCGCCTGCGACGCGATGCCGATGCGCCCGCCCTCCAGGCCCGACAGCGCGATCTTCAGCCCCATGCCTTCGTCGGCCAGCAGGTTGGCGGCCGGCACGCGGCAGTTGTCGAACACGATCTGCGCGGTGTCGCTGGCGTGCTGGCCCATCTTGTCTTCGATGCGCGCGACCACGTAGCCCGGGGTCGCGGTCGGCACGATGAAGGCGCTGATGCCCTTCTTGCCGGCGGCCTTGTCGGTGACCGCCATCACGATCGCGACATCGCCGTTCTTGCCGCTGGTGATGAACTGCTTGACGCCGTTGAGCACGTAGTGGTCGCCGTCGCGCACCGCGCGTGGTCTTCAGGCCGCCGGCCTCGGAGCCGACGTGCGGCTCGGTGAGGCAGAACGCGCCCAGCATCTCGCCGCGCGCCAGCGGCTGCAGGAAGCGCCGCTTCTGTTCGTCGTTGCCGAACGCCATCAGGATCGAGCACACCGGGCAGTTGTTGACGCTGACGACGGTGCTGGTGGCGCCGTCGCCGGCGGCGATCTCCTCGAGGATGATGGCCAGCGCCAGGTAGTCGAGCCCGGCGCCGCCGAGTCGCTTCGGGCACCGCGACGCCGTAGCAGCCGAGCGCGGCCAGCCCCTGCAACTCCTCGCGCGGAAAGTGGTGGCTCTTGTCCCACGCCGCGGCGTGCGGCGTGATGCGCTCGCGCACGAAGGCGCGCACGGCATCCTGGACGGCGAGGTGATGTTCGGACAACAGCATCGTCGTGATCCTTTGCGCGCGGTGAAACGGCCCCGATGCGGGCGGGCCGGCCAGCAGGCCGCGGCGCTTGCAGCCCGCCGCATTGTCCACCCGGCCGTGGTGCCGACACGCGGCGCGAGCACGCGCGTGCGATCGGTCACGCCGCGGGCACTGCGAGCCCCGCAGGCCTGCAGGCATGACAATTCGCATCTGCTGCAACCAGTTGCGGCGCGGGCGCGCAGTCCGGTCCCGCCGCGCCAACCCTCACGATGGACCCCACCTCGACCATTGGCCGCCTGTTCGCCAGGCCCACCCCCAGACGGTTGCTGGTGGCGTCGCCCTTCGTGGCCGTGGCCGTGGTGTTGGTGGCGCTGGCGATCTTCTTCATGGATCTGCTGTCGGCTGCGCGCGCCTACGTCGGCGGCGAAAGCCTGTACACCAAGGCGCAGAAGCAGGCCGTGCAAAGCCTGGTGCGTTTCGCGCAACTGCGCGACGGCGAAGAGTGGCTCGCCTACCAGAACGCGATCGCGGTGCCGCTGGGCGATCGCGCCGCGCGCGAGGAGCTCGAGAAGCCGTCGCCGGACTTCGAGGCCGCGCGCCGCGGCTTCATCGCCGGCGGCCTCCATCCCGACGACATCGGCGGCATGATCCGGCTGTTTCGCTGGTTCCGCGGCGACCGACTGATCGACCAGGCGATCGACATCTGGGCCGAGGCCGACAGCCTGGTCGAGGAGCTCAACGGCACTGCCGAGAAACTGCGCAGCGCGGTCGAATCCGACGCGCCGCCGCTCGTGCTGATGCAGCTGCTGCAGCAGATCAACGACCTCGACACCCGCCTGACGCCGCTGGAGGTGCGCTTCTCGGCCACGCT
This sequence comes from uncultured beta proteobacterium, assembly GCA_963827645.1. Classification (GTDB taxonomy): domain Bacteria; phylum Pseudomonadota; class Gammaproteobacteria; order Burkholderiales; family Burkholderiaceae_C; genus JAEUPI01. Next base: position 41,010 of record CAWHBZ010000029.1, on the reverse strand, counting down.
CGGCGAGGCGACGCGCAGCACGCTGACGCTGCTGAACATCGCGATGGCCGCGGTGGCGGTGGCGCTCACCGCGCTGGGCATGCTGGTCGCGCACGGCGTGGCGCAGCGCGGCTCGCGCGTCGAGGCGCAACTGCGGGCCAGCGAGGAGCGTTTTCGTTCGCTGTGGGAGACCACCAGCGACGCGGTGCTGATCGTCACCACCGACCACAAGATCCGCTTTGCCAACCCGGGGGTGCGCCGCTGTTCGGCTACTCGCCGCACGGAGCTCGACGGCCAATCGTTGGCGATGCTGCAGCCCGAACGCGCCTACGCGGCGCACCGCGCCGCGCTGCAGCGCTACCTGGAAACCCGCTGCGCACGCCGGAATGGAACGGCGCCGAGACGCTGGCTCGGCACCGCTCGGGCCGCGTGTTCCCGGTGGAGATGATCTTTTCCGAGCTGCAGCTCGACGGCGAATTGCACTTCGTCGGCTTCCTGCGCGACATCACCAAGCGCAAGGAGGCCGAGCGCGCGGTGCGCGACAGCAACGAGCGGCTCGAACATCGGGTGGCCGAGCGCACGCGCGAGCTGCGCGAGGCCAACGAGCGCCTGATGGAGCTCGACCGCATGAAGTCGCAGTTCCTGGCCACCATGAGCCACGAGCTGCGCACGCCGCTCAATTCGATCCTCGGCTTCACCAGCCTGATGCGCGAGGGCATGGCCGGGCCGCTCACCGACGAGCAGCGCCGCCAGCTCGGCTTCGTGCACGGCTCGGGCGAGCACCTGCTGGCATTGATCAACGATCTGCTCGATCTCTCGCGCATCGAGTCGGGCCGCATGGACGTGGCGATGGCGCCGTTCGACTTCGCGGCGGTCGCCGCCGAAGTGGGCGTCAGCCTCAAGCCGCTGATCATGCAGAAGGGCTTGCGGCTGGAGTTCGGCATGGCGGGCACGCCTGCCGATGGTGGGCGACCGCCGCAAGTGCTACCAGGTGCTGCTCAACCTGGCCAACAACGCCGTGAAGTTCACCGAGCGCGGCCAGCGTTCGCATCGAGGCCAGCGTGCGCGACGGCATGCTGCACGCCAGCGTCGTCGACAGCGGCATCGGCATCCGGCCGGAGCAGCTGAAGCTGTTGTTCGAAGCCTTTCGCCAGCTCGACGGCTCGCCGCGGCGCCTGTACGAAGGCACGGGTCTTGGCCTGCACCTGTGCCGCAAGCTGCTCGATCTGATGGGCGGCGACATCCAGGTGCACAGCGAATTCGGCGCCGGTTCGCGCTTCAGTTTCTCGGTGCCGCTCAACCTCGCCGCGGCAGCCACAGCGCGGGCGCCGGATGCGGCCACTCATGATCTGACGGCCATGGCGGCTGCGTCCTGCTGGTCGAGGACAACGAGGTCAATCGTTACCTGGTTCGTTTCGTGCTCGAGCAGGGTGGCTTTCGAGTGATCACCGCCGGCAACGGGCGCGAGGCGATCGAGCTGGCCCGGGCTGGATCGGCCCGACCTGATCCTGATGGACATCCAGATGCCGGTGATGGACGGCTACGAGGCCACCGTGCAATTGAAGGCCGATGCGCAGTTGCAGGCCATCCCGGTGGTCGCGCTGACGGCCTACGTGATGCCGCACGAGCGCGAGCAGGCCATGGCCGCGGGCTGCATCGGGGCACATCGAAAAGCCGATCGACACCCGCACGTTCAACGCGCAGGTGAGCGCCTTCATCGGCGCGGCGCCGGGCCGCTAGGGCTGCCGCGGCAGCCGCGGCCTCGCTCCACGCGCCGGGATACAAGCGCTCGAGCGACTCGCGCGCGGCGGCGCGCAGCAACGGCTGCAGCGCCGCGGCCAGCCGCTCTTCGTCGCCGCCCGCTTCGAACTGCTGGCTGCGTGAGCGCCACAACGCCTGCAAGGCGTCGCGATGCGGCACCAGCGCGTGCGCGACCACCTCGCGCCAATGCGGCGGCGCTTCGCCCTCGGCCCACTGGCCGCGGCCGCGTCCGAAGTGCGCCACCGCCAGGTAGCGCAGCAGCGCGGCCTCGACCATCGGGCCCATGCGCCTCGACGCTCCAGCCGACCCAGGCGTGGCCCGCCGCCGCGCATCACGTTGATGCCGCGCGCCAGGCCGGCGCCGCCCAGCGCGCCGAGCAGTCCGCCGGCGAGCGCGCCGCCGCCCAACGTCAGGCCGCCGCGTGGCGAGATCGGCCTTGAGGCCGGCCAGCGCGCCGCTGAGCAGGCCCCCCAGCACCGCGGCCGTGCCTTCGTGGACACGTTCGCGCACCTCGAACTGCGCAGCCACACGGGCCAGGATCTCGCCTTGTGCCTTGCCCTCGAGCCCGTGCAGCGCCAGCAACTCGGCGGTGCTCGCGCGCACGTCGTCGTCGAGCCGCGCGGCCAGCGCCGCGCGCGCCTGCTCGACGGGGTCGTCGGGGTTGGCCGCGCCGCCGAACAGCGGGCCGAGCCGGCCGACCAGCCGCTTGACCGCATCGGTGAGGCCAGCCGCAGCCTTCGATGCGCTGGCGGGCGCACGCCATGCGCGCCAGACCCCGCGCGAGCACCGCCATCGCGCGCTCGAAGGTGGCCTCGCGCATCTGCAGCCAGGCGTCGCACAGTCGCGCCATCGCCTCGCGCGCCGTGCCATTCGAGCGCCGCCTGCACCGCCCGCAGCAGCGCCAGCTCCTGCACCCAGCAGCGCGCGAAGGCGTCCATCGGCAGCACCTGCACGCCGGCCCGCAGGCCCTGCAGGTGGCGCCGCCAGCGCTCGATGTCGCCGGCCTCCTGCGCGTCGGCGCGCGGCGGGCCCAGTTGATTCAGCAGCACCAGCACCGGCTTGTCGAGCCAGGCCAGCAGCGCCAGCTCGGCCTCGATGTAGGCGGCCGCCTCGGGCGTCTCGGCCACGTTCACCAGATACAGCACCACCTGCGCCTGCTCGCGCACGTGGCGCAGCGCCTGCTGGCTGTGCCAGAAGGCGCGGTCGCGCCAGCGGTCCCACACCTCGGTGAGGAACCAGCCGAGCGCGCCGCCCGTGCAGGCGCAGGCGCCGCACCAGCCGCACGCTGTCGCCCAATCCCGGCGTGTCCCACAGCCGCAGTTCGTCGTCCGAGCGCGCTGCGCACCAGCAGGTGGTCTTCGCTGAACTCGGTGACGTGCGGCGCGTCGCGCACCTCGCCGACATCGCGCTGCAGCAGCGTGCGCGCCAGCGTGGTCTTGCCGGCGTTGGTGTGCGAGATCAGGCTCAGCGCGACGGTCGCGTGATCGCCCGTGAGTCCATCCGGTGCACCGTCGACCAGCCCGCCGCTGCTCATGACGCGACCGACGCCGGCGGCGCGCCGGCCATCGCCGCGTCGAACTCGTCCAGCGCGAGCGAGCGCAGACTGCAAGTCGTGGGCAGTCGCCCACTGCCGCCAGGCGGTGCGCCGCTCGTCGATGCGCTCGGGCAGCGATCCGAAACGGCGCCGGTAGGCCGACTCGTCGACCACCAGCCACAGCGGCAGCTGCGGCGCCGCCGCGCGCAGCGCGCGCACGAAGCGGCCTTGGTGGTCGTCTTCGGGCGTGGCGGCCAGATCGACCAGCAGCACGCGCAGCGTGGCAGCGTCGGCCACGAGGCGCTGCGCCGCGTCGTCTTCGTCGCCGACAGCCGTGGTGGCGGCCACCTGCAGCTGCAGGTCGTCGCCCAGTTCGCGCGCCAGCAGCGTGCGCAAGCCCAACGCGGCGGCAGCGGCGGGCGCCTGCGCGTAGGGGCACACCTGCACCCGGCTGGCCTGGCGACGCAGGCGCTGCAGGTCGCGCAGGGTGGCCGCGTCGCCCCGCGGCAGCACGAAGCGGCGCGATCGATACAGCGAACGGGCGAATGCCAGCAGCGCGAGCAGCAGCCGCGGCACCACCACCGCCAGCACGAGGGTCGCGCCGTACAGGTGAATCCACGGCGCCGCGCTGGCGCTGGCCGGCTGTGCCGGCGTTGTCAGGCGCATCGCCTCGAGCGCCGTCGCGTCGGGCACCGCGATGCCGGTGACCGCCTGCGCCGGCGCCAGCAGCGTGGACAGCACGCTGTGCACGGCCGCGCTGTCGAGGAACGTGCTCTGCCAGCCGGCTCGGAAGTCGAGCACCAGGCCACGCAGGTACATGCTGCCGACCAGGCCGATCGCCACCGCGGCCGCCGCCACGTGCAGCAGCGCGGCGATGCGGGTCAGCACCAGCGGCGCCGACCACTCGGCCCAGCGCCGCGTGGCCACGCGCAGCGGGCCGTCGCCGAAGCCGCGCTGCCACCAGCGCAGCATTGCACCGCGCAGGCCGGCGATCGCGCTGCCGGCGGGCGCGGGCGGCCGCAGCGCGGCCACCGCGAGCAAGACGTAGACCGCGAGGTTCCACGCCACCACCGCCCAGACGGCCGGCGCCAGCACATTGACGATCTGGTTGCGATCGAGCAGGTCGGCCGCGAGGCCGATCACCAGCCCCATTAGCACCGCGAGCAGCGTCCACCGCCACGACCAGCCGGGCCGCGCCAGCCAGCGCCGCACGCCGCGGTCACGCGGCTCGAGCCGCTGCAGGGCATGGCGCGCGCGCTCGCCGAGCAGCCGCTCGTCGGAGGCGTCGGGCGGCGCGGTCTGCAAGGCCAGGCGCGTGGCCCAGGCGGCATCTTCGGGTGTCCACAGCGGCGAATCGGCGCCATCGAAGGCCTGCACCAGCACCAGCCGGCGGGCGCTGGCCTCGTCGAGCGACCACCGCGCCGCTGCGGGCGCGTCGCGGGTGTTCGAGCCCGAGCCCGATGTCACGCCAGGCGCCGGCTGAAGCCCGGGTCAGAGCAGCTCGACCGCCATCGCGGTGGCTTCGCCGCCGCCGATGCACAAGCGCGGCCACGCCCTTCTTGAGGCTGCGCTTGCTTCAGCGCGCCGAGCAGCGTGACGACGATGCGCGCGCCCGAGGCGCCGATCGGGTGGCCGAGCGCACAGGCGCCGCCGTGCACGTTGACGATCTCGTGCGGCAGGCGAAACTCCTCCATCGCCGCCATCGTCACCGCGGCGAAGGCCTCGTTGACCTCCCACAGGTGCACGGCCTTGGCGTCCCAGCCCGACTTCTTGAGCACCTTCTGGATCGCGCCCACCGGCGCGGTGCTGAACCACTCGGGCGCCTGCGCGTGCACCGCGTGCGCGACGATGCGCGCCAGCGGCTTGGCGCCCAGCTTGGCCGCGTGCGACTCGCGCATCAGCACCAGCGCGGCGGCGCCGTCGGAGATGCTCGATGCGTTGGCGGCGGTGATGGTGCCGTCCTTCTTGAACGCGGGCTTCAGGCTCGGGATCTTGTCGAGCTTGGCCTTGAACGGCTGCTCGTCGAACTTGATCACCGTGTCGCCGGCCTTGCCCGCCAGCGTGACCGGCGCGATCTCCCACGCGAAGCTGCCGTCTTCGTTGGCCTGCTTGCTGCGCGTGGTGGAGGCGATCGCGAACTGCGTCCTGCGCCTCGCGCGTGAAGCCGTACTTGCCGACGCAGCTCTCGGCGAACATGCCCATCGCCTTGCCGCGCTCGTAGGCGTCTTCCAGGCCGTCGATCACCATGTGGTCGTAGAGCGGTCGCTGGCCGATGCGGACGCCCTTGCGCGCGAACAGCAGGTGCGGCGCGTTGGTCATGCTCTCCATGCCGCCGGCCACCATCGACGCTGGCGCTGCCGGCCAGCCAGCATGTCGTGCGCGAACATCATCGCGCGCATGCCCGAGCCGCACATCTTGCACAGCGTGACGGCGCCGGTGCGAATCGGGCAGGCCCGCCTTGCGCATCGCCTGGCGCGCCGGCGCCTGGCCCTGGCCGGCCATCAGGCAGTTGCCCATCAGCACCTCGTCGACCGCGTCGCCGGCGACGCCGGCGCGCTCGACGGCGGCCTTGATGGCCACGGCGCCGAGTTCCCAGGCGGCCAGCGACGCGAAGTCGCCCGAGCATGCCGCCGATCGGCGTGCGGGCGGCGGAGACGATGACGATCGGATTCGGCCATGGCGATACTCCTTGCGAAGTCAGTAGGTGGACAGCAGCGGCGTGCCGCGCTCTTCGTGCGGCACGCGGCTTGATGTAGGCCTGGAAGTCGGGGTCCTCGCCGCGCAGCAGCAGCGGCAGCGCGTTGTGGAAGTCGTCGCGGCGGCACCACTCGCGCATGAAGTCGTCCCAGCTGTTCCAGCGCCGGCTCTCGGTGGGCGTCATGTCTTCTTTATACGCCACCAGGTAGGCCCGTTCGAACAGCGAGATCAACATGTCGAAGATGACCAGCATGCGCTCGTTCTGCTCCGGCGGTCGGGTTCGGCAGCGCGCCGTTGGTGCGCAGCTGCAGGTCGGGATTGGCGAGCACGATCTTCAGGAAGTCGTTGTAGGCGTCGGAGAGCAGCTGGTAGGCCTCTTCCTCTTCGTTGTCGCGCTCCTGGCGCTGCTGCAGGCAAGAACACGCGATCGCGAACGGCAGGCCGACCACCGTGACCACGAAGCTGGCCAGCTCCCAGGCGTCGCGCCAGCGCTCATGTGGCGACCGCCTTCGCCGCGCTGCGGCGCCGTCGCCTGGCGCCGCGCGAAACGCCGGCTCGCGTCGTAGGGGAAGATGTCGTGCACGTGGCCGGCCAGGATGCGCTCCTTGTGGCTGCTGCCAGAACGCCGGCGTCGAGCAGGTCGGCGTGGTGCTTCATGAACACCTCGCGCACGCTGGGGTTGCCGAGCAGGAAAGGGCCGAAGGTCTCGGGGAACACGTCCTTCGGGCCGACCGGGTACCAGACCTCGCCCGACATCTCGTCTTCCTCGGTGCGCGCCTCGGGCACGCTGGCGGAAGTTGCAGTCGGTGAGGTACTCGATCTCGTCGTAGTCGTAGAACACCACCTTGCCCTGGCGGGTGACGCCGAAGTTCTTCCACAGCATGTCGCCGGGAAAGATGTTGGCGGCCACCAGGTCCTTGATGGCGTTGCCGTACTCGACGACGGCCGACTCGATCTGCTCGCGGCGTCGGCGTCGTGCAGGTAGATGTTCAGCGGGATCATGCGCCGCTCGATGTAGAGGTGGCGGATGATCACCTGCCGTGTCGTCCGGTCCTGCCTCGAGCAGGCTCGGGCGAACTCGCGGCAGCTCGTCGATCAGCTCGGGCTCGAAGCGCTGCGCGCGGGAACGCGACGTTGCTGTACTCCAGCGTGTCGGCCATGCGGCCCACGCGGTCGTGCGTCTTGACCAGCAGGTACTTGCCCTTGATCTGCTCGCGCGTGGTGTCCTTCTGCGGCGGAAAGTAGTCCTTGATCACCTTGAACACGTAGGGGAACGACGGCAGGTCGAACACCAGCATCACCATGCCCTTGATGCCCGGCGCGATGCGGAAGCGGTCGCTCGAGTGGCGCAGGTGGTACAGGAAGTCGCGGTAGAACAGGTTCTTGCCCTGCTTGTGCAGGCCGAGCGCGCTGTAGATCTCGGAGCGCGGCTTGCGCGGCATCAGCGAGCGCAGGAACTGCACGTAGGCGCTCGGCACCTCCATCTCGACCATGAAGTAGGCGCGCGCGAAGCTGAACAGCAGCTGCAGGTCGTCCTCGCCGAACAGCGCCGTGTCGATCACCAGCCGGCCGCGCCCGGTCGTGCAGGATCGGCAGCGCGAACGGCGTCTCGACGAAGCCGTTGATGATCTTGCCGACGACGTAGGCGCCCTTGTTGCGGAAGAACAGGCGTCGACAGCACCTGGATCTGGAAGTTGGCGCGCAGCCTGCACCTCGCCGGTGTAGGCGCGCAATGCGCCGCAGCACCTGGTCGACGTCGCGGCCGAGGTCCTCGAACTCGCTGCTGCAGCTGGAAGTTGTGACGATGCGCAGCAGCGTGTCGCGCAGCGTGTCGCGCGTCGGGTAGTAGGCGCGGTAGGTCGGCAGCGCCGCCGGCTCGTCGTTCTCGATGTACTCGGTGGAGACCGCCGGCCGCACGAAGATGAAGTCGTTGCGGAAGTAGCGTGCGGTGCAGGATCTTGGTGGTCACCGAGTTGAAGAAGGTCTCGGCCAGCTCGGGCTGGTGGTGGTCGATCAGCAGGCCGATGTAGTGCAGCTTGACCTGCTGCCAGCTGTCCATCGACAGGCTCGCCGATGTCGAACTCGCGCTGCAGCCGCTCGACGTCTTCGTCGACGCGGCAGGTCGTAGAACTCGATGCGCTCGCGCTGCGCGCGCTGCTGGCCGTGCCAGTCGGCCGCCTCGAAGCGCTGCCTTGGCGTCGCGGCTGGACTCGGCGGAACAGCCGGTAGTGCTGGTTGAAGCCGTCGAGCATCGCCTGCGCGACGTCGAAGGCGCGGCTGTCGGTGAGCTGGTGCGGAAACATCAGTGGCCGCTCGGCAGCCTGGCCGTCATCTCAGCGCGGCCGCCCGGTGTAGCGGTCTTTCAACGCGCCCAGCGCCAGCCCGTAGGCGGCGCCGACGCCGCCTTGCTCGTACACCGTCATGCGCAGGTCCTCGAGCAGGCCGTTGTGCAGGCCGTAGATCCAGCCGTGCACCACCACCTTCTGGCCGCGTGCCCAGGCGTCGCCGACCACCGTGGTTTCGCAGACGTTGAGCGCCTGCTCCAGCACGTTGAGTTCGCACAGCGCGTCCTGGCGCGTCTCGTCGTCGGGCAACGCCTCGATGAACATGCGGTGCTTGTTGCGCACGTCCTGCACGTGGCGCAGCCAGTTGTCGGCCAGGCCGATGCGGCGGCCTTCGAGCGCCGCGCGCACGCCGCTGCAGCCGTAGTGGCCGACGACGATGATGTGCCTGACCTGCAGCAGGTCGATCGCGAACTGGATCACCGACAGGCAGTTCAGGTCCGAGTGCACCACCACGTTGGCGACGTTGCGGTGCACGAACAGCTCGCCGGGCAGCAGGCCGACGATGTCGTTGGCCGGCACCCGGCTGTCGGCGCAGCCGATCCACAGGTACTGCGGCGCCTGCTGCTCCTGCAGCCGGGTGAAGAAGCCGGGCGTGCGGCGCTCGGTGGCCGCGGCCCATTCGCGGTTGGTGTTGAACAGTTCGCCGAGTTCGGTGGTCACGGGTGCAGGTCTTCCGGTCGCCAGGGTGACAAAGGCGATTCTGCCCGTTTCGTGCGGCGCTGTCATCGTTGCGCGACACGCCCAATGAAAACGGCGGCAGGCCCCATGGACCTGCCGCCGTTTGATGTGTGCCGAGACGGCCACCTTCCCTGAACGCCCCCTCCGTCTCGCAACGACAGCGCGCGCCAGTGTGCATGCAATGCGTTCGCCGGACCACCCCCGTTTCTCGGGATGACGTCGCTGCCGACTCGAGCGGCGAGTCGCGCACATCGCGGTCAATCGAGCACCGGCACCGGCTCGTCGTCGAGCGTGCGGCGCGCGCGCGCGTAGTCCGGCACCACGGAACGCACCACCTCCCAGAACGCGCGGCTGTGATTCATCTCGCGCAGGTGCGCGAGTTCGTGCGCCACCACGTAGTCGATCACCGGCAGCGTGAAGTGGATCAGCCGCCAGTGCAGCCAGATCGCGCCGTCGGCGCTCGCGCTGCCCCAGCGCGTGGCAGCCGAACTCAGCGACAGGCGCCGCACCCGCACACCCAGGCGGGGCGCGAAGTGCGCGCAGCGCTCCTTGAAGACCCGCAGCGCCTGCCGCTGCAGCCAGCTCTGCACCGCCTCGCGCAACTGCTCGGCGCCGGCATCGTGCGGCAGCCCGACCCGCAGCACACGCCGCGGCAGACCCGGCAGCCCCGGCGCATCGGCGTCGAGCACGGCGCCGGCGATGCGCGGGTCGAGCACCAGCACCACCGGCTCGCCGAGAAACGGCAGGCTGGCGCCTTCGCGCCACTGCACGCGTGCGGCCTGCAGGCGCTGGGCGCGCTCGCGCTGTTCGGCCAGCTTGTCGAGGATCCAGTCGGCGCGCTCGTGCAGCGCGTCGTCGACGTCGGCGCGGCGCACCCAGCGCGGCGCTCGACGCTCAGGCCCTCGAGGCCGACCGAGAAGCCGATGCTGCGCCGGCGCGCGATGCGAAATTCATAGGCCACGCGCTGTCCGCTGCAGCACGATCTCGCGCTGCGCGCGCGGGTGCTGCAGCAGGTCGGGTGCGGGCGTCGAAGGGGCGGCAGGCGGCGCACCGCCGTGGCGTCGACAGGCGCTCGTGCCACACGGGTCGGCTGCGATGTTGAAGTCGAAGAGGCTCAGCTGCCCGGGCTGCGGCCTCGTGGCTGACGGCATGCGGCCGATTCTACGGACCGCCTCGTGCGGCATGCCGCGCCGCCCGTCAGCCACGGCGCCGTCGCCGCCACCACCACAACACCGACAGCGTGAGCGCCATCACCGCGAACGACACCACGGTGGTGACGGTGCCGAGCGCATAGATCACCGGCGTGGTGACGGTGGTGGTCAGGCCTTGCAGTTCGAGCGGCAGCGTGTTGAGGTCGCCCATCGCCTGCGACGAGCGTGCGATCTCGTCCCAGCTCAGCGTGAAGCCGAACATGCCGATGCCCACCAGGCTGGGGCCGATCAGCGGCAGCACCACGTGGCGCAGGCTTTGCCACGGCGTGGCGCCGAGGTCGCGTGCGGCCTCTTCGTAGGCCGGATTGAAGCGGTTGAACACCGCGAACATGATCAGCAGGCCGAACGGCAGCGTCCATGTCAGCTGCGCACCGAGCCCCGACGTGAACATGCCGAGCGCGCGTGGTGTAGCCCTCGAGCGCAGACGGGCCAATGGGCTTCGAGCCAGGCCTTGATGCCGGTGTCGAGCAGCCGGAACATCAGGCCGATGCCCAGCGACACGATGATCGACGGCATGATGAGGCTGGCCACCACCACGTAGAACAACAGCGTGCCGCCCGGCAGCTTCTTGCGGTAGGCCAGGCCTGCCAGCAGCGACAACAACACGGTGAGCACCATCACCACGGTGCCGAGCGCCAGCGAGCGCCGGAAGGCGCTGCCGATGTCGACGGTGCCGATGCCCTCCCACAGCTTGGCGAACCAGTGCAGCGAGACGCCGCGCAACGGAAACGTCAGGCCGCCCTCGGGGCCCTGGAAGCTCAGCACGAAGATCGCGACCATCGGGCCGTAGAGAAACAGCACGAACAGCCGCGAACACGCGCGGCCAGCAACCAGAAGCCTGCAGAGCGCTTGCTGCCGGCGGCCACTCAGAGCTCCTTGCGCAGGTCGACCAGCCGCATCATCGCGACGATCATCAGCAGCACCACCGCCAGCAGCACGATCGCGTTGGCCGCCGCGGCCGGGAACTGCAGCACGTTGGCCTGCACCTGGATCATCTTGCCGACCGAGGCGATCTGCTGCCCGCCCATCACGCCGACGGTGACGAAGTCGCCCATCACCAGCGCGATCACGAAGATCGAGCCGATGATCAGAGCCCGTCTTGCTCAGCGGCAGGATCACGTGCACGACGGTCTGCCACGGCGTGGCGCCGTTGTCGCGCGCGGCCTCGAGCAACGAACGGTCGATGCGCATCATCGAGTTGAAGATCGGCACGATCATGAACATCGTGTACAGGTGCACGAACGCCAGCACCACCGAGAAGTCGGAGAACAGCAGCCACTCCTGCGGCTGGTTCACCAAGCCGGTGGCCAGCAGCACGTCGTTGACCAGCCCGTTGCGGCCGAGCAGCGGGATCCACGAGATCATGCGGATCACGTTGCTGGTCCAGAACGGCACCGTGCACAGGATGAACAGCACCGTCTGCATCAGCGTCGAGCGCACGTGGAAGGCCAGGAAGTACGCCACCGCAAAGCCGAGCACCGCGGTGATGAGCCACGTCAGCAGGCTGAACTTGATCGTCGACAGGTAAGTGCTGCAACATGACGCACGAGCCCTCGTCGCTGCCGCAGCCGGCGAAGATGTCGAGGTAGCTCTGCGCGGTGAACGCCGGGATCAGCTCGTAGTCGGTGGCCTGCCAGAAGCTGACCATGGCGATCAGCGCCAGCGGCACCAGAAAGAAGACGATGAACACCGCGGCCAGCGGCGCGGCCTGCAGCCAGGCCAGACGATGACGCGCAGTGGCGCGTGCCGGCGCCGCGCGCGGTGGTGCCGCGACGTCACCCAGCGACGCCGCAGCGACCACCTCGCTAGGCGGCGACAAATTCATTCCACTTCTGGACCATGTAGACGTTTTCGTCCATCAACGCGTTCCAGCACGCGATGCCGCCCATGCGCTGCTCGTAGCTGCCGCCGTCGCGCGATGCGCCGGCCTTGGCCAGCAGGTCGCCGTTCGGGCTCTTGATGTCCGATGTCGCGGGCTTGCCTTCCATCCAGTACGCCCACTCGTACGGCTCCATCTTGGCCTTGGCGGTTTCGAGCACCGCGCTGTAGTAGCCCTGGCGATTGAGGTACGCGCCGGCCCAGCCGTCGAGGAACCAGTTGATGAACTCGTAGGCCGCGTCGGCCTTCTTGCCGCTCAGCGTCTTGGGCACGCCGAAGCCCGCGGCCCAGGCCCGGTAGCCCTCCTTCAGCGGCTGGAACACGCAGTCGATGCCCTTGGTGCGCACCGCGGTCACCGCCGGCGACCACATCGACTGGATCACCACCTCGCCGCTGGCCATCAGGTTGACGCTCTCGTTGAAGTCCTTCCACAGCGCGCGAAACTGGCCGGCCTTCTTGGCTTCGATCAACGTCTTGATCGTGAGGTCGATCTCCTTCTTGGTCATGTTGCCCTTGTCGGGGTACTTGTACAGGCCCGTCGACTCGACCACCATCGCCGCGTCCATGATGCCGATCGACGGGATGTTCAGGATCGCCGCCTTGCCCTTGAACTCCGGGTTCAGCAGTTCCTTCCAGCTCTCGATCGGCCGCTTGATCAGGTCGGGCCGGATGCCCAGCGTGTCGGCGTTGTAGACGGTGGGGATCAGCGTCATGTACTGCGTCGGCGCCGACGCGAACGTCTTGGAGTCGGGCTTTTCGAGGTACATCACCTTCTTCGGCGCGGTGCCCTGGTCGCCCACCTTCTTGCCACCGACCTCGCCCTTGGTGAACAGCGTGGTGATCTTGTCGGCGTTCTTGATGCGCTTGGTGTCGATGCCGAGCAGGTTGCCAGTGGGGATGATCTTGCGCAGCGAGAAGTACTCGGTGTCGATCAGGTCGAACGAGTTCGGCGCGGTGACGGCGCGCTTGGTCACGTCGTCGGTGGTGACCGCGACGTACTGGATCTTGATGCCGGTGTCGGCCTCGAACTTCTCGGCGATCTTCTTGTCCTGGTTGACCGCGGTGCCGAGGTAGCGCAGCGTCATCTTCTCCTGCGCGTGCACGAACGGGAATCCGGCCAGCTCCGACGCTCGCCGCGCCGGCGACCTTCAAGAACTTGCGCCGTGGCTGCGATGCCGTGTTGTTGCGCGGGGTGTCGTGTTCGTCGTTCATGGCGCTTCTCCTGTGTGGGGACGGTGGGGATCTGCGGGCAGGCCGCTCAGGCCTGCAGCCGGTGCGCGTCGGCCTCGGCCCAGCGCAGCGACAGCTGCTGCCCGGGTTCGAGCGGACGCGCGTGGAAACGTTGGTCGGGCAGCGTGGCGACCCAGGCGGCGAGCGGCGCGTTGTCGTCGGCCGCTTCGCTGCGCGCATCGGGCGGCACCAGGTGGATCTGCACATGGCTGCCCTGGTACTCGATCGCGCGCACCAGCACCGGCACGCTGCCCAGGCCAGCGGCGACCAGTTCGCTGCGGTCACTGCGCACGGCCACCTTGCCGTCGGGCGTGTCGATCACGTTGTGGCGCACCGATGAAGCGGGCGACGAACTCGGTGCGCGGCTGCTCGAACACCGCGCGCGCCGGGCCGGCCTGTTCGATGCGGCCGTGGTTCATCACCACCACCAGGTCGGCCAGCGCCATCGCTTCTTCCTGCGAGTGCGTGACGTGCACGAAGGTCATGCCGAGCTCGCGATGCCAGCGCTGCAGCTCGGCGCGCATCTTGATGCGCAGGAACGGGTCGAGCGCCGACAGTGGCTCGTCGAGCAGCAGCACGCGCGGTTGCGTCATCAGCGCACGCGCCAGCGCCACCCGCTGCTGCTGGCCGCCCGACAGCGCTGCCGGCAGACGCTGGGCATAGGGCGTCCATCGCGACCAGCCTGAGCAGTTCCGTCGCCTTGGCGTCGCGCTCGGCGCGCGCGACGCCCTTCATCTGCGCGCTGAATGCCACGTTGCCGAGCACCGTGAGGTGCGGGAACAGCGCGTAGCTCTGGAACATCATCGCGGTGCCGCGCGCGGCAGGCGACAGGTGCGTGATCTCGCGCCCGCCCAGCACCACGTGCCCGCTGGTGGGCTCCTCGTGGCCGGCAATCATGCGCAGCGTCGAGGTCTTGCCGCAACCCGACGGTCCGAGCAGGCAGCAATATGTGTTGGCCGCCACCTTGAGGTCGATGCCGGCCACCGCGACCGCATCACCGAAGGTCTTGGACAGCGCAACGAGCTCGAGATCCGACGACGCCACGTCGATCCCGGAATGCAAAGCGCGTGCCACAACGAGACGCGTTGCGCGCCGGGCCCGCTGCTTGCATTCGGGGCGTGCGAGGCCGATGCACGGCGCGCGACGCACCAACGCCAGACGCCACGCACCGCCGACGCACAATCGTTGACGGTTGCGCACCGTCAAGCACCACGATGACCCAGCTGCTGCTGATCAACCCCAACACCACGGCGTCGATGACCGCGGCGATCGGCGATGCGGCGCGCGCGGTGGCGGCGCCGGACACGCGCCTGCACGTTTGCCAGCCGACGTTCGGGCCGGCGTCGATCGAGGGCCATTTTGACGAGGCGATCGCCGCCGCCGGCGTGGCCGAGCAGGTGCGGCTGGCCGACCCCGCGCCCGACGCGGTGGTGATCGCCTGCTTCGGCGACCCCGGCCTCGACGCTGCACGCGAAGCCACCGACGCGCCGGTGCTCGGCATTGCCGAGGCGGCGTTTCATGCCGCTGCGATGCTGGCCACCGGCTTTTCGGTGGTGACGACGATGACACGCACCTGCGTGATTGCCGAGCGCTTGCTGCAGCGCTACGGATTCGAGCGCGTCTGCCGCGGCGTGCACGGCACCGACATCCCGGTGCTGGCGCTGGAGGCGTTGACGCGCGACACGCTGGCGCAGATCGAAGCGGCGTGCCGCCACGCGCTCGCGCAGGACCGCAGCGGCGCCATCGTGCTCGGCTGCGCCGGCATGGCCTCGTTGACTCGCACGTTGCAGCAGCGCCTGTGCGTGCCGGTGATCGACGGCGTGGCTGCGGCAGTGAAGTTTGCCGAGGCGCTGGCTGCGCTGGGCTTGCGCACCAGCAAACGCGGCGACTACGCGCGCCCGCTGCCCAAACGCTACGAAGGCTGGGCCGCTGCGCTCGGCTGGCCGCCTGCCGGGTAGGCCTCGGGGTCGAGCCGCCTCATCTCGGATTCGATCCAGCGCTCGATGTCGCGCATCAACTCGTCGGGGTCACGCCCCGCGCTTTGCATCGGCCGGCCGATCGAGATGTCGATCATGCCCGGACGCAGCAGAAAGCTCTTGCGCGGCCAGCAGCGCGCCGACGTCACCGCGATCGGCACGATCGGCGATGCCGCTGCTCACCGCCAGGCGGCTGGCACCGGTCTTGTAGGCGCCTTGCGAGCCACGCGGGGTGCGCGTGCCCTCGGGGAACATGATGACCCACACGCCCTCGCCCATCAGCCGCGCACCCTGCTCGCGCCACCTTGGCCCACGCTTCGGCGCGTTTGCTGCGATCGATGTGGATCATGTCCAGCCGACCCATCGCCCAGCCGAAGAACGGGATCTGCAGCAGCTCCTTCTTGAACACGTAGGCCAGCGGATGCGGCATCAGCGCGGGCAGCGCGAACGTCTCCCAGGTCGACTGGTGTTTGGGCGCCAGGATCACCGCCGCCTTGCTGCTGCTGGCGGTGGGCACGTTTTCCATGCCCTGCACGCGGTAGCGCACGCCGCAGATCCAGCGTGCGCCACACGATCACCAGCCGCAGCCAGCCCACGCACATCCAGTACAGCGGCGCGCCGCGCTGCACGATCGACGCCAGCAGCACCGCCAGCGCGATCGGCACCACCGTGACCACCATCCAGGCCAGGAACAACAGCGAACGCAGCAGCCAGAGCAACGCGTGACATCGCGGTCGCCGCGAAGGGCTAGTGCAGCCCCATCGGGCTCGAGTCAGGCACGTGCGCGCGCTGCAGCAGGAAGTCGACGAAGCCGCCGAGGTCGTCGTGCACCTCGGTGCCCGGCACCTGGGCGACGATGTCGACCAGCTGCGCCTCGCTGAGGCCTGCCGCACGGCCGCTCAGCACGAGATGCGGCTCGCAGCCGGCCGCACGCGCAGCCTGCAGATCACGCAGCGTGTCGCACACCATCGGCACGATGCGCAGGTCGATGCCGTAGCGCAGGCCGATCTGCCGCATCAGTCCCGGCTTGGGCTTGCGGCAGTCGCAGTTGCTCCTCGGGCGTGTGCGGGCAGAAGAACACCGCGTCGAGCCGGCCGCCCACCTCGGTGCAGGCACTGCATCATGTGCAGGTGCACGGCGTTGACCGACGCCATGTCGATCATGCCGCGGCCGATGCCCGACTGGTTGGTGGCGACCACCGCATGCCAGCCGGCATGGTTGAGCCGCGCCACCGCTTCGAGCGCACCGGGAATCGGCTCCCACTCGTCGGGCGACTTGACGTGGTCATCGCGATAGACGTTCAGGATGCCGTCGCGGCCGAGGATGACGAGGCGGAGGATGTGCTGCATGGTTGAACCTCGTCGGGCGTTCAGGTGGCCAGGCGCGACAGGTCGGCGACGCGGTTCATCGCCGCGATGCAACGCCGCCAGCAAGGCCAGCCGGTTGGCGCGCAGTTCGGCATCGTCGGCGTTGACCATCACGGGGTCGAAGAAGGCGTCGACGGGCGCCTTCAGCGCCGCCAGCTCGCGCAGCGAGGCGGTGTAGTCGCCGCTGCTCGAACAGCGCGTCGGCGCGCGGCGCCACGTCGTTGCAGCGCGCCGTGCAGCGCGCGCTCGGCGGCTTCGGTGAACAGCGCCGGTCGTCGACGCCGGCCGGCGCCGTCGACCTCGCTCTTCTTCAGGATGTTGCCGATGCGCTTGTTGGCCGCGGCCAGCGCCGCCGCCTCGGGCAGCGCGGCAAAGGCGCGCACCGCCGCCAGCCGTTGCGGCACCTCGCCCAGCGCGGCGGGCTGTCAGGCCGAGCACGGCGTCGACCTCCTGTGCGCTGTAGCCCTGCTCGCGCAGGCAGCCCGCCAGCCGCTCGTAGATGAAGCTGCAGCACGGCTCGGTCACTTCGCTCCAGCCGCGCCGGCGGCGAACGGCGCCGAAGCGCCATCGCCGACCAGCGCCGGCAGTCGACAGCGGCAGCGTCGCGCTCGACCAGCATGCGGATCACGCCCAGCGCATGGCGGCGCAACGCGAACGGATCCTTGTCGCCGGTGGGCATCTGGCCGATGCCGAACAGGCCCGACCAGCGTTTCGAGCTTGTCGGCCAGCGCGACCACGACGCCCGACCTCGTTGCGCGGCAGCGCGTCGCCGGCAAAGCGCGGCTTGTAGTGGTCTTCGATCGCGAACGCCACGGCCTCGGTCTCGCCGTCGTGGCGCGCGTAGTAGCCGCCCATCACGCCCTGCAGCTCGGGGAACTCGCCGACCATGTCGGTCAGCAGGTCGGCCTTGGCCAGCAGCGCGGCGCGCTCGGCCTGCTGCCGCCAGCGCCGGCGCCACCGAGCTGCTCGCCGATGGCGCGCGCGATCGCGCGCACGCGCTGCACCCGCTCGCCCTGCGAGCCGAGCTTGGCGTGGTAGACCACCTTGTCCAGGCCCGGCACGCGCGACTCCAGCGTCTTCTTGCGGTCCTGGTCGAAGAAGAACTTGGCGTCGGCCAGCCGCGGACGCACGACACGCTCGTTGCCCTGGATCACCGCGCTCGGATCGTCGGGGCGGATGTTGCTGACGACGAGGAAACTTGTTCGTCAGCTGCGCCGGACGCGTCGAGCAGCGGGAAGTACTTCTGGTTGGCCTTCATCGTCAGGATCAGGCACTCGGGCGGCACGGCGAGGAACTGCGGCTCGAACTCGGCACAGCAGCACGTTCGGGCCGCTCGACCAGCGCGGTCACTTCGTCGAGCAGCGCGTCGTCGTCGATCGGCTTCAAGCCCTGCGCGGCCGGCCGCAGCTGCAGCTGGCGCGCGATCTCGGCGCGGCGCTGCGGCGAAGCCGGCGATCACCGCGCCTTCTCTCGCAGCTGCTGCGGCGTAGTGTCGGCGTCCCGCAGCACGATCGGCGTCGAGCGCTGGCCTCGAAGCGGTGGCCGTGCGTGTGCGGCCGGCCTTCAGCCCGAGCGCGCGCACCGGCACCACGCTCGGCGCCGTGCAGCGCCACCAGGCCGTGCGCCGGGCGCACGAACTTGACGCTGGTCCAGCCGTCGGCGAGCTGGTAGCTCATCACCTTGGGGATCGGCAGCTTGGCGAGCGCTTCGTCGAGCGCGCTCTGCAGGCCGGCGGCCAGCGTCGCGCCCGGCAACGAGCTGTCGAGGAACAGCGCCTCGGCCTTGCCGTCGGCGCTTCGACAGCTGGTCGAGCCGTCGACGGCATCGGCGCCGGCGTCGGCGACCCAGGGCGGTCGCAGCTTCTTGCAGCAGCGCCGGCGTCGGCTGTGCCGGCCGCATCGAGCGCCACCGTCACCGGCATCAGCCTTGCGTCACCTGCGCTTGTCGGCGGCCGTCGCAGCACGGCGCTCGACATGCACGGCCAGGCGGCGCGGCGTGGCGAAGCCGTGTGACGGCGGCGTCGCTCGCTCGGCCAGGCCCTGCGCCTTCAGGCCGTCGGCCAGCCGCGCCGCGAAGGCCTCGCCCAGCTTCTTCAGCGCCTTCGGCGGCAGCTCCTCGACGAACAGTTCGACCAGCAGGCTCTTGCGTGGTCGATCATCATGCCGCCTTCTTCGCGCAGCGCGCGCCAGACTTCGTCGGCCCAGGCCCGCGGCGCCATCGGAAACCCCAGCCGCGCGCGGCTGTCGAGGTAGCTCTGCGGCCACGCGCGCGCCAGGTTGCGGATGCGGCCGATGTAGGCCGCGCGCTCGGTGACGCTGATCGCGCCGCGCGCATCGAGCAGGTTGAAGCGTGTGCGCGGCCTTCAGCACCTGTTCGTAGGCCGGCAGCGCGAGCTGCTGCTGCATCAGGTGCTGCGCCTGCTTCTCGTGCGCGCCGAACGCGGTGAGCAGGAACTCGACGTCGCTGTGCTCGAAGTTGTAGGCGCTCTGTTCGACCTCGTTCTGGTGGTACACGTCGCGGTAGGTGATGCCCGGCGCCCACTGCAGGTCGTAGACGTTCTCGACGCCCTGCAGGTACATCGCCAGCCGCTCCAGGCCGTAGGTGATCTCGCCGGTGATCGGCTTGCAGTCGATGCCGCCGACCTGCTGGAAGTAGGTGAACTGCGTGACCTCCATGCCGTTGAGCCAGACCTCCCAGCCCAGGCCCCAGCAGCCGAGCGTGGGGTTCTCCCAATCGTCCTCGACGAAGCGCACGTCGTTCTTCTTCAGGTCGAAGCCCAGCGCCTCGAGCGAGCCGAGGTACAGCTCGAGGATGTCGGCCGGCGCCGGCTTGAGCACCACCTGGTACTGGTAGTAGTGCTGCAGGCGGTTCGGGTTCTCGCCGTAGCGGCCGTCCTTCGGGCGGCGGCTCGGCTGCACGTAGGCCGCCTTCCAGGGCTCGGGGCCGAGCGCGCGCAGGAAGGTCGCGGTGTGGCTGGTGCCGGCGCCGACTTCCATGTCGTAGGGCTGCAGCAGCGCGCAGCCCTGGGCGTCCCAGTAGGTCTGCAGCTTGAGGATGATTTGCTGGAAGCTCAGCATCGCGGCCTTGGGCTTCTTGCATGAGGCGACGATTCTATGGGCGGGCTGCCGCGGCTCGTGCGACGAGCCGGGCCAGCCGACCCGTGCGCCGCGCGCGTCAGGCCGCGGCCGGGCGGCTCGCGCGCCTGCGCAGCGCGCTCCACAGGCAACCCAGCGCGCCCAGCACCAGGTAAGGCCACAGGCCGGCGCGCGACGCCCACCAGGCAAAAGGCGTCATGCCGGTGCGGCCCTGCACCTGCGCCTCGAGCACGCCGCGCGTGAACGGCGGCAGACTGGCCACCACGGTGCCGCGGTGGTCGATGATGGCCGTGGCGCCGGTGTTGGTGGCGCGCAGCATCGGCCGCTGGAACTCCAGCGTGCGCATGCGCGAGATGTTCAGGTGCTGGTCGATCGCGATGGTGTCGCCGAACCAGCCGATGTTGCTGACGTTGGCGAACATCGTCGGCGCGCTCGCGGCGTCGGCGAAGCGCAGCGCCAGTTCGTCGCCGAACAGGTCTTCGTAGCAGATGTTGGGCGCGATGCGCTCGCCGGCGAATGCAAACGACGGCGGGTTGCCGCACGCCGCGCATGAAGTCGCCCAGCGGGATGTTCATCAGCGTCGGTGAACCAGCGAAAGCCCGGTGGGAATGAACTCGCCGAACGGCACCAGGTGCTGCTTGTCGTAGCGGTAGGGCGCCGCGGCGGCGTCGGCGCCGGCAAGCCGATCACCGAGTTGGTGTAGCCGCGGTCGTAGTCGCCCAGCGGCACGCCGATCAGCGCGGCGCGCGCGGGCGTGCCGAAGCGCTCGGCCAGCGCCGCCATGTAGCCGGCGCCAGCTCGTCGAGCTGCGCGGCAGCAGCGGCACCGCCGTCTCGGGCGCCACCACCAGCTGGCCGCGCGCCGACGCGAGGTCGGCGGCCAGCGCAGCGCAACGTGCTGCGGCAGTTGCTCGGCGACGAACTTCTCGTCCTGCGGCACGTTGGTCTGCAGCAGCGTCACGCTCAGCGTGGCGCCGGCGCTGTGCTGTGCGACGACGGCCCGGCCGCACGCGGCCAGCACGAGCGCCAGCCAGCGCCGACCGCTGCGGCCACCGCGGCGCGATCGCGGCCTGCGCCCAGCAGCGCCGCAAGGCGCAGCCAGCACGGCACCGATGCCGAGACGCCGACCCAGGGCGCCAGCACCGCCAGCGGCGAATCGACCTGCGCATAGCCCGAAGCCAGCCACGGAAAGCCGGTGAACAGCCACGTGCGCGCCAGTTCGGCCAGCAGCCACGCGGCGCGAAGCAGCACCGTGTCGCGCCACACGCTGCCGCTGCGCCAGCGCGCGACCGCGGCCATCGCCAGCGCCAGGTACAGCGACAGCGCCAGCGCCAACGCCAGCACGGCCAGCGCCGCCAGCGGCGCCGGCAGGCCGCCGTAGCGGTGCATGCTGATGAACAGCCACCAGACGCCGGCCACCAGCCAGGCGGTGCCGAAGGCCAGCCCGAGCAGCGCGGCGCGGCGCGGCCGAGGCGCGCAGCACGCGCTGCGCCAGCACCGCGATGCACAGCAGCTGCAGCGGCCACCAGCGCGGTGTGCACGAACGGCAGCGTCTGCAGCGCACCCAGCGCGGCCACCAGCAGCACGTCGGCCCACGCGGGCAGCGTGCGCGCCGGCGACCGAGCGGGCAGCGCGCGCGGCGGCTGCAGCGCTCAAGCGCGGGTCTCGCGCGACGCCGGCGCCACCTTGAACCAGCGCACGGCGCCGCCGCGGGTGAGCATCACCGTGAAGCGCAGGCCGCCGACCGTCGACCGCCTCGCCGCGCCGCGGCACGCGGCCCATGCTCGTGCGCCACCAGGCCGCCGATGGTGTCGAACGTCGTCGTCGGGCAGCTGCACGCCGAAGGCCTCGTTGACCGCGGCGATGTCGGCGTCGCCGGCCACGCGCTGGGTGCCGTCGGCCAGCGTGTAGATGCCGTTCGTCGCCCTGGATCTCGTCGAACTCGTCCTCGATCTCGCCGACGATCTCCTCGAGCACGTCCTCGATCGTGATCAGGCCGGCGGTGTTGCCGAACTCGTCGATGACGATCGCCAGGTGGTTGCGGTTGGAGCGGAAGTCGCGCAGCAGCTCGTTCAGGCTCTTGATTCGGGCACGAACACCGCCGGGCGCAGCAGCGTGCGCAGGTTCAGCTCGGGCGCGCGCTGCAGCTTGAGCAGGTCCTTGGCCAGCAGGATGCCGATGATGTTGTCGCGCTGGCCCTCGTACACCGGAAAGCGCGAGTGGCTGGTTTCGATCACCACGGCGAGCAGCTCGTCGTACGGCGCGTCGATGTCCAGCAGGTCCATGCGCGGCGCGGCCACCATCACGTCGCCGGCGATCATGTCGGCCATGCGGATCACGCCTTCGAGCATGATGCGCGACTCCGGGCGCGATCAGCTCGCGGTGCTCGGCGTCGGCCAGCGTCTCGATCAGCTCGGCGCGCGTGTCCGGCCCGGGCGACAAGAATTCCACCAGGCGCTCGAACAGGCTACGCTTGTCGCTGCCAGCGCGGGGGTCGAGCCGCATCGGGCGGCTCTGCGGGGGGTCTGACACGTCGGGTGTCGGAAGTGGACGCAGGCGCGAGAATACCCGATCGGGCCGGGGAAATCCGCCTTGAAATCCGCCGCGGCCACCGTCACATGCCCTTGTTCTCACCGGAGTTTTCCATGTCACAAGGCCTCATTCCCGCCACCATCCTCACCGGCTTCCTGGGCTCGGGAAAGACCACGTTGCTGAAGCGCGTACTCACCGAGTCGCACGGCCAGAAGATCGCCGTGATCGAAAACGAATTCGGCGAAGAGAGCATCGACAACGAGATCCTGGTGGCCGACACCGGCGAGCAGATCATCCAGATGAACAACGGCTGCGTCTGCTGCACGATCCGCGAAGACCTGCGCTCGACGCTGGCCACGCTGGCCGAGAAAAAGCGCAAGGGCGAGCTCGACTTCGAGCGCGTGGTGATCGAGACCACCGGCCTGGCCGACCCCGGTCCGGTGGCGCAGACCTTCTTCATGGACGACGAGATCGCCGAAGCCTACCTGCTCGACTCGGTGCTGACGCTGGTCGACGCCAAGCACGCCGAACAGCAGCTCGATGCCCGCCTCGAGGCGCGGCGGCAGGTCGGCTTCGCCGACCAGATCTTCATCAGCAAGACCGACCTGGTCGACGCCGGCGAAGTCGACGCGCTGATGCACCGGCTCAAGCACATGAACCCGCGCGCGCCGCAGTCGCTAGGTGCACTTCGGCGAGGTGCCGTTGGCCAGCGTGTTCGACCTGCGCGGCTTCAACCTCAACGCCAAGCTGGAGATCGACCCGGAGTTCCTCAACGCCGATGGCCATGACCACGATCACGACCATGACCACCATGACCACGATCACGACGACGGCGACGTGCGACCACCCGCACCACCATCATCATGACGACGACGTGAAATCGTTCGTGTTTCGCAGCGACAAGGCGTTTGCCGCCGCCAAGCTCGAGGACTTTCTCGGTTCGATCGTGCAGGTCTACGGCCCCAAGATGCTGCGCTACAAGGGCGTGCTCTACATGAAAGGGTCGCGATCGCAAGGTGGTGTTCCAGGGCGTGCACCAATTGATGGGCAGCGACCTGGGACCGAAGTGGGCGCCGGGCGAGAAAAAGGGCAGCAAGATGGTCTTCATCGGCATCGACCTGCCGCGCGAGATCCTGCTGCAGGGCCTGGAGGCCTGCCTCGTGTAGACCGGATTTCACGCCACCGCGAGGTGGCTACAATCCGCGCGCCCGAATCGACGCTGGAATCACACAGCCGCCCATCAGAAGCGGGTATAACGTCCCCCGCCAGGAGTGATGTCGACGTGAGCAAGAGCCCGGCCAAGAAGGCGCCCGCCCGCAGCAAGGCTGCGGCCGGCAAGCACGCGCCCGGCAAAGCCGCGGCCAAGCCACCAACCAAAGCCAAGGCAGCGGCCAAACCGGCAAAGACCAAGCCGGCTGCCAAGCCTGCCGCCCGCGCCAAACCCGCCGCAAAACACGCCGCCAAGCCCGCCCCGAAGTCCAGCGCCAAGACAGTGACCAAAACCACGGCCAGGCCAGCCGCCAAGGCAGCTCCCGCCAAACCCGCGACCCCCCACAAGCCAGCCAGCAAGGACCACTCGCCCGCCAGCAGCCATTCGGCCGTCGCCCACGCGCCGAAGTCCGCAGCCCCCAAGCCCGCCGTGCTTGCCGCCTCAGGCGCCACCACAGCCCACGTCAGCCCGTCCATCGCGCCCCAACCGGCCCTCAGCACCTTGCCCAAGACATCCGACAAGCCGCAGGCAACCCCCGCGGCCATCGCCGCCGGCACTCGTTTCACCGAGCGTTTTGCGCCGCCTCGTCCGCCGCAGCGCGTATTGCCCGAGCCGGCCGAGCCGGTACGCCCGACTTACAAGGCCGACCCCAGGCTTGCCAATGCCTGGAAGAGCAAGGCCGGCCGCGACCTGAGCGAAGACGAACTGCTCGCCATGCCGGACGGCGAGTACATGAACGAAAAGCAGCTCGAGTTCTTCCGCGTGCGCCTGCAGGCGCTGAAGGACGACCTGCTGTCCAACGCCGGCGAGACCACCGAGCACCTGCGCGAAGACACCTCGATCGTGCCCGACCCGGCCGACCGCGCCACCATCGAAGAAGAGCACGCACTCGAATTGCGCACCCGCGACCGCGAACGCAAGCTGCTGAAGAAGATCACGCAGTCGCTGTCGCGCATCGAGGCCGGCGACTACGGTTATTGCGACGAAACGGGCGAACCCATCGGCCTGGGCCGGCTGCTGGCGCGCCCGACCGCGACGCTGTCGCTCGAGGCGCAGCAGCGCCGCGAGCTGAAGCAAAAGATGTTCGGCGACTGACCTCACACAGGCAGCCGCCCCACCGCCCGCCATGACCGACGCTCAACAGCCCAAGGACGAAAGCTTCTTCCGCAAGGTGGTGCGTTTCGTGGCCAATCCGGCCACCGATTGGGCTGACCTCAACTCGCGCCAGGACGACGGCGGCGAGCTCGACCTCGAGAAGTCCGAGCTCAAGGCGATGATCGAGCGCAAGCGCCGCAACGACTTCGTGCGCAAGCGCGAGTTCGACATGCTGCGCAAGATGCGCCGCGAGGGCCTGTCGCCCGAGCAGCTGGCCGCACTCGGCCACTCGTCGCGCATCGACGACTCCGAGGTGCGCGTCACCGACAGCCCGCCGATGCGCCCGGTGGACGCCGGCGTCAAGGCCAAGATCGACGAGATCGAGCAGCAGATGACGGGTGACGGCGGTTACGCCGGCAGCCAGAAGCGCACGCCCGAGTTCTACAACGCCCCGACGCAGCCGGCGTCGCTGCCGGCCACGTTGGGCCGCACCGCCGCAGCGCCGCTGGACGGCGGCGCCGTGGTGGCCACGCCCGGCGCACCGGATCTGGACCGCTTGCCCGCGCTGCCGGTGCTCAACGATGCGCAGCTGCCGCCGATGGCCCCGCCGTCGCCGGTGGTGATGGGTGGCGGCATGTCGCCGCTGGCACCGGCCAACTCGGCGGCGGTGGCGCCGGGGCGCGCCGGCGTCGGCCGGCCAGGAGGTCGAAGTCAGCGAGGTCGTGCACGACCCCGAGCTCGACGAGGCGGTGATCGCGTTCGCCAACGCCGATTTCACGCAATGCGAGCAGTCGCTGTCGCAACTGGTCGGCAGCCAACGGCTCGCGCGCCGCAGCACGCCGAAACGTGGCTGGTGCTGTTCGACCTGTACCGCGCCACCGGCCAGCATGCCCGGTTCGAATCGTTGGCGGTCGACTATGTGCACCAGTTCGGCCTGTCGCCGCCGCAGTGGTTCTCGCTGCCCAAGCTGGTGGCCGAGGCCGCCGCTGAAGAGCGCCCGTCGGGTGCCCGCGCGGTCGGCGACGTGGGCTGGGTGTGCCCTGATCTGCTCGATGTCGACGCCATCGCGCGGCTGCGCTCGGTGACGCTGCAGTTGCCGCTGCCGTGGGTGTTCGACTGGGCGGGCTTGAAGCAGGTCGAGGCCGACGCGGCCTCCCAGCTGTCGGAGTTGCTGCGCCATTGGGCGACGCAGGCCATCGAGATGCGCTGGCTGTCGGGCGAGCAGTTCCTCACCGTGCTGCAGGACGCCTCGCCCACCGGCGTGCGCGACGCCGACCCGGCCTTCTGGCTGCTGCGGCTGGACGCGCTGCGGGTGGCCAACCGGCCCGACCAGTTCGACGAGACGGCGATCGACTACTGCGTCACCTACGAGGTGTCGCCGCCGTCGTGGGAGCGCGCCAAGTGCAGCGTGCGCCTGAGCGGCTCGACGCTTGTCGACCCGCTCGCCGCCGATGTCGATCGTCAGCGAGGTGTCGAGCACGTTCGTCGAATCGAGCATCTCCGACGAGCTGCAAGCGGGCGTGCAGGTGGCGGCGGTCGACCTGTCCGGCCAGCTGGTCGGCGACATCGGCGCCACGCTGGGCAAGCTCGATCGCGAGCTGACCGTCGGCGCCGATCGTCTCGGTGTCGTGCGCCAGGCTGATCCGGGTCGACTTCGTCGCCGCCGGTGACCTGCTGAACTGGGTGCTGGCCAAGCGCAGCGAGAACCGGGCCGTCAACTTCGTCGATGCCAACCGGCTGGTGGCGCTGTTCTTCGGCGCCATGGGCATCAACGAACACGCCAAGGTGCAGGTGCGCAAGGTCTGACGGTCGCGCCAGCCGGCGGCGGGCCGCCGGCACGAGCATTGCCGCCTTTGCGCACGACCCGCCGCACACCATGAGCGAACCCCCCGTCTGGCACGGCACCACCATCGTCAGCGTGCGCCGCGACGCAGGCCCCGGGCCGCGCGTGGCGCTGGGCGGCGACGGCCAGGTGACGCTGGGCCAGATCGTCGTCAAGGCCGGCGCGCGCAAGGTGCGCGCCTGCACCACGACCGCGTGCTGGCCGGCTTTGCCGGCGCCACGGCCGACGCCTTCACGCTGTTCGAGCGCTTCGAGGCCAAGCTCGAAAAGCACCAGGGCCACCTGCAGCGCGCAGCGATCGAGCTCACGCGCGACTGGCGCACCGACCGCGTGCTGCGCCGCCTGGAGGCGATGCTGGCGGTGGCCGACCGCGAAACGTCGCTGATCATCAGCGGCAACGGCGACGTGCTCGAGCCCGAGCACGGCATCGTCGCCATCGGCTCGGGCGGCGCCTACGCGCAGGCGGCCGCGCGCGCGCTGCTCGAGCACACGCAGATGCCGGCACCCGACATCGTCAAGCGCGCGCTCGAGATCGCCGGCGACCTGTGCATCTACACCAACCAGAACCACACGATCGAGGTCTTGGAGTGAGCGCCGCGCTGCCAAGCCATGCGCTCGAGGCAATGCCATGTCTGCCAGCATGACCCCGCAGGAGATCGTCTCCGAACTCGACCGCCACATCGTCGGCCAGAACGCCGCCAAGCGCGCGGTGGCCATCGCGCTGCGCAACCGCTGGCGGCGCCAGCAGGTGGACGACAAGCTGCGCGGCGAGATCACGCCGAAGAACATCCTGATGATCGGCCCCACCGGCGTGGGCAAGACCGAGATCGCGCGCCGCCTGGCCAGGCTGGCCGACGCGCCGTTCATCAAGGTCGAGGCCACCAAGTTCACCGAGGTCGGCTATGTCGGCAAGGACGTCGATGCGATCGTGCGCGACCTCGCCGACATGGCCGTCAAGCGCGAACGCGAAGCCGCGATGCAGCGCCAGCGCGCGCGCGCCGAAGACGCCGCCGAGGAGCGTGTGCTCGACGTGCTGGTGCCGGCGCCGCGCGCCGGCTTCGGCCTCGACACCGCAACGAGCAGCCGACAACACCGCGCGCCAGGTGATGCGCAAGCGCCTGCGCGAAGGCGCGCTGGACGACAAGGAGATCGAGATCGAGCTGGCCGAGCCGCGCGCCGGCTTCGAGATCATGACGCCGCCCGGCATGGAAGAGATGGCCGAGCAGATGAAGAGCCTGTTCAGCCAGATGGGCGGCAACGCGGCGCAAGGCGCGCAAGCTGAAGATCGGCGAGGCGATGAAGCTGCTGGCCGATGAAGAGGCCGCCAAGCTGGTGAACGACGACGAGATCAAGCCGCGGGCGCTCGCCAACGCCGAGAACAACGGCATCGTGTTCATCGACGAGATCGACAAGATCGCCAGCCGCTCGGAGAGTGAGCGGGGCCGACGTGTCGCGCCAGGGCGTGCAGCGCGACCTGCTGCCGCTGGTCGAAGGCACGACCGTCAGCACCAAGTACGGCATGGTCAAGACCGACCACATCCTGTTCATCGCCTCGGGCGCGTTCCACCTGTCCAAGCCGAGCGACCTGATTCCCGAGCTGCAGGGGCGCTTTCCGATCCGCGTGGAGCTGGCGCCGCTGTCGGTGGACGACTTCGAGGCCATCCTGACCAGCACGCATGCCAGCCTGCTCAAGCAGTACCAGGCGCTGCTCGGCACCGAGGGCGTGACGCTGCAGTTCGAGCCGGCGGCGATCCGGCGGCTGGCGCAGATCGCCTACGACGTCAACGAGCGCACCGAGAACATCGGCGCGCGGCGCTTGTCCACGGTGATGGAGCGCCTGCTCGACGAGGTCAGCTTCGACGCCCCCAATCGCGGCGGACAGACGGTGAACATCGACGAGGCCGCGGTGAACGCGCGGCTGGCCGAGCTGGCGCGCAACGAAGACCTGTCGCGCTACATCCTCTGAAACGGGGGCCGCGTCGAGAGCTCAACCCGCGGCGCCGATGGCCAGCAGGCCGTCGAAGATCAGCGTATCCACCGTCTCCAGAGGCAGGTCGGTGATCGGCGCCAGCTTGACCGCCGCGCCGCCGCCCATCAGCAGCAGCGGCTCGAGGCCGCAGCGCGCCTGCAGCCGCCGGTACTGACGCCGCACCGCGCCGGCGATCGCGTAGGCGCCGCCGCTCATCAGCGCATCGCTGGTGTTGGTGGGGAACTCCACCACCTCGCCGGTGGGCACCTTCAGGCCGGCGGTGCCCATCTCGAGCGCCTTGAGCATCAGGCCGAAGCCGGGCAGGATCAAGCCGCCCAGGAAGCGGCCGTCGGTATCGAGCGCATCCACGGTGACCGCAGTGCCCACCATCACCACCAGCACCGGCCGCGGCGCGCCGCGCGACAGCACATGCCAGCGCGCGCCGATCAACGCCACCCAGCGGTCGGCGCCCAGGCGCGACGGGTGGTCGTAGCCGTTGCTGACCCCCGCCCGCTGCGCACCGGGCACCACCCAGCGCGGCGCCACATCCCACGGCTCGAGCTGCTGCTCGACGCGCACACGCACGGCCTCGCCGGCGACGATGCAGCCGAGCATCTGCGTCGGTGGCGCCAGGCGCTTCCAGTCGCCTTCGGCGAGGTCGTCGATGGTCTCCAGGAACACGGCGCCATGCGCCAGTGGCTCGCGTGGCCGGCTGGGGCCGTGGGTACAACGCCCACTTCAGCCGGGTGTTGCCGATGTCGAGCGCCAGGAAGCCCATGCGCGAGCGTAGCAGCCCCGGGCAACGCGTGGCGCCGCCGTTCAGCGCTGATCAGGTCCGGGCAGGCTCAGCAGGTGGCGCACGTGGCGCATGGTTTGCGCGGCGATGATCATGCGGTGCGGCCTGCGCAGGCGCTGCTCGACCTCGTCGAGCAACGCTTCGACCTCGTCACGCGTGGCGGCGCGGCGCAGCTTCATCAACGTGAGCGAGCCCGACACCGGCGCCTGTGCGCGCAGCGCCCGCATCAGCAGCTCGCGAGCCTCCTGCAACGGCCGGTCGGACTTCGGCGTCGGCCTGTGCTCCCGACAAGGTGGACCAGCCCGACTCGGGCAGCAGCGACCGCGCCGCCGGCAGCAGCGACGAATCGCCCCCCTGGCCGGCTCTCGAGTGGCAGGTCGATGTGGGCGACCGGCGGCAGCTCGACCAGCCCCAAGCTCACCAGCTCCTCGAACACGGCAACCTGCACGCCGGCGGCCTGCGCCGTGGCGAGAATCTGTGACATGCGGCGCTGGCCGTCGACCAGCAGCAGCACCGTGCGGTGGCGCTGGCTCAAGCCGCGCGAACGATTGGCCAGTTCGGCCACGCCGTCAGCGGTCTTGACGGGAATCGCCTCCTCGGTCCGTTGCAACCTCGTCCCTCCCAACACGTCACTCGTCGCGCTTGGCGCGCGTTTCGGGGCGTTATTGTCTCCAAACGGAAGGTGGCTCGACCTTGCCGCCGCACAAGGCGGCCGGATCCGTGAACAAGCCGACGCATACTTCGCGCCCATGAGCCGAGCCCCCAAGACCAGCGCCCCGGTGGGACGCAAGACGACCACCGCCACCCAGACCTTCACCGACGCCCAGGGCGCGCTGGCCCATGCCAGCGTGCTTTACGAGGAGGCAGCGCGGCGGCTGCGCAAGGCGTTGCAGGGTTTCATCTCGGGGCGTCAGTTCCACTCGCGCGTGCGCGAGTGCTACCCCAGCGTGCGCGTGCACACGCAGACCGTGGCACGCGCCGACTCGCGGCTCACCTACGGCTTCGTGGCCGGACCTGGCGTCTACGAGACCACACTGACGCGGCCCGACCTGTTCGGCGAGTACTACCGCGAACAGTTCGCGCTGCTGCTGCGCAACCACCGCGTGGCGCTCGAGGTGGGGCCGTCCAACCAGCCGATCCCGGTGCACTTCTCGCTGGCCGACACCGACCACCTGGAGGGCACGCTGAGCGCCGAGCGCCGGCTGCTGATGCGCGACCTGTTCGATCTGCCCGACCTGGCGGCGATGGACGACGGCATCGCCAACGGCACGCACGAACCCGGTGACGGGCAGCCGCGGCCGCTGTCGCTGTTCACCGCGCCGCGGGTGGACTATTCGTTGCACCGGCTGCGCCACTACACGGGCACCGCGCCCGAGCACTTTCAGAATTTCGTGCTGTTCACGAACTACCAGTTCTACATCGACGAGTTCATCCGCCTCGGCCGCGAGCAGATGGCGCAGAAGAAGAGCGACTACGCGGCGTTCGTCGAACCGGGCGACGTGGTCACGCGCCGCGTCGGCACGCCTGCACTGCCCGGCGATGAACTGGGCAACGCACCCAACCGCTTGCCGCAGATGCCGGCCTACCACCTGGTGCGACCCGACCGCAGCGGCATCACGATGGTCAACATCGGGGTCGGGCCGGCCAACGCGAAGAACATCAGCGACCATGTGGCCGTGCTGCGCCCGCACGCCTGGTTGATGCTCGGCCACTGCGCGGGCCTGCGCAACACGCAGCAGCTCGGCGACTACGTGCTTGCGCACGGTTATGTGCGCGAGGATCATGTGCTCGACGAGGAGTTGCCGCTGTGGGTGCCGATCCCGCCATTGGCGGAGATCCAGCAGGCTCTGGAGCAGGCGGTGGCCGACGTGACGCAGCTCAAGGGCTACGAGCTGAAGCGCGTGCTGCGCACCGGCACGGTGGCGTCCACCGACAACCGCAATTGGGAGCTGCTGCCTCACCCGGGCCCGGAGCGCCGCTTCAGCCAGAGCCGGGCCATCGCGCTGGACATGGAAAGCGCGGCCATCGCGGCCAATGGCTTTCGTTTCCGCGTACCCTACGGCACGTTGCTGTGCGTCAGCGACAAGCCGCTGCACGGCGAGATCAAGCTGCCGGGCATGGCCAATCAGTTCTACCGCGAGCGCGTCGACCAGCACTTGCGCATCGGCATGCGTGCGGTCGAACTGCTGCGTCGCCTGCGGCTCGACCAATTGCACAGCCGCAAGCTGCGCAGCTTCGCCGAGGTCGCGTTTCAGTAACGCGGTCGCCGGAGCATCGGCACCGGCTGATACAGGCGTGTTTCCGCTTGCGCGCCCGCCGCGCGAGGCATACGCTGGAGTTCCCCCGTCCGTTGTGCAGCCGCCCGGGATACGCCTGGGTTGAAGGAGTATCCCCATGCCAAGCCCAGCTTCTCCCAGCATCGCCGCCATCCGTACCCTGGCGTTGGTCGGTCCGGCGGCTGCTGGGAAGACCAGTCTGGCCGAATGCCTGCTGCACCGCGCCAGCATGATCGGTGCCATCGGCAGTCTTGAACGTGGCACGACTGTGAGTGATCACGACCCACTCGAACGCCGGATGCAGCATTCGCTCAATGCGTCGATCCTGCATCTGAACCACGCCGGCACGCGGGTGCACCTGATCGACACGCCCGGGTCGCCTGATTTCGTCGGGCAGTCGCTGCCCGCGCTCGAAGCGGTGGAGACCGCGGTGATCGTGATCAACGCGGCCATCGGCATCGAGCCGATGGCGCAGCGCATGATGGAGTACGCAGCCTCGCGTCACCTCGATCGGGTGATCGTCGTCAACAAGATCGATGCGCAGGAGATCAATCTGCCACGGTTGCTGGAGCAGATCCAGGCGACCTTCGGCAAGGAGTGCCTGCCGCTGAACCTGCCCGACGACGGTGGTGCGCGCGTCGTCGATTGTTTCTACAACCGCGAGGGCCACAGCGACTTCGGCGCGGTCGACGCGGCGCACCGCGCGCTGGTCGAGCAGGTGGTCGAGGTCGACGCGGCTTTCGTCGAGCGTTACCTCAACGACGGCGATGTCGATGCGTCCGAACTGCACGCGCCGCTGGAGCAGGCGCTGCGTGAGGGCCATCTGATCCCGGTGTGCTTCACCTCGTCGCGCACCGGCGCGGGCGTGGCGGAGTTGCTCGACGTCATCGTCAAGCTGCTGCCCAACCCGACCGAATCGAACCCGCCCGACTTCCTCAATGGCGAAGGCGATGCCGCGGTGCCGATGCACTCGCAACCTGATGACAAGGCGCACGTGTTGGCGCATGTCTTCAAGATCACGGTCGACCCGTTCGTCGGCAAGATGGGCGTGTTCCGCATCTGGCAGGGCACGGTGACCAAGGACAGCCTGCTGTACGTGGGCGACGCCCGCAAGCCGTTCAAGGTGGGGCACCTGTTCATGCTGCAGGGCAAGGAGCACGTCGAGGTGCCGCGCGCATTGCCGGGTGACATCTGCGCAGTGGCCAAGATCGACGAACTGCAGTTCGACGCCGTGCTGCACGATGCCGCGGAAGACGATCACATCCACCTGAAGCCGCTGCCCTTTCCGGTGCCGGTGCACGGGCTGGCGATCGAGCCCAAGCGGCACGGCGACGAGCAGCGCATGTGGGAGATCCTCAACAAGCTGGTGGCAGAGGATCCGTGTCTGAAGGTGGAGCACGTCGTCAACACCAACGAGACCGTGGTCTACGGGCTCGGTGAGCTGCACCTGCGCATGCTGCTGGAGCGCCTGCGCGAGGTCTACAAGTTCGAGGTGCAGACGCGGCCCCCGCGCATCGCCTACCGCGAGACGATCACGGCCAAGGCCGATGGTCATCACCGGCACAAGAAGCAAACCGGCGGCGCCGGGCAGTTCGGCGAGGTGTACCTGCGCGTCGAGCCGCTGCCGCGCGGCGGCGGCTTCGAATTCGTCGATGCGGTCAAGGGCGGCACGATCCCGGGGCAATTCATCCCCGCGGTCGAGAAGGGCGTTCGCGAGGTGCTCGCCGGCGGCGCAATCGCCGGCTACCCGGTGGTCGACGTCAAGGTCACCGTCTATGACGGCAAGCACCATTCGGTCGACAGCAAGGAAATCGCGTTCGTGACGGCTGGCCGCAAGGCGTTCTTGGCCGCCGTGCGCGAAGCACGGCCGATCGTGCTCGAGCCGATCGTCAACGTCGAGATCACCGCGCCCGATGTCTCGATGGGCGACATCACCGGCGACCTCTCATCCAAGCGCGGGCAGGTCAGCGGCAGCGCCAATGGCGCGATGGGGGCGATGATCATCCAGGCGATGGCGCCGTTGTCCGAGCTGGCCGGCTACCAGTCGCGCTTGAATGCGATGACCTCGGGGCAGGGCCGCTACACGATCGAGTTGTCGCACTACGAGCCGGTGCCGGTGCCGGTGCAGCAGCAGCTGATGGGTCAGTTCAAGGTCAGGGACGAAGACTGATTCGCGGGTCGCGTTGCTGCGTGCGAGGCTTGGCGCTATCGCATCGCCAGGCCGCGCTTGCGGGTGGGCTTGGGAAACATCGCCTCCAGGGCCGACCAGGTCGCCGTCCGGTATCGCTCGCGCTT
This sequence comes from uncultured beta proteobacterium, assembly GCA_963827645.1. Lineage (GTDB taxonomy): Bacteria > Pseudomonadota > Gammaproteobacteria > Burkholderiales > Burkholderiaceae_C > JAEUPI01. The sequence goes on along the minus strand of CAWHBZ010000029.1, from coordinate 7,245 downwards.
GACTTTGCCAGTTCTCGAGCAGGTGCGCTTCGCGGCCCGCCTTCGGAATGGCGATCACTCCGTTTTGCCGCAGCAGCCAGGCCAGTGCGAGTTGTGCAGCCGTGAGGTCCACCGTGGCCGCGAGCTTGGCTAGGCCAGTGTGTTGAGTGATGCGGCCGCCATCGATCGGGCAGTAGGCCATCAGCGGCATGCGTTGCTGGTGCATGCTGGGTAAGAGGTCGAACTCGACGCCGCGCTCGCTCAGCGAGTAGTAGACCTGGTTGGCGGCACAGGCGGCCGATCCCGGCACCGCGAGCAACTCGTCGAGATCACGCGTATCGAAGTTGCTGACGCCCCAATGGCGGATCCAGCCCCGTTGTTGCAGTTGTTCGAAGCCGCGCACGGTCTCGGCCAGAGGGATGTCACCGCGCCAGTGCAGCAGGTACAGGTCGATGGTGTCGAGCTGAAGGCGTCGCCGGCTGGCATCGCAGGCGCGTCGCAGGCCGGCCGCGTCGCCGTGGTGTGGATAGGCCTTGCTGACGATGCGCAGTTGCTCTCTCTGGACGCCACGTTCGCGCAGCGAGTGAGCCAGCGCTTGCCCGAGCACCCGCTCGGCGCCGCCCTCGCCGTACATCTCGGCGGTGTCGAAAAGACGGTAGCCGATCTCCACCGCCTTGCGAATCAGGCTCACTTCAGGGTCAGTGGTGCGCGCGCTCTCGCCGAGGCGCCAGGTACCCAGCCCCAGGACGGGCCACTGCTCGGCGGGCTTCCCGAGTTCCAGCGTGTTTGCGGCAGCGTGCATGGTGCGCATCCTAGCCAGTCAAGGCTCGATCGAGTCAGTCTCAAGTCAGGCAGCGGCACGCCGATATGTCCTTGAGGAACGATACCGAAGAGCGACCCATGAATGGCGTCACCACCCCAACTCGCGCGGCACACGATGTCGGCGGCTGGGTGGCGTTGTGGCGCCAGGCCGAGATTCCCGTTTTGCGCGAGACGGCGGAACAGATCGAGGAGTTGCGCGCACGCGAGGAAGAAGTCGACGCGCATCTGCTGGCGCCGGTGATCAGTGCCGACCCGCTGATGTGTTTGAAGTTGCTGGCCCATGTGTCCAGCCATCGATCGTCGCGCCGGGTCACCGATACCGAAACGGCCACTGCCGCCCTGGTGATGATGGGCATCGGCCCGTTTTTCCGCAACTTCGGCCCGCAGCCCACGGTGCAGGACAAGCTGGCCGACGATGCGCGCGCGCTGGACGGTTTGATGCGACTGTTGGCGCGCTCGCAGCGGGCGGCCCGGTTCGCGCTCGGCTTTGCGGTGCACCGGATGGATCTCGACGCCGAGGTGATCCACGAAGCCGCGCTGTTGCACGACTTTGCGGAGATGCTGCTGTGGTGCCATGCGCCGACGCTGGCGCTCGACATCGAGCAGCGCCAGCAAGTGGACCCTGCCCTGCGCTCGACCACAGCGCAGCGGCTGGTCCTGGGCGTCGAATTGGTCGATGTCCAACAAGCGCTGATGCGCGGCTGGCGCTTGCCGGAATTGCTGGTGCGCATCAGCAACGACCATCACGACTCGGCGCCGCAAGTCAGGAACGTGGTGCTGGCAATGCGCTTGGCTCGGCACACCAAGGATGGCTGGGACAACGCCGCGATTCCCGATGACGTGCGCGACATCTCACAGCTGCTCAATCTGCGCCCGGCATCGACGTTGAAGCTCCTGCACGACCTCGACAGCTGAGGCTCGCCCTGCCACGCAGGGGCAGCGAGTCACCGCCCTTCGCCCCTTGAACCGCGTGTGCGGTTCAGCACATCGTCGAAGATCGGCCTGTGAAAGGCCAGGTGCACATGGGCCACGCCGGGTACATGGTGGTTTGTCGCGCCGTTGAGCGTCGCGTTGTGCGCGGGGAAGACGATGTTGTCGCAATGCCCGAAGTAACACGTGAACATCGCCCGGATCGAATGCGGTTCACTCGCCTCCAATTCGCGCAACCATTCGCTGCCTTCGCGCATTTGCCGGGCGTTTTCGGTCATCGCGAAGCGCGCAAGCCACGTGCCGGCGTGCGGCGAGCCGATTGTCACGATCGAGTGCACACGATGTTGCGCGCCGCGCTGCCGCAACCAGGCGCGGATGGCCAGGCCACCCATGCTGTGCGCGACAACCACTGGTGGCGACGACCCCGACTCCTCGAGACGCCGTACCGCCGCCTCGATGGCGCTCACATAACAATCGATGGATCCGAAGACCGGTTCCAGGTTGACCGCCACATACGGCACACCCGCTTGGCGCAACCGTCTCATCCACGGATTCCAGAGCCCGCGGTTGCACACGAAGCCGTGAAGGAGCAGCACGCCACGTTTGCCTTCTGCAGCCGTCAGGTGATCCTCGAACGCGCTCGATCGAAACGGCTGGCGCCATCCGAACACCCGCAGTCCGGTGACCACCTCACCCCACCAGGCCTTGCACAGCGCCTGCACGCTGGGCCGCGGAACACCTGGCCCTGGATCAATGCGCCGCAGCCAGCCGAACTCGCAGGCCAGCGCCCACGCGTGCAAGTTCAACACCGCGAGCGCCGCGAATGTCGCAAGCCACCACGGTGATCCGCGTTGCGAAGCCCACCAACCGGCGGCGATGGACAACGCCATCAGCATCAGAACCCAGCTGCGCTGCAGTTTCGCGAGCATCGTCAATCCGAGCGTGATCGACGCCGCAATGGCAGTGGGCGCGGTACGCTGCCGCGATGTCGCAATGGACCACGGCGATCGTCTCGCGGTTGACGCGCGTGCGCGACCTGCGCCGCGAGCGCGAGGCCGAGCCGGGTCTGGGAGCGCGTGTCCAGGCGGTGAAGCAATTCCAGCATGCGCGCTTCGCGCGCGACTACGCCGCACTGCTGATCGATCCGCGTTACAGCGACGCCGCCAGGTTTTTCCTTGACGAGCTGTACGGCCCGGCAGATTTCGCTGCTCGCGACGCCGAGTTCGAGCGCGTGGTTCCGTGGATGGCACGCGTGCTCCCGGATGAGGTGATGCGCACCATCGCAGACCTGATCGAATTGCATTCGCTCACCGAGGAGTTGGACCAACAAATGGCGGCGGCATTGAGCTCGCCAGACCTTGACGAGCGATCGTATCGTGGCGCGTGGCAGGCAGTTGGGCGCCGTGCCGATCGCGAACGCCAACTGGCGCTCTTGCTGGCAACGGGGACATGCGCTGGATCGATACACACGCAGCAAGGTGCTCGGGGCCACTCTGCGGGTCATGCGCGGGCCGGCGCAGGCGGCAGGCCTCGGGCAACTTCAGGCTCTTCTTGAAACCGGGCTGACTGCGTTTGCCGCTATGCGAGGGGCAGTGAGACTTTTTGGCCTTAATCGAGGCTAACGAATCACGCACCATCAGTGATTTCTTTGGCCCCAAATGAAAAACCCGACCGAGTAATCTCGGTCGGGTTTTCAAATAATAGCCTGACAATGTCCTACTTTCACACGGGAATCCGCACTATCATCGGCGCAGAGGCGTTTCACTGTCCTGTTCGGGATGGGAAGGAGTGGGACCACCTCGCTATGGTCATCAGGCTTGACTTGTCGCTGTCTTGCTACATGGCAAAACAGCCAATCCATAGAATCGAATCAATTGATTGCGTACCTTGGCATAACCCGTTGACGATTTCGTCAAAATTATAGGGTCAAGCCGCACGAGCAATTAGTACCGGTTAGCTCAACTGGTTACCCAGCTTCCACATCCGGCCTATCAACGTTCTGGTCTCGAACGACTCTTCAGGGGGCTCGAGGCCCCGGCAAGACTCATCTTGAGACGAGTTTCCCGCTTAGATGCTTTCAGCGGTTATCTCTTCCGCACTTAGCTACTCGGCAATGCCACTGGCGTGACAACCGATACACCAGAGGTGCGTCCACTCCGGTCCTCTCGTACTAGGAGCAGGCTCTCTCAATCTTGCAGCGCCCACGGAAGATAGGGACCAAACTGTCTCACGACGTTTTAAACCCAGCTCACGTACCTCTTTAAATGGCGAACAGCCATACCCTTGGGACCGGCTACAGCCCCAGGATGAGATGAGCCGACATCGAGGTGCCAAACACCGCCGTCGATATGAACTCTTGGGCGGTATCAGCCTGTTATCCCCAGAGTACCTTTTATCCGTTGAGCGATGGCCCTTCCATACAGAACCACCGGATCACTTAGTCCTACTTTCGTACCTGCTCGACTTGTCAGTCTCGCAGTCAAGCACGCTTATGCCTATGCACTATCAGCACGATTTCCGACCGTGCCTAGCGTACCTTCGAACTCCTCCGTTACGCTTTGGGAGGAGACCGCCCCAGTCAAACTGCCTACCATACACTGTCCCCAACCCAGATAATGGGTCAAGGTTAGAACCTCAAACACACCAGGGTGGTATTTCAACGTTGGCTCCACCAAGACTAGCGTCCCGGCTTCAAAGCCTCCCACCTATCCTACACAGATCTATTCAAAGTCCAATGTAAAGCTGCAGTAAAGGTTCATGGGGTCTTTCCGTCTTTCCGCGGGGAGATTGCATCATCACAAACATTTCAACTTCGCTGAGTCTCTGGAGGAGACAGTGTGGCCATCGTTACGCCATTCGTGCAGGTCGGAACTTACCCGACAAGGAATTTCGCTACCTTAGGACCGTTATAGTTACGGCCGCCGTTTACTGGGACTTCAATCAAGAGCTTGCACCCCATCATTTAATCTTCCAGCACCGGGCAGGCGTCACACCCTATACGTCGACTTTCGTCTTTGCAGAGTGCTGTGTTTTTAATAAACAGTCGCAGCCACCGATTCTCTGCGGCCTCATTGGGCTCCGTCTGTACGACTTCACCTACTAAAGGCACACCTTCTTCCGAAGTTACGGTGTCAATTTGCCGAGTTCCTTCTCCAGAGTTCTCTCAAGCGCCTGAGAATACTCATCTCGCGCACCAGTGTCGGTTTGCGGTACGGTCGTGTGTAGCTGGAGCTTAGTGGCTTTTCCTGGAAGCAGGGTATCGCTCACTTCAGCGGCAAGCCGCCTCGTTATCACCTCTCATCTAAGCCCGGCGGATTTGCCTACCAGGCACGACTACAGGCTTGAACCGGGACATCCAACACCCGGCTGAGCTAACCTTCTTCGTCCCCACATCGCACTACACATCGGTACAGGAATATTGACCTGTTTCCCATCAGCTACGCATCTCTGCCTCGCCTTAGGGGCCGACTCACCCTACGCCGATGAACGTTGCGTAGGAAACCTTGCGCTTTCGGCGAGGGGGCTTTTCACCCCCTTTAACGCTACTCATGTCAGCATTCGCACTTCCGATACCTCCAGCGGACCTCACGATCCACCTTCGCAGGCTTACGGAACGCTCTCCTACCATGTGCCTTGCGGCACATCCGCAGCTTCGGTTACTGGCTTAGCCCCGTTACATCTTCCGCGCAGGACGACTCGATCAGTGAGCTATTACGCTTTCTTTAAATGGTGGCTGCTTCTAAGCCAACATCCTGACTGTTTTAGCCTTCCCACTTCGTTTCCCACTTAGCCAATATTGGGGACCTTAGCTGGCGGTCTGGGTTGTTTCCCTCTCGTGTCCGGACGTTAGCACCCGGTGCACTGTCTCCCAAGCTGTACTCATCGGTATTCGGAGTTTGCAATGGTTTGGTAAGTCGCCATGACCCCCTAGCCATAACAGTGCTCTACCCCCGATGGTAATACTTGAGGCACTACCTAAATAGTTTTCGGAGAGAACCAGCTATCTCCAGGTTTGTTTAGCCTTTCACCCCTATCCACAGCTCATCCGCTAGTTTTGCAACACTAGTCGGTTCGGACCTCCAGTGCGTGTTACCGCACCTTCATCCTGGCCATGGATAGATCACCTGGTTTCGGGTCTACACCCAGCGACTAGACGCCCTATTCGGACTCGGTTTCCCTTCGCCTTCCCTATTCGGTTAAGCTTGCCACTGAATGTAAGTCGCTGACCCATTATACAAAAGGTACGCCGTCACCCTTGCGGGCTCCGACTTTTTGTATGCATGCGGTTTCAGGATCTATTTCACTCCCCTCCCGGGGTTCTTTTCGCCTTTCCCTCACGGTACTAGTTCACTATCGGTCGATTACGAGTATTTAGCCTTGGAGGATGGTCCCCCCATCTTCAGACAGGATTTCACGTGTCCCGCCCTACTTGTCGCACGCCTAGTTCCACATTCGATTTTTCCCATACGGGGCTATCACCCGCTTTGGCCGGACTTTCCAGACCGTTCTGATAAACCAAATGCTAAAACGTGCAGGCTGTTCCGATTTCGCTCGCCACTACTTTCGGAATCTCGGTTGATGTCTATTCCTCGAGCTACTGAGATGTTTCAGTTCGCCCGGTTCGCTTCTGGCTCCTATGAATTCAGAGCAAGATACCCTTGCGGGTGGGTTTCCCCATTCGGAAATCTTCGGATCAAAGCTCATTTGCCAGCTCCCCGAAGCTTTTCGCAGGCTATCGCGTCCTTCATCGCCTGTAATCGCCAAGGCATCCACCACATGCACTTAGTCACTTGACCCTATAACTTTGACGCCTCGCTGCAGAGGCGTCGTCAAGGACTCTTCGATCTTGCGATCGGTTTGAGTATTTCGCGTTATGCCGTTCTTCAGACCCATTGCTGAGCCGAAGTCTGGTGACGCAATCAAATGTTGCTGACGGCACGGTGCGTTGCGCGCTTTGGCTTAGCCAAACGCTCAACGCTTTCCGTCAGCAACGCTGATTCGACTCTATGAATTGTTAAAGAACGACAGCCGATCATTCGATCGCACTGGCAAAGCATCAATCGTGATGGTTTGCCAGTGCGCGAACGTTGTTGGTGGAGGTGAACGGGATCGAACCGATGACCCCCTGCTTGCAAAGCAGGTGCTCTCCCAGCTGAGCTACACCCCCAGGAAGATCGTGGTGGGTCTGGTTGGATTCGAACCAACGACCCCCGCCTTATCAAGACGGTGCTCTAACCGACTGAGCTACAGACCCTCATCGGTGGCGACGGCAAGATTGCGAGAGCCCGCACCAACAAGATGGAATGCACCGAGGCCGCTGCCAAATGTTGGCGCGGCTACTGTCGTCAACGACAGCCGATAAGTGTGGGCGAAAGAGATTGAGTGCTTTTTCCAGAAAGGAGGTGATCCAGCCGCACCTTCCGATACGGCTACCTTGTTACGACTTCACCCCAGTCACGAACCCTGCCGTGGTAATCGCCCTCCTTGCGGTTAGGCTAACTACTTCTGGCAGAA
>CAWHBZ010000028.1:0-8463 GCA_963827645.1 uncultured beta proteobacterium | reverse complement strand
GCGGGCCGACTCCCCTGCGGTACTCGGTCTCGTGGCCCGTCGCGAAACTCGCTACGCTCACTGCGTTCGCTGCGCTCGAACAATCGCGACGAGTCAGAAGACGAAGCGCGCTGGCGCGCGCGGCCACGAGCCCTGCGTTCCTCGGCGCCGCACAATGTCGCTGCCGACGCACACCCACCCCGGCTTTGCCGGCACCACCGCGGCATGCGTCGTCGAACAGCACCAGCACCTCTGCGCGGTGGGCGGTGCCCGGGGTGGGCGACTTGTAGGGCGGCGAGCATCGCAGCAGTGCGCTCGGCGCGCGCGCAGCGCGTGCTTCGTGATCTGACTCGCGGCGATTGTCCGAGCGCAGCGAACGCAGTGAGCGTAGCGAGTTTCGCCGCGCGAGCGCGCTGCGAGAAGCGCAGCGGAGTCGGCACGCAGTGCCGACCGCCACAGTAGGAGCCCGCCCCGGGTACCGCCCACCGCGCCGCGCTGACCCTTCGCAAGCCAGCATCACGCCTCCTTCGCAGCCGGAGCCTTGACCGTCACCGCCACAGCAGCCCCCTGCGCACGCACGGCACCGCGCCAGCGCACGCGATAGTGGATCAGCGTGTCGCACGCCAGCAGCGCGAACAGCAGCAGCCCCTGAAACACCCCGGTCAGCGACTTCGGCAGCCCCAGCCGCGACTGCGCCAGTTCGCCGCCGATGTAGAACATGCTCATCAGGATGCCGGCGAACACCACGCCCACCGGATGCAGGCGGCCGACGTAGGCCACGATGATCGCGGCGAAGCCGTAGCCCACTGGCACGTACGGCGTCAGTTGCCCGAGCGGCCCCGCGGCCTCGAGCGCACCGGCCAGGCCGGCCAAGCCGCCCGAGATCAGCAGCGCCGTCCACAACCCGCGGCGCGACGAGAAGCCCGCGTAACGCGCCGCGGCAGGTGCGAGACCCCCACCTGCAGCGCGAAGCCACGGTAAGTGCGAAACAGGAACAACCACGCCAACGCCACCGTCGCCAACGCGATCAGCACGCCGATGTTGAGGCGAAAGCCTTCGATCAGCCGCGGTACCTTGGTGGTGGCCGCGAAGGTGATGGTCTGCGGGAAGTTGTAGCCCTTGGGATCCTTCCACGGGCCGTACACGAGGTAGCTCAACACCATCACCGCCACGTACACCAGCATCAGGCTGACCAGAATCTCGTTGGCATTGAAGCGATCGCGCAGCAGCGCCACGATGCCCGCCCACACCATGCCGCCGACGATGCCGGCCAGCAGGATCACGAGCACGATCGCCCGCGGCGTGTCGGCGCCGGCCTGCATCGCCACGCCGCTGGCGAACACCGCGCCGATCACGTACTGGCCTTCGGCGCCGATGTTCCACACGTTGGAGCGGTAGCAGATCGCCAGGCCGAGGCCGATCAGCACCAGTGGCGTGGCCTTGACCGCGATCTCGGTCCACGCGTAGGCGCTCTTGATCGGCTCGTAGAAGAACATCTGCAGCGCACGCAACGGATCCTTGCCGAGCAGCGCGAACATCACGACGCCAACCAGCACGGTGATCACCAGCGCCAGCAGCGGCGACGCCGTCGACATCCACTTCGACGGCTGCGGCCGCGCCTCGAGCCTAAGCATGGGTGGCCTCCGGCGCGCCTTGCGGCTTGGGCCACAGCCCGCTCATCCACTCGCCGACCATCTCGATCGTCGCCTTCGCGGTCGGCACGCTCGGGCTCAGGCGCCCCTGCGCGATCACCACCAAACGGTCGCTGATCTCGAACAGCTCGTCGAGCTCCTCGCTGACCACCAGCACCGCGCAGCCGGCGTCGCGCAAGGCCAGCAACTCGCCGCGGATCTGTGCGGCGGCACCGACGTCGACGCCCCAGGTCGGCTGCGACACGATCAACAGCTTCGGTCTCGCATCGATCTCGCGGCCGACGATGAACTTCTGCAAGTTGCCACCCGACAGGCTGCGCGCCGCAGCGCCAGGGCCGCCGGCCTTGACCTTGAAGCGGTCGATCAACGAGGCCGCGAGCGCCTGCACGGCCGCCATGCGCAGCCAGCCGCCGCGGCCGACGTTCTCGGTGCGCGTGAGCAGCGTGTTCTGCGCCAGCGACAACGTCGGCACCGCGCCGCGACCGAGCCGCTCTTCGGGCACGAAGTGCAGGCCGAGCTTGCGCCGCGCACGCGGCGAGGCCCGCGACACGTCGGCATCGAACAGTCGGATCGCGCCAGCGGCAGCCCGCGGATCCTCGCCCGACAGTGCGGCCATGAACTCCTGCTGGCCGTTGCCCGAGACGCCGGCCACGCCGACGATCTCGCCGGCGCGCACGTCGAGCGCGATGTCGTGCAGGTCGGTGCCGAACTGATCTTGCTTGGCCATCGACAGGCCCTGCACCTTCAGCACCGGGTTGCCCGGGTGGGCCTCGCGGTGCTGCAGCTGCGGTGGCTCGGCGCCGATCATCAGGCGCGACAGGCTGGCGTTGCTCTCGTTTGTCGGATCCACCTCGCCGGTGACCCTGCCGCCGCGCAGCACCGTGCAGTGGTGGCACAGCGCGCGGATCTCGTCGAGCTTGTGACTGATGTAGAGGATCGAGCAGCCTTCGCTGGCGAGCTTGCGCAGCGTCACGAACAGCCGCTCGACCGCCTGCGGCGTCAGCACCGAGGTCGGCTCGTCGAGGATCAGCAGCTTCGGATTCGTCAGCAGCGCACGCACGATCTCCACGCGCTGGCGCTCGCCCACCGACAGCGTGTGCACCGGCCGTGCCGGGTCGACTTCGAGGCCGTAGTCGTGCGCCACCTTGACGATGCGCTGCGTCACCTCGGCCAGCGACAACGACTTCTCGAGGCCCAGCCACACGTTCTCGGCACCGCTCAGCGTGTCGAACAGCGAGAAGTGCTGGAACACCATGCTGATGCCGAGCGCGCGCGCCTCGTGCGGGTTGCGCACCGACACGCGCTGGCCGTTCCAGCGCACCTCGCCCTCGTCGGGCGGCACCGCGCCGTAGATGATCTTCATCAGCGTCGACTTGCCGGCGCCGTTTTCACCCAGTACGGCGTGGATCTGCCCCGGCGCCACCACGAGGTTGACGGCGTCGTTGGCCTTGACGGCGGGGTACTGCTTGCCGATGCCGATCAATTCGAGCCGTGGCGGCGCTGCCGCTGCGCTCATGCGCGACCTCCGTCGACCCGCGGCGGGGTCTTCGCTTGCTTGGGGCGACCCTGCGCAGCGCTCATCTCGCGTGGACTATAGTGGGCCTCCTCCCTGGCACACAGGTAGTGAATCCTCGGGTCGGCCCCGGCATGCCCGGATCCAGTTGCTGCAAGCATGACCACGCGAGCGATCAAGTTCTTCCATCGCGGCCGGATGGTCGAAGTGTCAGACGCCGCGCCCACGCGCACGGTGCTGCAGTGGCTGCGCGAAGACGCGCGCTGCACCGGCACCAAGGAAGGCTGCGCCGAGGGCGACTGCGGCGCCTGCACCGTGATCGTCGGCGAGCCCGCGCGCGGCGGCCGGCTCGCGCTGCAAACCGTCAACGCCTGCATCCGCTTCCTGCCCACGCTGCACGGCAAGGCGCTGTTCACGGTCGAGGACGTCACCGCTGCCGGCGGCGGCACGTTGCATCCGGTGCAGCGGGCGCTGGTCGACTGCCACGGCTCGCAGTGCGGCTTTTGCACGCCGGGCTTCGTGATGTCGCTGACCGCGTGCTACGAGCGCCACCTGGGCCAGCGAACCAAGCCCACCCGCCAGCAACTGGGCGACGAGATCGCCGGCAACCTGTGCCGCTGCACCGGCTACCGGCCGATCCTCGACGCCGGTGAGCGCATGTTCGATGCGCCGGAGAAACGCCTGCCGACCGAGGCCGCGGCAGCCGCGTTGCGCGAGTTGCCGCGCAGCGCGTTCAACTACTCGGCACCGAGCGCCGTGGTGCCGAGCCGCAGCGACCGCTTCGTGGCGCCGCGCACGCTGAAGGCGCTGGCGCGCTTGCGGGTCGCGCAGCCGCAGGCGCGGCTGCTCGCCGGCGCCACCGACATCGGGCTGTGGGTCAACAAGCAGTTCCGCGAACTGGGCGACATCGTCTACATCGGCGAAGTCGCCGAACTGAAGCGCATCGCGGTGCGCGACGGCGTGCTGCACATCGGCGCCGGCGCGTCGCTCGAGGCTGCCTGGGCCGCGCTGGCGCAGCGTGCACCGGCGCTGACCGAAGCGTGGCTGCGCTTCGGCTCGCCGCCGATCCGCCACATGGGCACGATGGGCGGCAACGTCGCCAACGGCTCGCCGATCGGCGACAGCGCGCCGGTGCTGATCGCGCTCGACGCGCGGCTGCTGCTTCGGCACGGCGAGCAGACGCGACGCTTGCCGCTGGCCGACTTTTATGTCGACTACATGGTCAACCGGCTCGAGCCCGGCGAGTTCGTGCAAGCGATCGAAGTTCCGCTGTCGGGCTTTGACCGCTCGCTGCGCGCCTACAAGATCTCCAAGCGCTTCGACAGCGACATCTCCGCGGTGTTCGGCGCCTTTCGCGTGCAGCTCGACGGCGAGCGCGTGGCCGACGCGCGGTTGGTGTTCGGCGGCATGGCGGCGATCGTCAAGCGAGCGCGTGAGGTCGAATCCGCGGTCATCGGCCAGCGCTGGGACGACACGACGGTGCAGCGCGCCGTCGCGGCGCTGGCCAGCGACTTCAAGCCGTTGACGGACCTGCGCGCCAGTGCCGCCTACCGCCTCGCGGTGGCTGGCGGCCTGCTGCAGCGCTTCTGGCTCGAGACGCGGCCGCACGGCGCGCTGGCGCCGCAGGCGACGAGCGTGTGGGCGCGCGAAACCGTGTGACGGTGCAGCGATGAACAAGCCGCACGAAGCCGCCGTCGTCGAGGCGCGCGCCGAGCCTGCCGCGACACCCGGCGGCGCGTCGATGCCAGGCCCGACGCCGGGGGTCGCCACCACACAAGGCCCGACGCTCCGCGTCGGGGTGCCGCACCCGCACGAGTCGGCGCACCTGCACGTCGCCGGCGAGGCCACGTACGTCGACGACATGCCCGAGCTCGCCGGCACCTTGCACGCGGCGCTCGGCCTGTCGCCGGTGGCGCACGGCCGGCTGAGCGCGCTGTCGCTCGACGCGATCGCCGCGCTGCCCGGTGTCGTCGACGTGTTCAGCGCGCGCGACATCCCCGGCCGCAACGACTGCGGCCCGATCGTGCACGACGACCCGATCCTGGCCGACGGCACGGTGCAGTACCTCGGCCAGCCGCTGTTCGTGGTGCTGGCCCACACGCGCGAGGCCGCGCGGCGCGCTGCCGCGCAGGCCAAGCAGGTGGTGAACATCGAGGCGCTGCCGCCGGTGCTCACCGCGCGCGACGGCCATCGACTGCGGCAATACGTGTTGCCGCCGATGCACCTGGTGCGCGGCGATGCCGCCGCCGCCATTGCCGCCGCGCCGCAGCGCCTGCAGGGCACGCTGTCGATCGGCGGCCAGGAGCAGTTCTACCTCGAGGGCCAGGTCGCCTACGCGATGCCGCTCGAGGACGGCGGCATGCTGGTGCACTGCTCGACGCAACATCCCACCGAGATGCAAAGCGTCGTGGCGCACGCGCTCGGCGTCGACGCGCACCGCGTGCAGGTGCTGTGCCGCCGCATGGGCGGCGGCTTCGGCGGCAAGGAGTCGCAGTCGGCGCTGTTCGCCTGCGTGGCCGCGATCGCCGCACGGCGCACCGGCTGCGCGGTGAAGCTGCGGCCCGACCGCGACGACGACTTCCTGGTCACCGGCCGCCGCCACGGTTTCGAGTACGACTATGACGTCGGCTACGACGACGACGGCCGCGTGCTCGGCGCCGAGATCGATCTGTCTCAGCAACGCCGGCTTCTCGGCCGACCTGTCGGGGCCGGTGATGACGCGCGCGCTGTGCCACTTCGACAACGCCTATTGGTTGCCGCACGTCGCGATGCACGGCTACTCGGTGAAGACCAACACGCAGAGCAACACCGCGTTCCGCGGCTTCGGCGGGCCGCAGGGCGCGATCGCGATCGAGGCGATCCTCGACGAGATCGCGCGCACGCTCGGCAGAGATCCGCTAGAGGTCCGGCGCGCCAACTTCTACGGCACCACCGAACGCCACGTCACGCCGTACGGACAGGAACTCGACGACAACGTCATCCACCAGCTCGTCGACGAGTTGGTCGAGACCAGCGACTACCTGCGGCGGCGCCGGCAGATCGCAGCGTACAACTCGACGAGCCCGTGCTCAAACGCGGCCTCGCGCTAACGCCGGTGAAGTTCGGCATCTCGTTCAACCTGGCGCACCTCAATCAGGCCGGCGCGCTGGTGCACGTGTACGTCGACGGCTCGGTGCTGGTCAACCACGGCGGCACCGAGATGGGCCAGGGCCTGAACACCAAGGTGGCGCAGGTGGTGGCGCACGAGCTCGGCATCTCGCTGGCGCGCGTGCGCTGCACCGCCGCCGACACGCAGAAGGTCGCCAACACGTCGGCCACCGCGGCATCGACCGGTGCCGACTTGAACGGCAAGGCCGCGCAGGCCGCCGCGCGCAAGATCCGCGAGCGGCTGGCCGCGTTCGCCGCCGAGCGCCATCGTGTGGCCGTCGACCAGGTGCGCTTCGCCGACGACGCCGTGTCGCGGTCGACGCACCGCGTCGCCTTCGCCGACCTGGTGCAGCAAGCCTACCTGGCGCGCGTGCAGCTGTGGGCCGACGGCTTCTATGCCACGCCCGGCCTGCACTGGAACCGCGACACGCTGCAAGGCAAGCCGTTCTTCTACTTCGCGTATGGTGCGGCGGTCAGCGAGGTGGTGGTCGACACGCTCACCGGCGAATCGCGCGCTGCTGCGCGCCGACGTGCTGCACGACGTCGGGCGTTCGCTCAACCCGGCGATCGACATCGGCCAGATCGAGGGCGCATTCATCCAGGGCATGGGCTGGCTGACCACCGAGGAGCTGATGTGGCATCCGACCTCGGCCTGCTGATGACGCACGCGCCGAGCACCTACAAGATCCCGACCGCCAACGACTGCCCGGCCGAGTTCCACGTGGCCCTCTTCGAGGCCGACAACGTGGCCGACAGCATCCACCGCAGCAAGGCGGTCGGCGAGCCGCCGCTGCTGCTGCCGTTCTCGGTGTTCTTCGCGATCCGCGATGCGGTGTCGGCGGTCGGACATCATCGCGTCGACCCGCCGTTGCGCGCGCCGGCCACGGCCGAGGCCGTGCTCGACGCGATCAGCGCGGTGCGCGCGCGGCATGAGGCGCGTGCGCCGCACGCCGTGACACAATCGGCAGGCAGCCCATGAACCGCAGCGTGCACGACACGGCGCTCGGGTGGCTGGCCGCGGGTCGCCCTGCGATGGTGGTCGAGGTGGTCGACTTCAAGGGCTCGGTGCCGCGCGAGACCGGCACGCGCATGCTGGTGGCCGCCGATGCCGTGGTGGGCACGATCGGCGGCGGACATCTGGAGCTGCAGGCCATCGAACACGCGCGCACGCTGCTGGCCGGCAGCGGCACCCGCGCGCCGCTCGAACGCGAGATTGCGCTCGGGCCGTCGCTCGGCCAATGCTGCGGCGGCGTGCTGCGCTTGCGCTGGCAGGTGTTGTCAGCGGCCGCGCTGTCGGCGTGGCCGGCGCCGGCACCGCGCTTTCACTTGCACTGTACGGCGCCGGCCATGTCGGCCGTGCCATCGTTGCCTTGTTGGCCGGCATCGAGTGCCGCGTGCAGTGGATCGACGAGCGCGACAGCGAGTTTCCGGCTGGAGCGTCGCCGCCGCACATCGAGCGCCTGTGTGTCGAGCCGGTCGAGGCCGAGGTGAAGGGGGCGCCGCCGCGGGGCCTACTTCCTCGTGCTCACGCACAGCCACGAGCTCGACCTGCGCATCACTGAAGCCATTCTCCGGCGCGGCGATTTCGCCTACCTCGGGCTGATCGGCTCGGCCACCAAACGCGCGCGCTTCGTGCATCGCTTTCAGGAGCGCGGCATCGGGGCCGATGCACTGGCGCGCTTGACCTGTCCGATCGGCGTGACCGGCATCGGCGGCAAGGAGCCCGAAGTGATCGCCATCGCCGTGGTAGCGCAGCTGCTGCAACAAGCGCCGCTTTGAACGGCGCGCAACCCGGTCCCGCCCAGTAGGAGTGCCTTCTTGAATCCCGTGCGAGGTCGCAAGTCGTCCGGCGCAGCCGGCGTCGCCGCTGGCCTGCTCTGGCTCGCCAGCCCACTGCAGGCCCACACGATCGACTGCAGCGGCCGCGCCGGCATCGAGCTCGCGCGCTGCGAGCGGCATCAAAAGATGGCCGCCCAGTGCGGCCCGATCAAAGGCGAAGCGCACTTCGTGTGCGACCGCGAATTCCTGCTGGCCGACCCGCTGCAGTGCACGTGGCCTCGATGGCGACGATGCCAAGCGCTGCGCCGCCGAGGCGGCGGCGTTCAAGGTTTGCGAGCCGCAGCAGGGGCGCGAGTTCATGCGTTGCGCCAGCGAGCGCATGAAAGCCAGTCC
>CAWHBZ010000027.1:0-12241 GCA_963827645.1 uncultured beta proteobacterium | reverse complement strand
TATGCGGCGCCGAGCAGCGCAGAGCTCATGGCCGCGCGCGCGCAGCGCGCGCTTCGTGTTCTGACTCGCCGAGATTGTTCGAGCGCACGACCGAGGGAGCGAAGCGAGTTTCTCGGCGGGCCATGAGACCGAGCAGCGCAAGGAACCCCTTGCGCAGCGAAGGGCTGCCGCATCCGAGCGCCGGCGCATACCCGCCCGCGGCTTTGCGCGCGCTCGAGACTGCAGGTTGACGATGATCGTCGCCCGCGCCATTCCCCCGGCCACCTCGCCGAAAACGTCATGCACTTCGCTCGCGCGCTGCGTTCGGCCGGCATGCGCGGTGGGCACCGACCGCGTGCAGCTCAGCTGCAGGCGCTGCAAGCTGGCGGGCTTCGACAGCAAGCGCGACTTCCACGCGGTGCTCACCACCTGCATGCTCGATCGCATCGAGCACCGCGACTTGTTCGATCAGGCGTTCGAGCTGTTCTGGCGCGACCCCGACCTCGAAGGCCGCATGCGCGCGATGCCGTTGCCCAAGGTGCGCGCGCAACAGGGCCTGCTGCCCGAGCAGCGCGAGAACCGGCGCCTGGGCGATGCGCTGTTCCCCAACCCACGGCCCGACGCGCCGCAGCCCACCGCCGACGACGAGGCGCAGTTCGATGCCGCCTTCACGGTGAGCGACCGCGAGGCGCTGCGCAAGGCCGACTTCGACACCATGAGCGCCGACGAGTGGCGCGCCGCGCGGCGCGCGCTGGCGCAGCTGCGCTGGGTGTTCGAGCCGCTGCCGACGCGGCGCTCCGCGCGCTCGCTTCGCGCTGGCCGCATCGACTGGCGTGCCACGTTGCAGACGATGGCGCGCCACGGTGGCGAGCTCGGCGAGCTGCGCTGGCGGCGGCCGCGCCCGTTGCCGGCGCCGATGGTGGCGCTGGCCGACATCTCGGGCTCGATGAGCCGCTACTCGCGCATGCTGCTGCACTTCGCGCATGCGCTCGGCCACGCCGAGGCGCGCGTCGAGAGCTTCGTCTTCGGCACTCGGCTGACGCGCACCACGCGCTTGTTGAAGAGCCGCGACCCCGACGTCGCGGTGGCGCAGGTGGTGCGCGCGGTCGAGGACGGTCGGGCGGCACCCGCATCACCACGTGCCTGCACGAGTTCAATCAACGCTGGGCGCGCCGGCCTCGAGCAGCCGCACCACGGTGCTGTTGATCAGCGACGGCCTCGAGCACGGCGACACGCGCGCGCTGTCGCATGAGATGGAGCGCCTGGCCAAGAGCTGCCGGCGGCTGATCTGGTTGAACCCGTTGCTGCGCTTCGATCGTTTCCAGCCGCAAGGCCGCCGGCATTCGCGCGATGCTGCCGCACGTCGACCGTTTCCTGCCGGTGCACAACCTCGACAGCCTGGAGCATCTGGTGCACCTGCTCGGCCAACCCGATACGCCGCAGCGATGGCACTGACGCTCGGCCCTTGGTTGAAAGGCTTTCCGCCTGATGCGCTGCCGTGCAAGCCGGCCGACATCGCCGCGCGCCGCTGGAACCTGCTGGCCGGCGACCTGCCGCTGCCGCTGGCCGCACTCGACCGCGACGCGCTGGCGCACAACCTGCAATGGATGCAGGCCTATGCGCGCAGCCAGGGCGTGGACCTCGCGCCGCACGGCAAGACCACGATGTCGCCCGATTGTTTGCGCGCCAGCTGGCAGCCGGCGCCTGGGGCATCACGTTCGCCAACGTGTTCCAGTTGCGCGTCGGCGTCGCTGCGGGCGTGCGTCGCGCGCTGATCGCCAACCAGCTGGTGCAGGACGTCGAGCTGGCCGCGGTGCAGGCACTGCGCGTGCAGCATGCTGATCTGCGCGTGGTGTTCCTGGTCGACTCGCCGCAGCAGTTGCAGCGCATCGAAGCCTGGGCGCGCGCGCGCGGCGAGGTGGACGCATTCGAAGTGCTGCTCGAGATCGGCGTGCCCGGTGGCCGCACCGGTGTGCGCGAGCACGGCGATGCCCTGGCGATGGCTCGCGCGCTGCGTGCCAGCGCCGCGGTGCGCCTGGTCGGCATCGAGTGCTACGAGGGGCTCGGCGCGACCGGCGAAACCGATCGCGACACCGAGTACGCCGCGGCATTGATGCAGCGCCTGGCCAACGTGGCGCAGGCCTGCGACCGCGAATCGTTGTTCGAGTCCGAAGAGGCCATCGTGTCGGCCGGCGGCTCGGGCATCTTCGACCTCGTGGCTGCGCGCATGCGCCTGAGCCTGCAGCGGCCGGTGCGCGGCCTGCTGCGCTCAGGCTGCTACGTCACGCACGACCATGGCCAGTACCAGCGGTTGGTGCAGCGGGTCATCGAACGCTGCGGCTGCAGCGAAGGTCTCAGGCCCGCCTTGCAACTGTGGACCTGCGTGCAAAGCGTGCCCGAGCCGGGGCTCGCCATCCTCACCGCGGGCCGACGCGATGTCGGCTTCGACATGGGGCTGCCGCAGCCGATCGGGTTTGCTGCCGTCGGCGCGCGACGCCTCGAGACGCCCGACCCCGCCTGGCGCATCACCGCGCTGAACGACCAGCACGCCTATCTGCGCTTCGATGCCGGCAGCGCCGTCGGCCTGGCTGTCGGCGACCGGGTGGTGCTCGGCATCTCGCACCCGTGCACCACCTTCGACAAGTGGCACTGGATGCCGATCGTGAACGCGGCGTTCGATGTCGTCGATGCGGTGACCATCCATTTCTGATTCGGATGGCGATCGAGGCGCCAACGGCCGCGGCATCACCTCACTTCGATCGCCTTCACCTTGCGGGCGAGGGCACGTAGTCGGGCTGCTTGTAGCTGCCGTTGATGATCTCCTTCGACGGCCCGGCCTCCTGTGAAGGAAATGAGAGGAGCCTTCATGCTGCGCGGCCGCTGCTGACAACGTGGTGTCAGCAGGGTTCGCACTCGCGGGGTCGCTTAGGTCGCCACGGTCTGTCGCACCGCGCGCTCCCAGCGCGCCATCAACTCCTGCACGCGCTCGCGCGACATCGTCGGCAGAAAGCGCCGCTCCACCTGCCACTGCGCGGCCAGCTCGTCGAGGTTCTGGTAGACGCCGCTGGCCAGCCCTGCCAGGTACGCCGCACCGAGGGCGGTGGTCTCCACTACCTTGGGCCGCACCACCGGGATGCCGAGCAGATCGGCCTGGAACTGCATCAGCAGGTCGTTGACGCTGGCGCCGCCGTCGACGCGCAGTTCGGTGACCGTGGCCGATGAGCCGCTGGCATCGCGCGCCATCGCCTGCAGCAGCGCCGCGCACTGGAACGCGATGCTCTCGAGCGCCGCGCGCGCGATGTGCGCCACCGTGCTGCCGCGCGTCAGGCCGACGATGGCGCCGCGCGCGTCGGCGTTCCAGTACGGCGCACCGAGGCCGGTGAACGCCGGCACGAACATCACGCCGCCGGCGTCGGGCACGGTGGCGGCCGAGACCTTGGATCTCGTTGCTGCCGGTGATGGCGCGCAGGCCGTCGCGGAACCACTGCACGACCGCACCGCCGATGAACACGCTGCCTTCGAGCGCGAACTGCGGCGTGGCATTGGTCTGCGCGGCGGCGGTGGTGATCAAGCCGTTGTGAGACTCCTCGAAGTGCTCGCCGCTGTGCATCAGCATGAAGCAGCCGGTGCCGTAGGTGTTCTTGGCGAGGCCGGCCTTGAAGCAGGCCTGGCCGAACAGCGCGCTCTGCTGGTCGCCTGCGATGCCGGCGATCGGGATCGGCGCACCGAACCACGACGCATCGGTCTCGCCGTAGAGGTGGCTCGACGGGTGCACCTTCGGCAGCAGGCTGTCGGGGATCTGCAGCGCCTTCAGCAGCTCGCGGTCCCACACGTTGTGGCGGATGTCGAACAGCATCGTGCGCGACGCGTTGCTGACGTCGGTGGCGTGCACGCGGCCGCTGGTGAGCTTCCACAGCAGCCACGAGTCGATGGTGCCGAAGGCCAGCGCGCCGTGCGCGGCGTCGACGTGCGCGTGGGTCACGCTGTCGAGCAGCCAGCGGATCTTGGTGCCCGAGAAGTACGGGTCGATCACCAGGCCGGTGGAGCGCCGCACCTGATCGGCGAAGCCCTCGCGCGCACGCAGTTGCACACACAGCGGCTCGGTGCGCCGGTCCTGCCAGACGATCGCGTGGTGGATCGGCGTGCCGCTCACCCGGTTCCACAGCAGCGTGGTCTCGCGCTGGTTGGTGATGCCGATCGAGGCGATGTCGCCGGCTTTCAGGTTGGCCTTGGCCAGCGCCTCGCGTGCCACCGCGAGCTGCGAGTCCCAGATCTCGTTGGCGTCGTGCTCCACCCAGCCGGGCTGCGGATAGATCTGGCGGAACTCGCGCTGCGCCATCGCGACGATGCGGCCGCTGGCGTGGAACACGATGGCCCGTGAGCTCGACGTGCCCTGGTCGAGCGCCAGCAAATGCTCCTTTGCCATGATGCGTCTCCGAATGTTTCGTTGTACGGCCAAGCATAGCCAAGCGCGCGGCTGTCAAGCGCCAGCGCTGTAAGAGCGCCGATCGGCGTGCGCCCGGTCACGCAGGCGACGGCTGACACGCCTTCGAAACACCTGTACGCGGCGGCGCTGCCCACAGTGCTCTGCCATGGTGTCGATGAATCGCTCTCGTGGTTGTGTGGCGCTGGCCAACGGCCTGCTGGCCGCCGCGGTGTTGTCGGGCTGCGGACTGCTCGCACCCGCACCGGCGCCGGAGCTGCCCGCGCCGCCGCCGGTCGTGGCACCACCGCCACCCCAGCCGCCGCCGGTGGATGCCAAGCCGCGGGTCGAGCGGCTGAACAGCGGGCCGCCCAACCACGTCTACGAAATCAAGGGCGAGCGTTATGCGCCCGAGAGCACCGACGTGCCGATGTTCGAAACCGGGTTGGCATCGTGGTACGGCGCACCGTTCCACGGCCGGCGCACCGCCAACGGCGAGCGCTACGACATGAACGCGATGACCGCCGCGCACAAGACGATGCCGTTGCCCAGTTATGCGTTGGTGCGCAACCCGGCCAACGGACGCCAGGTGGTGGTCAAGGTCAACGACCGCGGTCCGTTCATCAAGGGCCGCGTCATCGACCTGAGCCGCGCCGCCGCGCGCAGCCTGCGCATCGGCGGCGTCGCGCCCGTCGAGGTGCGGCGCCTCACGAACGACGAGATCTTGAGCGGCGCCTGGAAGCTGCCGGTGCAGCGCGTCGCATCGTCGCCCTGAGCCTGGATTGCCGCGCGCGCGGCCGAGGCCGCGCATGAACGACACTCGCGGCCTCATGTCGCGCGCATCGTCACTAGGGACGGGCTCGGCCTTCGCGTTGGCCGCCGGGCTGATGTGGGGGCTGGTGTTCGTCGGCCCGCTGTTGTTGCCGGAGTACCCGGCAGCGCTGCAGTCGTTCGGCCGCTACCTGGCCTTCGGCCTCATCGCGTTGCCGCTGGCCTGGCTCGATCGCGCCACGCTGCGGCAGCTCACACGCGCCGACTGGATCGAGGCACTCAAGCTGGCGCTGGTGGGCAACATCGTCTACTACCTGTTCCTGGCCAGCGCGATCCAGCGCGCCGGCGGCCCGCTGCCGACGATGATCATCGGCACGCTGCCGGTGGTGATCGCGATCACGTCGAACCTGCGCGACGCCGAGCGTGATGGCCGGGTACGCTGGGGCCAGCTGGCGCCGTCGCTGCTGCTGATCGCCGTCGGCATCGCCTGCGTCAACCACGCCGAGATTCGGGCCTTGCGCGCCGACCCTGGCGCCGACCTCTCTCGCTACGCGTTCGGCGCCTTGCTCGCCGTGGGTGCCGTCGTCTGCTGGACGTGGTATCCGATCCGCAATGCCGATTGGCTGCGCGCCCACCCTGATCGCAATCCGCGCGGCTGGGCGACGGCGCAAGGGGTCGCCACGCTACCGCTGGCGTTGCTCGGCTACGCGCTGTGGTGGGGTTGGACGGCTCTGCGCGACGAGCCGTTCGCGATGCCGTTCGGGCCGCGCCCGCTGTTCTTCATCGGCCTGATGTTCGCCATCGGCTTGTTCGCTTCATGGCTGGGCACGCTGTGCTGGAACAAGGCCAGCCAGCGCCTGCCCACCACGCTGGCCGGCCAGTTGATCGTCTTCGAAACGCTGGCCGCGCTGGCTTATGCGTTTGCGCTGCGCGGGCTTGCACCGGAGCCGCTGACCCTGCTCGGCATCGGCCTGCTGGTGGCCGGCGTCGCGTGGGCGTTGCGCGCCAAGCCGCAGCCCCTGGCCGCGCAAGCCCACGCCGCTTGACGCCGTCTGCGCGCCGCCTGCGGCAAGACGTCAGCCGGGCCTGCGGAACAAGCTCAGCAGCGCCACCAGGATGGCGCCGGCGGCGGCGGCGATCAGCACCGACTTCACCGGCTCGTCACGGATGTAGCCAACCGTGTTGTCGGAGGCCCGCACGGCCTGGTCGCGCAACTGCAGCGAGCGCTCGCGAACGGTCTCGACGCCGCGTTGCGCCAGTGCACTGGCCTGCTCGCCGGCGCGCTCGATCATGGGCGACACCTGCTGCCGCAGGTCGTGCGCGGTGTGGGCGACTTTGTCGAGTGCATGGTCGGCCACGCGCTGGGCCGATTGCTCGAGCTGCCGGGAAGCAGCGGCCGCCACGGTGTCGGCATGATTGGATGAGGTGTGTTTGCGAAACAGCATGAGGGTTTCCTTGTGAGATGGCGCGTCGCTGCCGACGCACCGTTACGCGTACTCGAACGGCGGCGCCGTCAGCGGCCTCCGCGGGCGACGCCCACCAGCAGGCTGGCCACGGTCAGGACGGCGAACACGATGAACAGGATCTTGGCGATGCCCACGGCGCCGGCAGCGATGCCACCGAAGCCGAACAGCGCGGCGACCAGCGCGATGCAGAAGAAGACGACGGCGTAATAGAGCATGGCGAGATTCCTGTCTGAGGAGCGGCGCCTTGCCGGGCGCCGGGTTCGCAGCCTGGTTCGCTGCGATGTCGGCAGTCTGGTGGCGTCGCGCAGCGTCGCGTGTCGGCAAGACGCCCGAGGGCCTGTCGGGCCGAACAGCAAGCGCACGTAGGACGGCGCTCACAGGCAAAACGGCAACGCGTTTTTCGCCGCAGCGCAAGAGGAGTATCGCGGTGCATGACTGCGCGGCCGCCTCCGTGCAGACATACTGTGACGGCGACCCACCCGAACGCAGGCGATGACCGAACCCCTGTTGCTGACCGCGACCCAGATCTCCACCTTCGACGGGCAGCAGCTGCTCACCAAGGCAACGGGGTTCTTCTTCGCCCGTGATGAACGCCTGCACCTGGTGACGAGTCGTCATGTCTTGATCGACGAAGCGAGCGCACACCGGCCCGACCGCATCGAGATCGAATTGCACGTCGACGAGGTCAACCTCACGCGCTCGGCCGGCTTTTCGATCCTGCTGTATCAGGAAGGCCGCAGCATCTGGCATCAGGGCACCGACTCCGGCGGCGAGGTCGATGTCGCGGTGATCGAGCTCGATCGGGCCGCGCTGCCGCCAGCCACCTTCCTGCAAGCATTCACGCCTGCCAACCTGCCGGCCTCGCTGGACGACATCGAGGTCGGCGCATCGTTGCTGGTGGTGGGCTTTCCGCTCGGTTTTCACGACACCTTGCACCACCTGCCGGTGGTGCGCCAGGCGGCCGTCGCCTCGTCGTTCGGCGTGCGCTTCCAGGGCCAGGGCTACTTCCTCACCGACGCGCGCACGCACCGCGGCACCAGCGGCGCACCGGTGGTGATGCGTGCCGCCGCGGCGCGGCGCGAAGACGACGTCTTGCCCTGGAAGCTGCTCGGCGTTCACGCCGCGCGCATGGACATGCGAACGCGCGATCGGCAGCAGGACGAATCGTTGGGCCTGAACTGCGCGTGGTACGCCGACATCCTGCTGACGCTCACCGAACCACGCAGCGACGACGACAGCGCGCCGGATGGGCGCACCGACGCAACGCCACCGGATTAGGGAGGTGTCAGACGCAGCGACCTCTATAGAATCGCCGGCTTTTGACCATCCCACGCATGACCGTCGCCTCCCCAGCGAAGTCCGCGGCGCTGCTTGAACTACGCAGCGCGGCGTTGACGCTGGTGGCGGTGGTGCTGAAGACCAACGACCTCGCCGTGCTGGCGCAAGAGTTGGCCGAGCGCGTGGCGATCACGCCGGACCTGTTCGACAACGACGCGGTGGCGATCGACCTGTGGCGGGTGCGCGAAGAGGGCGCCCCGATCGATTTTGGTGCGCTGATCCAACTGTTGCGCAGCCATCGCCTGGTGCCGGTGGCGGTGCGCGGCGGCAGCCCCGAGCAGATGGCCGCGGCGGCTGCCGCCGGCCTGGCTGAGGCGCCCGACATGCCGCGACCTCACCCATCGCGCGACAGCGACCCGATCACGCTCACCGAGTGCGTGCGCGAGGTGCAGCTGCCGGCGCCGCCGGTGATGATCATCGACAAGCCGCTGCGCTCGGGCCAGCAGGTCTACGCGCGTGGCGGCGACCTGGTGGTGCTGTCGCTGGTGAGCTTCGGTGCCGAGGTGATCGCCGACGGCAGCATCCATGTCTACGCGCCGCTGCGTGGCCGCGCGCTGGCCGGCGCCAAGGGCGACACCGCGGCGCGCATCTACACCACGTGCATGCAGGCGCAGTTGCTGTCGATCGCCGGCGTGTTTCGTACCGGCGAAGCGGCAGTGCCCGCGCAGCTGGACGCGCGGCCCGCGTTGGCCCGACTGGACGGCGACAGCCTGCTGGTCGAGGCCTTGTCGGGTTGAGCGGCCCCAGGCCCGCAACGCACTGCCGCCGCGCTCTCTTTCACTGAAAAGGACTGCTTCGCGATGGCGAGAATCATCGTTGTGACCTCGGGCAAGGGCGGCGTCGGCAAGACCACCACCAGCGCCAGCTTCGCCTCCGGGCTCGCGTTGCGAGGGCACAAGACCGCAGTGATCGACTTCGATGTCGGCTTGCGCAACCTCGACCTGATCATGGGCTGCGAGCGCCGCGTCGTGTACGACCTCATCAACGTGATCCACGACGAGGCCAAGCTCAACCAGGCGTTGATCAAGGACAAGCACTGCGAAAACCTGTCGATCCTCGCCGCCTCGCAGACCCGCGACAAGGAGGCGCTGACGCAAGACGGCGTCAAGCGCGTGCTCGACGAGCTGGCCGAGCTGGGCTTCGAGTACATCGTCTGCGACTCGCCGGCCGGCATCGAGACCGGCGCGCTGCTGGCGATGCACTATGCCGACGAGGCGCTGGTGGTCACCAACCCCGAGGTGTCGTCGGTGCGCGATTCCGACCGCATCCTCGGCATGCTGGCGGCCAAGACCCAGCGCGCCATCGACGGTGCTGATGGCGTGAAGGAGCACCTGCTGATCACGCGCTACGATCCCACGCGCGTGGCCGGCGGCGCGATGCTGTCGGTGCAGGACATCGAAGACATCCTGCGCATCCCGCTGATCGGCGTGGTGCCGGAGTCGCAGACGGTGCTCAACGCCTCGAACCAGGGCGTGCCGGCGATCCACATGAAGGCCAGCGCGGTGTCGGAAGCCTACAAAGACGTGGTGCGCCGCTTCCTCGGCGAGAGCCGCGAGATGCGCTTCACGCAGGCATCACGGCCGACGCTGTTCCAGCGCCTGTTCGCGCGCGCGGGGGCGTGATGTCGCTGTTGTCGTTGCTGTTCGGCCGCAACAAGCAGTCGGCCCAGGTGGCCAAGCAGCGGCTGCAGGCGGTGCTGGAACACGAGCGCGCCGCGCGCGGCCAGCCGCGCCGCCCCGACTACCTGCCGGCGCTGCAACGCGAGCTCGCGAAGGTGGTGTCCAAGTACGTGAAGGTGCCGTCGGGCGACGTGCAGGTGCAGCTGCAGCGGCGCCACGACAACAAGCAGGTGCTCGAGGTCAAGGTGCGGCTGCCGCAGGCCGCGGCGCGCTAGCTGCTTCCCGCAGCACTGCCTTTTCGCCGCGCCTTGGCGCGGAAGATGCTTTCAGGTCTTCGCCGTGAAGACCTTTGTGCGCGTGGCCGAAGTGTGGGTACCGTCGTCCGACGGCAGCCTGCTGGAGCTGGCCGGCGGCCTGTTCGATGCCGCGCCGGCGTTTGGTGCGTTGAGCCGTTCGATGTGCTTCGGCCGTGCCGAGGGCTTGCCCGGCCGCGCCTGGGACGAAGGGCGGCCGGTGATGCTGACCCGGCTCGACGGCTCGATCTTTCGCCGCGCCGACGCCGCGCGCGCGGCAGGTCTCACCTGCGCGGTGGCGCTGCCCACGTTCGTCGGCGAGGCGCTGACCTCGGTGGTGGTACTGCTGTGCGGTGACGACGAGGCCGACATCGGCGCCATCGAGCTGTGGCACAACGACCCGCGCCTGACCGGCGACCTCAAGCTGGCCGACGGCTATTTCGGCGCCACGTCGCCGGAGCTCGAAGCGCTCACACGCGACGGCTCGCTGCCGCGCGGCGCTGGCGCGCCGGGCCTGGCGTGGCAGCGCGAGGCCGCGGTGTTCATCGACAACGTGGCCACGTCACCGCTGTTCCTGCGGGCGCAGACGGCCAGCCACGCAGGCATCGTGCGCGCGCTGGCGTTGCCGTGCAGCGTGCGCGTGCAGCAGGCCTGGGTGCTGAGCCTGCTGTCGTCGGCCAGCCGGCCGATCGCGCGCCGCGTCGAAAGCTGGCTGCCCAACGAGGAGCGCACGCACCTGCTGCGTGCGTTCAGCCACTGCGAGGTGCGCGGCCGCATGCCGGCAGACGAGCCGTCACCCGACAGTCGCGCGAGCCCGTTGCACGCGGCGTGGCGCAGCGGCGCCGCCCAGGTGGGTGACCGCGAGGTCGTGCGTCGCCTGCACGAAGGCGACGTGGCCTCGGCAGGCTTCAGCGGGCTGCTGGCGATTCCGGTGGTGGCCGAGCAGGTGGTGTCCGAGGTGGTGGCGCTCTACTTCTAGCGGCGCACGGCGGCACCTTGTGAAGCCTAACGCGACAACGCCTGGTCCACCACCTCCACCCAATGCCGCACCGGCGTGCCGGTGCCTGCCTGCAAGTGTTGGATGCAGCCGATGTTGGCCGAGACGATGGCGTTGGGCTTGAGCGTTGCCAGATCGGCCAGCTTGCGTTCGCGCAGGCGCTGCGCGAGCTCGGGCTGCAGCACCGAGTAGGTGCCGGCCGAGCCGCAGCACAGGTGACTGTCGGTGGGCAGCTCGACCTCGAAGCCGAGTTCGCGCAGGCCGGCCTCGATGCCGCCGCGCAACTGTTGCCCGTGCTGCAGGGTGCACGGTGGGTGCAGCGCCAGTCGGCGCTCGGACCAGTTGGCCAGGGCCATCCGCGGCTTCAGCTTGGGCACCAGCTCCGGCAGCAACTCGCTCAGGTCGCGTGTGAGTGCGGCGATGCGCTGCGCCTTGTCGGCGTAATGTGGATCGTGCGCCAGCGCCTGGCCGTACTCTTTGACCATCACGCCGCAGCCCGAGGCGTTCATCACGATCGCTTCGACCCGCCCGGCCCCGGTGAGGCCTTCGACCAGCGGCCACCAGGCGTCGATGTTGCGCCGCATGTCGGCCAGCCCGCCGTCGCGGTCGGCCAGGTGGGTGCGCAGCGCGCCGCAGCAGCCGGCGTCGTCGGCCACCAGCGTCTGGATACCGCAGGCATCGAGCACGCGCGCGGTGGCCGAGTTGATGTTGGGCATCATCGCCGGCTGCACGCAGCCCATCAGCAGCAGCACCTTGCGCGGGTGCGTGCGCGTGGGCCAGCGGTGCGCGGCGGCGCCGCCGAGCTTGGGGACCTTGTCCTGCAGCGCCGCCGGCAGGAACGGCCGTGCCAGTTGCCCGAGCTTGAGCGCCGGCGCGAACAGCGGCGAAGTCATGCCCTGCTTGAGCGTCCAGCGCGCCGCCCGCTCGGCGCCCGGGCGCTCGACGCGCTGCTCGACGATGTGGCGGCCGATGTCGACCAGCTCGCCGTAGCGCACGCCCGACGGGCAAGTGGTCTCGCAGTTGCGGCAGGTCAGGCAGCGATCGAGGTGCAGCTGCGTGCTGCGTGTCGGCGGGTGGCCCTCGAGCACCTGCTTGATCAGGTAGATGCGCCCGCGCGGCCCGTCGAGCTCGTCGCCGAGCAATTGATAGGTCGGGCAGGTGGCGGTGCAAAAGCCGCAATGCACGCACTTGCGCAGAATCGCCTCGGCCGCCTGGCCCTCGCGTGTGTTCTTGAACTCCGGGCTCAGGTCGGTTTGCATCGATTCGTCATGCGAGGGTGTAGCTCAGCACCCAGTAGTGCGTGTGCTCGCGCCAGACGACATCGCGCACGCCATCGCCGATGGCGGCCAAGGCAG
>CAWHBZ010000026.1:0-18146 GCA_963827645.1 uncultured beta proteobacterium | reverse complement strand
GAGTACAAGCGCTACCGGGCGAACGTGAGGCGATGGTTACCGCGCATCACCCCATGGCGCGGGTAGGTGGTAGGAACGCTGCGTGCGCGTCGTCGTCCAGCATCGCAGCCGCTACCACTATCCGAGACCGGCGCATTGATGCAGACGTGTGGGACGATGTGCTGGATGTGTTCAGCGTCCAGAACGTTGATCGTGTCGGGGTAGCCGTGCATGGGGCCGAGCGGCGGCTTTGTGGCGACGCGATCCGGGCAGCAGATGTCGCTGAAGGGTCGGGAGTGCCAGTTCACCGTCTACGAGAGCAGCCGCTGGCCGGTTCCTCTTTGGGGCCTAGCCTTGCGCCTTCGGATGAAGGGCCGGTTCCAAGATCAAAGCGGACGTACGCGTGGCGAAGCGTTGAACGACTGCTCTCGGCATTAGCTGTCGTTCAGTTGAACGTGCCCGAGTGTCCGAGATCATTCTCAAGCGGCCGCACGAGCGACGACCGCGAAAGACTGTTCATGGCCGGGACTACCCGTTCGCTCAGCGCGCTGATAGCTGCCGTTGGCCAACCCCGGCGATCACGGCGAAGGACCGCTGTCGGGCTCGGCCTCGAACTCACAGTCGCGGCCACGAGCCGCCCGTCACACGCTGACGGCGAATGTGAGCTTCAGACTACTGAAGCTGTCGTTCAAGCCCGGCAACTGAATGACCGCGATCGCCAAGACCGGACATTCAGAGACGGCGTGCGCATGGCAGCGAACGAACGACAACGTTCGGTCACTGAAGCACCTCGGTGGCGCGCAGCAGCAGCGACTGCGGGATCGTCAGGCCAATGGCGTTGGCGGTCTTGAGGTTGATGATCAGCTCCAGCTTCGTCGGTCGCTCGATCGGCAGCTCGGCGGGCTTGGCGCCGTTGAGAATCCTCGCCACGTAGCCCGCCGCCTTGCGCCAGTTCTCGGTGTAGTCGGGTCCATAGGACATCAGCGCCCCGGCGAGCGAGTTGCTCCGACCGGCCGCCAGCGAGGGCAACCGCTGCCGCATCGCAAACTCAGCGATCTCGTTGCGCAGCGTAGTGGCACTGACGCCACCAATCAGCAGCGCATCGGCGCGCTCGCGAACGATGGTTGCGGCCGCAGCTTCGAAATCCCGCGGCGCATTGAATGAGACCCTCAGCAGGCTGATACCCAACGCGCGGGCTGCCGCGTCGTGCTCCTTATTCAGCGCGTCGGCCTGGGCGGCGCTAAAGCGCATGCCCAAGTCGTCGTTCATGTACGCAACACGGACGGCCTTGGGCGCGACGGCCTTCAGCAACTCGAGCCGCTTAGAGGTCAGGTCGTTGTCGAAGTCGGTCATCCCGGTGATGTTGCCGCCGGGTCGACTGAGGCTCACCGCGAAGCCGCTGATGACCGGATCGGAGACGACCGTCATGACGATCGGAATCGTCGTCGTCGCTTCCTTGGCCGCACGCGTGACCACGGTCGTGAGCGTCACCAGCACGTCGACGCGCAGGCCGATCAGCTCGGCGACCAGTGCAGGCGCTCGCTCGACATCGCGGCCCTCGGTGGCTCGTCGCTCGAAGACCAGATTCTTCCCCTCGACGAAGCCGTTGTCCGTGAGCACTTGGAGAAATGCCGTCACGAGCCTCTCGCCCTCGGACGAAGCCCCAGTGGGTGCAAGGCCGATGTAGCCGACCTTCCAGACCTTCTCGGTCATCTGCGCGCCGGCGGCGAAGTGTGCGGCAGCGACGCTGCTCGCGAGCGCGGCGACGACGATGCGTCGATCGGTCATCGTGCATCCCCTTCACTCATAGCGCAGTGCCTGCACCGGCTGGACGCCGCTGGCGCGCCAGCTCGGGCTCCAACATGCGGATTACAGCACGGGCCAACCCAGGTGAGCAGGGAGATGCTGTTCGCTATTGAACAACCGCTACCAGTGTCCGCTTCTGCCCCCAGGACTGTGAGTCGGGTCACTGGCCGCGAACGGCTGCTTGCGCTGCGTTGCTGCCTTTCACTGCGGCGGAGCGAGAGACAGCAATGGGTCGGGAGCGCCAGTTCACCGTCTACCAGAGCAGCCGCTGGCCGATTCCTCTTCGCGGCCTAAGCCCTGCGCCTTCGGATGAAGGGCCGGTTCCGAGATCAAAGCGGACGTACGCGTGGCGAAGCGTTGAACGACTGCTCTCCGCATCAGCCGTCGTTCTGTCGAATGTGCGCGAGCGTCCGAGATCAGTCTGAAGCGGTCGCACGAGTCTTCGCGCCGTCCTACCGCAAATGGCCGGGTCTTGCCATAGGGAATCGCCGAGCGATGGTCCGCTCGGTGTCACATCGCTGACGTTCGCTGAGGCAGAGTCGAAACAGGTCTCACGACGTCGCAGAGACTGCCTCAGCCTAGCCTGCACTCGCGTCACGCCCGCGGCGTCCGCTGTGGTCTACCACTTCTGCGGCAATCGACGCGAGGTGTGGAACACCCGCAGGATCTCGATCGTGTCGCCGCGGACGCGGTAGGGCACGATGTACCGTGTCTTGAGGACCACGAGCTCTCGGGTGTTGGGCACCCGGCC
Organism: uncultured beta proteobacterium; assembly: GCA_963827645.1. Classification (GTDB taxonomy): domain Bacteria; phylum Pseudomonadota; class Gammaproteobacteria; order Burkholderiales; family Burkholderiaceae_C; genus JAEUPI01. The sequence continues at coordinate 15,610 of CAWHBZ010000026.1, read as the reverse complement.
GGGGCGCCCAAGCGCCGGTTGGGCCGCGAGCATGGCCACGGCCGCCAGCACAGGCTGCACGACCAGGCGAGCTGCCGCCGGGTCGTCTTCGGCGATGAAGCCGGCTTCGGAGTCGAGGTTGCGCAGCGCGGTGCGCAACCACCTAACGCGCATTCACCTTCCACTTCTTGGCGAGCGTTGCCATCTCCTCGTCGCTGGCAAAGTCACCCGCATTGGCCTCCTTGATCGCGGCCTTGATCTCGCGGATCTGCCACTCGTTGTTCTCGACGAACTCGCGAATGGCCTCGGCCGCCAAGAACGACTTGCTGCGTTGAGTGGCGTCGGCCAGTTTGTCGAGGCGCGCCTTGACATCGTCCTCGAGGCGAAGAGTCATGGTCGTGGACATGGGGCTCAGGCTCGCTGCATGGGATTGTGTACATCCTAGCACTATCGCAGCTTGGTGCGTGCCCCAACAGCGGGGCACGCAGAGCCAAAGGGTAGGGCTGTTTCACAAAGGGGAGCGTTCGCCGAAGTCGCGGTTCGGGTCCGAAAGCTCATAGGCAGGCGAAGGGTCCGTCTACCCGAAGGATCTGGGAATTGGACTTTGGTGCAATCCAGCCCGTCCGCCGGAGGTGGGGTCTGGTGGAAAGGCTGACTCAGCCAGGGGCCCGCTGATGTCCCGGGGTGTCAGCTAGGGAGTGACAACCACCTCACCGAGGATTGGAATCAAGCTCTGGCCGCGCGAGGGAGCCGATATGTGCTTCGTGTTCCCGGTTAAGTTCGTCAATCTGGCGGTGTACCTCACGACGAGAGTGACGAGGGTTCCGCGTGTGGACGCGTGGTCGCTCAGTCAGTTTCTGGGCAACGTTGCCAACGAGGGCCAGACGCGGACCTGGACGTCGGAAGGGCGAACGCAGCTCGCGCAGGCTGCCCAGCAGGCGTTACGGCTGCTCGGGGCGCGAAGCGAATCGAACGTCTTACTCGAACCCGATCGTCTCGCCGCCGTTACCGCGCCGGTGCGAGCCTTGTTCGAGAACCACCTACTCTTCGCGTTGCCCGCGGGCGGCGGGCATGGAAGCCTTGCCTCGCACCAGCTCAATGCGGCGCTGCACTACATGGCCGCTGCGTCAGGCAAGCATGCGTTGGTATTGATCCCCGATATCTACGATGGCAGCTGGAGCCGCACCATCGTCGACCCGATGCCGGCGGTGGAGCTCTTGTGCAGCTACGTGGAACAGTGGCCGGGCGTGCTGTTCTGGTCAAGCAGTGGCGCGGCAGCGTTCGCGGGGATTGACGACGTAATGTCCTTGTATTCGCAGCTCGAGGCGCACTTTGAAGGTGGGCTCGATGCGATCGATCGAATTCTGCTGGGGCACCGTCCGAGGAAGCGTTCGAGGCGGCTATTACATCTGAGCGATCTGCACTTCGGCACCGCCCCCGCGCGCCGCAATCTGGACTACCTGCGAGAACAAATCGCTGCTGAGTCGCACGACATCTCCCGGGTCGTGATCACCGGCGACTTGATTGACACGCCGCGCGACGCAGATGACGCGGACTTCGCCGAGTTCAAGGGATTTCGGCGCTGGCTGTCCACCCAGGTCGGCAAGGACGTGATCGTGGTGCCCGGCAACCATGACCAGCGCTGGCGCGGCAACAGGCTTGGTTTCCTCGGCGACAACAAGAACGCCGTGGCGGACCTGGTGTGGGACAAGGCGGTGGCAGATGGTGACCTGATGTGTAGCTTTCTCTGCCTTGATTCATCGCGGGACGGCAACTCTGCGCGCGGCGAGCTGTCGCAGACACAGCTCGACGATGTCGCGAGCGAGTTTGAAGCCCTGTGTGCGCGCGAGCCCGCGGTGAAGGCCTACCGCCGCGTGGCCGTGCTGCATCACCACCCCAGGAGCTACGACCGACACGCAGATCTGATGGTTCAGCCCTTGGTCGAGGGCGGCCTTCTGGACCAGGAGTCTCTGCTGGGTCTCGTGGATGCCGAGCGGTTTCTCGCCTGGTGCAGCCGGATGGAGATCAGCGTGGTACTGCACGGTCACAAGCATTTGCAGCGTCTGCGCCCCGGCCATGCCCCGGAGCCGGCGATCATCGGCTGCGGCACGTCACTCGGCGCGGAGAGCAAACCGCTGTCGTACAACCTTCTGACAATCGATCCGTCAACTCGCCGCGTGTCGGTCGCGATGTACTCGGACGATGGGCGCCGGGGTGGATTTCGGAACCTCGCCAACTCTGTAGTGCACCTGCGTTGACGAGCCACAATCCAGCAAGTCCAGCGCCTACCCGTTGCCAACGCCCATCGCATCTCAGTGCGAAGGTCCAGGGGCGCAGTCGGCTCTAGGACATACGATGCCCAAACCCAGCTATCAAGCAGCTTCGAGATAGCCCAGGCGACGCGAGACCTCGAGTGCGCACGCGCGCAAAGGGCTTGCGACCTTGCCGTTCCATTCATTGTCGAATGTCGCCTCGGGTCCCATCGCGGTGATGCCAAGCACGAGGTGCCCCGCGGCATCGAACACCGGCGCGCAGAACGCGTTGATGCCGGGAATCGGTTGACCGATGGTGCGAGACAGACCATGGCGCCGAGTCTCAGTGATCGCGTCTTCCACTTGAGCGCGAGTGATCAGCACCACGCCGTCTGATCGCCCGCCTTGGCGAGCGATGTCCTCGGTCATCATCTTCTCGACGACCTTGGGGGGCATGTAAGCGGCGAACAGGCGGCCGGTTGCGGTGTACGCCAACGACATCACCGTGCCCGTACGCAGATTCACGTGCATCGGCTGAATCGGCTCCTCGAGCCGAACGATGGTGGGACCCAGGTTGCCCCACACAGCCACTGCGACGCTCTGTTCCGTCCTTGCCGCCAGCTCCTCGATGAGTGGCGATGCTTCCTTGACCGGATCCAGGCGCTGCAGGCGCGCCAGTCCCAGCTGAAGCGCCAGCGGGCCGAGCTCGTAGCTGCCCGAGGCGTCCTGCGTGACGAAGCCGACCTTGAGGAAGCTCACCAGGTACGGGTGCGCTTTTCCAGTCGACATGCCCGTCACCTTTGCGAGGTCCTTCAGCGCCATCGGCGTCACGTGCCGCGCCAGCTCGACGAGGAGCTGGGTCCCGATCTCGATCGACTGGATGCCGCGGCGGGACTTCTCTTCCATGTGGTCAGCGGCGGTGGTCTGCGGGGGTGCCGGCAGTATAGACATCAGGGTTTGTACTGACATAATCAGATACGTTAGATATCCTCGAACGCATAGAGGATATCAGATGCATTTGACTATGCAAGCACGAAGAACTAGAGTCCGCACCACGTTGAACGGAGTCGGACCCATGAAAGAGCGTGATGTCGAGTGCGATGTGCTGGTGATCGGAACCGGCGCATCGGGCATGGCGACTGCGGTGACAGCGGCCTCCCAGGGCCTGAAGGTGCTGGTGGTCGAGAAAGAGCCGCGCTACGGCGGCACGACGGCGCGCTCAGGCGGCTGGCTCTGGATCCCGGGCACCCGGCTGGCGACCGAGCAGGGCATCAACGAGCCCGCCCGGCGCGGCGCGCGACGTACCTGCAGCACGAGACCACGACGCACTTCGACGCGGCCCGCGTCGACGCCTTCCTGGCGAACGGCCCGAAGGCGATCGACTTCTTCACTCGCAAGACGCGTGTGCAGTTCGACATGCCGGCTGTCTTCCCGGACTACCACGCCGAGGCGCCTGGCGGCCAGCAGGGCGGACGCTCGATGGTCGCTCGGCCCGTTCGACGGCCGCGAACTCGGCCAGCGCATCAAGCAACTCGCTCCGCCGCTGCCGGAGCTGACCGTGTTCGGAATGATGCTGGGCTCCGGCAAGGAGATCAGACACTTCATGCGCGCGTTCAAGTCGCTCGAGTCGTTCGTCTACGTCACCAAGCGCCTCGGCCGGCACATGCTCGACGTGCTGCGCCACGGTCGCGGCATGACGCTGACCAACGGCAACGCGCTCGCCGGAAGGCTGGCCAAGGCGGCCATGGACCTCGGACATCCCGGTCTGGCTATCTCGCCGGTGCACAAGCTCGTCGTCGAAGACGACGGCGTCGCCGGCGCGTTCGTGTCGACGCGAAGGCAAGCGCATCACGCGTCAATGCGAAGCGTCGGCGTCGTGCTGGCGTGCGGCGGCTTTCCGCATGACGTCGAACGTCGCAAGGCGCTGTTCCCGCATGCGCCCACCGGCAAGGAGCACTACTCGCCGGCGCCCGAAGCGAACACCGGCGACGGCCTGCGGCTGGCCGAAGCCGTCGGCGGCACGCGTCGACGTCGACGATCCCGAATGCCGCGGCCTGGGTGCCGACCTCGGTGACGACGCGGCCCGACGGCAGCAAGGGCGTGATGCCGCACTTCATCGATCGCGCCAAGCCCGGCGTGATCGCGGTGACGCCCAAGGGCAAGCGCTTCACCAACGAAGGCAACTCGTACCACGACTTCGTCCAGGACATGGTCAAGGCCACCAAGGGCGAGCCAGGAAGTCTTCGCGTGGCTGCTGTGCGATCACAGAGTCGCTGCGCAACTACGGCCTGGGCTGCGTCGCGCCGTTCCCGCTGCCGTTCGGGCGTCACCTGCAGCACGGGCTACCTGAAGCGCGGCGAGACCGTCGGCGAGCTCGCCAAGCAGATCGGCGTCGAGCCGACCGTGCTCAAGACGACGGTCGACGATTTCAACCGGATGCACGCAAGGGCGAGGACCCAGCATTCGCCAAGGGCAGCAAGGCCTACAACCGATACCAGGGCGATGAGCTGATACACGCCGAACCCGTGTGTCGCGACCGCTCGAGCAGCGGACCCTTCTACGCGATCAAGCTCGTCATCGGCGACCTCGGCACCTTCGCCGGCCTCGTCACCGATGAGAAGACCCGCGTGCTGGACGCTCGCAAGCAGCCGATCAAGGGCCTCTACGCGGTCGGCAACGACGCGGCCAGCGTCATGGGCGGCAACTACCCGGGCGCCGGCATCACGCTCGGCCCGGCGCTGACCTTCGGCTACGTCGCCGGCCGGCAGCTCGCCCGCCGAAGCAGCTGCCGAAGCCCGCTGAAGTCGAGCGCCAGCAGACCGTCGCTGCCAGCCGCACACGCCTGAGCGCTGACCTCACCATCGACGGAGACATGACATTCTCTCCAACTTCGCGCCGCGCTGCTCGACAGGACCGTCTCGCGCTCATCACGGGTGCCGGGCAAGGCAACGGCCGCGCGCTCGCGCTCGGCCTGCGCAAGGCGGAGCCCGAGTCATCGTCACCGACGTCAATGCAGGCACGGTCAACGAGACGCGCCGACTGTCAGCGACGAGGGTCGGAGAGGCGTGGGCCTTCGTGCTCGACGTGACCTCGGCCGAAGCCTGCAAGCGCTGGCCGCGTCGCGTCGGCGCCGAGATCGGTCAGGTCGACCTGCTGGTCAACAACGCCGGAATCATCATCCGCGAGGGCAGCGACAGCCCGAACGCCGCGGCCAACTGGAAGAAGTCGATCGACGTCAACGTCCACGGCACGTTCAACGTCACCTAGGCGTGGCCTGCCGGCCGTCAAGGCCAAGCGCAGGGCTCGATCATCAACGTCGCGTCGATCGCCGGCGTACGCCGGTCAAGGCGGCAGCCTCGGCTACTCGCCGTCCAAGGGCGCGATCAAGATGTTCACGCAGTCGCTCGCCGCCGAGCTCGCGACCGATCGGCGTGCGCGTCAATGCGCTGGCCCCCGGCGTCATCGAAACGCCGATGACTGCGGCGACGCGCGAGAACCCCGAGAGAGCTCGTGTCGTTCATGACGCCGCATCCCGATGGGCCGCGTCGGGCAGACCGGAGGACCTCGTCGGCCCTGTGATCTTCCTCGCGTCCGACATGTCGCGCTACGTCACCGGCGTCACGCTTGCCGGTCGACGGCGGCTTTCTCGCCGTCTGACCCCATGTCGACTGCGCCATCGGGCCGTACCCGACAGCTCGAGCGACTCCTCATCCACTCACAGGAGACAACATGAAACTGACTCGGCTCTGCAAGCGCCTGCTGGCCGCGGCCGCCTTCACCAGCGTTCGCTGCCGGCGCCTCGGCGCAGGACATCAAGCTCGGCTACAACGGCGACCTCTCGGCCTCGCCGTCGGCGCAGAGCGGCCAGGCCGCGGTGCTGGGAATGGAAGCGGCGATTGCCGACATCAACGCCGCCGGCGGCGTGCTCGGCAAAAGCTCACGCTGATCACGCGTGACGACGTGTCGCAGCCGCCGAAGTCGATCCAGAACATGAGCGACCTGGTCGACAACGAAAAGGTCGTCGCCGTGTTCGGCCCGACGAACTCCGGCAACGCGATGGCCTGGAAGCACATCGCCAACCAGAAGAAGGTCCCGGTGCTGGGCAACGTCGGCTCGGGCACCGACATCACCAAGCCGATGAGCCCGGGCGCCGACAACTACATGTTCCGCGTCTCGATGGTCGACCGCGAGCAGGTCGCCGCGCTGATGGCCTACGTGAAGAAGAACGCCGCCACATCCAAGGTCATCGGCCTGATGGCCGAGACCACCGGCTACGGCCAGGGCGGCCTGAAGGACATGGAAGAGATCGCCGCGCTGCAGGGCATCAAGCCGGCCGCGATCGAGCGCTTCGGAGTCGGCGACACCGACATGACCTCGCAGCTCAGCAAGATGAAGTCCGCCGGCGTCGACACCGTCGTGGTCTGGGCGCAAGGCACGCCGATCGCCCAGCTGATCCGCAGCATGGAGAAGATCAACTACTTCCCGCTGACGCTCACCTCCTGGGCCGCCGACAACATCACGTTCTACGACGCAGCAGGCAAGACGCTCGCCGAGAAGCCGATCTTCATGCGCACTGTCAGCGAGACCAAGACGCCGGCGCAACAGAAGCTGTTCGACCGCATCGGCAGCAAGCTGAAGGCGCCGGGCTCGTTCTCGTTCGCGCTGCACGGCTACGACTCGGTGCTGATCCTCACCGCAGGCGATCAAGCAGGCCAACAGCACCGATGGCGCCGCAGTCCGCGCCGCGCTCGAAGACCTGAAGACGCCGGTGGCAGGGCTTCTGAAGACCTACGACAAGCCGTTCAGCAAGACCAACCACGAAGCGCTGACGGCCAAGGACCTGGTCTGGATCCGCTGGAAGGACGGCAAGCTGCTGCCCTACACCGATCGCCCTGATCGGCTCGCTGGCACCCGCCGACTTCAAGCAATAGCCACTCGTCACGAGCCCAGCGAGCTGCCTGACAGCAGCCTCGCCCGACTCAGGAGACAACATCATGGTGGAAGCGCTCTTGCAGGCGCTCATCAGCGGGCTCGCCGTGGGCGGTGCCTATGCGCTGGTGGCGCTCGGATTCAGCATCACGTTCACGACGACCAAGACCCTGAACTTCTCGCACGGGGAGTTTGTCTCCGCCGGCGCCTTCATCGGCATGAGCGCGCTTGTTCCTGGTCCTCGGCAAGCCGTTCGATTCAACCACCTTCGGCGATGCCGTTCCCGGCGCCGGTGCCCAGCTGCTCGCTCTGGTCTGCCGCACTGGGCGTGATGGGCGCGCTGGGCTGGCTGCTGTACGTCCTCGGGGTGCGCCCGTTCGCCGGTCGCCCGGGCATGGCCTGGGTGATGAGCACGCTCGGCTTCGGCGTGATCCTGCAGAGCATCGGCCTGGCGATCTGGGGTCCGAAACCGGTGGTCGTGCCGGGGCCGGTGGGCGACGCGGTGATCCGCTTCGGCAACGTCGGCGTTCGCCCGCAGGAACTGCTGATGCTCGGCGTCGCGGTCGTCATCATGTTCGGCTTCGACCGCGTGATGAACCGGACGATGGTCGGCAAGGCGATGCGCGCCGTGGCGGCGAACGGCAACGTCGCGAGCCTGATGGGCATCAACACCAACGCCGTGATGATCGGCGCGTTCGTCATCAGTTCGGCGCTCGCCGGGCTGTCCGGCTTCCTGCTCGCGCCGATCGCGCAGGCCTCGCTCTTCATGGGCCTGACGGTCGGGCTGAAGGGCTTCTCGGGCGCAATGATCGGCGGCCTGAGCAACCCGCGCGGCTGCGTGATCGGCGGCTTCCTGCTCGGCGTGCTCGAGTCGATGGTCAACCTGTGGCAGGCGCAGTGGCGCGAGGTCGCGGTGTTCGCGCTCGTGATCCTGGTCCTGGCGTTCCGGCCCACGGGCCTGTTCGGCAAGAAGATGACGGAGAAGGTATGAAGCGCGGCTCAACACCCCATCGCCGTGGTGCTGGTCGCCGCCGCGCTGATCGGCATCACCTCGCTGTTCGGCAACGACTACTACCTGCGCATCGCCTTCATGATGTGCGTCTACTACCTGTGCGCGGCCGGCATGAATGTGCTGGTCGGCTACGCAGGGCAGAAGTCGCTCGGCCAGGCGGGCCTGTTTGCGGCCGGCGCCTACGCGGTCGCGCTCCTGACCACGCGCACCGAGATCGATCCCGTGGCTCGCGCTCGTGCTTGCCGCGGCGGTGTCCGGCGGCCTGCGGCGTGCTGATCGCACTGCCCTCGCTGCGCGTCAAGGGACCGTACCTCGCGATGGTGACCCTGGCGTTCGGCATCGTCGTCGAGAAGCTGGTCGGCGAGTGGACCGAGGTGTTCGGCGGCGCGCAGGGCATCTACGGCATCAAGTCGCTGACCTGGAACGGCCAGCCGTTCTCGGCGGTGCAATGGGTCTGGTTCGGCATCGTGCTGTGCGCAGTCACGCACCTGCTGCTGCGCAACCTGCTGCTCGGGCGCTTCGGTCGGGCGCTGCTGTCGCTGCAGGCCGACGAGATCGCGTCGTCGTCCGTCGGCGTGCGCGTCTACCGCGCCAAGGTGATGGCCTTCGTCGTCGCTGCCGTGACCTGCGGCATCGCCGGTGCGCTCGTCGCGCAGCAGAACCAGTACATCAACTCCGACTTCATCACCTTCCACCTGTCGATCTTCATCCTGCTGCTGGTCCTCTTCGGCGGCGCGGGCTCGATGTACGGTCCCCTGGTCGGCGCGGTGCTCCTGACGCTGATCGATGCGCTGCTGGCGCGCTGGCCTTCGGCGCAGCACTTCCTGTACGGCTTCCTGCTGCTGTTCGCGCTGTACGTGATGCCGGGCGGTGTGGTCGGGCTGTTCGCGAAGTGGTTCAAGCGGCCGAAGGACATCACGCCCGAGCCGACGGACGCCAAGCCGCTGACACGCATCGGCCCCGCCGGCGACGGCGAACTGCTGATCGTGCAAGGGCGTGAGCAAGTCGTACGGCGGCGTGAAGCCGGCGCAGGATGTGTCGTTCCGCTTCAGCGCGGCCACATCCATGCGCTGATCGGTCCGAACGGCGCCGGCAAGAGCACGATGATCAACATGCTGACCGGCGTGGTCGATCCCGATGCGGGCTCGATCCGGTTCCTGGACGAGGACATCGTCGGCCGACCGGTGCACACGATCTGCTGCCTGGGCATGGGCCGGACGTTCCAGAACCTGCGCCTGTTCGCCGATCTCTCGGTGCTCGACAACGTGATGCTGGGCCGGCACAGCCGGATGAAGAACGGCTTCTTCAGCTCGCTGCTCGCGCTGCCCAGCGCGCGCAGGCAGGAGCGCGCGACGCACGAGCGGGCCGATGCAACTGCTCGACCTGGTCGGCCTTGCGAACCTCGCGACCTGGACGGCCGGCAGCCTGCCGTACGGCCTGCAACGACGGGTGGAACTGGCGCGCGCGCTGGCGACCGAGCCGCAGCTGCTGCTGCTCGACGAGCCCGCCGCGGGCCTGAACCCGCAGGAGACGGCGGAGCTCGGCCAGCTGCTGGTGCGTATCGGCAAGTGCGGCGTGACCATCCTGATGGTGGAGCACCACATGGACCTGGTGATGTCGATCTCCGACCACGTGATCGTGCTCGACTACGGCGTCAAGATCGCCGAAGGCAAGCCCGCCGAGGTCCAGGCCAACCCGCGTGTCGTCGAGGCCTATCTCGGCGTCGATGACGAAGCAGCCGTCGCTGCCTGAGGACCGAATCATGCTGAAACTCGAATCGGTCAAGGTCTCCTACGGCGCGATCCAGGCCGTCAAGGGCGTGAGCCTCGAAGTGCGCGCAGGCGAGGTCGTCACGATCATCGGCGCCAACGGCGCCGGCAAGAGCACGCTGCTGAAGTGCATCGTCGGCCTCGAGCCGGTGGCCGAGGGCCGCGTCCTGATCGACGGCAAGGACTGCACCACCGTGCCGGGCACATAGCGCGTCGGCCTGGGTGTGGCGCTTTCGCCGGAAGGCCGCGGCGTGTTCGCCGACCAGACGGTGCGCGAGAACCTGATGCTCGGCGCCTATTCGCGCAAGAACGGATCGCGGCTGCCGACCGAAGCGGCGATCGAGCGCGAGTTCAAGCGGTTCCCGCGCCTGAAGGAACGCCAGGACCAGCTCTCCGGAACCCTGTCGGGCGGCGAGCAGCAGATGCTGGCGATCTCGCGCGCGCTGATGAGCGAGCCGCGCCTGCTGCTGCTCGACGAGCCGTCACTCGGCCTGGCACCGCTGATCATCAAGGACATCTTCACGGCGATCCGGCAGCTGCGCGAGTCGGGACTGACGATCCTGCTCGTCGAACAGATGGCCAAGCAGGCGCTCGGCGTGGCCGACCGCGCCTACGTGCTCGAAACCGGCTGCATCACGCTCGAAGGATCGGGGCGCGAGCTGCTCGACAACCCGAAGGTCAAGGCCGCGTACCTCGGCACGCATTGAGCCTCCAGGCCGCACCCCTTTGTCTCACAGGAGTCATCCATGAATGCACCCAAGAAATTCGCCTCGCAAGCCGACCTCGAAGAAAAGAAGATCACCTTCACCAAGCTGTCGGACCACGCCTATGCCTACACGGCCGAAGGCGACCCGAACACCGGCATCATCGTCGGCGACGACGCCGTGCTGGTGGCCGACACCCAGGCTACGCCGGCGATGGCCGCCGACGTGATCCGCCGCATCCGCGAGGTCACGGACAAGCCGATCAAGTACGTCGTGCTCACGCACTACCACGCGGTGCGGGTGCTTGGCGCGTCGGCCTACCAGCCGCAGCAGATCATTGCCAGCCAAGACACCTACGACCTGATCGTCGAGCGTGGCGAGGCAGGACAAGGCGAGCGAGATTGGTCGCTTCCCGCGCCTGTTCAGCAATGTCGAGACGGTGCCGGCTGGCGTCACCTGGCCCACCATCACCTTCACCGGAAAGATGACGCTGTGGCTGGGCAAGCTGGAAGTTCAGATCCTGCAACTCGGCCGCGGCCACACGAAGGGCGACACGGTCGTCTGGCTGCCGAAGGACCGTGTGCTGCTTGAGCGGCGACCTGGTTGAGTTCGACGCCACGCCGTATGCCGGCGACGCCTACTTCCAGGACTGGCCTCGAGACGCTGGACAACGTCGCGGCGCTCAAACCATTGGCGCTGGTGCCGGGGCGAGGCCCGGCGCTTGATCGGCGAGGTCAACGTGGCCGCTGGCTTGGCCGGAACGAAGGGCTTCGTGTCGGATCTCTTCGCAAGCGTCAAGGCGGGTGCTGCGAGCGGCAAGGAACTGAGGGCCGTGTATCGCGAGACGTTCGACAAGCTCAAGCCCAAGTACGGTCAATGGGTCATCTTCGACCACTGCATGCCGTTCGACGTGACGCGCGCCTACGACGAGGCAACGCAGTATCCGCATCCGCGCATCTGGACCGCCGAGCGCGACCAGCAGATGTGGCAATCGCTGGAGGGCTGACATCATGATCGTTCGTTCTGGACTTGATGAAGAAGAAGCCGCGAGTGGACTGGCGAGGACTTTCGCCGCCACTGGCGCCAGCATCACGGCGCGCTCGCGGCCAAGCTGCCTGGCCTCGCTCGCTACGAGCAAAACCACATCACTGACCACGCGCAGCGCGGCTTCACGTACCCACGTGGCCCCGAGGAGCTCGACGGTTTCTCGATGCTCTGGTTCAACGACGAAGAGTCGATGCGCGCGGCAATCGGAACGGAGGCCGGGCGAGCACTGGTCGCTGACGAGAACCACTTCATCGGCGACCTGCGCATCGTGACGCTGGATCAGGTGGAGGTGATTCCGCCCGCGACCGACCGGCCGGTGATCAAGCGCATGTCGCTGCTGCGGCGCCGACCCGATGTGTCGTATGACGAGTTCGTGCACGAATGGCGCGTCGAGCACGCACGCTTGGTGCGCCGCGTGAACGGTGTGCGCGGCTATCGGCAGAACCTGATCGTCGGGCGCGAAGTGCCCAAGGGCCAACCCGTCGACTACGACCGACTGCCGATCGACGGCATCGTTGAGCTTTGGTTCGACGACACCGAGTCGCTCAACGCGGCCTTCGCGTCGCCACGCGGCGTCACGCTGATGACCCATGCCACGAGAGTTCATCGCCGAGATCACGACCTTCCTGGTCGAGCGGCACGTCATCGTCTGAAAGGAAACACCATGCTGATACGCAAGGTTCACCACGTCGCGTACCGCTGCATCGACGCCAAAGAGACCGTCGAGTGGTACGAAAAGCACCTGGGGATGAACTTCGTCCTCGCCATTGCCGAGGACGAGGTGCCGTCCACCAAGGAGCCGGACCCCTACATGCACGTGTTCCTGGACGCCGGGCAAGGCAACGTCCTCGCCTTCTTCGAACTGCCCACCCGTACTCCAATGGGCCGGGACACGAACACGCCAGTGTGGGTGCAGCACCTCGCGCTCGAGGTTGACTCCGTCGAGACGCTTGTCGCGACCAAGGCGCGCCTCGAGGCTGCTGGCATCGAAGTGGTTGGCCCGACCGATCACACCATCTTCAAGTCCATCTACTTCTTCGATCCGAACGGTCATCGACTCGAGCTGGCCGCCAACACGGCGACGCCCGCAGATGATGAAGCGCCTGGACGAAGTCAAGCGCGACATGCTCGAAGAGTGGTCGCGCACGAAACGCGCGCCCCGGCATGCAGCGTGGATGCACGACGGCAGCGAGGCTGCGCACTGAAGCGCTGGGGGCCGCAATGACTTCGTTGAACGAGACCCACGACCCAAGACGGCTGAGCTGGGTCGGCTCAGCGAACGGTCACGGCGATTTCCCGATCCAAAACCTGCCGTTCGCCGTGTTTCGCCGGCGTGGCAGCCGTGAAGCGTGGCGCGGTGGCGTGGCGATCGGCGACCAGATCGTCGATCTTGCCCAGGCAGCCGCCTCCGGGCGCCTCTTGGGGGCGGCCAAGGATTCGGTTGGCGCCGCTGCGGAACCGCGTCTCAACACGCTCATGAGCATGGGGCCGGCTGCTTGGTCCGCGCTGAGACTCGGGCTGTCGCGCGCACTTCAGGGAGGGGCCGGCGAGGACGTGATCTGGCGATCGTTCCTCGTGCCGCAGGCGGAAGCTGAGTACCGTGTCCCGGCAGATGTCGGCGACTACACGGACTTCTACACGTCGATCCACCACGCGACGAGCGTGGGCCGCCTGTTTCGCCCGGACAACCCGCTCCTGCCCAACTACAAGTGGGTGCCGATCGGGTATCACGGGCGCTCGTCGACGCTGGGCGTGTCGGGTCAGTCTTTCAGGCGACCGAAGGGGCAGTTGTCGGCGCCCGGTGCGCAGGCGCCGGAGTTGCTGCCCAGCCGGCGCATGGACTACGAGCTCGAGGTGGGCATCTTCATCGGCGGTGGAAACGAGGCCGGTGAGCCGATCGCGATCGATGCCGCCGAGCAGCATGTGTTTGGCCTGTGCCTGCTGAACGACTGGTCTGCGCGGGACATCCAGTCCTGGGAGTATCAGCCGCTGGGCCCGTTCCTTTCGAAGAACTTCGCGACGACGCTGTCGCCATGGATCGTCACCAGCGAAGCGCTTGCACCGTATCGCACGCCCTGGCGGCGAGTCGCCGATGACCCTCAACCACTGCCGTACCTCGACTCGCAAGCGAATCGCGAGCAAGGCGCACTCGACGTTCGCTTCGAAGTGCTGATCGAGACACCGCAGATGCGTGAGCGAGGAAGTTCGCCGGCAAGGGTGTCACATACGAGCTTTCGCCACGCGTACTGGACGGTGGCTCAACTGGTCGCACATCACACGGTCAACGGCTGCAGCCTGCGTCCAGGTGACCTGTTCGGCAGCGGCACGCAGTCGGGTCCAACCGATGAGGAGGCCGGCTCGCTTCTGGAACTCACTCAAGGTGGCAAGCGGCGATTGGACCTCGGCAACGGCGAGACCCGTACCTTCCTCGAGGACGGTGACGCAGTCATCTTTCGCGGCTGGTGCGAGCGTGAAGGTGCGGCACGCATCGGTTTCGGGGAGGTTCGAGCCACCCTGCTGCCCGCCTGAGGGCTTCGATGAACGATCTTCGCGCGTTGCCATCGCTGGCTTGCGCGGGTTTCGCGAGCATGGCGTCGATGCGCATGTGCGATGCCATGCTGCCGGCGTTGGGGCAATCCTTCGGTACCGGACCGGGCGAGGCAGCGCAGACGATCTCTGCATTCGCTCTCGCCTACGGTCTGATGCAGCTCGTGTATGGCCCTCTGGGTGACCGCTTCGGCAAGCCACGGGTCATCACACTCGCCGCCAGCGGGTGTGCCATCACGTCAATGATTGCGGCACTCGCACCGTCGCTTGAGCTCTTGAGTGTCGGTCGAATGCTGATGGGAGCGTTCGCGGCCGGCATCATCCCGCTGACGATGGCCTGGATCGGCGACCGCGTTCCATACGAGCGGCGTCAGGAAGTGCTGGCGCGCCTGCTGACATACACGGTGCTCGGCATGGTGCTTGGGTCATGGGCTGGAGGTGCCATCGCGCAGGCTGCCAGCTGGCGCATTGCTTTCGTCGCGGTGAGTGTCCTGTTCCTGCTGTCGGTGCTTGGCGTCGCGCGCGCCACGCGCGGTGAACAGCAGATTTCCGCCGAGGCGGACACTAGCCGCTTCCTGACGCAGATGAAAGGGCTGTTCGCAACGCCCTGGGCGCGCGTGGTGTTTGCCGTCGTCTTCATCGAGGGCGCACTGGTCTTCGGCGCGTTGGCCTTTGTTCCGACTTCGCTGCACGATCGATTCCAACTGACGCTGGTCGAGGCGGGCGGCGTGGCGGCTCTGTTCGGTCTCGGCGGCCTGTTGTACAGCCGCGTGGCGGGACGCCTGGTGCGGTCGCTTGGTACGCCACTTCTCGCCGGCTGCGGCGCGACTTTTCTGGCGCTCGCTCTTGCGACTTTGGCGGCGATGTCCAGCGCGGCACTCGCGGTACCGGCATGTCTGCTCGCAGGGCTGGGTTTCTATATGCTGCACAACACGCTTCAAACCTGCGCCACGCAGCTTTCCACAAGCGCGCGCGGCACCGGGGTGTCGATGTTTGCTTGCGCGTTGTTCTTGGGCCAGTCTGTTGGCGTAGTCGCCGCGGCGATCGTCGTTGACAGGCTTTCGACCACGGCTTGGTTCGCCTTAGCGTCGCCACTACTGCTTGCGCTCGGCGCCTATTTCGCGTTGCGGCTGCGCGTTCACCTGTCCATCCGCCAGGTGGCGGCATGAGCTGGCCGAACCGCTTCTAGGAGCTCAGCAATGAAACGAAAAGCGATCGCGGTCACCGATGCCGTTGCGCTGATCCCCGATGGGGCACGCCTGATGATTGGGGGCTTCATGGGTGTCGGTTCCCCACGACGCCTGATCGACGAACTGGTGCGACAAGGCCGGCGCAACCTAACCATCATCTCCAATGACACTGCGCGGCCGG
>CAWHBZ010000025.1:0-18559 GCA_963827645.1 uncultured beta proteobacterium | reverse complement strand
GGATCGCCTTGCGCACCTTGTCGGCGTCGGGCGCGTCGGGGGGGCGTTGAGGTACTGCTCGTATGCCTTCACCGCACCCCTGTGTCGCCGGCCCTGTGCAGCGACGCGCCACGTTGTAGAGGAACTGCGGGATCGGCCGCTGCGCGTAGGCGTCGGCGAAGTGGTGCGCCGCATCGGTCCAGCGGCCTGCACGTACGCTGTCTTGCCCTTGTCGAAGGCCTGTTGTGCCAGCTTCAGCTTCGCTCGGCCGACCGGGTCCACCGGCTTCTCCAGCGCGCTGCCGCTGGCCTGCTGCAACCCGTCGATCGCTCGCGCACCTTTCCGGCGTCCGGCGCGTCGGGCGCGGCGTTCAGGTACTGCTGGAAGGCGCGCACGGCACCTTGCACGTCGCCCGCCTTGCTGAGTGCCTCGCCCTGGTTGAACAGGAACTCCGGCGACGGCAAGTGCGAGTGCGCCTCGGGGAACGCGCTTGCGGCGCCTTGTAGTCGCCCGCCTGGAAGGCTTCCTGCCCGCGGGTGAATGCGTCCTGCGACGCCTTGATGGCCGCGGCGTGCAGCCGGCCGCCAGCTCGCGCACCTGCTGCGGCATCGGGTGCCCGCGGGGCTTCCTTCAGGTACTGCTCGTAGCGCGAGGCGGCCTTCTCGAACGCGCCCATCTTCTCCAGGCACGCCGCCTGGTTGTAGCGCAGAGTCGGCCAGCGGGTTGAGCGAGTAGGCGCGCTCGAACGCCTGCAGCGCGTCGGCGAACTTGCCGGCCTTGTACAGCGCCTCGCCCTCGCCCACCAGGCGCTGCGACTCGGCCACGCCGGTGATCGTCGCCTCGCGGCCGCCCATGTGCTCGCGCGCACGCAGCTGCGCCTCGCGGGCTTCGTCGGCGCGCGGCGCGTCGGGTTGATCAGGTAGCGCCCGTAGGCCAGGTCGGCCTCGGCGTAGCGCCCGCCGTCGAGCAGCGCGGAGGCCTTGTTGAGGAGGAACGTCTCGGACGGATAGGTCAGGAAGCCCTGCTCGTAGGCAGCCATGGCTTCGTTGAATCGGTGCGCCCTCAGCAGCTGGTTGCCGCGCGCCATCCACTCCATGCCGCCGGCCAGGCCGCCGGCGGTGATCGGCGAGCGCTCGGCCAGCGCCTGCAGGCCGCTCGGCGCGGCGGCTGAACTCGGCCACGTCCCTGGGCGCGGGCTTGGGGTCGGCGCTGGCGTAGGCGCGGAACAACTTTGCGGCCGAGTAGTTGGCGCCCAACTTCTCCATGCAAATCCCCTGGCTGTGCAACAGCTTGGGCAGCGGGTTGTGTTCGTAGGCAGCGCTCCAGGCCTTGTAGGCATCCTCGAGTGCGGCCCTCGGTGAACGCCTTGGCACCTTCGTCGGTGAGGCGCTTGGCCGCCACGATGTCGGCGTTGGTGTACGTGCGCCCGCCCAGGTGCGTGCGCGTTTCTTCCATCGCCTTGCGGGCATCGTCGGCGCGCGGCGCGTCGGGTGTGCCGAGATAACGCTCGTAGGCGAGCACGGCTTCGGCGTAGCGGCCCGAGTCGCGCAGCGCGGCGGCGATGTTCAGGGTGATCTTGGGTGACGGGTGCAGCAGAAAAGCTTCCTCGAAGGCCTTGATCGCCCCGTCGTAGTCATGCGCCTTCAGCAAGCGCACTCCCTTGTCCATCAGCGCCTGGGCCTCGGCCCGCTGCGCCTCGGCCTTGGCATCGGCCGGTCGCCGCGTTCGCCACGCTGCCGCTGCCGGGGCCATTGGGCGACGCGTAGGCATATCTGCTGCACCTGCGCGTGCAGGCCGCCGGGCCCGCCGAACTGGGCCCATGCATCGCCGGCGGCTCGCCGCCCGGCGCTGTTTGGGGAGTCGCCTGCGCGGCGTCGGCGTCGCCTTGCGCGTCGGCCGGCGCGCCGTACGCGGCTGGGCTGGCGAGCGGCACACCACCGGGGCTGGACACTGGATTCATCTTGAACTCCTGGTGAGGGCTGGGTCGCGATGGGTGGGACTCGATGCGCCACAGGTTCAAGAAACTTACGAGTCGGTGCATCCGAAAGTTGCATTGAATGCCCTCGCGCACGCGGCGCCAAGGCGCGGCGTGCGCGAGCTGCGGCACGCCCTAGCGATGACGTGTGCCAACGCATGTCCGCCTGCGCGGGCAGTTTGCGTGAGACAACGAGCCGCGTGAGCGGCGTGCCGCCGGCTGGCGGCACCGCATGCGGGCGTCAGCGCTGCCCGGTGCGTGCGTCGCCGAACAGCTTGCCTTGCCCGCGCGGCTGGCAGCGCCAGTACTGCGGCGGCGCGGTGATCTGCGCGCCCAGTTGCGCTGCCGCATGCCATGGCCAGCGCGGGTTGTAGAGCAGCGCGCGCGCCATCGCCACCAGGTCGGCCTCGGCCAGCGGCCATGATGCTCTCGGCCTGCTCGGGCTCGGTGATCAGGCCCACCGCGATCGTGGGCAGGCCCACCTCGTCGCGCAGCCGCTGCGCGAATGGCACCTGGTAGCCGGGCCCGGCCGCGATCTTCTGCAGCGGCGAAACGCCGCCGCTGGACACGTGCAGGTAGCTGCAGCCGCGCTCGCGCAGCGCGTGGCCATAGGCGACGCTTTGTTCGAGGTCCCAGCCATCGTCGACCCAGTCGATCGCCGACAGGCGCACGCCCAGCGGCATCGACGCCGGCAGCGCCGCACGCACCGCCTCGAAGACCTCGAGCGGAAAGCGCATGCGCGACTGCAGCGAGCCGCCATACGCATCGCTGCGCCGATTGGAGATCGGCGACAGGAATTGATGCAGCAGGTAGCCGTGCGCTGAATGCAGCTCGATGGCATCGAGCCCGAGCCGCAACGCACGCAGTGCCGCCTCGACAAACGCCGCGCGCACGCGCGCGAGCCCCGCGTCGTCGAGCGACAGCGGCGGCGCTTCACCGTCGGCATGCGGCAACGCCGACGGCGCCACCGGCTGCCAACCGCCTTGCTCGGCTGCGATCAACGCGCCGCCGCGCCACGGCACTTCGCTGGAGCCCTTGCGCCCGGCATGCGCGAGCTGGATCGCGACGGGCACCGGCGAGTACCGCCGCACGCCGGCCAACACCTGCGCGAGCGCGGATTCGCACGCATCGGAATACAGACCCAGGCAGCCCGGCGTGATGCGGCCGATCGCCTCGACCGCGGTGGCCTCGATGATCAGCAGCCCGGCGCCAGAGATGGCCAGTTGCCCGAGGTGGATCGGATGCCAGGCGCTGGCGCAGCCATCGTCGGCCGAGTACTGGCACATCGGCGCCACGACGATGCGGTTGGCCAGCGTCAGCGGCCCCAGCGTGTACGGTGAAAAGAGGTGGCTCATGAAGGGTCGTTCGGCCGCGCAAAAGCGGCGATCCTCGCACACGCCGGCTTACACACCGCGCGCTTGCCCGCCTTGCCACTGTCGCGATGCCCGCCTAAAGTGGCCGCTTGCAGCCTCTTGGCTCACCGAAGGAGTGCCTCGAATGAAGCAACTGCTGATCGCCGCCGCGTTGGCCGGCGTTGCCGGCTTGGCGCTGGCCCACAATTGCCCCAATGACATGAAGGCCATCGACGCCAAGATGGCGAGCAATCCCCAGCTCAGTGCGGGCGATGCCACCAAGGTCAAGCAGTTGCGCGCCGACGGCGAAACCGCGCACAAGGCGGGCAAGCACGACGACTCGATGAAGGCGCTGGGCGAAGCCAAGAAGATCCTCGGCATCTGAGCCGCACCCGCGCGTCACGCACGCGCCACCTGATCGGCTGCGCGGCCGCTGCGGCGCAACGGCCTGAAGAACTCGATGATCTCGTGCGCCAGCGCCTGCGGCTGCTCCATCGCCGCGAAGTGGCCGCCGCGCGGCATCACGCTCCAGCGGCGAATGTCCTTGTACATCGCTCTGCGCCACCGAGCGCGGCGGCTTGAGGATCTCGCGCGGGAACTGCGCGTAGCCCATCGGCACCGCGACGCCGCTGTCGGGAATCGGCCACGGCCCGTGCAGACGCGCGTAGTACGGCCAGAACGACGAGCCGATGGCGCCGCTGAACCAGTACAGCGCGATGTCGGCCAGCAACTGGTCTTTCGTGAACACGCTCTCGACGTCGCCGCCGCAGTCGGACCAGGCCCTGAACTTCTCGACGATCCACGCCGCCAGCCCGGCCGGTGAGTCGCTGAGGCCGAACGCCAGCGTCTGCGGCCGCGTGCCCTGGATCCACTGGTAGCCGGTGTCCTCTTTCAGAAAGTGCTCGAGCTCGCGCAGGAACTGCTGTTCCTCGGGCGTCGGGTTGGCCAGCAGCTTGGGATCGCGTCGCACCGTGAGCAGGTTGAGGTGGATGCCGATCACCTTGTCGGCATGCACGGCGCCCAGCCGCGACGTGACGAAGGCGCCCCAATCGCCGCCCTGCGCGGCGAAGCGCCGGTGGCCGAGCACGTCGGTCATCAGCTCGGCGAAACAGTCGGCGATCGCCTCGACGCCGAAGCGCGCCTGGCCCGGCACGAACGACAGCCCGTAGCCCGGCAGCGACGGCGCCACCACGGTGAACGCATCGGCGGCATCGCCGCCGAATCGCGCCGGGTCGGTGAGGCGCGGGATCAGATCGAGGAACTCGAACACCGAGCCCGGCCAGCCGTGCGACAGCAGCAGCGGGCACGGATCGGGGCCGCGGCCCGGCACGCACAGGTAGTGCAACGTCGATGCCGTGCAGCGGCACCATGAACTGCGGCAGCGCGTTGAGGCGCGCCTCCTGCGCGCGCCAGTCGAAATCATCGCGCCAGTAGGCGACCAGCTCTCGCAGGTAGTCGACCGGCGTGCCATAGGCCCACGGTTCGCCGGGAGCCTGGTCGGGAAAGCGGGTGCGCGCCAGGCGCTCGCGCAAATCGGCGAGTGCTGCATCGGGCACCTGCAGCCGGAACGGACGGGTTGAAGTCACGAGCGTCGCCTCCTCGGGCAGGCAGCATACGGCCGTACTGCGATGCGGTGCACCAGCTAGGGATGGTGACGCCCTCACCGCGCCGCTACAAGCGTGCACTCGACGGCAGCGCAAGGTGAGGCACACCCCTGGGCCCGCCGCGCCGCCACCCAGGAGCGGACCATGCCGATTCATAAGGTCATCGTCACCAACGTCACGGCGCTGAGGTCCAAGTACGGCAGGGCCTACTCCAAGGTCAAAGCGGCGCTGGCCGCACTGGTGGCGAGCGACAAGGCACGTGGGCTGAAGAGCAAGCTGATCGCCATCGATTCGAAAGCCGACATGAAGACGGTGCGCGGGCGTGCGGTGAGCGGCCCGCGCGACCAGCGCGGCGCCAAGGCAGCGATCGACGCGATCGTCAGGAAGCACGAGCCCGACTACATCGTGATCCTCGGCGCGCCGGACGTGGTGCCGCACATCACGCTGAGCAATCCGATGGCCGACGAGGACCCGAGCGTGCCGTCGGACCTGCCCTATGCCTGCGACGTGCCGTTCAGCCGCGACCCCGCGCGGTTTCTCGGCCCGACGCGGGTGGTGGGCCGCCTCCCCGATCAACTGGGCGCCAGCGACCCTGCGCTGCTGGTGTCGCTGCTCGGCATCGCAGCGCAAGCACCGCACGCGCGAGCGCTCGCTGTACGGCGACCCGTTCGCGCTCAGCGCGAAGGTCTGGCAGCGCTCGACCCGGCTGTCCGTGGAGACCCTCTTCGGCGCCGGCACCAAGCTGTTCATCTCGCCACCCGATGGGCCCCGGTGGACCCGGGCGCAGCTCGCACCGCGCGTGCACTTCATCAATTGCCACGGCAACACCTTGACGCCCACTTTTCTGGGCGAATTTCCGGACGAGAAGTACTTCGACGCCCACGATTCCGCGCTGCTGCGCACCAAGGTCACCGAAGGCACCGTGATCGCCGCCGAGTGCTGCTACGGCGCCGAGCTCTACGATCCCGCCGACTCCACCGACGGCGGCAAGCCCGGCATCTGCAGCACGTACCTTCGTGAAGGCGCCTACGGCTACTTCGGCAGCACCACGGTCGCCTACGGGCCTAGCGAGGGCAACGGCCAGGCCGACCTGATCTGCCGCTACTTCATCGAGGCAGTGCTCGGCGGCAGCTCGCTCGGCCGTGCGGCGACCGAGGCGCGGCACCGATTCGTCTCGCAGTTCTCGCACCTCGACCCCAGTGACTTGAAGACCGCAGCGCAGTTCGTGCTGCTCGGCGACCCGTCAATCCACGCGGTGGCGCCGGTGCCTCACGCACTGTCGCGGTCGCACGCCGTGAAGCGCGCCCTGGCCAGTGGCGCCATCGTGACGCGCACGCGCTCGTTCCGGCGCGAGCGCATCGGCCGCGCCGGACGCAACTTGTCGCGCACCGTCGGCGCCGCGCGCGCAGCCAGGCGCAAGGCACCCCCCGCCGTGCGAGCGCTGCTCGAGTCGGTGGCGCGCGAGTCGGGTCTTCGCGACGCGGTGGTCCACCAGTCGTATCGCGTGGTGTTCCCTGCGATGGCCAGGGCCACGAGTTCGTCGCCGGTGCAGGCCAGCCGGCGCGCGCGCAGCGTGCACATGATCCAGGGCAGCACGCGCAGCGACAGCGATGGCACTGCGCCACGGTCGAGCGCAATCATCGCCACGCTCGAAGGCAACCGGGTGGTGCACATCCGGCGCGTGCACAGCCGCTGAGGCCCGACACGTCGTCGCGTAGCCGACGATGTGTGTGAAGATGGCAGCGCGCGGGCAACCGCGCCGTCGAGGACACGCATGCTCAAACCGGTGCGCATGGCCGGCCACGTCATCCGCAAACGCATCAACGTCGGATCCAAGAGCGACCACGAGGCCGTGGTGCTCGTCTGCGCGCAGGGCGAATTCAAGTTGCGGCGCCGCGGCGGCCCTGCTTTCGTCGACGAAGCACTCGATGCACTGGTGGGCAAGCGCATCCACGCCAGCGGCATCGTCTCGGCGGGCCAGTTCATCGTCGACGACATCGAGATCACCGGCGACGCATGAGCCGCCGGGCCGCTCCCGAGGCGAATTCCGCAGCGCATGGCGCGGAGGATGCCCAATGAGCCATCGCGCCCGGTCAATCGAGCGCGATCACCTCGTCTGCGGGCCCGGGCTGGCAACCCGTTGGCAGCGTGTCCCAGCCGCGGTGGATCACGACCCGCTGCTCGTCGTGGCACAACTCGATGCGCCGCGCACCCGGCACGCGCGCGCGAACGAAGGCCTCGATCGAGGTCGGCAAGCTGGTGCGCAAGCGCAGCGCATCACGGTCTGCTTCGGGGTGATCGTCGTAGTGGATCCAGGGCACGAAGTGGCCCGCGAACATCAGCAGGTGCGAGCCCACGTCCACCGCCTGCGGCTCGTAGTGCTGCCCTGACAGCCAGGCCTGCGCGCGCTGTCGCAGCGCGTCGCTGTCGTCCAGGCCGCCCCACGCCACCGCCAGCAGTTCGGCCACCCACTGGTTGCAGTTCTGGTAACGCACGCTGAACGGGTAGGCGTTGGCGCTGTAGTCGGCCGCCAGCAGCCGCAGCGCGCGCGGATTGTCGAGCGCGGCACGTTCGAGCGCGGTGGCTTCTTCGCGCGGCAGCCAGACGATCGACAGGTAGCCCACCGACGGGTCGTCGGTGCCGAGCACGAAACCGGCCAGCCCCTGGTCGTACAGGCGCGGCCGCCCCTCGTCGCACGCGAAGTACAGCTGCCGCACCGACCAAGGCGTGTTGCTGCTCGCCCTCAGGCTGACGCCGGCGTGCGAGTAGCGCAGGTTGAAGCGGGCGAGGTCGATGCCCGAACGCGCGATCAGCGCGACGTCCTGGCCGCTGGCCTCGAGCTCGCGCCGCGCGATCGCGGCGAATCGCAGCAGCCGGTCTTGCTGCCGCGCGCTCGGCGGCGACGGCCGGTCGCAATACTGCAGCGCGGCCGACGCCGCGTGCACACTGGCCGCACCCGCACACAGCCAGGCAGCCAGCAGCCAGGCGCGGCCCACGGTGCCAGCGGTCAGAGCGTGACGGGCCGCGGCTCGAGCTCGCGCTGCCAATCGTCGAACAACACGAGGAAGAACGCTTCGCGTGCGGCGCGCCCTTCGGTGCGCGCGAACTCCAGGCCGTAGTCGCGATTGCGCACGTTCACGATGTCGCCCCTCGTGATGCCGCGCGGCTCGAGCGCCCGGCGCGGCAACCTGAGCGTGAACTCGCGTGCCGCATCGGCGGCCGCCTGCAGCGTCAACTGCAACATGCCGGGGCGATCGGCCAGCTCGGCGACCTCAATCACCCGGTAGTCACCGTCGGCCGTCTGCGTGCCGGTCGAGCTCTTGCTCGAGTTGCCGAACGAGTCGGACACGCTGCCGGAGGATGCGGAACCCGCGCTGGAAGCCGACGAGCCCGCGCTGGCGGCCGACGAGGCGAAACTCTCCGCCAGGCACGGCGTTGCCGCTGCGGCGCACAGCAGGGCCACGCAGCCCAGCCGCAAGGACGTGTTGTTCATCGAGGCTCCTCGGGATGTGCCATCGGCACGAATGTCGCGGCCAGCATAACGCGCCGCGCCCGTGTGAACGCATGCCGGCGGCCCGACGGCACAACTCGTTGCAGACGTGCCGGCGCGTGTGCCGGCGCCCCACCCCGCCGGCCCTCTTTCACGGTCTGCAGACCAATGCCGCGCGCGGCGCGAAAAGTGCCGCTATTCGCAGGCTCGACCCGGCAACCGACTGGTCAGAATGACGCAAGGCCCGAAGTCGTGGCGGTCCACGCCGCCTCAGCCGCTCGAGCAGTCGACACATCGTGCAAACGCCACACTCGGCCGGGCATGCCGGCCACACCTGCCGCGCCGCGCTGGCCGGCGCCGCCTTGCTGGGCGCATCGCTGAGCACCCACGCCGTGCCTTGGGTGGTCCACGTGCGCAATGCCGCGGGCGCTCCGATCGCCGGTGTGGTGGTGGCGGTGCAAGTCAACGGCCAGGCTGCCCAGGCCAACCCGCAGACCACGGCGCAAATGGCGCAGCGTGCGCGTCAGTTCGAGCCGCACGTGCTGGTCGTGCAGACAGGCACCGCGGTGAGCTTTCCGAACTTCGACACGGTGCGTCATCACGTCTACTCGTTCTCGGCCGCCAAGACCTTCGACATCAAGCTGTACGCCGGCACGCCGGCCAATCCGGTGGTGTTCGACAGCGCCGGCGTCGCCTCGCTGGGCTGCAACATCCACGACCGCATGAGCGCACATGTCGTAGTGGTCGACACGCCGCTGTTCGCCAAGAGCGATGCCGCAGGCACAGCCACTTTCGACGTGCCGACCGGCCAGCATGTGCTGCTGTTCTGGCATGCCAGGCTCGGCACAACCGCGCTGCAGAGCAGGCCGCTTCAGGTCGGCGATGCGGCAGGCCGCACCGATCTGATGCTGGTCGGCGCCGACTAGGGGCCCGTTCGCGGCGCGAATGCCATGGCACTGCCCGGGTTCCTCAACCTCAGACGGCTCGAAGGGCGCATCGTTGCGCTGTTCCTGGCGCTGCTGTCGGTGGTGCAGGTGGCCAGCTTCGCGCTGATCCATCACAGCATCGCGCGCAACGCCGACGCGTCGATCAGCCACGAACTCGAGACCGGCGAACGCATCCTGCAGCGCCTGGTGGTGCAAGACGCCCGCATGCGCGAAGACGCGGCCCGTTTGCTCGAGAAGGACCACGGCTTCCGTTCGGTGCTGGCCGAGGGCCTGCGCGGCGACGAACTGCGCGAGACGCTGAAGGACGCGCTGTCCAGCCATGGCGAACGCGTCAAGGCCGCCATGGTGGCCTACGTCGACGCGCAATCGCGCCTCGTCACCGCAACCACCGAGCGGGCGCAGCCGTTCGTCGATCTGCTGTCGCGCCTGCAGGCGGCCGACATGTCCGCCGGCGAGCGCGCCCGGCTCGCCCTGGTGGACGGCCGCGCCTACCAGGTGGTCGTGGTGCCGGTGGGTGCGGCTGGGCTCGGCGGTTCGGTGCTGATGGCGTTCGCGCTCGACAGTGCACCGCTGCAGGAGTTGCAGCGTCTGTCGGGGCTGCACGCGGTGATGCTGCTGCACGATTCCGGTCGCCCCTGGGGCACGGTCGCCTCGGTGCTCGACGCCGAAACCACCGCCAGCGTGGTGCAGCAAGTGCCTCGCGGCGCGCGCCAGTTCGGATTGACGCTGGCCGACGAGAACATGCGTGCGCTGTACGTCAGCTTGCTCGACGAGGGTGGCCAGGAACTCGGCGTGGCCCTGATGCGATCGTTCGACGAAGCCGTCGCGCCCTACCGCCGGCTGCAGCTGACGCTGTTGGGATTGACCGTGCTCGGTGTGGCCATCTTCGCGCTGGGCAGCGTGTTGACCGCCAAGCGGATCAGCCAACCGATCCGGGCCCTGTCGGAGTCGGCGCGCCGCCTCGGCGACGGCGACTACAGCACTGCAGTGGGGCGCACCTCCGACGACGAGATCGGCGACCTCGCGCAGGCGTTCGAGGCCATGCGCCAGGGCATCCAGGACCGCGAGCAGCAGGTGCATCGCCTGGCGTTCTGGGACCCGCTGACGGGTCTGCCCAACCGCGAGCAATTCGGCCAGCACCTGCAGCAGCGGTTGCGTGCCTCGGACGAGCCGTGTGCCGTCCTGATGCTGGACCTCGACCGCTTCAAGCTGGTCAACGACGTGCTGGGTCATCACTTCGGCGACCGCGTCCTCTGCCACGTCGCCCAGCGGCTGCAGCAGCTCGACCCGGGCGACGCCCACTCGCCAGCTCGTCTGGGCGGCGACGAGTTCGCGCTGCTGCTGGCTCACGCCGATGCGCCGGCAGCCGCCGAGGCGGCGCATCGCATCCAGCGCGCCTTCGAACAGCCGCTGGAGATCGACGACCAGACCATCGACCTGGGCGCCAGCATCGGCATCGCGTTGCATCCGGTGCACGGGCGTGACGCTGGCCAGTTGGTCGGCCGCGCGGAGCTGGCGATGTATGTGGCCAAGCGGCAGCGCAGCGGCAGCCAGATCTACGAGCCCCGGCTCGATGCCGGCAGCCAGGAATCGCTGTCGTTGCTGGGTGAACTGCGTCAGGCCACGGGCAACCGCGAGCTGCGCCTTTACCTGCAACCGAAAGTCGAACTGAGAACCGGCCAGGTGGTTGCCGCCGAAGCCCTGCTGCGCTGGCAGCATCCGCAACGCGGGCTCGTCTTGCCGGGCGAATTCATTCCGTTCGCCGAGCAGACCGGCTTCATCCGCCAGCTCACGGCGTGGGTGGTCGACGCGGCCGCGCGGGCTGCGCACAAGGCCCACACGCGCGGCATTCACCTGCGCATCAGCGTCAACCTGTCGGCACGCGACCTGATGGACCAAGACCTGCCGGCCAAGGTGATGGCGGTGCTTCAGCAGTACGGCACCCGGCCGCAGTCGCTGTGCCTGGAGATCACCGAGAGCGCGATCATGGACGATCCGCAACGCGCGATGCTCACGCTGGAGCAGCTGCGCAAGCTCGGCTTCTGGCTGTCGATCGACGACTTCGGCACCGGCTACTCGTCGCTCGCCTATCTCAAGCGGCTGGCAGTCGACGAACTGAAGATCGACAAGAGCTTCGTGATGGCGATGGAACGCGACCTCGACGACGCCAAGATCGTGCGCTCGACCATCGAGCTGGCCCACAACCTGGGGCTCGCCGTGGTGGCCGAGGGCATCGAGACCGCGCGCACCTGGAAGCTGCTCGCCGCGTTGGGCTGCGACGAGGGCCAGGGTTACTACATCGCGCGCCCGATGCCGGAGGATCAGTTGCTCGGCTGGCTGGCGCAGTGGCAGTTGCCCGACGCGATGGAGCAGGATGCGTCGGCGTCGCTGCTGGCCGGACTGGAGTAGTTCCGGTGCACCGGGCGCTGACGCTGACGTTGCTCGTGTGGTGCGCCGCCGCGGCGAGAGCCGACCCGGGCTACTACGTGGTCACGGTCTACGACAACAGCGGCCAGGGCAGCGTCGACCTGCGTTACTGGACGGTCAAGCATCCCGGCTCACCCGAAGTGATCTGGCCCGAGATCGGCCTGGGCTACGGCGTGAACTCGCGCTGGTCGACGTTGCTGTTCGCCAGCTGGATCGGCTCGTCGCAGATGGCCACCCGCTTGAGCACCTGGAACTGGCAGAACGACTTCCTGCTCACGCAAGGCGAGTGGCCCCTCGACGTGGCCGTGCACACCAACATCGCTCGCGAAGCCAACAACGATGGCGCCTACGCGGTCGAGATCGGCCCGGTGCTGCAAACCGACGTGGAGCGCACGCAGCTCAACGGCAACGTGTTCTTCGAGCGCGGCCACAGAGGCGCGTACCCGCAGCAGACGCAGATGAAGTACCAGTGGCAGGTGCGGCATCGCTGGCGGCCGCCGCTGCACTTCGGGCTGCAGGGCTTCGGCGAGTTGGGCCCGTGGGACCACTGGGCACCGCGCGACGAGCAGTCTCACCGTGCCGGGCCCGCGGTGTTCGGCACCGTGGCGCTGGGCGAAGGCCAGGCGCTGCTGTGGCAGGGCGCGTACCTGGTCGGCTCGATCTATGGCCAACACGGCTACATGTGGTCGCTGCGCGCGGCATACACCTTCTGAGCTGCGCGACCCAGCGGGATCGCGGGCAAGACCCCGGCGCTCCTAGCCGCCCAGCAACTGCCCGCCATCGACCGCGATCGTCTGCCCGGTCACCCAGCGCGCGTGCGGCGACGCGAGGAACAACGCCACCTCGGCCACTTCTTCGGGCGTGCCCATGCGGCCGAACGGCACGCTCTTGAGCACGCGGTCGTACAGCGGGTCGTTGGCCTTCTTGCGCTGGTCCCACACGCCGCCGGGAAACTCGATCGAACCGGGGGCGATGCAGTTCACGCGGATGCGCTTGGGCGCCAGCATCGCGGCCTGGCTCGCGGTGTAGCTGATCATCGCTGCCTTCACCGCGGCATACGCCGGCGTGCGCGTCGACGCGCGAAAGCCCGAGATCGACGAGATGTGGATGATCGAGGCGCCCTCGCCGCTTTTCTCGAGCAGCGGCAGCGCGGCGTGCGAGGCGCGCACCATCGCCATCACGTCGACCGCCAGGCCGGCGGCCCAGCCGGCTTCGTCGTCGCCCATGCCGAAGCCCGAGGCGTTGTTGACCAGGATCTGAATGCCGCCGAGCGCTTCGCCGGCCGCCGCCACGTAGTGCGCCACCGACTGCGCGTCGGCCAGGTCGCAGGGGGCGGCGTGCGCGATGCGGCCGTGGCGCGCAATCTCGGCGCGGGTGGCCTCCAACGTGTCGCGGCCACGCGCGCAGACCGACACCCGCGCGCCGGCGGCGGCGAAGCCGAGCGCGATCGCGCGGCCGATGCCGCGGCTGCCGCCGCACACCACCACGCGGTGGTCGGTGAAATCAAAGCTCATGGATCCTCCAGGTTGCGGTGGCTGCTGGAAAGTGTGGAGCGAATCGCGCGGCCCCGCATGCCAGAATGAATTCGCCCCTGCTGCGCGGCACCGCGCACCGGGCATACCCTAAGGACGCAGGAGACACGATGAAAGCCATCAAGCCAACCCTTGGCGCTCTGCTCGCGGGCCTGGTGCTGAGCGTCGGCGCCCACGCGCAAAACCTATCCATCGCCACCGGCGGCACCGGCGGCGTGTACTACCCGTTGGGCGGCGGCATGGCCGCGGTGCTGTCCAAGCACGTGCCCGGCATGCAGGCCACCGCCGAAGTCACCGGCGGCTCGGTCGACAACCTCAAGCTGATCGGCAGCGGCAAGCCCTACATCGCGCTGTCGATGGTCGATGCGGCGCTCGACGCCGCGCGCGGCGAAGACAAGTTCAAGGGCAACAAGGTGCCGGTCAAGACCTTGATGATCCTGTACCCCAACCGCATGCACGTGGTCAGTGTCGAGGGCCGCGGCATCAGCAAGATGGCCGACCTGAAGGGCAAGCGTGTGTCCACCGGCTCGCCCGGCAGCGCCACCGAGGTGATGGCATTTCGCGTCATCGAGGCCGCCGGCCTCGACAAGGACAGCGACATGAAGCGCGAGCGCCTGGGCGTGGCCGAGTCGGTCAACGCGGTCAAGGACGGCAAGATCGACGCCTTCTTCTGGGTCGGCGGCCTGCCCACCGCGGCAGTGACCGACCTCGCCAACACGCCGAACACCAAGATCAAAATGGTCGATCACGCCGACACGGTGGCGGCGATGAACAAGAAGTACGGCGACCTGTACGTCGAAGACGCGATCCCGAAGGACACCTACAAGGGCATGGACGCCGACAACAAGCAGGCCACGGTGATGAACATCCTGGTCGCGCACGAGACGATGGACGAGAAGACGGCCTACAACATCGTCAAGACCATCTTCGACAAGCGCGACGACCTGATCGCCGTGCACAAGGAAGCCGCCAACTTCAAGCTCGAGAACCAGAAGCAGGCCGCCTCGCCGATCCCGTTCCATCCGGGCGCGGTGAAGTACTTCGCCGAAAAGGGCATCAAGCTCAACTGAGCCGCCGGGCTTGAGCGCGCAATCGCCCGGGCAATCCGGCGCGCCCGGTGCGCCGGCGGGCGCGGTCAGCGAAGAAGCGCTGCACAGGGCCGAGCAGTACATCGAGGCCGAAGAAGGCCCGGCCAACAAGCTGAGAGGCTGGTTGGCCCCCTTCGTGGTGGCGCTGGCCTTCGTGATGTCGGCGTTCCACCTGTACACGGCGTATGCCATCGTGCCGACGCAGACGCTGCGGCCGCTGCACGTGGCGTTCGTGCTGTGCCTGACCTTCCTGATGTTTCCGCTGGCCAGGCGCTACCGTCACCGCGTGATGTGGTGGGACTGGCTGGCCGTGGCGCTGTCGATCGCGGTGGTGGCCTACCTGATCCACGGCGGCGACGACTTCACCGACCGCAACACCTCGCCCGCGCCGTGGGACGTCGCCTTGGGCATCGCGCTGATCGTGCTGGTGCTCGAGGCGATGCGACGCACCACCGGCTGGGTGATGCCGATCATCACCAGCGCCTTCATCGCCTACGCGCTCTTGGGCCCCTACCTGCCTGCACCGTGGACGCACAAGGGCTACGAGATCGGCCGCCTGGTCGGCGTGATGTACATGACGCTCGAAGGCATCTACGGCGTTGCGGTCGACGTGTCGTCGTCGCTGATCATCCTGTTCACGATCTTCGGCGCCTTCCTGCAGCACTCGGGCGCCGGCAAGTTCTACATCGACTTCTCGTTCTCGGCGATGGGCGGCAAGCCCACCGGCGCCGGCCGCACCGTGGTACTGGCGTCGTTCCTGCTGGGTGGCCCGTCGGGCTCGGGTGTCGCCACCACCGTCACGTTAGGGGCCGTGGCCTACCCGATGCTGCAGAAGGTGGGCTACGAGCGCAACGCGGCCGGCGGGCTGCTGGCGGCGGGTGGCCTCGGCGCGATCATCTCGCCGCCGGTGCTGGGCGCCGCGGCGTTCTTGATCGCCGAGTTCCTGAAGATCTCGTACCTCAACGTGCTGTTGATGGCAGTGATCCCGACGCTGCTGTTCTATCTGGCGCTGTTTCTGATGGTGGAGATCGACGCGCGCAAGTACGCCATGCGCGACGTCGACTTCGGCCGGCTCGAATCGGTGTGGACGCTGTCGCGCAAGTACTGGTTCCACTTCCTGTCGCTGGTGTCGATCGTCGTCTTCATGATGCTCGGCTACTCGCCGGTGCTGAGCGTGTTCTGGGCCACGGTGGTGTCGTTCGCCACCAGCTTCCTGCGCCGCGACACGGCGCTGTTCTCGTACGACCTGTTCCAGGGCAAGGGCTCGTGGACAAAGAACCTCTTTCAGTCGCCGTTCGTCAAGGCGATGCAGGGCGGCTCGATCAGCGTGCTCAACGTCGCTGCCACCTGCGCCGGCGCCGGCATCATCGTCGGCGTCGTCACGCTCACCGGCCTCGGCCTGAAGTTCAGCTCGATCGTGATCGACTACGCCGGCGGCTCGTTGCTGCTGACCGCGATCTTCACCGCGCTGGTGGTGTGGATCGTCGGCCTCGCGGTGCCGGTGACCGCGAGCTACATCATCTGCGCGGTGATCGCAGCACCGGCGCTGATCAAGCTCGGCGTGCCCGACTTCGCGGCCCACATGTTCATCTTCTACTACGCGGTGCTGTCCGAGGTGTCGCCGCCGACCGCGCTGTCGCCGTTCGCCGCCGCGGCGATCACCGGCGGCGACCCGTACAAGACCACGCTGCAGTGCTGGAAGTACACGGTGCCGGCGTTCCTGGTGCCGTTCATGTTCGTGCTCGATCCGAGCGGCCAGGGCCTACTGCTGATGGGCTCGGCCAAGGCGTTGGCCGCCGCCAACTGGTGGTCGATCGCCGAGGTGACGCTCACCGCGGCGATCGGGATCGCGGCGCTGGCCGGCGGCTTCCAGGGCTGGGCTTTGAAGAAAACGACGACGCCCGAGCGCTGCATGCTGCTGATCGCCGGCTTGGCGCTGGTCTACCCGTCCGCGCTGGCCGACGCCATCGGGTTCGGGCTGGTGATCACGGTGCTGGCGATGCAGGTCGTGCGCAGGCGCCCCACGGGTCAACAGGTCTGACGGTCTCCCAGAGCACGCGCACGGCGGCTGCAATCAATCCAGGCGGCTGCGCGCCGACTGCAGTTCTTGGATCAGGCTGTCGACACCGCTCAGGAACTCATCGCGTGTGCCGTGTGGACTCTTCATCACGAGGTCGCTCGAATGCTCGGCCAGTGCCTGCTCGCCTGCGATGCGCGCCCAGCGCCGCACTTCGCAATACGCCAACAGCGCCAGGCGGCCGATGTTGCCCGTGCGGCGCGCGTGCTGCAGATCGCCCAGCACATCGTCGAGGCGCAACTTGACAGTGATCGAATTCGTACTCATGCTGCGATGCAACATCGTACGCCTCAACGGGCGTTTCGGGGCATGCGCAGATACCCCACTCTAATCCCCGTGTATCGGTGTCGCGCAGGTTGCATCGGCAGTGTCGCGATCAGCCGCGGCCGGCGCTTGGCGGCCGGCTGAGCTACTTCGCGCGGGCCGCTGCGCGTTCGCCCGCCACCGACGCAGTGGTCTTGACCAGCGCCAGCGCCGCCTCGTCGGGCGCCTGCGGCGCATGCGCGACCGGCGCGCCGCTGGCGGCGCCGAAGTCGAACGCCAGCCTCGGTTGCCGCCACGGGCCCTGCACGTGCATCGGCACACTGACGCCGGCCAGGCTCGCCAGCTCGTGCGGGCCGCGGCCCACGGTGGCCTGCAGCCGCAGATCGAGCATGCCGGAGTCGAGCAGCAGCTCGCCCTCGCCGGTGGTGCGGATCGCAGCCGCGTTCAGCTCCAGCATCTGGCCGCTGGCGCGGCGCTCGCGCAATTCGAAGCGCGCCTTCATGTCGCTGAACGGCGTTCGGGCGGCGGCGTTGAATTCGCGCTGCTGCGCCGGCGAGCGCTTGCCCAGTTCGGTGCGTCCTTCGAGCAGCGCCGCGCGCAGGTCGAAGCCCGACACAGCACCGCCGCGCAGCGAGAGGTTCAGCGATCCCGCCAGCGCGCTGCGCAAGCCGCCGACGCTGGCGCCGTCGCTGGCCACGTCCCAGGTGAGCGCGCCGCGGCCCGCGAGCCACGGCGCACGCGTGAGGTCAGCCATCAGGCTGCGCAGGTCGACCTCGTTCAAGCTGCCTTTGGCGCTCAGGCGCGGCGCCGCCGCCGACGCATCGACGCGCACCATGGCCTCGAGCTGCGCGCCGTAGGCCTGCGCGGTGATCGGGTCGATGCCGAGCGTCGATTTCTCGAGTTCGAAAAGCGCCGACGCCGCACTCGCCTGCAGGCCGCAGAACTTGAGCAGGCCCACGCGCACGCGGCCCTGTGCGTCGACGTCGCGCAGCACGCCCAAGTCGACCGGCGTGGCCTCGTCGCTCCAGCGCGCCAGCCACGCCTCGGACAGCAAGGCGTCCGCGTCGAGCCGCGCCAGCTCGGCGTCGACACTCCAGCGCGGGCGATTCGCGTAGTCGGCCAGCGCGAGCTCGACCTTGACGTCGCTGCCTGCCAGTTGGCCGGCCCACACCCCTTGCGCAGTGTGCTGCTGCAGGTTGATGTCGACCTTGCCCTTGAGCTGCGCGGTGAGGTCGCTGGCCAGCGCCGGGTGACTGAGCTGCGCCGTCATGTCCAGCGCGCCCAGCTCGATGCGCGGCCCGCCGTCGAGCACCAGCGCGATCGGGCTGCTGCCTTGCACGCGCAGCTGCGAGTCGGCGCGCTTGACCGTCAGTTGCGCCTGCGTCGTGGTGTCGCGCAAGCCGCGCTCGGCCCACTCGAAGCGCGGCATCTTCAGCGCCAGTAGCGTGGTGCGGTCGGGGTGCGCCACGCTGGTGTCGATGCCGAGCGCGGCGCCGTTCAAGCGGTACTCGCTCCACTTGAGTTCGGGTGCCGACACCACGGTGTTGAAGACGGTCAGGCCCGACTTGTGCATCGACGAGACGACCACGTTCTCGGCGCTCATCGAGCGCTCCCGCACGAGTGCCGTGACGTCGCCCTTGACACGCAGCGCCAGGTTGTCGATGCCCAGCGAGCGCCCTTCGAGCAGGCCGTCGATGCGCGCCAATTCGATGCGGCCGGTCGCGACATCGAACAACAGGCGGCCCTTGAGCTGCAGCCGCGCATCGACGCCGGCAGCCGGCGCATCGACCCGTGCGCTGGCGACGAGCGGGCTGGCCACGCCGT
>CAWHBZ010000024.1:0-41763 GCA_963827645.1 uncultured beta proteobacterium | reverse complement strand
CCCGCGCCGGGCCCGCTCGAAGAGCGCCTGACATCGTGAACATTGCCGAAATCGCCGAGGCAATCGAGCGCAACGCTGTTCCCGTTGTCTTCCTGAACGTGCTGCTGGAGCAGCTCGGCCTGCCCGTGCCGGCGGTGCCGACGCTCCTGCTCGCCGGAAGCCTTGCTGCCACGCCGTTCACGTTGGGCAAGGTGCTGGCGGCGGCCGTGCTCGCCTCGCTCGTAGCCGACGTGGTGTGGTACGTCGCAGGAAGATCGTTGGGTTACCGCGTGCTTGCAGGTCTGTGCTACCTGTCGATCAATCCCGCGTCTTGTGTGACACAGACCGAAGCCCGGTTCGTGCGGTGGGGCCTTCCGTCGTTGGTGATCGCCAAATTCGTCCCCGGCTTCTCCACAGTGGCACCGCCCATTGCCGGCGCGCTGCGCATGCCGCTCCCCGGGTTCTTGTTCGCCGCCGGGATCGGCGCCCTTCTGTGGGCGGGCTTGGCGATGGGAGCCGGATGGCTGTTGCGTGCAGCGGTGCCCGACGCGATCACCCTGCTCGATCGCCACACCGGAATCGCAGCGATCGCCGTCATCCTGTCCCTGGGCGTTTGGCTCACCTGGAAGGTCTGGCAGAAGGTCCGATTCCGCAGGCTCGCCGCATTCCCGCACATCACGCCCACTGAGCTCTTCGCAGCGCTTGAAGCGGACGAGCCGCCGCTGCTACTCGACCTGCGCGGAGCGAGCATGATCGCCGAGACCGGTCCCATCCCGGGGGCTGTGGCCGCCGAGCAAGATCGGCTCGACCACGCAGTGCGTGATTGGCCAAAGGCCCGGCCGATCGTCACGTTGTGCGCGTGCCCGCAAGCCGCAACGGCCGTCCAGGCTGCGCGGACCTTGCGGGCGCTGGGCTTCGTATCGGTGCGCCCGCTGAAAGGTGGCTACGAAGCCTGGTCGAATGAAATGCAGCGGGGTGGCAGCGTGAAATCCGTGATGAGTTCCCCACTGCTGACTCGTATCTAGCAGGCAGTCGTCGCTGTGTGCTATCGACCCAAGCGGTTATTGATAAGGCCGATCGAAATAGAGCATGGACATGAGAAGCGAACGGACCGAGTTCCCAGGCGTTGACGGGCAGAGGCTCGCCGCGCGCATCGACATGCCCGACGCGGACATCCGCGCGCATGCGCTCTTTGCACACTGCTTCACGTGCGGCAAGGACATCTTCGCCGCGAGCCGCATTGCGCGCACGCTGGCCGATCGCGGCATCGCCGTGCTGCGCTTCGATTTCACCGGCCTGGGCGCAAGCGAAGGCGAGTTCGCCAACACGAACTTCTCGTCCAACGTTGCTGATCTCGTCGCGGCAGCGGATCACCTTCGACACAGGTACCGGGCGCCTCAACTGCTGGTCGGACACAGCCTCGGCGGCGCCGCCGTCCTGGCCGCGGCCTCCGACATCGCGGAGGTGCGGGCGGTCGTGACGATCGGCGCACCCAGCGATCCCACGCATGTCGCTGGGCTCTTTCGCGACCACCTGGACCAGATACACAACAAGGGGCAGGCCGAAGTGCAGCTGGCCGGTCGGCCCTTTCGCATCAAGCGCCAGTTCCTGCTGGATGCCGCCGAACAGAACCTGACCGAGCGTATCGGCAAGCTGCGCCGGGCGCTGCTCGTGATGCATTCGCCGATGGACACCACGGTGGATATCGGTAACGCGACGAAGATCTTCCTGGCCGCCCGCCACCCGAAGAGCTTCGTCTCCCTGGCGGACGCTGACCACCTGCTCACCCGGCATGCCGACGCCGTCTACGCGGCGGACCTCATCGCCGCGTGGAGCGAGCGCTATCTCGCCGACACGCCGACGCCGGGACCGTGAGCTCGTTCGATACAGTCGATCGACCCACTCGAGTGCCCGCTAGGAGTTGCGCCATCGCGAGCTTGAAAGTCTGCTTGGGTCGAAACCAGTCGGTCGAGTAGATACCTCTCGAACTTGGCCGTGGCATCTGCCGTGCGACGTGTGCAACAGATCGGGGCAAGATCAATGCTTGGCCGGATGCGCGCGCGCATGGGTTCGTTCTCAGCAGGGGCATTCGCCTGCCAACAAGGTGCTGGCCGGCGAGAATCGACTCGGGCTCGCCGACAAGAAGGCGCGCGAACCGACCCACCCCATGGACAGCAATTCGCCACAACCCACCGACATCAAGCTGCACCAAAAGTCGCGGGTCATGGAACTCGTGTTTTCGGACGGCAGCCGGTTCGAGCTGAGCTTCGAGCTGCTGCGCGTGTATTCGCCTTCCGCCGAAGTGCGCGGCCACGGGCCCGGCCAGGAAGTGCTGCAAGTCGGCAAGCGCGAGGTCGAGATCTCGGCGCTCGAGCCGGTTGGCAGCTACGCCGTGCAGCCGACCTTCTCCGACGGCCACAGCACGGGCCTCTACTCCTGGGACTATCTGTACTGGCTGGGCACGAACCGCGATTCGCTGTGGCAGCAATACCTGGAGCGCCTCAAAGCGGCCGGGGCAAGCCGCGAAGCGGGCGCCGCGCCTTTCGAGCAGCGGCCGCAATCGAAATAGCCCAAGCGCGATCCGTGAAGCGCGTCCTGCTGCTGCTGCCCACCACCGGCTACCGCAACGACGACTTCGTGGCGGCGGCGAAAGCGCTGGGCGTCGAGATCGTGGCTGCGGCCGACTACTGCCACCGACTCGCGCCTTCCTGGGGCCTGCCGCCCATCATGGCGCTGCATTTCGACCAGCCCGAGCTGGCGGCCGACACCGTTGCGCGCGAGCTCGGCGGCACGCTGGACGGCGTGCTCGCGGTGGACGATTCGGGCGTCGAGCTGGCCGCGCTGCTCGCGCAGCGTCTTGGCCTGCCGGGCAACCCCAATCCCGTCGACGCGGTGCGCCGCTGTCGCGACAAGCTGGCCTTTCGCCGGCTGCTCCGAGAGGCAGGCTTCCTGTGTCCCGAATTCCATCACCTGCAAAGCGATGCAGACCCGCGCTCGCTGGTTCCTGAGTTGAAGTTTCCGGTGGTGGTGAAAGCGCGGCGTTTGTCGGGCAGCCGCGGCGTGATCCGCGCCGACGATTCCGACGCGCTGCTGCGCGCAGTCCACCAAGTGCGAGCGATCCAGTTGCGGGCCGACCGCGATGCCCAGGCGCTGGGCCTGATCGTCGAAGACTTCATCCCCGGCCGCGAGGTCGCGTTGGAAGGCTGCCTGGATCAAGGCGAGCTGACGACGCTGGCCCTGTTCGACAAGCCCGACCCTTTGGATGGGCCGTATTTCGAGGAGACCCTTTACGTCACGCCGTCGCGGCTACCGGGCTCGCTCCAGCAACGCATCCGCGACGAGGTGGCGCGGGCCTGCCGCGCGGCCGGGCTCGCGACCGGACCGGTGCACGCCGAAATGCGCGTCAATGAGCGAGGCGTCTGGCTGCTGGAGATTGCGGCGCGCTCCATCGGGGGCCTGTGCGCCCGCGTGCTCAGGCATTCGCTGGGCATGAGCCTGGAGGAGCTGATCCTGCGCCAGTTGGTGGGCGAAGCGGTGGCGCCTGCACGCGCGGTGGCCGGCGCGGGCGACGAGGGCGGTGCCGGCGGCGCTCGCGGCGCCGCCGGGGTCATGATGATCCCGGTCCCGCGGCGCGGCATCTACCACGGCGTCGAAGGACTGGCCGCCGCGCAGTCGGTTCCCGGGGTGACCGCAGTGACCATCACCGCGCAGCCAGGCCAGATCGTCGCGCCGCCGCCCGACGCGGCGAGCTACCTGGGATTCATCTTCGCCCGGGCATCGACGCCTGCGGATGCCGAAGCGGCGCTGCGCAGCGCGCATCGTTGCCTGCAACTCGATATCCGCCCGGAGTACACGGCAGTGCCTGCCACGTCTTGAGTCGCGCTACTCCGCCCGCAACGCCTGCACCGGATCCAGCCGCGACGCGCGCCGCGCCGGCAGCACGCCGGCGACGAGACCGATGCCGACCGCGAGCAGCTCGGCGAGTGCGACGAACACGATCGGCGTGTGCACCGGCAGCGCCGGTACGACGAGCCTCGCTGTTTGCGCGAGCCCGATGCCGATCGCCAGCCCGAGCACGCCACCCACGGCCGCCAGCACCACCGCTTCGCCGAGGAACAGCCCCAGCACCGTCGAGCGCCGTGCGCCGAGCGCGACCAGCAGGCCGATCTCGCTGGTGCGTTCGGCGACCGCGATCGTCATGATCGTCACGATGCCGACGGCGCCGACGAGCAGCGAGATGCTGCCCAGCGCGGCCACCGCGATCGTCAGGATGTCGAGGATGTTCGACAGCGCATGCAGCATGTCCTCCTGCGTGACGATCGTGAAGTCCTCGCGGCCATGGCGCGCGATGAGGATCGCCTTGGCAGCATCGACGACGCGCTGCGCGTTCGCGCCTTCGGCGTAGCTCAAGTTGATCTCCATCAGCGAGTCGCGGTTGAACAGTTCGAGCGCGCGCGCCGCCGGGATGTAGGCCACGTCGTCGAGGTCGATGCCGAGGAACTGGCCACGCGCCTCCATCACACCGATGACGCGGAACGACAGGCTGCCGACCCGTACGCGCGCTCCGAGCGGGTTCTCGGCACCGAACAGCTCGCGCTTCAGCTTCGCGCCGAGCACGACGAAGTTGCGCGCGCGCTCGGCGTCGTCGGCAGGCAGGAACTGGCCGCTCGTCACGCGCAGCTTGAACGACTCGACCAGCGCACTCGTCGCGCCGTAGACGAGCACGCGTCGCAGCCGGCCGTTGGCTGCGGCCTCGGCGTTGCCGCTGACGCGCGGCGACACGCCGACGATGTTCGTTATACGTTGCAGTGCGCGCGCGTCGTCGAGCGTCAGCGGCCGCACCGACGTCGGCAAGCCCGGGTTCGCGCCGCCGCCCGTCTTCGTCTTGCCGGGCGTGATGCCGATCACGTTGGTGCCGAACTGCGTGAACTCGGCAAGCACGAAGCGGTGCAGCCCCTCGCCGATCGACGTCAGCAGGATCACCGCGGCGATGCCCACCGAAATGCCGAGCAGCGTGAGGAAGCTGCGCAGGCGGTGCGCCGTCAGCGCATGCCAGGCCATGCCGGTGGCGTCAGGCAGTTTCAATTCAGTGGCGCCCGGCCGTTCCGAAGCCGCTGAGCGCCCCCTCGGGGGGCGGCGAACGAAGTGAGCTTGGGGGCTTCATCTCACCGCCGCGCGAGGGCGGCCACCGGGTCGAGCGCGGCGGCGCGCCGCGCCGGCAACACGCCGAACAGGATGCCGGTGACGAGCGCGGTACCCAGCGCCGCGAGCACGGCCCAGGTCGGCGGCCAGGCGGGCAACGCCGGGTACAGCTCGCGGATGACGAATGCGCCGAGGTGGCCCACGCCATAGCCGAGCACCGCGCCGGCCACCGACAGCAGCGCCGCCTCGGTCAAGAACGCAGCGCGGATCGTGCGTGCGGTGGCGCCCAGCGCCTTCAGCAGCCCGACCTCGGCGGTGCGCTGCGTCACCGCCACCAGCATCACGTTCATCACCAGGATGCCGGCCACCGCGAGGCTGATCGCGGCGATGCCGGCCACCGCGAGCGTCAGCGCGGTGAGCACGCGGTCGAAGGTGGCGAGCACGGCATCCTGCGTGATGACGGTGACGTCCTCCTCGCCCTCGTGGCGCTGCTTCAGGATCTCGATCGCCTGCGAGCGCGCGCGCGGGATCGCGTCGCGGCTCGTCGCCTCGATCAGGATGCGAAACAGCGTGTGGGTGTTGAACATCGCCTGCGCGAGCGCGACCGGCACGACGGCCAGCTCGTCGGTGTTCATGCCGAGGCCCTGGCCGGCGGGCGCGAGCACGCCGATGACACGAAAGCGCCGGTCGCCCAGCCGCACCAGTTGGCCGAGCGCCGGCTGATTGCCGAACAGCTCGTTGCGCAGCTTGGCCCCGAGCACGATGACCGCCGAGCCGCGGCTCCATTCGTCGTCGGGCAGGAAGCTGGCCTTGCGCGAGCGCCATGCGCCGCACCTCGACGAACTCGCTCGTCGTGCCGACGACGTTCACTTCGCGCAGCCGGCCGCCCGCGCTGATCTCCGACAGGCCGACGACGAGCGGCGCGAGCGCGCCGCACCGCACTCGCGCGTTGCAGTGCACGCGCATCGTCGAGCGTCAGGTCGCGCGGCGTGCTGGTGATCGCGTTCGCCGGGCTGAAGCCGCCGGTCTGCGATCGGCCCGGGCAGCACGATGACGAGGTTGGTGCCGATCGACGAGAACTGGTCGACGACGTAGCGCCGTGCGCCGTCGCCGAGCGCCGTGAGCACGACCACCGCGGCGACGCCGATCGCCATCGCGACCATCATCAGCAGCGTGCGCACGCGGGCTGCCGGCGGCGGCGTCGCGGGCGAAGCGGAAGATATCAGTCGCTGCGCATCAGCTGGCACGTTGCCACGCTCGCCGTATCGAGCCTGATCGCGCCGTCCTCCATCAGCACGCGCCGGCGCGCGCGCGCGCCGATCTGCGGGTCGTGCGTGACGACCAGCAGCGTCACGCCGCGCGCGTTGAGCTGCCTCGAGCAGCCGCACCACCTCGTCGCCGGTGGCGCGGTCGAGGTTGCCGGTCGGCTCGTCGGCGAGGATCAGTGCCGGCGCCATGATCGTCGCGCGCGCGATCGCCACACGCTGGCGCTGGCCGCCCGACAGCTCGTCGGGCCTGTGGCCCGGCGCGGTCGGCGCAGGCCGAAGTCGTGCAGCGCGCGGGCGCACGCGCTCGCTCGCGTTCGCGCGGCGCGATGCCGGCCAGCACCATCGGCAGCGCGATGTTCTCGGCGGCGGTCAGTCGCGGCACGAGGTGGAAGCTCTGGAACACGAAGCCGATGCGCCGGCTGCGCACCTGCGCCTGTTCTTCGGGCGACAGCGTCGTCACGTCGCGCCCTTCGAGCCGCAAGCGGCCGCTGCTCGGCCGGTCGAGCAGGCCGACGACGTTGAGCAGCGTCGACTTCCCCGAGCCCGACGGGCCCATCACCGCGACGTACTCGCCGGCTCGATCGTGAGGTCGAGGTCGCGCAGCGCATGCACTTCGCTGTCGCCGAGCCGGAACACGCGCTGAATGCCGTCGAGCTCGACCTGCGCGTTCGGCATCGAATCCTCAGCGCGCCTTGGCCGCGCGCGGCTTCGATCACCACGCGTGCGCCGGCCTTCACGCCTTCGCGTTCGAGCGAGGTGACGACGGCTCGCCGGCCGTGAGGCCCTCGAGCACCTCGGCGTATTCCCAGTTCGACGAGGCCGGTCTTCACCGTGCGCTCGACGAGCCGCTCGCCGTCGACCACCAGCACCCGGCCGCCGGCGCCGAGCGCCGCCGTCGGCATGCGCAGCACGTCGTCGCGCACGCCGAGGATGACCTCGACGTCGGCGCTGTAGCCGACGAGCAGCGGCCCGCGCCGGCCGGTCGAATCCGACGTCGATGTCGACCGTGCGCGCCTGTTTCTCGACGGCGGTGACGTACGGCGCCACGCGTTTGACGCGTGCCGGCGAAGCTGCGCTGCGGCAGGGCGTCGATCGAGATTCGCACCGGCTGGCCGGCGCGCACACGCGGCGCGTCGACCTCGTCGAGCGGCGCCTTGACGTACAGGCAGGAGTCGTCGATCAGGTCGATCGCCGGCGGCGTCGGCACGCCGGGCGGCGAAGGCGTCGAGTACTCGCCGACCTCGCCGACGATCTTGGCCACCGTGCCGTCGAACGGCGCGCCACCACGGTGCGGCGCTGTTCGACGCGCGTGACGTTGACCCGCGCCTGCGCCTGGCGCACGTCGGCGTTCGCTGCCGCGCAGCCGGCGCGCCGCGCATCGGCCTCGGCGCGCGCTTTGTCCTCGCCCGCACTCGACACGAAGCCCTGGTCGCGCAGCGCGGCCTGGCGCTGCGCCTCGCGCTCGGCGGCGGCGGCGCTTGTGCACGCTTCGCCCGCGCGCTTGCGCGCGGTCTCGAGCTGCGCCAGCGCAAGCGTCTGCTGCGCCTGCTGGTCGTCGTTCCACAGCTTCATCAGCAGTTGGCCCTTCTTGACGCGGTCGCCTTCCTTGACGGCCAACACTTCGATGCGCCCGCCGGACGATCGTCGACAGCTTCGTGCGCTGGCATGCCTCGACGGTGCCGGCACGCGTGTTGGCGACCGTCGACTCGACCTTGCCGCGCGGATCGCGGTCACCACGACGGGCACCGGCTTGCCACGCCCGAACCAGGCCGCCGCCGCGACGCGGCGCCCAGGGCGACGAGCGCGATCAGGCCGCGGCGCAGCCAAGGTGTGCGGAGGGGCGGATTCATCGTCAACGCGGCCGGGTGCGACGCCGATTCTGCCTGCGGCTGCTTTGGGGCGACACGAGGGTCTGCACAACCTATCCGTGACGGGTTAGGTCGATCCAGCGCCGGCTCCTCGACGCGGCGCACGCACGAATACACCACCGTGTCGCGCGGCCGGCCATCGGCTTGCAGCGAGTCCTGCCGCAACACGCCAGCGCGTCAGCGCCTCTCGCCGAGCGCACGAAT
Organism: uncultured beta proteobacterium; assembly: GCA_963827645.1. Taxonomy (GTDB): domain Bacteria; phylum Pseudomonadota; class Gammaproteobacteria; order Burkholderiales; family Burkholderiaceae_C; genus JAEUPI01. Next base: position 33,302 of record CAWHBZ010000024.1, on the reverse strand, counting down.
GATCGCCTCCTGCCACCAGCTCGCGTCGACTCGATCGGTCCAGTCGTTGTGGTCAGCCGCTTTGATCAGCATCAAATGCTTCGGGCCCTTCAGAGATTCGTACAGCGCGATGCCGAAACGCGCGGGAACGATGCGGTCGCGCTCGGCAACGGCGACGACGACCGGCGCGCCGAACGCTGCGAGGGCAGCCGCACTGTCGTAGCGGTCGCGCAGCATCCACTTCACCGGCAGCCATGGGTAGTGATGCGAGCCGACGCGCTCGAGTCGGTCCCACGGCGTGATCAGCAGAAGGCCGGCGACGAGGTCGGGCTGGCGCGCAGCAGCCGCTGCAGCTACCGCGGCGCCGAGCGACTCGCCCATCAGCAGCAGCGGCGCGCCGTACTGGCGATGGGCGATCGCGACGGTCTGTTCGGCATCGTTGACCAGGCTCTCTTCGCCGAGCATGCCGCCGCGCGGGCCGTAGCCCGGGTACTCGGCAAGGATCACCCGCAACCCGAGCTGCGTGAGCGCGGCGGCATAGAAAGCGCGGTGGCCGGCATGCCCTGCGTTGCCGTGAAAGGCGATGGCCGTGCCGCGCACGGGGCCCGCCGGCTCGGCGACGAGACCGCGAAAGTCCTGCGCCGACGGCCAGGCGCGAAGCCCGCCCGACGCCATGCGCTCGACGACTGCCTTGGCAGGCATGTAGAGCAGCCGGTCCTGCAACAGGAAAATCGCCGCCAGCCCGACCAGGCAGGCGATCACGAACCACAGCAGCGTTGCCATGAAGCGGGTCGGTCTCGAGTCGGGACGCGGCAAGGAGATTTGTGGCAACGTCGAGGCGGCGAGCATAAGACTGCCGGTTGATGCCATCGACACCGCGCGCAAAGTCTGCTGCGCAACAGTCCATGAGCGACCCCTTCGACCTTCAGCGTTTTGCCCTTCCCCTTGGGGCTGGCGCGCGTGGCGGCCAGCGATGCCCGGCTTGTTCCCTGGGCCTGGGCGATCAACGGCTGTGCATCGGTGACGGGAGCGGCGCTGGCCACCCTGCTCGCCATCCCGGCACCAGCTCGAAGACGATATCACTGAGCACGCCTCGCCCCGCATCGAACCGGTGAAAGGCGCGGGCTACTCGCGACGCGAGCGCTGCAATGGCAAACTCGCCCGCATGGCACGCGAGCCGGCCGGCCCCGCGCATCGTTCGCCGACGCGCCGACACTTGCTCGAAGGCGCGGGCGCCCTGGTGCTCGGCGCAGCGGTGTCGCCGAGCGTGGCGGGCACGGCGCCGAAGGGACCGGCCGCGCCGGCCGCTGCGCGCACCGGTTGGTTCGACGACGCCCGCTTCGCGATCCCCGCCTTCGAAGCCAGCCATCCCGAGCAGCCCGGCCGCGTTCGCGCCATCCAGGACAGGGTGCGCGCGGACGCGGCGCTGTGGGCCCGGCTGCAGCGGCTGCAGCCGTTGCAGGGTGCTGCCGTCGATGCCGCGCTGGCGCGGGTGCACACGGGCGAGCACATACGCGGCATTGCGATGCGTCACGGTGCGGCGATCGACACGCTCGCACGCACGGCCGTGGGCTGCGCGCTGGCCGCGGTGCAGGCGGTGGGCCGCGCTGGTCTGGCCAACGCCTTCGTCGCCTCGCGCCCGCCGGGCCACCATGCGCGCAACAGCGGACGCGAAGAGGGCTTTTGCTTCTACAACAACGTGGCCATCGCGGCGCGGCACGTGCAGCGCGTGCTGGGTTTCGAGCGCGTGCTGATCGTCGACTGGGACTATCACCACGGCAACGGCACCGAACACCTGTTTTACGAGGACGGCAGCGTCTTCTACTTCTCGACCTTCGACGCCGATGCCTATCCGCGCAGCGGCACTGCCGCGCGGACCGGCGCGGGCGCGGGCGCGGCACCACGCTCAACCATCCGTTGCCCGCCGGCGCATCCGACAACGACGTGCTGACGGTCTACGAACGCAGTCTCGTGCCGGCGGCCACGCGCTTCGATCCCGACTTCGTGCTCGTTTCGGCAGGCTTCGACAGCCGCGAGGGCGACACGTTGGGGCGTTTCAGCTTCAGCGACGAAGGCTACCGCCGCATGACGCGGCTCGTGGCAAGCATCGCGGCGCGGCACTGCGGGGGGCGGCTGGTGTCGCTGCTCGAGGGCGGCTACAACCTCGGTGGCCTGGCCAGCGCGGCGCACGCGCATGTGTGGGCCTTGAGCGAAGCGGCACTCGCCATGCCCGAACCGCGCCGATAGGCGCCACCGCGTGGACATCGTGAGGGGACTCGAGGTACGCGAGATTGACCAGCTGCCGGACTTCAGGTCGACATCGGCATCGACCAGCGCAAGCGCTTCCGAGGTACGCATCCCGGTGCAGGCCAGCAGACCGAACAGCGTCTGCATCACCACGCCGCGCGGACTGCTTGAAGACGCTGTAGTTATGGGCAGCTCTCGGGCCCTCCGCCTCGGCGCCGTTCGAGGTGGAGCGCCCGGGATCATCCGGCCAACTGTTCATAAGTGGGTCCTGTGCCCAATGTCCGGGACATGCCGGCGACCACTGGCGGGTATGCAGATGTTCCATCCCACGCATTGCCGGCCCGAGTCAATACGAAACAGTGGCTCGAGCCCGCCTTCCTTCTCGCGCTCTGTTGTGCCCAGTTCATGAGCCCGGATTGATCGCCGAATTGCGCGCAGTGGCACCGGCGCGCCGCGTTGCCGACTGCCGTCGCCGATCGACTTATCTATGCGGCTCGGGAGGCGAATCCGGCTTACACGACTGCCGGCTCAAGCAGTGTGAACTGAGAGCGACCCACGAGCTTCCTGAAGTCCCGATCAAAACTGACGAGGTGTTCACCCAGATGAAGCGTGGCCGCAGCCAGCCAAGCATCGGGCAGATCATTGCCGCTCAGTTGCTTGTCGAGGCAGAGCTGCCGCAGTCGCGGCCACTCGGGACCCAGCGGCGCCAGTTGCACGCCGGAAACCGCCAACAGCGCATCGACGAATCCCACGGCCTCATCGATCGGTGTCGGGAGCTGGAAGATCTTCGGGCTGGTCACCAGTCGCAGGAAACTGGCCAGCACCATCGGCATCAGCGTGAATGACGTGCCGGATGTGGCAGCCCCGAGGGCCTGTTCGAGCCAGGCGCGCGCCACTGCGTGATGCGGATGATCGCCGCGCGACGCGGCGACCAGCACGTTCACGTCAGGCGTCATCGCCCAGCGCGTCGAGCAGTGCCTTGTTGCTGAGCGGGTTGACTCCCGCCACCAAGCCGCCGCGGCCTTTGAATACAGGCAGGCGCAGCTTGCCACGTGGCGCCGCAGCAACCTGCGCGCGCAGGCGAAGCGCAAGCCCTTCCTCGATCAGGCGGGTCAGGCTCGTGCGTTGCTGCGCCGCGAGCGCCTTGGCATTGGCGAGCAGTTGATCGTTGATGTCGAGCGTCGTCTTCATGCATTGAGTATACAGATTTCTGTATCGACATACATCTGATGCGACCGACCGCGGCAGCCATCAAGGCCGCTCGCGCTGTCTAATATTTCACCGGCAAACCAGTCGAATCCCGGGCGATCTACGGCGAAATCTGGCAAAAATATTAGACAGCCAAGCAGCCGAAACCCAGCATTGGCGCGGCCTACAGCCCGATGCGTGGGTGGGACTGTTAATCCGTAGGTCCCTGGTTCGAGCCCAGGTCGGGGAGCCAAGAACACAAGAGTCAGCCGGTTAACTCCCGCTGACTTTTTCGTTTCTTGGTCGCTTGAATGGGCGCGATGGCCGTGAAACGACACCGATTGCGTGGAACCCGCTATGGACGGCATTTACACGTGCGATTCCGAGGAAACCAGAGGAAGGTGCTGGGTTCGCCATGCCGTGTACGCATTCCTGGCTGGCACGGCACTTCTGGCGCTGTTGGTCGCCTTTGCGGTCGAGTTCGTGGCTGTCACCCCAGCTATGCACTACGGCGCCCACAAGCTACTGCACCTGAGCGACGACCCACTGGTGCCGAAGACTTCCAAGAGGGGTTAGAACCGATCCCTCCCGTCGGACCCAGCACGCACACATCGCGCGGCACCATCCAGAGTTGGCCAAACCCGCGGGTTCAATGACCGCTTTCTGCGCAACGGCTGACCGACGGCTTCTGGCCGCAACTGTGAGTTTGAGGCCGAGCCCGACACCAGTCCTTCGGACGGGGGCCATCCCGAAGGCACTCAACACCCGGAGCTCAGCAGCCCCGGCCGACGGGATGACGGCCTAGAAGCAGGCACGTCCCGATAACTGAACGCCTGTTCATGGGCTCTCCTCTCCAAGACCCGCGCAACTACTCCTCGCGCAAATTGGCCTCGACCCTGGTACCACGTTTCTACGCCCCAGGCGCAAAAGCAGGCAAGACCTAGGACGCGGTGCAGCGTACGCTTGGTCGATCGGTCTGGGAAGCGCCGACGTCTGCCAAACAACTAGCTCGCTCCTCGGGACGTCCCCCGCTCCAGTGCCGCGAACTCCCAGGTCCGGCTGATCGTCAGTCCGTTCACTATTGAACGCGCTGGTGTTCGGCTCTGGATCGCTTCGGGCGCGAGGAAAGCCGACATTGGACGGCATGACGAACGAAGCTTCTCGCGCAATTGCCACCGCCGCGGCCTCGCGGCCGAGCGTGCTCCAACTAAGGTTTCGCGAGTTGGGCGCGCTCTTTGCAGCCTACATGCCGATCCTAGCCAACGGGGGCATCTTCGTGCCCACCCTGCGCCAGTACGCACTCGGCGACGACGTGTACCTGCTGCTGTCATTGCCCGATGACCCCCAGCGCTATCCGGTCGCGGGCAAGGTCGCTTGGATCACGCCCGCCAATGCGCCAGGTGGACGCACCCAGGGAGTGGGGGTGAGCTTTCCCAACGATGAGAAGACGCGGCTGCTGAAGCTGAAGATCGAAGAGCTGCTGGGCACGCAATTGCAGTCGGCCAAGCCGACGCAGACCATCTGAGCCTCGCATCTCTGCAATCAGGAGTGTGCGATGAAGGACAGAGACAGACGGGACAGGTTTTTCATCTGGGCATCTATGGCGATAGCAGCAATCTGGCTCGTGCTGATCATGCTCGCGACGGGGCTCACTGGCTCGGTTGGGTAGCAGGCTCCCCGCAGCTGGTGTAACTCTCGCGCCATACCACCTTCCCGCGCGGATTGCACAAGCAACAAGCTTGTCGGACTGCTAAGGCTGGGCCTCCAACGGCTGAGACACCTACCGAACGCGTCTGACACATGACTCCCGTTCGTTCAAGTCGCTCGACATGCCGAGCATCGAGGGGTCACAGCCTGACGGACACTTCATATGAGAGTTAGGGACTGCTCTCAACTGCGCTGCCCAGGTCTTGACCATAGGCAACCTCTAGCGTGTGCCCATCCGGATCGCGAACCAGCGCCCAGTAGCCGACCGGCGGCCCTGAATCTTCCGGCTCTCGCGCCAGACACTGATCCTCTCGCGCGAGCTGGCAGAGTCGATCAACCTCCTCACGCGATCGCACTCCGACACCAAGGTGCGCCATCGGAAGCAAAGGCTTGATCTCGTTCGATGTTTCGATGAGAACCAATGCGAACGGTCTTGTGCGGTCACTGACCCAAACCACCCCCGGACGCTGATGAACGGTCTGCATGCTTGCGTACTTCGCGTAAAACGGCACGCTGGCCGCAAGCGAGCGCACGGGAAGCGCAACATGGGTAAGGCCGATGTCCGACATGGGGTGCCTAACGTTTGAGGTAACCCGAGTGCGCAAGCGGGCGAAGCCCGCTGTAGCACTTCGGGTGCAGCGAAGGGTTAGCAACTGTCTTCACTGTCAAGCCTTGGGTGCAAGTTGAACGTGGCGCGTGGCATCCCACAACGCTTGATCACGAAGCATCGCATTGAGGATCGTGAGCAGCTTGCGCATGCACGCCACGATTGCCACCTTCTTAGGCTTGCCCGCGGCAACCAGCCGCTCGTAGAAGGTCCGGATCACCGGGTTGTGGCGCAACGCGACGATGGCCGCCATGTACACCACCGCCCGCACATCGGCCCGTCCACCCCATGTGCGCCTCTTGCCTTGGCGTGATCCCGAGTCATCGGCCAGTGGCGCCACACCGACCAGCTTGGCAATCTGGCGCCGTCCCAGGCGTCCCAACTCGGGCAGCGCGGCCGTCAACGTCAGGATCGTCACTGGCCCCACGCCCTTGACGCTGTCCAGCAGTTCTCGCTGTGAGCCGAAGTGGTGATCCATGTGATCGTCGATGTGCCGATCGACCGTCGCAATCTGTTTGTCCAGCATTTTGATCACGCTGGTGATGCTGCCCACCGAGCGCTTGCCGGCATGCTCGAGCCGGTTGTGCTCGGCCACGCGCATGTCCACCAGTTGCCTTCTGCGGGTCATCAGCTCGGCCAGCACTTCGCGCGCCGGCTCCAGCATGGGCGTGATGTGCTTGTGCCGCGCCTCGTGGCGAGCCAGCACGTTGGCGAAGTCGCGCAGCACTCGCGCGTCCACCTGATCGGTCTTGGCCAACACGCCCATCGACTTGGCGAAGTCGCGCGCCTGCCGTGGATTGACGCGCGCCACCGACAGCCCGGCGCCTTGCAGCGCGCACACCAGACCACGCTCGTAGCCGCCGGTGGCCTCCACCACCACCAGATCCACTTGCGCGGCTTGGAACATCGCGGTCAGCTTGCCCCATCCATCGGCTTCGTTCGCTACGCGCCTGGCGTCCTCACCAACACACACCTCCAGATGGCGTTTGCTGACATCGACTCCAGCGTTCGGGCGATCACTGCCGCTCGCTACCCCACCTTGCTGATTCATCTTCATGATCGACAACTGTTCGGGCTACACGGTTGGACAAGACGGGCCCGTGCGTTGACCTGGAGCTAACCCGCGAGCTACTTGCTCATAGGCAAAACGGGTTTGGCGCACGGACCGCGACACCTTCGCAGTTCACTTCTCAACTGCGATCCTTGGGAAGATACAAGGCACCGCTATGAACGGACAGCACTCTGGCATGATCAACACGTGCCCTATCGGGATATGCTGCACGCCGACTCCAAATCGGCAGCAGATCACCAAGATAGGACAACGTAGGTCGAGGAGGCAACCCCTCATGAGCGACAAGCGCATCCTCATCGTGGCGCACCGGACCGCGGCCTCGCCCAAGCTGCTCGCCGCTGTCGCCGAGCGGGCGGCACGCGGGCCATGCAGGTTCACGCTCCTGGTCCCCCGGCCGTATTGGGACCCGGACACCGACGAGGCAGCCATCACGCTCGAGCTCGCGATCCCGCTGCTCGACGCGGCCGCGCGCTCGCATGTGCAAGGGATCGTCGGGGCCACTGACCCGTATGAGGCTGTGCGCCAGACGCTCGAGCGCGAGAAGTACGACGAGGTCATCGTCTCGACGCTGCCAGAGCGGGTGTCCCGGTGGCTGCACCTCGACCTCGCCCACCGCATCGAGCGGTTCGGTGTGCCGGTGTGCGTCGTGACTGCGGAGCAGGCCGAGCGCACCCTCTCGCCGGGAGCCGGGTCCGGCTGATCGGACGCCGCTCACCGATCCGAACTCGCGTCGCACTGCTCAATGGCAGCTTTGGGATCGGCGATCCTGGAACTCGAGCGGCGGCAGCGGGTCCGACGGCGGGAATCCAGGACAAGGACCGCCCGATGGAACGCGGCCCGTCGGACTGGTGGCTTGCCGTGGAGCAAGCGGAGCCATCGCACGCGGCACGAGCCCACCTTATGGTAGCCGCCGATCCACCCGCGCGTCTGCTCTTGGAGGAATGCGCAAATGTCCGCGTCTGGCCGGGGTTGCCACTTCCGTCGGCATACAGATAGCAGCCATGGGGTGGATTCTTGCTGGCATAGCGCCACATGTTTGGCACGGACCGATGGCCACGCAGGATTGGTACAGAGACATGCTGGTTGAAGCCGAGCATTTGGGTGCTTCAGGCTTTGTCCTTACGCTGGGCGAGGCGCGGCATGTCGACGTAACCGGGGATAGCGCGTATGTGGTTGTTCCTGCGTCCATGACATTCGAGGCAAACGGCAAGCAGGTCACGCAATCCGGCGCGACACTTACGATGGCGCTTCGCAAACTAGCCGACGGGTGGCGGATAGCGGCCTGGGCCATTGCGAAAGGCGGTCACGCTTGATGTGCCACTACATCCAGCACATTCGCTTTGACCGGCGTTTCGCCCGCCTATGCCGCTCATGTGAGTGCTGAAGTCAGCAATCCAGCGTGGAAGTTTGGCTGTCATATGTCCGAGATGGTCGAGCGTACCGGCCCGAAGCCTTCGAGAGCAGACTTTGGTTGGCGCTCGTCCCCGCGGAACATGGTCGTCGTTCGCTACTAGACCGCCGGTGAACGGCGGCTTCGGAGGTACTGCGGACAGCCGACCCTCGGATTGCTCAATGTCCGGTGTCGTCGACAGCTGTCATCGGGCCGCCGAACTTGAGAGGCAGCAGCCAGTCTGTTCCAGCCGTTCGGCTCGCACCAGCGTCTGTCGGCAGATGGACGACATCGGACGCTCCGCCACAACTAGAGCTCAAGCCCAGTACGAGCGCAGCGCCGCTGCGATGTCGACTGGGGCCTTGATGGCCGCCGGGGCACAGCCGGAGAGCACTTCAGTCGACAGCGCCGGACCGACCCAATCGAACGCCTCAGCAACCGACGGCGTGATGAACCGGGTCAACGACGCATATACGTGTCGATCGCCCGACGTCCTCTGCTGCGACACGTAGAAACGCTGCGGCACCAAGATGTGGAGGTGCTGCCGCGCTCTTGTCATGGCCACGTACAACAATCGCCGCTCTTCCTCGATCAGCTCGGTGGATCCGGTCATCAGGTCCGAGGGGATGCATCCATCGACTGCGTTGAGGATGTGCACCGACTGCCACTCTTGACCCTTGGCAGAGTGGATCGTCGAGAGAATCAAGTAGTCCTCGTCCAGATGCGGATCGCCGGCCTCGCCACTCGTCGCCTGCGGCGGATCCAAAGCCAGCTCGGTCAAGAAACGCTCGCGGCTCCGAAACCCTTCGGCGATCCGCTCGAGCTGCGTCAAGTCCGCTTGGCGGATGCGCGCGTCGTCGTACAAGCGCTCGAGTTGTGGCACGTACCACCGATGCACGTGCGTCAGTTCATCGGGCCAGGCGTCCCGATTCGAGCGCAGTTGCACGATCAGATCGCGCAGCAACGCCCATTCGTCGCGTGCGCCTGGCGGCGGCGCAAAGGAAGCGAACGCCTCAGCCGGAGCCGGCGACCCATCCATTTCATTCAACAGTCGCTGCACGGTGGCCGGGCCGATGCCTGCCACGAGCAACGCGGCGCGATAGCCTGCAAGACGGTTGCGCGGATTCTCGGCCCAGCGCAACACCGACACGACATCCTTGATGTGAGCCGCCTCGAGAAACTTGAGCCCTCCGAATTTGACGAACGGGACGTTGCGCCTTGCCAGCTCGAGTTCGAGCGCCGCACTGTGGTGCGACGCGCGAAACAAAACGGCCTGCGAGGTGAGCCGCAGACCCGACTCGCGATGCTCGAGCACGCGATCGACCACCCAACGGGCTTGCGCCGCATCGTCTTCGACCGCCACGAGAAGAGGTTTCTCGGAGGACTCGACGGTCGGTCCAAAGCGCTTTAGCATAGCGCTGCTTCGCCTCGGCAATCAACGCGTTCGACGCGGCGAGGATCGGTTGAGTCGACCGATAGTTGCGCTCCAGCTTGACGATACGCGCAGGTGGTGTGAAGCGATCCGGAAAATCGAGGATGTTGCGCACGTCGGCCGCACGGAACGAATAGATCGATTGCGCGTCGTCGCCGACCACCATGAGTCCTTGACCGTCGGGCTTCATGGCGTGCAGGATCGCGGCTTGCAGCCGATTGGTGTCTTGGTACTCGTCCACCAACACGTGATCGAACCGACCACCGACGTGTCGTGCCAGAGTGGGTTCCGACACCATGTGAGACCAATACAGCAGCAAGTCGTCGTAGTCGAGGACCTGCTGCCTTTGCTTCTCGGCCACATAGGCACTGAAGAGCTGCCCCAGTTCGATCTCCCACTCCGCGCACCACGGGTAGTGCTCGGCGAGCTGGTCGCGCAGCGTGGTTTGGCTGTTGACCGTGCGCGAGTAGATGGCCAGGCAAGTCCCCTTGAGCGGAAAGCGCTTGCGCGTCGCGCTCAAGCCCGATTGCTGCCGAACCCAGCCCATCAGGTCTTCGGCGTCGCCCCGGTCCACGATGGTGAACGCATCGCTGAGCCCGATGTGGCCCGCGTACTCGCGCAGCAGCCGCGCACCGACGCTGTGAAACGTGCCTGCCCACGGCATCTCCGGTGGCGATTGGCCCGACGGCAATCCCAAACAGGTGTGCAACAGGCCACCCACCCGTCGCGTCATCTCGCCGCGGCTCGTCTCGAGAACGTCAACAGGAGGATGCGCTGCGGGTCGGCTCCTGCGATCACCAGGCGGACCACGCGCGCGGCGAGCGTGTTGGTCTTGCCGCTGCCCGCCCCGGCGATCACGAGCAACGGTGGCGTCGCTTTCAGATCATTCGATACGCCGTGCTCGACCGCAGCGCGTTGCTCAGCATTGAGCCACGCAAAGGGATCGGCACTTGAGGCGGCCTGCTGTGGCACGGTGTTCAGAAGACGGAAGAAACGCTCTCGACCTCGGCATCGTCAGCAAGCGCTGCTTCACCGGTCGCTTCGCACACCACACGGCACCACCAGGCCTGCGGGAACACATCACTCGTCCTTCGTTGCTGGACCTCTTCAAACCCAACGAGCACGAAGCTCTCCCCTCGCAGACGCGTCAGGCGCATGTGATCGAGCACCGGGAGACGGAACTGTCCCGCCAAGTCGCCTTCGAGCATCGCGCACACGACATCGCATCCGCGATGCATGTCGCGACGCACAAACACACCAAGGTGACCTCGCACGACCGCCGTGGTCTTCAACTGCGCGATGGAGAGTCTTTCGCCTGTGCTGCGCATTCGCGTGACATCAACGAGCATACTGTATAAATATACAGCCACGCTCGACGGCGTCAAGTGCGAAGCGAGCTTCGCGCTAAGCCGCCAGGCGGTGCTCGTAGTACGGCCGCTCTCGATCGTCGAGGATCGCGTAGAGCGCGGCAAGGTTCTTGGGATCCGGGTTCAGCCACGCATCGACGTTCTCAGGCCGAATCGGTATCACGCACCGGTCATGCCCTGCGGCTGCGATCTCGGCCGGCGGCTCGTCGGTGATCGCCGCAAACGACAGCAGTTCGGGTTGGCCAGGTCCGACCCACCTTGACCATAGGCATGCGACCAGCATGTCCTGTTCAGGCCGCGGGCTGAACTCGAGCACGACGTTCTCGCCATCGCGCTTGACGTGCTCGTAGAACCCATTGATGACCATCACGCCGTGCGAGCGGCCAAACAGCCCTCGCCAGAACTCGCCTTCCAGATTGTCACGGCGCGCGTTGTACGTGCCCGGGTACTTCGCGTCCCAGATGCGCTGGCTTGCCCGGTGGCCGGCATTGGTAGCGCATCGGCTTGACGACGCGCCGGCCGTCTTCCATGACCATCACCGGCGCATAGTGGCCGGGGAAGATCCGCAGATCGTCGTCAGTCAGGTCGGCACTGCGAAGGCTGGCCAGCTTTGCCAACAGCCACTCGACCTTCTCGCTCGCGATGCGCTTGCTTTCGGTGGCTGCTTTCGTGGTCTTGGTCGCCAGGGTGCGCTCGGCATCCGCCAAGCGCTTGCGCTGTTTGAACAGCTCTTGCTCGAACTTCGTCGACTGCTGACTCCTGAACGAGTCGATCAGCTCCTTGGCCTCGCGTTCCTCATCGCTACGCGGATCGGCGAAAGCAGCTTCGACGCCCTTGGGGATGATGATCCGCGCCTCCGAGTCGTTCGCGCGGCGCAGGAACAGGTCGACGAACTCGGCCAGGCTCGCCGTCGCGCCGAACATGCGCACGTAGCGGCGGTAGTCCGCCAAGATTCGAGCCGAGTAGCACATCGAGTCGTCCTTGCGGGGCATGCTACTGCATGGCCGGAGACTGACCGCACCAACGTGCGGGCCAGCAGTCGCATGCACCGAGCAGGGCGTCAAGGGCAGTGGCGTCGTGCTCAATGAACCCTTGCTGAACCTCGAATGGGGCACGCTGCCCCGCCATGGAGCGACAGAAGGTTTGAGCGTTTCGCATGCAGGCGCTCAGGTTGTCACACGAAAAAGGGCCCGAGGCTGTGAACCTCGGGCCGAATCCACCAGAGAAGAGGTGGAGGAGACAACCGTCGCGCAACGAAGCGCACTACGGGCCTCCAGCACGCAAGTCGCGTGCCATCGCACGCGACAGCGCGTCCCGCCGACGTCAAAAGGTACTTGGGTCGTCCCGCGCGCTCACCGAGGTTCACACATGCGAAGTGGTGATATCCGCCGGTGGCAAGTCGACACGCACTCCGCCGACACGGGTTCCAGTGATCGTCGCAATGCGCGCAGCGGCAAGAGATGCTTCGGAGTTGTCCGTGGTGCGCCCGACCGCCACAACCCGCGAGCCTGCAAGGTGCAGTGCGACGAGCCACGCGGATCCGTCTCCGCTTCGCTCCTCGTCGATTTGCACGTGATGGATGGAACCGAATGTCGCAACTTGCCGGTCCTTCTGCGTGACGGCACGTGAGAGTCGATCAAAGAGAGTCCGTGTGCGGCCGCTGCACAGGGCAAGCGACGCGAATGACTCGGACTCGATGACCAGCCTCGCCTCGCGAGATCGCATCGCTCGCAGGCGTTCAATCAGTGATCGCATGTCAGGCAAGTGGGTGCTGTGTGGGCTGCTGAGCGCGCGCTACGAAGACAAACGATGACGCACGCCTTCGAGCTCTTCAATCAGGTCATCCACCTTGTGCAGAAACTCGTCCCGCGTGCCGTGCGGGTTGTCGGTGATCAACGCCAGCGAGTGATCCGCCAGTGCCACTTCGCCGGCCTGACGCGCCCATCGCCGCACCTCGCAATAGGCGAGCAGTGCCAGGCGACCCAGGTCACCACTGCGACGGGCGTGCTGCAGATCACCGAGCACATCGTCCAGACCCAAGCGAACTCCGATGGTGGTTGCAGCATTCATGTTGCACCGCAGCATGACGCAAATCGCTGATGTGCACCTGACAAACCTGAGTGGCCCGGACTTAGAGTCGGATACCCATAGCGATCCGGTCGCACACGCTGTTCCTCGCCCTAGATGAGAGCGTCCCTCGTGCGCGAAGACTTCGCCAACCGCAAACGCTAGGGTCCGCAGGTCTCCGCGGTCCGCACGCGGCAGTCGCATTGGCCCAGTCAGGCGCAGCGCCCGCCGAGTAGCGAGTCTGTCCCCGGCGTCGCCCGCGATGTCAGCCTCTTCAAGGGGCGGCGGTTTGGGCTGGCTGTCGAACCGGCGGGCGTGTCGTACATGAACAGGTCTTGTCGTCCATGGCCTGAGTGCAAGCGCCGCAGAGGTCGCTAGTCAGGTGGGCAGCACACCCGGGCCGCATCACCGCGCAAGCACTTCGGCGTCGGTCCGAGCAGTCGGTCGGACGGCACGCGGCCGGGAGCGCTCTCGACGCAGCACCCGCAGCTACGTCGACGGCGATCGCACGGAGCTCGCGCGCGACCGCCCGCGTTGCCGCGCTGGTCGGACCGAGCGTAGAGGCGAGCAGCGACAGGTGACGCGGCACGCCTGGGCGCACCAGGCGCGCTGACGCGAGCAGGCCCAGGTCCAGCTCGGATTGCACCGCTTCGCGCGGCCCCAGCGTGAACAGCCCGGCACGCAGCACCAGCTCCTTGCTGATCAGCGGCGAGTCCGACTCGGATGCGACCCTCAACGCGACGCCGGCTTTGCGCGACAGTTGGTCCAGCACTGCCCGCACGCCGCTGGGCCGCGCGGTGAGTACGAGCGGGAGTTCAGCAAGCTGCCGAAACGTCAGCGTCTGGCCGTCGCGAAACGCGCCCCTTGGGCCAATCACGTGCGTGTCCAGAGAGTACAGCCGCTCTTCGCCGCGGCGGCGGCTCCCGCCTAGGCGGTTGATGACCGCGAGGTCGAGCTGACCCTCCGCGATTTTTGCCTCCAGCGGAGCGCTGAAGCCCTCGACGAACTTCAGCTGCACCTGCGGTAGCGCACGGGACACGCGCACCTGCAATGGCCCGACGAGTGTGCTCACGGACACCGGCACGAGCCCGACGCGAACAACGCCGCTGGGTTGGTTGCCGAGGTCGACGGCCTGCTGCGTCGCTCGCTGCATCTGCGCAATCGCGGCCTGGAGCGGTGGCGCGAGCAGGTCGGCGGCTGGTGTGGGCACTACCCCGCGGCCGGTGCGCTCGAACAGTCGACAGCCCAGCTGCGTCTCTAGCGCACAAAGATGCCGACTGACCACGGACTGCGCGACCGAGATCTGCGCCGCGGCGCGCGAAATGTTGCGCAGCTCCATGACCGCGAGGAAGGCTTCGATCCGACGCAGATTCAGGGTCGGATCGGCGAGGTTCAGCGTCATGCTCGGAGAGCATAGCTGAACTGCTGTCAGATGTCTTTCTCGTCACGTCGAGAGTTCCTAGACTCGCCAACAGCGTGACCCGAAGAGGACCAACACGATGGAGACAGCGAGCACCGTCGCCGCTAGGCGCGACACACTCTTGCGACGGGTGCTGCCTGGCGGTCTGCCGCGCCTGTGGTGTCCGCTGCTGACCCACTACCGCGACGACGGCACCGTCGACCTCGAGCGCACGGCGCGCCAGCTTGACTCGATCCGTCCGTTCGTCGGCGGGCTGCTGCTGGCGGGGTCAACCGGCGACGGCTGGGAAATTGGCGAGGCCGAGCGCCGACGCCTGATCTCCGACGTGCTGCCGCTGGCACGCGCAAGGGGCTTTGTCATCCTGGTCGGCGTGCTGAAGGCCGATGCAGCACAGATGCGCGCGGGCATTGATGGCACGCTCGATATCCTGCGTGCCGCCAGCGGCGCCGACGTTGCGGCCGATCCGCTCGACCTGTTTGCGACGTGCGGTGTTGTCGGGGTGACCCTGTGCCCGCCGTCCGGGGCAACCCTTCCGCAGGCGGCGATCGCCGCTGATCTGGACGCGCTGCTCGCCACCGGCATTCCGGTCTCGCTGTACCAACTGCCTCAGGTGACACGCAACGAGATGGACCCGGCCACCGTCGCCGCGCTGGTGCAGCACCACGCCAACCTGCTGATGGTCAAGGACACGAGCGGTACCGATCGCATTGCCGACGCCGGCGTCACCGGCGTGCTCCTGTTGCGCGGTGCCGAAGGCAGCTACGCTCGGCATCCGACATCGGGCGGCGGGCGCTACGACGGCTTCCTGCTCAGCACGGCCAACGGCCTGGCAGCGCCGCTTGCGAGCGTCCTCGATGCGCTGGCCGCGGGCCATCGAGAGCAGGCACAGGCGCTTTCGCGTCGTGTCGAGGCGGTCGTCGACGCGGTGTTCGCGGCGGCGGCTGCGCTGCCCGACGGGAATGCGTTCACGAACGCGAACAAAGCCATCGACCACGTGATGGCGCATGGCCCGAAGGCGGATCGATCAGCCGGGCCACGGCTGCACGCCGGCACGCGGCTGCCTGGCGAGCTGATCGAAACCGCTCTCGATGCGTTGGCGCGCCACGAACTGCTGCCCGCTCGCGGTTACCTGGAGACGGAGGGTTTGCCTTGAAGATCACTCGGATCGAGACCTTCCTGTTGTGCTGGGACCCGATGACCCAAGGCAACCGCAGTGCGTTCGTGCGCGTCGAGGGCGAGGACGGAACTTTCGGGCTGGGCGAGGCGTCGCCGATGCACACAGGACTGGCCTCGCTGGGAATCATCGCCAACGACATGGCGCCGCTACTGCTCGGCAAGGATGCCCTCGATCACGCCGTCTTGCTGGACACGCTGCTGCACCGGTGCATCAAGCTCGGCCCCGAAGGCGTGACCTCGGCTGCGCTGGCTGCGTTGGACATCGCTCTCTGGGATCTGAAGGGCAAACAGCTCGGACAACCGATCTACAAACTGCTCGGCGGTGCATGGCGCACGAGCCTGCCCTGCTACTCGTCCATCGGCGGTTGTGGGCGTCGCTCGGTCGATGACCTCGTCGCCCATGTCCTGCAGCGGGTGGAGCGGGAGAAGCCTGCCACCGTGAAGATCCGCCTGGATGGCGACCGCACTGTCCAGGACGCAGATATTCCCGGCGATATCGCCAAGGCGAAGGCGGTTCGAAATGCGTTGGGCGACGACTTCGCCCTCGCCTTCGACGCCAACAACGCGTACTCGGTCGGCGGCGCGATCCGTGTCGGCCGCGTCCTCGAGGAACTGGGCTTCACGTGGTTCGAAGAGCCGCTGCAGCACTATCACGTTGCGGCTCTGGGCGAGGTCGCCCGACGCCTGGACATCACGGTATCGGCGGGAGAGCAGACCTACACGCTGCAAAGCCTGAAGGATCTGATCAACGCCGGCGTGCGGATGGTGCAGCCGGACATCGTCAAGATGGGCGGCATCACCGGCTTGATGCAGTGCGCGGCCGTCGCCCGTGCGCACGGCGTCGAACTCGTACCCCATCAGACGCAGCCGTCGGTGGGACATCTGGCCAACGTCCATGTGGTGTCCACCCTCATGCACGCCAGCAAGCCTGTCGAATTGGCCGACAACTGGGAGCGCGCCGATTCGGTCTTCGACAACCCGTCACGTCCGGTCGACGGACGATTCAAACTCCCTGCACTTCCCGGGTTGGGACTCGAATTCGACGCGGCGGAAATGAAGAAGCGAAGTATCCCCGTGACAGCCTTCGGCTCGACGCCGCGCGGCACGTGAGTCTCCTGCCATCCGACCTTCTTCAGGAATTCCATGAATACCACGACGACCCGATTCCTTGCGATCGCCATCTCGCTGCTGGCAGCTTCTAGCCCGGCACGTGCCGACACCTATCCGTCGAAACCGATCAAGATCGTCGTTCCGAACGCTGCCGGCGGGCCGACGGACGCGCTGGCGCGTGCGGTCGGCGGGAAGCTAGCCGCTCGCCTCGGACAGACCGTCGTGATCGAGAACCGGGCGGGCGCGGCGAGCATCGTCGGAGCCCAGGCCGTGGCACGAGCCCAGCCGGACGGCTATACCTTGCTGCTGTCGACGACGGGCGTGCTCGCGCTCAACCCCAACATCCACGCCAAGCTGCCCTACGACGCAGCCAAGGACTTCGCACCGGTCGGATTGATCTGCAAGTCGAGCAACGTCCTCTCGATCCGCAGCAGCCTGCCGATCAAGAGCGTGGCGGATCTCGTCGCGCATGCCAAGAGTAGGCCGGATGAACTGACTTTTGCTTCACCCGGGGTGGGCAGTTCGTCTCATCTGGCCGGCGAGTTGTTCAGCTCGATCGCGGGCATCAGGTTGCGGCACATTCCCTACAAGGACGGAGCGGCAATCAAGATCGATGTCCTAGAGGGCCGGATCGACATGGCGTTCGGCCCCGAGGGTGACACGTATCGGGCACTCAAGGACCATCCCGGCGGAAGGAGAGTCTTGATGGTGACCGGATCGACGAGGTCAGCGCTGTTTCCCGACGTGCCCACAGGCGCCGAGGCCGGATTGAAAGGTTATGAACAAAGCATCTGGTTCGGTCTGAATGCACCCGCGGGCACGCCGCCAGCGGTGCTCGAACGGCTCAACAAGGAGCTCAATGCCGTCCTCGAGAGCCCGCAGATGCAAAAGGAGTTGGCTGCCGAGGGACAGCGGGCGACACCGATGACGCCGCAGCAGTACGAAGCCTTCGCGGCCGAGGAACGTCGGAGATACGCACCCATCATTAAGGCTGCCGGTGTGCGGCTCGATTGAAGATTCGGAACATGCTGCCGTGGGGTCCGAACCGGCGTGACGGGACCATGAGCCGACGCTCGTCGTGCAGGTCGCAGGACTGCAAACCCCACCGACAGCATTCAGCCTGTTCCGGCCGTTCGGCTCGCGCCAGCATCTGTCAACAGATGGCCGAATGCGTTAGGACAAGGTCCGCTGTCAGCTAGTCCTCGGCTAGCCCGAACCATTCCAGCACTCGAGGATTCGCGCTCGTTGCGCTTCGCCGGGTGTGACTCCCTGCCCCGCCAATGCGTTATCAGCCATATGCGTGGATTGCCCGGTGCCAGGGATGGCGCAGGTCACCGAGATGTGACCCACAACGTACTTGAGTAGCAGTTCGGCCCAGCTCGTGCAGGACAGTTCCTCTTCCGCCCAGGCCGGGATAGCTCTTCCTTGGACGGACCGCAGCACCTGACCACTCCCTAGCGGCAAGTTGGCGATCACCGCCACACCCCGCTCGGCCGCAAGTGGCAGCAGGCGCCGCTCCGCTGAGCGGTCGGCGATCGAGTAGTTCAGCTGCACGAAATCCAGCGCTTCGGAACGCAGGACCGTTTCGAGGTCTGCGTACGCGCTCGACGTGTAGTGCGTGACACCGAGGTAGCGGATGCGTCCCAACTCCTTCCACTCGCGCAAGGTCTTCAGATGCACCTTCCAGTCCACCAGCTTGTGAACCTGCATCAGATCGATGCAGTCGGTTCGAAGCAATGCCATCGACCGACGCATCTGGTCGATACCCGCCTCGCGGCCCCGTGTCCATACTTTCGTGGCAATGAAGGCGCGCGACGCGCGCCCGGCGGCGAGCAGTTCGCCGACCATGCCTTCGGCGCGGCCGTACATCGGAGAGCTATCGATGACGCTCCCGCCCGCAACGAGCAGGGCATCCAGCACGCCAGACAACCGTTCGTTCGCCGCTTCGTCAGGCCGCACGTCGAACCCTACATAAGTCCCGCAGCCGATTACCGGCAGCGGCTCGCCACTAGATGGAATGGAGCGTGTATGCACCAGATCCTCACCGAATGCGCTAGCTCAGAGCGCTTGCCACGCCCGCGGCCCGAGCATCACAACGTATACGGTGGATCTTCACTTCCCGGGCCCGGCATAGCGTCCTTGATCTCCACGAAGCGGACGCTGTACGCGAACTTCCGACCCACAGCCGTCAGTTCGATCGAAGCGAAGCAGGCGTTCGTACCCTGCGGCGAACCCTCCGCGGGTTCCATGGAAGCTCAGGCCCGCAAGTCGGTCAGACTGTGGGCGACCACGCGTGAGTCCTTACCCCTTAACGCAAGTTCGCCGCAAGGGCTGGCTTCGACGTCGGAAGGCAGTTGCATGCGGTCCAGCAGCGCCTGCGAAGCCACCAGGTCCAGGCCCTTGCGTTTCGCGTGCTCCTCCAGACGCGCAGCGGTATTGAGGATGTCGCCGACGAACACAATCTGCTTGCGCAAATCGCCAATCTCACCAGCGGTGACGGTGCCCCCGTGCAGCCCACCGCGGAATCGAGGCACCGCACCAAAATCTTTCTCATAGCCGAGCGCGCGGCGCGCAATGGCCTGGCGAACGCCAAAGAAGCAGCGCACGCAGTTGGCTGCACGGACGCCGGCTTCGATCGGCCAGGTGACCACGACTTCGTCGCCGGCGTACTGGTATATCTCCCCTTCGGCTTCGAGTACTGGTTCCGTCAGATCGTCTACGCAATTTCTGAGCAGCTCAAAGTACCGGGCACTTCCCAGCCTTTCGGCAAGTTGAGTTGAACCCTCGAGATCAAGAAACAGGAAGATCCGCTCTTCGGCCTTCGGTCGGTGGTAGACGCCAGCCATGAAGTATCCGAGCACGTTGGCGCCAATCATGCGGTTCATCTGGACGACAACCTGGATCGTGACCGCCAGGACCGCGAAGAATGGCAACGCGTAGAGCAGGTGCCGCTCGGTGAAGCTCGTCGCGAAACGCTCCACCTCGAAGGTCGTCACCACCTGCCCGAGCGCTCGACCCGAGAGAAAGAGCACGAGCACCAGCGTGCTGCTGAGCGTGAGGTCCGCCCAAAAGCTTAGTTTCCGAAACCAGCCGCGTGCTCGGCCATCGCGGACGAAGAGCAGGTAGCCTCCCACGAGGAGGGTGATCAGCACGGCATCGACCAGTCCCTGAATGGCAGACCGTAGGGAAGCCTCACTGGTCACGACATTGAATACGGGTGCGATCGCGCACGCAACGACCATGATCGCTGCGAGTTGCCGCTTCTGCTTCTGAACGCGGCTGTGGACAATACCCATGGCGCGAGGAGCATACCCCCGCTCCTGCATGGTGGGTCGTTAGGGGCGCGGTGGAAGCGCAGTTTGTCGAGGCCGATATGGCCTGCACGACGCTATCTTCCGGGTGCGGCGACGCGTTGATGAGCGTCGACGCGCTACAGATCGCAGCGAGTCGAACAGTTGCCTGCGCAGAGGTTGCGCGCTCTCACGCCGGTGCTCGTGTGGTCTTGACAACCTGGGATCACCCCAAGAACTGTTCATGCCTCAGAGCTCATGCCGGGTAGAGAGGTCGTGCCCGACACCCGGCCTTTGCTGGAGGCGACAGGCATTGAAGTGATCTCCTACGAGCCTCTGGCAAGCTGGGCGGAGAGAGCGATCCCAACCTATCGCGCGATCCTGGCCAACCGCCAACTCTTCGCCTCGGTGTTTGGACCTTGGTTCGTGGCCGAAGCCGAGTGGGGCGTGGACCATGGTGAGCGCAGCATGCACGTTCTCATCGTTGGGGAGCGCAAGGCGAGCTGGAAGCCCTTCATGTCTTGATCGCGTTCGTTGAGAGGTTCCGCAGAACGATGCTGCAAAGTCCCGTGATGTCACGCTTAGTGAAGCACTGATGCCTGGCTCATGGACAAACTCGCAAGTTGTCCTCGAGTGCAAGCCACGCAGACGGCGGCTGCATCCTCCGGCGTCAACTGGGCGACCGAGGGGTATGCGACGGTCGCGCTGCGCACAGCGTCCAGTGGGTTGGTTTCCGGTTGCAGCTGAATGAGCCGCGCGGCGAAGCGCTCGATCCATATGGCAGTGACCTGGGGCATGACCATTCCTTCTCGAAGATCAGATTGCACGCGGCGATAGACCGGAGTACCGACCGTATCGGCGTTGGATGACGCGAGCGTGACAGGATGGCCAGCATCCGCGCAAATGAGCCCCAACGCCACGCGACTCGCCGAGCGGCAGTTGCGCCAGTGGCCGCAAGTGACCGCTTTACGGCGCGCTGTGGACCTTCTGCAACTGGCCGACAGCCGAAACTGGGTTTTCAGTTCTGTGCCGGGAGCAACACCTTCGATAGGCAACGGTCTTGATCGACTGGAACGTACCGCGCGCTGGGACCTTCACCTCGCTGGCGCGAGCGTCGCGAGCTCACCATCGCAGTGCGGATGCGATGGGCCAATCCATCACGCCGCGCTCTTCACCTCGGAATTCATGAGTCAGCGGGCGGTCCAGCCGCCGTCAACCACAAACGATGCACCGGTCACGAACGATGCATCGTCGGATGCGAGGAACAGCGCGACGGCCGCGACCTCCTCTGGCGCCCCCATGCGGCCGAGCGCAGAGTTGTCTTTCATGTAGTTCGTGAGATTGAAGTCGGCGAGCGGCTTGGTCATCGCCGTTTCGATCCAGCCGGGGTTGATGCAGTTGATGCGCACGCGGCGGCGCCCATAGTTTGTTGCGTAATGCTTCGTCAGACCGACGACGCCATGTTTGGAAGCGGTGTATGCATCAAGGCTCGGGATTGGAACGCTGATCAGTCCAAGTATTGACGACAGGTTGACGATCGATCCGCCACCGCTCGCCGCCATTGCCTCGGCGCCATGCTTCAGTCCGTAGTGCACACCATTGAGGTTGACCGCGATCGTCTTTTCGTAGTCCACACCGCCAGCCACACCCGCGTTGTTGACCAAAATGTCAAGCCTGCCGAACGTCGCGATCGTCACGTCGATCGCGCGCTTGACGTCGTCCTCGATGGCTGTGTCGCAGTGGTTGACCAGCAGGGGCGTCTCAATCTCTGCCGCGACGGCCTCTGCTGCTTCGTCGTCGATGTCGGAAATGACGACCTTTGCGCCCTCGCGGGCGAAACGCAACGCAATCGCTCGCCCTATACCCTGCCCCGCGCCCGTCACCAGCGCGCTCTTCCCGGTCAGCCTGTCGCCCATGATGCCGACTCCCTCTGGTTGATGCGATGGGACGCGCCACTGTGCCACGTCGTGATTGCCGATCTTCGCATCGCTGATGCGAGACACCGCCCGACGCATGCGCAGTGGATCTACGCCAACGACCGCTTACGACCTCGTCAGTGAATGGCTACCTACCGCCCGGCGGCGTAACGCCCCGGCGGCTGACCGACATGGCGGCTGAAAGCCGTGCTGAAGGTGCTCGCCGAGCCGTAGCCCACGCGCTCGGCGACCTCCTGGCCGTCATTGGCTGGCCGCACGAGTTCTACTCCGCGAACCACTGCTGTGCGGCGCCTTTCTGCGCTCAGTTGCTCCCCATTTCCCTACCGTGCAGGCTTACCGGCTCTCGCGGTCTTTCACCCTGGTTGACGGATAGTCGGCGAACGAATATGATGACCGTCATATGAGAAGACCCGATGAGCCGCACGCCCAACAGCCGCAAGCACGAGACGCATGAGCGCATCGTCGACGTGGCCGCGCGGGCGATCCGCCGGCACGGCTATGCAGGCGTCGGCGTCGCCGACGTGATGAAGGAGGCCGGCCTGACCCATGGCGGCTTCTACGCGCACTTCGATTCGCGCGACGCACTGATCGTCGAAGCGCTGGAGCGCGCCGGCCGCGACAGCGGCGAGGCGGTGACGCGCGCGCGTCGAGCGCCGAGCGGCGAAGGGCGTGAGCGCCTTCCGGGCGCTTGTCGAGGCCTACCTCGCCGACGAGCACCTCGCGTCGCTCGAGACCGGCTGCCCGGTGGCCGCGCTGGCGTGCGACATGCCGCGCCAGTCGGATGCCGTGCGCGAAGCATCGGCCATGCGCGTGCGGCGGCTCGTCGCCGGCGTGCAGTCGGCGCTTGCCGCACGCATCGCGCGCGACGGCGAGCGTGGTGGCCGGCACGCTCGTCGGCACGCTGCAACTCGCGCGCGCGTTGGGCGCCAACGCCGACGGCCGCGCCGTGCTGTCGGCGGCACGCAAGGCGCTCGTCCAGCAGTACGACACACCCGACTCGGCGACCGGCTGAACCCGCCGAGCCGACAGACCCACTTCAGCCTTCGCTCGCCCTCGAATATGACGCTTGTCATATTCAGTACTCACTCATTCACAGGAGACTGTCCATGAAGATTCGACAACGCCGTCGCTCTCGTCACCGGCGCCAACCGCGGCATCGGCCTCGCCTTTACGCGCGCGCTGCTCGCGCGCGGCGCGCGCAAGGTCTACGCCGGTGCGCGGGACCCCTCGACCGTCACCGCACCCGGCGTCGAGCCGATCCGACTGGACGTGACCAAGCCCGACGAGGTGGCGGCGGCCGCGGCGCGCGCCCGGCGACGTGACGCTCGTCATCAACAACGCCGGCGTCGGCCAGCTCGGCGGCTTCCTCGCGCCAGACAGCGAAGAGAGCGCGCGCCGGCACCTGGAAACCAACTTCTTCGGCATGCTGCGGATGAGCCAGGCGTTCGCGCCGGTGCTCGCCGCCAACGGCGGCGGCGCGCTGCTCAACGTGCTGTCGATCGTGGCATGGATCAACGGCGGGCAGCTGGCGGCCTACGCGGCCAGCAAGTCGGCCGCCTGGTCGCTCACCAACGCGCTGCGCCACGAGCTCGCGCGCGCAACGCACCCAGGTGCTGGCGCTCCACATGGCGTTCGTCGACACCGACCTCGTGCGCGCGCATCGAGGGCCCGAAGACCAGCCCCGACGACATCGTCGCCCGCGCGCTCGACGGGCTCGAGGCCGGGCTCGACGAAGTGCTGGCCGACGAACGCACGCGACTCGTCAAGCAGGGCCTGACGGCGGCGCAGGCCGAGCTACCTGCCGCAGCGCCGCCTGATACGCGTCGATGGCGACGACACCGGAGCTGCCCATGATTCCTGCCACCCTGCCCGCCGCCCCCGCCGCGGCCGAGCCGCCCGCCCGCCCCGCATCGCCATGGCCCGTGTTCTGGGTCGCGAGCGTCGCGATCTTCCTGGTGTCGCTCGACACGACCATGCTGTACGCGGCGTTCGGTGCACTGCGCGCCGGCTTTCCCGGCGCGAGCGCGGCCGACATGTCGTGGGTGCTCAACGCCTACACGGTGGTCTATGCGGCGATGCTGATCCCCGCCGGCGGCCTCGCCGACACGCATGGCAGGAAGCGCGTGTTCCTGCTCGGCGTGACGCTGTTCATCGCTGCGTCGGCGCTGTGCGGACTGGCCGGCAACGTCGGCTGGCTGATCGCCGCGCGCGTGCTGCAGGCGGTCGGCGCGGCCCTGCTCACCCCGGCGTCGCTGTCGATCGTGCTGGCAGCGTTTCCGCAGAGCCGTCGCGCCGTGACCGTCAGCCTGTGGGGCGCGGTGGGCGGCTTCGCGGCCGCCGTCGGGCCGAGCCTCGGCTCGTTCATCGTGCAGACCGTCGGCTGGCCGTGGGCCTTCTTCATCAACCTGCCGATCGGCGCGATGTCGTTGTGGTGGGGTGCGTCCCTGCTGCGCGAATCGGACCGCGGCGACGACGCGTCGACGCGTCGACGGCGTGGGCATGGCGCTGCTCGTCGTCGCCGTCGGCGCGATCGCGCTCGCCATCGTCGAGGCGGACTCGCCGAGCTGGACCCGCGCGCAGCTCGCTGGCGACCGCCGGCACCGGCGTGATCGCGCTCGTCGGCATTCGTCGTCTGGGCGCGCCAGCGCGCGCGAGCCGCTGGTCGACCTGGGGCTGTTCCGCCACCGGACCTACAGCGCGGTGAACGCGGCCACGCTGACGTTCGGCATCGCATTCGCGATGATGTTCTTCGCCTTCTTCTTCTTCATGGGCAACGTATGGCACTACAGCCAGGCGCGCGCCGGGCTGGCGATCGCACCGGGTCCGCTGACGGTGATTCCGGTCGCCGATGATCACCGGGCGCCTCGCCGGGCGCTTCGGGCATCGGCCGTTCCTGATCGGCGGCGCGCTGCTGTATGCCGCGGCCGCGCTCTGGTTCATGCTCGTTCCGGGCGACCGAGCCGTCGTACCTCCTGCACTGGCTGCCCGGCCTGCTGCTGAGCGGCGCCAGCGTGGGCCTCGTGCTGCCGTCGCTGTCGGCCGCCGCGGTCAGCAGGCTGCCGGCGCAGCACTACGCGGTGGGCAGTGCCGTCAACCAGGCGACCCGCCAGATCGGTTCGGTCATCGGCGTCGCGATCATCGTGCTGCTGCTCGGCCATGGCAGCTGTGCAGCGCAGCGACTTCGATGCGGTCTATGCGCTGCACATCGGCTTGGCGCTGCTGACCGCCGCCTTGTGCGCAATGGTCGACACCCGACCGGTAAGAGCTCCGGCATGAAAGCATTCGTCGTCGATCGTTACGGCAAAAACGGCGGACGGACAGCGATTCGTTCCAAGCCTTTTGCGGTGTAGAGGTTCTCGAACTCCGCGTTGGTGATCGACGCGACCTTGGTGCCGTTGCGCACCTCTTGCTCGGTCGCCAGCACAAGCTGGTATTCGCCGACGAAGGGCAAGTCGGTCACCTCTCGAACCATGTAGATCGTGCTGTCCTTGGCGCGAAAGATCGCGTGAAGTCCTGGCTTCGGTGGGCGCATTTGGATTCTCCGTGGGCGATTGTCGCCCGATGCAGGTTGCCAGGCGAGCACTGGCCGGCCTTTTGTTCGACGCTGGAGGAACCCCTGATCTCGCAAATCGGCTGCGCGGTTGTTTCCAGTCCGTCAGAGGGCGCGCCAGGTATCGATGCAATGCGCAGCCAACGCGGTCACCCAGCAGGGACATGACGGGTCGAATGCCAGTCCAAACAAGGGACTGATGACGGAGCCCGCCCGTTCGAACGCCATGTCGTCGTGCTTTTGAACGAATAGGGCCAGCGAAGCAAACGGGACCGCGACCTCGCCCAACGTGAGCACGCTCGCTTGCCGCGTGACCTCTTCCAACCGACCGCTCTCCTGGAAGCGAAACACCACCGATCCGTAGTCGAGCTCGTTCAGCCCCACGTCGTTTCGTTGGGCTAGTCGAGGCTGACCCCATGCACGCAAGACATACTCGCGCGATGCTGTGAAAGGCGTCTCGTCGACCTGATGAAACGGCTGCAGTCGCATGCGCTCGTCCGTATCAAGGTGTATGCCGGCGACAATACGCCCATGAGCAAATCTGTATCATCGACCAGAGTTTCCGACGACGGCTTGCGCTATTCGACAAAGACCTCCGGGTCACCCTTCACAGGTGCCGGCAACACACGTTCATGCTTCCTCTGCGGAACACATCGACTGAGCTCAGCACTGAAGTCCAAGCGGGTCTTGGGTCGTGTCGAGATGGTGTGTGCTCCGACATGCGGTAGCCCCGTCTGACCAAGCGATGCAGATCGCTAGCGCCGTACTTCGCGATCCACTCCGGCGATGTTGCTGCGCTTGGGCTCTCGCTCGAACTGGGTGATCTGCCGGTCAATGGCAGCAGCGATCTCTCGATCACGGGCGTGCGTTGACCCAGCCAAAGCCGAGGCGATGTGTTTCCAGGACGTTTGTGCCGCCTGGCGTGAAGAGAGCGCTGCAGCGCCAAATTTCGCCCGAGGACGCTCGCTCCTGAGGCGATTCGCCGCCCTGGCTTTGGTGCGCCAGATTGGGTCGTAGTTTCGTGTTGCCCCGCGCGTAGCCTGGCGGGTCGCTTCCGCGTCGACGCCATAGCCGCGAAGCTGTTCGGCGAATGTTTCGCGCCAACGATGAAGATCACTCTTCCTCGGATAGAGCCGACTCCCACGGTTTGACTCCCACGCGGCATGGACAGCATGATGTTGAACGCTTCTCGCCGCGGGCTGACGTCTTCGATCAGGCTGCCGCCGAAGCGCCACTCGTCCACCAGGTCCCGGATGGCATCCTTGCCCCGCACGGATTGACCGCGATCGTCCTCGATGTCGAGCCGACCGTTCTTGCTGATGTAGCGCAGGTGCGCGGCGATTGCGGCCATGCCGCGCCCACCTCCGGTCACCTTGACCATCACCTGCGGCGCCCTCCTCACCATGGTGGCTTCAATGCGCGCCCGCAGAGCCGAGGCACGCTGGGCCGCTGCGCCTGATCGAAGCCGAAGATCACCCTTTGCATGCACGATGCGGTTGCCGAGGTAGAACAGTCGATCCCCCCATTGCACGAGCACACCGTCGACCGAGCCAAACCTATTCATCTTGAACCTCCGTGGTGGAGCGACGCTGCCTAGGTGTGACGTTCCGATAGGTTGTTCATCCGTTCCTGATTTGGGATGCTGGGGTTGTCGAGACGCCCTGGCAACCCAAACAGGAGAACGGATGAACAGCCACAAGCATGCGAGATTGACGCCCAAAGGTCGAGCCCTGCTGGTCAGCCGGGTGCTCGATGAAGGCTGGACCGTGGCGAGGCCAGCCAGGCCGCCGGAGTCAGCAAGCGCACCGGCTTCAAGTGGCTGGCGCGCTTCAAGGCCGAGGGGCTAGCTGGTCTGACGGACCGCAGCTCACGCCCGCGGCGCTAGCCCGCGGGCGCTGACGGCTGCAGGAGCAAGCGCGAGCTGGAGGGGTTACGGCGTCGCACGCTGGCCGCTGTGGCGCATCGCCATGCGAGCCAGGCGCGGCGTCGCCACCGTCAGCCGCTGCATGAAGCGGCTGGGACTGTCACGGCTGAAGTCGCTGGAGCCGCCGGTGCCGGTCGTGCGCTATGAGCGCGCCACTGCCGGCGAACTGCTGCACATCGACACCAAGAAGCTCGGCCGCATCGACGGCGTCGGGCCATCGCATCACCGGCGACCGCACTTAACCGCCACCGCGGCATTGGCTGGGACATGGTGCACCTGGCCATCGACGACCACTCGCGCGTGTCGTTCGCCCAGTATGCCCGACGAGAAGGCCGTCAGCTGCGTGCAGTTCCTGCGCGAGGCCGTGGCCTACTACGCCAGCCTGGGCGTGCGCATCGAACGCGTCATGACCGACAACGGCACGGGCTTCAAGAGCGTCTTCAAGGCTGCGTGCGACGAACTGGGCATCCGGCACATCAAGACCCGGCCCTACACGCCCAAGACCAACGGCAAGGCCGAGCGCTTCGTGCAGACCAGCCTACGAGAGTGGGCCTATGCCAGGCCCTACGACAGCTCAGCTCAGCGAGAGGCCGCCTTGCAGCCCTTCCTGCATCGCTACAACTGGCATCGGCCACACTCCGCACTCAACCGCCAGCCGCCCATGAGCCGTATCCCAACCATGAGCAACCTCTTGGAACTCAACACCTAGCCAGAAGAATCAGCGGCTGGAGATCAGCCAGGGCGGCGGCTACCTTCAAGTGCACGCGCACCTCGCCATGGGCGCGATCGAGCGAATCCCGGTAGACGAGCGCAGCTCGAACCGATCCTTGCTCCAGCAAGCGCGTCGGGTGTGTGAGTGAGCGGGAGAGTGCGGCCAGCTCGGAGTTGGACGCGCTCAGCGTCTTGACTAGAAAGATCGTGGTTCGATGGCGGGCCGATCGACGCCCAGCCTGTTAATCCGTAGGTCCCTGGTTCGAGCCCAGGTCGGGGAGCCAGAAACAGTGGGCTAGCCTGTTGGGGAGCACGGCGGAGACGCTTGCGCACTCCCCGTTGCGCTCAGTGCCCGCTTTCAATGACCACCTCGTGCCCGCGCGGCTTGGCCTCACACGCACGTCACCGTTACGCCATGCGAATGCGAACCGAAAGTGGGCGCGTCGGTCACCGACGACACCACCGTCACGGCGCCGCCGGAGTTGAGCTGTGCAAGATCGTCCGGCGACAAGGTCAGCGAGTGGTCGTGCGTGGCACTACCGATGATGCCGTACGTGATGGCAGTGGTCGACGTGAGGTCGGGCGTTGGCACCGTCAGCAGGTGGCCGTGGTTGCCGGTGATCTCGCTGCCCGACGACCCGCATGTGGACACCGGTTCCGGGTTGTCGTTGGTGCCGTCGCCGTTGGTGCCGCCGCCAAGCAAGACCAGGCCCTCGGGGAGGGCGGCCCCGCCGCCACAAGCCTGAATCAGCAGCGTCACTGTGCCGCCGGTGACGGACCCCAGGAATTGCTTGCGCGTGATGCTCATCTCGATACTGTTGCGATGACACGTCGCCGTATTCTCCGCGCGGCCTGACGAGTGCGGGGCGCAGTCCCGCGAACCACCCTGATGCCATGAATGAATCACCGAACGACCGGCACGCTCGAAACAACTGAGCCGCGCTCGGGCGTCGCTAGCCCGGCAGCAAGTCGGGTGGTTGCACAACGCGGCGGTGTTCTGCGCAGTAACGCCATCGAACCACCGGCACCACCAGCAGGGTTGATCGGGCTCGGTGCGGTGGTTGCCGTGCATGGCGCAGGGTGCCGCGGCCCGGGTCTCACCGCGCGAGCCTGCGGCACTGGCCGTGCGCCGGTAACGGCGGGTTCTAAACTCACCGGAGCTTTTCATGACCCTGCCCGCACTCCCGCTGCGCGCGGGTCATCTCGCGATGGCCGACGTCATCGACTGGTACATGGCCCACTACGCAGGTCGCGATGAGACTCGCTCACAGCGATTGGGTTGGTGGTCGAGTCAGGTCGGCTCGATCGCGCTGCAGTGGTTCGCTTCGCGACGCGCTGTCTGAGCGCGCCGCTCGAAGTGCCGCTGTTCGGCGTGCTGCTGGACCGGCCTACGGCCGCGGGCGCGATTCGGCATACTTGCTCTCGTATGGGTGAACCCTCGTCGTTGCTGCTGCCGGTTCTCGACGCCGCGCTGCGTGGCACGTTACTCGCGCTGCTGGTGCTGCTGGCGGCGCGCCTGTTGCACGACCGACCGGCTTTGCCCGCCGCCCAGGCTGCGGTGGTTTTGGCCCTGGGGTCATGCGTGCAGGTGATCGGCTCCACGCCGCTGTTCGAGTCCCTGGTGCCCCGTGTGTGGCAAGTGCCGTTCATCGCGATCGCGGTGGCCAACGTGGTGCTGTTCTGGGTCTTCGTGCAAGCCCTGTTCGATGACGACTTTCGTTTCCAGCCGGTGCATGGGGCGGCCTATGGGGTGGTGCTGCTGGTGAGCGGCGTCAACTGCGTGGCGTGGGCGGCCGACAGCCCGCCACCGCTGGCGCAGGTGAGCCTGGGCTTGCAACGCGCGGTGCCGCTGGTGTTCGCGGTGCTCACCGTGCTGGCCGCGGCGCGGCACTGGCGCGACGATCTCGTGGAGGAGCGGCGCCGCGTGCGCGCCTTCATCGTGGTGATGGGTGTGGGCTACACGCTGGCGATGCTGGTGGCGCGCCTGGCCACCGAGCGCGGGCGGCTGTCGGAAGTGATGGCGCTGGTGGATGCCGTGATGCTGCTGTCCATCGTGTCGGTGGCAGCCTGGCACTTCCTGCGCGTGGGCGGGTCCGAGTTGTTCCCCTCGGCCATCGTCGCCGCACCAGCCGCGCAGCGCGTGCCCTCCGCACCCTCGACCGATGCCGAAGCACGGGTGCCGGCCGCGCCCGATTCGGCCGAAGAGCGCTTGGCGCAGGCGCTGCAGCGCGTGATGGCGGAGGAGCGCGCCTACCGCAGCGAGGATCTGAGCGTGGCCAGTCTGGCCGCGCGCCTGTCGGTGCCCGAGTACCGCCTGCGCCGCCTGATCAACCAGCGCCTTGGCCATCGCAATTTCAACGCCTACGTCAACGGGCTTCGGCTCGCCGAGGCGCGCCATGCGCTGGCCGACCCGCAGCGCCGCACCTTGCCGGTGCTGACGATTGCGTTGGAGTCGGGGTTTCAATCGATCGGCCCCTTCAACCGCGCCTTCAAGGCCGCCACCGGCCTGACGCCCACCGAGTTCCGCCGGGGACATAGCGCCGATTCTTGAAATCGGCTGGCCGAAACCTGCAACGTGCGGGCTTCGGCGAGACACGGCGCTGGCCGGACTTCATCGTCGCCCTCTTCGAAGGCGTCGGGCCTTCGTTTTCAGGAGGCGATCAGATGAACAGGCATCCCATGGGTATTCGGTTCCTGGCAGGCGCATGCCGCAAAGCGGTGGCATGGACCCTGCTGGGCTTGGGCACGTATGGCGCAGCGGCGCATGCCGGCTTGGGCTTTGCCCAATTGCCGGCCACCGAACAAGACGGCCCGGTGTCGGTGTACTACCCCACCCTCGCAGCGGAAGCGCCGCCAACACCGGCGCGCCTGTCGCTGGCACTGGCCGTGGGGGCCGACCCGCTGCGCGGCAACGGCCGGCTGGTGGTGATCTCGCACGGCTCGGGCGGCAGCCCCTATGTGCACGGCAATCTGGCGCGGGTGTTGGTGGATGCGGGCTTCGTGGTGGCCATGCCGGAACACCGCGGCGACAACTTCAAGGACCTCACGCGCGCCGGCCCAGAAAGCTGGGTCATGCGGCCGCGTGAGGTGTCTCGCGCCATCGATGCGATCGCCGCCGATGCGCGCTTTGCACCGCTGCTGCAACTAGACCGCGTGGGCGTGTACGGTTTCTCCGCCGGCGGCCACACTGCGCTGACGCTGGCCGGCTCGCGCTGGTCGGCAGCACGCTTCAAGCAGCATTGCCAATCCCACATCGAGGAGGACTTTCACACCTGCGTGGCGTTGTTCCTGCGCCTGACCGGTGGGCCTTTCGATGGGTTCAAGAAGTGGCTCGCTCTCGGCGTAATCCGCAGCCGCTTCGACGACGATACGGTGCACGAGCACACCGACCCGCGCGTCGCCGCGGTGGTGGCCGGTGGTCCGCATGCGGTGGCGTTCGATCCGGCCTCGCTGGCTCAGCCACGCGTGCCACTCGGCCTGGTGACACTGGCGCAAGACCGCTGGCTCGTGCCGCGCTTCCACAGCGACCGCGTGCTGCAGGCGTGCACGCCATGCGAGCGGATCGCCGAGTTGCCGACCGCAGGCCACGGCGCGCTGCTGTCGCCATTGCCGCCAGGCTTGAGTGGGCTGGCCGCGGATCTGCTCGACGACCCGCCCGGCTTCGACCGCTCGGTGCTGCCGGACGTGGACCGCAAGATCGCGGCGTTCTTCGGCCGCCACCTGCCCGCGGGCGGCACAGGTCTGAGCGGCAAGTCTGCTTCTGGCGGCGACCCGCTACGACCGTTTTTGGCCGATGGCAGCCAGCCGCAAGGGTCGGCGTTTCACCGGGTGGACCAGCGCGTGGCGGACGCATCGTTCCGCCAAGAGCGTGAAAACCACGAGCACCGACGCTGAGCGGCCTGAGTTCAGAACCACGGCGACTGAATCGGCTGACCCGCACTGGCTGCGGGGTTTGCGCCGATCGGTGGCACGCGCGCTGTGTCAAGAGCAAACTTGCATGTCGGGCCAATCCGCTCAAGTGGAGGAACACGATGGATGCTCGAGACCGCTTGCAGGTGACAGTTGATTTGCTGGTCCAGGCCGGAAAAGGCATCCTGGCTGCCGATGAGAGCGCACCGACCATCGCCAAGCGTCTGAAGGCGATTGGCGTGGAGTCCACCGCGGAGAACCGGCGCGCATACCGCAATCTGCTGCTGGCGACGCCCGGGCTCAGCGCCTTCATCAGCGGCGTCATCCTGTACGAGGAGACGCTGCTGCAGCAAGCCGACGACGGCGTGCCGTTGCCGGAACTGGCCGTGCGCCAGGGCCTCATGCCCGGCATCAAGGTCGACGCTGGCAAGATCGCGCTCGCGCGTGCGCCAGGTGACGAGATCACTCAGGGGCTCGACGGGCTCGCGAAGCGCCTCGGCGCCTACAAGGAGCAAGGCGCGCGTTTCGCGAAGTGGCGCGCGGTCTACAACATCTCCGACACGCTGCCGAGCCGGCTCGCGATCGAGGCCAACGCCGACGCGTTGGCCCGCTACGCCGCGATCTGCCAGGACGAAGGTGTCGTGCCGATCGTCGAGCCCGAGGTGCTGATGGACGGCGGTCATACCATCGAGCGTTGCGCCGACGTGACCCAAGCCGTGCTGCACGAAGTCTTCGATGCTCTGCATCGAAACCGGGTAGATCTCGAGCACATGCTGCTGAAGCCGAGCATGGTCGTCGCCGGCCGCGAGCAGGCAAGACAGGCGCCTGTGGTCGAGGTCGCCAATCAGACGGTGCGCGTGCTGCGGCGATGCGTGCCGGCGGCCGTGCCGGGTATCTTTTTCTTGTCCGGCGGACAGACGCCTGTCGAGGCAAGCGCCCATCTCGACGCGATCAACCGGCTCGGACCGCAACCTTGGGCGCTGAGCTTTTCTTATGGGCGCGCGTTGCAAGACCCGGTGTTGCAGGTCTGGAAAGGACAGGCTGCCAACGCTCGTAGTGCCCAGGAAGCGTTACTCGAACGAGCGCGATTGAACAGCGCGGCGCGAGACGGGCGATACGACTCGGCGATGGAGGTTGCAGGCTTGCAGGCGCCGCGGGCCTGACTTGCGGCTGCAGGCTCAAATCTCGCATGCGTCACTCGGGAATCACTTGACGAGCC